>NZ_JAPFGB010000059.1 GCF_026241095.1 Saccharopolyspora sp. NFXS83 | reverse complement strand
TGAGCTTCCCCCGTTTGTCCGGAGGCTTCCGAGTCTGGTCTGCTCGTGCAGACCGAGGAAGGAAGTCGTTGTGGCAGCACCGAAGAAGTATCCGGATGAGCTGCGGGAACGCGCGGTTCGGTTGTATCGGGAGTCGGACCCCAAGCCGGTGATCCGGCGATTGGCCGAGCAGCTGAACGTGCATCCGGAGGCGTTGCGGAACTGGATTCGCCAGGACGAGGCCGATGCCGGCGAGCGGCAGGACCGGCCGACGACGGACATGGCCGAGGAGAACCGCCGTCTGCGGCGGGAGAACGCCGAGCTCCAGCGGGTCAACGACGTGTTGCGGGCGGCGAGTGCTTATTTTGCCGGCGAGATCGACCCGACCCGGAGGCGGTCATGAGCTTCATCGATGACCATGATTTCTCGGTCGGTCTCGTACTACGGGTCCTGGGCATCCCGGCCTCGACCTACTACGACTGGCGCGCCCGCGCCGCAGCGCCCTCGCGGCGCCACCGCGACGACGCGGAATTGCTGGAACGGATCACACAGATCCGGTCAGCGCACGAGTTCGCCGACACCTACGGGTCTCCGCGGGTATGGCTTCAGTTGCGTCGGCAAGGGGTGCGGTGTTCCCGCAAGCGCGTGGAACGCCTCATGCGGGACAACGGGCTCGTTGGCGCGCACCTGCGCAAGGGCTGGAAAACCGGCTCCACACGGCAGAACCCCGCCCACACGGCCGCACCCGACCTGGTCGAGCGTGACTTCGCGGCCACTGCGCCGAACCGGCTCTGGGTCGCCGATCTGACCCGGCTGAGCACCGGAGAGGGCGTGCTGTGGCTGGCCTCGGTACGCGATGCGTTCTCCAACCGCATCGTCGGCTGGAAAACCGCCATCCGAGCCGACACCGACCTCGTACTGGCCGCACTGGACTACGGACTGTGGTCCCGCGACGTGCACGACGGACAGCTGATCCATCACAGCGACAAAGGATGCCAATACACCGCGATCCGGTTCACCCAACGGCTCGCCGATGCCGGCATCGCACCCTCAACCGGTTCCGTCGGCGATTCCTACGACAACGCCCTCGCGGAGAACTTGTGGTCGACCATCAAGATCGAACTCGTGTACTGGCCAGGTACGACCTTCGCCACCCGAGCCGAGGCCGACACAGCACTGTTCCGCTACATCGACGGCTGGTACAAGCCCCGCCGTATCCAGCATGGTCTCGGCGGCCTGTCACCCGACGAATATGAGCATGCCCAACACGACTCCCAGCCCATCGAACCAGCCCAAGCCATCGCCAGATAACCAAGTCTCCGGCATCACGGGGGAACCTCA
>NZ_JAPFGB010000058.1 GCF_026241095.1 Saccharopolyspora sp. NFXS83 | reverse complement strand
GTGCGCCGTGCACGGCCACGAGATGCCGGCAGACCAGAGCACCGAGGGTTCCGGTGGCCCCGGTGACCAACACCGTGCCTTCCGAAACACCTGCCCCCGACGAACCCTCCACCGCCACCCGCCCGAGACGGGGCACCAACAACGCCCCCCCACGAACAGCCAGCTGCGGCTCCCCGACCACCACCCCACCCGGCAACGACCCCGCATCATCGACATCGACCAGGAAGAACCGGCCGGGGTTCTCCGACTGCGCCGACCGCACCAACCCCCACACCGCCGCACCCGGCAGATTCGTGACGTCCTCCTCGTGGGACGCCGCGATCGCACCACGAGTCACGAACACCAACGGCACATCGTCCAAACGAGGATCGGCCAACCACTCCTGCAACAACACCAGCGTGTCGCGCGTCGCCGTGTGCACCGCCGCAGCCAGATCACCCTCGTACGTCCGCGCGACCACCACCGCCCCAGGCGGCACCACCGGCATGGACGCGATGTCAGCGTAGGAAGGCGCCTCGCCTGCCACGCCGAGGTCGTCGGGGCCCAGAACAACCCACTCAACCCCAACCGGCCCAACAGCAGCAGGCTCCCAACCCACACCGAACAACAAATCGCGACCGGCGGTACGGGATCCGATCAGTTCCGCCTCGGACACGGGCCGAAGCACCAACTCACCGATCCTGGCCACCGGCTGCCCGGCGCCGTCGGCGAGATCGACCGAAACCGTGTCTGTGCCGGTTGAGGTGATCCGCACGCGCAGCGTGGAAGCGCCCACCGCGTACAGGGAGACGCCGCGGAAGGCAGCCGGTATCCGCGCTGCTTCGCCGAGCCCCGCCGCGTGCAACGCGGCGTCGGACAGCGCCGGGTGCAGACCGAACCCGGTGGTCACCGCCCCATCCGGGAGGGCCACCTCGGCGAACACCTCGTCGCCGGACCGCCACGCCGCCGTCAAACCCTGGAACAGCGGCCCGTAATTCCAGCCCGTCTCTGCCAGGTCGCTGTAAAAGTCCTGCACGTCAACGGGTTCGGCGCCAGGTGGCGGCCACTGCTCCAACCGCACCGGCTCCCCTTGCGGACCCGGCACGAGAACGCCCGTCGCATGGAGCAGCCACTCTCCATCCACGCGCGAGTGCACCGTGAACGGACGACCGCCCGACTCATCCGCCAACGCCACGGCCACCTGGATCTGAACCGCCGCGGACGCCAGCACCAGCGGGGCCGACAACTCGAGTTCCTCGATCCGACCGCCGCCGACTTCGTCTGCGGCCCGTAACGCCAACTCGAGGAATCCTGTGCCGGGGAAGAGGGTCGATCCCAGGATTGTGTGGTCGGTGAGCCAGGGGTGGGTGTGCAGTGA
>NZ_JAPFGB010000057.1 GCF_026241095.1 Saccharopolyspora sp. NFXS83 | reverse complement strand
GGCCGGTGGGGGTTCGGCCGCCACTGTGGCCCGGGGTGTGGTGGCCGAGGGGAAGTTGGCGTTCGCCTTCCCTGGTCAGGGGTCGCAGCGGGCTGGTATGGGGCGGGAGCTGTATGAGGAGTTCCCCGTGTTCGCCCGGGTTTTCGACGAGGTGTGGTCGTATTTCGAGGTGGGTGACTGGTCGATCGATGACACCGGTCATGCCCAACCGGCGTTGTTCGCGATCGAAGTAGCCCTGTTCCGGCTGTGGGAGTCCTGGGGCATCACACCGGACTACCTGATCGGCCACTCCGTCGGCGAACTGGCCGCCGCTCACGTCGCCGGCGTGCTGTCGTTACCAGACGCAGCGACGCTGGTGGCGGCTCGTGGCAGGTTGATGCAGGCACTACCGCCAGGTGGTGCGATGGTCGCACTCCGGTGCTCCGAAGCCGACGTGTTGCCGTTACTGCCCGGACCCGGGGTGAACATCGCGGCCGTGAACGGACCGGACGCCGTGGTCATCTCCGGCGAAGAAACAGCCGTGACCGACATCGCCGCACACTTCCCCGAATCGACACGACTACGAGTAAGCCACGCGTTCCACTCACCACTGATGGACCCGATGCTCGACGAATTCCGTCGCATCGCCGAAAACCTGACCTACGGAACGCCGACGATTCCGGTGGTGGGCGCCGACGTCACCAACCCCGAATACTGGGTACACCACGTACGCGACACCGTCCGCTTCGCCGACAACATCCAAACCCTCCACGACAACGGAGTCACCACCCTGCTCGAAGTCGGACCAGGTGGCGCACTGACCACGATGATCGCCGACAACCCGAACATCACCGCGGTCACATCACTACGCAAGAACACCCCGGAACCCACAGCCACCCTCACCGCACTAGCCCACCTGCACACCCGCGGTGTGCTCCCGCGATGGGAAGCTGTGTTCGGAGCAGGTCGCACCGTCGTGGAACTACCGACCTACCCGTTCCAACACCAACGATACTGGCTCGAAGCCACCCCCTCGGCCAGCGACGTCACCTCCGCCGGCCTCGGCTCGACCGATCACCCACTACTGGCCGCAGCAGTCACACTCGCCGACACAGGCGGAGTACTACTGACAGGCCAATTATCACTGCACACCCACCCCTGGCTCACCGACCACACAATCCTGGGATCGATCCTCTTCCCCGGCACAGGATTCCTCGAACTGGCATTACGAGCCGCAGACGAGATCGGCGGCGGCCGAATCGAAGAACTGGTGCTCTCAACCCCGCTCGTGCTCGACGAACACGGCCCCACCCCCATCCAAGTGACAGTCACCGCACCCGACGACTCGAAACGCCGCTCACTGACCGTCCACTCCCACACCAACGACCAATGGACACTGCACGCCTCCGGCACACTGACCCAAAACCACCAGGACACACCGACCTGGCCCAAACAATGGCCACCAACCAGGGCCGAAACCATCGACGCGCACGGTTCCGGACTGACGGTGGCGTGGCGGCGTGATGACGAGATGTTCGCCGAGGTATCGCTGGCCAAGGGAGTGGACGCCGCCGGGTTCGGCCTGCATCCGGTTCTGTTGGACGCCGCGCTGCAAGTCGTCGGTCTGAGTGGCGAGGGGGTGGCGCGGTTGCCGTTCGCCTTCCGGGACGTCTCGCTGCACGCGGTGGGCGCTTCCACGCTGCGCGTACGGGTGTCCCCGGCCGGTACGGACGCGGTGTCCGTGGAACTCGCCGACGCGGCCGGACAACCGGTGGCGTCGATCGGAGAACTGGTGCTCCGGCCGGTGTCCGAAGTGGAGTCTGCCCGGCCCCCCCGCCACGACGTGTTCGGGGTGGACTGGACACCTGTTGCGGAGCAACCGCAACCGATCATCGGCGATTGGGCGGTACTGGGTCCCGACGACCTCGGCGTGATGGCCGGGCTGGAGACAGCCGGTGTCACCGTCACCGACCTGCACGCGGCGGCGTTCGCCGTCGTCGCACGGTCGTACGACACGGCAGGCGGTATCGCCGACGCGGTGCACACCGCGACCGCGGAGACGTTGGCGCTGCTGCAATCGTGGCTGGCCGACCGGAGCGTCGACGACGTTCCTCTGGTGTTCGTGACCCGCGGCGCGGTGGACGACGTCACCGACCTGCCCGGCGCCGCGGTGTGGGATTTGGTCCGCTCCGCCCAGTCGGAGAACCCGGACCGGTTCGTCCTGGTCGATATCGACGACGAAGGCGCGGTATCGCTCCCGTTGGCCGTGGCGATCGGGGAGCCCGAGGTGGCCGTGCGCGGCCGAATGGTGTCGGTGCCCAGGGTCGTGCGGATCACGACGCGGGAATCGCCGGAGACCGGCGTTGCCGAGGGCACGGTGCTGGTCACCGGCGCGACCGGGGCGCTCGGCGCGATGGTGTGCAGGCACCTGGTGACCGCGCACCGTGCGCGTGACCTGCTGCTGATCGGCCAGCACGGGGAAGCCGCATCCGGAGCGACGGAGTTGGTCACCGAGCTGACGGGGATGGGGGCGCGGGTCACCCTGGTGGCGTGCGATGCCGCCGACCGCGACGCTCTGGCGGCGACGGTGGCCGGGCATGCGCTGACAGCTGTCGTGCACGCCGCAGGGATGCTGGACGAGGACGTCATGGCGTCGACGACGCCGGAACGGCTGGCGGCGGTATTGCGGGCCAATGTCGACGCCGTGGTCAACCTCCACGACCTCACCGCAGGGGAGGGCCTGTCGGAGTTCGTGACGTTCTCTTCGGCGGCTGGGGTCCTCGGCACTGCGGGGCTGGGCGGCTACGTGGCGGCCAACGCCTTCCTCGACGCGTTCGCCCGGCACCGGCGGGCTCAAGGGCTGCCGGGTTCGTCCATCGCCTGGGGCTTGGTCCCCTCGGCGGACGAGGAGAGCTTGGCCCTGTTCGACTCGGCTCGGCGAGCTGAACGGGCCCACGTCCTGGCCGCCCGCTGGGACATCACCGACCTGCGCCGCGCCCGTGACCTGCCGCCGATCCTGAGTGGGGTGGTGGGCCGGTCCGGACCGGTGCGCCGGAGCGCTGCGGGAGCCGGCGAGGCGGGAGATCTCGGCCGTCGGCTGGCCATGATGGCCGAGGACCAGCGCGTTGCTTTCCTCGTCGACCTCGTGCACACGCATGCCGCCGAGGTCCTCGGGTTGGCTGCCGTCGACTGTGTGGACGGCGAGCTGGCGTTCAAGGACGCCGGATTCGACTCGATGACCGCCGTGGAGTTGCGCAACCGGCTGACGAAGGCCACCGGGGTGCGGCTGCCCGCCACGCTGGTGTTCGACTACCCGACACCGGTCGCGGTGGCCGAACGGCTGTTCGCGAAGCTGCACGACGCACCCACGCTCGAAGCGCGGATCCAACACGCGCTGGCGACGATCCCGGTCAGCCGGTTCCGCGACCTGGGGTTGCTGGAGCCCCTGCTCCGGCTCGCGGAAAGTGCCAGCGAGTCGGCACCCCCCGACGATGTCCGCGACGGCGACGCCGGGGCGGACGTCGATGAACTGGACCTCGACGGCCTCGTCGAGATGGCACTCGAGCGCGCCGAGCCGTGACATCGAGCCGCGAAATGGAAGGAAATCGATGGACACGCAGTCGGAGAAGGTCGTCGCCGCGCTTCGGGCGTCCTTGAAGGACAACGATCGCCTGCGTCGCCTCCACCAGGAAGCGACCGCAGCGGCCCGCGAGCCTATTGCGATCGTGGCGATGAGTTGCCGGTTGCCGGGTGGTGTCGCGGGTCCGGAGGATCTCTGGCGGCTGGTGGATACGGGAACCGATGCGGTGTCGGGCTTTCCGACGGATCGCGGTTGGGATGTCGAGGGTCTTTACGATGCCGATCCGGACGCCGTCGGGAAGAGCTATGTCGTCGAGGGTGGGTTTCTGGATGACGTCGCCGGGTTCGACTCGGCGTTCTTCGGCATCAGCCCGCGCGAAGCCATCGCGATGGATCCGCAGCAGCGGTTGTTGCTGGAGTCGGCGTGGGAAACGTTCGAGCGGGCCGGTATCGACCCGCGGACGCTGCGAGGCAGCCGCACCGGAGTGTTCGCCGGCCTGAGCATGACCGACTACTTCTCCCGGTTGACCGACGTGCCGGACGGGCTGGAGGGGTTCCTGTCCAGCGGCGCGGCGGGCAGCGTGGCTTCCGGACGGATCGCGTACACGTTCGGTTTGGAAGGCCCGGCGGTCACGGTCGACACGGCGTGTTCGTCGTCGTTGGTGGCGATGCACCTCGCGGCGCAGTCGTT
>NZ_JAPFGB010000056.1 GCF_026241095.1 Saccharopolyspora sp. NFXS83 | reverse complement strand
GCGGGGGACGGTGCGGTGGTGGTCGTGGGGTGGTCCGCGGGGGCGTACCACTCTCGTTCCACTGCGGTGACCAGGTCGTGGACCGCTCGGGCGGCGGTGTCGTCCAGGTCGTGGGCACCGATGATGGAGGCCGCGGTGGAGCGCACCGTCGCGGAAGTGTCGGCGGGGGCGCCGCCGCGGTCGGTGAACTCGTCCAGCAGCTCGCGCCAGGCCAAGCCCGCGGCGCCGGGCGCACCCGCGTGGATCGCGGTCAGCCGCCGCCTGCGCCTGATCTCGCGCAGCGCCGCGGGGGCCATGACCAGCAGCAGCGCCGCCAACAGGACGAGGCCGGTCGCGACCCACACGCCACCGGAACCCGGACGCTGCGCCTCCGGAGCCGAGGCCTGCTCGGAGTCACCGGGGGCGGGAGTCTCCGGCTGGGGGGCGGTGGACTCCGCCGGCTGCTGCTCCTGGCTCGCGTCCGGGGCCGGAGCGGGAGCGGGTGCGGGCGGGTTCAAGTACTGCGGCAGCGCCGTGCGGCCGTCGGCCAGCGGAGTCGGGTCGAACGTGACCCAGCCGTACTGCGGGAAGTACGCCTCCACCCAGGCGTGCGCGTCGTTCGTGCTGATCACGCGCTCGTCGCCGTCGCGGTAGCCGGAAGTGAACCCGACCGCGACCCGAGCGGGCACGCCCGCCGAACGCAGCAGCACGCCCATCGACGAGGCGAACTGCTCGCAGAATCCCCGCTTGCCGCGGAACAGGAAGTCCTCCAGGGCGTTCCCGCTCGTCGACGGGCCGGTGCTCAGGTCGTACCGGAAACCGTTCGAGCGGTCGGTGAAGAACCGCTGCAGCACCACGGCCTTGTCGAAGTCGGTCGGCGCGTCCGCGGTGAGGCGCTGGGCCAGCTCCGCGATGCGCGGCGAAACGCCGTCAGTGTTCAAGTACTCGGGGGCGACGTCCGCCGGACCGTTCGCCTCGCGCAGCTGCTGCGGAGTGGGAGACGGCAACGTGACCGTCTCCACGTACGGCCTGCTCTCCTGGCGGGTCTGGGTGAACACGACGCCGCTGCCCGGGTCGTAGCGCCACTGATCACCCATCCCGTCCACGGACCGCGGCACGCCGAAGATCGGCAGCCACGGATCGCGGTAACCGACCGGATCGATGTTCACCGTCGCCGACGGGCCCTGCGCCAGCATGTCCGTGCCGGTCGGCAACGGCAGCGGCTCACGGGCGTCCACCCCGGCGTTGAGCGTGCCGAGCTCCCAACCGCGGCCCGGGTCGAAGTGCTGCAACGTCATCGCCCGCAGGTACGTGGGCTCGGGCAACCCGCTCACCCGGAACAGGTCGACCGGGCTGTCCCGGTCGAGCTGGCCGCGCAGCGACGTGAACGGCCGCAACCCGATCCCGCCGGTGCCCGAGCCGTAGCCCGTGGCGGCGCCACCCGGCAACCGGCCCTCGGTGCCCACCCCGGTGAACACGACACCCGTGATCAGGGAGACCACCCCGGCCGCGGCGGCCAGCGCCACCCCCCGGCGGCCCAGCTCCTCCCGGCCGCCGCTGCCATGGCGATGCCTGCCGGAGCACGCCAGCAGCAACGCGAAACCGGCGGCGCCCGCCACGAACGTCCACCACGGCAGCATGTTCGGCGCGAGCGACGCGGGGATCGCCACCACGCACAGCAGCACCAGCCCCGCGACGGCGGGAACACCCCCGCTCACCGCGATCACGTCGACCAGCAGCGCGACCACGCCCAAGCCGAGGCAGATCAGCACCTGCAGCGGAAGCTCCACCGGAACGGGCGGAACGCCCTCCCGCGCCACCGTCATCGCCTGGCCGAGCAACCCGGACAGCTCGCCGAGCGCACCCGGCCCCGGCAGGAAGCCCAGCAGCGCCTGCCCGGTGAACAGCGCCGACAGCAGCATCGCCAGCACAGCCGCCTGCGCGGGCACGATCAGCGGCGTCCACCAGCGCAACGTGCGCCCCAGCAGACCGGTGCCACCGACCACGACGACCGCCAGCACCGCCGGGACGATCCAGCGGCCGTCGCCGAGGATCCCGGTGAACGCCGTCGACGCGGTCAGCGTCGCCACCACGGCGGCCAGCGTCGACACGGCCGTCGTGCTCGCCGGACGAACCCGAGTGCTCACGACATCGCCCCCGAACCCGCGGTGCCGGCCGATGCGGTCTGGCACAACCTGCCCCACGCGCCCGCCAGCGACGACCGCGGCCCGTCGACGACGACCACGGTCCAGCCGGAAGCGCGCAACCGCTCCGCTGTGCGCTGCGGCGCGAACGAACCATCGGCCGGATCACCGGCCCACGTCCGCACGTCCAGCAGCAGCGCGAGGCTGCGCGCCCGCTCCGGGCGCAGCCGGGTCAACTCCTGCACACCGGCGGTGGTCGTGGCGCCCAGCACCGCGATCAGCTCCTGACCGCTGCCCGGATCCTGCGGGCACACCAAGTCGCGCTGCGCCGACGGGCGCACCGCCGCCAGCGCGTCCAGCATCGCCGAATCGTCCTGGCCGCCGTCGAACGGCCCGGGGCCACCGCTGAGCGTCGCGGCGTCCTCCGTGACCAGCCGGACCTGCTGGCCGTTCGCGTGCAGGTGCGCGCAGATGCTGGCGGCAGCCGACACCGCCCACTCCAGGCTCGCCGCCGCACCCGTCCCGCGGTGCGCGGCCGACCGCCGATCGAGCAGCACCGTCACGCCGCCGTGCCACGGACGCTCCTCGACGCGCACCATCAGCTCGTCCCGCTTCGCGGTGCTCTTCCAGTGCACGCGCCGGATGTCGTCGCCGTGCCGGTACTCGCGGACCATCGTGTCGTCGTCGCCGTGCCCGGCCCGCAGCCGCGTCGAACCGTCCTCCCCGGTGCCGAGCCCGGAACCGGCGGGCAACCCGCCCAGCGGCACCACCTTCGGCACCGCCACCAGGCGGCTGCGGCCTGCCAGTTCGTGCTCGAACTCGGTGAGCCCGAACGGATCGCCGATCCGGGTGCGCAACGGGCCGATCTGGTGGATGCCGCGCAGCCCGGGGCTGGCCGGGTACTCCAGCACCGCCCCCGACCGGCGCACGTGGTCCAGCCGGAACCGAGGCCGTCCGCCGAGCGCGTGCGGCACGCCGTCCTCCAGCAGCAGCCCGCCGACCGGCACCCCGCCGGAGCCCGTGACGTGCAGGCGCACCGCGACGTTCCCGCCGACCGGAACCCGCCCCGGCAGCACCTCCCGCCGGACCCGCACGCCGTGTCGCGCCCGGCCCGCCAGCAGCAGCGCCAGCAGCGGCAGCACCACGACGAACGCCGCGATCCGCAGGAGGTCCCGTTCGTCGAGCACGAGCGAGCACACCGCCGCGGCCACGCCCGCGGCGAGCAGGCAGCGGCCCCGGACGGTCAGGCCGGACAGCACGGGCCTACCGCCGGGGCCCGGTGTCGCCGCGCGGCACCTCGACCCGGCGCAGCAGCGACCCCACCAGGTCGGAAGCGGAACGACGAGTCGCCCGTGCCTCGCTGGTCAGCACCAGCCGGTGCGCCAGGACCGGCACCGCGACGTTCTGCACGTCGTCCGGGATCACGTAGTCCCGCCCCGACAGCGCGGCCTGCGCGCGGGCCGCGCGCACCAGCTGCAAGGTGGACCGGGGGGAGGCACCGAGCCGCAACTCCGGCAAGGTGCGGGTGGCGGTGACCAGGTCGATCACGTAGCGGCGCAGCTCGGTGCTCACGTGCACCCCGCGCACCGCGCGCAGCAGCGCGCGGACCTGGTCGGCGTCGGCGACCGGGCGCAGCTGCTCCATCGGCTCGCGGCCGGTGTGCTCGTCGACCATCGCCAGTTCGGCCTGCTGATCGGGATAGCCGATGGACACCCGCGCGGTGAACCGGTCGCGCTGCGCCTCGGGCAGCGCGTAGGTGCCTTCCATCTCGATCGGGTTCTGGGTGGCGATCACCATGAACGGCGCGTCCAGCGCGTAGGTCTCGCCGTCGACCGTGACCTGGTCCTCCTCCATGCATTCCAGCAGGGCGGACTGGGTCTTCGGGGACGCGCGGTTGATCTCGTCGCCGACGACGATGTTCGCGAACACCGGACCGGGCCGGAACTCGAAGCTCTCGGCCTGCCGGTTGTAGAGCGAGACACCGGTGATGTCGCTGGGCAGCAGGTCCGGGGTGAACTGGATCCGGTTCACGGTGCAGTCGATGGAGCGGGCGAGCGCCTTGGCGAGCGAGGTCTTGCCCACGCCCGGCACGTCCTCCACGAGGAGGTGGCCTTCGGCGAGCAGCGTCACCAGTGCGATCCGCACCACTTCGGGCTTGCCGACGAGGACCCGCTCGACGTTGGCCGCGATCCGCTGCACGGTGCCGTGCAGCGTGGCGATCGTCGCGGGCTCGGTCTCCCGCACGTGCCCGCCGTTGCCGCGGGTCACGGCGTCGGCGTGCCCGCCACCGGCGAACGCAGTGCCGGACGTGGGCATGTTGGGCGTCACGCAACCTCCAGGTGTTCCTCCGAGCGCAGCGGTACGCCGCGTCCGCGTTGACGTCGTTGCCGGCGCCCGTCGACCGGCGATCGGCGGTCGTGTGGTCGTGTGGTCGGCGATCGCGCGCTCAGGTGCCTTTGCAGTGTGCCAAACCGCAGGCGGCCGTCGTACCGGTGGCGGTGCCCTGGGGCGTTCCCCACCTTCCCCCACCGCGGACCCCGCGGCGGCGCCGGGCGGCGGCTCGGAGCACGCCCCGGCATGATCGGCGGCCTCCGGGAGGGCGTTTCCGGCCGGTGGCCTCGAACGCCACGACGTCCGCGCCGGTCCCGGCG
>NZ_JAPFGB010000055.1 GCF_026241095.1 Saccharopolyspora sp. NFXS83 | reverse complement strand
CCGGGGTGCGGGTGACCGCGAGGTTGACCCCCCTGAAACGGCCGAAAATCGGGCCTGCTAGAGTTTGAAACATCGCAAGAACGAAAGACGAAAACGACTCCCCGGAGTTCGCGGCCCTGAATGAGGGTTGTGGGTGATGGTGTGGGTGTGTTCTTTGAGAACTCAACAGCGTGCCGATGATGATGAGTGGTAACTCATTTAATTGATTTTTGCCTCGGCTTCTTTGGGAGTCGGGGTGCCTCGTTTATTTCGGGGCAGGATTTTTCTCTAAACATTGTTGGAGAGTTTGATCCTGGCTCAGGACGAACGCTGGCGGCGTGCTTAACACATGCAAGTCGAACGCTGAAGCCCTTCGGGGTGGATGAGTGGCGAACGGGTGAGTAACACGTGGGTAATCTGCCCTGCACTCTGGGATAAGCCTTGGAAACGAGGTCTAATACCGGATAGGACACATGGCCGCATGGTCTGTGTGTGGAAAGTTCCGGCGGTGCAGGTTGAGCCCGCGGCCTATCAGCTTGTTGGTGGGGTGATGGCCTACCAAGGCGACGACGGGTAGCCGGCCTGAGAGGGTGACCGGCCACACTGGGACTGAGACACGGCCCAGACTCCTACGGGAGGCAGCAGTGGGGAATCTTGCGCAATGGGCGAAAGCCTGACGCAGCAACGCCGCGTGGGGGATGACGGCCTTCGGGTTGTAAACCTCTTTCGACATCGACGAAGCCTTCGGGTGACGGTAGGTGTAGAAGAAGCACCGGCTAACTACGTGCCAGCAGCCGCGGTAATACGTAGGGTGCGAGCGTTGTCCGGAATTATTGGGCGTAAAGAGCTCGTAGGCGGTTTGTCGCGTCGGCCGTGAAAACCTGCCGCTTAACGGTGGGCGTGCGGTCGATACGGGCAGACTTGAGTTCGGTAGGGGAGACTGGAATTCCTGGTGTAGCGGTGAAATGCGCAGATATCAGGAGGAACACCGGTGGCGAAGGCGGGTCTCTGGGCCGATACTGACGCTGAGGAGCGAAAGCGTGGGGAGCGAACAGGATTAGATACCCTGGTAGTCCACGCCGTAAACGGTGGGCGCTAGGTGTGGGGACTGTTTCCACGGTTCCTGTGCCGTAGCTAACGCATTAAGCGCCCCGCCTGGGGAGTACGGCCGCAAGGCTAAAACTCAAAGGAATTGACGGGGGCCCGCACAAGCGGCGGAGCATGTGGATTAATTCGATGCAACGCGAAGAACCTTACCTGGGTTTGACATGCACAGGATCGCCCCTGAGAGGGGGTTTCCCTTGTGGCCTGTGTGCAGGTGGTGCATGGCTGTCGTCAGCTCGTGTCGTGAGATGTTGGGTTAAGTCCCGCAACGAGCGCAACCCTTGTCCTGTGTTGCCAGCACGTAGTGGTGGGGACTCGCAGGAGACTGCCGGGGTCAACTCGGAGGAAGGTGGGGATGACGTCAAGTCATCATGCCCCTTATGCCCAGGGCTTCACACATGCTACAATGGCTGGTACAGAGGGTTGCGATACCGTGAGGTGGAGCGAATCCTTAAAGCCGGTCTCAGTTCGGATCGGGGTCTGCAACTCGACCCCGTGAAGTCGGAGTCGCTAGTAATCGCAGATCAGCAGTGCTGCGGTGAATACGTTCCCGGGCCTTGTACACACCGCCCGTCACGTCATGAAAGTCGGTAACACCCGAAGCCCATGGCCCAACCCTTGTGGGGGGAGTGGTCGAAGGTGGGACTGGCGATTGGGACGAAGTCGTAACAAGGTAGCCGTACCGGAAGGTGCGGCTGGATCACCTCCTTTCTAAGGAGCATTATCACATCCATGGCCTGGGTGACCGGGTTGTGGGGTGTTCCGGGTGTAGAGGGCGTGTGTTCCTCTGTCTGGAAGGCTCATAGGATTAGTGGAAATGCCACTTGGTTTTGATCGTCGTCGTGCACGCTGTTGGGTGTCTGAGGGAACACACGTGTTGTGTTTTTTCGGTTGTTGTTTGAGAACTGTATAGTGGATGCGAGCATCTTTGTGGCCAAGTTATGTAGGGCACATGGTGGATGCCTTGGTACCAGGGGCCGATGAAGGACGTGGGAGGCTGCGAAATGCCTCGGGGAGCTGTCAACCGAGCTGTGATCCGAGGATGTCCGAATGGGGAAACCCAGCCCGAGTGATGTCGGGTTACCGCTTCCTGAATGTATAGGGTTGCGGGGGGAACGCGGGGAAGTGAAACATCTTAGTACCCGTAGGAAGAGAAAACACTGGTGATTCCGTGAGTAGTGGCGAGCGAAAGCGGAGGAGGCTAAACCGGGCGCGTGGGATACCTGGCAGGGGTTGCGTGTTCGGTGTTGTGGGGCATTACTGGAGGAGGCTGCCGGCTCTTCAGCGTGGTTGTGTGTGTTAGTTGAACAGGTTGGGATGCCTGGCCGGAGTGGGTGAGAGTCCCGTAGGCGAAAATGCACATGGCGCGTGTGGTGGTGTTCCCGAGTAGCAGCGTTTCCGTGGAGGGTGCTGTGAATCTGGCGGGACCACTCGCTAAGCCTAAATACTTCCTGGTGACCGATAGTGGATAGTACCGTGAGGGAATGGTGAAAAGTACCCCGGGAGGGGAGTGAAATAGTTCCTGAAACCATGTGCCTGCAATCCGTCAGAGCATGCGTTTGTCGTGTGTGATGGCGTGCCTTTTGAAGAATGAGCCTGCGAGTTGCTGCTGCGTGGCGAGGTTAACCTTGTGTGGGGTAGCCGGAGCGAAAGCGAGTCTGAAGAGGGCGTGTGAGTCGCGTGGTGCAGACCCGAAGCGGAGTGATCTACCCATGGCCAGGGTGAAGCGCGGGTAAGACCGTGTGGAGGCCCGAACCCACCAGGGTTGAAAACCTGGGGGATGAGTTGTGGGTAGGGGTGAAAGGCCAATCAAACTCCGTGATAGCTGGTTCTCCCCGAAATGCATTTAGGTGCAGCGTTGCGTGTTGCCTGGGTGGGGTAGAGCACTGGTTGGTTGATGGGCCTTATGGGTTACTGACGTCAGCTAAACTCCGAATACGCCTGGGTTGAGCGTGGCAGTGAGACGGTGGGGGAGAAGCTTCATCGTCGAGAGGGAAACAGCCCAGAACACCGGCTAAGGCCCCTAAGTGTGCGCTCAGTGGGAAAGGATGTGGGATTGCCCAGACAACCAGGAGGTTGGCTTAGAAGCAGCCACCCTTGAAAGAGTGCGTAATAGCTCACTGGTCAAGTGGTCCTGCGCCGACAATGTAGCGGGGCTGAAGTGCACCGCCGAAGCCGTGTCAATCAAGTTTTGCTTGGTTGGGTAGGGGAGCGTCCTGCATGCGGTGAAGCATCCGGGTAACCGTGGTGTGGAGTGTGTGGGAGTGAGAATGCAGGCATGAGTAGCGAGAGCAGAGTGAGAATCTCTGCCGCCGATTGACTAAGGGTTCCTGGGGCAGGTTCGTCCGCCCAGGGTGAGTCGGGGCCTAAGGCGAGGCCGACAGGCGTAGTCGATGGAGAACGGGTTGATATTCCCGTACCCGTGTGCACGCGCCCATGGTGAAACGGTTGAGACTAACCATCCGCGAGCATGGTGGCTCTTCGGAGTTGTTGTGTGAGTGCATGGGACCTGATTCCGCGGTAGTCAAGTGATGGGGTGACGTAGTGGGGTAGCTGTGCCAGTGAGTGGTAGTACTGGTGTAAGCCTGTAGCCTGTCGTCTAGGTAAATCCGGGCGGCGTGAAGGGTGAGGGGTGACGCGTAGCCGTTGTGGTGAAGTCAGTGATCCCGTGCTACCGAGAAAAGCCTCTAGCGATGTGTGTGCATGGCCCGTACCCGAAACCGACACAGGTGGTCAGGTAGAGTATACCGAGGCGGTCGGGTGAACTGTGGTCAAGGAATTCGGCAAATTGCCCCCGTAACTTCGGGAGAAGGGGGGCCACGGCTGGTGATCACCCTTGCGGTGGGAGCTGGTGGTGGCCGCAGAGGCCAGGGAGAAGCGACTGTTTACTAAAAACACAGGTCCGTGCGAAGTCGTAAGACGATGTATACGGACTGACGCCTGCCCGGTGCTGGAACGTTAAGAGGACCCGTTAGCACTTCGGTGTGAAGCGGAGAATTTAAGCGCCAGTAAACGGCGGTGGTAACTATAACCATCCTAAGGTAGCGAAATTCCTTGTCGGGTAAGTTCCGACCTGCACGAATGGCGTAACGACTTCTCCGCTGTCTCGACCACAGGCCCGGTGAAATTGCAGTACGAGTAAAGATGCTCGTTTCGCGCGGCAGGACGGAAAGACCCCGGGACCTTTACTATAGCTTGGTATTGGTGTTCGGTGCGGCTTGTGTAGGATAGGTGGGAGACTGTGAAGCGTTCACGCTAGTGGGTGTGGAGTCGTTGTTGAAATACCACTCTGGTCGTTCTGAGCATCTGAACCTCGGACCCTGATCGGGTTCAGGGACAGTGCCTGGTGGGTAGTTTAACTGGGGCGGTTGCCTCCCAAAGAGTAACGGAGGCGCCCAAAGGTTCCCTCAGCCTGGTTGGTCATCAGGTGTTGAGTGTAAGTGTATAAGGGAGCTTGACTGTGAGACTGACAGGTCGAGCAGGTGCGAAAGCAGGGACTAGTGATCCGGCACTGGCAGGTGGAAGCGGTGTCGCTCAACGGATAAAAGGTACCCCGGGGATAACAGGCTGATCTTGCCCAAGAGTCCATATCGACGGCATGGTTTGGCACCTCGATGTCGGCTCGTCGCATCCTGGGGCTGGAGTTGGTCCCAAGGGTTGGGCTGTTCGCCCATTAAAGCGGCACGCGAGCTGGGTTTAGAACGTCGTGAGACAGTTCGGTCCCTATCCGCCGCGCGCGTAGGAGATGTGAGGAAGGCTGTCCCTAGTACGAGAGGACCGGGACGGACGGACCTCTGGTGTGCCAGTTGTTCCGCCAGGAGCACGGCTGGTTGGCTACGTTCGGGAGGGATAACCGCTGAAAGCATCTAAGCGGGAAGCCTGTTCCAAGATGACGTCTCCCACCCCTTTGTGGGTTAAGGCCTCCTAGAGATGATGGGGTTGATAGGCTCGGCATGGAAGCACAGTAATGTGTGGAGTGGACGGGTACTAATAGGCCGAGGACTTGTTCACAAAGATTGCTACGCATCCACTATACGGTATCTGAGGCAGCAACCATTGGTTGTGTGTTGATTTGAGAATAGGTTTCATCACAGGGTGACCAGAATGTTGGTTGGTTGTGGTGTATGTGGTTTGTCGGTGGTTTTAGCGGAGCGGGGAACGCCCGGTCCCATTCCGAACCCGGAAGCTAAGCCCTCCAGCGCCGATGGTACTGCACTCGATAGGGTGTGGGAGAGTAGGACACCGCCGACAATACTCATC
>NZ_JAPFGB010000054.1 GCF_026241095.1 Saccharopolyspora sp. NFXS83 | reverse complement strand
TGGAAGCACTCAGTAAAAAAGACCTTCCACCGCACCACAGCAACCACACGCCCAAACCGGGGAAGGCCCTAAAACCCACCTCACCCGCCAAGCCGAACCCACGTCAAGAACGCGTACCGAACATCCCGAGGAACGTGAACCGCATGACCCGATCCTCGCCGCGGTCGGCGGTACCGCTGATCTCCACCAGCCCCAACCCGGGCTTGCTCTTCGACAGCCGAGCACTGTTGACGGTCATGCCGAATCGCAGCTCGTCGTCGGGGAACACCGGCGCGGACCAGGTCAGCTCGTTGCCGCCGGGCGATCCTTGCGAGGTGGAGTCGGCCAGCACGTGGTCGACGTAGGCCCGCATCCACAGCGAGGACGTGTACCAGCCGGAGGCGCACAGGCCGCCGAGCACGGAGCGCTTGCCCGCCTCCTCGTCCAAGTGGAACGGCTGCGGGTCGAAGCGCCGGGCGAACTCCACCATCTCGTCCCGGTCGATTCGCACCGTGCCCAGGTCGAAGACCCGGCCGGGCGTGAGGTCGTCGTACGCGATCGCCACCATGCCCGGATCATCGCAGCCCGGCTGCGCCGGGCGGCGGACGGTGCGTGGTCCGGCTCGGGCGGGGGAGGATCGGCATGGAACCATCTACGCGCGGCGTGCGTCCCACGGGCTGCCCGGTCCCACGTGCCGAACGCGGCACGTGGGGACGCGCCCCGGCGGTGCTCGACCGAAGCGGTGCCCAGCGGCGCCGGTGGCGTCTGCGGAAAGGGGAGTGGCCGTGGCCAACGACGAGCCGGCGGGCCGTGCCGACGAGGACTCGGCGTCGGGCACGACCGGTGCAGCCGCGGACTCGGCGCCGTCGCGGGCGGATGAGGGCGCCGCCGGGAACGGCCGTGCGGACGGGCCGTGGCGCGGCGACGGCGAGCACACGGGGCCGGTCTCGGTGCAGGCGCGCGGTTCCGGCGCGCAGCCCGGAGCGGGGTGGGTTCCCGGGGATGTCGATCCGGCTTCGGTGACCGCACCGCACCCGGTGCGCCAGGCGTGGTCTTCCGCGCCTCCGGTGGCGGCGCAAAGCGGTCCGGCGCAGGCGGGCGGGTTCGCCGGGGCGCAGGGACGGCCGCCGCACGGCGCGAGCGGGTTCGGCGCGGCGGCGCGGTCCGCCGCACCGGCGCAGCCCGGACGGCTTCCAGGCCAGCAGGGCGCCGCTCAGCAGCGTGGCCCGGGGCACGCGGGTGGTCCGGCGACGCCGAACCAGGCCGGTGGGCAAGGTCGTGCGGCGCACTCGAACCGGCCGGACCAGCCCGGTCGACCCGGGTCGCAGGTGGGGCGGCACGACCAGCGCGGGCCCGCGCCCGGCCCGGGAGGGCGCTTGCCCGGTCACCGGCACTACGGGCAGCGGCCGGGCGGGCCCGCGGAGCAGCACGCCGACGCCGCCGCGCGCCCTCGCCAAGGTGACCGCAAGGAAGCCGTGGCGTTCATGCTGCACCAGTTCCCGATCGGTTATCTCCCGGTCGCCGCGGCCAGCGCCAGCCGCGAGCTCCCGACTCCGGGCGCGGCCGTGGATCCGCTGGCCGGGCGCAGGTTCCCGCCGCGGGACCATCCCCGCGCGGACCTCGTCGATGATCGCGACGCCTTGGGCAGGGTGCGCTCCGGCGAGGTCGCGGGCCCCGCGGAGGAGCCGGACGGAGCGGAGCGCCCCGACGACTTCACCGCGGACCACGACCCGCTGGCCGAGCTCGGCGAGCTCGAATGGGAACGCCGGTACACCGGCCCCGCCGGGCATCGCTGGCCCGCGTCGGAGGCGGTGCCGGAGGGTTGCTCGGAGCCGGCGGAACCGGTCGTGCTGGACCCGGACACCGTGCTCGACGCGCTGGGCTCGGGCACCGGCCGGGTCGCGGCGCCGGACGGCACCGCGTTCACCCGGCGCAGCCTGCCGCCGGAATACCTGGAGCTGCCGTACCGCCGGTACCGGGTGCTGCGTCCGCTCCCGGTGTGGCGGGCGGTGTCGGCGTCGTGGTTCGGCGGAGCCGGTGGCGGGGTGCGGTACCGGTTGACGCATTCGTTGGCGGAGCTGGTGGCGCTGGGCCACCTCGCGGAGCTGACGGCGGCACGGCTCGCGGCGGAAGCGGGCACGTTGCGGCTCGACCGCCACGTCATCGACGCGGCGGATCGCGGCGAGGTCGCGCCCGCGGCCCCGGACGCCGGAGGCGTTGAGCCGGGCGGCGAATCGCGGTCCGCTGCGGCGGAGCCGGAACGGGCAGGGCACGGCGCACCGCCGGAGCGCCCGACGAGACCGACGTCGGGCCGCGCCGCGCCGGGAGCGGACAGGCACGAGGCCACGGAGGAGATCGCGTAGTGAACACCGAATCGATGCTCGGCTGGCTGACCGCGATGGGCGTCCCGGCCGAGCTCGTGTCGCTCGGCACCGAAGCCGATCACACTTGGTGCCTGCTGCGCGAGGAGATCGACGGGGTGCCCGGCTGGGAGGTGTTCTGGCGCGAACAGGGCAACCGCTACGACTGGGCGCGGTTCGGCAGCGAGCAGGTCGCCTGCTTCTACCTGTTCGGCCGCCTCACCTGGACCCAGGCGCTGCGCGGCGTCATCGGCCCGACCGACCCCGACCACCCCGGGACCCGACCGGCCGCGGGTGCCGCGCCTCCGGAACCCGCGACACCTCCGCACGGCACCCCGGCGCCGTGACGTCCGGACGGCACTGCGACGTCCGGTGCGGAAGTGGGCGTCGCGCGAGCCGTTCCGATCGCCTCGTCAGCGCTGGAGGAGGTCCAGGGCGGTGGAGTGCAGGTGCGTGTTGCTGCTCAACGCTGAGCCGCCTTGGAAGCCGACCTCGCCGCTGAGGTCGGTGAACGTGCCGCCCGCCTCCTGGACGATGATCTGCACGGGGGCCACGTCCCACGGGTTCACGATCGCCTCGGCCGCGAGGTCGATGGCGCCTTCGGCCACCAGGCAGTGCTGCCAGAAGTCGCCGAACGCCCGGTTCTCCCAGCACGCGTCGACGAGCCGCAGGTAGGACTCCCGCGAGTGGTGCTCCACCCAGCTGCCCAGGTGCGTGGTGGAGGCGTAGGCGTCGGAGATCTCCCGCACGCCGGACACCGAGATCCGTTCGGCGGTCTCCCGCGTCCCGGTCCACGCGCCCTGCCCGGCCGCCGCCCACCAGCGCCGCCCGAGCGCGGGGGCGCTGATCACCCCGGCGGTCGGCGTCCCGTCCTGCACGAGCGCGATCAGCGTGGCCCAGGCGGGCACGCCGCGCAGGAAGTTCTTCGTGCCGTCGATCGGGTCGAGCACCCAGGTCCGAGCCGCGGAGATGTCCCCGCCGCGCTCCTCCCCGGCGACCCGGTCGTCCGGGCGCTGCTCGGCGAGCACGGCGCGCACGGCGTCCTCGACGGCGAGGTCGGCGTCGGTGACGGGGGTCCGGTCGGGTTTGCGGTCCACGGTGAGGTCGCGGGCGCGGAACCGGTCCGAGGTGATCGCGTCAGCGGTGTCCGCGAGCCGCAGCGCCAGTTCCAGATCATCGACGTTGGTCACCCGCCGAACCCTACTGAGCCCTGGCGGAACGCTCTGCTCGGCGGGTCGGTCGGTCCGCTGCGGTGCGGTTACCAGACCGCGCGGGTGCCACTTACCGCCTAGGAGCCCAACCTGATCATGGCCGACCTCTAGGGTGGGGTGCGTGAGCGTAGTGCTGCTGGCCGAGGACGACCCAGCCATTGCTGTGCCGTTGTCGAGGGCATTGCAGCGGGAGGGCTACTCGGTGCAGGTCATCGAGGACGGTCCTTCGGCGCTGCAGGAGGCGTCCTCCGGCGGAGTCGACCTGATGGTGCTCGACCTCGGTCTGCCGGAGATGGACGGGCTGGAGGTCTGCCGCAGGCTGCGCGCGCAGGGCCGCGGCCTCCCGGTGCTGATGCTCACCGCGCGCACCGACGAGGTCGACTTCGTCGTGGGGCTCGACGCGGGTGCCGACGACTACGTGGCGAAACCGTTCCGGCTGGCCGAGCTGATGGCCCGCATCCGGGCGCTGCTGCGCCGCGGATCCCCGGAGACGCTGGAGGCCTCGGGGGTGCGGCTGGAGCTCACGGCGCGCCGGGTGCTCGTCGACGAGCAGGAGGTCGGCCTCGCGAACAAGGAGTTCGAGCTGCTGCGGGTGCTGATGCAGCACGCAGGCCAGGTCGTGACCCGCGAGGAGATCCTCGACGAGGTGTGGCCGGAGGCCAGCCGCAAGGGCAGCAAGACGTTGGACATGCACATCTCGTGGCTGCGCCGGAAGCTCGGTGACGGCAACGGGAGGGCCGACGAGCAGCGGATCGCCACCGTGCGCGGTGTCGGGTTCCGCTTCAACGCGGACTGACGGACCGGCCCCGTGTACCGGCGCATCCTGATCGCGACGCTGCTGGCGGTGGCGGTGACGGCGGTCGTGCTGGGCCTGCCGCTGGGCGTGACCGCGTTGAAGCTGGTGGAGGACTTCACCCGCGCCGACCTGTCCACCCGTTCCCAGCAGATCGCGACCTCCCTCGACGAGCAGGTCGCCTCCCGGCACCCGATCGACGTGGAGTCGGTGCTGCTGGCCGTGCCGCGGGACGCGCGGTTGATGGTGCGCACCAAGGACCACGAGTACGTCTACGGCTCCGATCCGGGCACGTCGCCGCTGACGGAGAGCGTGCCGATGGTGCAGAGCGGCACCGTCACGCTGTCCGCGCCGAGCGCTCCGGTGCGGACCCAGCAGTTCCAGGTGGCCGGGCTGGTGCTGCTGCTGGTGGTGCTCTCGGCGGGCACCGGCATGGTCGTCGCGGGCTTGACGGCGCGGCGGCTGGCGGATCCGCTGCGGCACGTGGCGGCGCGCGCGGCTCGGCTCGGCGCGGGCGATTTCCGGGCGGACCCGAAGCGCCACGAGGTGCCGGAGCTGGACCGGGTGGCCGACGCGCTGGACGCCTCCGGGGCGGCGCTGTCGCAGCTGGTGCAGCGGGAGCGGGAACTCGTCGGCGACGTGTCGCACCAGCTGCGCAGCAGGCTCACCGCGTTGCAGCTGCGGCTGGAGGCGCTGGCGACCGCGCCCGATCCGGAAATCTCCGAGGAGGCGGCGGCGGCGCTGGAGCAGGCGGAGCGGTTGTCCAACGTGCTCGACGACCTGCTGGCGGCGGCGACGGCCGCGCGGGCCAGGGACGCGGAGCCGCTCGACGTGTCGGAGGCGCTGGCGGAGGCGGCGGCGGAATGGCGCGAGCCGCTGCGCTCGCAGGGTCGCGCGCTGCGCCAGCGGGTGCCGGAAGGCCTGCTGGCCAGGGCGACGCCGGGGCGGTTGCGGGAGGCCATCGGGGTGCTGCTGGACAACGCCGTGCGCCACGGCAAGGGGACCGTGACGCTCACCGCGCGCAACGGTGGGGGGACCGTCGTGGTGGAGGTCGGTGACGCCGGGCCGGGCGTGCCGGACCAGCTGGTGCCCTACGTGTTCGAGCGCGGCTTCTCTGCGGGCGGTTCCACCGGGGTCGGGTTGGCGTTGGCGCGGGCGTTGGTGGAGGCCGACGGCGGCCGGTTGGAGTTGAGCAAGGCACGCCCGGCGCTGTTCGAGATCTTCTTGCCGGTGGCCAGGGCCGATGACGTGCTCGGCGTGCCGTGGAAGATCGAGTCCAGGCCGCGCTGAGCCTGCCGGTCGGGCTGGTCGTGGGGCGGCTCCGCGTTCCCGGAGCCGGTGTTCGCGGCCCCCTCGGCGTCGCCGGAACCGGTGCGGCCCGCGCCGGTCGGGCCCACGTCGTCCGGGGCCTCGTCGTCCGGGTCCTCGTCGGAGGGGAAAACCCACCTCCGGAACGCCCACCAGCGGAACACCATGCCCAGGATCAGCCCCACGACCTGCGCGGCCGTGAAGTCGGCGATCTCTTCGACGAACCTGCTGGTGTAGGGCGTCTGCAGGTGCAGCGCGTAGCGGGAGAACCACAGCGGGGCGGCGTAGAGCGCCACCCCGATACCGCTGAACAGGAAGTACAGCGCGGCCTCGTGGTGGCGTTCGCGTCCGCCGCGGGTGCGGAACGACCACTCCCGGTTCAGCACGTACGACACGATCGTGGCCACCAGCACGGCGATGACCTTCGCGGTGACCGGTTTCGGCACCAGGATCGTCAGCTTCAACGCGTAGAAGATCGCCGAGTCGATGAAGAACGTGCTCGCCCCGACGATCGCGAACTTGACCAGTTCGCGGTGCCGCACCGCACGATCCCGCAGCGGGCGCGGAACACGGGCGAGCACGGCTTCCACGACTGACATCTCCGCGATTTTAACCGGCCTCGCTCACCGTCCCCGAACTCGCGTCACTTCCAGCGCCGTCCCGGGGCTCAACGTCCGGGGGCGCCGGGCAGCGGCCACCAGGTGTCGTGCCAGGGGCGCGGATCCGGTTCGGGCGGGTTCGGGCGCAGCAGCGGTTCCAGGAACGGCGGAGCCGGTTCGGAGGTGGACGGCTCGGGCTCCTCGGCGGGCGCCGATTCCTCCGGGGACGTCGGTTCCGGCGGTTCCGAGGTGCCGGTGGGCTCCGGGAACTCGGGCGGCTCCGGCAGGTGCGGGTGGTCGGGCCACGGCGGGATCCAGCAGTGCCACGACTCCGGTTCCGGCGGTCGCAGCGGCCAGTCCGGCGGCAGCGGGCAGTGCTCCGGAGGCTGGGGCTTCCAGGGGTACCAGAGGCGGGCGGTGAGCTCCGTGCTGTCGGCGGCGGTGCCGAGCCGCGCCTGCGCCGGGATGGTGACCTCGCGTTCCTCACCGTCCGCCGAGCCGTTCGCGTCGACCGGCAGCGCCGTCAGCCACAGCTTGCCCCGGAACGACTCGCCCGGGTCGAGCTCCGCCGAGCAGCGCAGCTCGTCGCCGGTCGGCAGCGGCGAGCACTCCGGAGGGATTCCCAGCGCGTGCGCGCCGTCCGGCAGGTGCGCGACGGCCTCCGCGCGGCCCCTGGTGACGCCGGTGTTGCGCACGTCCAGCAGCAGGCGCAGCGGCGGACCATCCGGGACGTCCTCGCCCAGCAGCAGGTCGTGCACCGGGTGCGGCGTGGTCGACAGCGCCACGTCCACTCCGTCGCCGGAGCGCATCTGGACCTGGATCGCCGACAGCGGCAGGTCCAGGTCGGTGCCGGCGAGGACGCGGGCGCGGATCTGGCCGCCCGTGGCGTTCGCGGCGGCCGTGGTGCGCAGGTCGAAGGTGAGCGTCTCGCCGGGGTTCAGGCCGCGTTCGGAGCTGCACTGCACCCCGCCCGTCCAGCTCTCGCAGCGCACCGGCGGCCCCCCGGGGGCGGGCTCGGCGGTCCGGGCGGAGGCGGGGGCGGTTCCGGCG
>NZ_JAPFGB010000053.1 GCF_026241095.1 Saccharopolyspora sp. NFXS83 | reverse complement strand
GCGAGACGGAGGTCGTCAGACCCGAGCACGACCCAACCACCATCGCCGGGCGGCACCGTGATGGACTCCCACTCCAGACCGAACAACAGGTCGTGACGAGCGAAATCAGCCGTGGACACCGGCCGCAACGTCAACTCACCGATACGAGCCACCAGCCGACCATCCACATCGAACAAATCAACCGAAACCGCATCCGCACCCATCGGAGAGACCCGCACCCGCAACGCGGACGCACCCACCGCCCACAACGACACGTCACGAAACACAAACGGCAGCCGCGTCCCGCTCCCTTCGCCGAGCCCGACCGCGTGCAAGGCCGCATCCGACAGCGCCGGATGCAGGCCGAACCCGGTGGTCACCGCCCCATCTGGCAGGGCCACCTCGGCGAACACCTCGTCGCCGGACCGCCACGCCGCCGTCAAACCCTGGAACAGCGGCCCGTAGCCCAGGCCCGCTTCCGCCAAGTCCGGGTATAGACCGCTGACGTCGACCGGTTCAGCCCCAGGCGGCGGCCACTGCTCCAACCGCATCGGCTCCCCTTGCGGATCCGGCACGAGAACGCCCGTCGCGTGGAGCACCCACTCCTCATCCACGCGCGAGTGCACCGTCAGCGGGCGGCGGCCCGACTCGTCCGCCGCTGCCACGGCCACCTGAATCTGGACACCGCCACGCTCAGTCAGAACCAGCGGCGCCGACAGCACCAGTTCCTCGAGCCGGGTGCCGCCGACCTCGTCACCGGCTCGCAACGCCAACTCGACGAAGGCCGTCCCCGGCAGCAACACCGAGCCCAGGACGGCGTGATCAGCCAGCCACGGGTGGGTACGCAGCGACAGCTTGCCCGTCAGCAACGCCCCGCCGGCGTCCGCCAACGTGACCGCCGCGCCCAGCAGCGGGTGGCCTGCCGAGCCCAGGCCCGCAGAGGCGAGGTCGCCCATCGAGGGAATGGTTTCCAGCCAGTACCGGTCCCGTTGGAACGGATAGGTCGGCAGCTCCACCGTGCAACGCTCGGGACCGAACACCACGTCCCACGCCGGTCTGATGCCACCCGCCCAGGCTTCCGCGACCGATTTGACGAACCTGCCGAGGCCGCCGTCGTCGCGGCGCAGAGAACCGACCACCGCAGCCTTGCTCCCGGCCGCCTCGATGGTCTCCTCAATGCCGACGGCAAGCACCGGATGCGGACTGCACTCGATCAACACGTCGTGACCTTGGTCGAGCAACTCCCTGGTCGCCTGCTCGAACAACACCGGCTGACGCAAACTCTCGTACCAATACCCCGCATCCAACCCCGACGTGTCGAACACCCCACCGGTCAATGTCGAGTAGAACGGCAACTCCACCGACCGCGGCGAGACCGGAGCCAACACCTCCAGAATCTCCTCACGCAACCGCTCCACATCAGCGGAGTGAGAGGCATAATCCACCGGCACCCGACGGACCCGAACCCCAGCAGCCTCCACTTCTGCCTGCCACC
Organism: Saccharopolyspora sp. NFXS83; assembly: GCF_026241095.1. Lineage (GTDB taxonomy): Bacteria > Actinomycetota > Actinomycetes > Mycobacteriales > Pseudonocardiaceae > Saccharopolyspora_C. The sequence continues at coordinate 6,198 of NZ_JAPFGB010000053.1, read as the reverse complement.
GATCCAGCACCGCCGCCACACCCGACACCACCACCGAGCACGGACCATTGACCGCAGCGATCCCGATCCCATCCACCAACCGGGCACGCACCTCGCCCACCGACAACGCGACAGACACCATGCCACCGCCACCCGCGATCCCCAGCAACACCTTGCTGCGCAACGCCACCACCCGCGCACCATCCCGCAACGACAACGCACCACAAACCACCGCAGCAGCAATCTCACCCTGCGAATGACCAATCACCGCAGCAGGCACAACACCATACGAACGCCACAACGCAGCCAACGACACCATCACCGCCCACAACACCGGCTGCACCACATCAACACGCTCAAACCCCTCGCCGGCCCGCAGAACATCAACCAACGACCAATCCACAAACTCCGACAACACCGCCCCGCAGTCGTCAATCGACGCCGCGAACACGGGCGAGGAGTCCAACAACTCCACCGCCATACCAACCCACTGCGAACCCTGACCCGGAAAAACCAACACCGCCCTACCAGTATTGGCCCGCTGCGCGGTAACCGACCCCAGACCCTCCCGGTCACCAGCCATCACAACCGCACGCCAATCGAACACCGACCGCGTCGTCGCCAGTGACCAACCCACATCCGCCGGGTCGAGATCGGGGTGTGTTTCGAGGAAGTCCTTCAACCGCCCGGCCTGCACCAGCAGTGCGGGCTCGGTCTTCGCCGAAAGGACCCACGGCACCACGGCCGGCTGCGACCCTGCAGGGATGGCAGGAACATCCGGTTCCGGTGCCTGTTCGAGGATCACGTGTGCGTTGGTGCCGCTGATACCGAACGACGAGACACCAGCACGACGCGGCCGATCCACCTGCGGCCACGCCCGTGCCTCGGACAACACCTCCACCGCACCGGTCGTCCAGTCCACCTGCGGAGTCGGCTCGTCCACATGCAAAGTCTTCGGCAGTTGGCCACGCTGCATCGCCAACACCATCTTGATGACACCCGCGACACCCGCCGCAGCCTGCGTGTGACCGATATTCGACTTGACCGAGCCGAGCAGCAACGGCTCGTCCCGGTCCTGCCCGTAGGTCCCCAACAACGCCTGGGCCTCGATCGGATCACCCAGCCTGGTCCCGGTGCCGTGCGCTTCCACCGCGTCGACATCGCCGACACCCAGCCCAGCACTCGCGAGAGCCTGCCGGATCACCCGCTCCTGGGACGGACCATTCGGCGCGGTCAACCCGTTCGAAGCCCCATCCTGGTTCACCGCCGAACCCCGCATCACCCCAAGGACTTGATGGCCGTTGCGCTGAGCATCCGACAACCGCTCCAACAGCAGAAGGCCAACACCCTCGCCCCAACCAGTCCCGTCCGCAGCACCCGCGAACGGTTTGCATCGTCCATCCGAGGCCAGCCCCCGCTGGCGGCTGAACTCCACGAAACCCGCCGGTGAGGACAACACGGTCGCGCCACCGGCCAGAGCGAGCGTGCACTCGCCCTGCCGCAACGACTGCGCCGCGAGGTGCATCGCCACCAACGACGACGAACACGCCGTGTCGACCGTGACCGCCGGGCCTTCCAACCCGAGGGTGTAAGCGATCCGCCCGGAAGCCACACTGCCCGCGGCCCCAGTGGACAGGAACCCCTCGACTCCATCGGAAAGCTCGGACAGCCGGGACAGGTAGTCGTTCGAGATCAGACCCGCGAACACGCCGGTCCGGCTGCCTCGCACCGCTCCCGGATCGATGCCCGCACGCTCGAATACCTCCCACGCCGACTCCAGCAACAGTCGTTGCTGCGGGTCCATCGCGATGGCTTCGCGCGGGCTGATGCCGAAGAACACCGAGTCGAACCCGGCGACGTCATCCAGGAACCCACCCTCGACGACATAGCTCTTCCCGGCCACGTCCGGATCGGCATCGTAAAGACCCTCGACATCCCAACCGCGATCCACCGGAAAACCCGACACCGCATCGGTTCCCGAATCCACCAACCGCCACAGGTCCTCCGGACCCGCCACCCCACCAGGGAACCGGCAACTCATCGCCACGATCGCAATCGGCTCACGCTGCGCGCTGTCGTTCTCCTGGAGCCGGCGACGGGCGTCGAGCAACTCCGTGGTGACCCGCTTGAGGTAGTTCACCAACTCTTCTTGGCTGGGCACAGAGGGTCTCCCTATTCAGCGGAACGATGGCCGGGTGAGTGCCAAAGGATGTCTCGTTACTCGGTGACCAGCTGGCACGGACGATCGGTGATCATGGTCCGGAGTAGGTCATTCCGGCTTCCGGGTCGCGTGGGCCGGTTGCGACCAGACCAGGTCCGCAGGTGACCGGACGCGACGGCGACGGCGCGACCGGGTACTGCGGGTGAAGACCTGCCGCGAACCACCCTCACGATGCCCACCGCTCGGAGCGGCCCAGGGACTACGGGGCGACTATGCCCATGCCCGGGACCGTCAACTCGAAGCGAGGAGCCTGGCCGGTGGAAGATCACGGGAACAGCTGGTCAGGTGCGGCGCCGGACGATCATCATGCCGCCTTTGCCGGGGGCAGCCGCGATGCCGCGAGTCACCCGGCGTTCCGGTCCGTCGGTGGTCGGTTCGACGATGAAGTCACGGAACATGGTGCGCACCACCACGTTCATCTCCAGCGTCGCGAAGTTGGCACCGATGCAGCGCCGGACGCCGCCACCGAACGGAATCCACTGGTAGGTGTTCGGCTTGGCTCCGACGAAGCGGCCCGGGTTGAACGTGGACGGGTCGCCGAACAGGTTCGGGTCGTCGTGCAGCAGGCCGATGGGGATGCCAACAACCGTGCCGCGTGGCAGCCGCCAACGCCCGATCTCCAGGTTCTCGGCCCGCACCTCCCTGTTGACCAGGTTGACCACGGGTCGTACCCGCTGCACTTCGAGCAGCGTGGAGTCGCGCAGCGCCGACCCGCCCTCGTCGACCTCGGCGGCAAGCCGTTCAGAGAGCCCTTCTTGGCGCCGGATGCGTTCGACGACCCAGGCCAGCGTGGTCGCGGTGGTCTCGTGACCGGCCGCCATCAGGGTCAGCATCTGATCGGAGATCTGGGCATGACCCATCGGGGAACCGTCGTCGTACCGCGCCTGCAAGAGCATGGCGAGCACGTCGTCGCGGGTGTCGAGGACGGGCGTGGCCTGGTCGATCAGCCTGCTCATGAGGACGTCGAACCGGGCTCGGTCGCGTTGGAAACGTGCCCACGGGCCGTGTGAGCCCAGAAGCCGCTGGAATTTCGGCAGGAACGTGAGAAGGGTGCCGAGCTTCACCATCGGCGGCAGCATCCGGCGCAGTTCCTCGAGTTCGGCGCCCTCGGCGCCGAACACCGCGTCCAGGATGACGTCGAGCGTTATCCGCATCATCGACGGCAGGGCGGGAAAAGGCCTACCCTCCGGCCAAGTGGCCATCTCAGACTCGGCGGCCCGTTCGACCACCTTCTCGTACGCCCGCAGGCGGTTGCCGTGCAGCGGCGGGGTGAGGAGTTTGCGGTCGCGGCGGTGCGCGTCGCCGTACGTGGCGAACAGCGAGCCGTGACCGAGTGCTCGGTCGACGCCGATGTCGGCCAGGTCGATGACGTCTTGGGTGGCCTGCAGGATCTGCTTCACCTCGGCCGGGTCGGTCAGCACCACCATCCGACCGAAGCCGAACGCGTTGATGCTGAAGGCTGACCCGTAGCGGGCCTGGTAGCGGTGCAGTGTTCGGTCCGGGTTAAGGGCGTAGGTCAGGGCTTTCACCAGGCGCTGACCAGAGGGGCCGTCGGGCAGGATCGCGTCCGGCCGTGCTGCAGTGGTCACCGGGTACCTCTCACTCTGAATCACCCTGGGTACGTTTCGAACAATGTCACGGGCAGAGGGGACAGTCTGCGGAACAAGGCTGATAAATCCTTAAATTAACCCTCGGGTAGCGCGGACCCGATCGGTCAAATCTTCATACCGTGCGGCGAGAAGTTTGTCAATCAAAAAGTCCTTACGCATCCCCGCTTTTCCGCGCCGCCTGAGGAGTGTTCCACTTGCCCGAAAGCCTCCTTCAATCTGCCCGAAAGTCCCGATTTCGATAAGACTCCCGACATATCAGTACCTCCTGGGCATGCGTACACCCCACGTCAGGCCCCCCGGAAAGACCCTAGTGGGTCGCTTCCAAATTAGTTGGACGGTGTGGTCGTCTGGTTGAATCTGGGTGTGCGAGCCGCCCCTCTAGTGTTGCGTGACGGTGATCGGGAGGTCCTGCAGGGCTGGATCCGGTCGCGGTCGATGAAGTCCGGGCTGGTGTTGCGGGCCCGGATCGTCGTGCTGGCTGCCGATGGTGTGGCTCATTCCGAGATCGCGCGGCGGTTCGCGATTTCGCGGCAGACGGTGGTCAGCTGGCGTGCACGGTACGAGGAGCACGGGATCGATGGGCTGCATGACGAGGATCGTTCGGGCCGGCCGCGAACCCTGGACCGGGACAAGCTGATTACTGCGACGCTGACACCGCCGCCGAAGAAATACGGTGTCACGCACTGGAGTTCGCGTTTGCTGGCCGGGCATCTCGGTATCGCGCACGGCACGGTGTCGAAGGTGTGGCGTGAGTACGGGGTCCAGCCGTGGCGCGCGGAGACGTTCAAGTTCTCCACCGATCCGGAGCTGGCGGGCAAGGTCACCGACATCGTCGGGCTCTATCTCGATCTGCCGGAGAACGCGATCGTGTTGTGCGTCGATGAGAAGTCGCAGATCCAGGCCTTGGACCGGACGGCGCCGACACTGCCGATGCAGATCGGTATGCCCGAGCGTCAGACCCACGACTACGTCCGCCACGGAACCACCACGCTGTTTGCCGCCCTCGAAATCGCGACCGGCAAGGTCACCGGGGTATGCAAGCCGCGTCATCGGCATCAGGAATTCCTGGCCTTCCTGCGTCACATCGCCCGCGCCTATCCCGCCGATGAGCTGCACCTGGTGATGGACGACTACGCCGCCCACAAGAAGGCCGAGGTCCGTGACTGGCTTGCCGAAAACCCGCGTATCCGAGTGCATTTCACTCCCACCTCGGCCTCGTGGATGAACCTGGTCGAGGTCTGGTTCGGCATCATCGAACGTCAAGCCATCCACCGCGGGACCTTCCGCAACGTGCGGGAACTGACCACCAAGATTCGTCAGTTCATCAACGGCTGGAACCCCCGCGCCAAGCCTTTCGTCTGGACCAAAACCGCCGACCAGATCCTCACCAAGGCCCACCGTCCCGCAACTTCAAATACGGACCACTAGGAAACAGATGTCAGAGAACTCCAAGCTCCGTAATTACCTCAACAAGGTAACTGCCGAGCTGGGCAGGACCCGGAAACGCCTGCGTGACGTCGAGGAGTCGGCTCAGGAGCCGATCGCGATCGTGGCGATGAGCTGCCGATTCCCCGGCGGTGTCGCGGGTCCGGAGGATCTCTGGCGGCTGGTGGATACGGGAACCGATGCGGTGTCGGGCTTCCCGGTGGATCGCGGTTGGGACGTCGAGGGTCTTTACGATCCCGATCCGGACGTGGCCGGGAAGAGCTACGTCGTCGAGGGTGGGTTCTTGGATGACGTCGCCGGGTTCGACTCGGCGTTCTTCGGCATCAGCCCACGCGAAGCCATCGCCATGGACCCCCAGCAACGACTGTTGCTGGAGTCGGCGTGGGAAACGTTCGAGCGGGCCGGTATCGACCCGCAGACGCTGCGAGGCAGCCGCACCGGAGTGTTCGCGGGTACCAACGGTCAAGATTATGGGGCGTTGATCGCCGCCTCCGATGGTGGCGCCGAGGACTACGGGATCACCGGGCGGACGGCCAGCGCCATCTCCGGGCGGATCGCGTACACCCTCGGTTTGGAAGGCCCGGCGGTGACCGTGGATACGGCGTGTTCGTCGTCGTTGGTGGCGATGCACCTCGCGGCGCAGTCGTTGCGGCAGGGTGAGAGCACGTTGGCGTTGGCGGGTGGGGTCACGGTGTTGTCCTCGCCTGCGGGTTTCGTGGAGTTCAGCCGCCAGCGGGGACTGGCCGCGGATGGGCGGTGTAAGTCGTTCGCGGGTGCTGCGGACGGCACCGGTTGGGGCGAAGGTGTGGGGATGCTCCTGTTGGAGCGGTTGTCCGACGCCCAGCGCAACGGTCACCAGATCCTTGCGGTGATGCGGGGTTCGGCGGTCAACCAGGACGGGGCTTCCAACGGGTTGACCGCGCCGAATGGTCCGTCCCAGGA
>NZ_JAPFGB010000052.1 GCF_026241095.1 Saccharopolyspora sp. NFXS83 | reverse complement strand
CTCGGACTCCTCCAACTCGGCTGCGCCCTCATCTGCTACCGCCAACTACCAACCTCATTCTGAAACGAGTTGTTAGGAGAAGTGGGTTGCCGTCGTTCGGCAACGTTCGTCGATACCTGCCGTGCCCTCGTTGATTCGCGACTGCGAATAGCCACTATGGATGGACATCTGGCAATGTTTGTCGTTGATCTGTGGGGGTAAAGCGGGGGCGCCCCTCGACCCTGACACCTGCCTCCGGAGGGCGTTCCGGTGGCAGCATCTACCTGCTGCGCTGCGGACCACTTGTACGGCAGCCAACCACGAAGCATCGGTCGGTTGCCGTCGCCTGCGGCGCATGTGCCTCGGCTGGTTTTCTCGGTGCGCGATGGATGCACTCTGGCGAACCGTGGAACCCACGGTTCTCGCGTCCGTACCTGTTGACGCTTGCCGTCACCTGATGACATAGCCGGTCACCTGCGTGAACGCCCGCTGCCAAGAGCATGGTCACCTGTCGTCGTATGACGTCGCTGGCGATCGATTATTGGCACTTCCTTGGCAACCCCCAGACCTTGGCGAGCGACCACGCCTGACTACCAGCGACCGCACGCGCAACATCCCAGCCGCCTAGAGCCACGTATAGATGATCTACCTAGGGTTCAGTTAACTGCGAACCAATATCAGCAGAAGTTGGATTTATTAGAGGCTTCCGGGGCTCGGCATCAATTCGATTCAACCGTCAGCTGGTTAATCAAAGGACACTGGCAAGTAATTAAGGAGAGTGACATGGTATATAATTCAAAAAGAAGCGCTAGCAAGGACGTGTGTAACGCACTCCAAAATAAAGGGCAGGACATGGAAGATAATGACGGACTCTTCCCTTCAGGGCCCGACAGTCCCACTGTTGTCCATGAAGGCGACGCTTATGACCTACTGAACAAGCTCCCGGCAGAGTCTGTCGACCTTATCATCACCTCCCCGCCATACTGGGGACATCGTACTTACGGTCTCGCGCACAATTGGGAAATACTCGATGAATGGATTTCCCAAGGGGGCAGCAAAGAGTCGATTCCATCCTATGATTGGTACCGTATGCACGGCGGATGCCTCGGAATGGAACCGCTGCCAGAATGGTACGTAAGCAACCTTGCAGAATTTTTCCAACGCGGTGCACATGCCCTAAAATCACAAGGGAGCATGTGGGTAAACATAGGCGATACATACTTTGCTCGTTGGTCAAGCATCCGCCTCGATGGACGCCAAGGACTGGGCAATAACCCCAGGGAGCGCAGAAAAACACCCATGGGAGGGTTTCGCCAGGAAAAGCAACTGCTCCAGATTCCTGCGCGATTCTCAATCGCAATGCAAGATCTGCGATGGATCTTGCGGAACGATCTAATCTGGGAGAAGCAGAATGTTCCTCCACGCCCCGAGAAAGATCGCCTTCGGCTGGCGCATGAGCATTTCTTTCACTTTGTAAAAAGGCCGAAAGAGGGGCGCGCAAAGTATTACTACGACTTGAGTGCTACCGAACCCGGCTCCCGCGATGTCGTACGCGTAAACGCTGCTCCGGGATCCGACGGACATTCGGCGACATTTCCCGTGCAAGTTATCGAACCCCGAATCTTGAGCTCCTGCCCTCCAGGCGGACTCGTGCTGGACCCGTTTTGTGGAACTGGTCGGGCACTGGCAGTTGCGGCGCGAAATGGCCGCACTGCAATTGGATTCGAAATCACATCTAATTTCTCCGGGGCGGCCAGAAGACATCTAGCGGACACAAAGAAATTTTATGAATCCAACGATGAGGATGTTGAAAAAATGGCAAACAAGGGAGGGTACCTATTCTAGGGGGCTATCTTCATCTTGAAGTAGGTCAAGCTGTGCCGACTGCGGCTTGGCCTTCTTCTTTGCCTTAGCGATAAAATCTTTTCGCGGTACATGTAAAGCTGCTCCACTGGTGTGCATTGCCTCTATGTAACCGTCCAAGGTGGTGCGTACAGTTTCTACATACTTGAACTCTAGTTCTCCGGTATCCTTCGTGGCTCCAGTGTAGTCAAAGCTCATAAATGTGATATCCCAGTCCTCGCTCGCCGCCACCACGGGGAAGTCGATTCGACTTCTAAGTTGGCGGAGGATGCTATGTTGCATAACGACATAGAGCGGGATCTTGATCTCTTTAAAGTACTGGCCCTTTTCGGCGACCTGTGTCCCTAGCCTCTTATAGACGTTCCCGGTATTGATTCCATAATCTACAGTATCCTTTTTTCTCCCTTTCTCTTTCGCCTCGGCAGTAAAGTACTTACGCCAGTTGCTAGCATCTCCATGCTCCCAGGCTTTCCAAGCAGGGCCGACTCCGCCTCCGCGGAGATCGATAGCCTGCGCCTCAATTGCAATAATGTCGACCCCTCCGTCTGCTTTTTTATCGTCAGCGAAGGCAACGTAGTCTATGTTTAGCCGAGGTTTCGATGTGGCGGTAACCTCTGGGACCAGCGTGACGTCTCGACTGCCAAAGTGATCGGACACGGCTCGCTTTATTGGATCTCCGTCAAGGCGATGGTCGCATACAGAGTATGTTTTCGGCACCCCGTCATCCCAAGAAGCCGCGTAGGTGATCGAACAATAGCCGAACTTGTACTGTCTTTTCTTCTCGCAGGCTCGTTCCATAAAATGGCACCATTCTGTACTCCATGCTTCTTTTGCTTCATCAGACGTGCTATCAAAGGCGTAACCGTAGGCCTCCACGATCGGGAACTGGGATCCTCGACGGACGCGATCACTCTCTGCCATACGATCATGTTAGCGGGTGATCGACATCCGGGTCGTTTGGCTACATCTAGGCGATGACCTGCGTATATCTTGGTTTCATTCGAGCGACGGCAGAGGGACCACAAGCAGGAGAGCCCGTGCATGTGGTGACTGATCGCGAGCATGGTGAGAGTGAAGGTGGCCCCCTACGACGATCGACCACACCTCGGTGTCCATCCCCAAGCCGATCCGCGTCCAACGCTCCGTTCGGGATCTATCTACTCATCGCAGTGGCCCCTGCGCGGTTCCTGGCCGCCTGCCTTCCGCTCTGCGCCCGGCTGCCGACCGCTGGGACCGGCGCCAGCCGCACGCCCGGCGGTCGACTTGGCCGGGCTTGCATGCAGCAGGCAGGCGGCCCCGCAGGGGCCGCCCTTGATGAAGAAAAGAAACTCTGAACACGAGCGCTCTGGAGCGCTGATCTGGGGCTAGAGCTCGTGGAGCTTGTGCACGACGCGCTGAAGCAGGGGAAGGGTGGGTTCCGCCCAAGCTCGGTGTGGAAGGTCTGGCTGCGGGCTCTGCTCGGAGGTCTCGGAGAGGTCGGGGAAGAGTTCGCCGTGCCACGCGGTGATGTAGCTGATGTCCGGGGTGCTGAGTTGATGTTTGCCCACGATGGCCCCTGCTTCGTAGGTCATCGGGTGTGGCCGCTGCGGATCTGGCTGAGGCGGCCTCTGGTGATCCCGATGGAGTCGGCAACTTCGCCGTGAGTCATGCCGTTCTCGCGGCGAGCACGTTCGATCGCGATCCGGCGCAGCGCCGACAGCTCGATGACCCGCCGCCCGTACTCGTTGATCAGCTCAGTGGCCCGGGCTGCCTGGAGAACCGGATCGGACTCCCCGCGTAGCGCCTCGACGTCGTTCCATCGGGAGACGTCCGGGTTGCTGGCCGGCCCCGGTGGTAACTGCTCGGGTGAATCGGGCTCTTCGGCTGGCGGGATCGGTGGCGGACTCACGGTTTTAGCCGGACACATCGATGATCACCGGCGGCTCGTGCTCGTGGAGCGCCTGGGCGAGCCGGACTAGAGCGCCCGCGAGGCTTTCGCGCTGCTCGGTCGTGGCTCGTCCTGCGCCGATGTCGAAGGCGGCTTCGTCGAGCGCCCATTGCGCTTGGCGCAGCAGCACGGCCAGTGATCGGGATTCGTCGGACATCGCTACCACCTTATCGAGTCAAACGAGACAAGCGAGTCGAACGTATCAAACGAGTCTGCTGATAGGTGGGTAAACGCGCCAACTGCGACAGTCCATGTCGTGACGAGACCTCGTCTGGTGACCACGGGTGAACTGGCGCGTGAGCTGGGTATCAGCCCGCGCACCGTGGCGCGCTACGTGACCTCGGGTCTGTTGACCCCGACTGAGACGACGCTCGGGGGTCACTACCGCTGGGATGTCGACGAGGTCCGGCAGCAGATCCGCAAGCTCCGCGAGGATGGCGGCGAATGATCCCGGCGCGTGACTTGGCGGGCTCGGCCGTGGCAGGCGGTCGGTGATGGTTGCCAACGAACGACTGCGCGACGCACTGCACCGTCTGGGGATGACGACTGCTGCCCTCGCGGAAGAGCTCAAGGTGGATCCGAAGACGGCGGAGCGATGGGTCGCTACGGGGCGACCGCCGTACGCGCGGACTCGCCAAGCGATCGCTGCGAAGCTCGGGGAGAGCGAGCGGTACTTATGGCCGGACGCCGTGGGCAAGGAGCGCCGCGAGCAGGTCAGCGAGTCCGAACTCCTCCACGTGTACCCGCATCGCAGCTCAGTTCCGTTCGACCTGTGGGACCGGTTGCTGGACCAGGCGACCGAGCACGTCGACATGCTCGTCTACGTCGGCATGTTCATGACGGAGAAGCCGAACCTGCTGGGGACGCTGCGGGAGAAGGCGGCTAGCGGCGCGCGGGTCCGACTGGCGTTCGGCGACCGCGACTGCTCCGCGGTGATGCAGCGGAGCCTGGACGAAGGCATCGGGGAGCACACGATCTCGGCCAAGATCGACCAGGCCTTGGCGTTCTTCCGGCCGCTGTCCGACGTGCCGGGCATCGAGATCCGAACGCACGGGACCGTGCTCTACAACTCGCTGTACCGGTTCGACGAAGAGATGATCGTGAACCCGCACGTGTACGGCAAGCTCGCTTCACACGCTCCGGCGCTCCATCTGCGCCGCCTGGACTCAGGCGATCTGTTCAACACCTACGCCGACAGCTTCGACGCGGTGTGGTCCGCTGCGGCGTCGCACACGTGGTAAGCAGGGCTCATGCCCAAGAAGGACTACTACGACGACCCTGCTGCTCCGGCGGCGAACAGTCTCGTGGTCGCCGTGGCCACCATCGTCCGTGATGACTCCGGACGCGTGCTGATGATCGAGCGCACGGACAACGGCCTGTGGGCGGCGCCTGGCGGTGCGCAAGACGTGGGGGAGACGACCCGGCAGGCGGCCGAGCGCGAAGCCTTCGAGGAGACCGGGCTGACCATCGAGATCACGGGGATCGTCGGAATCTACTCCGACCCGCGCCACGTCATCGCCTACGACGACGGTGAAGTACGACAGGAGTTCTCCATCGTGTTCCACGCCCGGCCGACCGGCGGGGAGCTGCGGACCAGCCAGGAGTCCCGGCGTGTCCACTGGGTAGAGCCGGAGCGAATCGCCGGGCTCGATATCCATCCCTCCATGCGGCTGCGCATCCAGCACGGGTTGGAAGATCGGTCTGAGCCTTACCTCAGCTGACCGTGGCCCTGGCGCGTTGCCGCGTCCGGTCCACTGCCGCGAGCAATTCAGGTGCAGCTCGGGTGATGAAGGTCGTGACCAGGTGGCCGTCCCCGTAGCGCGCCTTGATCTCGGCAATCCGGTCCCGTGCGTCCACCTCGTCGCCGTCGGGCGTGGTGTTCAGGTCGCAGTACCAGAGCGCATCGCGAAGCGGCCCGCGCTCGTCGGTGAACTCCGACAGCTCGGCTGACAGCCCGCGAAGCCCCGCTTCTAGTTCGGCGTACGAGTGGTGCGCGACCAGGTGGACGAGCCGGTCCGGCGCATCGATGCTTCGCAGGAACTTCGCCCCGTCGAGCGGGTGGAACGCTGTGGTCGCGAGGTCCGGCGCATAGCCGACGTCGTGCAGGATTGCCGCTGACTCCAACAGGTCGGCTTCCTCGCCTGCGACCGGCCGGAGCGAACGCGCTCGTTCCGCTACGCCCTGAACGTGGGACCACCGGCGCGGGAGGCTGGTGGAGAGCTTGCTTTCGGCCACGTCGTAGGCCCACTCGAACAGCGTCACGCCGACACCGTATCCGGCGAGGGTCGTGCTCAGGTGCCCCTCAACGCGTGAAGGTGCTTGGGACGCGAAGGGACGTTTTGCAGTCGCCGGACGTCTTCAGCCGTCCCGCTACGCGGTGAAGGTGTCCGCTGGATCGCGGCAATCTTGAGGCATGACAGGGCAGACGAGGAAACCGCAGAGGCTAGGGCCGGTTTTCCAGCGCTTCGACGCGAGCTTGGAGCCCGGCAACGGTGTTCTGAAGCTCCGCGAGCTGGTGGCTGACGGCTGCCGCGGTCGAATCGGCCGGCGCTTCCTTCTCGGCACGGGCTTCTTTCACGAAGTAGCCGAGCCCGGAGACGGCTTGCGCGTAGCCGTCCTGGACCAACTGGTTCAGCGCCTTCTGCGCTGTCATCGCCGAAACCTCGTGTTGCTTCGCGAGGGCGCGGACGGACGGCAACCGGGTTTCAGGGGCGAGGTCGCCACTATCGATCTGGCTCGCGATCCCGGCGGCCATCTCCTGGTACGGGTGCGCGGCGACTCGCTGCTGTTCCACAGAGCGACTGTACCGAGACGCCACATGACGCGCTAGGTCACCCAGATGGAGCAGGGTAGTACGTACTAGCACTGTGCTAGGTTGAACTAGTACGACAAAGAACGACAACGGTGAGGATCAAGCAATGCGGAACATCCCGGTGAACTTGCAGGGCTACAAGCTGATGGTGACGGAGTCTCCGGCGTTGAAGATGCGCGAGAACGACAACGGGGTCGAAGAGGTGGTCACGGACCGGTCTGGGGTTCAGCACTTCGTGGTCTCGCTGTTCGCGAAGAAGCGCCCGATGGAGGGGCAGTTCGCGGAGAAGGGGGAGGAGATCAAGGTGACCTTGACCGCTGACCCCGGTGAGGGGTTCGAAGAGGGCACCTATGTGCAGTTGATCGACGCGACGGTGTCGCCGTGGCAGACCGAGCGCAACGGCCGCTACGCCTCCGGGCTGGCGTACCGCGCGGCGGGTGTGACTCCGCTGGTCTGATCTCCGCCGGTTCTGGCGTGACGGTCTTCTCGTAGAGCAGTTTCTCAAGCCGTTTTCGTCGGCTGCTTGTTCTTTGTCAATTCCACAGTGAGCCGAACTATGTCCTTTTCCGGTGCGGAAAGTGCGCGCCGGATGGGTTCTGGACGAAACGCCGTGAGGCGTCGGGCGGAGAGAGACGCCCCTGACGAGTCCCGAGATGAAAGGGGGATTAGTGATGCGAACTGATTGCGGTGTTGGTTTTCACGGTGCGGGCTGTATGGGCTCGATTGCTGTGGGAACCAGGTGAAGGCGTGGCTGATGAAGTTCGAGAGGAAGGTGTCGGGATGCAGAGCGCGGGTGTGACGCGGTTGGCGGCGCTGCGGACTCGGTTGGACGAACTGCGGTACGCGTTGGACGCGGTAGCGCTGGTGGCTGAGGAGTTCGACGACCAGCGGGACGCGGCGGCGGTGGAGGGGGAAGCGCGGCGTGCGGTGACGGCGCTGAACCGAACTACCGGCGGGTTGAAGAAGAAGGCCGGTGTCGTGGTGGCGAAGGGGTGGAAGTGATGGCGCGGATGGAGGGCGTGCAGCGGCGAATCCGGGAGTTGGACGCGGCGATGGCGTCGGTGAACCGGATGTGCCGGAAGTTCGGGATTCCGGCGGGATCTGAAAAGGACCTGTCGGCGACGAAGAAGGCGGTGGGGAACCTCATCGATCAGATGGAGTTGTCGGCGCGGCGCAGTTAGCGCGCATTCATGTCGGCCAGGGGCATCGGACCTTTCCCGGTTCGGTGCCCCTTTGTCTTGCTCTCAACACGGAAAGGTTTCTGGTCATGGCGGATACGCGGGTCAAGGTGAACACCCCGATTAGGGCTGCTGGACGGTTCGTGTGGCGGCATCCGCGTTCGGTGGCGGCGAGCCTCGCTGTTGGTGCCGCGACCTGCTACGTCGGGTATGTCGCGATGTTGATCGGCGCCGGTTCTGTGGTGGTCGCTGGTGGGTCGTGGCGGCTTCTGGATGCTCCGACGTTCGACCGGTTCGCCGGTCGGCTGCTGCGGGCGTGGTGGCGGCGCTGGGCGGTGTACCGGAGACGCTGGTTCGCGCTGGCCTATCGGGTCGGCCTGGTCGTCACCGATCACCGTGGGCGGGAGCGACTGCCGGTGGTGGAGCGGGTTTCGTCGTCGTGGTCCTGGGATCACGTGCGGGTGCGCATGGTCGATACCCAGGCCCCGGAGGACTACGAAGCGGTCGTCGGGCGGATCGCCAACGCCTACGGGGCGCTGCGGGGTTCGGTGCGGGTCCTCGGGCCGTCGACGTTGTCGCTGGACTTGCAGCGCCGCGAGCCGTTCCACGACATGCACGTTCCCGTGCCGACTCTGTCCGATCACGCGGCCGGGGTGGACCTGGCGCAGCTGGTGCTGGGGCGGGACGAGTACGGCCGGGATTTCGCGCTGAACCTCGCCTCGACGCACGTCCTGGTGGGCGGGGCGACAGGAGCGGGGAAGGGCTCGGTGCTGTGGGGGCTGCTGCGCAGCCTCGCGGCGATGATCCGGGCCGGGTGGGCTCGGGTGTGGGTGATCGACCCCAAAGGCGGGATGGAGTTCTCGGCCGGTGCCGGGATGTTCCACCGCTTCGCCACTTCGGATGAGGAGGGCGTGGAGCTGCTGGCCGAGTACACCGACGTCCTCGACGACCGGAAAGCCGAACTCGGCGCGGCCGGGCTGCGCTCGTTCACCCCTTCGGTCGAGACCCCGCTTGAGCTGCTGGTGGTCGATGAGCTGGCGGCGATGACCGAGTACGCCGACCGCTCCATCCAGAAGGAGTTCGAACCGATGCTGGGCAAAGCGCTGACCCAGTACCGGGCGCCCGGTGGCCGGGTGGTGGCCGCGGTGCAGGAACCGACGAAGGACACCGTTCCCATGCGGGGCCTGTTCCCGACGAAGCTCGCGATGCGCCTCGATTCTGAGTCGTACGTGGACATGTGCTTGGGCGAAGGGATGCGGGACCGGGGCGCGCTGGCCGACCAGATTCCGGAGTTCCTGCCCGGCGTCGGCTACTGCAAGGTCGACGGCCGCCGCGAACCCCTGCGGTTCCGTGCCGGGTACAGCACCGATCACGACATCGCCGACCTCGTGGCCTTCTGCACCGCCGGTCCTGGTGCCGAGGTGGTCAACCTCCGCGCGACCGGCGCGGCCTGAATCAAGTTCAACGTCCTCGGGCTGGATCCGTTCCAGCTCGCGATTCGTATTGCTGTGAAAGGAGATCCGCCATGTTCCAAGTTCATCTGACGCTGGGCTCGTTACAGCTCGTTTCAGAATGATCGGCGTGTCTGATGGCGATGTTTGATCGACTCGGTGCATGGTCTCGGCATGATCG
>NZ_JAPFGB010000051.1 GCF_026241095.1 Saccharopolyspora sp. NFXS83 | reverse complement strand
CTTCCTCGCGAGGACAGCATTTTTCCTCGTGGCGGAGCCACTTGGAAAAATGATCCCGCAGCGAGGAAGCCGCTGAGATTCCGCCACCCGGGCACCCAAGAAAAACGAGCCGTGGAAGCACTCAGTAAAGAAGACCTTCCACCGCACCACACCAACCACACACCCAACCCGGGGAAGGCCCTAAACCCCGACGCCCCACGCCAAGCCGAACTCAGCTCCAAAACCACCCCCGAACACGAAGAAGGGCCGCCCCCGCAGGACCGGCCCTTCTTCGTGCGATAGCTGGGATTCAAGAATCCCGGGTATCGGCATGGGTCACATCATGCCGCCCATGCCACCCATCGGGTCGCCACCGCCGGCGCCCGCGCCAGCGGACTCCTTCTCCGGCTTGTCCGCGACCACGGCTTCGGTGGTCAGGAACAGCGCGGCGATCGACGCGGCGTTCTGCAGCGCCGAGCGGGTGACCTTGGTCGGGTCCGGCACACCGGCGGCCAGCAGGTCCTCGTACTCGCCGGTCGCGGCGTTGAGGCCGTGTCCGATGGGCAGGCCCTTGACCTTCTCCGCCACGACGCCGCCTTCGAGACCGGCGTTGATCGCGATCTGCTTCAGCGGAGCCTCGACGGCCAGCTTGACGCTGTTGGCACCGGTCGCTTCGTCGCCCTCGAGCTTGAGGCCCTCGAACGCGGACACGGCGGCCTGCAGCAGGGCCACGCCGCCACCGGCGACGACACCCTCCTCGACGGCGGCCTTGGCGTTGCGGACCGCGTCTTCGATGCGGTGCTTGCGCTCCTTGAGCTCGACCTCGGTCGCCGCGCCGGCCTTGATGACGGCCACGCCGCCGGCCAGCTTGGCCAGCCGCTCCTGCAGCTTCTCGCGGTCGTAGTCGGAGTCCGAGCGGTCGATCTCGGCGCGGATCTCGTTGACCCGGCCGGCGATCTGCTCGTCGTCGCCCGCACCTTCGACGATGGTGGTCTCGTCCTTGGTGACGACGACCTTGCGGGCCTGACCCAGCAGCGGCAGGTCGGCGGTCTCCAGCTTGAGGCCGACCTCTTCGCTGATGACCTGGCCACCGGTCAGGATCGCCATGTCCTGCAGCATCGCCTTGCGGCGGTCGCCGAAGCCGGGGGCCTTGACCGCGACGGACTTGAAGGTGCCGCGGATCTTGTTGACCACCAGGGTGGACAGCGCTTCGCCCTCGACGTCCTCGGAGATGATCAGCAGCGGCTTGTTGGCCTGCATGACCTTCTCGAGCAGCGGGAGCAGGTCCTTGATGTTGGAGACCTTGGAGCTCAGCAGCAGGATGTAGGGGTCGTCCAGCGACGCCTCCATCCGCTCGGTGTCGGTGACGAAGTAAGGCGAGATGTAGCCCTTGTCGAAGCGCATGCCCTCGGTGAGCTCAAGTTCGAGCCCGAAGGTGTTGCTCTCCTCGACGGTGATGACGCCTTCCTTGCCGACCTTGTCCATCGCCTCGGCGATGAGCTCGCCGATCTGACGGTCACCGGCCGAGATCGCCGCGGTGGAGGCGATCTGGTCCTTGGTCTCGATTTCCTTGGCGCTCTTGAGCAGCTGCTCGGCGATCGCCTCGGTGGCCTTCTCGATGCCCCGCTTGAGGGCGATCGGGCTGGCACCGGCGGCGACGTTGCGCAGACCCTCGCGCACCAGCGCCTGGGCCAGCACGGTGGCGGTCGTCGTGCCGTCACCGGCGACGTCGTCGGTCTTCTTCGCCACTTCCTTGACGAGCTCGGCCCCGATCTTCTCCCAGGGGTCCTCGAGCTCGATCTCCTTGGCGATGGAGACGCCGTCGTTGGTGATGGTCGGCGCGCCCCACTTTTTCTCGAGCACGACGTTGCGGCCCCTCGGCCCGAGCGTCACCTTGACGGCGTCGGCGAGGGTGTTCATGCCGCGCTCAAGACCACGGCGGGCTTCCTCGTCGAACGCGATCATCTTGGCCATTGCGGTGTGGTCCTCCACCTATCTGGACGCCACGAAAGGCAGGTACACCCCGTGGCAGGACTCTGTGCTCGGCCAGGCTCGGTGCCCGCGACGGACGACCGGTCACGCGAAGCCGTCGTGTGGCGACGCGCGGACGGCCTCACCGTCCCGACCTGGCACTCAACTGCGCTGAGTGCCAGATCCAGGTTTAGCACTCCCGCACGGCGAGTGCAAGCCGCTGATGTCGGACACGGCCCCGGCCAGCCGCTTTTCCCCCGTTCGAGCCGTGGGCGGGCCATCCATCGCGTGGCCAACGCCATGCTCACTCGGTGACGGTCGGGACCTCGGTGGGCAGCCTGCCCGGATCGTAGGACGACGAGTTCTCCGCGGAGCGCGGGGCGCCGCCGGAACCGCCGGAGCCGCCGCCGACCGAGGACGCCATCGAGATGAACACGATCACGACCACGATCGCGGCGATCGCGATCAGCAGCGGCACGAGCCACTTCACCGAGCCGCCGCCCTTGTTCGTGGCGAACGAGGAGGACTGCGCGGGCATCGGCGGGCGCAGCCGCACCGGATCGCCGCCCGGACCGGACGGCGGGCGCTGCGGCTGCTGGTACTGCGGCCCGTACGGGCTCGGCGGGCGAGGCCCCTGCTGCGGCGAGGGCGGCGCCTGCTGCGGGCCGGTGCCCGGGTTCGGCGACGGGGCGGGCTGCTGAGCGGGCTGGGCGAACTGCGGACCGGACGGCGGGCCGACGGCCGGCATCGTCTTCTTCGTCGGCGCGCCCGGAGGCGCGTTCAACGCGGCCTTCGCCGCCGCCATCAGCTCCTTGCAGGTGTCGTAGCGCTGGTCGGGCTTCTTCGACATGCCCTTGCGCAGCACCTCGTCCAGCCCGACCGGCAGCGACATCAGCGACAGCGCCGACGGCGGCGCGGCGCTCAGGTGCCCCTGGATGACCTCCTGCACCTGCCCCTGGAAGGGCGGGCGGCCGGTGAGGCAGGCGAACAACATGCAGCACAGCGCGTACAGGTCGGTGCGGCCGTCGACGGGTTCGCCGCGCAGGTGCTCCGGCGCCGCGTAGGTCGGGGAGCCGAGGAAGTCGCCGGAGCTGGTGCGGTGGCCGGTGGCGCCGCGCCGGGTGAGCCCGAAGTCCGCGAGGTACACGTGCTCGTTGGAGGACTCCCGCGAGGTCACCAGCACGTTCGCCGGCTTGAGGTCGAGGTGCACGAGACCGCGCTCGTGCAGCATGTCGAGCGCCTCGGCGACCTGGCTGAGCAGCTCCAGCGCGCGCGGCGGCGAGATCGGGCCGTCCTTGATCAGGCTGGCCAGGTCGGATCCGTCGACCAGCCGCATCGCGATGTAGAGCATCCCGTCGACCTCGCCGAAGTCGTACAGCGGCACGATGTTCGCGTGGTCGATGGCCGAGGTGTTGCGGGCTTCGTCGACGAATCGCTCGCGGAACTCGGCGTCACCGGTGATGTGCTCACCCATGATCTTGAGCGCGACCTTGCGGCCCAGCCGGGTATCGGTGGCGCGGTACATCACGCTCATACCGCCGCGGCCGAGGACTCCGTCGATCTTGTAGTGGCCGAGGCGGCGCCCGGTGAGGTCTTCCGACACGCGAAGCAGCCTAACGCCCCGCGATCACCTCCGTCTTCGGGTTCCACCAGTCCGATCTCGCATCGATGCGGACTCGACCCGGAACGACCAGTGGCCCGCCCCTCGAACGGGGCGGGCCACTGGGCAACGAGCTTCAGACCTTGCGGACGCCGTCAGCTTGGCTTCGGCCGTCGCGCCCCGCCTTCACTTCGAATTCGACCCGGTCACCTTCGGCGAGGGTGCGGAAACCGGACATGTTGATCGCGGAGTAGTGCACGAACACATCTGAACCACCATCGGTGGCGATGAAGCCGTACCCCTTCTCCGAGTTGAACCATTTGACCGTGCCGACCGCCACGGCGTCCTCCTCATTGAAATATGATGCACGGCGCCCCGATAAAGCGCCGATGGAGCACGGATGACGCTACCGGAGCCGGACCGATTCGTCCGCTGTTGACCATTGCGACTTTTCCGCTAAATACTGCTCCAAAAGAGTGCATTTCCTCGCGACTGCGAGTAGTGGACCGCTTTCCACTACCCCGAATTGGGGAGTGGAAAATCCTGGAATATTCCACGCATTTCGGGTTTCGAAAACGGCCGCCCGCTTTCACCGCACCATGCCGAACGCGCGAATGCGGCGGTCAGGAACGCGGCGAACCCAACCCCTGCGACTGCAGCCAGGTCACCATCGAACGCGGATCCCGCGTCTGCACCAGCACCTGCCCCGGGCCGGCGAAGTCGAACACCAAGCCCTCACCGGTCTTCAGCGACTGCGCCACCCCGTGGCCCAGTTGCCGCAGCCGCGTCTGCACGGTCTCGCCGTAGGCCACCACGTGCCCGGTGTCGACGGTGAGGAACTCCCCCGGCTGCAACGTCATCACGTCCAGCGCGCCGTAGCAGGCCAGCACCACCGGGCCCTGCCCGCTGACGTGGCGCAGGAATCCGCGCTCCCCGCCGAAGAGGTTCTTGAACCCGGCCCACTGGTCGTCGAGCTGCACCCCGGCCGCCGAGGCCAGCCACGCCGCGCCCACCACGCACCAGCCGTGCCCGTCGAGCTCCAGCACGTGCAAATCGCCCGGCAACGCGGGGGCGACGTCGACCCAGCCACCCTGCTGGCCCGCGGTGCACGTGGCCCCACCGGAAGAATTGCTCCTGGTCAGCGACTTGAGCAGGCCACCGCCGCGGGCTTCCACCGAGACCCCGTAGCTGGTGGCCAGCATCGAACCGGTGGCGATCCGGGCGGGCTCCCCGGGGGCGAGCAGCAACCTGGCCACCCCGAACGTCGGCGTGTGCCGGTTCCGTACCTGCACAGCAGCTCCCCTCCACCGCCCCGCTCACACGATCGCTGGCAGTCTGCCACGCGCACCGGGGCGACTTTCCGCACGCCGGTGGCGACAGCCCGGTACCCGATGACCGATGATCGTGCGGTGCCCCACGCAACTGGACCTTCCGGCCTGACCCCGGTGCGCGAGCACCAGGCTCGGGTCGCGACGCTGCTGCCCCCGGCGCCCGTGGAATCCCGGCCGCTCACCGACTGCCTCGGGCTGGCACTGGCCGAGGACCTGGTCGCGGCGATCCCGCTGCCGCCGTTCGACAACTCGGCGATGGACGGCTACGCGGTGCGGTCCGTCGACATCACCGAGGCGAGCCCGCAGCACCCGGTGCCGCTGCCGGTGAGCGAAGACCTGCCCGCGGGCAGGCTGGACAGCCCACCGCTGCTGCCCGGCACCGCGCACCGGATCATGACCGGCGCCCAGGTGCCGTCCGGGGCGGACGCGGTCGTGCCGGTGGAGCGCACCGACGGCGGCACCGCCGAAGTGCTGGTGCATGCCTCCGCGCAGCCGGGCGCGCACGTGCGGCGCGCCGGGGAGGACGTGCAGGTTGGCACGGCGGTGCTGGCGGCGGGCGCCTCGCTCGGCCCGACCCAGCTGGGCATCGCCGCCGCCGTCGGAGCCGCGCGGCTGCCGGTGCGCAGGCCGATCCGGGTGCTCGTGCTCTCGACCGGATCGGAGCTCGTGGAGCCCGGTTCTCCGCTGCGGACCGGGCAGATCTACGAGTCCAACGGCCTGATGCTGGCCGCCGCGGCCCGGGACGCGGGCGGGAAACCGGAGCTGCTGCGCTTCGTGCCCGACGACGTGGACTCGTTCCACGCCGCGCTCGCGCCGCACCTGGAGACCACCGACCTGATCATCACGTCCGGCGGGGTCAGCGCCGGGGCCTACGAAGTGGTCAAGGACGCGCTGTCGGGCAACGGCGTCGAGTTCACCAAGGTCGCGATGCAACCCGGCATGCCGCAGGGCGCCGGGCACTACCGCGGCGGCCCCGCCGTGGTGACGCTGCCGGGCAACCCGGTGAGCGCGATGGTGTCGTTCGAGATCTTCGTGCGGCCCGCGCTGCGGCGGGCCGCGGGGCACCGCGACGCCGAACGCCCCACCCGGAAGGCGACGCTGACCCGTCCGCTGGAGATCCCGGCGGGCAAGCGGCAGTACCGCAGGGCGCTGTTCGACGAGGCCGACGGGACGGTGACCCCGCACGGCGGCCCCGGTTCGCACCTGCTGTCCGCCATGGCCACGGCGAACTGCCTGCTGGAGATACCGGAGGAGACCACGGAACTGCCAGCCGGTTCCACTGTGGACGTACTTCTGATGGATTGACGTCCGGCTGTTTTCCGCTAAGACTGCCAGCGCACTTCCGGTGTTCCCGCTCACGGCGCCGGATCGCGGGCAAATCGACCCCTCACTCAGGAGTTTCAACACCGTGCGTGGCCCCTGGCGCGCCGCCCTGGCGCTGGCGTTGCACATCGGCTTCTTCGCCGTCCCCGCCTGCTTGGTACTGGGACTGCTGGCGATAGCGGCGTACACCGTTCGTCTCGACTTCGGCGGCGGCATGCGCGCCGGACTCGCCGCGGTCCTGGTGGCCGCGTTGATCGGCATCGGCCTGCGGACGGTGCTGCGCAGACGAGAACGTCCGCGCGGCGTGGAGCTGACCCGCTCCGCGCAGCCGAAGGTGTGGAAGATGATCGACTCGATCGCGTCGGGGTCGGGCGCCGCCTCCCCTGACGACGTGCGGGTGACCTCGCAGCCCACCGCCCGGCTGCGGGAGGACACCGCGCTGCTCGGCCTGAAGGTCCGGTCCCGGCACCTGGAGGTCGGCTTACCCCTGATCGCCGGGTTGTCCACCAGCGAACTGCGCGCCGTCACCGCCCGCGAGCTGGGCCGCACCGTCGGAGCCAGCAAGCTGGTCGTGCTGGCCGACCGGGTCGACACCAGCGTGCGGCGCACCGCGAACGGGCTCACCGGCGGCCCGGCGAAGTGGCTGTTCACCGGCTACGCCCGCGCCTACTCGGCAGTGGCCTCCGGTGTCGGCGACGAGCTGTGGTTCGGCGCGGACACCATCGCGGTGAAGGCCGCGGGCAAGCGCGCCGCGGTCACCTCGCTGCGCAAGATGAAGGCGGTCGAGCTCGGCTGGCGCGACTACGCCGAGCAGTACCTGAGCATGGCCACCAAGGTCGAGCACACCCCCGACCTGCTGCTGGGGTTCCGGGCGTTCATGGACCACCCGGAGCGCAAGCCGCAGCTCGCGGAGCGGGTCAAGCAGGCCCTCGCCGAGGAGCGCGACGTGCGCCCGTCCACGCGGGACCGCGTGGAGGCGATGAAGCGGCTGCGCGGCGGCGATCGGGAACCCGAGGAGCACCCGGCGTTCGCGCTGCTGCGGGAACCGCGCAAGAGCGTGCCGGAGCTGGAGAACAAGCTGTTGATCGACGGGCTCGGCCCGCGGCTGCCGTGGCCGGACCTGGCCCGCAAGGCGGGGGCCGCGGAGGTCGCCCGGCAGGCCGGGCTGCTGAGCTCCGCGGTGGCGCAGAGCGGGCTGGAGTGCCCGCCCGCGATCGGTGGCGTGCTCGCCGCCATCCACCGCGGCGAGGGCCCGGACCTGATCAACCCGGTGCTGAACCCGGGGTTGAACCCGGACCGGGTGGACGAGGCCGTGGTGGACACGCTGACGGAGCTGCTCGGCGGTGCCGTGGTGGACGCGCTGGTGTGCGCGGGCCGGGCGCAGCACGAGCTGGACTGGGCGGGCGACTCGGTGGTGCGGCTCAGCGGCGGCAGGCCCCTGGACCCGGATCGGCTGGTGCGGCCCGCGGTGGCGGATCCGCGGCTCGTCCCCGGCCTGCACCGGGCGCTGGTGGATCTGGGCGTGCCGTTGCAGCACGCCAGGGAACCCGCCGCGGAACCGGAGCCGTCGGTGTCGGGGATCGTCAGCCCGGTGCAGTACGCGGGCGAGCGCTACGACCTGCTGGTGACCGACCGGGGCCTGGTGTTCCTGCCCAGCTCGGCGAGCACGGCGCGGCGGCTGCTCGCCGGAGCGTCGGCGCGGGTGCGGCAGTCGGAGCTCGACGAGCTCGACGAGCTGCTGGTGGCCCCGGTGGAGCGACTGCGGAGCCGGGAGGAAGCGCAGTGGGTGGACAGCCGGGACGTGGCGGCGACGACGCTCACCCAGGAGCGGTCCGGCTGGTCGTTGAAGCTGGAGCTGTACCTGGACGACGCCTCGTCCTCGACGGTCCGCTCGGACGCGGTCGAGCAGGGCGAGGACGACGTGGCCGTGCTGGTCGTGGGCAGCACCGCGGACACCGATGAGCGCGGCGACCCCTACGGCGGTCTGGGCGAGCTGATGGGCGCTCGGATGCGGATCGACGACCACCGGGAGCCCTCGGACGAGTGAGGGATGCGGCAGCAAAGATGTCACTCTGGGTTACAAATCTCGACCCCAATGTCCTCCAATAGCGGCTACGTAGTTCGTGTGAGCTCAATTACACTGGAAACTGCGTAACAACCTGTCGATCGACTCCGTCTCACTAGACGTCAGCCCCCTCTCACCAGGGAGGGAGCGGACACCGGGCTCCGTGTGCCGTCGGGGGGTGCACGGGCCCACATCGGGGACCGTTTGGCGCCAACGGGGAGGCGCCTTGCGGTTGGTGCCGGGGTGGCACCGGCGCTTCGGGGGCGCCGGGCCACCCCGGCACTTCTACGTCCACCCTCGCTCACCTGCGACTGAGCCCTCCTGCCCGGCGACCACCGAGTCCGCCGCCCACCGCGACGCGAGTCCGCCGCGGGCATCCGCAGAGCGACCCGCCGCCCACCGGAGGCCCGTCGCGAGCAGCCCTCCGAGGCGCCCGCGGGCCGCATCACCCGTTCAGAGCAGGCATTGCGGCCCGGAACGATCCCCACCGCGCATCGTGAAGTCCGCGACATGACAGGCTCCGCACCTGCCCGCGACGCCGCGGGCGGCCAAGGACATCGTCAGCACCGCGAGGCGAACCACCGATGATCGACTCCGCCCCCTGGCGCAGCCGCCGAGGGCACGTCGGCGATGCTGTACCGACACGGCCGCAGCGCAGCAGACGCGCCGCGGTAACGACCTCCGACGCAGGGGTGTAGCAGCTCGATGAGCACCCAGATAGAACCAGGCACGTCCCCCGCCAGCGGCAACCCGCTCGCGCACCTCGCCAAGCTGGCCCGCGACACCGTGCCCCCGATGCACCCGGCGGGAAGGCCGTTCGTGCTCGGGGCCGCCGTCGCCACCCTGCTGCTGCGCCGCGCGTGGCGCCCCGCGGGCGTGCTCGGCGGCATCGCCACCGCGTGGTGCGCGTGGTTCTTCCGCGAACCGCAGCGCGTCACCCCGGCCCGCGACGGCATCGCCGTCGCCCCCGCCGACGGCACCGTCGCGCACGTGGAATCCGCCACCCCGCCACCCGAACTCGGGCTCGGCGACCGGGCCATGACCAGGGTCAGCGTGTTCCTCACCGTCTTCGACGTGCACGTGCAGCGGCTCCCCGCCAGCGGCGAGATCGTCCAGGCCGCCTACCGGCCCGGCAAGTTCCTCTCCGCCGACCTGGACAAGGCCAGCGAGGACAACGAGCGCAACTCGCTGCTGCTGCGCACCGATGCCGGCCACGAGCTCGCCGTGGTGCAGATCGCCGGGCTGGTGGCCCGCCGCATCGTGTGCTCCGTCGGCGACGGGGACCGGGCCGACGCCGGGCGCACCTACGGGCTGATCCGCTTCGGCTCCCGCGTGGACCTGTACGTGCCGGCGGGCAGCCGGATCCTCGTGGAACCCGGCCAGCGCACCGTCGGCGGCGAGACCGTGCTCGCCGAGCTCCCCACCGGTGGCGAGCGGGCATGAACGGCGCGCGCCTCGCCCCGCCCGGCATCCGCCTGCTGCCCAACGCCATCACCGTGCTGGCGATGTGCGCCGGGCTCTCCGCGGTGCAGTTCGCGCTGAACCACCAGCTCACCGGGGCCATCGCGGCCGTCGCCGTGGCCGCCGTGCTGGACGGGCTGGACGGCCGCATCGCGCGGCTGCTCGACGCCTCCACCCGGATGGGCGCGGAGCTCGACTCGCTGTCCGACGCGATGTCGTTCGGCGTGGCACCGGCGTTGACGCTCTACGCGTGGCAGCTGCAGGACAACCGGGCGGGCTGGATCGCGGCGCTGATCTTCGCGGTGTGCATGATCCTGCGGCTGGCGCGGTTCAACACGCTGCTCGACGACACCGAGCAGCCCGCGTTCAGCAAGGAGTTCTTCGTCGGCGTCCCCGCGCCCGCCGCCGGACTGCTGGCGCTGCTGCCGCTCGTGCTCACCGCGCACTTCGGTTACGCGGGCTGGTGGGCGCAGCAGCCCGTGGTGATGGTGTGGATGGTGGCGGTGGCCGCCCTGGCCGTGAGCCGGGTGCCCACGCTGTCGCTGAAGACCGTGAAGGTCCCCGCGAGGCTGATGGCGCCGCTGCTGGTGCTGGTGGCCCTGCTGGCCGCCGGGATCATCATGTTCCCGCTGATCTCGCTGGCCGTGGCGCTGCTGGTGTACCTGATCCACATCCCGTACGCCGTGTACCGGCACCGCTGGCTCGTCCGGCACCCGGAGGCGTGGGCGGCGGCGCCCCGGGAACGGCGCGCCATCCGCAGGCGCACCCAGCGCCGCCTGGGCCTGCGCCCGCCGCACCCCCGGCGCGCGCTCGCGGGCGCGCGGCAGCGGATGCGCCGCGGACGCAACCGAGGCCCCGACGGCCCCCGCCTGAGCTGGCGCCGACTCGGACTGCGCCGCGATCGTTCGCGGTGAGTTCCGGGCTCGTTCTGCTTTGGTGGTCAGTGGCGGAACCTCAGCTGCCTTCTCGCTGCGGGATCAATTTTTTCGAGTGGCTCCGGTGCTGCCCTCGCGAGAAGACAGCTGAGAACCCGCGGGTGGGCGAGTTCTCGACGTGGGCCATGCGCTGACGCGCGAGCACGGCTTCGCCGCACAGCACGGCCTTCAGCCGCGAGGCAGGCGTGGCTTCGCCCGGCCTCGTGGCTCGCCGCTGAAGGGTTGCTGCGGCTCCGGCTAGGGTCGGTGGGGTCCCGTCCCTGACGTTGAACGTTCGCTTGTCGCCGACCGCCGCCGACACCCGTCGTGGTGTGGTGCGGCTGCATCCGGAAGTGCTCGATGCGCTGGGGTTGCGGCCGTGGGATGCGGTGGCGCTCACCGGCGCGCGGGTGACGGTGGCGTTGGCCGCCGCCGCGGATCGCAGCGGGCCGGCGGGCGTGGTGCTCGTCGATGACGTGGCCCTGACGAACCTGGGGTTGGGTGAAGGAGCCGAGGTCGGCGTCGCTCCCGTGCGGGCGACCCCCGCTCGGCGGGTGACGGTGGCCGGTTCCCGGCTCGCCACCGCCACGGCTCCGCCGGAGGTGATCAGGCTGGCGTTGACCGGCAAGGTCTTCCGGCCGGGCGACACGGTGTCGCTGCTGCCGCAGGACCTCGCCCCGTCGACGGCGGCCAACGCCGGGCAGGTCCGCAGCAGGCTCTCCGCGTCGATCGGCATGACCTGGACCAACGAGCTGATCACCATCGCCGCCACCGATCCGGACGGGCCCGTCACCGTGCAACCGTCCACTGTGGTCAGTTGGCGCGGCGCTCCGGAACCCGCCCTGAGCGCGCCCGCCGAACCCGCCGAACCCGGGGAAACCGGCTCCGCGGCACCTCCCGCGGCGGCACCCGACGAACCCGTGGTCCCCCTCAGCGATCTCGCCGGGTCGCGCGACACCGCGAACCGGCTCGCCGAATGGCTCCGGTTGTCGTTCGAGCAACCGGAACTGCTGCACCGGCTCGGAGCCACCCCCCGGCTCGGCGTGCTCGTCAGCGGCCCGTCCGGCGTCGGCAAGGCCACCCTGGTGCGCTCGGTGACGGCCTCGGTGTCGGCAGAGCTCGTCGAAGTCACCGCACCCAGCATCGCCGCCCTCGAATCCCGCGGCGCCGCCCGGCGCCTCCAGGAGTCCCTGAACCGCGCGACGGAGATCGCCGCGAGCGGGCGGAACTGCGTGCTGCTGCTCACCGATGCGGACAGCCTGCTGCCCGCCTCCGAACCGCCGCCGCTGGCGACCGTCGCGCTCGACGCGCTCACCGCCGCCATGAGCGCCGAACGAGTCGCCATCGTGGTCACCAGCGCGCAACCCCAATCCGTCGACCCCCGGCTGCGCGAACCCGGCCGAATCGACCGGGAACTGACCATCGCACTCCCCGACTCGGCGACCCGCGTGGAGCTGCTGCGCGTGCTGCTGCGCAACGCACCGCTGGCCGCCGACGTGGAACTCGGCGAACTCGCCGAGCGGACACCGGGCTTCGCGGCGGCCGACCTGGTGGCGCTGTGCCGGGAATCCGCCGTGCGCGCCGCGCTGCGCCACCGCGACGGCGCGGCCGAACCCGCCATCGCCCAGCACGACCTCGTCGCGGCGCTGTCCTCCGTGCGCCCCATCTCAATGTCCACTTCGGACGATCTGCAGACCGGCGGGCTCACCCTGGACGACGTGGGCAACATGGTCGACGTCAAGCAGTCGCTCACCGAGACGGTGCTGTGGCCGCTGCGCTACCCGGACTCGTTCACCCGGCTCGGCGTGGAACCGCCGCGCGGCGTGCTGCTGTACGGCCCGCCAGGCTGCGGCAAGACATTCCTGATCCGGGCGCTCGCGGGCAGCGGGCGGCTCAACGTGCTGTCCGTCAAAGGCGCCGAACTGATGGACAAGTTCGTCGGCGAATCCGAGCGGGCCGTGCGCGAACTGTTCCTGCGCGCCGCCAACGCCGCGCCCGCGCTGATCTTCCTCGACGAGGTGGATGCGCTGGCACCACGACGCGGCCAGTCCAGCGACTCCGGCGTGGGCGACCGCGTGGTGGCGGCGCTGCTCACCGAACTCGACGGCGTGGAGCCGATGCGGGACGTGGTGGTGCTCGGCGCGACGAACCGCCCCGAACTGATCGACCCGGCGCTGCTGCGCCCCGGCAGGCTGGAACGCCGGGTGTACGTCCCGCCACCGGACGAGCACGCGCGGGCGGAGATCCTGCGCTCCGCGGCGAAGAACACCCCGCTCGCGTCCGACGTGGACCTGGCAGCGGTGGCCGCGGACCTGGACGGCTACTCGGCCGCCGACTGCGCGGCCCTGATCCGCGAAGCCGCGCTCACCGCGATGCGGGAATCCCTGGACGCCGCCGAGGTTTCGGCGACGCACCTGGCCACCGCCCGCCGAGCAGTCCGCCCCTCCCTGGACCAGGCCCAACTCACAGCCTTGCAGTCCTACGCTGAATCACGTCGATGATGTTTCCGAGCCGGTCGTTCTGCTTGGGTGGTCGTTCAGCGGAACCTCAGCGTCCTTCTCGCTGCGGGATCTTTTTCCCAAGTGGCTCCGC
>NZ_JAPFGB010000050.1 GCF_026241095.1 Saccharopolyspora sp. NFXS83 | reverse complement strand
GCCCCCCACCGCCGCGCGCTTTCCTTCAGAGGCTCCCTAGCTGGGCAAACGTCCGACACGCCGCAGCGTGTCGGACGGCGTTCCAGGTTGACGGTGGAGTGAAGTGGGGTACTGTGGCGCTCGGTGGGGCAGACGGGGGTCCCGCCCGGCTCCGGGGAGTGCGGGGTGGTCGGCATCGCCGGTCTCCCGTCGAGGTGGAGTCGTCGGGGCGCAGGCCCGAGGGGGGAGGTGGACCGGGATGTTCCTCGGTACCCACAACCCCAAGCTCGACGACAAAGGTCGTCTGACGCTGCCGGCGAAGTTCCGGGACGCACTGGCAGGGGGGCTGATGGTCACCAAAGGACAAGACCACTGCCTCTACGTCTTCCCGCGCGCCGAGTTCGAGCAGATGGCCCGCAAGGTCGCCGAGGCTCCGCTGACCAACGAATCCGTCCGCGCCTACCAGCGGTACCTGTTCGCGGGCACCGACGAGCAGCGGCCGGACGGGCAGGGCCGGATCCCGATCACCGCCGAACTGCGCCGCTACGCGGGTCTCGAGAAGGACTGCGTGGTCATCGGCGCGATCAACCGGCTGGAGATCTGGAACGCCGAGAGCTGGCAGAGCTACCTCGACGAGCACGAGGAGAGCTACGCGCAGGCTCGGGAGGAGGTCCTGCCCGGAGTCTTCTAGCGGTCCCGGTGGCGTGAGGCCTCGGTCCGCTCACGTGTCCTGGTGCACCTTCCCCGGCACCAGAACACCCCGAGCGGACTGGGACCTGAGGTCACCAGGAGCGGTGGGTCTCGCGCGGTTCGGCGAGCCGGGTGCGGAACTCCGGACGTGCGCGAGCCGCGGCGGCGGCCCGTCGGGTCGCGGACGGACGACCGGAACGGCGTTCGTCCTTCGTGGACTCGCGTGGTGGTGGGTTCGCCCATCGCGGTGGGTTCGCGGCAGGTGGTGGCGATCGGGCCGTGCGGGCGCGGACCCGGACGAAAAAACGAGAACGAGCCACACGAGAACAAGAGGAGTGCGGCAGCAGTGACCGGTTTGCGGGAGGGAGGGACCGCCGTGGCGCAGGAGGAGTCGCCAGGAGACGCCGAGCGGGGTTCTGCCCAGGACCGGCACGTTCCGGTGGCGCTGGATCGGACGCTGGAACTGCTGGCGCCCGCGCTCAGCGGTGGCCCTGCGGTCGTGGTCGACGCGACGCTCGGCATGGGCGGCCACGCGGAAGCGCTGCTGCGGGCGCACCCGCAGCTGACCCTCGTCGGACTGGACAGGGACCCGGAGGCACTGCGGCTGGCGGGGCGGCGGCTGGCCGCCTACCGGGACCGGCTGCACTTGGTGCACGCGATCTACGATGAGTGGGCCGACGTGCTCGCCGACCTCGAACTGCCCACAGTGGATGGTGCGCTGTTCGACCTCGGGGTGTCGTCGTTGCAGCTGGACGAGGCCGATCGCGGTTTCGCCTACGCGCAGGACGCGCCGCTGGACATGCGGATGGATCCCGGCGCCGAGCGCACCGCGGCCGAGGTGCTCAACACCTACTCGCCCGGTGAGCTGGCGCGGATCCTGCGCCAGTACGGCGAGGAGCGGTTCGCCTCGAAGATCGCGAACGCGATCGTGCGGGAACGCGCCAAGGAGCCCTTCGACCACAGCGACCGCCTGGTGCGGATGCTCTACGACACGGTGCCCGCGGCCAGCCGCCGCACCGGCGGGCATCCCGCGAAGCGCACCTTCCAAGCACTGCGGATCGAGGTCAACGCCGAGCTCGACGTGCTGGGCAGGGCGATGCCCGCGGCGCTGGACTCGCTCGCGACCGGCGGGCGGATCGTGGTGCTGTCGTACCACTCGCTGGAGGACCGCATCGTCAAGCGCGAACTGGCCGAACGCGCGAAGTCACGCACCCCGGTCGACCTCCCGGTGGAACTGCCGGGCCACGGTCCCGAACTGAGGCTGCTCACCCGCGGAGCCGAACTCGCCGGTGAACGGGAAACGGCGGACAACCCGCGGGCCGCCTCGGTGCGGCTGCGCGCCGCCGAACGGATCAAGGAGGCGGCATGACGGCACCCGCACGCGCCAAGAAGCCCGCAGCGCGCACCGGCACCGCGGAGAAGAAGGACCCGGCCAAGCGGTCGAACTCCGCGACGAAGTCGAAGTCGACGACGACCCGGTCGGTCAAGAACCAGGCGACCAAGACCCAGCCGGCGAAGAAGGCGCAGCCGCAGAAGAAGTCCCAGACCTCGAAGGCGCGGACCCGATCCGCGACGGCCGAGCGCGCCTACGCGCGCCGCGAGGAGCGGCGGGACCGCTCCTCCAGGGAGACCGTGGAGCGCAGGCCGCGGCGCCAGCGCCAGGCGGCCGAGCAGCGCCAGCCCCGCCAGTGGCGGCTGGCCGCGGTGCGCCCGCGAGCCCGGCAGCTGCAGGCGAAGGTCGCCACGTCGCGCGCTCCGCTGGTGGTCGCCGTGATGGGCCTGCTCGGCGTGGGACTGGTGGCGACGCTGTCGCTGTCGATCGCCGCCGTCGGCGGCTCGTACCGCCTGCAGCAGGCGGAACAAGAGGTCACCGCGCTCAACGAGCACCGCGAGCAGCTGCTGCGCGAGGTCAGCAACCTCGACTCCACGCCCGCGCTGGAGCGCAAGGCGACGGAGCTCGGCATGGTGCCGCCTCCCGGGCCGCCCGCGCACCTGGTGACGCACCCGGACGGCTCGGTCCACGTGATCGGTGAACCGCAGGCGGCGACCGGTGCACCGGTGGCACCACCGAAACCGGTCGAGCAGAACCCGGCGCCCGCACGGCACGAGCTGGCGCCGCAGCGACAGGCCGCGCTGATTCCGGCGGTGGAGGGGGACTGATGGTGCGCAGGGGGACGCGGACCGCCGGGGGGAGGCGGACCGCGCGCACCGACGTGGCCGGCAGCGCCAGGCGGTTGCGCATCGGCCGGTTGTTACTGGTCGTGGCACTGGTGCTCACCGGCACCAAGTTGATCATGGTGCAGGGTTTCGACGCGCAGGACCTGGCCGCCGCGGCGGCCCAGCAGCGCTTCACCAACGACGCGATCCCCGCCGAACGCGGCTCCTTCACCGACCGCAGCGGCAACGTGCTCGCGTTCAGCAGCGAGGCCCGCCAGCTCTACGCGACGCCGACCCGCCTCGCCGACGAGCAGGACAAGGCGCACGCCGAAGATCCTTCGAAGCCCACCTCGGACCAGTACAAGCGGGAGATCGCGCGGTTCATCACGCAGACCCTCGGCAACCGCGTCGCAGAGCAGGACGTGCTCGCGGCGCTGTTCTCCAAGTCGACCTACACCACGATCGGCCCGCTGATCGAACCCGCGCTCGCCCGCACGATCACCGAGAAGTACCCACAGATCGGCGAGGAGTACCGGGCCACCCGCGAATACCCGGCGGGCGAGAACGGGGCGAACGTGCTCGGCGGGGCGCGGTGGAGCCAGGACGCGAGGAAGATCGAAGGCCGCCTCGGGCTGGAGAGCTCGATGGACAAGCTGCTCGCCGGCACCGACGGCAAGAAGGTCTCGGACACCGCGATGGGCAGCGACCTCGTCATCCCCGGCACCGAACGGGAGCTGGAACCGGCCGTGCCCGGTTCCGACGTGGAGCTGACGCTGGACTCCGACCTCCAGTACATGGTGCAGAACAAGCTCTCCGACTACGCCCGCGAAGCCGGGGCGCGCAGCGCGGGAGCGGTGGTGCTCGACGCGCACACCGGTGAGGTGTACGCGCTGGCCAACGACAAGTCCTTCGACCCGAACTCGCCGTCCTGGGGGCCGGACGGCCTGGGCAACCCGGCGGTGACCAACCCGTTCGAACCGGGTTCGGTGAACAAGGTGATCACCGCCGCGGGGGCGATCGAGGACGGGCTGGTGCGCCCGGAGACCGTGCTGCAGGTGCCGGGCAGCATCAAGGTGGCCGACCGGACCGTCCGCGACGCCTGGTCGCACGGCACGGTGCCGCTGACCTTCACCGGGGTGCTCGGCAAATCCTCCAACGTCGGCACCCTGATGACGGCGCAGCGGCTCGGCGAGGACCGGTTCAACGACCTGGTGCACAAGTTCGGGCTCGGCGAGACCACCGGGATCGGGCTGCCGGGGGAGAGCGCCGGTTTCGTGCCGCCGCGCAAGGACTGGTCCGGCAGCACCTTCGCGAACCTGCCCATCGGGCAGGGCCTGTCCATGACGGTCCTGCAGATGGCCAGCATGTACCAGGCCATCGCCAACGACGGCGTGCGCGTGCCACCGCGGGTGATCGCGGCGCAGACCGGGCCGGACGGCGTGCGCGTGGAACGTCCGCAACCGGAAGGCGTGCGGGTGGTGAACCCGGAGACCGCGCACACGGTGAAGGACATGCTGCGCGCCGTCGTGCAGGAGGAGCCGCAGCAGGGCACCGGGGCGGACGCGGCGCTGGAGGGCTACCAGATCTCCGGCAAGACCGGCACCGCGCAGCAGATCGACCCGACCTGCAAGTGCTACAGCAACAGCACCTACTGGATCACGTTCGCCGGGATCGTCCCCGCGGACAACCCGCGGTTCGTGGTGGGGCTGATGCTGGACGCGCCGAAGAGCGGCACGCCGGAATCGAAGTCGTCGGCGCCGCTGTTCCACGACATCGCGGACTACCTGACCCTGCGCTACCGGATTCCGCTGTCGCCGACCCCGGCACCGGGCCAGGTGCTGCAGGCGCAGTGATCGCCGGGATTCCGCCGGGCGCACCGGCGTGCGCCCGGCGGAGTCACTCCGACCGGATGTGGGCCGTCTGGATCTGCTGGGGGCCGCTGCGGAGGGAGCGGCTGACCAGGGTGCCGCGGCCTGGGGGAAGCTTGCTCGCGGTGATGTTGCCGATGAGCCTGCCCTCGGCGGCGTCGGCGCTCATGAGCAGGCCCGGTGTGGAGACCTCGCGCATCTTGCCGATGATCGGGTCGTGCAGCGCGCGGTTCGCGTGGGCCGAATCCCGGGCCAGCACCAGGTGCAGGCCCACCGCGGAGGCTTGCGCGACGAACTCGGACAGCGGTGCCAGCGCGTTGTCGCCCGGGGCGGAGACCAGTTCGTAGTCGTCGACCACGACGAACAGCTCCGGTCCCGTCCACGAGGGCCGCGCGCGGGACCGCTCGCGGGCGACGTCCGGGCCGGGCAGCCGGTCGCGCAGCGTGGCCGCCACGTCCCGGACGGCGGCGCGGAGCTGATCGCTGCTGACCGCGTGCTCCGCCAGGTACGGGCCCTTCGGGAAGCCCAGCAGCCCGCGCCGCACGTCGACCAGGACGATCATCGCCTGGTTCGGGGTGTAGCGGGTCGTGATGCCGCGGATGATGGTGCGCAGCAACGAGGTCTTGCCCACCGCCGCCTCGCCGAAGGCGTAGAAGTGCGGTTCCGCCCGGAAATCCAGGTAGATCGGCTCCATGCCGTCCTCGTTGACGCCGATCGGCACGAGACCCCGCCGGGACTGCCGTTCCGGGACGGGCAGCTGCTCGTAGGGCAGGTGCAGCGGGAGCAGGCGGACGCGGGGCGCGCGGGCACCGGGCCAGCCGTCGCGCAGCTTGGAGACCATCTCGGCGACCGCGGCGTCGCCTTCGGCGCCCTCGGCGCGCGGCAGCGCGGTGAGCACGTGCAGCTTCGACGGGTGCAGCCCGCGCCCCGGCTCGCCGTCGGGCACCCGCTCGGCGGCATCGCGGTCGATCTCGGACTCGGCTGGTGCCGCCAAGCGCAGTTCCAACCGGGTGCCGAGCAGGTCCTTGAGCGCGGGCCGGAACTCCGACCACCGCTCGGCGGTGACGACCACGTGCAACCCGAAACCGAGGCCCTGGGAGGCGAGGTTGACCACGTCCCGGTCCGCGCCGTCGAACTCGCCCTGCAGCGCCGCCCACCCGTCGATGATCAGGAACACGTCGCCGTAGGGATCGTCGTCCAGCCCCTCGCCGCGGCGGCGCTGATCGCGGTAGGTCGCCATCGAGTCGATGCCCCGGTCGATGAAGCGGGCCTCCCGCCAAGCCAGCAGGGAACGGAGCTCGGCGATGGTGCGGCGCAGCACGTCCGGGTCGCGCCGCCCGGAGACGGCGCCGACGTGCGGCAGGTCGCGCACCGCGTGCAGGCCGCCGCCGCCCAGGTCGATGCAGTAGAACTGCACCTCCTCCGCGGTGTGGGTCTGGGCCAGCGACAGCAGGAGGGTGCGCACCGCGACCGACTTCCCGGAACCGGGGGCGCCGACGACGGCCACGTGCCCGGAACCCCCGGAGAGGTCGACCCGCACCGTTTCCTGCTTGTGCTCGAACGGCACGTCGATGACGCCGATCGGCGTGCGCAGCCGCGGTCCGCGACGCCGCTCGGCGGGCGGTGGCAGCAGCTTCTCCAGCGTCGGGGGTTCCCGCAGCGGGGGCAGCCAGATCGGTTTCGCGGTCGGGCCCGTGCCGCGCATCCGGCGCACCGCGAACCGCAGCTCGCTGCGCGACTCCGCCCCCGTGCGCGGATCGCCGTGCGCGGGGCCGGAGACGTAGGCGGCGCGGAACCGGAGCACCCCGGCCGCGTGCCGGAGGTAGCCGTGGCCACCGGTCTCGGGCAGCTCCGCGGCGTCCCCCACGCCGACCGCGGCGCGGGAATCGGTGGCGTTGAGCGTTCGCAGCGCGATCCGGTACGTCAGGTGCCCTTCCAGGCCGCGCAGCGCGGAGTCCTCGACGCGGCGCCCGGACAGCAGCAGCTGCACCTGCAGCGAACGGCCCATCCGGCCGATCATCACGAGCAGGTCGGCCAGCTCGGGCTGTTCGTGGAGCAGCTCGGTGAACTCGTCGATCACCACGAACAGCATCGGCAGCGGCGGCAGGTCCTGCTCGACGCGCTGCTCTCGGTACTCCCAGACGTTGCGGGTCTGCACCTCGTTGAGCAGCGTCTGGCGGCGCTGGATCTCACCGGACAGAGCCTCCCGCATGCGAGCGACCAGCCGCGGATCCTCGCGCAGGCCGGGGATGATCCCCGAGACGTGCGGGGCGTCCCGGAAGTCCGCGAAGGTCCCGCCCCCCGCCCAGTCGACGAGCACGAAGTTGACCTCCTCGGGGGAGTGCGTGGCCATCAGCGACAGCACCAAGGTCCGCAGGAACTCCGACTTGCCGGATCCGGCGTCACCGACGCAGAGCCCGTGCGGTCCCATGCCCCCGGCGGCGGCCTCCTTGAGGTCGAGGGTGATCGGGGTGTCGTCCCACGCGCCGATGACGGCCCGGTAGCGCTGCTCGACGGGGCCGGGGCGCCAGGCCTCACCCGGATCGAACGCGGTCACGTCGGGGCGGCCCAGCAGCGGGAAGAGGCCGAGCGCGGCGGTGGGCGAGGGCGCGGGCGGCGGGACCGCCTCCGGCTCGGCGGTGCCGGAGAGCGCGGCCACCAGCCCCGTGATGTCGTCGAGGGGCTCGTCGAAGTGCGGCTGGGCGATCTGGAACGCGAGCCCCTCGTGCAGCGCCCACCCCTCGGCGGGCAGGCGCTCCGAGAGCTCCGGGTCCGACTTGGACTCGGCCGGGTCCGGCAAGGACAGCTCGATCCGGCCGGGCATCAGGTTCACCAGCTCGTCGGGCAGCTCCGACCAGCCGCGGGCGGTGACGATGACGTGCACGCCGAAGCTCAGCCCGGCGCCGGCGATGTCGACGACCGCGTCGGTCAGGTCGGGGACCTGGCCGGCGAACCACGCCCAGCCGTCGATGATCAGGAACGTCTCGGCGTGGTCGGATCCCGGCAGCAGGTCCGGGCGTTCGCGGCGCAGCCTGCGGTAGCGCTCGATGGTGGAGATGCCGCCCGCGAACAGCTCGCGGCGCCGGGAGATCAGCTCCTGCACCTCGCGGAGCAGTTCGGTCACCGCCGCCGCGGTGTGCCCCGCCGAGTAGACCTGCGCCAGCCCGGCGAGCCTGCCGTCGCCGTCGAGGCACTTGAACTGCACCTGGTCGGCGCCGCTGATCGCGGTGAGGCTGTAGATCAGGGTCTCCAGCAGCGTCGACTTCCCGGAGTGGATCCGGCCCACCACCGCCACGTGCCCGTCCCGGCCGAACAGGTCCAGCCCGACGTGCTCTGCGGGCCGGCGATCCGACTCGTGGGTGCGGCCGATGGGCACCGGCGACGTCGCGTCGCCGTCCTTGGGATGATCGGAGAGCAGCTCACCGATCCGCACCGGGCGCAGGTCCGGAACCGCGTAGCGGGCGCCGCGGACCCACGCGAAGACCATGTCGCCGTGCTGGTTCCCGCCGCGGGTCGGGGTTTGCCTGCCCTCCTCCGTCACCCGCTTGTGCACGAAGGTGTAGAGCTCGTTGAAGGTCGTCACGCCGTCGCGGTCGGTGTCGGGGACGCCGGAGCGCATCGCCTCGATGATCGCCGAGGTGAAGGTGGACCCGGGCTGCGGCCGGTCCTCCCTCGGCCGCTGGGTTTCGTAGGCGTACTCGACCTCGTTGCTGGCGGTCATGGTGAACAGCCCGCCGCCGAGCTGCTCCTCCAGGTTCACCGCATCGCCGGAGCGCGGAACCGCGCCCTGGTTGAACACGCCGCTGTAGCAGCAGTCCAGCACGATCGCCTTCGACCCGGCCTGGCACTCGGTGACCATCCGGTGCACGATCTGCGCGGGCACCGCCGTGGAGTAGGGCAGGTTCAGGTCGGTGTTTCCCGCGGCGAAGAACAGCTGGTTGTCGTCGTTCTTGATGCCGTGGCCGGCGATGTAGAGCAGCACCAGGTCGTCCGGTTCGCACTGGGCGAACAGCTCCTCGATGGCCCGCTCGATCGCCGCCTTCGTCTCGTTGATGAGGGCGTGCACCACGTCGAACCCGCCGATGTCGTGCTCGGCGAGCAGCTGTTTGAGCTCCTGGGTCTCCTCGGAGGTGCGCAGCCCGCGCAGCCGCGGATCGAAGTATTCCGAGGTGGCGACCAGGAGCGCGTATCTCCGCACCGCGGCTCACGCGCCGCTCTCGCCGGTCATCCGCCGCAGCGCCGATTCGATCTCCTCGCCGTCGGTGTCGGCGTCCGCGCGCAGGTGCACGTTCCCGCCCCGCAAGGTGACCGCCCGGTGGCTGTGGAACTCGAGCCAGCTGGTGAGCACGGAGGACATGGTGCTCGCCGTGCCGGCGCCCACCGCGCCGACGACCAGCAGTTCCGCGATCAACGCCCCGGTTCCGAGGCTGTCCGGCGGCGGCGCCTCCCGCACCCGGTGCACGGCCAGGCCGCCGACCTTCTTCAGGTTGAACTGCATCAGGTGGGTGGCGTGATCGAGTCTTTCCGGAGCCATGTCCGGTGCTTCCAGCGCTACGCGAATTTCAGGCATGCGATCCCCCGGCCCGGCGAGCAGTGATCACACCCGGTATATCAAAGATCGACCACCGGTAGTGGAGCTTTCCCGTGGCCTGCCAGGATCGTGCGCCCGTTCCGGCGCGGCGTGATCCCGCCGGATCGGTGAGCCGCGACGTGCACGGGCCGCTCGCGCCACGGCCCGTGCACGCCCGGAGCTCAGGACGGGATGCGCGGGCCGCTGGACCCGAGGTGATCGTCGAATTCCGATGGCGACGGCACCCGCTGCGTCGCCGCTCCGGCGGTGCTCGCGGCCGGAGCCGCCCCCCGCCCGAGTCGTTCTTCCACCGATCCTCCCGAAATCCGCGGAATCACCGACCTGGCGATGTGAACGCTAAACGACGATCGGCGGTTCGCACCACGATCCGCCGGAAGTTGCACGAGACGGACCAGTCGCCACCCGCGAACGGCCCCGCCCACAAGTAGGGGTTCCGGGGTGCGGGTGACCGAGGTCATCGCCGGCATTTCCGCGCGGTCGCGGGCGCGCCGCCCGGGCGTCGGCGGCGGGAGTGCCGTTCGCGCAGGCCAGTTCAGGGATCCTGACGGGTTTCGCGGCGGTTCGCCGAGAAGCGGGATCGGGGAATCGGCGGTTTCCGGAACGGTCGCCCTGCGTCGAATTCGAAACTGGTTTCGAGAAACGGGTTCCGCCGGTGGGAGGAACAGGTGACCCGCTCTCGGAGTTCCACCGGGTGAATTGCGGAGCGCGTTCGCCGCACCATTCCCGCGAGCATTCTCCCCGGCGCCGCGACGACCATTCCGGGGGGCGCGCGGCGCCTGTCGTCGCGGTGGCGGCGAGGCCCGCCGACGAGGACGCGCCGGAGGCGTTCTACTGGACATCGGCCCGCCCCGCGGGCCGCTCCGAACGG
The DNA here is from genome assembly GCF_026241095.1 of Saccharopolyspora sp. NFXS83. Taxonomy (GTDB): domain Bacteria; phylum Actinomycetota; class Actinomycetes; order Mycobacteriales; family Pseudonocardiaceae; genus Saccharopolyspora_C. Next base: position 3,538 of record NZ_JAPFGB010000050.1, on the reverse strand, counting down.
CCCAGTCCGAGAACGCGCTGTGCGCAGAGGTGACCATGAGCATGACCCGTCAGGTGGTACCGGTAGCCTTGCGCGACGTGCCTTCCGCGGTCGCGACAGCCCCGCCTCGACCCGCTCAGGTCGAGCCGGTGCAGATCCAGCAACTCGCCGAGACTATCGGCGCACGGGTCATCAACGTGCCTGGTCACAACCCTGGTGATGGGGTGGTGACCGGAGCGACGTTGCGAGCTCAGCAAGTCCGGGCCGGTGATCTGTTCGCCGCGCTGCCCGGAACCAGGGTGCACGGTGCCGACTTCGCCGCCGACGCGCTCACCGCCGGTGCCACCGCGGTGCTCACCGACCAGGCCGGCGTGGACCGCGTCGCCCTGCTCGACCACCCGCGGGTGGTCGCCGGTGAGGTCGCGCTGCTGGTCCACGAGGACCCGCGCGGCGTGCTCGGCTCCGCCGCCGCCCGCATCTACGGCGACCCCTCGCAGCGGCTCACCATCCTCGGCGTCACCGGCACGTCCGGGAAGACGACCACCAGCTACCTGCTGGAATCAGCACTGCGCGCCGCCGGTCACACCACCGGCCTCGTCGGCACCGTGGAGACCCGCATCGCGGGCGAACGCCTCGACAGCGCGTTCACCACGCCCGAAGCACCCGACCTGCAGGCGCTGCTGGCGGTGATGGTGGAGCACGGCGTGACGCACGTGCCGATGGAGGTCTCCAGCCACGCGCTCGCGCTGGGCCGCGTCGGCGGCACCCAGTTCGCCGTCGGCGCGTTCACCAACCTCTCCCAGGACCACCTGGACTTCCACCGCGACCTCGACGACTACTTCCAGGCGAAGGCGCTGCTGTTCGACGGCCGCTCCGAGCACGAAGTGGTGTGCGTCGACGGCGGCTGGGGGCAGCGGCTCGTCACCGACGACACGATCACCGTGTCCACCACCGGCGACGCCTCCTGGACCGCGACCGACGTCGAGGCGTTCCCCACCGGGGAGCAGCGCTTCCGCGCGCACGGGCCGGACGGGACGCTGGACGTGCGGCTGCGGCTGCCGGGGCCGTTCAACATCGCCAACGCGCTGCTGGCCGCCGGAGTGCTCACCGCGGCGGGCGTGCCCGCGGCGGCGATCGAGCAGGGACTCGCCGAAGTGGACGTGCCCGGCCGGATGGAACGGGTCGCGCTCGGGCAGGACTTCACCGCCGTGGTGGACTACTCGCACAAACCCGGTGCCGTCGCCGCCGTGCTCGACGCGGCGCGCGCGCAGGTCACCGGGTCGCACTTCGGTGGCCGGGTGCTCGTGGTGCTCGGCTGCGGCGGCGACCGGGACGTCGCGAAGCGGCCCCTGATGGGGGAGGCCGCGGCCCGCCGGTCCGACCTGCTCGTCGTCACCGACGACAACCCGCGCAGCGAGGAACCGGCCGACATCCGCGCCGCCATGCTCGGCGGGGCGCTCGACGTACCGGATGCCGAACGCGGTGAAGTGCTCGAAGTCGGCGATCGCAGGGAGGCCATCGCCGAGGTCGTGCACCGGGCCCGCGTCGGAGACGTCGTCGTGATCGCGGGCAAGGGCCACGAAACCGGGCAGGACGTGGCCGGCGTGGTGCACCCGTTCTCCGACCGGGACGAGGTGGCGGCGGCGCTGCGGCGCAGGCTCGACACCGGCAGCGCCCGGATCGGCGAGGGCAGCGGGGGAACGCAGAGCTCGGGGGAGCCGACCTACCCGGCCAGTGGCCGGGGCAGCAACGAGGAGGCAAGGTGATCCGGCTCAGCCTGGCTGACATCGCGGAAGCGGTCGGCGGCAGGCTCCACCACGCGGACGGGACCGAGATCGTCACCGGTTCCGTGGAGTTCGACTCCCGGCAGGTCCGCCCCGGCGGACTGTTCGTGGCGGTCCCGGGCGAACGCGTCGACGGGCACGACTTCGCCGCCCGCGCCGTCGCCGACGGAGCCGCCGGCGTGCTCGCCGCGCGTGAAGTGTCCACATCGGACGAACCGATCCCGACGGTGATCGTTCCGGAGCTGCCCGAACACCACCCGAACCGCGTGATGGCGCTCGCCGGGGACACCGACGGCAGCGGTGCCGCCGTGCTCGCCGGACTCGCGCGACTGGCCCGCGCCGTGGTGGACCGGCTGCCGGACCTCACGGTCGTCGGAGTGACCGGCTCGTCCGGCAAGACCTCGACAAAGGACCTCATCGCGCAGGTGCTCGCCCCCGCGGGCGAGACGGTGGCGCCGCCCGGCTCGTTCAACAACGAACTCGGGCACCCGTGGACCGCGCTGCGCGCCGACGACACCACCCGGCACCTCGTGCTGGAGCTGTCCGCGCGCGGAGCCGGCCACATCGCGGCGCTGTGCGAGGTCGCGCCGCCGCGGATCGGCGCCGTGCTCAACGTCGGCAGCGCCCACCTCGGCGAGTTCGGCTCGCAGGAAGCGGTCGCGCAGGCCAAGGGCGAACTCGTCGAAGCGCTGCCGGCCGCCGCCGACGGCGGAGTCGCGGTGCTCAACGCCGACGACCCGCTGGTCGCCGCCATGGCCCAGCGGACCTCCGCGCGCGTCGTGCTCGTCGGGCAGAGCCCCGCCGCCGACGTGCGCGCCGAGGACATCGACCTCGACGAGCAGGCGCGGGCCTCGTTCACGCTGGCCACCCCCGCGGGCTCCGCGCGGGTGCGGCTGCCGCTGCACGGCGAGCACCACATCGGCAACGCGCTCACCGCCGCCGCCATCGCGATGGAACTCGGCGCGAGCGTCGAGGAGGCCGCCGACCGGCTCGGCGGGGTGCGGCGGGTCTCGGCCCGGCGCATGGAGGTCACCGAGACCTCCGGCGGCGTCACCGTCATCAACGACGCCTACAACGCCAACCCGGAATCGGTGCGCGCGGCGCTGAAAACGCTCGCCTCGATGACCAGGGGCAAACCGGGCCGCGCCTGGGCGGTGCTCGGAGTCATGGGCGAACTCGGCGACGCCGAGGTCGCCGCGCACGACGAGATCGGCCGGCTCGCCGTCCGGCTCAACATCGACCGCCTCGTGGTGGTCGGTGACCAGGCGCGCGCGATGCACCAAGGTGCGTCGCTGGAAGGGTCGTGGGGAGAGGAGTCGGTCCAGGTGCCGGATGTCGATGCCGCCGTCGCGCTGCTGCGCGCCGAGCTGCGTCCCGGTGACGTCGTGCTCGCCAAGGCGTCCAAAGTCGCCGCGCTCTGGCGCGTCGCGGAACAGCTGACCGAGCAGGTCACCGAAAACACCGCCACCGAACAAGCCGGGGGTCACCCGTGAAGAGCATCCTCGTCGCCGCAGCGGTGGCGCTGGTCGTCTCCATCCTGTTCACCCCGTACTTGATCCGGATCTTCTCCAAGCAGGGCTTCGGCCAGGAGATCCGCGAAGAAGTGCAGAAGTCCCACGCCGCCAAGCGCGGCACGCCCACGATGGGCGGCATGGCGATCCTCGTCGCCATGTGGGTCGGGTACCTGGTCACCCACCTCACCGTCGCCGAAGAGGGCCCCTCCGTCTCCGGCCTGCTGGTGCTCGGGCTGACCACCGCGCTGGGCATCGTCGGGT
>NZ_JAPFGB010000005.1 GCF_026241095.1 Saccharopolyspora sp. NFXS83 | reverse complement strand
CCACCCTCACCCCCGACACCACCACCCAACTCCGCAACCGCGTCGAAACACTCGCGAAAAAACACCCCCTCTACCCGGCTTTGAACGGAGGGTTCTGATGACGCCGCGCACGCCGGGCGCCGAGCTGCCGGAGCACCCGGACTGGCTCTGGCACTCCCCGGAACCGAAGCAGTCCTACGACGTGGTGATCGTCGGTGGCGGTGGGCACGGTCTCGCGACCGCCTACTACCTCGCGGTCAACCACGGGATCACCAACGTCGCCGTGCTCGAAGGCGGGTGGCTCGCGGGCGGGAACATGGCCCGCAACACCACGATCATCCGGTCGAACTACCTGTGGGACGAGAGCGCCGGGCTCTACGAGCATTCCCTGAAGCTGTGGGAAGGGCTGGAGGAAGCGCTGGACTACCCGCTGCTGTTCTCGCAGCGCGGCGTGCTGAACCTGGCGCACTCGCTGCAGGAAGTGCGCGACAGCGTGCGGCGGGTCGAGGCGAACAAGCTCAACGGCGTCGACGCGGAATGGCTGGATCCCGCGCAGGTGGCGGAGATCTGCCCGATCCTGAACACCGCGGAGGACCTGCGCTACCCCGTGCTGGGGGCGACGTGGCAGCCGCGGGCGGGCATCGCCAAGCACGACCACGTCGCCTGGGGGTTCGCCCGCGAACTCGACCGGATGGGCGTGGACCTGGTGCAGAACTGCCAGGTGACCGGATTCGAGCGGGTCGGGGACCGGGTCGTCGGGGTGACCACGACGCGTGGCACGATCCGCGCGGGCAAGGTGGCACTGGCGGCGGCCGGGCAGACCTCGGTGCTCGCCGACGAGCTCGGGCTGCGGTTGCCGATCCAGAGCCACCCGTTGCAGGCGCTGGTCTCCGAACTGCTGGAGCCGGTGCACCCGACGGTGGTGATGTCGAACGCGGTGCACGTCTACGTCAGCCAGGCGCACAAGGGAGAACTCGTCCTCGGCGCGGGCATCGACTCCTACAACTCCTACGGCCAGCGGGGCGCGTTCCACACCATCGAACGCGAGATGACGGCCGCGGTGGAGCTGTTCCCGATGTTCTCCCGCGCGCACGTGCTGCGCACCTGGGCGGGCGTCGTCGACGTGACCCCGGACGCCTCCGCGATCATGGGGCTGACCCCGTTCGACGGCCTCTACGTCAATTGCGGTTGGGGCACCGGCGGGTTCAAGGCCACACCGGGCGTCGGCTGGTGCTACGCGCACACCATCGCCCACGACGAGCCGCACCCGCTCAACGCCCCGTTCAGCCTCGACCGCTTCACCACCGGAGCCCTCGTCGACGAACACGGAGCCGCAGGCGTGGCGCACTGAAACCGGTCTCTCCGGCGGCTTGCTCGATGGAGGACGGTCTCCCTGTCGTGGATCGCGAACGGATCGATGTGCAGCAGCGTTCCGGTCGTCGTCCTGTCGGCGGCGGAGCCGCTGAGCAGTGACCACGTACGCAGCCGAACCACCGGCGGGTGCTCAGCGGCCTTCTCACGAGACAGCCATTTCGCTGAGGAGCTGCTTGAGAAATGGATCCCGCAGTGAGCAGGCCGCTGAGGTTCCGCTACCCGCCCCCCCTACGCAAAGCGACATCAAAACGCAGTCTGAGGAGTTCGCCGTGCTGCTGATTCCGTGCCCGTGGTGCGGGCCGCGCAATGAGATCGAGTTCCACTACGGCGGCCAGGCCGAGGTGAGCTATCCCGAGGATCCGGACTCCGTGTCCGATGTGGACTGGGCGCACTTCCTGTTCTACCGGGACAACCCGAAGGGCGTGCTCGCGGAGCGCTGGTCGCACCAGGCGGGGTGCCGGCGTTGGTTCACCCTCCGCCGCAACACCGTGACGAACGAGATCCACGTCGACGACGACGCGAGCCAAGCAGGGGCGGTGACGAGATGAGCAACGAGTTCAGGCTCGCCGGAGGCGGTCGCATCGATCGCGGGCGCCCCGTCCGGTTCCGCTTCGACGGCCGGGAGCTCCAGGGCTACGAAGGCGACACGCTCGCCTCGGCGTTGCTGGCCAACGGGGTCCACCAGGTGTCCACCAGCATCAAGTTCGGGCGTCCGCGCGGCATCACGGCCGCGGGCCCCGAGGAGCCCAACGCGCTCGTGCAGGTCGAGCGGCCGTTCCCGGAGCCGATGCTGACGGCGACGACGGTCGAGCTGCGCGACGGGCTCGAAGCCACCGGCCTGCCCGGCCAGGGACGCCTCGCGACCGAACCGGACCCGGCGCGCTACGACGCGATGCACGCCCACTGCGAAGTGCTCGTCGTCGGAGCCGGACCCGCCGGGCTGGCCGCCGCGCTGACCGCGGCCCGCAGCGGGGCGCGGGTCATCCTCGCCGACGCGGACACCGAATTCGGCGGCAGCCTGCTGGGCGCCGACGAGCAGCTCGACCGGGCCCCGGCCGCCGACTGGGTCGCGCGGGCGGTCGCGGAGCTCGGCTCCTGCGAGGACGTCCGGATGCTGTCGCGGACGTCGGTGTTCGGCCACTACGAGGACAACTACTTCGTGGCCGTCGAGCACCGGGGCGACGCCGCGCACACCCGGCAGCGGATCTGGCGCATCCGCGCCCGGCAGGTGGTGCTGGCGACGGGCGCGCACGAACGGCCGCCGGTGTTCGCGGGCAACGACCGGCCGGGCACGATGCTCGCCGGGTCCGCCCGCACGTACCTGCACCGGTACGGGGTGCTGCCGGGGCGGCGCGCGGTCGTGTTCACCACCCACGACAGCGCGTACGCGGCGGCGATCGACCTGCACGACGCCGGGGTCGACATCGCGGCCGTCGTGGACGTGCGCGACGTCGCGCCCGCCTACTGGGCGTCGCTGTGCGTGGAGCGCGGGATCACCATCCGGGCCGGGGCCACCGTGGTCGGGACCTCCGGAACGGACCGGATCACCAGCGTGCACCTGGCGAACGTGCAGTCCGGCGGGATGATGAGCGTCCGCCAGGTCGTGGGCTGCGACCTGCTGCTGGTCTCCGGGGGCTGGAACCCGGCCGTGCACCTGCACTCGCAGGGACGGGGCGCGTTGCGGTACGCCGAGGACGTCGGAGCCCTCGTGCCCGGTGGAGGCGGCCGAGGAGTCCGCTCGGCGGGTGCCGCGACCGGCGCGTTCACCACCGCCGAATGCCTGCGCTCCGGCGCGGAGGCCGGGCGGGACGCGACCCGCGCCGCCGGGTACGACGCCGAGATCGGCCCGCTGCCCACCGCGCAGAACCTCCCCGCACCGGCGGGGCGCACCGCGTGGCTGCTGCCGAGCCCCGCGGATTCGGCCGGTGCCACCCAGTTCGTGGACCTGGCGCGGGACGTCACGGTCGCCGACATCCGCAAGGCCATCGGCGCCGGGATGGAGTCGGTCGAGCACATCAAGCGCTACACGACGATCGGCACCGCCCACGACCAGGGCAAGACCTCCGGGACGAACTCCACCGGGATCATCGCCGAACTGCTCGGGCGGGACTTCGCCGCGATCGGGACCACGACGTTCCGCGCCCCCTACGCGCCGGTGGCCTTCGCCGCGCTGGCAGGGCGGGATCGCGGCGACCTCTACGACCCGGTCCGGGTCACCGCCATGCACGACTGGCACGTCGAGCACAGCGCCCCGTTCGAGAACGTGGGCCAGTGGAAGCGGCCCTGGTACTACCCGCTTCCCGGCGAGAACATGGACACCGCCGTCCTGCGCGAGTGCCACGCGGTCCGGTCCGGAGTGGGGATGCAGGACGTCTCCACGCTCGGCAAGATCGACGTGCAAGGACCGGACGCGGCGGATTTCCTCGACCTCGTCTACACGAACAAGATGAGCACGCTCAAGCTCGGCCGCATCCGCTACGGGCTGATGTGCACCGCCGACGGCATGGTCTTCGACGACGGCACCGTGATGCGCACCGGCGAGCAGCGGTACCTGATCAGCACCACCTCCGGCAACGCCGCCGGAGTGCTGGACTGGCTGGAGGACTGGCTCCAGACGGAGTGGACGCACCTGCGGGTGCACCTGACCTCGGTCACCGAGCACTGGGCGACGATCGCGCTGGCCGGCCCGCGCTCGCGCGAGGTGCTGAGCCGGGCGTCGGACCTCGATCTGGACAACGAGAGCTTCCCGTTCATGTCCTGGCAGGACGGCATCGTCGCCGGGCGGCGCGCGCGGGTGTGCCGGATCAGCTTCTCCGGTGAGCTCGCCTTCGAGATCAACGTGCCTCGGTGGTACGGCCGCGAGGTGTGGGAAGCGCTCTACGACGTGGGGGAGCCGTTCGACATCACCCCGTACGGCACCGAGACGATGCACGTGCTGCGCGCGGAGAAGGGCTTTCCCATCGTAGGCCAGGACACCGACGGGACCGTGACGCCGCACGACCTCGGGATGAGCTGGGTGGTGTCGAAGAAGAAGGCGGACTTTCTCGGCAAGCGGTCGTTCAGCCGCGCCGACACCACCCGGGCCGACCGCAAGCAGCTCGTCGGGCTGCTGCCGCACGACGACATCCTGGTCGTTCCCGAAGGCGCGCAGCTGGTGGGGACCGAGGCGCTGCCCGCGCCGCCCGTGCCGATGCTCGGGCACGTCACGTCCAGCTACCGCAGCGCCGTGCTCGGCAAGGGGTTCTCGCTGGCCCTGCTCAAGGGCGGGCGGGACCGCATCGGGGACACCGTCTACAGCCCGGTCGGCGGGCGGCTCGTGGCGCTCGAGGTGACCGAACCCGTCTTCTACGACAAGGAAGGAGCGCGCCGCGATGGCTGAGCCCTACGGCGATTCCCCGTTGACCTCCCGTGCGGACCTGCTGGACCGGCACTCGGTGCCCGGCGCCGTGCGGATCTCCGAAATCCCCTTCCGCGCCCAGATCGGGCTCCGGATGGACCCCAAGGGGGCCGCGGCCGAACGCATCGGCACCGCGATCGGCGCGATGCCGCCGAACCTGCCGGGCACCGCGGTCCGAGCCGGGGAGCTGCTGGCGCTGTGGCTGGGCCCCGACGAGTGGCTGCTGGTGGGCGGGGAAGGGGCCGCGGAGTCCGTCCAGGACACCCTCGCCACCGCGCTGGCGGAGGACCACGGGTCGGTGGTGGACCTGTCGGCGAACCGCACGATCCTGGAGGTCTCGGGGCCGAAGGCGCGCGAGGTCCTCAACAAGGGGTGCGCGCTCGACCTGCACCCCCGCGTGTTCGGCGCGGACCGCTGCGCGCAGACCTTGCTGGCGCGGGCGGGCGTGATCCTGGTGTGCCGGGACGCCGAGCAGCCGAGCTTCTGGCTGCTCGTGCGCTCGTCGTTCGCCCGCTACGTCGCCGACTGGCTGATCGACGCATCAGCCGAGTACGCGAGCTGACCCCCGGTTCGCGAAGACAGTCAACACATCCCCACACGGAATGGGAGTTCGCCAGTGACCGCAGTGCGTGGCGTGGTGGCGACCGGACGAGGCAAGCCCGTCGAGGTCACCACGATTCATGTCCCCGACCCGGGGCCGGGCGAGGTCGTCGTGCGCGTGCAGGCGTGCGGGGTCTGCCACACCGACCTGCACTACCGCGAAGGCGGCATCAACGACGACTTCCCGTTCCTGCTCGGGCACGAGGTAGCGGGCGTCGTCGACTCGGTGGGCGACGGCGTGCGCAACGTGGCGCCGGGAGATTTCGTCGTGCTGAACTGGCGGGCGGTCTGCGGGGTGTGCCGGGCGTGCCGGCGCGGGCGTCCGCAGTACTGCTTCGACACGCACAACGCGGCGCAGTCGATGACCCTCGACGACGGCACGCCGCTCTCGCCCGCGCTCGGGATCGGCGGCTTCGCCGAGCGCACCCTCGTCCACTCAGGACAGTGCACGAAGGTGGATCCGGCAGCGCGGCCCGCCGTGGTCGGGCTGCTGGGCTGCGGTGTGATGGCGGGCATCGGCGCGGCCGTCAACACCGGCGGCGCGGGGCCCGGCGACTCGGTCGCCGTCATCGGGTGCGGCGGCGTCGGCAACGGGGCCATCGTCGGGGCCGACATGGCGGGTGCTCGCCGGATCATCGCGGTGGACAAGGATCCGGCGAAGCTGGAGTGGGCGCGCGAGTTCGGCGCCACCCACACCGTCAACGCCGCCGAAGCCGACACCGTCGAGGCCATCCGCGAGCTGACCGGCGGCAACGGCGCGGACCTGGTCGTCGACGCCGTCGGCGTGCCCCAGACCTACACCCAGGCCTTCTACGCGCGCGACCTCGCGGGCACGGTGGTGCTGGTCGGCGTGCCGTCCCCGGACATGCGGCTCGAACTGCCGCTGCTGGACGTGTTCGCGCGCGGCGGGGCGCTCAAGTCGAGCTGGTACGGGGATTGCCTGCCGGAACGCGACTTCCCGATGCTCGCGGAGCTCTACCAGCAGGGCCGGTTGCCGTTGGACCGGTTCGTCACCGAGGAGATCGCGCTCGACGACGTCGAGGCGGCGTTCGAGAAGATGCACCGCGGTGAGGTCCTGCGCTCGGTGGTCACGTTCTGACCCCGAGAGCCGGATGATGGTGAAGAGAGCGACCTGGAAGGGATCGAGATGGCCGTTCGCATCGATCACGGGACGACGACGGGGAAGTTCTCCCTCGACGGAGAAGTCCACGAGGTGACCAACAACGCGTGGGTCGTCGGGGACGAGCACGAGTGCGTCGTGATCGACGTTCCGCACGACCCGGACGCGGTCCGGGAACTGGTGGCGGGCCGGAAGGTCTGCGCCGTGCTGGCCACGCACGCGCACGACGACCACGTCCGGCTCGCGCCCGAATTCGCCGACGCCGTCGGCGCCCCGCTGTACCTGCACCCCCACGACCTGCCGCTGTGGCGGTTGACCCACCCGGAACGGATGCCGGACCACGGGCTGGCGGACCGCCAGCAGATCGCCGTGGGAAGGGCGGCGCTGCAGGTCGTGCACACGCCGGGGCATTCGCCGGGTTCGGTGTGCTTGTACTGCCCCGATCTCGGCACGGTGTTCACCGGGGACACGCTGTTCGCGGGCGGCCCCGGTGCCACCGGGCGGTCCTTCTCCGACTTCAGGACGATCACGAAGTCGATCCGGGAGCGCCTGCTGGTGCTCCCGGACCGGACCCGCGTGCGCCCCGGTCACGGCGAGGGCACCACGATCGGCGCCGTCAAACCCCACTTCGACGCGTGGGTCGCGCGGGGCTACTGACGGGCCCCGTTCGCGGGCCAGGGCTGCGCCCGAGTTCCGTCGGCGGAGAGCGGGAGGCTGCGCAGCGGCAGATCGCTGGGCGGCGGCAGGACTTCGTGCGCCGCCTCGGCGCGGAAGGACTGGAGCAAGTACGCCACCAGGCGTCTGGACGCCGCCCCGTCGTGGGGCAGGGCGGTGACCAGGCCGCAGTGCGACAGCAGGGCCACGCCGAGATCGGAGGGGTGGAAGTCGGCCCGCAGCGCGCCCGCGGCCTGGGCCCTGCGGATCAGGGCCGTGAGCTCCCGCTCGGCGCGCCGCGCGTGGTCCGCGGTGCTGCCCGGGAAGGCCGTGGCGAACGCGGCCGAGAACCCGCGCTCCTCCCGCTGCAGCTCGCACGCCGTCTCGACCAGCCGCCGGAAGCCCCGCCACGGGTCGGGATCGGCCACCGCCTCGGTGAGCGCCTGCGCGCAGGTCTCCAGTTGCCGCGCGAACGCGGCGCGCACCAGGTCGTCCCGAGCGGGGAAGCGCCGGTACAGCGTCGCCACGCCGACGCCGGCCCGCCGGGCCACGGTCGCCATCGGGGCGTCGATCCCGTGCTCGGCGAAGACCGCGCGGGCCGCGACGAGGATGCGCTCCCGGTTGCGCCGGGCGTCTGCTCGCAGCCTCTCCCCGTCCGGTATCCGAGAGGATTCCGCCACCACTGTCTCTCACCTCCGGCCGAAACGGACGGCACCGTCCACTTCGAAGCTTACGCTCGGCCCCGACAACGGCCCTGCCGGAGAAGGTGGCAACGATGGACGACCGCACGATGAAAGCCGTGCTCTTCGACCGCTACGGCGGCCCCGAAGTGCTGTACGCGGGCCGGGTGGCGCGCCCCGAACCGAAGCGCGGTGAAGTGCTCGTGCGGGTGCGCGCGTTCAGCGTCAACGGCGGCGAGCTGGCGGCCCGCACCGGTCGCGTCCGCCTCCTCACCGGACGGAGGTTCCCGCAGCGCATCGGGTTGGACTTCACCGGCGAGGTCGCCGCGCTCGGCGCTGGTGCGACGGGCGTCGCGGTCGGCGACCGGGTGTGGGGCGTCCTGGCGCGCACCGGCTTCGGCAGCGCGGCCGAGTACGTGGCCGTGCGGGCCGATCGGCTCGGCCGCGTCCCGGAGGGCGTGGACCTGGTGGAGGCCGCCGCGCTGCCGGTGGCGACCACGGCCATCACGGCACTGCGCGACAAGGCCGGGCTGCGCCCCGGCGAACGACTGCTCGTCCGAGGTGCGGCGGGCGGTGTCGGCAACGCCGCGGTCCAGCTCGGCCGGGCTCGGGGCGCCGAGGTCACGGGCTTGGCGCGCGCGGCCAACCTCGACTTCGTCCGCGAACTCGGCGCTCAGCACGCGATCGACCACCGGAGCGTCCCGCCGCAGGACTTGGGCCTGTTCGACGTGGTCCTCGACACCGCTGGCACCGACCTGCGCGCCTTCCGGCGCCTGCTGAAGCCCGGTGGACGCATGGTGACCATCGCCTTCGACCTGGCGCGTCCCGCCGCGTCGCTCGGCTACGTCGCGGCCAGCGCCGTGCACGGGCGCGGGCGGGTGCGCTTCTTCAGCGGGAACCCCGCGCGGGCGCTCTTCGACGACCTCGCACGTGAGGTGGTGGAGGGGAACCTGCGTCCCGCCGTGGACGCGCGCTTCCCGCTGGAGGAGACGGCGGCGGCGCACCGGGCGCTGGAGGCGGGCGGCGTGCGGGGCAAGTACGTGGTGAGCGTCGACTGAGGAATCCGCTCGTGGCGGAGCCCGCTCTTCCCGCTGGGGTGGCGAATTCTCGTCGCCGGCGCGGTTCAACCGCAGGGGCGTTCCGTGCTCACGCCGAGTTGCCGCAGGATCGAAGTCTCCGGTTCGGTGAAGTCGCGATCGCTGAGCCTGCACAGGTCCCGGAACCACCGCTCCGGATCCAGCGGAACCGGGCTCCGCCGGGACGGCGTCGAGTCGGCGAGGAACACGTCGCCTTCGATCGCGGGCGCATCCGTCCCGGTCGGGTTCGACGGGACGGTCCCGGCGAGTCGGCGATCCTTCCAGTTCCAGATCTGGAAACCGTCGGAATCGTCGCCGGTGAACAGGTACTCACCGGTGAAACCGAGCGCGTTCCCGGTGTCCGCGTTGATTTTCGGTAGCACCACCTGCTCGTCGAGGTCGACCAGGGTGATCCGGTTCGGGTACCCGCCGGTGACGGCCGCGGTCGAACCGTCCGAGGACACGACGGTCCGCGCGGGGAGACCGGAGACGTCCAGCGGGAATTCGTGCAGCGATCTCCGGGCCCCGACGTCCCACAGCAGCAACCGTCCGTCGAGCGCCACCAGCAGCTCACCGGGATGCCCGGGGCGTGCCGTGAGCTGGGGATCCTTCGGCAATCGCCCTCGTGCGTCCGCCTGCCCCAGCACCACGGGCGGCGCCGTCCGGTCCTTCGTCCGGAAGTCCCAGGTGGACAGCATCCCCGCGCTGCCGACCGCGAACTCGCCGCCCGCTCCCCGCGCCACCGAGATGTTCCTGGCGTCCTCGCCGCGCTCCGCGGGTTCGTGCCCCGGCGAGGTCGGCAGCGTCCGTTCGGCTTCCAGGGCCAGATCGGAGGTGCGGTAGAAGCGCAGCGTCGACTCGTGCGCGACGGCGATGTGCTCACCGGTCGCATCGAACGTCGCGGTGAAAGCGGAGAGGAAGGTGCCGTCCGGATCGGGGACCGCAGCCGTCGCCAGCACGGCGCCGTGCACGTCGTGCAAGGTCAGTTCCGCGGTGTCGGGGTCCCCGGCGTCGCGGGCCGTGAGCCACCGCCGCCCGTCCACGGACGCCGCGAACGATTCGCCGCGCACCCGCTCGGCGACGGTGGGAACCGCGCTCGCTTCCACCGCGCCGTCGCGCTGGTGCACGGACGTCAGCTCGCCGTCGGCCCTGGGAACGAGGGCAGGTAGTTCTTCGACGTCCGTGTCGATGTCGAACGCGCCCGCGAACGCCCTGCGCCAGGTCGGCCAGTGGATGACCGCCTGGGTGCTCCGGTAGGGGATGTCGGACAGGACGTACTGCCCGGTGAGGTCGGTGTCGAGGCTGCTGCACGGAGTACCGGGCAGTTCGGTGACGCGATCGGTGCGCAGGTCGATGGCGTGCACCGCGGTGCCTTCGCACCGGGCCAGCACCGTCCCGTGCCCCGCGAGCACGTCCGACGATTCGAGCGGGTAGCTGCGGAGGCTCGCGCCGGAAGCGAGATCTCGGCGCTCCACGACGTCCCGACCTCCGTCGCCGGTCCGCTCGGTGATCAGCGATCGCCCGTCGGACGACGGGAACACCGTCTTCAGCGCGATGGCGGGATCGAGCGTGATCCGGTTGGGAACCTCCTGCCCGGTCGCCAGATCCCACACGTGCACCGGCTGCTGCGCTTCGCGCGAGTGGATCGCGAGGAACCTGCTGTTCCAGCTGAATCCGGCGGCGCTCGCGTTGTTCGGGCTGGATCCGTCCTGAGCCACGAGCGCGATCGGCCGGTCCGAATCCGCGAGGTCGAGCAGCCGGACGCCGTTGTTCGGCCCACTCTCGAACACGATCAGCATCCGGCCGTCCGGGCTGAGCCCCACCTGGTTGGCGGGGGAGACGACGGGATCCACCGGGAGGTCGCGATGCCGGGGGTGCGGTCCGGCGAGGCCCGACCACAACGCCGGGGCTGTGGAGGGATCGGAGTGGTGCGTCAGCACCACCTGCCCGTCCGCGCTCGCCTGCAACGACGAGACGTCGGCGTCCGGGATCAGCCCGGGGCCGACGACGCGGTTCACGCCGTCCCAGTGCAGGCGTTGCGCGAACAGGGTGGCATAAGCCTCGTCGCTGTCGGGCTTTTCCCGGTACGCCGCCAAAGCCAGTTGCAGCGCCTGGCGCGGGTCGACGTCCGCCGCCCGCTCGGCGGCTTGCGCGAGCAGGCGGGCGTTGCTGGTGTGCAGCTGGTCGTTGACGTCGCTGGCGAACTTCCCGACGGCGCCGGTGAGCAGGACGGCGACGAGGGCCAAGGCCACCGAGATCGCGGTGATGGTGCGCCAGCGGCGTTGGGACCGGCGTTGCACGTCCTCGCTGCGGGCGATGAACTCCCGCTGCGGCGGGGGAATGTCGTCGGGACGCCGCCGCCGCCACTCCGCCGCCTCGGCCAGCGGAGCACCCCTGAGCTGCCCGCCGGAGTCGCGGAGGTCGTGCAGTTTCGCCAGCCAGGCGAGGAAGACCGCGTCCTCGTCGAGCCTGCCGCGCAACGTCGGCCAGTGGTCGATGAGCGCTTGGTGCGGCAGTTCCACCTGCCCTTCCCGGATGACGACGAGGCGCGCGGCGGCGAGCTCGTCGGCGACGGGCCGGAGGTCGTGGCCGAGTTCGTCGAGCTCCGCGCGGCGGCGCGTGTGGCCGCCGTCGCCGTCGGGGCGGGTCAGGCTGATCAGCAACCGCTCGGCGAGCGCGGTTTCCTCCGGGCCGAAGGCCGCGAGCGTGGCGTCGGCGTGCTCGCGCAACGCTCCTGGCAGCCGCCCGAGATCCCGGTACGCGGCGTGGGTCAGCCAGCTGCCGTACCGGCGGTCCCACAGCTGCTTCAACGCTTCGGACAGCAGCGGGAGCGTGCCGTGCCCCGGTGGGCAGTCGTGCAGGACGGCGTCCACCAAACCGACTTCGAACGCGAGCCCGCCGCCCTCCGCTGGACGCACGATCGCCTCGCGGAGGTCGTCGTGGTCCATCGGATCCAGCAGCCACACCGCGTCGTTGAGCTTCCCGCGGGTGCCCGGCCCGATCAGGGCGTCCAGGGACTGCGAGCGCAACGTCAGCACCACGCGCAGCCGACCGGCCGGTTCGGCGTCGATCCGCGCGATGACCTGCGTCAACCGCTCGCAGGCCGCATCGGGGTCGGCGATGACCGACTCCTCGAACTGGTCCAGGAACAGCACGGTCGCGCCGTCGGCGACCGGGACCGGGCCAGGGGGGTCGCCGGGGCGGAGCTCGGCGACCGCGGTGCCCTGCCGCGCCAGCCGGGGCAGCAGACCGGCTCGGACCAGCGACGACTTCCCACTGCCGGACGGGCCCACGACGGCGACCAGGTCCCGCGAAGCCAGGCGGCTCAACAGTTCTTCGACCGCCTCGTCCCGGCCGTGGAAGTGCGCGGCGTCGTCCGGCCCGAACGGCGCCAGCCCGAGGTACGGGTTGCGCGCGTCGGCCGCCCACCTGCCGAAGGACGACACCGGCACGAGGTGGGCCGTCGTCGCGGTCGTCCCGGACCTGGTGACGACCATGCCGACGACGCCGCCCAGTTCCTCGTCCCACACCGGAGATCCGCTGAACCCGCGCACGATGCGCTCGTGATCGGGATCGACCCGCATCTGGACGCGGCCCCTGCCCTGCGTTCCCGCGAGGGAACCGGACACCCAGACGCCGTCCGGTTCGGCGTCGGTGAACCCGAGGACGCGGAAGCGGTGGTTCCGCAGGTCGCCGTCCAGCCGGATGGGGGTCGGCAGCGCTCGCTCCGGCGGGGCGAGCAGCTCCAGGATCGCGATGTCCTCGGCGTCGTCGCGCTCGACCACGGCCACCGCGCAGTCGTCGGGCCCGAGCAGCGGGAACTGCGCGCGCACGTCGTCGAAGCCCGCGATGACGTGCGCGCACGTGGCGATCAGGCCGCCGGGCAGCGTGAAGCCGGTGCCGAGCAGCCGCCCGCCGCCGACGAGGCGGACCAGCGACGCGGCCAGCGGTTCGGCCGCGGTCGGGTCAGGACGTTCCGTCATGGCAGTTCACCCGCGCGGTTTCCGACGATCGAACCTGGCGGCGCACTCCTCCTCGTCCAGGAGCTCCGGCAGGTTTCACTTGTCCGGTTTGACGTCGTTCCACTCGATGGTCACGTTGAAGTTGGCCTCACCGGAGGACTTCGCCACCGCGAGGCTCGCCTCCCCGGTCACCTTGATGCCGAACTGCACGTTCACCTTCGACGGCGGCTGCTCCATCGCGCGGAGCTCGCCGAGCACCGCTTCGGCGGCGGACCGGATGTTGCCCATGGCCTTCTGCACGGTCTCGGAGGCCTGCACGACCTTGCCGCCCCCGCCGACCGGGATCGACCCCTGCCCGTCGGTCGATTCGATGAGCAGTTCGCCGCCGTTCTCCAACGGCATCCTGACCAGATCCGACATCCCGCTGCTCCCCGAACTCACGACGCTGACGACGTGATCGAACCTAGCCGAAGACCGGCCGCCGCAGGGCAGGATTCGAGAACTCCCAGCGTGGTTCAGGACGGGGGCGTCGCAGCGGCCCGGTCGCCCGCCTCCTGCCTGGCCGGGAGCGGAGCGGGACCGCCGGATCGGACTCGGCGGACCAATGCGGCACGGTGCCGCCCCCGGACATCGCCGGTCGGGGCCTGGCGACTCCGGCGGGCGCCGCCGGCAGCGCCGCCCTCGTGCTCGACCACTGCGGGCTGCAGGCGGAGGCCGTCCCGGTTCGGCGCCGCGATCGAGGCCACGGCCGCCGCGGGCGTGCTCACCCCGGGCGTGGGCGGGATCGCGAAGACGGACGAGGTCGCCGATTCCACCTCGGAGCACCTCGGCCGTCGAGGTCCTCCCGTAGCGCTCGCCCGGTGGGGCGCGAGCTCGGATCCGCCGTCGCGAGCCCCCCGGAGATGATCTCGGAGCGGGGGATGCGTTGTCGTGCGGCGGTTTCCCGTCCCGTTCGCGAGGGGGAGGATGGTCGCCCCGGCCTGGCCCGGCCGTGCGATCGACTCCCGTTCGAGTGATCGTGGTGGCGCGGGCGGGTGATCGATGTGCCGAATCCCTTGTGCTCTCAGGGAATTTGCCTGTCCACTGTCCTCGGTGGGCGCGCTCCTGGCGGCCCGGCCAACAGGACGGGAACCGTCGTCGCAAGGGGTCTGCGCGGCGGTCGCGTCAGAGCACGTCCGGTCGAGAACTCGTTTTCGGGGCGTGCACCGGGGATTCTCGTAGCGCGAAGTGGGGGACCAGCGCATGGCGAAGTCGTCGACGCGACCCGAGGTGGCGGAGCCGGTGGACGGCGGGCCGACGTTCGGCCTGACGAAGTTCCTGGATCCGCTCCCGGTGCCACCCGTGCGCCGCCCGCGCGGACGCGATGCGGAGCTGACGGTGCGCGCCGTCACGACCCGCGTGCGGCTGCACGGTCAACTGCCGGAAACCGTGCTGTGGGCCTACGACGGGCACTTCCCCGGGCCGACCATCGAAGTCGAGCGGGATCAGCGGCTGCGCGTGTCCTGGACCAACGACGTCACCGGCACCATGCCGCTCGTCGCGGTCCGGGTACCGCTGGCGCCCGCCGGAACACCTCCGGCGGAACTGTCGTCGAACAATCCCGGCTACCCGCGGAATCCGGACGGGAGCCCCGCCGGCGGCGCGGCTCACATCGACGGCGTCCCGGACGTGCCCGCTTGGCTGGTGACGCACCTGCACGGCGCCGACGCGAACGGCGGCAGCGACGGCTGGGCGCACAACGCGGTGCTGCGCGGGCATTCCCAGCTCGTCGAGTACCCGAACCGGCAGCCCGCCGCGAGCCTCTGGTACCACGACCACGCGATGGCCATCACCCGCTGGAACGTCCACGTGGGACTGTTCGGCGCGTACCGGATCCGTGACGAACGGGAGAAGGCGCTGGGCCTGCCCGACGACCACGACATCCCGCTGCTGATCTGCGACCGCAACCTCGACGCGGACGCGGACGGGAACCCGACCGGGCAGCTGCTGTTCAAGGTCGACGCGATCGGCACCGCACTGGTGCCGTTCACCGGCCCGTTCACCCTGGTCAACGGTGTGATCTGGCCACACCTGGACGTCGAACGGGACACCTACCGCTTCCGGCTGGCCAACACCTCCAACGCGCGGTTCTACCGGCTGAACCTCATCAACGAGGACGGCGGTTCGGAGAACGACGCGGTGCGGGTGATCGGCACCGACGGCGGACTGCTGCCCCGCCCGGTCCCGCTGCCCGAGGCGGGACTGGTGCTGGCACCGGCGGAACGCGCCGACCTCGCCATCGACTTCGGCCGGGACGGTCTCCGCGGCCGTTCGCTGCGGCTGACGAACACCGAGGCGAACGCCGCCCTCGAACCCGACATCATGCAGTTCCGCGTGCAGGGGCGCCCCGGTCGCGGTGCGGTCGGCCTGCCGGAGTCGCTGCCCGCCGAGCCGCTCCGGCTCGCGCATGTGCCGGACGAGCACGACCAGGTGTGGATCGCCCTGGTGCCACCGGGCACGGCGGGCATGGCGCACCCGCAGATGTGGGAACTGCGGGAGCTCGACGGCGAGATCCCACCGCTGCCCGCGCAGAACATCGTCCAGGTCACCGACCCCCGCACCGGGCGAACCAGGACGTTCCAGCAGGTCGCGTCGCTGTTCGACGACACCGTGAGCATCTTCGTCAAGCACGGCAGCACCGTGGAGTGGAACTTCATCCACTTCGGCGGCCCGGCGCACCCCGTGCACATCCACCTGGTGCAGTTCCAGGTCGTCGCCCGCCGCGGCTTCACCCCGGACTTCGACGTGGCGCTCGGCGGCACCACCTCACCGGCCACCGGATTCACCGACATCCCGCTGGAGCAGCACGAACACGGCAGGAAGGACACCACTGTCGTCGCCGGCGGCGAATGGGTCAGCGTGCTCGGCCGCTTCGGCGAATCCACCGGCCAGTTCATGTACCACTGCCACATCCTCGACCACGAGGACGAAGGCATGATGCGCCCCTTCGTCGTCCACCCGGCCGAAGTAGCGGAATTCCACCCCCACAGAGGCGGCCACGGTCACGAGTCTTATCGGGGGGGTTGAGCTCGTTTTGCTCGGGTGGTCGGCGGAACCTCAGCTGTCTTCTCGCTGCGGGATCTTTTTCCCGAGTGGCTCCGCCACGAGGGAAAGAGCTGTCCTCGCGAGGAAGCCGCTGAGAACCCGCGGGTGGGCGGCTTTTCGACGTGGGCTATGCGCTTCGCGCATACAGGCACGGCCTTCGGCCGCAAGGCAGGCTTCGCTTCGCTCGCCTACTGCACGGCTTCGCCGCGTGGTGCTTGGCGGCAGGGGGTTCCGGGCGGGTTCGTTCCGTGAGCGGGTCGCTGCTGGGCGTGGTTGTCGGGATTGTGCCGGTTGACACTCTTGTGAGTTAGGTAAGCCTGTCTTTAGTGTACGGCTGTGTCCTTGACTCCTTCGCAGTTCGCGGCCGGGGTGCGCGCCCGTGAGGTCGACGTCGCCTACGGGCGTGACGTCGTGGTGCGCGCGGCGTCGATCTCGCTCGACGCGGGTGCGGTCACCGCGTTGATCGGTCCGAACGGCAGCGGGAAGTCGACGTTGCTGCGCGCCCTCGCCAGGCTGCACCCGCCGACCGCCGGTGAGGTCGCCTTCGCCGACGGTGCCCAACTGCGGGCGCTGTCCGGCAAAGAACTCGCCCGCCGGATCACGCTGCTGTCGCAGCAGCGGACGGCGCCGGGCGGGCTGAGCGTGCGGGAGCTCGTCGAGTTCGGGCGCCACCCGCACCGGTCCCGCTGGGGCGGGCGAGATCCGGAGGGGCCGGAGGCGGTGGAGCGCGCGATGGCGCTGACCGGGCTCGCCGCGATCGCCGACCGGCCGGTGCAGGCCCTCTCCGGTGGGCAGGCGCAGCGGGTGTGGCTGGCGAGCTGCCTGGCGCAGGACACCGAACTCCTGCTGCTCGACGAGCCGACCACCTTCCTCGACCTGCGCTACCAGGTGGAGATCCTCGACGTGATCCGCGACCTCGCCGATCAGCACGGCGTCGGCGTCGGTGTGGTGCTGCACGACCTCGACCAGGCCGCCGCCGTCGCGGACCGGTTGCTGCTGCTGGAAGACGGCCAGGTCACCGCGGAAGGAGCCCCTCGCGACGTGCTCACCTCGGTGAACCTCACCCGCGCCTACGGCATCCAGGTGGACGTGGAGGCCGATCCGGAGGGCGGGCGCATCCGCACTCGCGCCGTCGGCCGGTTCAACTCCTCCGGCGTCCGCATCCCATCGGCTTGACCGGCGTCGCCGGTCACCACTGCAAGGCAGGAGAGACATGCGCAGCACCCGTGCGATCATCGGGCTGGCCGCGGTCGTCGCGCTGTTCGCGGCAGGCTGCGGCACCACCGAGCAAGCAGGTGGCGCCGACGCGCCCGCGAGCGGCGGCGAGCCGATGGCGACGATCGTCGACGCCCGCGGCAAGGAGGTCACGCTCGACGGGCCGGCAAAGCGGGTCGCGGCCACCGAGTGGAACGGCACCGAAAGCCTCGTGTCGCTCGGCGTGACGCCGGTCGGCGTGTCCGATGTGGACGGTTATGGCGAGTGGGTGAGCGCGGCTCCGCTGGACGGGACCTCCACCGACATCGGCACTCGGGGAGAGCCGAGCATCGACACGCTCAGCTCGCTGGACCTGGATCTGGTGGTCGTCACCGACAGCTTGACCGAAGGCGCGCTGGAGCAGGTCGAATCGGTGGCGCCGGTGATCGTCATCAAGGGCGGCGACGCGAAGGGCTCGATCGGCGCCATGTTCCGGAACGTGGACATGATCGCCCAGGCCACCGGCACCGAGGGCCGGGCGGCGCAGCTGCGGTCCGAGTTCGACGCGAAGATCGCCGAGGGGCGGGCCGCGGTGGAACGGGCGGGTGCGCTCGGCGAGCCGGTCGCGTTCTCCGACGCCTACGTGACCTCGGGGGCGGTGAGCATCCGGCCGTTCGCCGCGGGCTCGCTCGTGTCCGACGTGTTCGAGCGCATCGGCCTGCGCAACGCGTGGCCGATGGCGGGCGACCCGGCGTACGGACTCGCGCGGGCCGACGTGGAGGGCTTGACCGCGCTGCCGGACGTGCGGTTCTGGTACGGGGCGAGCGCCCAGAGCGACCCGTACGCGGACGAGCTCGCGGGCAACGCGATCTGGGAGGGCCTGCCGTTCGTGCGCGGCGGCAAGGTGCACCGCTTCCCCGATTCGCTGTGGATGTTCGGCGGTCCCCGCTCCATGGCGCAGTACGTCGACGCCGCCGTCGCCGCCCTGAAGGCGTAACCGCGCGGTGAACGGTGGCAAGACCCTGATCCGCCCGCCCGCCGCTCCGGCCGCACCGGTGCGCCGGAGCGCGCGGCTGGTGCTGCTGGTGCTCGTGCTGGGCGCGTTCGTCGTGCTGGGTTCCGCGGTGCACCTCACCCAGGGGACCTCCTCGGTGGACGTCGCCGACGTGCTGCGGTGGGTGTTCGGCGGCGGGACCGACTCGGCCGCCGCGGTCGTCGTCGAGTCCCGGCTGCCGAGATTGCTGACGGCGCTGCTGGTGGGGAGCGCGCTCGGCGTGGCGGGTTCGGTGCTGCAATCGGTGGCGCGCAACGTGATGGCGTCCCCGGACACGCTGGCCGTGGACGCCGGCGCGCACCTGGCGATCGTCGCGGTCGCGGCGTTCGGCACCGCGCTGCCGCTGCTGGGGACGACGGGCATCGCGTTCGCCGGAGGGCTGGGGGCGGCGCTGCTGGTGATCTCGCTGTCCGGGCTCGGCGGCACCGGCATCGTGCGGCTGGTGCTGGCGGGCACCGCGACCGCCTTCGCGATGACGTCCCTGACTCGGATCCTGCTGCTGCTGTTCGACCAGGAGACCCGCGGGCTGTTCGCCTGGGGTTCCGGCTCGCTGGGCCAGACCGGGCTCGACGGGGTGCGGACGCTGGCGCCGGTGATCGGCGTCGCGGTGGTGGCGCTGCTCGCGATCGCCCGCCGGCTCGACCTGGTCTACCTGGGTGACGACCACGCGCGGAGCCTCGGCGTCCACGTGGGGCGGATCCGGTTCGCGTCGATCGCGCTGGCGGTGCTGCTCGCGGCGTCGGCGGTGACCTTGGCGGGACCGGTCGGCTTCGTCGGGCTGGCCGCGCCCGCGCTGGTGCGCCTGCTGGCGAACCAGGTGCCCGGCCTGCACCGGCACGCGGCGCTGATCCCGATCTCCGGCGCCACCGGAGTGGTGCTGCTGCTGGCCGCGGACGTGCTGCTGCGCGCCGTGATCGGTGCGCAAGGAGCGCTGGAGGTCCCGACCGGCGTGGCGACGACCTTGCTCGGCGCGGTCTTCCTGATGGTGCTGTGCCGCAACATCCGGGTCACCGCCACGTCGGCGGAACCGCCCGCCGCCGGTGTCCGGGGCGGGGTCACGGCCCTGCGCCACCGGCTGGTCGTCGGCGGGCTGGTGCTCGCGGCGGCCGGGGTGGTGACGGGGTCGGTGCTGCTCGGCGACACCTTGCTGCTGCTGGGCGACCTGGCGAACTGGTTGACCGGGCAGGCCGGGCCGGTCGTCACCAGCGTGCTGGCGAACCGGGTGCCGCGAGTGGTCGCCGCGTTGCTGGCCGGTGCCGCGCTGGCGCTGGCCGGTGCGGTGATCCAGGCGGTGGCGCGCAATCCGCTGGCGGATCCGGGCATCATCGGCGTCGCCGGAGGCGCGGGCGTCGGCGCGGTCACCGTGATCACGCTGTGGTCCGGCGCGGGCTTCTGGATCCAGGCGAGCGGCGCGGGCGTCGGTGCCGCCGTGGCGACGGCCGTGGTGTTCGCGATGGCGGCGAAGGGCGGGTTCGCGGGCGAGCGCCTGGTGCTGATCGGCTTCGGCGCGCAAGCGGGCACCCAGGCGCTGGTGACGCTGCTGATCACGCTGTCCGACCCGTGGAACGAGACGAAGGCGCTGACCTGGCTGGGTGGTTCGACGTACGGGCGGACCTACGAGCACCTGGTGCCGATGGCGCTGGCGTTGCTGCTGCTGATCCCGGTCCTGATCCGGGCCCGCGGCGAGCTGGACCTGCTGTCGGTGGACGACGAGACGCCGCGGGTGCTGGGCGTGCCGGTGCCGAAGGCGCGGTTGCTGCTGCTCGCGTGCGCGGTCCTGCTGACCGGCACCGCCGTGGCGGGAGTGGGGGTGCTCGCGTTCGTCGGGCTGGTCGCTCCGCACGCGGCGCGCGCGATCGTGGGCAGGCGGCATTCCCGAGTGCTCCCCGTGGCGGCACTGCTGGGCGGCATCCTGGTGTGCGCGGCGGACACCTTGGGTCGCACCGCCATCGCGCCGGACCAGCTCCCCGCGGGCCTGATGACGGCCCTGATCGGAGCCCCGTACTTCATCTGGCTGCTCTCCCGAAACCGCTGAGAGCCCCTCGTCCCCGTTCTGCGCAAGGGTCGGATCGCGGAACCTCAGCGGCTTCCTCGCTGCGGGATCGCTTTCCCAGTGGCTCCGCCACGAGGAAAAACGCCGTCCTCGCGAGGAAGCCGTTGAGAACCCGCGGCGGTGCCGGTTGGTGGGTGGTCACTGCTCAGCGGCTTCGCCGCTGACAGGACGACGATCACGAACCCCAGGCGCACGCCGGGACGGGAGATCGAAGACGAGCGCTGGGGTTCCGCGACCGGATCCGCTGCGCAGGTCGCGGGCAGGAGGGGCTTCAGACGCTGCGGAGGACCGAGACCACCGTGCCGAGGATCGTGGCGTGGTCGCCGTCGATGACCTCGTAGGCGGAGTTGCGCGGTTCGAGGTACACGTGGCCGTTGCGGCGGCGGTAGACCTTCACCGTCGCCTCGTCGTCGAGCAGCGCGGCGACGATCTGGCCGGAGTGCGCCTCCGGCTGCTGGCGCACGATCACGGTGTCGCCGTCGCAGATCGCGGCGTCGATCATGGAGTCGCCGCGCACGCGCAGCGCGAACACGGTGCCTCGCCCGGCGAACTCGCGGGGCAACCGGAGCGTGTCGTCCACGTGCTCGTCGGCCGCGATGGGCGTCCCGGCGGCGATGTCGCCGACCACGGGCACCGTCACCGAGTCCTCGTCGGAGCGCTCGGCCGAGGAACCCCGCAGGAACGCGCGCACGTCGATGGGTCGCGACACCGTCTCGCTGCGCCGCAGGAAGCCCTTCTCCTCCAGGCTCGCGAGGTGCTTGGACACCGAGGAGGAGGACCGCAGGCCGACGGCCTCGCCGATCTGCCTGGTGCTGGGCGAATACCCGTCGCGGACCACCCGGTCCCGGATCGTCGCCAGGATCCGCTGCTGGCGCAGCGGCAGCGAGGAGGCGTCCAGTTGCTCGAACGGGTCAAGATCGTCGTAGGTGGTCACCCGCGGAATGGTAGAGGTCGGCCTGCCCGAACGGACCACCGGCACGCCGCGCCCGAGGCGGTTTTCGATCACCTCAGCACCTGCGGAGCAGCTCAGCGGACGCCGATCGAGGAACGTCCGCCGCCGGGCGTGCCGGTGCGCGGCGGCCCGTCAGCGCAGCGCGGCGGGTTCGGTCAAGGCGTCGACGATCTCCTGGCGGCGGATCCTGGTCTGCTTGGCCATGTTCCAGCCGAGCACGCCGGTGGTGCGGCCGTCCTGCCGGTAGCGCGCCACGAACCTGCCGCCGTCGAGATCACCATCCACAACGGACACTTCAGCATTCGGTGGCAAGGTGCCGTGCACCTGGATCTTGACGTCGTGCTGGTCGGTCCAGAAGTAGGGGACCGGCGAGTAGGCGCGGTCCGCGCCGAGGATGTTCGCGGCCACCACGCCCGCCTGCTCGGTGGCGTGGGTGCGGTTCTCCAAGCGCACCAGGGAATCCAGGCGCTCGTCCCACCACCGGGCCACGTCGCCGACGGCGTACACGCCGGGCGCGGCGCGGCACCGCGAGTCGCAGACCACGCCGTCGTCGAGTTCGAGGCCGCTGCCCGCGAGCCACTCGGTCTCCGGGACGGCGCCGATCGCGACGACGACCACGTCGGCGGGCAGCACCTCGCCGGTGTCCAGGCGCACGCCGGTCACGCGGTGCTCGCCGGTGACGCCCTCGACGCCGGTGCCGAGCCGCAGTTCCACGCCGCGCTCGGCGTGCAGCGCGGCGAGCCTGCCGCTGACCAGCGGTCCGAGCAGGCCGGCCATCGGCGCGGGTTGCGGCCCGGCCATCGTGACGTCCAAGCCCATCGCCCGAGCGGTCGCCGCGATCTCGGCGCCGAGCACGCCCTCGCCGACCACGACGAGCCGGGAGGCCGCGACGAGGTCCGCCCGCAGTGCCATCGAGTCCTCCGCGGTGCGCAGCACGTGGACGCCGTCGAGGCCGTCCGCCCCGGGCAGCGTCCGCGGGCGCACGCCGGTGGCCAGCACGACCGCGTCGGCGCTCAGCTCGCGTCCGGAGGCGGTGCGCGCGGTGCGGGTGGCGGCGTCGAAGCCGACCGCCGCGTCCGCGAGCACGAACTCGGCGTCCAGAGCGGACAGCGCCGAATCCGGCCGCAGCCGCGCGCGATCCGGCTCCCACTCGCCGGCCAGGACCTTCTTCGACAGTGGCGGCCGGTCGTAGGGCAGGTGCCGCTCGGCGCCGAGCACCGTCACCGGTCCCGCATGACCGCCGCGGCGCAGCGCCTCGACGGTGGACAGCCCGGCGGCCGAGGCGCCGACCACCAGGACCGAGCCGTCAGCACTCACGACCGCTCGTCGAGGGCGATGGCCGCCGCCGGGCACATGTTCGCGGCCTCGCGAACGCTCTCGTGCAGGTCGGCCGTGGGCCGGACGTCGAGCAGCACCACGACGCCGTCGTCGTCGCGCTGGTCGAACACGTCGGGCGCGACCATCACGCAGGTCCCGGCGCCGCAGCACTTGTCCTCATCGACGGTCACCTTCATGGCGCACTCCTGTTCTTGCCGGGGATCGGTGTTCTGCGAATTCGCGACGGCGGTACGTCACGGACGAGTGGTGATGGGGGCCAGCCAGAGCCCGGTGACCGCGTCGATCAGACCGGTCGCGGCCTGCTCCCAGGAGTCGCGGGGCGTGGCGCCGCCCTCGGCGAGGGCGCGTTCGCGTTCGGCCACGACGTGCACCATCAGCTGGCGCGTCATGTCGCGACGCTCCTCCCGCACCTCCGGTGGCAGCTCCGGCAGGCAGCGGTTGAGCTCGCCGACCGCTTCCACCAGCGAGGGCGAGTTCAGCGACTCCCGCGCCATGATCTCCCGGTAGGCCGGGTCGGTCATAGCCTGCGCGCCGAACCGGCCGAACCAGGTCGGGACGCCGAGATCGGCCAGGTGCCGCGCGTTCGGGAGCACCGCGCACGCCACCCAGTCCCGCACGTTCCGCGATCCGCGGGCGTCGGCGACCATCCGGGCGCGCCGGTGCTCGATCTGCTCGTGGTGCTTGCGGACGATGGCGGCGACCAGCTCGGCCTTCGTGCCGAAGTGGTAGCCGACCGCGGTGTTGTTGCCCTGCCCGGCGGCCTCG
This sequence comes from Saccharopolyspora sp. NFXS83, assembly GCF_026241095.1. Taxonomy (GTDB): domain Bacteria; phylum Actinomycetota; class Actinomycetes; order Mycobacteriales; family Pseudonocardiaceae; genus Saccharopolyspora_C. Next base: position 291,806 of record NZ_JAPFGB010000005.1, on the reverse strand, counting down.
CTGACCTGGCGGTTGGACACCGCGGCGACCCCGTGCTCGGCGAACAGCCGCTCGGCGGCCGACAGGATCAGCTCCCGAGTCGCGCTCACCTGCTTGGCCCTCGCCGCGCCCATCGTCACCACCGCACCGGGACTTCGCTGAGTCCGCCGACGACGAGTCCCTCCAGGCGGCGCAACTCGTCGGCGGGGACGGCGAGTTCCAAGGTCGGGAGCCTGCGCAGCAGGACCTCCAGCGCGACCTGGAGTTCGGTGCGGGCCAGCGACTGGCCCAGGCACGAGTGCGCGCCGGTGCCGAACGCCAGGTGCGGGTTCGGGGTGCGGGTCAGGTCCATGTCGTCGGCGCCGTCGAACGCGGTGTCGTCGCGGTTCGCCGACGCCATGCTGCACATGACGGTGGTGCCGCGCGGCAGCGCGGTTCCGGCGACCTCGACGTCCTCGTAGAGGTATCGGACCATGCCGAGGCCGGAGTTGGCGTCGAACCGCAGCGCCTCCTCGACCGCGGAGCGGATCAGCGACCGGTCCGCGAGCAGCCGCTCCCAGCGCGCCCGGTCCGACAGCAGCATCGCCACCATCTTCCCGATCATGTTGGCCGTGGTCTCGTGCCCCGCGATCAGCAGTCCGAGTCCGGTGGCGGCCAAGGCGCGGTCGGACATCCGCTCGCCCTCGACGTCGGTGGCGGTGATCAGCTCGCTGAGCAGGTCGTCGCCGGGCTGCGCCTTCTTCGCGGCGATGTGCTCGGCCATGTAGGCGAAGAACTCGGTCTCGGCGGTCTTGAACTCCTGCTCGGAGTACCGCGTGAGGTTCAGGAACATGTCCGACCAGCGGGAGAACCGGTCGCGGTCGGCGGTGGGCACGCCGAGCATGTCGCAGATGACCCAGACCGGGAGGGGGAAGCCGAAGGCGGCCTTCAGATCGGCGGGGGCGCCGCTCGCGACCATCTCGTCGACGAGCCGTTCGGCCATCGCCTCGATCTCGGGGCGCAGCGCCGCCATCCGCTTGGCGGTGAACCACCGGTTGAGCATCCGCCGCCAGCGCTGGTGCGCTTCGCCGCCCTGCGGCAGGGCGGAGGCCATCTCGCTGTTGAACAGCCCGCCGGAATCGGTGTCGGAGATGCGGGCCGCGTCGGGTTCGTCGAGCTTGCGGCCGAACCTCGGATCCGAGAGGACGCTCTTGACGTCGGCGTAGCGGGTCAGCAGCGAGACCTCGTCGCCGCTGGGCAACTTCGCCTTGGAGACCGGGCACCGGTTGCGCAGTTCCGCCCACTCGGCGGGTGGGCTCAGCGCGTCCGGGGCCGGAATCGGGTAGGCCAGCACCCGTTCGTCGGGTTGAGTCACCGTGCGCCTCCTCGTGAGATCGAACCTGGAGCCAGTTAACCGCAGCTGCTATCGTCAGTCAAGCGACTGCCTTAATGGTCGTGCCGGAGGCATCGGAGCAGTCGGCACGAAGGCGCTTCCCGCTGCGGAGCGCCACTTCCGCGACGGCACCCATCCGATGACAGGAGCTCCACCCGATGACCCATGCCCTCAGCGCGCCTCGGCGCGCGGACCGGCCGGGGAACCCGCGTCCCAACGTGATCGTTCCGGTGCTGGCCTTCAGCGGCATCACGGTCTCGCTGATGCAGACGCTGGTCGTGCCGCTCGTGCCGGCGCTGCCCAAGCTGCTGGGCGCCACCGCCGCGAACGCCGCGTGGGCGATCACCGCCACCCTGCTGGCCGCAGCCGTCGCCACGCCCACCGTCGGCAGGCTCGGCGACATGTACGGCAAGCGTCGGATGCTGCTGATCAGCCTCGTGACGATGGTGGCAGGATCCGTGCTGTGCGCGCTCGCCCACAGCCTGGCGCCGATGGTGCTAGGACGGCTCCTGCAAGGGCTGGCGACGGGCGTGATCCCGCTCGGCATCAGCATCATGCGCGACGAACTGCCCGCCGAACGGCTCGGCGGCGCGACCGCGCTGATGAGCGCCTCCCTCGGCGTCGGGGGCGCGCTCGGGCTGCCCGCCGCCGCGTTCATCGCGGAGAAGTCGGACTGGCACGTGCTGTTCTGGGCGGCGGGCGCGCTCGGCCTCGTCGCCGCCGTCCTCGTGAAGGTCCTCGTGCCCGAGTCGTCGGTGCGCACCGGCGGGCGGTTCGACCTGCCGGGAGCCATCGGCCTGTCCATCGCGCTGCTGTGCCTGCTGCTGGCCCTGTCCAAGGGAGCCGAGTGGGGCTGGACCAGCGGGATGACCTCGGGACTGGTGGTCGCGGGCCTCGTGACGCTGCTGGTGTGGGGCTGGTGGGAACTGCGCGCCCGGCAGCCGCTGGTCGACCTGCGCACCACCGCGCGCCGCCAGGTGCTGCTGACCAACCTCGCGTCCGTGGTGTTCGGGTTCGCGATGTTCGCGATGTCGCTGGTCATCCCGCAACTGCTGCAACTGCCCGCCGAAACCGGTTACGGACTCGGGCAGACCATCCTCGCGGCGGGCCTGGTGATGGCGCCCAACGGGCTGGTCATGATGGCGATGTCCCCGGTCTCCGCGTGGATCTCCCGCACCCGCGGGCCCAAGGTGACCTTGATGGCCGGGGCGCTCGTGGTCGCGTCCGGTTACGGGATGGGGCTCGTGATGATGTCGGCGATCTGGCAGCTCATGGTCATCTCCTGCGTCATCGCCGCCGGCATCGGGCTCGCCTACGGCGCGATGCCCGCGCTGGTGATGGGCGCCGTGCCCGTGTCGGAGACGGCCGCCGCGAACAGCCTCAACACGTTGATGCGCTCCATCGGCACGTCGGTCTCCAGCGCGACGGCGGGCGTGGTGCTGGCGAACCTCACCATCCAGGTCGGCGGTGCGGCGGTGCCCGCGCTGAGCGGGTTCCAGATCGTGCTGGGCATCGGCGCCGCGTCCTCCCTGCTGGCCTTCGCCGTCGCCGCCTTCCTGCCCGGCCGCGGCAAGGCGGCCTGATGAGTCCTCGCTTGCTCGGCGGGTCGGGTGCTCAGAGCCGTCCCTGAGCCCGTCGCTCCAGGTGAGCGGCGTTCTTGGCTTGTGGCTGCTCAGCGGCGGAGCCGCTGAGCGGTGACCACCAGGGCGAGCCGACCACCGGCAGGTTCTCAGCTGCCTCCTCGCGAGGACGGCGACTTCGCGTGCGGCGGAGCCACTGGGGAGGTCGATCCCGCAAAGCCGCTGAGGTTCCGGCAACGCGGATCTGGTTCGAAGAACGAAGACGAAGTACCGCACTACCCACGAGGATGAAGGAGCGCACATGTCCACGACTGAGGACTCCCGGCGCGCGGCGCTCGATCCGGCCGTGCTGGGGTTCGACCCGGACGCGCTGCGGGCGCGCTACCGCCACGAGCGGGACCGCCGGCTGCGGCCGGACGGGTCGGGGCAGTACCAGGAGACCACCGGCGAGTTCGGGTACTACGCCGACGATCCCTACGTGGAGCCGGGGTTCGCCCGCGAACCGCTGCACGACCACGTCGAAGTGCTCGTGGTCGGCGGCGGGTTCGGCGGCCTCACGGCCGCGGCCAGGCTCGTCGAGCGCGGGTTCACCGACATCCGCGTCGTGGAGAAGGCCGGTGACTTCGGCGGGACCTGGTACTGGAACCGGTATCCCGGCGTGCACTGCGACATCGAGTCCTACATCTACCTGCCGCTGCTGGAAGAACTCGGGTCGCTGCCGGACTGGAAGTACTCGCCGGGCGCGGAGATCCGGGGGCACGCGCAGGCCATCGGGCACCACTTCGGGCTCTACGCCAACGCCTGCTTCCAGACCGAGGTCACCGACGTCGAGTGGGACGAGTCCGCCACCCGGTGGACCGTGCGCACCGATCGCGGCGACGTGATGACCGCCCGCTACGTCGTGGTCTCCAGCGGCCCGTTCAGCAGGCCGAAGCTGCCCGGACTGCCCGGTATCGAGACCTTCCGCGGGCACACCTTCCACACCAGCCGGTGGGACTACGACTACACCGGCGGGGACGCGAGCGGCGGCATGCACAAGCTCGCCGACAAGCGCGTCGCGGTGATCGGCACCGGTGCGACCGCCATCCAGTGCGTCCCGCACCTCGGCCAGGACGCCGAGCACCTCTACGTGTTCCAGCGGACTCCGTCCTCAGTGGACGAACGCGGCAACCGTCCGACGGACCGGGAGTGGGCGACGACGCTGGCGCCGGGCTGGCAGCGCGAGCGGCGGGAGAACTTCCTGACCCTGGTCACCGGCGGCCACGCCGAGCAGGACCTGGTGGGCGACCGCTGGACCGACAGCGTCCAGACCCTGCGCGTCATCATGCCCAGCGAGGACAACGCGATCCCCGAGGCGGAGTCCGACGGCGAACTGCTGGCGGAACTGGCCGACTTCGCCAAGATGAACTCGATCCGCTCGCGGGTGGAGGACATCGTCGAGGACCCGGCGACCGCCGAGGCGCTCAAGCCCTGGTACCGCCGCATGTGCAAGCGGCCCACCTTCAGCGACACCTACCTGCCCACGTTCAACCGGCCCAACGTCACCCTGGTCGACACCGGGGGAGCGGGCGTGGAGCGGATCACCGAGCGCGGCCTGGTCTCCGGCGGCGTCGAGTACGAAGTGGACTGCATCGTGTTCGCCACCGGGTTCGACCTGGGCGCCGGCCCGGCCGCGGCGGCGGCGCGCACCGTGCGCGGGCGGGACGGCCGCACCCTCGCCGAGCACTGGAGCACCGGGCTCAAGACGCTGCACGGGTTCTACAGCCACGGCTTCCCCAACTACTTCCGGCTCGGTGCCTCGCAGAACGCGACGTCGGTGAACTTCGCGCACGTGCTCGACGAGCAGTCCGTGCACGTGGCCGAGGTGATCGCCGCGGCCCGCGACCGCGGCGCCCGCTACGTCGAACCCAGCGAGCGGGCCGAGGCCGCGTGGGTGGCCACGATCCGGGAGAAGGAGCAGGCCAGCAAGGAGTTCTTCGCGGAGTGCACTCCGAGCTACTACAACAACGAGGGCAGACCGCGGCAGCGCAGCGAGTCCTACGGCGGCGGGCCGGTCGAGTTCTACCGGCTGCTGCGGACGTGGCGAGCGGAGACGGACATGACCGACGTGCTGGTGGAAGGGGACGAGTGGTGAGCCGGTTCGGAGCGGAGCAGATCACCAGCCTCCGGTGGGACGTCCGGCGGGAGAACCCGCCGAACGCGCTGTGGGGGTCCAACGGAGTCGCCTTCGGCCCGGACGGCAGGTTGCACGTGGCGCAGTACCTCGCCGGGCAGATCAGCGCCGTCGACGTCGAATCCGGGGACGTCGAGGTCGTCGTGCCGCTGGACGGCCCGGTGCGCTCGCCGGACGACCTGGCCTTCGGCGCGGACGGGTCGATGTACATCACCGACCTCAACCCCGGCCTGGTGTGGCGGCGCACCCCTGCGGGCGAGTTCAGCGTCGTGGCCGAAGGCCTGCGCTGCCCGAACGGGATCACCTGCGTCGGTGATCGGCTGTTCGTCAACGAGATGTACCAGGACGGCCGCGTCTTCGAGCTCTTCCCCGGCGGGGCAGCGCCCGTGGTGCTCACCGACGGGCTCGCGATGGGCAACGCGATGCAGCTCGGCCCGGACGGGCTGCTGTACTACCCGCACATGATGACGGGCGAGGTCTGGCGGATCTCCCCGGAGGGCGGGACTCCGGAGCTGGTGGCCGAGCAGGTGCACCAGCCGGTCGCGGTGCGCTTCGACCGGGGTGGCGAGCTGGTCGTCGTCTCCCGCGGCGTCGAGGGCATCGTGACCAGGTTCGACCGGAGCGGGTCGCGCTCGATCACGACGACCGGGATCGCGGGCATGGACAACGCCGCGTTCGACGACGAGAACCGGATGCTGGTCTCCAGCTTCGCCAGCGGCGGCCTGACCCGGATCGACCTCGACGACCGGCCCCGCCCGGTCGTCCCGCGCGGGTTCAGCGGCCCGTTCGACGTCACCGCGGACGAGCGGGGCCGCTGGTACGCCACCGACCACTTCCGCCTCGGCACCGCCACCGGCGAACTGGGCGGCGAGGCCGGCGGGATGCTCATGTCGGAGCTGGGCGGGTTCGCGCACGGCGTGGTCGCCGACGGCGAGCTGCTGCACCTCACCTCGCAGTTCGGCGACGTCCGCACCTACGACCCGGCCGAGGGCGCCGCGCGGGTGCGCGCCGCCGGACTCGCCGAGCCGGGCGGGATCGCGGTCGGCGCGGACGGTGCGCTCGTGGTCGCCGAGACCGGTGCGGGGCGGGTGTCGTCGATCGACCGGGACGACGTGGTGACCGTGCTCGCCGACGGGCTCGACGGGCCGGTGGACGTGGCGGTCGACGCGGCGGGCGAGCGCTACGTGACCGATCAGCGCGCCGGGCGGGTGCTGCGGATCTCCGGCGACGGCGGGGAAATCGTCGCCGACGGCCTCGCCGAACCCCAGGGGATCACCTGGCACGGTGGTGAGCTGTTCGTGGTCGAGGCGGGGCGGCGCAGGCTCCTGGCGATCGACCCGGACACCGGCGAACACCGGGTCGAGGCAGAAGGACTCCCCGTCGGGCCACCGCCGGGAAGCACGCCGACCCCGCGCGTTCCCGTGACGGCGCCCGGAATCCCCGGTCAGCCACGGGCCTTCGCCGGGATCACCACCGCCCCGGGCGGTTCCTTGCTCGTCGCGGCAGGAGGTGAGGGCACGGTCCTGCGCCTGTCCCGCGGTTGAGGTGCACCGCCGCGCGCCCGGTCGTGTTCTCCGCCGGGCGCGCGACGGCCTCAGCGGGAAGGGCGCGGGCGGATCGTGCCGCGCAGCAGGAGCGCGGTGATCACGCTGCTCACGCCGATCAGCGCGATCGTGCGGTCGAGCGGGAGGAATTCCGCGATCAGGCCGAAGACCAGGGGACCGACGCCCTGGATCGTCATGGTCGTCGTGTTGAGCAGCGCGAAGCCCTGCCCATGGAGTTCGGGCGGGACCGCCTCCAGGAAGCGCCGCTGCAAACCGAGCAGGTAGGCGGACCCCACCCCGGTGATCACGTACGCGGCGGCGATCACCGGCTGCGGCGGGTTCAGGACGAGCGTGATCAGCGGCGTGTCCATGATCAGCAGCAGTGGCAGGACGAGCCGTTCGCGGGTGGCGGGCGCGAACGCTCGCCCGACCACGACGTCGCCGAGCAGCATGCCGACCGAGGTGGCGGCCAGGAGCACGCCGGTCTCCGCCGGGCCGAACCCGCGCTGCGCGGAGTAGGGGATGAGCAGGCTGCCACCCGCGGCCAGGTACGCGGCGGGCAGGCACTGGGCCGTGATCAGCTCGGTGACTCCGGGGGCGCGGGTGAGCGCGGCGTTGCCCTGCCAGGTCTTGCGCACGATCGAGCCGCTCGCCCGGACCGGCTCGGTGCGCGGCAGGAACAGGCGGCTGATCACCGACGCGAGCAGGTGCGCCACCGCGGTGAGCAGCATCGTGCGCTCCACGCCGAGCCAGGCGGTGAGCGCCCCGCCGACGGACATCCCGGCCAACTGCGCGGCGACCGCGACGAGGTACGAGAGCGACCGTCCGAGCACGTAGGCGTCGCCGGTGAGGACTTCCGCGAGGACTCTGGCCGTGGCACCGGTGGTGACCGGTGTCAGGCAGGCCACTGCCGCGACGAGCAGCAGGCTGCCCGCGACCGGGAGGCGCCCGGACGCGAGCAGCAGCCCGACCGCGCACTGCAAGGCGTAGCCCGTGCTGACGAGGGCGCGCGGCGGGAACCGGTCCGCCATCGCGGCGAGGAACAGGCCACCCGCGGCCTGCGGCAGGAAGCCGATCGTGAACGCCATCGCCGTCAGCAGCGGCGAGTCGGTCCGCTCGAACACCAGCACCGCCAGCGCCACGGACCGCACCGTGTCCGACATGACGCCGAGCAACCGACCGGCGAACAGCACCCGGAACTGCGCGACCGCGAAGACCTGGCCGTAAGTCGCCTTGGCCGTGAACTCACCGGTCATGATCGAGCAGCTCCTGCGGACGTCATGGGGAGAGCCTTCGGACCGGTACTTCGTCCGCGTCTTGTCAGCGGCCGGAGCCGCTGAGAGCCCGCCTGTGCACTCGGTCTGCGTTGTCGGTCGCTCAGCGGAACCTCAGCGGCTTGCTCGCTGCGGGATCCCTTGCTCCTGCATGCCGTGCGCAGCGAACTGGCCGTCCTCGCGAGGAAGCCGCTGAGCACCCGCCGGTGGTCCTGCAGCGTGCGCGGTCACCGCTGAGCAGTTTCGACGCCGGCGGGAAGCAGATCAAGCTCATTTCGCGATGCCTCGTGCACCGGACCGCGTTCTCCGGTGGACGACGGTGCTCCGGGGCGGCTCGTTCGACGAAGACTAGTGCGCTCCGAAGACCCGGTGGTCCAAGAAGTCGTTGCGGAAGCGGTGGTCCGGGTCCCAGCGGTCCGCCAGAGCGCGGAAGTCGGGCAGGCGCGGGTAGCGCTCGGCGAGCACGTCGGGACCCATCGCCCAGACCTTGCCCCAGTGCGGGCGGGCGCCGAACGGTGCCAGCGCCGCTTCGACCGCGGGCAGCGCGGCCTCCACGCCGGGTTGGTCGAGGCGCCAGGTGAAGTGGATCGCCAGCGAGTCGCGCTCCCAAGCGGGGCTGAGCCAGCGGTCGTCCGCGGCGACGGAGCGCAGTTCGCTCACCAGCAGCACGTGCGCGAACTCGGGGCCGGCTTCGCGCAGCGCCTCGACGGCGGCTGCCGCGTGCTCGGCGCCCACCAGGTACTCGCTCTGGATTTCGGCGCCGCTGCTGGGAGTCCGCCCGGCTCGGAAGTGCGGCAGCCGCTCGTGCCACGGTCCGGGCGCGGCCTGGACGGTGACGTTCTCCGCCGGGCCGCCCGCCACCGGGTGCCGCGGCCCGTCCACGAGGCGGACGCCGACGCGGTCGAACGGTCCGGTCTCGTGCGGGGTGCCGTCGCGTTCCTTCACCACGCACTGCCGGATGCCCGCGCCGTCGAAGTCGGTGAACAGGCTGACGCTGTACCCGCAGTTCAGCAGCGCGCCGAGCTCGTCGGCCAGCGCCGCCCACGGCAACGACCCGTACACGTGCTGGGTGACCTGGTAGGCGGGTTCGACGGCGAGCTCCACCCGCGTGATCACGCCGAGCGCGCCGAGCCCGACCACGGCGCCGGGGAACTCGGCGTCGCCCTCGCGCAGCTCGCGGAGCTCGCCGCGCGCGGTCAGCACCTCCATCGCCCGCACGTCGGAGGCGAGGCCGCGCAACCTGGAGCCGGAGCCGTGCGTGCCGGTGGAGATCGCGCCGACGACCGACAGGTCCGGCAGGGAAGCCAGGTTCGCCAGCGCCCAGCCGCGCGCGTGCAGATGCTCGGCCAGCTCGCGGTAGCGCACCGGGCCGGTGACCGACACGACGCGGCGCGCGGAGTCGATCTCGATCCCGGTCGGCATCGCCGCCAGCGAGATCCGCAGGTCCGCGCTGTCGGCGATGCCGTTGAAGGTGTGCCCGGTGCCCGCGACCCGCACCCGCTCGCCGGTGGTGACCGCCTCGGCGAGCTCGTCGACCCCGCGGGGTTCGGCGAACCTCGGTGCGCGGTAGGCGTAGTTGCCCGACCAGTTCGTGCGGATCACTGCTCTCCTCGGCATCCGGTCATCGTGCCCTGCCGCGGATCAGCCGCGGGCGCCCATCAGGTGTTCGGTCGCGAGCTGCTGCAGGCGCACCAGCCCGAAGCCGTGGCCGTCGAGGTACTCGGCGGCGTCGAACTCCTCGAACGCGGAGCGGTCGGACACCAGCGCCGCGTACCCCTCGCCGTCGGCGAGCGTCGGCACCGCCAGCTCCGGCACCCGCGCGGCCTCCAGCGCCTCCTGCACGTCGGGGTCGGCGCGGAACGCCGCCGCCCGTTCCTTGAGCAGCAGGTAGTTGGCCATGTTGGCGCGCACCGAATCCCACACGCCGGCCTCGTCCTCGGTGCGGCTCGGCTTGAAGTCGAAGTGCCGCGGCCCGTCGTAGGCGGGCACGCCACCGGGGCCGCCGTGTTCCAGCAGGTCCACGAGCGCGAACGCGTTGTGCAGGTCGCCGTGGCCGAACACGAGGTCCTGGTCGTACTTGATGCCGCGCTGGCCGTTGAGGTCGAGGTGGAAGAGCTTGCCGTGGTAGAGCGCCTGCGCGATGCCCGCCGCGTAGTTGAGCCCGGCCATCTGCTCGTGCCCGACCTCCGGGTTGACGCCGACGAGTTCGGGGCGCTCCAGCGAGTCGATGAACGCGATCGCGTGCCCCAGCGTGGGCAGCAGGATGTCGCCGCGCGGCTCGTTCGGCTTCGGTTCTAGCGCGAACCGGAGGTCGTAGCCCCGGTCGATCACGTACTCGCCGAGCAGGTTCACGGCCTCGCGGTAGCGCTCCAACGCCTGCCCGACGTCCTTCGCGGAGTCGTACTCGGCGCCTTCGCGCCCACCCCACATGACGAAGGTGCGGGCGCCGAGCTCGGCCGCGAGGTCGAGGTTGCGCAGCACCTTGCGCAGCGCGAAGCGGCGCACCGCCCGGTCGTTGGAGGTGAGGCCGCCGTCCTTGAACACGGGGTGGGAGAACAGGTTCGTCGTGACCATCGGAACGACGACCCCGGTGTCGTCGAGCGCCTGCTTCAACCGGTCGATCTCGGTGCGGCGCCGCGCCTCGGTGGAGTCGAAGGGGAACAGGTCGTCGTCGTGGAAGGTGAGGCCGTGGGCGCCGAGTTCGGCGAGCTTCTCCACGGCGTGCACGGTGTCCATCGGGGACCGGGTGGGGCCGCCGAACGGGTCGGCGCCGGTGTAGCCGATGGTCCAGAGCCCGAAGGAGAACCGGTCGGCCGGAGTGGGGTTGCGGCTCATGATCACTCGACTCCCTTGCGATTTGTTCGTTTGAAGAACATAATAGGGTTCGGCTGCGAGCGGTGACAACAGCCGAACCCTGCTCCGAACGATGGGAAGTGGATGCGCGGGAGCAATCTGGATCGCGTGCGGCGCGGCAACCTCGCGACCGTGCTGGGGCTCGTGCACCGCGGGGGATCGCTGTCGCGCGCCGAGATCACGCGGACCACCGGGCTCAGCCGCTCCACCGTCGCCGCCCTCGTCGCCGAGCTCGCCGACCTGGGGTTCGTCCTCGAATCCGGCCCGGAGGCCACGGCCAGGGTCGGCCGCCCCTCGCCCGTGGTGCATCCCGATCCAGGCTGCGTCGCGATCACCGTCAACCCCGAGCTGGACGCGGTCACCGTCGGCGTGGTGAGCCTCGGCGGCAAGGTCCGGGCCCGGATCCGCAACGAGGTCGGGCACCCGGTCACGGCGGCGGAGACCGTCGAGATCGTCGTCGGTGATCTCGCGGACCTGGCGCCGGAGCTCGCGAGCAGCCGCGTGGCGGGCATCGGCGTCGCCGTCCCCGGCCTGGTCCGCGAGGGCGACGGCGTGGTCCGGTGGGCGCCGCACCTCGGCTGGCGGGAGGAGTCGATCGCGGCGGCGCTGCACCGGGCGACCGGTCATGACGCGTTCGCCGCGAACGACGCGAGCCTGGGCGCGCTGGCCGAGCACATCTTCGGCGCGGGCGTCGGCGTGCGCGATCTCGTCTACCTCAACGGCGGCGCGAGCGGGATCGGCGGCGGCGTCATCACCGGCGGCGCACCGCTCGGCGGGGTCGGCGGCTACGCGGGCGAGTTCGGGCGGACCCGGCCGGGCGTGCGCGATCCGGCGGACAGCGCGGTCGCCGACGGGACCTTGGAGGACGAGGTGAGCCGCGCGCGGCTGCTCGCGCTGCTCGGGCTCGATTCGGCGGACCAGGTCGAACTCTCCGCGGCGCTCGCCGCGTCGGCCGACCCCGCGGTCCGAGCCGAGCTCGGCCGCCAGGCGCGGGTGCTCAGCGTCGCGGTCAGCAACGCGGTCAACGTGCTCAACCCGGAGCTCGTGGTGCTCGGCGGTTTCCTCGCGGACGTGCTGCGCGCGGACCCGGAGCGGTTCACCGGCCTGGTGCGCGAGCAGTCGGTCGGGCCCGCGTCGGAGGGGGTGCGGATCGTGCCCGCGGCGCTCGGCGCGGACCTGCTCATGATCGGCGCGGGGCAGCTCGCGCTGCACCGGCTGCTCGCCGATCCGGCCGCGATCAGGGACCGCGCCGGAGTGAACGGGCCGTCGGTCCCGGATCGCGGAGCGTGAGCGGGTGCCGCGTGTTCGCGGACAGCTCAAGACACCTGCCTTAACGTCGTGACCTCGACGAACGACCTGTGCTCACCCGTCTCCCGACAGGTGCGTGACCGGGTTCGCCTTCATCACTCGAAAGTGGCATCTAAACTGGGTGAGCCGTCCGCGTCACGCGGGCGGCAGTGCAGGCGATGGCATGCCTGGGGGGGAAGCAGCGAGGTCTCGGCGCTTGGCCGTCGCACGTTCATGACGTGCCGAGACCGGTGGTGCCGGACCACTCGGCTCGTCCGGACCGAGCCCGCCGGTGTCGGCGGGTGAACGTTTCTCGGAGCACGGGCTCCAGGTGCCGCGACGTGGCCGCGCCGGAGAACGCGCTCGACCTAGTTCTGTGAGGGGTACTCGAACCATGACCGACTCCACGAGAGCCGTGGACACGGAGTCCGATCGCGGGGCCGCCGCTCCACCGCGGGCCGCCGTGCTGCTCGGTGTGCTGGTCGTCTCGGCCTTCGTCATGATCCTCAACGAGACGATCCTGAGCGTCGCGCTGCGCGACCTCACCGTCGACCTCGGGGTGTCGACCACGACCGTGCAGTGGCTGACCAGTGGTTTCCTGCTGACGATGGCCGTGGTCATCCCGATCACCGGGTTCCTGCTGGAGCGGTTCACGCCGCGCCAGATCTTCATCGCCTCGCTGACCATGTTCAGCATCGGCACCTTGCTCAGCGGCCTGGCGCCCGGGTTCGCGGTGCTGCTGGTCGGCCGGGTCGTGCAGGCGTGCGGGACCGCGGTGATGATGCCGCTGCTGATGACCTCGGTGATGCGCCTGGTGCCCGTGTCGAGGCGCGGCGCGACGATGGGCACGATCACCATCGTCATCGCCGTCGCCCCCGCCGTGGGGCCGACGATCGGTGGCGCGGTGCTGGCGTCGCTGGGCTGGCGCTGGATGTTCTGGCTGGTGCTGCCGCTGTCGCTGCTGGCACTGGCCATCGGTGTGGTCTGGATGCGCCTGGACGGCGAGACGCGGCGGGTGCCGCTGGACGTGCTGTCGGTGGTGCTGTCCGCGGCCGGCTTCGGCGGCCTGCTCTACGGCCTGTCGTCGATCGGCGAGTCCGGCGGCGGTGACCACCCGGTGCCGCCGTGGGCATCGATCGTGGTCGGCGCGCTCGCGCTGGCGGCGTTCGTCGTGCGCCAGGTCCGCCTGCAGCGCCAGGACCGCGCGCTGCTGGACCTGCGCCCGTTCAAGATCCGCTCGTTCGTCGTGGCGCTGGTGCTCACGGCGCTGCTGTTCATGTGCCTGCTGGGCGCCGGGGCGATCATGCTGCCGCTGTACCTGCAGACGGTGCTGCACACCGGCACGTTCGGCAGCGGCCTCGCGGTGCTCCCCGGCGGTCTGGTCCTCGGGCTGCTCGGCAGGCCCGTGGGACGGCTGTTCGACCGCTACGGCGCACGTCGCCTGGTGATCCCCGGTGCGTTGGCGATGGCGGTCTCGCTGGGGCTGTTCGCCACGCTGGGCGCGGACTCGTCGCTGGGCGCGGTGATCGCGATCCACGTGCTGATGATGGCGGGGCTCGGGATGATGATGACGCCGTTGATGACGGAGTCGCTCAGCGCCCTGCCGGACCACCTGCACTCCCACGGCAGCGCGATCCTCGCGACGCTCCAGCAGGTCGCGGGCGCGTTCGGCACGGCGGTGTTCGTCACCGTCGCCTCGCTCGGCAGCACCGCGCCGTCCGGCGCACCCGACGCCGCGGGCGTGCGCACCGCGTTCATCGTCGCAGCGGTGATCGGCGCGCTCGCGTTCGCGACGTCGCTGTTCGTCCGCTCGTCCGGAGGATCCGGCGAGCCGGTGTCGGTGACGAGCTCGGACGACGAGCGGCGGTCCACCGAGACGGCGACCAAGTAGCCGGTTCGCCTCAACGAGAACCGAAGACGACGCCGCTCCGGCGGCACCACCTCGGCGCGATCACTCCAGTGGTCGCGCCGACGTGCTTTCCGGTTTAGGCAAGCGGTTCCGGCGCTCGGCGGCGGACGTCACGACGTAGGAAGGAGCAGGGCGCGTCGGTGGTCGGGGGCTTCGACGCGCCCTGCTCGTCTCCCGGGCGCGACCGCCGGGTCAGGAGCGGCGGTGCGGCGGCCGGGAGGCGCCCGGAACGCGTGCGGTGGGGGGAGGGAGGGCGCACGCGATCCGGGTGGTCAGTCGCGCCGATCGCCGCCGGTGCCGTCGAATTCCGCTGGCGGCCTCGTCAGCTCCACTCCCTCGATGTTCAAGAGCGGAGCCGCGCGCCAGATTTCCAAGTCGCCGTCGCACACGGCTTCGCGCACGCTCCGGTGCGGAGAATTCGCGCGCGGGCCGGCGAGCGCGTCGGCTTTTCCGTCGAACACTCGATCGGGCGTTTTGTCGGATGTCATTGGCGATTCCTCGAATGGTCCGTTCGCCGGTTGCGCCAGGATCGAGTGCGTTCCGCGCCCTTGTTCCCGCGCTCCGGATCGGTCGACGCACACGTTGACCGGTTGCGAATGAGGACCACCAGAGCGCCGATCGTGTGATCAGGTGAAAACAGCGACAACAGGTAGGTGTTGCATGGCTGCCACCGCAGGTACGCCTCGCGCGCGAGCTCTTTCGGCCGCGCTGCGCGACGCGCGCGAAACGCGCGGAGTCGGTCTCCGGGTGTTAGCGAGACAACTGGAGTTTTCGCACACCCAGATCTCGCACTGGGAGACCGGCTACCGGGTGCCCGGCGTCGAGACGGTCGCGATGATCCTCACGGCGCTGCGGGTCTCGGCGGGTGAGCGGGAGCGGATCCTCGACTTGGCCCGCAACCTCGGCGAACCGAGCTGGCTCACCGTCGGCACCGCCGGAATCCCGCAACAGCTCGCGGGAGCGATCGAGTGTGAACGCGCCGCATCAGCGATCTCGGAATGGTCCCCGATGGTCGTGCCGGGACTGTTGCAGACCGCGGATTACAGTCGGGCCCTCCTGGAAGGGATCGACCTCTCGAAAGAGGACCTGGATGCCCGAGTCATCGCGCGCGCGGGTCGCGGCGAGGTGTTGAACGAGCGAGATCCGCTGCGTTTCGAGGCGCTGATCAGTGAGGCCGTCGTCCACGAGCCGATCGGTTCGGCCCGGACGATGCGGACGCAGGTCGAGCACCTCATCGACATCAGCGCCAAGCCGAACGTGACGATCCGAGTCGTGCCGTTGAGGGTGGGTTGGCACCCCGGTTGGTCGGGCCCTTTCGTCGTCTACGAATTCCCGGACGCTCCTGCCGTCGTCCATTTCGAGCACTACAGTTCCGGGGTTTTCGTCCCCGTTGAGCACGATGTGCGGGAATATCGGAAGGCGGTGCGCAAGATTCACGATATCGCCATGGACCCGACCGGCTCGTTAGACTGCCTCGCCAAGGCTCTCAAGGTGTGGGAGGTTGACCGGTGAACGAGGTTCGTTGGCAGAAGCCCAGCCGTTCCAATCCGAACGGGAACTGCGTCGAGCTGTCGAATCCGCGAGGCAGGATCCGGGATTCCAAGGACCCGAACGGCCCGGTGCTGCGGGTGGACGTCCTGAAGTTCGTCGACTCGGTCAAGCGCGGCCGGTTCGACGCCGAGTAGGCGGGTGATCGAACGCGAGCGGCGCCTCGGGCCGGACTTCCGGGGTGCCGCTCGCGTTTCCGCGTTCGTCCACCGTCGGCCCGCTGATCGCCTACTGTTCGATCAAGCGTGCTTCTAGGGGGAATCACATGCACAGCAGGCGAACAGTGCTCAAGGGCGTCGCTGCGGGAGCGGTCCTCGGATCGACCTCGCTGGCGACCGGCGCCACCGCGAGCGCGGCGGCGGGCTACCACGTCGCCGTGGTCGACCAGAACTCCAAGACCGTGCGGATCTACGACCGCGACGCGACGCGGTGGAACGACGACTCGGTGATCTGGACCTTCGAAGGCAAGGAACCGCCGCTCGGCAAGAAGTGGTGGGCCGACCTGTCCGACGTCAAGATCCGCAAGACCGCGAAGCGCGGGCTCATCGCGCTCGTCGTCGCCTCCGGCGGCGGGGCCGGGGTCGTCGACATCAAGAAGCGCGGCGAGCACACCGACTCCGACAACGACCTGATCTGGGACGCCTACCCGGATGACAACCCGCATTCGATCGAGCGGATCCCGTACAACGGCTCGATCCTCACCGCCAGCTCCAAGGGTGAGAAGAACCTCCAGCTGTACTCGCCGAAGAACGCCGACTCCATCGACGACTTCGACGGCTACGAGAAGGTCAACTCCTGGACCTTCCCCGGTGCGCACGGAATCCTCTGGGACCCGCGGACGAAGGACTCGGTGGCGGAGGGCGTCTTGTGGGTGCTGGGGGACGGCAAGCTCGTCGGCTACAAGGTCAAGGGCTCCGGGCAGAACACCGACCTGGACGTGTGGCGGACGGTGCCGATCGAGCACGACGGCGCGAAGATGGGCCACGACCTGCAGCCCGACTACACCCACCGCGGGCGGCTGCTGCTGACCGACAGCAAAGGCGTCTACAGCTACGACGTCAACGAGGACGAGGTGATCAGCAAGCCGATCTGGGCGAAGGGCCGGGTCAAGTCCATCGCGCGCCACCCCGGCACCGGCGAGTACGTGTGGGTCGTCGGCTCACCGGACACGGGGGAGATGGGCACGAAGGTCAGCATCGGCACGAAGCTGGGCGAACCGTCCGACGAACGCGGCTGGGCGGACGCCCGGTTCTACAAGGCGCGGATCTTCTCGCCCGACTACGAATGAGCCCTGCGGCGCTGAACTCACCGGTCCGCTCGTGCGGGATTTCCCGCTGACGAGCCGGTTCGACGGAGCCCGCGGACGCGATCGGCCGCCGGTTCTCCGGCCAGCGGACCGGAAATCCTCCTTCCGGGCCGCTGGCCGTTTTCCTGGATTTCCGGGGATATCGTGGCCGGATCGTCGTGGTTCCGCCGCGAGCCGTGGTGCTCCCGGCGGGGCCTGGAGAGGAGATCGCTCGTGACCAGCCAAGATCCTTCGGCGCGCCGGACACCGTCCATCCCGGAGGGCGTGGCCCTGACGGCCGCGGCGGTGGCTCAGGAACGCGCGGTCGAATCCGCCGCCCCCGGTGCCCTGGTGCGCGATCCGTGGGCGCGGAAGCTGGTGGACGCGGCGGTGGCGGCGGCGCCGGACTCGAACCAGCAGTGGCGCCGGCTGGCCGAGGGAGCGACTCCCGGGGAGATGGTCCCGGCGATGAGCGGCTTCCTGGCCTTGCGCACCCGTTGGATCGACGACGCGGTCCTCGCGGCGGCGGCTGCCGGAGCGCGGCAGGTCGTCGTGCTCGGCGCCGGGTTCGACACCCGAGCGCTGCGCCTCCCGTGGCCGAGGCCGGTCGACGTGTTCGCGGTGGACCAGCCGGAGGTGGTGACCTTCGTCCGGCACGTGCTCGACGGCGTCGCGCCCGCCCCCGGCGTGCGCTGGGCATCGGTCGCCGCCGACCTCACGGAAACCTGGCCGGTCGCGTTGCGGGAATCCGGATTCGCCCCCGACGTCGCGACGGCGTGGATCGCGGAGGGGCTGTTGATGTACCTCGGGCCGGGTGAGGTCGAGGTGCTGCTGTCGGCAGCGCGGCAGCTGTCCGCACCCGGATCCGCGCTGTTCGCCGACGTCGCCGACCGCAGCGTGTTCGAGGCGCGCACGTTCGCGTCGGGACGGGAGGTCCTCGACGACAACCGGTCCCCGGTGCGCAGTGCGCTGGACGATCCGGCGACGTGGTTCGCGGCCCGCGGGTGGAACGCGCGGCTGGTCGACCCGACGGCGTTGGCCAAGGCCCACGGTCGCGTCGTGCCGCCCGTCCTCGACCCCGCCGGACCGACGTTCCACTTCGCCGAAGCGCGCCTCCGGTGAAGCCGGTCGGCAGCGATCCGGTGCGTGAGGTGTCCGTCAGTTCTTGCGGCCCACGAGGTGGAAGACGCGGCTGAGACCGCGGTAGGGGTCGCGCCGGCTCGCTTCGAGTTCGGCGGCGGCCGTCGCCGCGACCCGCCGCTCATCGCTCGGGTCGAGCTCGGTCCCGCCGAACCCCAGCCAGTCGACGAACAGCCACACCCCGTACCAGCGCAGCGGTTCCACGTCGCCGGCGCGCAGGAGTTCGCTGAGCTCGTCGACCGTATCGGCCCGGCCCGGCACTCCCAGCACCCCGATCTCGGTGCGGGAGTCGAACGCCGCCAGCGCGTCCTCCCAGCGCTGCTCCATCGCCGGGCGCACCGCCATCGCCTCGGCGTTCGCGGTCATGATGGACACGAGCCCGCCGGGCGCCGCGCACCGGCACAGCTGCTCGACCAGCGGCTCCGGCCGGTCGAGGTACCCGAGGACTCCGTGGCACAGCACGGCGTCGAACCGCTCGCCGCCGACGGCCTCGCTGGCCTTCTCGCCGTCGGCGTGCAGGAGCGTCACCCGATCCCGCGCTTCGGCGGGAAGCCGCTGCTCGGCCTTGTCCAGCATCGCCCGCGACGGATCGAGCACCGTCACCTCGTACCCGGTCCGCGCCAACGGGAACGACTGGTGCCCCGCACCGCCACCGACGTCGAGCACCCGCGCCGGAGGCGGCGGCAGGTGCTCCAGCAAGTGCCGGTGCAGCACGTACGTCCGCACCCGCCCCTTCACCGAGGCGTAGGCCTCATCGGCGAACTGACCGGCCAACTCGGCCCAGACGTCTTCGCTCATAGGGCCAAGGTAGGCCCTCGGCCCGAGGTGCGGCGCCAGGACGGGAGCGCTGTCAGCGCCGCCTGGCGAGTTGATCGCTGCAGGCGGCACCCGTGGTCCGCCGCCCGCCACCGGGCGTTGGCGTCGTCGAGGAGACGCGCGGGAAGCCGGGGCGACCCGCGCATCGTGCGCGGGCGCGTTTTCCGAGCGGCGCGCGCGGATTAGGTTGTCGCGCAAAGCAAGTTCCACGCTGTTGAGCAAGCGTGGGCAGGTCCTCGCGGTGAAGCTCGGCCTCGGGTCGGGAGTTCATCGAGGACCGCGCGACCCGGCTGGCCCGGCTGATCTCTGAACGCGCCCCGGCACCCGAAGCCCACGGGTGGGAGCGCGCGATGCCCGTGCGCCTCGGGCCGCCCACCTCGACCGGCCGTGCGCCGTGACCTCGCGAACGGAGTGCTGATGCCCGACGGACGAAGCCACCACCACGACGATCAGATCGACCGCGACTTCCTGCTGCCCCGGCACCGCGCCCTCGCTGAGTCGGTCGCCGAATTCGCCGACCTGCACGTCCGTCCCCGAGTTCCGGAGCTCGAAGCCGCGGGAGAGGTCAACGGCGACCTGGTGCGAAAGATCGCCCGGCTCGGCTGGATCGGCGCGACCATCCCCACCGGCCACGGCGGGCCGGGGTGGGACCACCGCGCCAAGGTGCTCATCGTCGACCGGCTCTCCCGCGTCTCCGGAGCGATCGGCGCCGCCACGCAGGCCGGCGACATCCCCGTCGCGATGTTCCGGTGGATCGCCACCCCCGAACAACAACGGGTGTGGCTTCCGGCCCTGGCAGGCGGACGAACGCTCGCCACGATCGCCGTGACGGAACCCCGTTCCGGCGGCCACGTCCTCGGGATGGACACCACCGCCACCCGAGACGGCCGGGACTACGTCCTCAACGGGCGAAAGTGCTTCGTCGGCAACTCCCACATCGCCGACGTCCACGCGGTCGTCGCCCGCACCGGAGAGGGAGAGCTGAGCGCGTTCGCCGTCGACTCCGACGCCGACGGACTCACCCTGCACCCCCACGAACCCGCCTTCGGCCTGCGCGGATTCTCGTTCGGAGACCTCGACTTCGACGACGTGCGCGTACCGGCCTCCGACCGGCTCGGCGCACGAGGGGACGGGTTCGCCGCCGCCCACCTAGCCAGCATCGTTCACGGTCGCCTGGACATCGCCGCCGTCGCCCTCGGCCTTCACCACGCCTTGCTGGAGGTCACCGTCGACTACGCCGGCGGGCATTCCCGGCTGTCACGGCACGAAACCGTTCAACAGCGCGTGGGACAGATCCAGTCCAACTACATGACGGCCCGTCAGATCGTCCACCACGCGGCCTGGTTGCTCGACCAGGGCGGCGACTGCGACGCCGAGTTGGTCAACGCGAAACACGTCGCCGTCGAACGCGGCGCGGACTCGGTGCGACTGGCCCAGGAAGTGTTCGGTGCCCGCGCGCTGCGCGCGGCCGAACCCGTCGAACGGCTCGCGCGGGACCTCCAGCACCTCTGGGCCCCGCCGGTACCGCCGACGTCCAGCGGTACCGGCTCTGGTAGATCGCCACCCGCACGTCGAAGACCTCCTGGTCCCGCCGCGCGACCGCCCCATGACCCAGCGCCGAGAGCGGGCGACCGCTCCCGCCCGAACGCGCAGACCGGAAGACCGACGATGCGCGGGGCACCAGGTCGGATCGTTCGCGCTCCTCCGCCACCGCGTCGCAGGTGGACCTTCGCCCGGTCTCACCGGTCACACGGGCCATCGACCTGCGCCGACCGGTCAGGGCCGGGTGGCGCAGGCGATGCAGGTGGTGGCGGCGGGCAGGGCCTGGAGGCGTTCTGGGGCGATGGGGTCGGCACAGCGTTCGCAGTGGCCGTAGGAGCCCTCGTCCAGGCGGGTCGTGGCTCGGTCCAGCGCTTCCAGCTCGCGGGCGGCGTCGGTGAGCAGGCCCTGCAGCTGAGCTCGTTCGTAGGCGATGGTCGCGCCTTCCGGATCGTGCTCGTCGTCGGCGCCCGTCCAGGTGGAGACCTCGCGGATGGACGTCAGTTGCCGCCGCAGGGACTCGATCCGCTCCAGCGCACCGGCGCGTTCGGCAGCCAGCAGTTCCCGCGCCGAAGCGGGCTCGGCGCTGTCGGCGGTCGGCTCGTCCATGACACGCCAACACCGCCGCACCGTCGCGATATTCCCGGTCAGAGCCTCGGGCGTGCTGATCCGCAGGGGAGCCGGGCGGCGATCCGCGCGCCGCCTTCCGAGGGAATTCGGGAAATCCGCGTGAAAAGCACCTCCTGGTGCTGATCCACTGCGTAGTCTCTTCCCATGCCGCCGGTTCAGGTGAACGGCCCACCGGTGTCCGCCGAGTGCGGACTGAGCTTCACCGTCCTCGGTCCGTTGCGAGCCTGGCGCGGTACGACGCCACTGGACCTCGGGCCGGTCCGCCAGCAGGCGTTCCTCGCCGGGTTGTTGCTGCGGCCGGACGTGACGGTCAGCAGGCAGCAACTGCTCGACGCGGTGTGGGGCGAGGAGCCGCCAGGCACCGGGCTCAAGGTCGTGCCGGGCTACGTCTACCGAGTGCGCAAGAGCCTCGGCGGTGACTCCGTCATCAGCGGCGACCGCGGCGGGTACCGGTTCCACGGCGACCGGGTGCGGGTGGATTCGGTGCTGCTGGAGGAGCTCGCGGCGCAAGCCCGCGCGGCGCATCGGGCAGGTGATCTAGCGGCGGCGGTGGGGCTGTGCGCCGAAGCGCTCGCGTTGTTCGGGGGCGAGCCGCTCACCGGGCTGCCCGGTCCGTTCGTGGCGGGCCAGCGGCGCCGCTGGACCGAGCGGCGGATCGCGCTCGCGCAGCAGAAGGCCGAGTGGGAGCTGCGGCTCGGTCGCCACGCCGAGGTCGTGGAGGAGTTGTCCGCGCTGCTCGCGGCGCACCCGGACAACGAGACTCTGGCCGCGCTGCTGATGCGCGCGCTGCACGACGGCGGCCGACGGGCCGACGCGCTGGCGGTGTACGCCGAACTGCGCCACCGGCTGGTGGAGGAACTGGGCGTCGAACCGGGCGCCGAGACCCGGCGCGTGCAGCAGGCGGTGCTGCTCGGCGAGGACGTCGCGCCCCGCACGCCACGCGCGACCGTCCAGCGCGGGGCCGCGCGCGACGAGCTCCCGGCCGACGTCGGCGACCTGGCCGGCCGTGATCGGGAGCTGGCACTGCTGACCGCGTCGGCGGGCGGAGGGGCGGTGACGGTCGACGCCGTGGACGGCGTGGCGGGCTCCGGGAAGACCGCGCTCGCCGTGACGGCCGCGCGGGTGTTGCGTGCCGAATGCTCCGGCGGCTGCTTGTTCGTGGACCTGCACGGCCACAGCGAGGTTCGCGATGCGTTGGCGCCGCAGCGAGTGCTGAGGAGGCTGCTGCGGGCCGTGGGCGTCGATGACAGCGCCATCCCGGATGATCTCGACGAGCTCGCGGCGGGGTGGCGATCGGCGACGATTCCGCTGCGGCTGCTGCTGATCCTCGACGACGCGTCGAGTCCCGAACAAGTGCGTCCGCTGCTGCCCGCCGGGGCCGGAAGCAGAGTGCTGGTGACCAGCCGCGGACGGCTGACCGGGCTGGACGTGCGGCGCCGGATCTCGTTGGGGCCGCTGGACGTGGACGCGGCGCAGGGACTGCTCGGCGGCATCGTCGGCACCCCGTCGACGGATCGGGAGCGGGCCGCGGCCCGGGAACTGGCCCGGCTGTGCGGGTGGTTGCCGCTGGCGCTGCGCATCGCGGGGGCAAGACTGCAACACCGACCGATGTGGACACTGGAGGACCTGGTCTCCCGGCTCTCCGACGATGACGCCCGGCTCGGCGAGCTGACAGCAGGCGATCGGAGCGTGGAAGCGGCGTTTCGCCTGTCCTACCACCGGATTCCCGGCATCGAACAACGCGCGTTCCGGGCGCTGAGCCGGACGCCGTCAGCCGAGCTGGACCGCGTCGCGATGGCGGCGATGCTGAACTGCTCGCCCGCGCGAGCCGGTCAGGTGTTGGAGAACCTGGTGGACGCGAACCTGGTGCAGCAACCCGCCGTCGATCGGTACCGGCTGCACGATCTGGTCGCCGTGTTCGCGCGGCGGCTCGCCGCGGAGCACCCGGCCGAGACCGCCGCCGCCGACCTCCGGCTGCTCGAACTCCACCTGACCGCGGCCCGCCGCGCCGTCGACTGGAAGCGCACGGGACGACCGGACGAACCGTGGACCCGCTCGACGCCGTTCAGCGGGGTGCGGGACGCCGTGGAATGGCTGAACTCGGCGGGCGACTTG
Source organism: Saccharopolyspora sp. NFXS83 (assembly GCF_026241095.1). Lineage (GTDB taxonomy): Bacteria > Actinomycetota > Actinomycetes > Mycobacteriales > Pseudonocardiaceae > Saccharopolyspora_C. The sequence continues at coordinate 268,762 of NZ_JAPFGB010000005.1, read as the reverse complement.
TCCGACGTGGTCTCGCACGCCGTGGCCACCGGAAACGTGGACCACGCATGCCTGCTCGCCGAGGCCGGCGTCGACTACCTCCTGCGGCGGGGACGGATCCACGAGTGCCGGGCCGCCCTGGAGATCGCGCTGGAACACCTCGCGGAGGCCACCGAGCGGCGGATGGTCGCGGCGCTACGCTTCTGGCTCGGCTGCGTCGAACTCATCCAGGGCCGCCACGAACCGGCGCGCTCCTGCTTCCGCGATGCTCTGCACGCCGCCAGGAACATCGGCGACCGCTGGGAGGAATCCCGCGCCTTGGGCGCCTTGGGCGTGGTGGCCGGGTTGACCGGGGCGAAGGTCGAAGCGGTCGACGCGTTGAGCGAAGCGCTCGAGGCGGCCGTCGAGCTGGGCGACGATTGGCTGGTCGAGCGCGCGGACTCGTACCTCGGCTACCTCCAGCACGTCGACCACCGCCACGACGAGGCCCTCGAACGCTTCGAGCGCATCCATGCGCTGGGCGAGAAGCTCGGCAGCGCCGCGATGATGGCGCGAGCGCTGTGCTACTCCGGCAGCGTTCACCTCGTCGTCGGCCGCTTCTCCGAGGCGGCGACCGCGCTGCGTCAAGCAGTCGATTCCGCCGAGGAGCTCGGCGACCTCGTGCTGTACGCGGCGAGCCTGTCCAGGCTGGGCTCGGCCGAGTACGAACTGGGCGACCCGGTAGGTGCGCTCGACTCGCAGCGCCGGGCGCTGAAAGCGTTCCCCGCGGACGGCCCGGCTTCGGTGGAACTGGAGATGCACCAGCGCTTGGCCGAGACCTGCCTGCGAGCAGGGCGGCACCGCGAGGCTCAGGAGCACTTCCACTCGGCGCTAGCCCTCGCGGAGCTGACCGGCCCGACCGCGGAGATCGCCGGTCTCCGAGAAGTGTTCCTCTGAGCAGGGCCTGCGCGGCGGGTCATCGCACGGAACCGCAGCGGTTTCCCGCTGCCCCGTTGCCGAGTACCGCCGCGACTCCCCAGTAGCAGCCCTGCACGGCGAGATCGTCGTCCTCGTCAGGAAGCCGCTGGGAACCCGCCGGTCGTCGTCCTGCGCAGGTGGTCACTGGTCGTCGGCTTCGCGGCTGGCAGGACACCGACGAAAAGATCATTCTGCACGGACCTTGAATCCTCTTGCGTGCGTCATCGCGGACGCGAACTAGTGCCGAGGCGGCGGTGGTGACCGCGACGATCATCGTTTCATCAGGATTTCATCGGTCGCGGATACCGTTTCACCGCGTCGTATTCCGGTATGCAGGGGGATGAAACGGGACATGACCGACACGGGAGAAGACGATCTGATCGCCGTGGCGTCCGACGGGGTGCAGTCCCTCGCGGACACCGCGACCGCCGTGCTGGGACAGGGAGGGCCGGTCGGAGCGCTGGCGCAGCCGGTGGTGGACGCGCTGCGCAACGTGTGGGAGGGGTACTTCGGCTCGCCGATCCCGGAGGACGGGACGAACTGGAACTCCTACACGCATCAACAGCTCTACGACATGCTGTGGCAGGGAGCCGACGTCGGTGATGTCGGCGAGGTCGCGGGTGAATGGGAGCGGCACGGCACCGAACTGACCGGCCACGCCGAAGGATTGCGCGAACAGCGTGGGGCGCTGGAACGCAACTGGAACGGGCAGGCCGCGCAGCGAGCCGCCGGTGAGCTGGGCGAACTGGGGGACCGGACCTCGGACATCGGTACTCGCGCCGGTACCAATGGACAGGCGGTGCGGGAGGCGGGCGACGCGTTGTCGGTCGCGCGGGACACGATGCCGCAGCCGACCGATTCCGCGGCGCTCACCGGCGCCGGTACCTCGCTGGGAACGGCGGCGGGAACGGTGATCGGCGGCGTTCTCGGCGCCGGCGCTGGTGGGATCGGCGCCGCTCCGGGAGCGATGATGGGGGCCGCCGTGGGGGCGGTGGCCGGTGGCGTCGCGAGCGGTTTCCTCGCGAACGTCGCGTCCGCCGAGCAGAAGGCCCAGGCCGTGCACGTGATGCAGGACTACGAGCAGAGCCTGCTCGGCAGCAGCCGGTCGATCGCATCGGCGGGTTCCGCGGGGGCGGGGGGAGCGTCGGGATCCGCCGGGCCGGGGGAGGCGATCACCGGACCCGCGTCGACGAGCTCGGCGGGGTTCGCCGGCGGATCCCCGACGGGCGGCGGCGCCTCCGGAGGCGGCGGAGTGCCGTGGGGGAAGCTCGTCGGCCCCGGGCCGCTGGACACGGCGCTGCCGCCGGGCGGGCGCGCGGGGATCGGCGCCTCGGCACCGCGCGCGGCCACCACGCAGGCAGCGGCGGCGGGCGCGGGCCGAGGAGGAGGCCGCGGCGGGATGATGCCGGGCGGTGCCGCGGGCCGGGACCGCGATGACGACGGCGCCGAGCACCGCAACCGGCTGCCCTTGATCGACCAGCGGCTCTTCGAGGTCGACGAGCCGGTGATGCCCCCGGTCATCGGGGAGTGAGGGGAACGCACGATGACTTCCGAGAACGTTTCGAAGGGTTTTCAACTCCAGCCGGACGAGCTCACCACGCAGGTAACCGCGCTCACCGCGATCGGCGAAGGCACAACGGGTCTGGTCAACTCGGCGGGCGCGCTGGCGCAACGCCTGCCGATGCTCGGCACGGCACCGCCCGCGCTGCACCTGGCCATGAAACTCCGGGCGGCGGCGGGAGAAACAGGCCTCACCGGCGAGCTCGGCGGCGCGGACACCCGTGTGAACACCTTCCACGCGTCGTTGCAGGAGACCGTGACCGGATACCTGAACAACGACGCCGAGATTCAGCGGATCCTGCGGGCCGCGGGCGGGGAGCAGTCGTGATCGCGGGGAGCGTCGCCGACGAGGCGGTGGGCGTGCGGTTCGGGCTCGTCGAGCTGGATCTGCTCGCCACGCACGCCGGAGTGCCGTGCCCGTTCCCGCTGCGGGTGCCGTCGTTCGGCCGCATCGGCGGCGAACGCGAGGTGCTGCTGAACACTGCCGGTCAGACCTTGGGCCTGCGCGGACTGGCCGACGACTCCGGACCGGTCGGTCTCGCCGCGGAGCTGGTGGCGGCGCTGCGCGAGCACCGGGGGGCGGTGGACCTGGTGCTGACCGGCGCTGGTGGCACGACGGGCGTGGCGGCGCTGCTCTACCGGTCGCAGGCGTTGATCCTCCAGCGGGTGCTCGGCGCGGAACCGGCCGACGTGGTGGCGGTGCACCGGGTCGCGGAGGACTCGTTGCTGCGGGAACTGCTCGCCGTGGTGCCCGAGCTGGACGCCGCCCGGTCGATGCCGATCACGCTGCCCGCGCGAGCGGTGGCGGCGGCGAGCCGGGAGATCGACGAGGTGGAGCACGACGCCGAGCGGCAGCGCCGGTTGCGGGACCTGGTGCGCGACCACGGCGGCGACCCGGCCCAGCTGGACCACCTGATCAAGCTGCTGCCGAAGGTGCGCGGCCAGGGCCAGCTCGGCGCGACGCGGCGCCGCCGGGACGGCACCGCCGTGCGCGCGGGCGCCGAACTGTCCTGGGTGGACGGGCCGAGGGGCCGGGTTCGCGTCGGCCGCAACGGCGACTGGGTCAGCATCAACCCGCTCCGCGAAGCCGACCTGATCACCACGTTCACCGACCTCATCGCCCAAGCCCGCAGGACCAGGTGAGACCGGCCGCTCGTCACCAGGCGACCGGGAGTTCCTTCACGCCGTAGATCGCCTGGTAGGTGGCGAAGCCGACGTCGTCATCCGGGATCGCGAGGTGCAGGTCCGGGAAGCGCCGCAGCAGTGCGGGAAAGGCGATGCGCATCTCCATCCGGGCCAGCGGGGCGCCGATGCAGTGGTGGATGCCGTGGCCGAAGCCGACGTGCGGGCTCGCGGTCCGGGTGACGTCGAGCCGGTCCGGGTCGTCGAGCAACCGCGGATCCCGGTTCGCCGCCGGGAGGTTGAACGACACGAGGTCGCCGCGGCGGATCGTGCTGCCCTCGAACTCGACGTCGCGGGTCGCCATCCGGGGCGAGCCGCTGTTGACGACGCTGAGCCAGCGCAGCAGTTCTTCGACCGCGCCCGGCACGGCGTCCGGGTCGTCGCGGACGAGCCGGAGCTGCTCGGGGTGGCGCAGCAGCGCGAGGGTGCCCAGGCCGAGCATGTTGGAGGTCGTCTCGTGCCCGGCGACCAGCAGCAGGTTGGCGATGCCGACGAGCTCGGCGTTGGTCAGCGCCGCGTCGTGGTCGCGGACCAACATGCCGATGAGGTCCTCGCCCGGGGCCTGGCGCGCCCGCTCGACGAGTCCGTTCATGTAGGAGAGGGACTGCCGGGACAGCTCGACCTTCTCGTCCTCCGGCGCGGTGGTGTCGAGCTGCCGGTTGGTGCGCTCCTGGAATTCGGCTTGGTCCTCGGCGGGGACTCCGAGCAGTTCGCAGATGACCAGCGAGGGGATCGGCAGCGCGTAGTGGGCGACCAGGTCGGCCGGCGGGCCGTGCGCTTCGAGGGCGTCGAGGTGCCCGTCGACGATCTCCACGATCCGCGGTTCGAGGCGCCGCATGCGCCGCACGGTGAACTCGGGGGTGAGCATCCGGCGCAACCGGGTGTGGTCGGGCGGGTCCAGCGCGAGCAGGTTGCCGCTGCGGTCACCGGAGAGCTGGCGCGGATCACGGCGTCCGTCGGGCAGGTCCTCCGGGCCCCAGCCGCTGCGGAAGGTGTCTGCGTCGCCGAGCATCCGGCGCACGTCGGCGTGCCGGGTGAGCAGCCATGCGGAGGGGCCGAACGGGGTCGGCACCTGGATGATCCCGTCCCGGCCGCGCACCGCCGCGACGTCCGGCGCGGGGCCGAATCCGAATCTGCGGGTGGAGATCGGAGTGCCGGTGGGTTCCGCGTGGTCGGTCGGTGGCTGGGTCACTCGTGCTCCTGGTCCGGTGTGTTCCGTTGCTGGCGGTGATCGTAAATCACTTGACTGACTTGCGGCATTCCGGTGGCCGCTCAGGACGCCGTCACTGGATGGACCAGCCACCGTCGGAGGGCAGCAGCGCGCCGTTGACGTTGACCGAGTCGTCGCTGAGCAGGAACGCGACCGACGCCGCGATGTGCTCGGGCTCGGCGATGGTGGGCAGCGTGGCCAGCAGCGGCTCCAGGCGTTCCCGGCCCATCGCCGACGACATGCCGCCCTCGATGCCGGTCGCGACACCGCCGGGGGCGACGGCGTTGACCCGGATTCCGCTGGGGCCGTACATGAACGCCGTGCTGCGGGTGAGCCCGACGACGGCGTGCTTGGACGCGGTGTAGGCGGTGCCCGCGGTGGAGCCGCGCAGCGCGGCCTCCGAGGTGATGTTGACGATGGACCCGCGCCCCGCCTCGATCATCAGCGGCAGCACCGCCCTGGTGAGCCGGAACATGCCGGTGAGGTTCACGTCCAGCACCCGCTGCCACAGCTCGTCGTCGACCTCGTGCAGCGGCACCGCGGAATCGGTGATCCCGGCGACGTTCGCGAGCGCGTCGGCGCGGCCGTCCGCGGCGGCCAGGATCGCCGCCACCCCGTCCTCGCGGGTGATGTCGGCGCGCACCGGCACCACCTCGTGGCCCTCCAATTCGTTCGCCAAGGCGTCGAGCCGGTCCTGGGCGATGTCGGCGGCCACCACCCGGCCGCCTTCGCGGGCGACGCGGGAGGCGGTGGCCCGGCCGATCCCGGATCCGGCGCCGGTGATGATGACGGTGCCGCCGGTGAAGCGCCCCTGCGTGATCCGCTCCTGCCACCGCGGTGCGGGCGTGGGGCGGGGTGCGTCCGGCGAGGCCCCGGCCGCGGCGTTGGCCTCGGCGGCGAGGCGTTCCAGCTCGTCGGCGCCGATGCGCCCGCCGCTCATCTCCACCAGCCGGCTCATGCTGAAGTGCCGGACGGCGGTGAGCAGTGCCGGGCTCTGGCCGTTCTCCTCCAGCATCCCGCGCAGGATCGGCCCGCCTGCTGGGTGATCGAGCCATTCGGCCACAGTGGACTCCAACGTCAGCGGAACGGGCATCGGTGGTTCTCCTCTCGGGGCGGGGAAGTGCGCGATTCTCGGTCCGGCGGGACCGGCGGCACCGAGCGTGCGATCGGCCTCGCGGCGCGGATCACTCCCCGTGCGGCGGGTTCAGGGCTTGCCGGATGTGGCAGGCGATCACGCGGTAGGTCTCCAGGGCCTTGTCCGGGTCGTCGACGTCGTAGCCGTGGTCGGCGTCGGCGACCACGTGGTGCTGGACGAGGGCGCCGGCGTCGCGCAGGCGCTCGGCGTAGCGCTCGCCCTCGCGGGCCAGGTTGTCGAACTCGGCGGTGACGATCAGCGCCGGGGCGATGCCGGTGAGGTCCGCGGTGTCGGTCGGCGCGGCGGGGGAGAGCAGGCGGTCCGCGCGCACGCCGCGGTCCGGTGCGTAGGAGGCGTTGAACATCTCGCCCATCCAGGGCCGCAGCGCGGGCCGGGTCAGCGGCGACGGCTTGTCCCGCACCGAGGTGGTCAGGTCGAGCGCCGGGTAGTGCAGCGCTTGCAGCGCGAGCGGCGGGCCGCCCCGTTCGAGCGCCTGGCGCGCCACGGCCGCCGCGAGCGAACCGCCCGCGCTCTGCCCGCCGACGGAGAGCCTGCTCCCGTCCCAGCCGTGCTGAGCACCGTGCTCGGCCGCCCAGCGCGTCACCTCGAAGGTCTGCCGCGGCGCGGCCGGGAACGGGTGCTGCGGGGCGAGGACGTACTCCACGTTGAGCACGGCGACCCCGGCCGTGCCCGCGATCAACCGGCACAGCGGGTCGTCGAGCTCGGTCAGGCCGAGGACGAATCCGCCGCCGTGGAAGTTGACGTGCAGCGGCGGGTTCGGTTCCGCGTCCGCCGGGCGGTAGAGCACGGCCCGGGCCGGGGCGACCGAGGTCGGCACGGTGAGTTCGGTGGTGTCGCCCGGGAATTCGGGGAAGCGGTCGAGTGGTGGCCGGTGCCGCGAGCGGACCGCCCGTTGCATGGCTCTGGCGGCCAGGGCCGCCACCGGGGGACGGGACAGGATGGACATCGATCGCTCCTCGTCTCGAACGCGCTCGCCGTGGTCGACCGCGCATCGTGCGTGCTCGGGACGGATCCGCGAGGAGCACGTCCGACTGTAAGGCAACTGCTTGACTTACCGTGCGCCGGGTGGCCTCGCGCGCGGAGTTCGCGGTGTGGCGACCCTTCGGGTGCCGATGGCTCCGGAACGTGCGCGGCGTGCGAACCTTCGCCGGGGTGTAGCGACTCGTCGCGGCGGCCGGATGGGCGGCGGGACGTGCGACTCCACCCCTGGTCCGCGCGAGGTCGCGGGGGGCTCTCGACAGCTTATTGACATTCTGTCTAAGATGACACGGAGTCTCATAAGGCGTTCTTCGCTGGAGCGTGCGAGCGGTCGCGCGAACGGCGAACCCGCCCGTCCCGCGGCCCGCGAGGCCCAGTGGAGGTGTCATCCATGACCAGCACACCAACCGAACCCGCGCAGCGAACCGCCGCGGACGAGGACGTGTCGCAGCGGTTGCTGGACTCGGCCGCGACCCTGTCCTACGACCCGGCGACGGAAGTGGACTGGGAATCGCCGCTGCCCGCCGACCGCCACGGCCTCAACCCGGAGTGGAGCACCCTGTACGGGACTCCGCTGTGGGACGAGCTCAGCCCCGAGCAGCAGATCACGCTCACCAGGCACGAAGTCTGCTCGATCATGAGCATCGGCATCTGGTTCGAGATGATCCTGCAGCAGATGATCCTGCGCGACCAGTACGTCAAGGACCCCGCCAACGCGGAGTTCCGGTTCGCGCTCACCGAGATCGCCGACGAATGCCGGCATTCGATCATGTTCGCGCGGGCCTGCGCGAAGATGGAGGTGCCCCCCTACCTGCCGCCGCCGTTCGTCGCCCAGCTCGGCCGGTTGTTCAAGACGATCGCCAGTGCGGAATCGGCCTACGGCGGGATCCTCGTCGCCGAAGAGGTCCTCGACGTCATGCAGCGCGATTGGATGCGCGGCGAAGACGTGCTGCCGATCGTGCGCACCACCAGCAAGATCCACGTGGTGGAGGAATCGCGGCACATGAAGTTCGCCCGCCAGGAGATCAAGGAGAGCCTGCGCGGCGCCGGCCCGGTGCGCCGCCACACCAGCGCCCTGCTGATCTCGCTGGTCGCGAACGTCGTCGTGACGAACATGGTGCAGAAGGACGTCTACAAGTCGGTGGGGCTCGACCCGGAGCGGGCCGTGGCCGCCGTGCAGCGCAACGAGCACCGCAAGTCCATGCTGCGCAACAGCTGCGTGCACCTGATGGACTTCCTGTCCGAAGCCGGACTGCTCACCCGGCCGGCAATGGCGATCTACCGCCGCACGCACATGATCTGAGATCGCGGGTCGTTCGGCGCAGGGGGCGGGTAGCGGAACCTCAGCGGGATCCTCGCTGCGGGATCAATTTCCCAGGTGGCTCCGCCACGAAGGAAGATGCGGTCCTCGCGAGAATCCCGCTGAGAACCCGCGGCGGTGCCGGTTGCGAGCGCCGCTCAGCGCCTTCGCCGCTGACAGGACAGGGCGACCACGGCGCTGTGGTGCGCGTCGCGGTTTCGCGAAGTTTCGCTGGTGCACGTTTTTCGTAGAACACAGTCCCAGAACAGGGTTACCGCCATGGCGTATGCGATCACTCAGACCTGTTGCAATGACGCGTCGTGCGTGTCGGTGTGCCCGGTCAACTGCATTCATCCGACTCCGGACGAGCCGGGGTTCGGGAGCACCGACATGCTCTACGTCGATCCGAAGACGTGCATCGACTGCGGGGCGTGCGCCGACGCGTGCCCGGTCGACGCGATCTTCCCGGTGGATCGGCTGCGCGGTGCGGACACCATCTACGCCAGGCTCAACCGCGAGTACTACGAGACGACGCCGACCTCCAACGAGTGGGGCGCCCCGCACTTCCCCCGCTCGCTGCCCGCCTCGGTGGGCACGCTGCGGGTCGCCATCGTCGGCACCGGACCGGCCGCCGCGTACACGGCGCAGGCGCTGCTGCGGGACACCGGCGCCGAGCTCACGATGCTCGACCGGCTGCCGATCGCGGGCGGACTGCTGCGCTCCGGGGTGGCGCCGGACCACCAGTCGACGAAGAAGATCGGCGACGGTTTCTCCTGGCTCTACCGGCATCCTCGGCTGAGCCTGCACATGAACGTCGAAGTCGGCCGGGACATCACGCACGAGGAACTCGCGGCGCACCACCACGCGGTGATCTACGCCGTGGGTGCCGCCGCCGACCGCGAGCTCGACGTCGACGGCGCCGGCCTGCCCGGCAGCATGTCGGCGACCTCGTTCGTGGCCTGGTACAACGCGCACCCGGACGCCGCCGACGTGGAAGTGGACCTCTCGGCGGAGCGCGCCGTCGTCGTCGGCAACGGCAACGTGGCGCTGGACGTGGCCCGCATCCTGCTCAGCGATCCGGAGCGGCTCGCGACCACCGACATCGCCGACCACGCGCTGCGGCGGTTGCGCGGGAGCGAGGTGCGGGAGGTCGTGCTGCTCGCTCGTCGCGGACCGGAGCACGCCGCGTTCACCACGCCGGAGTTCCTGGCCATGCGGGAGATCCCGGGCGTCGAGCTCGTCGTCCAGGACGGGCCGGAGGCGCGGGCCGCCTTCGCCGCCGCGGAACCCGGCGGGAAGGTTGCGCTGCTCGCGGACCTGCCCCTCGCGGACCTCGACCGGGAGGCGCCGCCCGCCGACGGCAAGCGCCTCGTGTTCGCGTTCGGGACGGAACCGGTCGCGGTGCGCGGAGACGACCGGGTGGCCTCGGTGCGGGTGCGCGACTCCCGCGGCGAGGGCGCGATCACGACCGGCCTGCTGATCAGGGCCATCGGCTACCGCTCGTCGCCCATCGCCGGACTGCCCTTCGACGGCACGACGTCGACGGTCCCGAACGAGTCCGGCCGGGTGCTCGCCGAAGCGGGCGAACCGCTGCCCGGGACCTACGTCGTCGGCTGGGCCAAGCGCGGCCCGTCCGGCGGGATCGGGACCAACCGCGGATGCGCCGGGGAGACCGTCGGAGCCCTGCTCGACGACGCGGCGGCGGGACGCCTGGCGGCCCCGGCGGAAACCGGGTTCGACCGGCTGGTGCGCACGCGCGCGCCGAAATCCGTCGGCAGCCGCGGCATGCTCGCCATCGACAAGGCCGAACGCGACCGCGGTGACCGGGAAGGCAGGCCCCGCGTCAAGTTCGCCACCACAGCGGAACTGCTCGGCGCGGCGAACCGGCTGTTCGGCAGGTGATCAGCCGAGTTCGCGCAGCAGCGGGGCGATCTGCTCCGCCACCACGGGATCGTGGCTCGCAGTGGTGCCGACCATGGAGATGAGCTGATCGGTGAGCCAGTCCTCGAACACCTCGCGGGGCGGGTTGTGCGTCTGCAGCCAGGTGACGCACGTCGTCTCCACCAGCGCCACCCAGCCCCGCAGCGTCAGCAGCAGCAGCGGAGCGGGATCGGTGATGCCGACGCGCTGGCGCACGATCTCCACCACGTGGTTGCGCACCTTGTCGATGAGCGTCTCGGTCTCGCTGGTCGCGATGGTGGATCCGCTGCGCAGCAGCGCGGTGTAGCTGCTGGCGAAGACCTCCACGGAGGAGACGAACTCGGTGAGCCCGGCGCGCAACTGCGTGATGAGGTTCCCCTCCTGCGGCAGCGCGATCCGCTCGATCAGCCCGTCGACGACGGTCGTCAGCGCCGCGATGTGCACTTCGCGCAGGTTGGAGAAGTAGCGGTAGAACAACGCCCGCGACACCCCGGCCTCGGCGACGATGTCGTCGATCGTCACGTCGTCCATCGCGCGCTCACCGTAGAGCTGCAACGCCGCGCCGAGCAGGTGCTCGCGGCGCTCTGCGGGGCTCATCCGGCGGCGCGGACGCTCGTCGCGCCTCGCGGTCGCGGCGGAACGGGGCGGTGTGGACGTGTCTCTGGTACGCGGCATCGTCCCTACATCATCACATGTTTGCCCACGTCAGTCCCACCCGTCCGGGCCGGATCCTGCGGTGGACCGTGATCTTGCGCGGGTGGGCGCCACATGCCGGTGGCGCGGCGCCGTCGCGGCACCGCGCCACCGGTGATCGGATCAGCGGGGCGTGTCCGGTGGAGTGCGCGGGCCCGTGTGCAGGAGGGGGTCCCGCCGGGCGGTGTTCCCGATGCCCAGGCGGGACGCCACTACGTCCTTCAGCCTGCGCAGCTCGACCAGTGGGGAGCGGCGCATCCGAACTCCTCCTCGTGCTCGTCGACTGCTTCGCGGTCCCCGGTTTTCCACACCCGGCACGGGAAAAACATGCCTCGCCGACATCGGCTCATCCCAGGGCGCGCACGGCCACGCGGGTGGCCTCGGCGATCAGCGCGTTGTCGTACTCGGCGTCCGGCGCGGGCCGGTCGGACAGCACCGAGAGCATGATCGGGGCGCGGTGCGGCGGCCGGATGATCGCGATGTCGTTGCGCGTCCCGTAGTCCGCCGCGCCCGACTTGTCGCCGACCACCCAGCCCTCGGGAACACCCGCCGGGATGAGCTCCTGGGTGATCGGGCTCCCGTTCAGCGTCTCGTTGAGCAGCGCGCGTTGCGCCTCCGGCAGCGCGTCACCCGTGGTGAACGTGCGCAGGGTGTCGGCGAGGGCGCGGGGAGTGCTGGTGTCGCGCGGGTCGCCGGGGGAGGTGCGGTTGAGGTCGGTCTCCGTCCGGTCCGAGCGGGTCGTCGTGTCGCCGACCGCGCGCAGCGCGGCGGTGAGCTCGCCGGGGCCGCCGAGCTCGCGGAACAGCAGGTTCGCGGCGGTGTTGTCGCTGTAGCGGATGGCGGCGTCGATCACCTCGCGCAAGGTCATCCCGTCGGCCACGTGCTGCTCGGTCACGGGGGAGTTGTCGACGAGGTCGTCGGCGGTGTAGGTGATGCGGCGTTCGAGCGCGTCGATCGTGTTCCGCTGCAGCACGACACCGGCCGACAGCGCCTTGTGCGTGGAGGCGAACGCGAAGCGGTCGTCGGCCCGGAACGCGACCTCCCGGCCCGTCCCGGTGTCCAGCGCGTAGACCCCGAGGCGCGCGTCGAACCGGCGCTCCAGGTCGCCGAACTCCGCGTGGTGGGCGGTGGCCTCGGCCGCCGGGGCAGCGGGCGCGGGCGGTGCCGCCTCGACGCCCGAGCAGCCCGCGAGGGCGAGCACGGTCAAGGCGGCGACGGCGACCTGGTGTAGGCGCTGCGTGAGCACGGTGTTCCTCTCGTCAGTGGTGGTTTCGATCAGTCTTGCGAGCTCCGGTGATGCTGTCCAAGACGGAAACGATCGGTTCCATGCCGAAAGCGCATACACTGAGGTGATGGATCTCGTGGGCGGCTGTCGGGCGTTCGTCAGCGTGAGCGAAGCAGGCAGCTTCACCGGCGGTTCGGCGGCGGCGGGCATCCCGCAGCCGGTCGCCAGCAGGCGCATCGCCGCGCTGGAACGCCACCTCGGGGAGCGGCTGTTCGACCGCTCGGCCCGACGGGCGCGGCTGACCCCGTTCGGCCGGGACCTGCTGCCGCGGGCACGCCGCTTGGTGCGGCTCGCCGACGCGCTGGAGCAGGACGCGAAGCGGGCGCGGCTGCGGCCGTTGCGGCTGGCGGTGCCCGCCACCTGCCCCACCCGGGCGCTCGCGGAGCTCGACGCGGAGGCGCGGTCCCACGAGCTGTTCCTCGAATTCCGCCCGGCCGCTCCCGCGGAACGGCTCGACTTCGCGCACACCCACGACGTCCGCGCCGCGCTCACCGCCGTGCCCGCCGACGAGGCGGTGTGGACCGTGCCGCTGGGCGTCGCCTCGGCCGTGGACCTCGACCGCGCGGCGGTGCACCTGGACTCGCTGCGCATCGGCCGCACGGGCCGGGCGCCGCGCCGCCGGGTGTGGATCCAGCCGGAGGACGACGTGCCGCATGTGCGGGACCGGCTGCTGCGGGTGCGCGACGCGGTGGGGCTGCGACCCACGCAGGTCGTCGTGGCAGAGTCGTTGAGCGCGGGCGTCGCCGACGTCCTGGGCTCGGCGGACCTGCTGCTGTGCTCGCGGGCGCAGGCGGCCGAGTTCGCGCTGCACTGGCATCCGATCGCCGAGCTGCCGCTGGCCCGCGGCTACGACGTCACCGCGGAGGCCGGTCCCGACGCCGACCGGTTGCGCACCGCGTTGTGGCGGGGCATCGCGCGTTGCCTCGGCGCGGACGCGTGAACGCCCGCACCGTCCCTTCCAGCTGGAGAACCAGGTGAACGCCGAAGCACTGATCAGCGAGCTCGTCGCCGAACTCGACGACGCCGGCCTGCGCGGCTCGTTCCTGGTGCGCGACCTGCGTTCCGGGCGGGAGATCGGCATCGACCCGGACATCACCCACCCCGTCGCCTCGCTGATCAAGATCCCGCTGGCCGCTGCCACCGCGGAGCGGATCCGCCGCGGCGAGCTCGACGGCGCCACCGAGCTGCTGGTGCTGCCCGGTCAGGTCACCACCCCCGGGCCGACCGGGCTGAGCCGGTTCCGGCATCCGGCGCGGGTGGCGGTCGACGACCTGATGTACCTGGCGATGGCGCTGTCGGACAACGTCGCGGCCGACTCGCTGTTCGGGATCACCCCGCCCGCGGAGGTCACCCGGATGCTGCGGGAGTGGGGGCTGCGCGGCATCACCGCGCGGCATCGCGTCGGCGACCTCAGCGAGACGCCCGCGGAGCGGTTCGACACCGCGGACGTGCACCTGGCGCACTCGCTGGCGATCGGCGCCGCCACCGCCGGGCGCGGGCACCCGATCGCGCAGCTCGACGTGACCCGCGCGAACTCCGGTTCGGCGCGCGACTTCGTGAACCTCCTGCAGGCGCTCTGGACGCCGTCGGCGATCGACGGCGGTGTCGCCGAGCGGGTGCGGGAGCTCATGGGCGCCAACCTGATCCGGCACCGGCTCGCGCCGGACTTCAGCTCCGACGCCTCGACGTGGTCGTCGAAGACGGGGACGGTGCTGAACCTGCGCCACGAGGTCGGCGTCGTCGAGCACGCGGGCGGCGGGGTGTTCGCCGTCGCGGCGCTGACCGAATCGCGGGTGCCCGCGGCGACGCAGCCGGAAGCCGAGGCGCTCATGGCGCGCGTCGCCCGCGTGCTTCACGACCGGTTGCGGACCGGCTGAGGCACGGCGGTTCCGCGCGGTCGTGCCGTGGCGAACTCCGATCAAGTCAATTCGGGTATCGCACGTTGCCGATTTGGGTTTGGACGCGCGGTGATCGTCGCTCCTACGGTGAGGCTCGTCCGGTGCCGGCGGTGCCGGGCCGCGACCGAAGGAGTGACCGATGTCGTTCACGCCAGATCAGCACGACTCCGCGCTGAGCAGCGCCATCGGCAAGATCTTCCGGCGGATCGTCCCGCTGTTCGTGATCATGCTGATCTGCAACCAGCTCAACCGCTCCAACATCGGTTACGCGGAGAGCCACCTGGAAGCCGACGTCGGCATCGGAGCCGCCGCCTACGGGTTCGGCGCCGGGCTGTTCTTCATCGCCTACGCGCTGTTCGAACTGCCCAGCAACGTGCTGATGGAGCGCTTCGGCGCGAAGATCTGGCTCACCCGGATCATGGTCAGCTGGGGACTGGTCTCGGCGGCGATGGCACTGGTCTCCAGCCCGGAGATGTTCTACGTGCTGCGCTTCCTGCTCGGCGCGGCCGAAGCCGGCTTCTTCCCCGCCGTGCTGTTCTACTTCACCCGCTGGTTGCCGGACTCGCACCGGGGCCGGGCGACCGCGCTGTTCGTCGCGGGTTCGTCGATCGCCGCGGCCATCTCGGGTCCGCTGTCGGGTCCGCTGCTGTCGATGGACGGGCTGCTGGGCGCGCACGGCTGGCAGTGGATGTTCGGGCTGGAAGGCGCGCTGTCGGTCGTCGTCGGCATCATCGCGTTCTTCTTCCTGGACGCCCAGGTCCGCGACGCGCGCTGGCTCACCGACGGCGAGAAGGACGCGCTGACGAGCCGGATCGCAGCCGAGGACGTGGTGAAGTCCTCCGGTGATCGCGGCGGCTCGCGCTGGCGGCTGCTGGTGCAGCCGAAGCTGCTGCTGTTCTGCTGGATCTACTTCGCCATCCAGTTGTCCATCTACGCCAACACGTTCTGGCTGCCGTCGATCGTGCGGCGCATCGACGGGACCAACGACGTCACGGTCGGGCTGCTGTCCTCGCTGCCGTGGATCTGCGCGATCGTCGCGATGTACCTGGCGGGCCGGGCCGGGGACCGGATGGGCGATCGGCGCCCGCTGCTGGTGATCGCGCTGCTCACCGCGGCGGTCGGGACCTGGCTGGCGGCGGTCGTGTCGCCGTGGCCCGCGCTGGTGTTCCTGTGCTTGGCCGCGATGGGGTTCAAGAGCGCCAGCCCGCTGTTCTGGTCCATCCCGCAGCAGACCCTGAGCCCGCGCATCGTCGCCCCCGCCATCGCCGTGATCAACTCGCTGGGCAACCTGGGCGGTTTCGTCGCCCCGTTCGGCTTCGGCGTCCTCAAGGAGCAGACCGGAACGGTCACCTACGGCCTCTACGCCCTGGCCTTCGCCTCCCTGCTGGCGGCGGGATCGGTGCTGGTCCTCCGGAGCAGGAGCGGTGCCCGGCGCGCGGCGGACGCGAACGAGCCCGCGGCGAGGTGAGCGCTCCAAGCCTGCCGTTGATCTCCCGTTCGGGCGGGTGCTCGGGGTTCGTTGCCTTGTCAGCGGCGGGTTCTCAGCGGCCTTCTCGCGCGGACGGCGATGTCGCCGTGCACGGCGGGCATGAGCTCCCGCAGCGAGGGGGCCGCTGAGGTTCCGCTACCCGCGCCGCCGCTCAGAACGAGTTCACGGACGAGCGCTCAACTCGGCAGGGCGCCGATTTCCGGGGCGTCCCGGCCGAAGGTGCGCCGCAGGTCGCGCTCGGCGAAGCGGTCACCGGCGCGTTCCAAGTAGCGGCGCCCGCGGCGGCTGCGGGCAATCAGCCCGGACCGCACCAGGTTCTTCGCGACGATCGGCGGGATCGCCCAGATCGGCGTGACCGGCAGCTCCAGGTCGCGCAGGTCCCACTTGCCGAGGAAGTACCTCAGCATGCTCAGCAGCCGCAGCCGCGCGTACGGCCCGGCGACCGCGTCGAACCGGCCGTGGTCCAGGTTGCGCTTGCCCTCGACCAGCGCTCCCGACAACGCCGCGCCCGCCGGCGTGACGTCGTCCTGCACGCGCAGGATGTGGTAGTTGAAGCGGTTCTGCTCGCGCTCGGTGTCGAACAGGCAGTCCTCGTCGACGCCCATCAACCAGCCCACGTACTTCCACGCGTGCATCACCGCGCGCGACTCCGCGGGCGTCACGATCCAGCCGAGCGCCCGCACCCCGAGCAGCAAGGTGCTGTTGAACAGGCCGAGCGTCGAGGCCTGATCGGCCTGGTTGATCGGCAGGCCCCACCGCTGCGAGTCCCACCGGCCGTTGGTCTCGAAGCGGTGGTTGACCAGCGCGTGCATGGCGCGGACGTGCACGGTGAGCTTGAAACCCTGGCCGTCGCGGCGCATTCCGCCCGGTTCGCTGATGGCCAGCGCCCACTTCTTCGTCTCGCCGAGCCTACGCATCGCGGTGGAGCCGGTGAGGCCACCGGTCGCCACCAGCAGGTCCGCCGGGCCGCCGAACCGGTAGCCGCCGATCAGCGACAGCTGCAGCAGCACGTCGTCCACGTTGCGGCCCATCCGGCGGATCGCGCGCGCTCCCCGCTCCACCTGGTCGAAATCGACCCAGTCCGGAACCCGGTCCACCACCGCGAAGAACTCGCGCAGCGGCTCCGGCGCGTCCGGCACCGAGTCGATCCCGTGCTCCAGCGCCCGTCCGAAGCGGGCCATCGTCACCCGCTCCGCGTCCGGCCGGTCCCGGCCCATCGCGCGCACGAGCCGCGCGCCGACCTCGTCGCGGGCGAACATCTTCCGCCCGATCCGGTCCACCAGCTCGTCGTCGAGCTCCCTCACCCCGGCCGCGAGGCGCAGGACGCGCCCGATGCGCTCGGAGCGTTCCGGTGCCCCGAGAAATCGAGTGGGATACGCCGCTTCGGAAGTGCGTTGCGCCACAGAGGTCATGTGAACGATGCTGACACGAAGATTCATTCGCGTTCAATTCGCTTTTGAGGAGCCTCGGGAGGGTTCGCTTGGGTGGTCGGGTGGCGGAACCCCAGCGGCTTCCTCGCTGCGGGATCTCCTTCCCCGGTGGCTCCGCCACGCGGGAAGAAGCCGTCCTCGCGAGGACGCCGCTGAGAACCCGCGGGTGGTCGATCTGCGTGCGCGGTCGCTGTTCAGCGGCTTCGCCGCTGACGAGACACGGACGGGAGACGCGGCTCGTGAGTTCGAAGGCAGGATTCGAGGTTCCGCCACCTGCCCCGCCGCGCAGAACGACATCGAAGGCGGACGCCTCGCGGTACCCGAGGTGGGAGTGGTCGTGACGTCGCGTGCTCGGCGGCCGGTGCGCCGCGAACCCAGGCAGGAGCGGTCCCGCGCGATGGTCGAACGGATCCTCGACGCGGGCCACGCGGTCCTGCTGGAACACGGCTACGACCGGGCGAGCACCAGCCGCATCGCCGTCGCCGCGGACATCAGTCCCGGCTCGCTCTACCAGTACTTCCCGGACAAGCACGTCCTGCTGGCCCAGGTCATCGACCGCTCCACCGATCGGATGCACGCTCGCATTTCGAGCGCGTTCGTCGGCAACCTCGCGGGCGGATCGCTGACCGGCGCGGTGCGCGGCAACGTGATCACCCTGCTCGACGCGTTCGAGGAGAACGCGGGCCTGGTGCGGGTGCTCTACGAGCAGCTGCCGCCCGCCGCCGACACCCGACGGGTCGACTTCAAGCACCGCATCGACGAGCTGGTGACGACCACGCTGCTGCTCCACGACGGCGGGCGCGGCGGCCGGGTGGACGCGGTCGCGTGGGTGCTGGTGCGCACCGTGGAGTACCTGACGATCAGCTACGTCCTGGACCGCCCGCACATCGACCGCGACACCGTCATCGACGAGATCACCAGCCTGCTCACCGGCTACCTGGCCGACCGGCTCGGCGTTCGGCGGCGGCCGGAAACCGGGTGAGCGGCGGAGCTTCGGCCCCGCCGTGCCCGGATTCCCCTTCGCCCCGCGGGATCCGTCGCACCCGAACTCACTCGACGGCGCGCGGATCGACCGACAGCAACAGGGGAATCCTCCTCCGCGTCATCGCCATGCCTGGCCGGCCGGAAAACTTGTAGCACGTGACTCCTTCGAGCGTTGATCGAGGAACTTCCGGGGAAGCCGACGGATCCGCCGGTGCGTCAGCGGCAGCGGGCGCGCGGCGGTGGTCGTCCGGCTGCGTCCGCGCCCGCCGCGGTCGCGCCCTCGTCCCCGGAGATGAGCCCCCACCGCGTGGCGGTGGCGATGGCCTCGCTTCGATTGCGGGAGCCCAGCCGGTGGTAGATCTCCCGGACCAGCCGGTACATCTGCCGTTCCGAGTAGCCGGCGGACTTGGCGATGTCGGCGACGGGGCTGCCCATCGCCAGCCGGGTGAGCAGTTCCCGGTCCACACCGGTGAGGTTCAGCGCGGTCGGCGGGCGGGTGGTTCCGGCCGACAGCGACCGGGCGACGTCGAGCGGCAGCAGGACCGAACCGCGCAGCGCGAGCCGCAGCACGGTGATGATCTCGTCGAGCGCCGCGTCCTGGGCGACCAGTCCGTCGGCTCCGAGGCGCAGCGCCGCGCGGTAGTCCTCGGGGTCCGGCTCGTCGAGCAGGGCGACCAGCACTCGTGCCCGCCGGGTGGCGCGCAGCGTGGCGAGCGTCGAGGCGTCGGACCGCGACACCTCGACGAGGCACGCGTCCCACTCGCCGGTGTTCGACGCATCCGCCGGAGCCGACTCCTGCACCGCGAATTCCGATTTCTCCAGTCCCAGCGCGAGTCCGTAGCGGTAAGCGGGAATGCCGTGCGCGATGAGGATGACCGCATTCCGTGTGGGCCCGTCACCGGAAATGCTTCCCCCCACTGTTCCTCCTCCGAATCGTTTTGCTCATCGAGCGCGCGCGGTGCAAGTGTTCGGTGCAATGGCAGATGTCCGGCTGCCCGATGCGTGCGGAAGCGAATAGAGGTCGATTCGCGCGCGTCGCAGTAGTCGCCCCACGTCAGCAGGCGTATTTCCCGACGTCGTCCGGCCCGGCGCCTGGCAGCCGCGGGCCGCGCGGCATCGGGTCGGAGCACACCACGTCTGATCGGAACCGATGCCGCCGGCCAATCGGGTCGATCACCTTCCCAGTTCTTCCAAGTTACTGGAAGTGGGCGGTAATCGCATACGTCCCTTCGGGTGTCACGCTCGTGCGCTCGGGTGTTCGCCTGGTATATCTCCGGTTTCCCATTGCCGATGCTGTTGTTCCGCATGCCGCTCGGAAATTCCGGTTGAACGGACGCCGCGCTGATTGTTCAGTCCGGTCGCGATCGTCTCAGTCGATTCCTCGCCGGTGCCGGGGAGCGCGAACCGGTCAACGCGGCGCGCCGCCCGCTTCGCGCAGCGTCCCGCCGGACAGGTGCAGCCGCC
This sequence comes from Saccharopolyspora sp. NFXS83, assembly GCF_026241095.1. Classification (GTDB taxonomy): domain Bacteria; phylum Actinomycetota; class Actinomycetes; order Mycobacteriales; family Pseudonocardiaceae; genus Saccharopolyspora_C. Next base: position 249,277 of record NZ_JAPFGB010000005.1, on the reverse strand, counting down.
GGGTCACGCCGATCTCGGTGAGGAACCGGTCGTCGTGGCTGACCACGACGAGGGCGCCTTCGTAGGCGTGCAGCGCGCCCTCCAGCTGGCCGACGCTCACCAGGTCGAGGTTGTTGGTCGGCTCGTCGAGCAGCAGCAGCTGCGGTGCGGGTTCCGCGCACAGCACGCAGGCCAGCGTCGCGCGCAGCCGTTCACCACCGGAGAGCACCTCGACGGGCAGGTGGATGCGATCGCCCTTGAACAGGAACCGGGCCAGCACGTGCATGAACTGCGACTGGGGCAGTTCCGGCGCGAAGGCGCGCAGGTTCTCGGCGACGGTGCGGCCGGTGTCGAGCAGGTCCAGCCGCTGCGAGAGGTAGGCGATGCGCCCCTCGGCTCGGGTGATCTCCCCGTGCTCCGGGACGAGCTCACCGGTGATCAGGCGCAGCAGCGTGGACTTCCCGGACCCGTTGGCCCCGGTGAGCGCGACGCGCTCCGGCCCCCGGATCGCCAGGTCCACCCCGGGCTCGGCGAACACGGGCCGCCCCGCGTGGCCGACCCGCAGCCCTTCGCCGAGGAACGCGGTGCGCCCGGCGGGCATGCGGGTTCCGGGCAGTGCCAAGGAGATCTTCTCCTCGTCGCGCAGCGCCCGCCCGGCCTCGTCGAGCTTGGCCTTGGCCTCCTCGACCCGCTGCGCGTGCGTCCCGTCGGCCCGGCCGGCGGATTCCTGCGCGCGGCGCTTGCGGGCTCCGGCGAGGATCTTCGGCAGCCCGGCGGACTTGACGTTGCGGGCGGCGTTGCTCGCGCGGCGGTCGGCGCGTTCCCGAGCCTGCTGGCGTTCCCGCTTCTCCCGCTTGACCTCTTGCTCGGCGTTGCGGACGTTGCGCTCGGCGGCCTCCTGCTCGGCGCGCAGCGCTGCTTCGTAGTCGGTGAAGTTGCCGCCGTACCAGCGCATCTCGCCCCGGTCGAGCTCGGCGATGCGGTCCATCCGGTCGAGCAGCTCCCGGTCGTGGCCCACCAGCAGCAGGCAGCCGTTCCACTCCTCCAGCACGGAGTGGAGGCGGTGGCGCGCGTCGCGGTCGAGGTTGTTGGTGGGTTCGTCCAGCAGCAGCACGTCGGGTCGTTTGAGCAGTTGCGCGGCGAGCCCGAGGGACACGACCTGGCCGCCGCTGAGCGTGCCCAACGGCCGGTCCAGCGCCACGTCGCCCAGCCCGAGCCGATCCAGCTCGGCGCGGGCCCGTTCCTCGATGTCCCAGTCGTTGCCGACTGCGGCGAAGTGGTGCTCCTCGACGTCACCGGCTTCGATGGCGCGCAACGCCGACAGCACCGGGGCGATCTCCAGCACCTCGGCCACGGTGAGCTCCCCGGCCAGCGGCAGGCTCTGCGGCAGATGGCCGACGACGCCGTGGACGGTGACGGAACCGGACTGCGGCCGGTGCTGCCCGGCGATGAGCTTGAGCAGCGTGCTCTTGCCCGCGCCGTTGGGCGCGACGAGCCCGGTGCGGCCACCGCCCACGGTGAACGACAGCTCGTCGAACACGGGGGTGTCATCGGGCCAGGAGAAGGTGAGGTCGGAGCAGACGATCAGTGCGTCGGGCATGGAGGGTGCCTTCCAACGCCAGGCGGGCACGCGGCAGCGGCCCGGCGAGCGGACGGGGGAACAGGTACGACGACATGACCTCCCGCGCCACCCGGAGGTGGGTGCGGAGGTGCTCGGGCTCCGGAATCACCCGGAGATGTCGTCGTCGCTCACCACGTCGGAACTCCCTGCTCAGCGGGACCGCAGAACCTCGTCCTGCGCTCGTACGGCACCGTAACAGCCGACCTCACCGCGGCGAAAACGGTTTTCCCGACGAGCAGGTGCGGCGTCAGTACAGCTTGCGGTACCCGGCTTTCAGCTCGCGTTCCAGCACCGCCGGGTCGATGTCCAGCCCCGCCTGCGAGGCGGCGATCTCGCCCGGTGACGGGACTTCGGCGGCGAGGGCCTGGCCGTCCGGATCCCACAGCCGGGACCGCAGCAGCGCCCGTCCGCAGTGGAAGAAGACCTGCTCCACCTCGACGATCAGCGCGAACTGCGCGTCCTTGCCGTTGACCCGCATCCGGGCGAGCACGTCGGGTTCGTCGGTGGCGTAAGCGCTTCCGTTGACCCGCAGCACTTCCGCCACGCCGGGCACGAGGAACAGCAGCCCGATCCCGTCGTTCTCGGCGAGGTTGCGGAACGAGTCGGCCATCTTGTTGCCCGGCCGGTCCGGGATAGCGAGCGTGCGTTCGTCGAGCACCTTCACGAACCCGGGGTGATCACCGCGAGGCGAGCAGTCGGCTCGGCCCGCCGCGTCGGAGGTGGCCATCGACAGGTACGGGGAGTGCGCGATGAAGCGGTGCACGTGCTCGTCGACGCGATCCCCGGACTTGAGGGCCTTGAGCACGTCGTCGGGGTGGCCGAGGCGAGCGCGCAGCTCCTCCATCGGCACCCGCCGGGGGCGGGTGCGGGCGTGGGGCATGGGCGGTTCCTTCCAGGGAGGGGGCGGGCCGGCGCCGCGCTGGTGCTGGCCGCATCACTGCAGGCCGTGGCACTATTATGAGCAATTGTTCGCTTCGTGCGCTACTCGCTTTCGGGCGCACTCCAGGAGGTGCCGTGAACTCGGGTGAGCGTCGACTGCGACCACGCAAGCAACCGCGCCAAGTCCGGGCCGAACTGACCCGGCAGCGCATCCTCACCGCGGCTGCTCACGTTTTCACCGAGCACGGCTACGCCGCGGGCACCACCAACCGCATCGCGGAGCGGGCGCGGATCTCGATCGGCTCGCTGTACCAGTACTTCCCGAACAAGGACGCGATCCTCGTCGAGCTGCTGACCCGCCACCTCGACGACGGCCTGCGCAACACCCGCGAACGGTTGCCCGAGGAGCTGCCCGACTCCGTCGAGGAGACGATCCGGCTCTTCGTCCGCGCCGCCATCGACAACCACCTCGACGACCCGAAGCTGCTGCGCATCATGCTCGAAGAGGCGCCCCGCTCGCAGGCCTTGCTGGACAAGATCGCGCGAGTCGAGCGGATCCACATCACCTACGCCCGCGACCTGATCGAGCAGCACCCCGCGGTCCGGGTCGACGATCCGCACACCGCTGCCCGCCTAGTCGTCTCCACGGTCGAACTCGTCGTGCACCGGCTCATCGCCGCATCGGACCCGGTCGACATCCCGAGCTTCGAGAACGAACTGGTCGCCATGCTGACCCGGTACCTGACGGGAGGCCCTTCCCGGCAGCACTGACGGCGGACGCGGCCGAGTGCGGAGTTCGGGAAGTGTTCCCTGGTTAATCGAGCCCGGCCGCGGTCCGCGCGACCGGCCGACCGGTGTTCCGCTCGACCCAGTGGTGCGGGGACGGATCCGGCCATCAGCTCGCCGAGCGGTGAGTGCGCCGCGCGGTGAAGGAGACCCCGTCGCATCCCCGCCCGCGCTGAGGCGATGCCGGCCGAGGAGAACGCTCGGATCCGGCCGGCGCGCAGTCCTGGCGGTCAACGGGGGGCGATGTGAAGAAGCTTGCGACCGGCGCCGCGCTCGGGATCGGAATGCTGCCGGCCACGGCGGCGCCCGCGGCGGCGGAGGGCTACGTCTGCACCGGCAACTGGTACAACACCGCTGCCGCCTGCGAGCCGGCGTGGGACGACTGGCACGGTGGCGGCATGAGCCCCGGCCACGAGTGCCGCCGCAACGCCGTCGGCGTGTACGAGCTGTGGGTCTACCAGCTCTGATCGATCCGGCAGCGACCGGCTGATTCGGCGAGGCCCCTTCGATGGGAACGGGGCCTCGTCGAACGCTCCAGGTGGTCGAGTTCGGCGGATGCCGCGAGAAGACGTTCCGGTGCGAGACGTGCTCCGAACCGGAACCGAGCCGAGCGAAGCGGCACCCGAAAACCCCGCTGCGGCCCCGGAACACCCGGTCCGCCGCCGCACGGCGGGAAGGCGAACGCGCCTCCCGGCCGCACGGGCATCGCCCGTCGGCGGCTACGACGACGTCCCGCTCGCCGCAGAACTCCCGGTGCCGCTGAGCTCGGGGCGTTCGCGGATGCGGCAGAGGGGCCGCGAAGCGGCACGCGCGCATCCGCGCCATCGCGGGTGAGGAGTGCGTATCCCCCTGCTGCCACACGAATTCCAGACTCGCGCCTCCAACGGCGGGGTGCGGTGAGAAGTCCTGTCGGATGGCCCGCGTGGTGGGTCAAGACCTCGGCGGTGTCCGCGCTGCGGGGTGGATGCGTCGCCGCTGCCGAGGTGGTGCGAGACCGGGCGCTGCGCGAGGCGGGGATCGTGCGAGCGGCCCGGGCGATGCCTCGTGGGCCGAACAGGTCGGTCGACGGGGTCGGTCGGCTCAGCCGCGGAGGGCCGCACCGATGGTGCGGTGGGTGAACTCGTCCAAGGTGCGGGGCTGGTGCGCGCGTTCCAGGGGGAGGGTTCCGGTGATGGCGGCGCCGCGGACGCCGTGCGGGGTGCGTACTGGGAATTCTTGCTCCTGATGGGGGTGGAATCGGGCCGTCCGGTGGGCGAGGTGCTAGGTCCGCGGAACCTGGTGCAGGCCATCGGCGGAGTAATCACCACGCGCGGTTTCCTGGTGGGCCGCTACGAGAACGTGGAGGACCGGTTCCTCGTCGAGATGGGCGGCTGGCTCGCTCGCGGCGAAGCGTCCTGCCGGGAGACCGCGGTGAAGGGCGTCGACGACTCCCGCGGGGCTTCCTGGACATGTTGAGCGGCGCGAACACCGGGAGAACCCTCATCAAGATCGCCGATCGAGCCGATGCGGAAAGCGAGGACCAATGATTTCCCCGATGCCTGATTCCGCATTCGTGGAGATGTTCACCGCCGGAGCGTGGACGCCTACTTCGCGGGCCGGGGCGACGCGCGCCCGACTCCTGTCTTCGTCCTCTCCCGAGGATCCACCGCGATCCCGCCGAAAGCGGCCACTCGATCTCTACAACGCTCTGGTCCGCGAGGTCCCCGACCTGCGCCCGGCAGCGTCCCTCGACGAGATCCCGCTGAAGAACGCCGCCGCCCTCTTCGGCCTCCACGCCCTGCCGGTGACCTGGTAGCCGCGCGAGCCCGGTCCAGTGTTCGGAGGCGGACGCTGGACCGGGCTCGTCAGGTGCTTGAGCTTCCGGTCACTCGTGGTAGGTAGCGGTGTACGGCTCCAGCGCGTCGCCCGAGCCGGTGTAGCCGACGCCGAGAACGGCACCGTCGTCTTGGACGGCCGCGCCCTCCACCCGGACGCTGGGCGGTGCCAGCGCACCTTGCCAGCTACTGCCTTCCCAGATCCGCCACAGGGGTTCGAGGTTCGGGCCGATCGCGAAGAGCTGGACCTGGTCGCCGACCTGGATCAGGTCGGTGACGTGGCCCGATTCGTGGAGGTTGAACACCTCCCACCCGGTGCCGTCCCAGTGCGCGGTGTACGGCACCTTCTGCTGCGACTCGCCGGTGTGGCCGCCGACCCACACGTCGTCCGCCGCGAGGGCGAGCACGTTGGTGAGCGCCTCCGGCACGTCGGGGTTCGGATCGAAGTCCGGGGCGGGCACCTCCGCCCACGTCGCGCCGTCCCAGTGCAGGGCGACGCTGCGCGAGGTCGAGGGGACGCTGCCGACGGACCACAGGTCGTCCGTGGCCACGCCGTCGACGTCCACCAGCGAGTAGCCCCCGTTCTCCAGCACCGGGACGGGGACGTCGGTCCACGCCGCGCCGTCCCAGTGCTGCGCCAGGCCGCGCGTGGAATAGGTCTGGCCGACCGTCCACACGTCGTCGGAGGCGAAGGCCTTCAGCGCCAGTGGCCGCACGTACTTGCCGGGCAGCGGATCGAGGCCGATCCGCGTCCACTTCTGGCCGTCCCAGTGCGCCGAGCTGCCGGACCCGGTCTTGGCCGACATTCCGATCGTCCAGACGTCGTTCGGCGCGAGGACCGCGCCGTCCCCCAACGGCCCGATGCTGTCGAGCGGCACCTCCTGCCAGCCCTGCTCGCCTTTGCGGTAGACCGCACTGGTCTGGATCTTGGGGTTCCCGCCGTTGTAGCCGAAGGCCCAGGACTCGCCCCGGGCGCTGCCCGCGGCGGTCAACTTGGCGGTCTCGGCCGTCGTCGGCACCGGTTCCTCCGCCCAGCTCCCGACCGCCGCGGCCTGCCCGACCGATCCCGCGAGCAGTCCGGCGGTGGCGACCAAGGTCGCTGCTGTTCGTCTCATCTGCTGTCGCTCCCAGCTCGTCCATCGGGTCAGCCAAGCGACGCGATCAGTGCACCCGTGGTTGTCCGGGGGTGCCGAGGCGGGACCGAAGGGCACGGAGCGGTGCGCTAACGACTCCTCTTCGCGCGAGTCGGTAACGCGCCCGTGCGGCGCGCGCGAGCCGTTCCGGGCTCAGCCGAGGCCGAGGCGGTGGCGTTCGGCCGCGACGATGCGCTGTTCGGCGGCCGTGCCGTCGTGTCGCTGTTCGGCGAGCGGGGAGGTGTTCAGAGCCTCCGGGTCGGCGAGCTTGGCGGTGCTCTCGCGGGCGTAGGCGTCGAACAGGCCGGACTTCGCCTCCAAGGTCTCGGTGAGGCGCTCGTCCACGCTGTCCTTGGCGAGGATGCGGTGCACGTGGACCTTGCGCGTCTGGCCCATGCGGTGGCACCGGGCGATGGCCTGGTCCTCCGTGCTGGGTTTGAGCTGCGGCTCGGCGAGGATCACGACGTTCGCGGCCTGGATGTTGAGCCCCGTGCCACCGGCGAGGATCTGGGCGAGCAGCACGGCGTGGCCCTCGCGTTCGGTGAACTCGTCGATCAGGTCCTGCTTGCCCCGGGCGGACAGGCCGCCGGTCAACGCCAGCGGCATCACAGCCGGTCCGAGGGCGGCGCGCACGGTGTCGATGACGTCGAGGAAGTTGGTGAACACCACGACCTTCCACTGCTCGGCGGCGGCTTCCTCGACGATCTCGCGCAACCGCTCCAGCTTCGCGGAACGGCTCGACGCGTACGCGGCGCGGCGCATCGCCATCATGTTCCCGTCGCGCACCCCGGCCAGGTAGGCGCGGGACTCGGCGGCCCCGCCGAGCTCCACCCAGTCCTCCAGCTCGATCAGCTCGGGGAGTTCGGTGAGCACGTCCTCCTGGTTGCGCCGCAGGTACGCGGGCGACACGGCCTTGCGGAACGTGGTGGGGGACAGCGCGTCCCGCGCGTCGAGCTTCCGCGCCACCTCCGGTTGCAGGTAGCCGACGAGGGTGCGGAACTCCTCGACCCGGTTCTCCATGGGCGTGCCGGTGAGCAGCAGCGCGCGTTCGGCTCCGGACACGAGGGACACGACGGCCCGGGACCGCTTCGCCTGCGGGTTCTTGATGTAGTGCGCTTCGTCCACGACGACCATCGCCAGCGGTGCCGAGTCCAGCCGCAGCCGCTGCAGGGTGTCGAAGGTGGTGACTGCGACACCGCCGTCGCGCAGCCACTCGCGCGCGTCCGCGTCCCGGGTGGGGCCGTGCAGCGGGTGCGGGACGAGCGCGCTGTGCCGGGACGTCTCCTCCACCCAGTTGATCAGCACGCTGGCCGGGCACACCACGAGGAAGTGCTTCGCGCCCCCGGCCGCGAGGTGCGCCATCGCGGCGAGCGCCTCCACGGTCTTGCCCAGCCCCATCTCGTCGCCGAGGATGCAGCGCCGCCGGGCGAGCGCGAACTTCGCCCCGAACGCCTGGTACCCGCGCAACGCGACCCGCATCAGCCGGCTGTCCAGCGAGGTCGCGGTGACCCGCCGCTCCTGCTCCGGCGGCAGGTGCCCGGTCGCCGAGTTCGCATCGGTGCTCGCGCGGCCGGTCAGCTCGCTGAGCAGCGTGTTGTACGTGGCGGCGCGCCGCTGGTAGTCCCGCCACAGCTCGTCGGGGGAGAGTCCCTCTTCGGCCCCGGCGACCTCGTTCGCGGCGGTGCTCACCCGCCCGACGCTCGAGTCGTGGAGCAGATTCTCCAGTCGCCCCAACGCTTCCAGTGCCGCGTTCTTGCTGCGGCGGCCGGTGAAGAACATCCGGAACCGGCTGGCGGCCCGGCGCGCGACCGGTTCGAGCTCGTCGATCGCGCCGACCCCGCGCCGCGCCTCGTCCTGCCGCGCTGACACCTGCCGCCCGGCGATCTCCAGCGCCCGCAGCGTCGCCAGCAGCCCGGTGTCCGCGGGACCGCGCCGATCCGGGTCGATGCGGACCACGGTGTCCAGCGCGGTCGCCTGCGCGAGCCGCTCGGCGGCGGCCACGGCGTCCCGAGCGGTCGCAGGGCCGACTCCCGGGACGGTCTGCAGCCGATCAGGTCCGGCGGCGGCCACGTCCGCGACGGTGCGGAACGCGGACCGCTCCAGCTCACCCAGCCGGAGCCGCCCGTCCGCCGCCTCGCGGAGCCTGCTCACCGGCATCTCCCGCAGCCGCTCGTGCACCTCCCGACGGTGGGAGTCGGCGTACTGCTTCCGAGCCAGCGCCCGCAGCCGATCCGGCTCCGCGAGCAATCCCGTCGCCGCCGCGCGGAACGACCGCGCGGTGTGCAGCACCGCTGCCGCCGCCCGCCCGATCTTCGACTCGTCCGGCACGGCACGCTCATCGGAGCCCGTTGGTCGCATGCGTCGCCTCCCCGGAGTTCCCGCGCCCGTCACCGATACCGGTCGCGCCACCCGCGAACATCCACCGGACGGGTGATCGTCTTGGGCGCCGTTCGCCGGATCAGTCCGGACAGCTTGCCGGATGATCGACGGTCATCGGCGCGGGGCTCGGCGTGTCGGACGCGCGTCGCCGGGGAAGCTCAAGCATTTCCCCCCGCCATGCGGGATTCCATCGTGTCGGCGAGTCGGTGCAGGGAGGTGAGGACGGTGTCGCGCTCTCGGCCGAGGCCCGCCAGCAGGCGCGCGTGGGCTTCGAGCTCGCGGGGGAAGACGTCGCCGATGGCGCGCTCGGCTTCCGGCGTGATGCTGATGAGGGTGGCGCGGCGGTCGGCTGGTTTCGCCGAACGAGCGATGAAGCCCCGCTTTTCGAGCTTGGCCAGGGTTTTGCTCACCCCTGCCCGGGACATCCCGAGCTGTGCGGCCAAGTACGCCGCGGTCACGGGTTCTTCCAGGTAGCGGAGCGGGACGAGCAGCTTGACCTCTGCAGGGGTCAGCGCGGCGCTGTCGTAGAGCTGCTCCGTGGCCTGTTCGAGCACGGCCGCGATGCGGTTGACCAGCGCGACGACCGCCATCGGGGATGTGTCGAGGTCCGGGTTGTTGACGTCCCAGAGTTCGATCGTCCGAGCCTGCAGAAAGGACATCGCCACCTTTTCGTTAACCAGCGAACTACTCGTTACAGTACGAGGATATCCGTCCTCCAGGCGGCGAACGCCGGGCGGGGTCGCGGTCCGCTCGCCGCTCACGGCGAATTCCGGCGTGCGTGCCCCGGAGTCCGAAGGAAACCGAGATCGTGGAGATGAGCATGCTGGAAATGGACGTTGTGATCGTCGGCGGCGGAGCCGCCGGCTTGGCCGCCGCGATGATGCTGGGGCGGTCCCGGCGGCAGGTCACCTTGCTCGACGCGGGCGAGCCGCGGAACGCGCCTTCCGCGCACCTGCACGGATTTCCGTCCAGGGACGGGGCGGACCCGGCGGAGCTGGTCAAGATCGGAAAGGAGGAGGCCCGGGCCTACGGCGCGGAGATCCGCGAGGTGCGGGTGTCCGGGCTGGAACACGCGGACGGCGGCGGATTCGCCGTCCACCTCGACGACGGCGGCGCGCTGACCGCGCGTGCCGTGGTGGTCGCCACCGGCTTGCGCGACGAACTGCCGGAGATCCCCGGACTGCGCGAGCGCTGGGGACACGACGTGCTGCACTGCCCGTACTGCCACGGCTACGAAGCGCGCGACACCGCGCTGGCGGTGATCGGCGGCGACAACCGGCCCTTCACCCTGCACCAAGCGCAACTGGTTCGGCAGTGGTCCGACGACGTCGTGTTCTTCCCGCACCACATCACGCTGACCGACGACGAACGCCACCGGCTCGTCGCACGCGGGGTGCGGATCGTCGAAGGGGAGGTCGCGCGCGTGGTGGCCGAGGACGATGCCGTTTCCGCCGTGGAGCTCGCCGACGGCCGGATCGTTCCGCGGGCGGCGGTCTTCGTCGGCCCCCGGTTCGTGCCTCAGGACGAGTTGCTGACCTCCTTGGGGTGCGCTGCCGACGACAACGGCTGGGTGCGCGTCGACCCGTCCGGGCAGACCAGCGTCCCGGGCGTGTGGGCGGCGGGCAACGTCTCGGACAGCCCCGCCCAGCTCGTCAACGCGGCAGCCGCCGGGTCGAAGGCCGCGATCGCGCTCAACCACCACCTCCTGGCCGACGACATCGACCGGGCCGTCGCGAAACACGACGCGAGCTGAACGAACCTCCGCGCTCGGAGCGACACCGCCTGCCGCGGTCCCGGCGCGCGGGTGGTGTCCGCGCACCCCGCGGTGTGGTCTTTTCCCCAGCGAATCGGGCCCAACGTCGGCGGCACGACCATGATCGCTGCCCCGCCGCGGAGGACACATCCATGACCGTCGACGAGCTGCCGCTGCTGAGATCAGAAGGGGCCGTGGTCGGCAGGCTGAGCCCGCTGATGCGGCAGCTGCGCGAACGCGGCCCCGTCGTCAAGATGCGCACCCGCTCCGGCGACGAGGCCTGGCTGGTGACCCGGCTCGCCGAGCTCAAGCAACTGCTCAAGGACCGCCGCATCGGCCGCTCCCACCTCGACCCGGAGAACCGGCCCCACTACCTCGACAGCCCGCTGCTGGACACCCCGGTGCGCAGCGACGATCCGCGAGATCCACGTGAAGACCCGCGCCGCGCTCACCCCGCGCTTCTCCGCGAAGCGGATGGTCGCGCTGCGGGCGCGGGTCGCCGAGCGCGTCGCCGAGCACCTTGACCGCCTCACGGCGTCCGCGCCACCGGTGGACCTGCACGCGGAGCTGTCGCTGCCGCTGCCGTTCGAAGTGCTCTGCGACCTGCTCGGAGTCGCCGAGTACGACCGGTTCATGGCGATGCTGGCCGGGTCCGGACGGCTCGACGAGTCGGAGGAGGTGGCCGTCGGCGCCCAGGAGTTGTTCGCCTACCTGGGAGAACTGGTCACGACCAAACGCCGCGAACCGGACGAGCACCTGATCTCCGCGCTGCGCGAGGCGGAGATCGACGACGGCACGGTGTGCGAGCTGATCTCCACGATCAGCTTCTCGTACCTGGTGACGCCGACGAACCTCAGCGCGGGGATCGCGCTGTTCGCCTCGCACCCCGAGCAGCGCGAACGCGTCGTGCGCGATCCCGGCCTGCTGGAGACCGCCGTCGAAGAGGTGCTGCGGCTGAGCAAGGTCGACGAGTCCTTCCAGCCCCGCTACGCCGGCGAGGACATCGAGATCGGCGGCATCGTCATCAAGGCCGGTGACCTGGTGCTGTGCGGCCACTACTCGCCGTAGTTCGACGACCGCGTCTTCGACGACCCGGAGACCTTCGACGTCGGCCGCAGCCCCAACCCGCACCTGGCGTTCAGCCACGGCCTGTCGCACGGCGCCCCGCTGGCGCGCATCGAACTCCAGGAGTTCTACGGCGCACTCCTGCGCCGCCTGCCGAACCTCAGCCTCGCCGTCCCGATCGAAAAGGTGGGAATGCCCGTCGGCACCGAAGACGACGACGAACAAATGGGCAACGGCATCGTCCGACTCCCCGCCACGTGGTGAGGAATCCGCTCCCAGCGGCCTTCGTTCCGCGTGCTGCTCAGCGGCGAAGTCGCTGAGCCGTGACCGGCTTGAGCAAGGTGACCACCGGCGGATTCTCAGCGGCTTCCTCGCGAGGCGCGATTTCGCGTGTGGCGGAACCACTCGTGAAATCGATCCCGCAGCGAGGAAGCCGCTGAGGTTCGGCCACCCGACCCGCTGCGCGGGCCACTCCGCTTCCGAAGTCCTACGGCGAGGAACATCACCTTGATGGCGTAGTGGTGTGCCCGGTTAGGGTGCTCGGGAGCCTGTCGCGCCCGTGAGGGCAGGGAATCCGGTCGGAAGCCGGAGCTGACGCGCAGCGGTAGGGGCGATGGGCGAGGACGGCCACGGCCGGAACCACTGGACCTCCCGGTCCGGGAAGGGACCTCGCCCGGTGAACCCGAGCCCGAAGACCTGGCCGGCTCCCCGGACCGCAGGCGGTGCCGGGTCGCAGCCTGCCGGACTCCGCGCCTGAGTCCGGGGTGAGGAACTTCGTGACATGCCGTTCTCGCACGCCCGCTCGTTACGTCTCGGGCTGGTGGCGCTGGCCGCCGCCCTGCTGACCTCGTGCGCCGCGCCCGCCGCCGACGACGACACCGCCCGCACCGGGGCCGCGACGACGGTGCGCAACTGCGACACCGACGTCACCGTCGAAGCGCCACCGCAGCGCGCGGTGTCGCTGAACCAGTCCACGACGGAGATCATGCTCTCGCTGGGTCTGGCGGACCGGATGGTGGGCACCGCGACCTGGACGGACCCGGTGGATCCGGCGCTGGCCGAGGCGAACTCGCGGGTGCCGCGACTCGCGGACAACAACCCGTCGTTCGAGTCCGTGCTGGGCACCGAACCGGATTTCGTGCTGGGCGCCTACAAGGCCGTGTTCACCGACGAAGGAGTCGCCGACCGCGAGCGGTTCGGTGAGCTGGGCGTGCCGACGTACCTGTCGCCGAGCAACTGCCTCCCGGAGGAGGCGCCGCTGTCGAAACCGGTGGAGCTCGACGACATCTACCGCGAGGTGCAGGAGATCGCCGACCTGTTCGGCGTCCCCGAACGCGGGCACGCGCTCACCGAGCAGCTGCGCGGCCGGGTCGCTGCGGCGCAGCGGAAGGTCGCCGCGCTCGATTCCCGCGCCGACACCTCGGTGCTGTTCTGGTTCGCCCGCACCGAATCCCCGTACATGGCGGGCTCCACCGGATCACCCGCGGTCATGACCCGCGTGCTGGGCGTGCGCAACGCCTACGAGGACATCAGCTCGATGTGGCCGCAGGTGTCCTGGGAGGACGTCCTCGCGCGCGACCCGGACCTGCTGGTGCTCGGCGACCTCACCCGCGACGGCGAAGGCGACGGGATCGAGGCGAAAACCCGGTTCCTGCACGAGGATCCGGCGGTGTCCCGGCTCGCGGCGGTGCGCGACGAGCACCTCATGGGCATGACGGGCACCGAGCTCAACGTCAGCATGCGCACCGTGCAGGGCATCGAACGGCTCGCGGACCGGCTCGTCGAGATGGACCGGCAGCGGTGACGGCTGCGCCGTCCGCCGGGCTGTCCGCCGGACGACTGCCACCGGTCGCGATCGTGCTCGCCGGGATTCCCGCGCTGCTGCTGTCGATCGCGGTCGCGGTCACGCTCGGACCGGCGCACCTCACCGTCGGCGACGTCGGCAGCGTGGTCGGGGATCGGCTCGGCCTGCTCGACACCGACGTGTCCCGCATCGGGCAGGGCATCGTGTGGCAGCTGCGGCTGCCGAGGGCGCTGCTGGCCGCGATCTGCGGTGCCGGGCTCGGCGTGTGCGGGGCGGTGCTGCAATCGCTGCTGCGCAACCCGCTCGCCGACCCCTTCCTGCTCGGCGTGTCCGCCGGAGCGTCCACCGGCGCGGTGTCGGTCGTCGTGCTCGGGTTCGGCGCCGGCGCGATCGGGCTCACCGCGGGTGCGTTCGCCGGGGCGCTGGTGGCGTTCGCGCTGGTGATGCTGCTCGCGTCGGTCGCGGGCGGCGCGGCCGGGCACACGGTGCTCGCCGGGGTGGCGGGCACCCAGCTGTTCTCCGCGCTCACCTCCTACATCGTGATCACCTCGGCGGACGCGGAGCAGACCCGCGGGGTGCTGTTCTGGTTGCTGGGTTCGTTGTCCGGCGCGCGGTGGAACGACGTCGCGATCTCCGCGGTGGTGTGCGCGGTGTGCCTGGTGCTGTGTCTGTCGCGGGCGGGGGCGCTGGACGCGTTCGCGTTCGGGCAGGACGCCGCCGCCTCCCTCGGCGTCCGCGTGGCGCGGTTGCGGGCGGTGCTGCTGGTGGCGACCGCTCTGCTGGCCGCGACGTTGGTCGCCGCCGCCGGTGCGATCGGGTTCGTCGGGCTGGTGCTGCCGCAGGCCGCGCGGCTGCTCGTGGGACCGCGCCACCGCGCGCTGCTGCCGGTGACCGCCGTGCTCGGCGCGGTGCTGCTGGTGTGGGTCGACGTGCTGGCCACGACCATCGCCGCACCGCAGGAAGTGCCCGTCGGCGTCGTCACCGCGCTCGTCGGGGTGCCCGCGTTCGCCGTGCTGCTGGCCAAGCGGGGGAGGGTGTCGTGAGCCTGACCGCGAACGACGTGTCCTGGTCCGCCGGCGGCACGCTGATCCTCGACGGGGTGGGCCTGCGCGTCGACGAAGGCCGCACGGTGGGCCTGCTCGGGCCGAACGGGTCCGGGAAGTCCTCGCTGCTTCGGCTGCTGGCCGGACTGCGGCGGCCGAGCTCCGGGGCGATCGAGATCGGCGGGCGCGCAGCGCCGCAGTGGTCCCGGCGCGACCTGGCGCGTCGGGTGGCGGTCGTGGAGCAGCAGGTGGGTACCGACGTCGACCTCACCGTGACCGAGGTGGTCGCCCTCGGCCGCACCCCGCACCGGAACGGATGGGGCGGCGCGAACCCGGACGACGCGGAGATCATCCGGCGAGTGCTGGCGCAGACCGGGCTCGACGGGCTGGCGGACCGCCGCTGGCACAGCCTTTCCGGCGGCGAACGGCAACGCGCGCAGATCGCGCGGGCCTTGGCCCAGGAACCGGCGGAGCTGATCCTCGACGAGCCGACGAACCACCTCGACATCGCCCACCAGCTGGAACTGCTCGCACTGGTGCGGCGACTACCGGTGACCAGTGTGATCGCGCTGCACGACCTGAACCTGGCCGGGATGTTCTGCGACGAACTCGCGGTGCTCTCCGGCGGACGGGTGGTGGCCACCGGAACCCCGGCCGAGGTGCTGACCGAGCAGCTCGTGGCGGACGTGTACGGCGTTCGCTGCTCGGTGTCCGCTGTGGATGGTCGTCCGCACGTGCGGTTCTTGGTCGATTAGCCGGCTCGGATCGCGGTTGTCCGGGCCATTCTCACGATGGTCGAATTGAGATCATATCTCCGGGTTCGAGTCATCTCCCCGACCTTGAAATGGCCGTTGGGTCGCACTATTCCGCATTCGTGCGGAATTCTTGAGAATATCGGCCGAAAAGCCCGTGCCGCCTCCGCAAGAATCGCGTCTCGCGCTAACGTGGCCTCCGCTGCTTTCGAAGAAGGCGTCACGCGTATCGCCGCATCGAACTCGACAACAGGGGGACCCAGTGGAGTTGGAAGTTTCCATCACCGGTGTCGATTCGACGGAGAACCTGCGCACACTGCGGACTTGGCTGGCGGAGGAACCGGAGCTGCGAGGCCGTGTGCGACTCGTCGAACGGCCGCCCGAACCCGGTCATCTCGGGACCGTTCCGGAACTGATCCTCGTCACGCTGGGCACCGGATCCGCGACGACCGGATTCGCGACCGCCGTGAACGCGTGGCTGCAGCATCGGGCCGTCGACGTCGCCTGCACGGTCACCAGAATCGCCGACGGCACCGGCATCACGATGTCCGCCCGGCAGCTGCGGCGGGCGGACGCGGCCACTCGTGGTCGGCTCGCGCGCGAGCTCTCGGCGACGCTCGCCGGTGGCGGCGCGAATTCCGGCACTCCGCGGCTGGAGGGGCGCGTCGATGGCTGAGTTGAACTCACCGGGCAGCAGGGTGGTCCTGGTCGGCACGCAAGCCTGCGCCAACGACGCCGCCGCGCCGCCGGTCCCCGCAGTCGAGTCCACCATGGAAGATCTGGCCCACGTCCTGCGGAACCGGTGCGGCGTGCGTTCGGAGCAGATCATCCGAATCCTGGACTCCGCCGACCCGATGCGAATGGGGCTCGCCGTCGCCGAAGCGGCCGATCAGGCCACTGATGTCCTGCTGGTGCACTACGTCGGGCACGGGTTCGTCAGCGCCGATGGCGAGCTGTACTTGGCGACGAAGGCGACCGATCCGAACGCGAACAGGCTGGAGCACAGTTCCGTTCCGTTCACGACGATCCGGCGGAGCCTGCTCAAGAGCCGGGCCCGCGCGATCGTCGTCGTGCTGGACTGCTGCTTCTCGGGTCGTGCGATCGGCACGCTCAGCGCGCAGGATCCGATCGATCTGGCCGACGTGCACGGCGGGTACATCTTGACTTCGGCCGCCCGCGATCAGGTCGCGCTCGCTCCGCCCGGGGCGCAGCACACCGCGTTCACCGGCGAACTGATCCGGTTGCTCGACCGCGGCGATCCCAGCGGCCCGGCGGAACTGAGCATGCGCGACGTCTACCGGGGTTTGGATCGGGAGCTGCACCGCCGCGGACTGCCCCGGCCCCGCCAGCGCGGCAGCGAACGCATCGACGACCTGGTGATCGCACCCAACGCGGCCCGAATCTCGGCCCCCGCGCTACTGCCCGCGACTCCGGAGGAGCGGGTCGTGATCCGCCGGAGGAAACGGTTGCTCCTCGCCCTGGCGGCGACCACGGCCGCGCTGGTGGCGGCGGTCGCGACACCGGTGCTGTGGTCCGGGAGCGAGTCCGATCCGCAAGCGCGACCTGCCCCGGCGCCCGCTCCGAGCCTTTCCTCGCCCGTGCCAGCGAAACCACCGGGCGCGGAAACGCCCGCCCCGACCGAAAATGCGACGTCGAGCCCCGTGCCTTGCGGGGAGCGCACGGACGACGCCGGCTGCGAACTTCCCGCCCACTCCACCGCCCGGGCCGCTGCCGGAAGCCTCGTCACCTTGCAGCGGGCCGGGGCGGATGTCCGCCGGTACCGGCAGCGGCCGGATGGTTCGTGGGCCGGGCCGGAGAACATCGGGGGCGGAATCGGCGGCGACCCCGTCATCGTGCCGGATGCCAACGGAAGGCTGGTCGCGTTCGCGGCCGGCAAGGACGGCGGGTTGCGGTACAACCTGTCGGCCGGCGGTGCCGTGCGATCCACGAAAAGCGCCTGGAGAACGATGGAGGGCGTCGACGAGGTGAAAGGACGGCCGACGGCGCACCAGGACTCGGACGGAAACCTCGAAGTGTTCGTCAGGGGCGACAGCGACAAGCTGTGGCAGCTCACCCAGCTGGAACCCGGCAAGGACCTGTGGTCCGACGCGGTACCGATGCGCGGTGCCGGGGATGGGGTTCCGTCGATCTCCGGAGACCCGAAGGTCCACATCGACCAACACGGATACCTGCGGGTCTTCGCACTGGACCTGGAGACGAAGCGGCTTCGAACCTGGGCGCAGCGTGGAAGCGCCAAGGACCAGTGGGAGGAACATCCGGACCACCCGTTCGGCGATAAGCCGCTGGCGGCTCCGCCCACGGTGGCCCTGGGAGGTGACGGATTGCTGCATCTGTTCGCATTGGACGAACTCGGCTTGTTGTGGCAGGTCAGCGAGCTACCCGGAGCTCCCAACGTCTGGCCCGGAGCCTGGGAGGTGGTCCCCGCGCTCAAGGGCGTCCACACCGGACAACCGATGTCGGCGACGAACGGGGCCGGCGAGGTTCTTGTGTTCGTCCGGGTCAAGGACCCGGCGGATCGCGTGGTCTACGCGTCCCTCGGGCGCCCAGAGGATTCGGTCGTCGAGCTGGATCAGCCCATGAACGTGTTGTGGTCCGTGACGCCCGACGAGGACGACCGCTTGGTGGTGCAAGGAGTGCACAACGATGTCGTGGTCACCGGCTCGCCGTGATGGATCGGGACGCGACCGCCTGTGCCGCTCCGCGTTCGAGCGGAGCAGCACGGGGACGGGTCACTCCGGCAGCGCGTAGGCCCCGGCGGCGATGTCCTCCAGGAGGGTCGGGCCGGTAGGGGTCCAGCCGAGCAGTTCTCGCGTGCGCTCGTTCGTCGCGGCGGCGTCCATGCCGAAGAAGCCGCCGATCCAGCCGAAGTGGGTCTCGGCGTCCTCCGGGGCGACCGAGATCACGGGCACGCCCAGCTGTTCGCCGATGGCGGCGGCGATGTCGCGGGAGGGGATTCCGCTCTCGGCCACCGCGTGCAGCCGCGAGCCCGCCGGGGCCTTCTCCAACGCGAGCCGGACCATCCGCGCGGCGTCGGCGCGGTGCACGGCGGGCCAGCGGGTCGAGCCGTCGCCGATGTACCCGGCCGCGCCGTGCTCCTTCGCGATCTTCGTCAGGACCGAGGTGAATCCGGGGTCGCCCGTGCCGTGCACGGTCGCGGAGAAGCGCAGCGCCACCGCGCGCACACCGCGTTGGGCGTAGGACAGCGCGAGGTTCTCGCTGCCGCCGCGAGCGGAGTCGGCGCCGTGGAACGGTGCGGAGTCGTCCTCGGTCAGCGGCCGGTCCAGGTCACCTTTGGCCAGTCCGGAGGCGAGCAGGAACGGCCGGTCGCCGTCCATCGCCTCCAGCATCCGCTGGACGGCGGCCCGCTCGCTGCGGCCCGCCCCGGCGTAGTCGGAGAAGTCGTGCTTGAAGGCGAGGTGGATGACGCCGTCGGCCTGCGCGGCGGCAGCGGCCAAGCCGTCCGGGGCGTCGAGGTCGCCGCGATGGGCGGTGGCTCCCTTGGCTTCCAGGGCCGCGGCGGAGGCGTCGGAGCGGGCGAGGCCGACGACCGCGTAGCCGTGGGCGAGCAGTTCGTCGGTGACGGCCGATCCGATCCAGCCGGAGGCACCGGTGATGAAGATGCGCAAGGCGATCTCCCCCTGTTGGTTCATGTCAGTGACTGACATCGACAGTAGCAGTCGATGTCAGCGACTGTCATCACTACACTCCTCGGCATGGCTCGCTGGGAACCGGACGCGCAAGGGCGCATGATCCGCGCCGCCTTGGAGCTCTTCGCCGAGCGCGGCTTCGAGCAGACCACCGCGGGCGACATCGCCGCCCGCGCCGGCGTCACCGAACGCACGTTCTTCCGGCACTTCGCCGACAAGCGGGAAGTCCTCTTCGACGGCTCCGAGACCATGCAGCGGACCGCCCACGACGCGATCCTCGCCGCGCCGGACGGCCTGTCCCCGCTGGACGCGGCGTTGACCGGGATGGTCGCGGGCGGCGAGCTGCTGCGGGACCGCCGGGACCGCTCCGTGCGGCGATCCGCGATCATCGCCGCGAACCCGAGCCTGCAAGAGCGCGAACTGCTCAAGCTCGCGTCGATGGCCGACTCGACGATCCGGGCGCTGCACGAGCGCGGCGTCGAGGAACCCACCGCGAGCCTCGCCGCGCACAGCGCGGTGACGGTCTTCCAGGTCGCGTTCGCGCGCTGGACATCGGACGACCGGTCCGGCTTCGCCGACTGCGTGGCCGACGTCGCGACCGCCCTGCGCGCGCTGGAGTGACGACGGAGGTTCCGGGGAGTGCTCGCCGTCCGCTCGCGTAGGTTCGACGCTGATCGACTGGCGCGAGGAGGGCGATCGTGGAGACGCTGCAGGACAAGGTCGCGGTGATCACCGGCGCGGCGAGCGGGATCGGCCGGGCCGCCGCGTGGTCGCTGGTTCGCCGAGGCGCTCGGGTCGTGATCGCCGACATCGACGCGGACGGCGCCGAGCGGGTCGCCGGTGAGATCGCGGCGGCGGGCGGATCCGCGCTCGCGGTGCCCTGCGACGTGGCGGCGGAGGGCGCGTTCGAGGAGCTGCGGCGGTCCGCACTGGACGGTTTCGGCCGGGTCGACGTGGTGATGAACAACGCCGGTGTGCTGACCCGGGGACTGCCCGAGCACATCCCGGTCGCCGAGTGGCAGCGGGTGCTCGACATCAACCTGATGTCCGTGGTGCGCAGCAATTCCGCGTTCCTGCCGCTGCTGGTGGAGCAGGGATCGGGGCACCTGGTGAACACCGCGTCGTTCGCGGGGCTGTTCACCTACTCCTACGACCGGTTGCCCTACGCGGCGTCGAAGGCGGCGCTGATCCAGCTCTCCGAAGGGCTCGCGCTGTACCTGCGTCCGCAGGGCATCGGCGTCACCGTGCTGTGCCCCGGACCGGTGGTGACCGGCATCGCCGGGTCGATCCGGTCGTTCGGGCCGGAGACCACGACTTGCGGGCCCGGCCCGGAATTCGAGGCGCTGCAACCGGAACAGGTCGGCGAGCAGGTCGCGGAGGCGATCCTCGCGAACCGCTTCATGCTGCAGACCGACGACAACGTCCGCCCGCACCTGCGCAGCCGCGCGGCGGACTGGGACGCCTACCTGGAGGACCGCATCGCCGCACTCCAGGACTGAGCTCGCTCGGAGCCTCGACCAGGTGCCTGCAGCGCCGTCTGCTCGCGGCGGAGCCGCTGAGCAGCGGCCAGCTCGAGCAAGGCGTTCACCGGCGGGTTCTCAGCGGGTTCCTCGCGAGGACGGCGATCGTGCGTGTCGTGCAGCCACACGCGAAATCCATCCCGCGGCGAGGAAACCGCTGAGGTTCCGCCACCCGCCCCCTACGCGGACCACTCCGGATGGACCGACCGGACGGGCGTTGACGTCACTTGGGGTCGAGTACGAAGACCGGGATGTGCCGGTCGGTCTTCTCCTGGTACTCGGCGTACGACGGGAACGCGGCGACGGCGCGCTCCCACCACTCGGCGCGCTCGGTGCCCTCGACCTCGCGGGCGACGTACTCCTTGGTCGTGGCACCGTCCTGGAGCGGGAACTCGGGGTGGGCCTTGATGTTGTAGTACCAGGTCGGGTGCTCCGGCGCACCGCCCTTGGAGGCGACGACCGCATAGCTGCCGTTGTGCTCGACCCGCATCACGGGCGTGTGGCGCAGCTTGCCGGACCGGGCGCCGCGCAACGTGAGCAGCACGATCGGCGACCCCTTGATCTCGAGGCCCTCGGTGGTCCCGGTTTCGCGGATCTTCTTCGTCTGGTCCTGAACCCAGTCGGTCGGGCTCAATTCCACTGCCTCGTTGCTGTTGCCCACTGAACATGCTCCTCTTGCGGTCGGTTCGGGGACCTCGATCGCGGTTCTGCTCCCGGATCAAGGCCTGAACGGTTCAACGCCGCGGGCGCAGTGCTATTCCCGCGGCGCACCGGGACACCGCCGGTTCCTCCGGTCGAGATCACCCGGCGGCTCGCGGTCGGCGCAGCACCGACATCAGCGCGGTCGCCAGGTCGTCCGGGCGGGCGGCGAACGGGGTGTGCCCGCCCGGCAGCGTGCGGACGGCGAACGGGCGCGCGGGCATGGCCGCGTCGGCTTCGGCGATCATCAGGTCCTGCACGGCGGGGGTGAGGGCGCGGTCCGCGGCGCAGCGCACGAAGGCGCGCGGCACGCTGCCCCAGCGCTCGGCGGTCACGGTGACCGCGCTGGTCGGGATCGCGATCGGCAGGTCCGGGCTCAGCGCGTGCCGCCAGCGGGTGAACGAGGCGGCAGGGGTGTCACCGTAGTGGGTGCGGCGCAGCTCCTCGACGTAGCAGGGATCGGTGGACAGCGGGTTGATCCGCATCGCGCCGACGACCTCGGGGTCGGCGACGTGCAGGCCCGCGCCGAGCGCGTCGGCGTTCTCCGGCGCGGTGATGTAGTCGGCGAACCGGGGCCGCCCGGCCGGGACGAACGACGACAGGTGCACCTGCAGGTCCACCAGCTCCGGTGCGAGCTCCGTCGCGAGCGAGGCCGGGCCGCCGCCCGCGCTGTGCGAGACGAGCACCACCTGCGGATATCGGCGCGCGGTGCGCAGTGCCGCGACGATCGGCGCCGCCGCCTCGTGCATCGTCGTGCCGGCCAGCGCGGACTTCTCGGTGTCCAGTCCGGGCTGGCCGGGCTCGGCGTAACCGCTCGGCAGCGGCGCGTCGAAGCCGTGTCCGGGCAGGTCGACGGCGACGCTCGCCGCGCCGCGCGCGGTGAGGGCGCGCTGCGTGGCCGCCCATTGCGCGGAGGAGTGCCAGGCCCCGTGCACGAGCACGAACAGGGTGTCCACTGCGGATGATGCGGTCATGGCGCGGCTCTTCCTGCTGGGGTGCGCGCCCGTGATCCCGAGCGCGGATCCAGTTCAGCCGCCGATCACCCGCTGATCCACCGAGATATCTCGCAAGCCCGTCCGCGATATCCCAACGGCATGACGAGTCGCGTGCGTAGGCTCAACGGGTGGAAGCCCGGCACCTGCGCTACGCGCTCGCCCTCGCCGAACACCAGCACTTCGGCCGCGCGGCGACCGCCATCGGCATCGCGCAACCCCCGCTGTCCAAGCAGATCGCGGCCCTGGAGCGGGAGGTCGGCGCCCGGCTGTTCGACCGCACACCGCACGGCGTGTTCCCCACCGCGGCGGGGGAGGCGTTCCTGGACCGGGCGCGGCGGGCGCTCGCGGAGATGACGGCCGCCGCAGGGGACGCCGGACGGGCCGCGCGCGGGGAAACGGGGCGGCTGCGGCTGGGGTTCATCGGCTCGGCGCTGCTGGAACTGCTGCCGCCGCTGCTGGGCCGCTTCGGCCGCGAGCACCCGGACGTGCGGCTGCAGCTGCAGGAGATGTCGACCGCGTGCAGCGCCGCCGCGCTGCTCGCCGGGGACCTGGACGTCACCATCGGGCGCGGCGCTGCTCGCGGCGCCGGAGCCGAGGACCTCGTCTCGGTCACCGTCGGCACCGACCGGCTCGTCGCCGTCGTCGGCGCCGCCCACCCCTACGCCGGGCAGGCCTCGGTGCGAGCGGAACAACTGCGAGAGCAGGCGCTGATCATCGCCCCGGCCGACGAGGAACCCCGCATCCGAGCCGCTCTGCGCGGGCTGCTCGGCGAGGACGCGCCCGCGCTGGGCCGCGCCACCGAAGCCCGCGACGTGCACACCATCGTCGGGCTCGCCGCCTGCGGCATCGGTGTGGGGCTCGTCCCGGCCTGCGTGCGCGCCGCCCCCCGACCGGACACCTGGATCAGCGAGGTGCGCCCGCGGGTCGACCTGCCGGAGCTGGTCATGTCGTTCCGGGCGCGGGACCGTTCCCCGGTGCTCGCCGCGTTCCTCGACACCACCCGCAGGCAGTGCCCCGGTGTCAGCGCCGCGCTGCGCGGGAGGCGCTGAGGGGCTCTTCCACGACCTGCGCAGCGGGCGGAACCTCAGCGGCTCCGCCGCTGACGACGCACCGGCGGCAGGACCGTTCCGCGCGGGGCTCTCCGAGCCCGATCACGGCTCCTGCCGGTCCGCGACGACCACGTCGACGCCGCGGCTCAGGAACGGGGCGGTGGCGGCCGGATCGGCGTCCGCGTCGGTGACCAGCGTCCACCGCTCGGGCAGTGGCGCCCACGCGTGGAACGGGCGGCGCCCCAGCTTCGTCGAGTGCACCAGCAGGTACACGTGGTCCGCGCGCTGCGCCATGAGCTCCTTGAGCCGGGTCTGCTGCAGGTCCGCCTCGCAGATCCCCTGCTCGGCGGTGACGCCGTCGGCGCCGAGGAAGACCCGGTCGAAGGTCATCCGGCTCAGGGCGGCCTCGGTGAGCGGCCCGACGAAGCCCTGGCTGAGGTGGCGCAGCGTGCCGCCGAGGCATTCCACGCGCACGCCTTCCGCGTTGGTGAGCTCCTGCAGCACGGTGAGCCCGGTGGTGGCGACCGTCAGGTCCCGCGCGTCGCGCAACGCGCGGGCGAGCGCGCCCGTCGTGGTCCCGGCGTCCAGCAGCACCGTCTCGCCGGGCCGGACCTGCCGCGCCGCCCATGCCGCGATGGCGTGCTTCGCCTCGTGCGCCTCGCCGCTGCGCTGCCGCAGCGAGGTCTCCTGGTGCGGGTCCAGCGCCATCGCCCCGCCGTAGGTGCGGGCGAGCCGCCCCGCCGATTCCAGCTGCGCCAGGTCGCGGCGGATGGTCGAGGCGGTGACCCCGAACCGTTCGGAGAGCTCGTCCACGCTGGCCAGCCCGGAAGTGGTGGCCAGCCGCACGATGGCGGCGCGGCGGTCTCGTGATCCGCGGGACATCGTCGTCCTCCCATCGGAGCGGGTCGTGGTCGGGTTCACCCCCGAGTCCACCGTGGACCGGGAGCTCGGTGCGAGCGGATCGCCGCGCGGAACCTCAAGCGGCGACCGAGAGTTCGGCGGCCTGCCGCATGGCCTCGATCATGCTACCCACGCCCGCCGTGCCGGTGCCCGCGATGTCGAAGGCGGTGCCGTGGTCCACGGAGGTGCGGATCACCGGCAGGCCCACCGTGATGTTCACCCCGGCTTCGATGCCGAGCACCTTCACCGGGCCGTGGCCCTGGTCGTGGTACATGGCGACGATCAGGTCGTAATCACCCCGTCCGGCGAGGAAGAACGCGGTGTCGGCGGGCAGCGGCCCGCGCGCGTCGATGCCGTCGGCGCGCAGCTTCGCGATCGCCGGGACGATCTTCTCCTCTTCTTCGCCGTAGCCGAACAGTCCGTTCTCCCCGGCGTGCGGGTTGATGCCGCACACCCCGATGCGCGGTGCGGCGACCCCGGAACCGCGGATGGCCCGGTCGCCGCGTCGCACGGTGCGTTCGACCAGGCCGGGTTCGATCTTCGCGACGGCGTCGACGAGCCCGATGTGCGTGGTCACGTGCACCACCTTGACCTTGGGCGTGGACAGCATCATCGACACCTCCTCGGTTCCGGTCAGGTGCGCGAGCAGTTCGGTGTGGCCCGGGTACAGGTGCCCGGCGGCGTGCAGCGCCTCCTTGTTCAGCGGCGCGGTGCAGATCCCCTGCACTTCGCGGCGCATGGCCAGTTCGGCGGCGACCCGGACGTACTGGTAGGCGGCGTCCCCGGCCACCGGGGAGATCTCCCCCCACGGCAGCTCGTCGGGCAGCAGGTCGAGGTCGATGACGTTGATGCGGCCGGGCGCGAACACCGCGTCGGACGGGGAGTCCACGGCTGAGATCTCCGCGTCCAGTCCCGTGATCGACGCGGCTCGGCGCAGTCGCGCGGCGTCGCCGATGACCACGGGGCGGCAGCGGGCGAGGGTCGCCGGGTCGAGCAGCGCGCCGACGGTGACCTCCGGGCCGACACCTGCCCCGTCGCCCATGGTGACGGCGATCAGGGGAGTGGCAGGGGTGCTCATGTTCAGCCTTCCGTTGGGGGACGCAGGTGTTCGGCGATGCGGACGAGGCTGTCCGCCTCGCCGAAGCTGCCGGGTCGGGTCACGACGGACGTGCCGCCGGGGGCGCGGCTGTGCACGGCGCCGTGGTGGATCTGAGCGAGCGGGGCGAGCGCGGGCACACCGAGCGCGTCGAGCACGCGGCGCGCGGTTTCGCCACCGGTCAGCACCAGGTCGACCGGCCGGTCGGCGGCGGCCACGGCGCGGCGGGCGGTGTCGGCGAGGCCCTGGACCAGGGCGCGGGACTGCGCCGGGTCGACCCCGTCCGGAGCGTCCACCGTGAGCACCACCGGTGCGCGTCGGAGCGCGCCGGTGATGCGGCCGGCGTCCGCTTCGCCGCCGAGCAGCGCGGAGGCGTCGAGCGGGACCTGCCGGGCCCCGGCGGCGACGAGCCTGCGCACCTGTTCCCGCGCGGTGCGCTCCGCGGTGCCGACGACGAACAGCAGGCCGTGCGCGGAGTTCGGTGCGGGCGCGGTGGCGGAGGCGTGCGGTGGCAGCGCGCGGCCGAGCGCGGCGGCCAGCGCGCCCGAACCGGCGAGCCGCACTCCGGCGGTCGCGGATCCGAGCGCCAGCGTCGCGGCGACCACCGCGTCGAGGTCGGAGTCGGTTTCCCCGTCGCACAGCGGGATCTCGGCCGCCGCGAGGCTCGCGCGCAGCGCGGCGGGCAGGTCCGGTGAGCGGACCGCGTCCAGCGGGACGTGGCGGCACGGCCCAGGTGCGAGGAGTTCGGCGATGCCGGTGGGCGGTGCGGCGGGCTCGGCGCGCCACGCGGCGGTCTCGTGCAGCGCGACGCCGCGCAGGTGCAGCACGCCGCCGCGCACGGTGCGCCCGGCGGTGGGCAGCGCCGGTGCGAACACCACGGGACCGGCGGCGCTCAGCGTGGCGGCGACGTTCCCGCGCAACAACGAATCGATCTTGATGAAGGTGTGCGCGGAACGCGCGCCGCGGTCCCGCAGCGCGTGGTCCACGGCGGCGGCGGTCGGCTCGGCGGGGCCGTGCCGGGAGTCGAGGTCGACGACCACCAGGTTCGAGACCACCGCTTGCGCGGTGTGCGCATATCGGTGCTCAGGCCGCGTGCCGGAGAGCCGGAGTTCGCCGGTGCCGAATGCGGGGAGCAGCGCCGCCGCGGTCTCGGCCGCGCCGGAGAGATCGTCGGCGAGCGCGAGGACGCGGGAAAGGGAAGTGGGCTCGTCGTAGGCGAACTCGCCCATGCGTTCCTCCTTCGTGCTGCCTCGTCCGGGGCTGTGCGCTGATCCGGTCGGCGGTCTGGGCCGCCTTCCGCCGCGGTGCGTCCGCGGATCGCTGTTTGCGTGAATCACGCTACGACAGTTGCGCACAACGCGCAATCGTGTCAGGGTGCTCTACGTAACACCGGCCGCGGCGAGTCCAGGCCGGTGCAGTGTGAGGAAAGGTCAACGATGACCCCATCGGCGAACGCGCGGCAGGATCGGTGGGCCTTGTCCCGCCGCACCTTGCTGCGAGCCGGCATCGCCGCGGGCGGCCTGGCCGGGTTGGGCCCGCTCGGTGCCTGCGCGGGCCCCACCGGAAGTCCCGGCCCGGACACCTTGGTCCTGGCGCTCAACCGCTCCCTCGTGTCGCTGGACAACAAGCTCAACCAGTTCGAAGCCGCCGTCACCGTGCAGCGGGCCGTGCGCCAGGCACTGACCCGCATCGGCCCGGATCTCACGCCGCGGCCGGTGCTCGCGGAACGCTTCGACATGACCGCCCCCACCGAGTGGACGGTGCGCCTGCGCCCCGGCGTGCGCTACTCCGACGGCACGCCCGTCGCCGTCGACGACGTCGCGACCGCGTTGGAGATGTACCGGGGCGTGAGCGGGTCGTTCCTCGCCACGTTCTTCCCGGAATGGCCGCAGGTCGTGCCCCTCGACGAGCGAACCTTCCTGCTGCGCACCAGGAATCCGGCTCCGACGCTGGACTTCCTGATGGCCAACATCCTCATCACCCCCGCCGCCCGGAACCGCCCGGAGGAGCTGCAGGACGGGGTCGGCAGCGGTCCGTACGTCGTCACCGCCTCCAACCGGGGGACCGGGGACTACTCGCTCGCCGCGAACACCGCCTACTGGGGACCGCAGCCGCGGGCGCGCCGCATCGAGGTCCGCTTCCTGCCGGAGGAGTCCAACCGGGTCGTCGCGCTGCGCAGCGGGGAGGTCGACGTGATCGACACGATCTCCCCGGACTCCGCCGACCAGTTGCGCGGCGTGCCGCAGGTCCGCATGCAGACCGCGGAGGGCACCCGGATCAACCAGCTCTTCTACAACTTCCGCAAGCCCGCCGGGCATCCGCTGTCGGATCCGCGGGTGCGGCGGGCGCTGACCTTCGCCATCGACGGGCGCACCCTCATCGACGACGTGTTCACCGGCTCCGTCGCCCCCGCCACCGGCCCGGTGCCCGGCACCCTGGCGGGCGCGGTGCGCACCGGTGAATACGTGCACGATCCGCGCCGCGCCCAAGAACTGCTCGCCGCCGCCGGTGTTCGCGACGGCGATCTGAAGCTCCGGATCATCTGGGAATCGGGGGAGTTCGCCAACGACACCACCGTGATGGAAGCCGTGCTGCAGATGCTGCGGCAGGTCGGCGTCCGGGCCGAGCTCCGGCAGTTCGAACCGGGTGGGGACATCGCGCAGTGGCGCCAAGGTCGCGGTGGCGACTGGGACGTGATCGGCAACGGCCTGAGCACGCCGACCGCGCTGGCCGTCTCCGCGCTGCAGGGCATGTACGGCGGCACCCCCGAGGACGAGCGGACCCGCGACACCTACCAGGGCTACGTGTTCCCGCAGGTCGCCGACCTCATCGACCGCGCGACGTCCGAAGTGGACCCGGCGGTGCGCCAGGACCTGCTGGCGCGGTCGCAGCAGGCGGTGTGGGACACCTGGCCGTGCTTGTGGGCGTTCGTGCCGCGGGTCGTGCTCGCGCACCGGCAGCGCGTGGCCGGCCTGAGCCTCGAACCGACGAACTCCTACGAGCTCGCCACGACGGGGGTGAGCGCCGCGTGACCGGATACCTGCTGCGCCGGGTGAGCCAGAGCCTGCTGACCGTATTCCTCACCGTGTCCACGGTGTTCGTGCTGATCCGCCTCGCTCCGGGAGATCCGGCCGCGTCCTACGCCGGTCCGATGGCCGGTCCGGCGGAGCTCGCCGAGGTCCGCACCCGGCTCGGCCTGGACGATCCCGTGTCGCACCAGTACCTCGCGTTCCTGCGCGGCCTGCTCACCGGCGACCTCGGCACCTCGTACTCCTTCCAGGCGCCCGCGTTCGACGTGGTCCTCGACCGAGTCCCGTACACGGTGACGCTGGCGCTGTCGGCGATCCTCGTGACGATGGTCGTCGCGGTGCCGCTGGGCGTCTGGATGGCCCGGCACGCCGACACCGCCCGCGAGGTGGGCGCGAACGTGCTCGGCATCGCTGGCCAGTCGATGCCGGACTTCTGGAGCGGCATCATGCTGCTCACGGTGTTCGCCGTGGTCGTCCCGGTGCTCCCGGCGTCCGGGTTCGCCACCTGGTCCGGGCTGGTGCTGCCGACGTTGACGGTCGCCGCCCTGCAGATCGCGTTGATCTCGCGGCTGGTGCGCCGCGAGATGGCCGGGAACCTGGCCGCCCCCTACCTCACCGCGGCGCGGTCGCGCGGTGTCCCGGAACGTGCGCTGGTGTGGCGCTACGCGATGGCGAACTCCTCGATCCCGGTGCTCACGGCGCTGGGCACCCGGTTCGCCGCGATGCTCAACGGCGTGGTCGTGGTGGAGGTCGTGTTCGCCTGGCCGGGTGTGGGCTCCCTGGTGGTCCGCGCCTTGGAGACCCGCGACTACCCGTTGATCCAGGCGACGGTGCTGATCACCTCGGCGCTGGCGATCCTGGTGCAGCTGGTGATCGACCTGGCGTATCCGCTGCTGGATCCGCGCGTGCGACTCGGAAAGGCGGCCACCCGATGAGCGAGCACGCGGTGATCGAGCGGGTGCGCCCCAGCCGGATCACGCCCCGGCGGCTGGCCCGCGCCTCGGCGACCCGCCGGGCGCGCGCGGCGTCGGCGAAGTTGTGGATCGGCGCGGTGTGCACGCTGCTGGTGGTGCTGCCGGTGGCGTTGGCCGACCTGCTGCCGATTCCGGGCGCCAACGAGCAGCACCTCGATGAGCGCCGGTTGCCGCCGCTGGTCGGCGGCCACCTGTTCGGCACTGACCAGCTCGGCCGCGACCTGCTGGCGCGCGTGCTGCACGGCGGGCAGGTGTCGCTGCTGATCGGCGTGCTCGCCGTCGTCGTGTCCGGGCTGATCGGCATCGTGCTGGGCGCGCTGGCCGGGTTCCTCGGCGGCTGGGTGGACGCCGTGGTCTCCCGCGCGCTGGAGGCGCAGCTGGCGTTGCCGCTGCTGATGATGCTGCTGCTCGTGGTCGCCCTGTTCGGCCCGTCCGTCCCGGTGATCACGTTCGTGATCGCCATCGCCCAGTGGCCCGAGGTGGCGCGGCTGGTCCGCTCCCTCGTGGTGGTGGAGCGGGAGAAGCCGTACGTGCAGGCGGGCCGGATGCTGGGGCTGGGCCGGATCGCCGTGCTGGTCCGGCACGTGGTGCCGAACATCGTGGGGCAGGCGACGCTGGTCGTCCTGCTGCTGCTGGCGCAGGCGGTGCTGCTGGAGAGCGCGCTGAGCTACCTCGGCGCCGGTCCGCAACGGCCGTTCGCGACCTGGGGCCGCATCATCTCCGACGGTCAGGACTACATCACCACCTCCTGGTGGATGGTGACGCTGCCGGGGCTGGTGATCGTGCTGCTGGTGGTCGGGGTGAACCTGCTCGGCGACGGCCTGCGCGACCGCTCCCCGAAGGTGCGCGAGGAGGCGGGCGCATGAACGACCTGCTCGACGTCGAGGACCTGCAGATCGAACTGATCACCGGTCGTGGCGTGGTGCGCGCGGTGGACGGGGTGTCGTTCGGGATCGGCGCCGGTGAAACGGTGACGATCATCGGTGAGTCCGGTTCCGGCAAGTCCACCACCGCGATGGGCCTGCTGCGCCTGCTGCCGCCGGACCTGGCGGTGCTGTCCGGGACGGCCCGGTTGCTCGGCGCCGACGTGATCACCGACCCCGGTGCCGCGGCCGGTCTGCGCGGACGCGGCGTCTCGCTGATCCCGCAGGATCCGATGACCGCGCTGAGCCCGGTGCACACCATCGGTTCCCAGCTGTGCGAGGCGGCGCGGGCGCGCGGCGCCTCCCGGTCCGGGGCGCGACGCCGCGTCGCGGAACTGCTGGAGCAGGTGCGGATCCCGGAACCCGCGCGGCGGTTGCGCGAGTACCCGCACCAGCTCTCCGGCGGCATGCTGCAGCGGGTGCTGATCGCGATCGCGCTCGCCGGAGAGCCGCGGCTGCTGGTGGCCGACGAACCGACCAGCGCGCTGGACGTCACCGTGCAGGCGGGCGTGCTGGACCTGCTGATGGAGATCCAGGAGAGCACCGGAGCGGGCATCTTGATGATCACCCACGACCTGGGGGTGGCGCGGCTGGTCTCCGACCGGATCCACGTGATGCGCCGCGGCCGGTTCGTCGAGAGCGGCGACGTGGAGCGGGTCGTCGAGGAACCCGCCGAGGACTACACCCGGGGTCTGCTGGCCGCGGTGCCGCGGCTCGGACCGTGGGACGGGGAGGACCGATGACCGAATCCGACCGGCCGCTGCTCGACGTGCAGGACCTCGTCGTGGAATTCCCCGTGCGAGGCGGCGCGTTCCGCGCCGTGGACGGCGTGGACTTCCACGTGCGCGCGGGCCGGACGCTGGGCATCGTCGGCGAGTCCGGCTGCGGCAAGTCCACCATCGCCCGCGCGCTGGTCCGGCTCACCACCCCGACCTCCGGTCGGATCCTGTTGGGCGGCACGGACATCGCCCGCCTCGGCGAGCGGGCGTTGCGCCCGCTGCGGCCTCGCGTGCAGATGGTGTTCCAAGATCCGTACGGGTCGCTCGACCCGCACCTGAGCGCCGCCGACATCGTCGCCGAACCGCTGCGGCTGCGCGGCGTGCGCTCGAAGGCCGAGCGCAGGCGGCTCGCGGCGGAACTGATCGACCAGGTCGGACTGCCCGCGACCGCGCTGCGACGGCGCCCGGCGGAGTTCTCCGGCGGGCAGCGCCAGCGCATCGGCATCGCGCGGGCGCTGGCCAGCCGCCCGGAGGTGCTGGTGTGCGACGAGGCCACCAGCGCGCTCGACGTGTCCGTGCAGGCGCAGGTGCTCGCGCTGCTGCGGGAGCTGCAACGGGAGCACGGGCTCACCTACCTGATCATCTCGCACAACCTGGGCGTGGTGCGCGAGATCAGCGACGACGTGCTGGTGCTGCGCCGCGGCAGGGTCGTCGAGCGCGGCCCCGCCGAACGGGTGCTCACCGCACCCGAACACCCCTACACCCGTGCCCTGCGCAGCGCCGCGTTGGACCCCTCGGCCATGCGAGGGCGCAAACCGCGCCACCTCGTCGCCGCCGCATCCGAACCCGTCGAAGGAGCGTCCTCATGACCGCTCGGCCTGAAAACCCGGCCGGTACCCGCACTCCGTCCTCGCGCCTGGTGCTCGGCACCATGACCTTCGGGGACACGGTGGACGCCGACGGCGCGGCGCGGATGCTCGACGCCGCGCTCGAAGCCGGGATCACCGGTGTCGACACCGCCAACGGCTACGCGGGCGGCGCCACCGAGGAGATCCTGCGCGACCTGCTGCCGTCCCGCCGCGACCGGATCGTGCTCGCCACCAAGGCGGGCATGCCGCACCCCGACGCGGGCAAGCACTCGCCGCTGTCGGCTGCGGGCCTGCGGGCGAGCGTCGAAGGCAGCCTCCGGCGGCTCGGCGTGGACCGGGTCGACCTGTTCTACCTGCACCAGCCGGACCGGGCCGCGCCGCTGACCGAGACGCTCGGGACCGTCGCCGAACTGGTCGCCGAAGGCAAGATCGGTGCGCTGGGCGTGTCGAACTTCGCCGCGTGGCAGATCGCCGAGGTCGCCCGCGTCGCCGACGAGGTCGGCGCGCCGCGACCGGTGGTGGCCCAGCAGCTCTACAACCTGCTGGCCCGCCGCATCGAAACCGAGTACGTCGAATTCGCCGAGGTCACCGGCCTGCACACGATGGTCTACAACCCGCTCGGCGGCGGCCTGCTCACCGGCAGGCACCGCTTCGACGAGGACCCCGCAGGCGGCCGGTTCGGCGATTCGCGGCTCGCGGAGATGTACAAGAAGCGCTACTGGGACGCCGCGCTGTTCGACGGGGTCGAGCGGCTCTCGGCCATCGCCGACGAGGCCGGACTCGCGCTGACCGAGCTGTCGCTGCGCTGGCTGCTGGGCAAGCCCGCCACCGGATCGCTGCTGCTCGGCGGCTCGAAGGTGCAGCACCTGCACGCCAACATCGCCGCCGCCGAAGCAGGACCGCTGCCCGCCGACGTCGTCGACGCCTGCGACGCCGTCGGCGCCGCGCTGCACGGGCCGATGCCCGCCTACAACCGGTGAACCCACCGGAATGCACCCGACCACTAAGGAGAGCACAGGAATGGTCGCCGCCGAGTTCGCCGAGAAGCTGCGCAACCGCGACAAGATCGTCGGCTATTGGGCCGTGCTGGACGCGCCCATCGCCACCGAGCGCATCGCGCGCCTCGGCTACGACTACGTCGCCATCGACGGCCAGCACGGGCTGGTCGGCTATTCCGGCATCCTCAACGGGATGATGGCCATCGACGCCGGTGGCCGCGCCGCCGGTCTGGTGCGCGTCGAGGCCAACGACCTCACCGCCATCGGGCGCTCGCTGGACGCCGGGGCGGCCGGGGTCATCGTGCCGCTCATCGACGACGCGGCGGACGCCGCGAAGGCGGTGCACGCGACGCGCTACCCGCCGCACGGCGGCCGGTCCTACGGTCCGATGCGGTCCGGCCTGCGCATCGGCCCGAAGCCCGCCGAGGCGAACGCCGCGACCGTGGTGCTGGCCATGATCGAAACTCCGCAGGGCCTGGCGAACGTCGACGAGATCTGCGCGACCCCCGGATTGGACGGCGTCTACGTCGGACCGTCCGACCTGTGCCTGGCCGTGGGCGGCGCGTTCCCCGGCGACCCCGCGGTCGCCGAGGCCTTCGAGCAGGCCGTCGCCACCGTGCGGGAGGCCGCGGCGAAGGCGGGCATCGCCGCAGGCATCCACACCCCGAACGGCGAGGTCGCCGCGCGGCGCCTCGCCGAGGGCTACACGTTCGCCAGCGTCGCCTCCGACGTGGTGCACCTGGAGCAGGTCGCCGCCGCCCACCTCGAGGCGGCCACCGCATGACCGCACCGCACGAGGAGTACCTTCCCGCCCCGGACGTGCAGTCGCACGCGGCCAACCTGATGCCGCTGCCCGGCGGTGACCTCGGCTGCGCCTGGTTCTCCGGAACGCAGGAGGGCCTGTCGGACATCGACGTGTGGTTCTCCCGCCGCGCCGGCGGCGCGTGGTCGGAGCCGGTGCGGATCTCCGACGATCCGACCCGGTCGGAGCAGAACCCCGTGCTGTTCCCCACCCCGGGCGGCGAGCTCTGGGTGCTCTACACCGCGCAGCGAGCCGGGAACCAGGACACCGCGGAGGTGCGGGTGCGGACCTCCACCGACGACGGCCGGTCCTGGGGCCCGGCGCGCACGCTGATCCCGGCGTCCGCCGACGGCGGCGTGTTCGTGCGCCAGCCAGTGGTGGTGCTCGACTCGGGCCGCTGGTTGCTGCCGGTGTTCCGCTGCCCCCGGCCCGCCACCGGCCGGTGGCGCGGTGATCACGACACCAGCGCCGTCCTGGTCTCCGACGACGAGGGCCGCACCTGGCGGTCGCACGAGGTGCCCGGCAGCACCGGCTGCGTGCACATGAACGTCGTGGTCCTCGCAGACGGCGAGCTGCTGGCGCTGTTCCGCCGCCGCCAGGCCGACTTCGTCCACTCGAGCAGGTCCGCCGACGGCATCACCTGGAGCGAACCGGAACCGACGGAGCTGCCCAACAACAACTCCTCCATCCAGGCCGTGGTGCTCTCCGACGGCGCGGTGGCGCTGGTGCACAACGCGAGCAGCGCCGAGCAGGCCACCGAACGCCGCGCCTCGCTCTACGACGAGATCGACGACGGCGGACCCGAGGAGTCCACTTCGGACCTCCCGGGTCTCGCGTTCTGGGGAGCCCCGCGCGCCCCGCTCACGCTCGCGGTCTCCACCGACGGCGGGCGCAGCTGGCCGGTGCGCCGCGACGTTGAGACCGGCGACGGCCACTGCCTCACCAACAACTCCCGGGACGGCCTGAACCGGGAGCTGTCCTACCCGTCCCTCGCGCAGACCGCCGACGGCGCCCTGCACATCGCGTTCACCTACCACCGCCGGGTCATCAAGCACGTCGTCGTCGACCGGACCTGGGCCCACTCGGAGCCGTCATGCCACGCGTCCTGATCACCACCCCCACCTTCGGCCGGTTCTCCGCGCAGCCGCAGGAGATCCTCGACGCGGCGGCCGAAGTGGTGCGCCCGCAGCCGAGCCGCGCGCTGACCCGCGAGGAACTGCTCGAACACGCCCCGCACGCCGAGGCGCTCATCGTCGGCATGGACTCCATCGACGCCGAGGTGCTCGACGCGGCCCCGCGGCTGCGGGTGGTCGCCAAGCACGGCGTCGGCGTCGACACCATCGACGTCGCCGCGGCCCGCGAACGCGGTGTGCGCGTCGTCTGCGCACCCGGCAGCAATTCGCGCGCCGTCGCCGAGCTGGCGTTCGGTCTGATGCTCGCCGCCGCGCGCGGAATCGGGCACTCGCACGCCGACGTGGTCGGCGGCGGCTGGCCGAAGCTGTTCGGGCCGGAACTCGCCGGGCGCACGCTGGGAGTGCTCGGCTTCGGCCGGATCGGCCGCATCCTCGGTGACTACGCGCGGGCGTTCGGCATGACCGTGCGCGCCTACGACCCGTACTTGCCCGCCGAGGTCTTCGCCGAGCACGGCGCCGAAGCCGTCGACTTCGCCGGCTGCGTCGCGGGATCGGACTTCCTGAGCCTGCACCTGCCCGGCGACCCGGCCGCGCCGCCGCTGCTGGACCGCGCGGCGCTGGAGTCGATGCGGCGCGGTGCGATCCTCGTCAACACCGCCCGCGGCGGGCTCGTCGACGAGGCCGCGCTGGCCGAGCTGCTGCACTCCGGGCACCTCGGCGGCGCCGGTGTGGACGCGTTCTCCGTCGAACCACCGGCCGGGAATCCGCTGCTGTCCGCCCCGAACGCGGTGCTCACCTCGCACCTCGGGGCGTGCAGCCACGAAGCGAACCAGCAGATGGGCCGCATGGTCGCCGAAGACGTCGTGCGCGTGCTCACCGGCTCGGAACCGGCGAACGAAGCGCCCTGACCCCCGCCGCGTGCTCGCACCCGGCCTCCGACGTCGACCCCGCCACCGCCGCAGGGGAGAGGAACACCCCGCCATGTCAGACAACGCAGTCGCCGCCGGTGACGGCCGCACCGATCCGTACGCGTTACGTCCCGAGGACGTGCGCGACGCGCCCACCACCTTCCTCGGTCGCGTGCGGTACCTGGGGCCGGGGCTGGTGCTCTCGGCGGCCGTCGTCGGCTCCGGCGAGCTGATCGTCACCACCTCGCTCGGCGCGCGCGCCGGGTTCGCGCTGCTCTGGCTGGTGATCATCAGCGCGGCGGTGAAGGTGTGGGTGCAGATGGAACTGGCCCGGTGGACCATCCTCACCGGCAAGACCGCGCTGCGCGGCTACACCCAGGTCGGCCCGAAGATCGGGCGGGTGGGCTGGATCAACTGGCTGTGGATCGGCATGGACTTCACCAAGATGCTGCAGCGCGGCGGCATCATCGGCGGCGTCGCGGCGGCCTGCTCCATCCTGTGGCCGATCGTCGGGGAGGCGCTGAGCTTCCCGTCACTGCTGACGTGGACGGTGCTGGTCACCGCCGGTCTGGTGCTGCTGCTGCGCGGCGGGCGATACAGCGTCGTCGAACGCGCCGCGGTGTTCTCCGTCGTGGTGTTCACCGTCGCCACCGTGTCGCTCGCGGTCGGCCTGCCGCTCACCGAGTTCGGCTACGGGCCCGCGGATCTGGGCGCGGGGCTCAGCTTCCTCATCCCCGCCGGGACGATCGGCATCGCGGTGTCCATGTTCGGGCTCACCGGTGTCGGCGCCGACGAGATGACCACCTACACCTACTGGTGCCTGGAGAAGGGCTACGCGCGCTGGACGGGCCCGGACGACGGCACCGAGGCCAGGGCGCGCCGCGCCGAGGGCTGGCTCAAGGTGATGCGGTTGGACGTGCTGGTGTCCTGGCTGGTCTGCACCTTGTGCACGCTGTCGTTCTACGTCATCGGCGCCGCCGTGCTGCACCCGCAGGCGCTCGTCCCCGAGGGCAACGACATGATCACCACGTTGTCCCGCGTCTACACCGACACGATGGGGCCGTGGGCCGAGTACCTGTTCCTGTTCGGCGCCATCGCCGTGCTCGGTTCCACCGCCATCGGTTCCTCCGCGAGCGTCCCCCGGCTGTGGACCAACACGCTCGGGCTGCTGGGCGTCATCGACTGGCACGACGCCCGAGCCCGGCAGCGCACCGTGCGGTTGCTCACCACCGCGTTCCCGCCGCTGTGGGCGGTGCTGTTCCTGTTCGCGCAGGAACCGGTGCTGATGGTGCAGATCGGCGGCATCGGCAGCGGCGTGTTCCTGCTCGCCGTGGTCGTCGCCGTGTGGCACCTGCGCAGCACCGAAGTGGACCGGAGGTTCCGCGCGAACCGGTGGCTGACCGCGGCGCTCATGCTCAGCAGCGCCGCGATCATGGTGCTCGGCGTCTACACCGTGCTGGAGGTCTTCGGCATCTCACCGGGCGGCTGACCGGTGCGGAGGCCGCCGCAGGCGGGGAAGTCGGCGCACCGTTCCTGGATCTCCGCCCGGTCGTGGTGTTGACTGTCCCGGACCCGACCGGCGGAAGGACCAGGTTGTTCACCACCCGACCGACCCTGCAGGGCACGCACGGCATGGTGTCCTCGACGCACTGGCTGGCGTCCTCGGCCGCGATGGCGGTGCTGGAGGACGACGGCAACGCCTTCGACGCGGCGGTGGCGGCCGGGTTCGTCCTGCACGTCGTGGAACCGCACCTGAACGGTCCGGCCGGCGAGGTCCCCATCATCTTCGCCCCTGCCGGGGGTGCGCCGACCGTGCTGTGCGGTCAGGGCCCGGCGCCCGCCGGGGCGACCATCGAGCACTACCGCGACCTGGGGCTGGAACTGGTGCCCGGCACCGGACCGCTGGCCGCGGCCGTGCCCGGCGCGTTCGACGCGTGGCTGCTGCTGTTGCGCGACCACGGCACCAAAACCCTCGCGGACGTGCTCAAGTACGCCATCGGCTACGCCGAGAACGGGCACCCGGCGGTGGAACGCATCGGGCAGACCGTGCGGACGGTGCGCGAGCTGTTCACCTCGGAGTGGGCCACCTCCGCCGAGCTCTACCTGCCCGGCGGCGAGCCGCCCGCGCCCGGTGCGCTGCTGCGCAACCCGGCGCTGGCGCGGACGTGGCGGCGGGTGCTCGCCGAGGCCGAGGCCGCCGGGGCGTCCCGCGAGGCGCAGCTCGACGCGGCCCGGCGGGTGTGGCGCGAGGGGTTCATCGCCGAAGCCCTCGCCGACGCCGCCGCCCGGTCCACGATGGACAGCTCGGGGGAGCGGCACGCCGCAACCCTCACCGGCGACGACCTCGCCGGATTCACCGCCACCTACGAGGAACCCGCCACCTACGACTGGAACGGCTGGACCGTCTGCAAAGCCGGGTTGTGGAGCCAAGGTCCGGTGCTGCTGCAGCAGCTCGCGCTGCTGCCCGACCCGCTCGACCTCGACACCCCGGACTACCTGCACACCCTCATCGAAGGCACCAAGCTCGCGATGGCCGATCGGGAGGCCTGGTACGGCGACAGCACCGACGTCACCGTCGACGACCTGCTCGACTCCGCCTACAACGACCAGCGCCGCGCCCTGATCGGCGAACGGGCCTCGACCGAGCTCCGCCCCGGCAGCCCCGGCGGACGCGTCCCCAAGCTCAGCGCGCACGCCCAGCGGGTGCAGCACGGGGCGCTGGACCTGGTGGCGCCCGCGGGGGCGGGCGAACCCACGGTGGCGCGCACCGGTGAGACCCGCGGCGACACCTGCCACCTGGACATCGTGGACCGGTGGGGCAACATGATCGCCGCGACGCCCAGCGGCGGCTGGCTGCACTCCAACCCGGTGATCGGCGAACTCGGCTTCCCGCTGGGCACCCGGCTCCAGATGGCGTGGCTAGACCCGGACCTGCCGAACTCGCTGGCCCCCGGCAAACGGCCGCGCACCACCCTGACCCCGTCGCTGGCGCTGCGCGGCGGCGAACCCGTGCTCGCGTTCGGCACGCCCGGCGGCGACCAGCAGGACCAGTGGAGCACGCACTTCTTCCTCGCCGTCGCCCTGCGCGAGCGGGTGCGCGGCGGCTACGACCTGCAGGGCGCCATCGACGCGCCGAACTGGCACTCCGAGAGCTTCCCCGGCTCGTTCTACCCGCGGGCCATGCGCCCCGGCGCCGTCACCGTGGAGTCGCGCATCGGCTACTCGGCCATCGCCGAGCTCCGGCGCCGCGGGCACGACGTGACGGTGGGGGAGCCGTGGTCGGAGGGCAGGCTCAGCGCGGTGGCCCGCGACCCGGAGACCGGCATCCTCTCCGCGGCGGCGAATCCGCGCGGCATGCAGGGGTACGCGGTAGGCCGTTGACGCCGGAGCGTGACCGGAGCGTCCGATCACACAGTTCCATAGGGCCGAATGGAGCATTGTCCGTTCCACGTTCGGAGGACAGGATGGAGCCTCAACGGCTCTTGCCCGATCCCGAAGGACGACCCCGCTGTGCCCCAGCCCACCGCCGTGCGCGGTCTGCGTCGCGTTGAACTGATCACCAACGACCTGGATGGTGCGGCGCTGTTCCACCAGAACCTGCTGGGCTGGCGGGTGTGGGACTCGGTCGCGGGCGGTTTCGAATGCTGGGTCGGAGAGCGGCACTGCGCCTCGATGCGTCCCGCCACGCACGGTGTGCGTCCCGGCTGGTACGTGGTGTTCGCCGGCGCGCGCCACGACGGAGATCTGGTCGGCCCCGACGAGATCACCGCGCGGATGGTGACCGGCCGCGCCCAGCACGGCCCGTGGGCGCCGGGCCCGCGCCGCGGCGAGCCCTGCTGGGTGGATCTGCGCACGGGGGCTCCCGAGCGGGCGGACGCGTTCTGGGCGCCGACGCTGGGCTGGGCGGTGCACGACGGGCGCTACCTCACCGGTGGCCGCCTGCTCGCCGCGCGATCCGGGCGGGGCGTCGACGGCCGCTGGGACTGGTTGTGCCACTTCGCCACCGAGGACGTGGATCTCGCCGCGAACCGCGCCGTCCAAGGCGGCGGCCGAGTGGTGGACGGACTGCACCACCCCGTGCTGGGCGAGGTCGTCGTCATCGCCGACCCGCAGGGCGCGGTGTACGGCCTCGCGACCGACACCGGCCGCTGGGGCGGTTCCCCGTCCGAAGGCTCCGCTCGCTAGGGATCTTCGCGGACTGACCTGTTGATCCGCGTTCCGCCAGCGGCCGAGCCGCTGGCTGCCCGCCCTTCCACTCCTGTTGCGATGGGGTCTGGTCAGCCTCAGCGGCTTCGCCGCTGGCAAGAGGCGGACGACGGGGGCAGCCCGCGAGTTCGAAGACGGGCAGTGCGGTTCCGCCGCCCGGCACCTGCGCGGATCGTTCGGCCCCTCATCCTTCGCGCGGTGCGAGTTCGCCCAGCACCTGGTGGGTGCGGTTGGCCCGGACCGAGAGGCGTTGCTCGCGGGCCGTGACGTCGATGTAGGTCTGGCTGGAGTTGATCGACGCGTGGCCCAGCAGCTTCGCGATCTCCGCCGCGTTCGCGCCGTCTTCGGCCAGCCGCGTCGCGAAGGTGTGCCGCAGCGCGTGCACCATCGCGCCCCGCTGCACCCGGTCGGAGATGCCCGCGGCGCGCAGCGACTGGCGCACCAGGTACTGGAGACCGCCGCGGCGCAACGGCTCGCCCCGGTGGTCGACGAACAGCGGTTCGGCGCCCGGCAGCCGCTCGCCGAACCGGACGCGCCGCGAACTCAGGTAGGCGCCGACGACCTCGTCGAGCGCGCCTTCGATGGGGATGGAGCGGTTCTTGCCGCCCTTGCCGTGCACGTGCAGCCGCCGGTCACCGGGCCGCCCGGCCAGCGACGCGACGGTGAGGTCGAGCAGTTCCGCCGAGCGGACTCCCGTGCACAGCAGCACGGCCAGCACCGCCAGATCCCGTTCCGGCCACGGGTTCCGGGCGCGGCGCCCGCCTTCGGCGACGAGCCGCAGCAGCCGTTCCGGGGTGTCCTCGCCCTGCAGCGGTTTCGGCGTCGACGGCGCGCTGCGGGGTTTCGGCACGACTTGCATCGGATTGCCCCCGACGGCGCCTTCGACGACGAGGAAGCCGAAGAACCCGTTCCACGTCGACCAGGCCCGCGTCACCGAGGAGGCCGAGCGGGCGGCGGCGTGCCGCGCGAACGCGGACCGCAGCTGCGACGCCGTCACCGCGGCCATCGGCAGCTCACCGACGCCCGCGCCGGTGACGTCCGCGAGCGCTCCGCCCACCGAGCCGAGGTCGAGCCGGTAGGCCCGCAACGAGTTCGCGGCGAGCTTCCTGGCCTGGAGGTGTTCCAGGTACACCTCCATCCAGCGCGCCACCGAACCCCCGGTCGCCTCCCGCACGTCCGCACCTCCATCGAGCAGAATGATCACCCGCCCAGATGGAACCAGACACCACCGACAACCACGCCTCGGCGGGGTCTCCGCGCGCTCGGGGTGGCGGGTGCGGCACCGGCGATGCCGGCCACGTCCCGGAAGACGTGGCCGGCGACGGCGAGCGGTGCGGGAATCCGGATCCCCCGCGAACCGGATGGTGGCCGCGATCGACGATCAGCCGAAGCGCCAGTGACGCCCGTCGACCCGTTGATCCGTCACCGGATCTCGATCGCGTTGACCTTCGGCTCGTTGTTGAAGCTGACGTTGTTCCACTTGTCGATCTGCAGGACGTCGCCGTTGGCGTCGTAGTAGACGAAGGTGTTGTTCCCCGTGGAGACCTTGTCGATCCACCGGCCGTGGAAGTCCATCTTCCCGCCGTTCGCGTAGCACGTCACCTGCTCGGGACCGTTGGTCGCGTGCGACCAGATCTTCAGGAAGTTCTCGCCCGGAGCGCAGGCGACCTGGTTGATGGCGAACGCGGTTCCGACCGGCCCGAGCATGGTGAACGCGGCGGCGGCGATGACTGCGGCGGCCCCGCCTCGGACGGTCTTCTTCGTTGTTGCGGTCACGAGTTCCCCTTGGGTTGAATGTTGAACGATGATCGCTCCGCAGCCGTGCTGGGTGCGGCGCGCTTCAAGAGCATCGCCATTCGCGGTGTCGCCGGGCAATTGCGGAAACGTTCGCGAGTACGTTGGGGCAGACAATCATGCCCGGTTCGCGCGCGGAGAATTGGGCGACTGGTTTGCATTCATAAGCTTGGTGACCTGCGAAAACGCTGCGAATCGCGTCGCGGTGTGCAGTCGGGGTCGTTCGAGTGGAATGGCGATGAATTCGTCCTGGCTCGGGGTGGGAACTGCGCGGCGACACGATTCAACGAGAGACGCGATCTGGAAAAATGAGATTGTCCCCTGACGGTGGAAGTTTCAACTTGGGCGGGTTTGTTCGCAATTCGCGTTGAAGGAATATGGCGTTCGGTCGGTTGGGATGGGAATTGCTCCGCGACCGGCCGCGCGCGGAGCGTGCGCTCGCCGACCGGCCCACCCGATCGAGCCTCGGCGGATGTTTAGAGCTGCTCGATCAGGCCGATCACGTGCTGGTGGAGGAAGCGCTGAAGGAAAGGGACGGACCGGCCGTGCCGCGGGGGCTGCGAGTCGCCGGGGCCGTGAGCTGGCGGCTGCTGGCGGTGGCGGCGCTGCTCGTGGTGCTGGGCCGAATCGCGCTGGTGCTCTCCGAGCTGGTGATCTCGCTCGGCGTCGCGATGCTGCTCGCCGCGTTGCTCGCGCCGCTGGTGGACCGGCTGGACCGGGTCGGGGTGCCGCGAACGTTGGCGACGGTGCTGGCGCTGCTGCTCGGGCTCGTCGTGGTGGGCGGGGTGCTGGCGCTCGTCGTGCTCACCGTGATCAACGGGCTGCCGGGGTTGCAGGAGCAGGCCGCGCACACCGTGGAGAGCGTCCACCAGTGGCTCCGGACCGGTCCGCTTCGGCTCAGCCAGGGACAGCTCGACCAAGGGGTGCAGCGCGTCACCGACTACCTGCGCGGCAGCCAGAACAGCCTCACGGCAGGGGCGCTGAACACGGCGAGCACCGTGCTCAGCGTCGGCAGCGGGCTGCTGATCGCCCTGTTCACGCTGATCTTCTTCCTGCGCGACGGCCGGTCGATCTGGCGGTTCGTCCTCAAGCTCACCGTGCCCGGGCACGTCCGGGACCGCGTCGACCTGGCCGGACGGCGCGCGTTCGAGTCGCTGGTCGCCTACGTCCGGGCGAGCGCGGCGGTGGCGTTGATGGACGCGGTGGGCGTCGGCGTCGGATGCGCCATCGTCGGTGTGCCGCTGGCGGCGGCGCTGGCGGCGCTGGTGTTCATCGGCGCGTTCGTGCCCTACGTCGGAGCGATGATCGCCGGCTCGATCGCGGTGCTGATGGCGCTGGTCACCACCGGTCCGCTGCCCGCGCTCATCGTGCTCGCCATCGTCGTCGGGGTGATGCAGCTGGAGGGGCACGTGCTGCAGCCGCTGATCCTCGGGCACGCCGTGCGGCTGCACCCGCTGGCCGTCGTCCTCGGCATCACCGCCGGTTTCCTCGGCGCCGGGGTGGCGGGCGCGGTGTTCGCGGTGCCCGCGATCGCCCTGCTCAAC
Source organism: Saccharopolyspora sp. NFXS83 (assembly GCF_026241095.1). Classification (GTDB taxonomy): domain Bacteria; phylum Actinomycetota; class Actinomycetes; order Mycobacteriales; family Pseudonocardiaceae; genus Saccharopolyspora_C. Next base: position 206,443 of record NZ_JAPFGB010000005.1, on the reverse strand, counting down.
GCGGGGATCCGGGCGCTCATCGACCCCTCGGCGGAGCCCGGCGAACCCGAGGACGCGGGCGAGGAGACCGTGGCCGACGAGCACGGGTGAGCCCGCTCCCGGCGTGCGATCACTGGGGCGGGCGCACTTACAGTCGGACCCGCGGCACCGGAACGGCCGGTGCGAACGCGAGAGGACCGTGACGCTGGTGCGCAAGGTGAAGGACCTGACCGGCCCCGGAGTGACCGACCGGTTCGGCATCGGAGGTACCGACCTGGGCGTCATGGCCACGGCGCCGGACGGGCGGATCGTGTCGGTGTTCGGCGACACGTTCGAACGGGCCGGTGTCGGCGGGCCGGGCTGGCGGTCACCGGTGGTGCTGTTCGCGGACCCGTCCACCGCGACCGCGGGCGTCGGGTGGACCGGGTCGATCGGCCCCGACTCCTACGCGGGGCAGGCGTTGCCGTACGAGCACGACACCGTGATCCACGGCCGTCACGTCAGCACCGTCATCCCGACCGACCTGATCACCGTCGGGGACACGATGTACCTGCACGTCATGGTGTGCCAGGGCATCGGCAACGTGCACTGGACCGAGCTGCACAGCTCCGTCGACAACGGCGAGAGCTGGCAGCACACCGGCACCACGTGGCCCGGAGACCTGCACGGCGGCCTGTTCCAGATGCTGACCTGGGGCCTCGGCGACGACGGCTACGTGTACGCCTTCACCACCGGTTTCCGCCGCGACCAGGGACTGCTGCTGCACCGGGTGCCCGCGGACCGGCTCGCCGACCCCCGCGCGTGGGAGGGCTGGGGGTTCCGCGACGGCGCGTGGGCGTGGGGCAATCCGCCCACGATCGCGCTCACCGGTGCCTACGGCGAGCTGTGCCTGCGGCCCGTCGGCGGGCGGTGGCTGCTGGCGCTGTTCAACGCCGGGGACTACCGGATCGACGTGCTGAACATGGACGTGCCCACCGCGAACCTGTACGAGGTGCCGCGGGCGACCGCGGTGCAGGGCGCAGCCTGGAACGGCGAGGACCACGCCCGAGGCCACGTGGCGCAGCTCTACGGCGGCTACATCGTGCCCGGCTCCACCCTCGACGACCTGCACCTGGTGGTCAGCCAGTGGAACACCGAGCACGACTGGCCGTACAAGGCGATGCAGTTCGCCGGAGCCGCACCCGGCGCGTGACGGGCAGGTAAACCGCTGATCCTCGGATCGGCGGGGCCAGCTCGGAAGGCGACGCTTCCACCAGGGTGGTGTTCTGAGCGCGGTGGCCGTCCGCGGATGGCCACCGCGCCGCTCACCCGACATCCGTGAGGAGTTCCGCCGTGCAGCTCGGCATCCACTTCGTGAACTTCACCCTCCCCGGCGAGCCCGGCTCGCTCGCCGGAGCGCTGTCCGCCACCGCGGTCGCCGCCGAAGGAGCCGGGTGCACCCGGTTCAGCCTCATGGACCACTGGTTCCAGATGGAGCACTTCGCGACGTCCCAGGACCCGATGCTGGAGGGCTACACCTCGCTCGGGTTCCTCGCGGGCAAGACCAGCCGCATGGACCTGGGGCTGCTGGTGACCGGCGTGACCTACCGGCATCCCGGGCTGCTGGCGAAGATCGTCACCACCCTGGACGTGCTGTCCGGGGGTCGCGCGCTGCTGGGAATCGGCGCGGCCTGGTACGAGCGCGAGCACCGCGGGCTCGGCGTCCCGTTCCCGCCGCTGGCGGAACGGTTCGAACGGCTGGAGGAGACGCTGCAGATCTGCCGCCGGATGTGGAGCGACGAAGAAGGCCCCTTCACCGGCAGGCACTACGAGCTGGCGGAGACGATCTGCCGTCCGCGCCCGATCCAGCGCCCCGGCCCGCGGGTGCTCGTCGGCGGTGGCGGGGAGCGCAAGACGCTGCGCCTGGTGGCGCGGTACGCCGATGCCTGCAACCTGTTCGCCACCGGACCGGACGACGTCCGGCACAAGCTGGAGGTCCTCGCCCGGCACTGCGAGTCGGAGGGCCGCGACCCCGCGGAGGTCCAGAAGACCATCATCGCCGCGGGCGACCTCGGCACCCCGGACGACTTCCTGTCCCGGATGGACGAGTACGCCCGCCTCGGCGTCGAACTGGTCGAGATCGTGCCCACCGGCCCGGATCCGGCGGCGATGGTCGGCGAGTTCGCGGGAGCGGTCGTGCCGCGCCTCGCCGAACTCGGCTGAGCCCACCCGGGCCCCGCCCAGGGGAATGCGTCCTCGCGCACGCCGCTACCGTGTCCGGCCATGGACAGCATCGCTGAGCTCCGGGCCCGGTTGCGCACCTTCGCGCAGGAGCGCGACTGGGGGCGGTTCCACAGCCCGAAGAACCTCGCGATGGCGCTCAGCGGTGAGGCGGGCGAGCTGATCGCGGAGTTGCAGTGGCTCGACGACGCCTCCGTCGCCGACGGTCTGGAGCAGGGCGCGCTGCAGGAGCGGCTGGCCGACGAGGCCGCCGACGTGCTGCTCTACCTGGTCCAGTTCACCGAAGCCGCGGGCATCGACCTGGTCGAAGCCGCCCACGCCAAGATCGACCGCAACGAGTCCCGCTACCCGGCGCACCTCGCCTACGGCACCGCCGCGAAGCAAACCGACCTGCACTCTGGTCCTCGGGACTGAACCCGCTGCGCAGGCCGTTCCGCGACGAGCCCTGAACGCGCTCACCGCCGCGCATCGCGACCTTCGGACAGGTGCGCCAGGTGGTGCGAGGTGCCCAGCGCGATCCACTTGGGTGAGCTCGCGATCGTCGGCGAGGACTGGTAGCGGCAGTGGAAGAGCTGCCGGTCTCCCCAGGAGAAGTCGGGGCCCGCGAACTCCTCGTGCCTGACGAGTTCGTCGGCGACTTCGAGGAAGTACTTCTGGGCCGAACCGGGAGGCACGGACCCGTTCTTGCGCCGCTCCAGGTTCCTGCGAGCGATGAACAGGGATCGGCCGGGCACGGTGTAGTGGATGTACGGGTTGGCCGGGGATCCCCGGCCTCCGGGAGCCCGCGGAACGGGATGCACCACGCCGTAATCCCCGTAGCGGAGCCGAAATCCGCTCTGGTGGCGGACCAGCTCGCACAGTTTCACTTCGACCCGCTCTCGCAGGTGGGTCTCGTAGTTGTTCCGCTCTCTCGGCGTGGACCCCGCGAGCAGGCCGATCGAGGCGAGGCGGTGGTGCGCGGCCACCGCGGTGACCGTGTCGGCCAGTCCGCGGGCCTGACGCGGATCGAGTTGCGAGACGTATCCCTCGTCGAGCAGCAGGTGCAGGTCGCCGTCGTCGAGTTTCGCGGTGCTCTTGACGCGGTCGATCTCGCGGAGCAGGTGCGCACGATCGCCCCTGCTGCGCAGCACGACCTCCCTCCGGGTGTGTTCGAGGAGCATCCGGACGGCGAACAGGTCTCGTTCCGTCGGGGCGGTCGGGATGACCGGAACGAGAGCCGGTGTTCCCGCGTTCCAGAGGTCGCGCTCGCGGCGTTCCTCGAGCACCCTTTCGATCCGCGCGTCCAGGTGTTCGAGCGGGTGCTCGGCACGTGCGCCGAACCAGAGGTTCCGGTTCAGCCATCCGATGTCGACCCACAACGGCCGACCGGCCACGACGGCGGCGGCGCCGATGCCGGCCAGCCGCTTGAGGCGGGAGTCGTTGGTGAGCGCGTCGTCGAGGAGTTCGACCATGACGGTGACGGGAGCGGCGGGGATCGCCGTCGCGCGCACCGCGTCGATCTCGCCGTCCTTGCTCTTGAGCGCGAGGACCGGAGTGCGTTCCGAGCAGTCCGATGACACCGAGCCTCCCGATGCTCCGCGGACCGGCGCGACCGCACGCCCACCGGAGCAGTGGGCCTGGTGGAAGCCGGGCGCCCCTGGAACACCACCTGGTTCCTCGAGGATCACATCCGAGGCGGGCCTCGCTCATCGGCCGTTCGAGTGCGGGAGAGCGCCAGGTCGAGTGCGGAAGCGACGTGCCGGGCGGTGGCCGGGATGGGGCGGGCTGCACACTGCTGGCATGCCGGAGCCGTCGTCGTTGTTCCTCGTGCTGGACCTGGTCGGGACGTTCGCGTTCGGGCTCAACGGGGCGCTGACCGCGGTGCGGGCCGTGCGGGTCGACCTGGTCGGGGTGCTGACGCTGGGCATGACGACGGCGCTCGGCGGCGGCATCGTCCGCGACGTGCTGATCGGCTCGGTGCCGCCCGCCACGTTCAGCGACCTCAAGTACCTGGGCGCCGCCGCCGCGGGTGCGCTGGTGGCGTTCTTCCTGAGCATGCCGCTGGAGCGGTTCACCACGATCATCGTCGTGTTCGACGCGGTCGGGCTGAGCGTGTTCTGCGTGACCGGCGCGACGAAGGCGCTGGAGTTCGGGCTCGGCGGGGTGCAGGCGGTGCTGCTGGGTGCGGTCACCGCGGTCGGCGGCGGCACCTTGCGCGACGTGCTCATCCGGCGGGTCCCGGCGGTGCTGGTCAGCGACCTGTACGCGGTGCCGGCGCTGGTGGGGGCGGCCATCGTCGTGCTCGCCTCCTACGCCGGGCTCGGCTCGCTGCTGGGCGTGCTGCTGGCGTCGGTGACGTGCTTCGCGATCCGGATGCTGGGCGTGGTGTTCGAACTCCAGGTGCCGTCCGCGCTGGGCCGGAGGCGCGCCGAGAACGACGGCTCGGAGCCGGGCGGGGGGTGACCGGGGGCGGCTCCTCGACCGAGCGAGCGGACGCCGGACTCAGCACAATTCCGGTACGACCGCCGACCCGAGAGGAGCGCTCGTGGCGACCGAGTCACCTGCCCAGGCAGTGCTGGACGGCGGAGACACCGGCTGGCTGGAGGAGTTCTACCGGGACCTGCACCGCCACCCGGAGCTGTCCCACCAGGAGCACCGCACCGCCTCGAAGGTCGCCGAACGCCTCGGCGAGTGGGGTTTCGAGAAGCACACCGGCGTGGGCGGCACCGGGGTGATCGGCCTGCTGCGCAACGGTTCGGGACCGACGGTGCTGCTGCGCGCCGACATGGACGCGCTGCCGGTGCGGGAGGCGACCGGCCTGCCGTACGCCAGCACCGCGACCACCGGCGGGGACCCGCCGACGCCGGTGATGCACGCCTGCGGGCACGACGTGCACGTGACCTGCCTGCTCGGCGCGGCCCAGCTGCTCGCGGAGGGGACCGGGCACTGGAGCGGGACGGTGATCGCGTTGTTCCAGCCCGCCGAGGAGACCGCGGACGGCGCTCGCGGCATGGTCGAGGACGGGCTGCGGTCGGTGATCCCCGCGCCGGACGTGGCGCTGGCGCAGCACGTGCTGCCGCTGCCCGCCGGGCGGCTCGCGACCGGCAGCGGCCCGGTGCTGGCCGCGGCCGACAGCGTGCGGATCACCGTGCACGGCTCCGGTGGGCACGGGTCGATGCCGCACACCACGATCGACCCGGTCGTGGTCGCCGCGATGATCGTCGTCCGGTTGCAGACCGTGGTGGCCCGCGAAGTCCCGCCCGGTGAGCAGGTGGTGCTGACGGTGGGGAGCGTGCAGGCGGGGACGAAGAGCAACGTCATCCCGGACACCGCGGTCCTCGAGCTCAACATCCGCACCTACGGCGAGCAGATCCGCACCCAGGTGCTGGACGCGATCGACCGGATCGTCCGCGCGGAGTGCGCGGCCTCGCGCTGCCCGAAGGAGCCCGAGTTCGAGATGTTCGCGCGCTTCCCGCTGACCGAGAACGATCACGACGTGACCGAGCGGGTCACCGGCGCGCTGCGGGAGCACTTCGGGGCGGACCAGGTGGGAGACATGGGGCGGTGGTCGGCGAGCGAGGACTTCGGCGAGCTGCCCGCCGCGTTCGACGCGCCCAGCACGTTCTGGGCGCTCGGCGGGATCGACCCGGACCTGTTCGAGCGGGCGGCCCGCGAGGGACGGGTCGCGCAGGACGTTCCCGGCAACCACTCGGCGAAGTTCGCGCCGGTACCGCAACCCACTCTCGACGCGGGCACCCGGGCTCTGGTGGTGGCCGCGCTGGCCTGCCTGAGCGCGGGAGCGGACCGCTGAGGAGCCATTCGGAACTCGTCGTCGGCCGGGCGGAGCGATCATGAACGTACCGGGGTACGTGTGGATCCTGACGATCATCGCGATCGTCGGGTTGTTGCTGTTCGACTACCTGTTCCACGTGCGCAAGGCGCACACGCCGAGCATCCGGGAGGCCGCGGTCTGGTCTGCCGGGTACGTCGGCGCCGCGGTCCTGTTCGGACTCGGCGTGTGGGTGTTCGGCGGCACCACGATGGGCGCGGAGTACTTCGCCGGGTACGTGACGGAGAAGGCCCTGTCGGTGGACAACCTGTTCGTCTTCCTGATCATCATTTCGAGCTTCAAGGTGCCGCACGCGGATCAGCAGAAGGTGCTGCTGTTCGGCATCGTCTTCTCGCTCATCGCCCGCACCGGGTTCATCTTCCTCGGTGCCGCGCTGATCAACTCGCTGGCCTGGGTGTTCTACATCTTCGGGTTCATCCTGCTGGTGACCGCCGGGAACCTGCTGCGGCCCGCCGGTTCCGAGGACCGCAACCCGGACAACGTCATCATCCGGATCGCCGAACGCCTCTTCCACACCACCGACGAGTACGACGGGGACAAGCTCACCACCCAGGTGGACGGCAAACGGGTGCTCACCCCGATGCTGCTGGTGATGGTGGCGATCGGCGGGACCGACGTGCTGTTCGCGCTGGACTCGATCCCGGCCATCTTCGGGCTGACGCAGAACGTGTACCTGGTGATCACCGCGACCGCGTTCTCGCTGCTGGGGTTGCGGCAGCTGTACTTCCTCATCGACGGGCTGCTGGACCGGCTGATCTTCCTGTCCTACGGGCTCGCGGTCATCCTCGGGTTCATCGGCGTGAAGCTCGTGCTGCACGCGCTGCACGAGAACAACGTGCCGTTCATCAACGACGGCAAGCCGCTGCACATCGTCGAGATCAGCACCGGCCTCTCGCTGGGCGTGATCATCGGCGTGCTGGTGATCACGGTCGTCGCCTCGCTGCTGAGCCCGAAGGGGCGGGCGCAGAACGCGGTCTCCGGTGCTCGCAGGCACGCCACGGCCTACCTCGACGAGGGCTACGAGACCGATCCGGCGATCCGGGAGCAGACCTACCGGAAACTGCTCTCGGAAGAGGAGCAGATCAAGAAGCTCCCGCACCGGTATCGCGCCGCGATCCGCGACGAGCGGGGACTGATGGACCTGCTGCGCCGCGCGCACGACAAGCACCGCGAAGCCTCCGGCTGAGCCGCGGATCGTCGTTTCCAGGTGGATTCGTCCATTCCTGGAAGTCGGCCGTTCGGTTTCGACTCGGAACGTGGCGGTGCTGCGCGCGGTGACGGCGGTGGAATCGCCGTTGGCAAGCAGAATGGGACGTTTCGCGGGCGGTTCGGGGCTGGGGAGCTCAATGGGGAGTCTTGGTCGTTCCTTCGGCTGAGCCGGTCTTGGGAGTTCTGCGCAACGACGTTAGACCGTGCAGTCGTCGCAGATCAACGCTTCGCGGCGAACGCATTGCTCTATTCGGGTCATGCGGTCGAGGTGCATTCAGGGGTACCTGCTTGATCGCCGACCGAATGGACGGTTAAAAATGGGTGCCTGCCGACGCGAGTGGGCGAGCCTGGCAAGAGGGTCACCGGATCGCGAGCGCGATCCGGAGAACCGCTACGTCCTCGGTCCGCGGCGGCGGTTCGACGGTGCCGACGCCGGGAGCGGACTCCCGGTCCTGGAAGCGGAGGAAGTCATGACCACGTCAGCAATCCCGGCGAAGGTCGCCGTGATCGGTGGTGGCCGAATGGGCTCGGGAATCGCGCAGACCTTCGCCATCGGTGGCGCAGAAGTGTCCATTGTGGAAATCGGCGAGAATGCGGCGGCGGTCGCGCGGGACAAGATCTCGGCCGCTTTCGCCAGGGCCGCGCAGCGGGGGAAGCTGGCCGACCCGGAGGAACTGCTCGGCCGCGTGGCGGTGCTGACCGACCTCGCCGCGCTGCCCGGCGATACCGAGCTGGTCGTGGAGGCGGTGCCCGAACTGGCTGAGACCAAGGTCGAGGTGCTCTCCGGCGCCGAGCGGGTCGTCGGCGCCGACGCCGTGCTGGCCAGCAACACGAGTTCGCTGTCCGTCGCCGGTCTTTCCGCGGCGCTGCGGCGCCCGGAGCGGTTCCTGGGGATGCACTACTTCAACCCGGTTCCCGCCTCGAAGCTGGTGGAGCTGGTGGCCGGGCCGGACACCACCGACGCCGTCATCGGCAGGGCCCGCGACTGGGTGCGCGGGCTCGGCAAGGCGGAGGTGATGGTGCGGGACTCGCCCGGCTTCGCCACCAGTCGCCTCGGCGTCCTGCTGGGCCTGGAGGCGATCCGGATCATGGAGGAGGGCGTCGCCGACGCGGCGTCCGTGGACAGCGCGATGGAGCTCGGCTACCGGCACCCGATGGGCCCGCTGCGCTCCACCGACCTGGTCGGCCTCGACGTCCGCTTGGCGATCGCCGAACACCTGCACGCGACGCTGGGCGAGCGCTTCGCCCCGCCCCAGCTGCTGCGGGACAAGGTCGCGCGCGGTGAACTGGGCCGCAAGACCGGCCGCGGCTTCCACGACTGGGAGTGAGCGGCGGAATCCCGACTTCCTCGCCGCGGCAACGTTTCCAGCCTCGTCGTCCTGCCTGCGCGACACCGCCGCTTGCCGGTGGGAGGTTCACGTCCGGGGGAGGCGGACGTGGGAGTGGTGGCCGTGCGGGAGTTGGCGGGTGGTGAGCGCGCCGCGGTGGGCGTGCACGATCTCCTCGGCGAGGGCGAACCGGATGCCGTCGCGCCTGCCGAGCGGATCGGCCTCATCGGCGGCGCGGCGTTCGGCGTCAACGGACGCGGTCGCCCAGGCAGCGTCGCCGCCGATGGTGATCGTGACGGCGCCGCCGGGACCGCAGTGGTGGATCGCGTCGGCGACGAGCGTGGTGAGGACCTCCTCCAGCAGCGGCCGGTCGGCACGCACCACGCAGGGGCCGGCGTCGACCCGCACGCTCGTGCCGCGGTGCGCGGCGCGGAATCCGGCGGTGACGTCGCGGGCGAGGTCCGCCAGCTCGACGTGGTCGGGACGCGGGTGCAACCCGCCGGACTGGAACCTCGACAACCGCAGCAGGTCGTCGAGCCGGTCGCCGAGCCGGTCCAGGTCGGAGCTGATCCGCCCCAGGTGGTCCCGTTGATCGAGGGGCGCGTCGGCCTGGGCGGACTCGACGGTCGCGCGCAACCTCGCCAGCGGCGCCCGCAGGTCGTGCGAGGCGTGGGCCACGATGTCGCGGCGCGGCAGGTCGAGGTCGCGGCCCGGTTCGCCGCCGGTGACGCGGGTCCCGTCGGCGCCGTGGACTCCGACGTTGAGCGAGACCAGCGCCGCCACGCAGGCCGCGGACAGCTCGACGGCGGCCTGCGCGGGGGAGAACCCGAACAGCAGGACCACCACTCCGGTGCTGGTGATCATCGCGACGAGCGTGATCAGTACGACCCCGAGCAGGGGTTGGGCCAGTGGGAAGCGCCGCAGCAGCACCGACCCGAGCAGTCCGATGCCGGTCGCCTCGCACATCGCGACCAAGATGATCAGCAGCGGGTTCGCCTGCATCACCGCGCGGTGCCCGGTGGGTCGAAGCGGTAGCCGACGCCCCACACCGTCATCAGCATGGCCGGGTGGGAAGGATCGTTCTCGATCTTCTCCCGCAGCCGGCGCATGTGCACCGTGACGGTGGAGGCGTCGCCGAAGTCGTAGTCCCACACCTCACGCATCAGCTCGTCCCTCCGGAGCACCCGACCCGGGTTCCGCAGCAGGAACACCAGCAGGTCGAATTCCCGGTTGGTCAAGGTGAGCGGTCGGCCGTGCTTGCTCACGACCCGCGAGGACTCGTTGACGACCAGGTCGCCCGCGGTGAGCCCCGGTGCCACCGGTGCCACCGGTGCCGGAGCCGAGGACGCCTCGGTGCGCCGCAGCACGGCCCGGATGCGCAGCACCAGTTCGCGCCCGCTGAACGGCTTGGTCAGGTAGTCGTCGGCGCCCGCGATGAGCCCGAGCAGCCGGTCCTCCTCCTCGGCCCGGCCGGTCAGCATGATCACCGGTGTGCTGGTCGCCGCGCGGACCTGCTCGCAGAACCGGATCCCGTCCAGGCCGGGCAATCCGACGTCCAGGACGATCAGGTCCGGTCGCGCCCGGTGGAACAGCGCCATGCCCGTCGGTCCGTCGGAGGCGACGATCGAGGTGTAGTCCGCGCGGTGCAGGTACCCGGTGATCACCTCGACGACGTCGGGATCGTCGTCGACCAGCAGGATGCAGCGGCGCGCCGCCGTCGGGGCGTCGTGGGCGGTTGGCAGGTCCGGCGGCGTCACCGCGCCAGCCTATCGACGCCCCGAGCACGGGCGTGATCATGAGGCGCGCCCCAGCTTTTCCTCCGGTGCCGCTCCGCGCAGCCGCGTCGTCACCAGTTCGACGCGGGAGCGGCAGCCCGATTTGGTGAACAGCCGGGTCAGGTGCTTTTCCACGGTCTTCTCGCTCACTCCGAGTGCGGTGGCGATCTGGCGGTTGGTGCGCCCGCCGCCGATCAGGTCGACGATGCGGTGCTCGGCAGGGGTCCACGGTCGCGCGCCGGATTTCGGCGGCGGTGCCGCCACGACCGGGCGCAGCGGTGCGACGGGCGCGGCGGCACCGAGCGCGCGGATCCCGCGCACCGCGCCCGGGTGGGCCGCGGCGGCGGAGTCGGCGAGCGCCGTGCACAGGCACGAGAGCCGCCCGTCGGCGTCGGCCACGAGCAGGCCCGCGTCGACGAGCCGATCCAGGGTCCGGCCGCACGTGGCGAGGTCGGTGCCGAGGGCGTCGGCCACCGCGGGCAGGTCGTCCATGTCGAGCGCGACCACGGCGGCGACGGCCGCCAGCAGCCGGGGCGCCACGCCCCCCAGGTCGCGGGTGCGGTGCAGCAGGTCGTGGTCCTCGGGCAGCGGCACGGGGGAGCCGGGGTCGCGCAGCCGCGTCCGGCCGGAACTCGTGGTGAGCCGCCGGTCGCGGTGCAGCCGTTCGAGGGTGCCGAGCACCGTGCCCGGGTTCCCGTACAGCGGCCCCAGCGCGGTGCGCAACGAGCGCAGCAGGTCCGGGTGCACGGAGCCGCCGACGGCGGCGGCGATCTGCTGCTCGTCGAGCGGGCCGAGGCCGACCACCTCGTCGGCCAGCGCGGTCAGCTCCGCGCCCGCCGGGGTGGCGGGGTCGCGCACGGCGGCGACCACCAGGCAACCGGGGCGACGGGCGGTGATCAGCAGCAGCGCCGGGTCGACGATGCGGTCGACGTCGTCGAACAGCAGCGCCGTGGGGCCGAGCCTGCCGAGCCTGCCGAGCCGGTCGAACACCTCGGTCAGCTCGGCCACCACGGCCGGTCCTTCCGCGGGGTCCTCGGCCGCGCGGACGCGCAGCCGCGAGAGCTTGCTGATCCGATCGATCAGTCCGGGGTCGGCGAAGCGGTCGAAGTGCGCGCGCAGCGTGTGCAGCACCGCGTCGAACCCGTCGATGAGGGTGCCGGTCACCGGCCGCACCTGCGCCGCCCGCACGCCTTCGGCGATCCAGCGCCGTGCCGCCGTCCGCAGCACCGTGCTGCGCCCGCTGCCCGCGGCTCCGCGCACGACGACCAGCCGCCCGCGCGGCGCGGACTCCCGCAACGCGCCGCGCAGGGCGGCCAGCGCGCCCTCCCTGCCTTCGAAGCCCTCCCCGGCTTCGAAGGCCATGTCCTCCCGAATCACGTCCGCTCCCTCGCGTCGCATCCCCCGATGACCAGCCGTTGATCTTCTGTCTAGCACCGATCGGGGGCATGGTGCGGACCGGAAAGAATGCCGAACGGATGATTTAAGATTTGCGTAATCAATCGCATAATCCCTGGTGGTGGCGTTCATGGATCGAGAAGCGAACTACCCGTGAAAACCGGGAGTGCGACGGGGATCGTCCGCGATAATGGGGGCATGAGCAGTCCTCGATCGCTGTCCGCGTGCCGTCCGGAGCCGCCCCTGCCCGCGGGCGCGGACGGCAGGATCCACGGCCGGGCCGAGGTCGTCGCCCGGATCGTCGAGTCCTGCGCCGGGTCCGACGCGGTGCCGCTGGTCCTGATCACCGGGCCCGCCGGGATCGGGCGCAGCGCCGTGCTCGCCCAGGCGCGCGCCCGCGCCGAGGAACTCGGGATGTCCACTGTGGATGTTCCGGTCGTGTTCGCGGGACTGGACGTGCGGGAGGTCGCGGGCGGCATCCCTGGCGCGCTCGGTGCCGAACCGGAGCCCGGCGAATCGCCGTGGGCGACCTTGCAGCGCGTGCTGTCCGGCAAGCGGACCCGCGCGGTCGTCTTCCTCGACGACGTGCAGCGGCTCGACGCCCGCTCGACCAGCAGGCTGCTGGGGGCGGTGCGGGGGCTGGCGCGCGTTCCGATCACCTTCGTCTGCGCGGTGCGCACCCCGGCGGACATCTCCGCTCCGCTGGCGGAGCTGCTCGCCGCCGGGCTGGCGCGGGTGGAGCGGTTGCGCCCGCTGCCGGTCGCCGCGGTGCGGGGGATCCTCGTGGACCGGTTGGGCGCGAAACCCGCCCGGGGACTGGCCGAATCGCTGCGCGACCGGTGCCGCGGTACGCCCGCCCTGGTGCACGCCGCCGTGGACGGCTACCTGCGCGGCGGCGTGCTGCGCGTGGTCGACCAGCACGCGCACCTGGTGAGCGACCGGTTCCCGGTGCGGCCGGGTGGTGAGCCCGCGCCCGCGCTGCCGGGTGGTGGCGCCGATGCGGACGGGGCCGCGCCGGAGGTGTTGCGGGCGCTGGCCGTGCTGCACCCGTTGGGGGAGGCGGCACCGGCGCTGATCGCGCGCAGCCTCGGGCGCGGCGAGGGGCAGGTCCGGCTGCTGCTGCGGGACTGGTGCGCGCGCGGAGTGCTGCTGCCGGATCCGCGCGGCGGGCTCCGATTCCGCGTTCCGATGCTGGCGGCGGTGCTGACCGGGCGGCTCGGGTTGTTCGAACGCCGCCGCATCGCGCAGCTCGCGGTCACCGCGCTGATCGAGGGCGCCGCCACCGCGCCGGACGAGCACTACCTCGCCGACCGGATGGCGGAAGCGGGCAACCTCGTCGACCGGGACCGCGCCGTCGCCGAGTTGCGGCGCCGGGTCGACGAGGTCGCCGCCGTCGACGGGGACCGCGCCGAGCGGTGGTCGCGGGCCGCGGTGAAGCTGTGCGCGGACCCGGTGGCGGGTGCGGTGCTCCTGCACCGCCGCGCGGTGATCTGCGCACGCCATCGGCGTTTCCGCCGCGCCGTCGAACTCGCGGACGCGGCGCTGGGCGCCGAACCCGGGGCGCTGCCCGCCGCGTCCGCGCAGGAGCTGCGGATCATCCGGGGTCTGGGTCTGGCGGGCGCAGGGGAGCTGGCCGCGCTGCGCGACCTGGCCGACGACGGCACGGCCGGGATCGTCGTGCGCGCCGCCGCGCTGTGCCTGCTCGACCGCTGGGCCGACGCGCACGACCTGCTCAGCCGGAACGCTCCGGCGTGGGAGCGCGACACCACGACCGTCCATTTAGGACGTGTGCTGCGCGGGGTGGCCGGGGCGCTGCTCGGCCGCGCGGGCGGGGAACCGCCCCGGCCCGACGGCGAGGTCGCCGAGCTGCTGCTGGACGCGCTCACCTTGCACACCGGAGCGCACGGGACGCCCGCGACGAGCGAGCCTCGGCGGGCGATCGAGTCGGCGCGGGCCGGGAACTGGGACGAGGCGCTGGACCGGTGCCGCGCCACGCTCGCCGCGGAACCGGTGCACGGCGCGGTGCCCGGCCTGACGGTGCTGTACCGGGACATGGCCACGATGCTCAGCGCCCGCGGCCGGTTGAGCCGCGCCGGCGCGGTGCTCGCCGAAGCGCGTTCCAGGAACGCGCCGATGCCGCACCTGCTGCTGCTCGCCGAGGCCGACCTCGCCGGGCTGCTCGGTGAGCCCGAGCGGGCCCGGGGCTTGCTGGAGGAGGCGTTGCGACGTGCCGCTGACGTCGGTGTCTTCGGCGCCACCGCGCCGGTGTGGCGCCGGTTGGCCTGCTGGGAAGCGCACCACGGCAGCCCGTCCACCGCGTCGCGCTGCGCCGACCGGGCCGGTGACGACGAGCCGGTGACGGAGTCCGCGCGCCGGGAGCGGGAGCTGGCGCGGGCCGTCGCCGACGCCGATCCGGCCGCGGCCACCGCGGCGATCACGACCGCCGCTAACCTCGGCGACCCGTTCGGCTACGCCGGCACGGTGCTCGCCGTCGCGGAACACGGCTTGGCGGACCGGGAATCGGCGAGCGCGGCGTACCGGATCTTCGGTGAGCTCGACGCGCTCGTCCCGCGCGCCCGGATGCGCGCGCTGCTGCCCGCGCGGGAACTCGGGGTGCAGGGACAGGCGGCGACGGTCGAGGAGAACGAACGATTGCTGGCCCGGATGGTCGCGGAAGGGCTGAGCAACCAGCAGCTGGCGGCAGTGCTGGCGGGCACTGAGAAGAGCGTGGAGGGGCGGCTGTCCCGGTGCTTCAAGCGCGCCGGTTACCGGTCGCGGGCCGAGTTCGCCACCGCCACCGTCAACGCCGAGTTCTTCGGTGCCGGCGCGATGTGAGGCTCCCGCGCGGCGGCTCCGGCGTCGACCTGCTGGGCTGGGAGGATCCCGCGCACGCGTCCGCGCGGCGGCCCCCGGTCCGCGCGGCGGCGCCCTGCGCGGGGCGGGGCCCGCCGGTCAGATGACCCCGGTGCGGACCGCGTAGGCGACGAGGTGCGGGCGGTTCCGCATCCGCAGCCGGTTCGTCATGGTGTAGATGATGTTCTTGACCGTGCGTTCCGAGTAGCACAGCCGGTTGCCGATCTCCTCGGTGTCGCAGCCTTCGGCGATCAGCCGCACCACGTCGATCTCGCGCGGGGTGAGCCCCGAGGTGTTCAGGCCGCGCGGTGTCAGCACGTCCTGCTGCAGGGCCTGCACCTGCCGCAGCAGCTCCCCGAGCAGCTTCGGCGGGAGGGCGGCGCCCCCGTCCGCGGCGGCGAGGATGGTCTCCTGCAGCCGGGCCGCGGTGGCGACGTTGCGGTGCATGATCGCCACGACGCGGCACTCCGTCGCGCTCAGCAGCTGGGAGCTGTCGAACTCCCCGGTGACGAGCACGATGGGCACGCCGAACTCGGTGGCGGCGCGGTGGAGCCCGGCCACCGTCGTGGCGGTCACGGCGTCGGCGGCGTAGACCAGCACGTCCACCTCTGCCGCCTGGGACGTCGAGCTCACCTGCAGCTTCGGCTGGCCCATCAGTGTGCAGGTCAACCCGGTGAGGGTGATGGGGTCGGCCGCGCGGACCGCGATCCGCACCGGTTTCCGGGAGGACCGGCCCGCCTGGTCGCCGACCGGCGGGGCTTCCCGTTCCATCTGTGTGGTCATCGCGCATCCTCCGAACCTGAACTGCGAGTGGTGGACGGGATCCGCGCGGCTGAACGCCGCACGGATCCGTACGTGCACCACCGAGTCTCCGGCGAGGTCGGCGCGGAAGTGGCTCGGGGCGGGGAGGCGGCGGGGTTTCCCTCACAGATGTTCCGGCGAGGAACCGAGCTCAGGCGACAGTGCACCGGTCGCGCGGGGTTCCCCGCAAGGAACCCGCGTCAGCGCGGCCCTTCTGGTCCGGCGGTGTGCCCTTTCGGTCGTCCACCGAATTTGATGGGCGGTTGATCGCTCGGCTCGAACGGCGAGACGATTCGAATGCGGCCCGGATCCCGGTCGCATTGCCAGTGGGACGGCGGATATCCGGCAATTCATCCGAGTTCGACGGCAGTTCACCGGTTCGACGGTGGGGTTTCGGGTCGACTCCACGCCGTGCGGAAACGATGTCGCCGGTCGGACGTCGAATCGAGGAGCCGTAGTGAAGCCTGACCGTCGCCTGCTGTTCGCACTGGCCGCCACCAGCCTGACCGCCGCGACCGCGATCGCGGCGCCGAGCGCGCTCGCCGGACCGGCGGCCCGCGCGAACGAGCTGCCCGACCCCGCCACCTACGATGCCGCGATCGCCTGGCTGCCGGACACCCAGTACTACTCCGAGAGCCACCCGGAGCACTTCGACGCCCAGACGCAGTGGGTGGTCGACAACGGCGCCGAGCGCAAGATCGGTTACGCGACGCACACCGGTGACATCGTCGACGACTCCGACGACGAGGACCAGTGGAAGAACGCCGACGCCAGCATGAAGACGCTGGACGACGCGAAGTTCCCGTACGGCGTCGTCGAGGGCAACCACGACGTCAAGGGCCTCTACGGCGACTACTTCGGCGAGCAGCGGTTCGCGAACTCCCCGGTGTACGGCGAGTCCTACGAGAACAACCGCCAGCACTACGACCTCGTCGACGTCGCGGGCAAGCAGGTCATGATGCTGTCGCTGACCTGGGACATGCAGGAGGAGGACTTCGCCTGGGCGGAGCAGGCCCTCGCCGAGCACCCGGACACCCCGGTGATCATCAGCGTGCACGCGTACCTGAACACCGACGGTTCCTACGACCAGCAGGGGCAGGACGTCTTCGACCGCATCGTCAAGCCGCACAAGAACGTGAAGGCCGTGCTGTGCGGGCACAACCACGGTGCCACGCACAACGTGAAGGACACCGGCGACGGCCGCCAGGTCCCGGAGATCCTCGCCGACTACCAGAGCGCCCCCGAAGGGGGGCTCGGCTACCTGCGGCTGCTGCAGTTCGACATCGACGCGGGCAAGATGATCGTCGACACCTACTCGCCGTCGAAGGACGACTCGGACTACTTCGACGGCGAGGACGACTTCACCGTCGACGTCGACCTGAACACCACGAAGTGACCCGTTGATCCGGTAACCGGATTCACCGTCCCCAGGGGCGTCCGCCGTTCGGCGGACGCCCCTGGCCGCGCGTTCGACACATATCGTACGCGGGTCGAAGGACCGTTTCGATCGCGTTCGCCGCGCTCCTACCGTGGATGGCAATCGTGCTGGGCCTGGCCTGAAGGCGACCACCCGGCGCGTACGGGGCCGAAGATCACGACCCCCGCGAACTCCGTAGAACGATCGTCGATCGACCGGTGGACGGAGCGATTTCGCCTGCCGGGTTCTTGGGAAGAAGGTGCGGACATGCGCATCAAGAGCGTTTTCGTCTACTCCAGCGGCGGCTGGGGCTGGGGCAAGTAACCGGCACCCGTCCGCCACGGCTCCGCTCCGGCGCGCGCCACGACGTGCCCGGAGCACTCCGGCCATGACGGCCCGAAGGTGATACGCATTGTCGAGGTGGCTCCCACCACGTGCGGCGTTTCTCGTCGCAACGGTGGGAGCCACTGGTGCGCGCGACGGAAAGGGCCGCAGCCTGAGTCGAAAAACGGGAAAACCGTTGCCGAATCGCGAATGGGCGCTGGCGTCATCGAAGATCACCGATGTATAACGGGGGAGCGTCGCGACATTTCGGCCCTGGGCCGCGAACCGGGGTGTTCGACTCGCGCTGGAATGCCGGTCGCGGTGGCCCGGCCCGTCGTGCGGGAGCCGCCGGTGATCGCACCGACGAGGATGGAGCCACATGGCATCAACGGCCGACGACCGGGTTTCGGTCTCGCTCACCGTCAACGGCACCGACCACGAACTGGATCTCGACGCGCGGGTCACGCTGCTCGACGCGCTGCGCGACGAACTCGGCCTCACCGGCACCAAGAAGGGCTGCGACCAGGGCGCGTGCGGCGCGTGCACGGTGGCGGTGGACGGGGCGCGCAGGCTGTCCTGCCTGACGCTGGCCGCGCAGTGCGACGACCGCGAGATCACGACCGTCGAAGGTCTCGGCGCCGACGGCGAACCGCACCCGGTGCAGCAGGCGTTCGTGCGCCACGACGCCTTCCAGTGCGGCTACTGCACGCCAGGTCAGATCATGTCCGCGGTGTGCTTGCTCGACGAGGGGCGCACCGGTTCGGACGAGGAGGTCCGGGAGCAGATGAGCGGGAACCTGTGCCGCTGCGGCGCGTACTCGAACATCGTGGCCGCCATCCGGGAGGTCGCGGAGAATGCGTGAGTTCCAGTACCTGCGCCCCGGTGACGTCGCCGAAGCGGTCGCCGCGGTCGGCGCCGATCCGGAGGCGTCCTACCTCGCGGGCGGCACCACCCAGCTGGACTTGATGAAGGACGGGGTGCTCGCCCCGCGCACCCTCGTCGACGTGACCCGGCTGCCGCTGCGCGGGATCAGCCGGGACGGCGAGGTGTTGCGCGTCGGCGCGATGACCACCATGGCCGAGCTCGCCGCCGACCCGCTCGTCGTCGAACGGGCTCCGGTGGTGTCCGAGGCGTTGCTGGCCAGCGCGTCTCCGCAGCTGCGGAACATGGCGACCATCGGCGGGAACCTGTTGCAGCGCACCAGGTGCCGCTACTTCCGCGACCCGTCGGTGACGGCCTGCAACAAGCGAGCGCCCGGCAGCGGCTGCGCCGCGGTGACCGGTGGCGCGCGGATGCACGCGATCCTCGGCGCGAGCGCGGACTGCATCGCGGTGCACGGCTCGGACCTGGCGGTGGCGCTGACCGCGCTGGACGCCGTGGTGCGGGTGCAGGGCGGGGCGGGACCGCGCTCGGTGCCGCTCGCCGAGTTCTACCGGGTCCCGGGGTCGACGCCGGACGTGGAGAACGTGCTCGGTCACGACGAGCTGATCATCGGTGTGGACGTGCCGCTGCCCGCTCCCGGCGTGCGCTCCGGATATCTGAAGGTGCGCGATCGCGCTTCCTACGAGTTCGCGCTGAGCTCCGCCGCGGTGGCCGTGCGGGTGGCGGACGGCGTCGTGCGGGAGGCGCGCATCGCGCTCGGCGGCGTCGGCACCGTGCCCTGGCGCGCGGGCGAGGCGGAGCGGGCGCTGCTCGACCAGCCGTCCACGGCGGAGTCGTTCGCGGCGGCGGCGGAACTCGCCGTCCAGGACCCGTTCACCGTGGAGGGCACCGAGTTCAAAGTGGAACTCGCGCGCCGCACCCTGATCCGCGCGCTGCGCGACACGACGAGCTAGAGAGGGAATCGGATGGAATTCTCCCGCCGTTCCGCGCTGCGCGCGGGCGTGCTCGTCGCCGGAGCCGGACTGCTGCCCGCGACCGCCCCCGCCCGCACCGCCGCCGCTCACGCTCCCGCCGCGCCCGAGCTGGTCGGCGCCGGGCTGAACCGGGTCGACGGGTGGCGCAAGGTCAGCGGCACCGCCGACTACCCGAACGACGTGGCCGAACCGGGCATGGCGCACGCCGCCATCGCGTGCAGCACCATCGCCTCCGGGCGCATCACCGCCATCGAGGTGAGCCGGGCCGAGTCGGCGCCCGGCGTGCTCGCGGTGCTCACCCACCTGAACGCGCCGAAGGTCCAGCGGCCGTCCGGCGAACCGCCCGCGCCGTTGCAGGGCGACGTCGTCGACCACCACGGGCACCACCTCGCCGTGGTCGTCGCGCGAACCCCGCAGCAGGCGGTGGAGGCGGCCTCGTTGATCGAGGTGGACTACGAGGTGCGCTCGCCGGTGGTGGCGATCGACGATCCGCGGGCGCCGCGCGCTCCGGCGGGCACCGGCACCACTCGCGGCGACGTGCCCGGCGCGCTGGCGCGCTCCGAAGTGCGCTACGACGCCACCTTCACCACCCCCGCGAACACGCACAACCCGATGGGCCTGTTCAGCGCGGTCGCCGTCTGGGACGGGCCGCGGCTCACCGTGCACAGCAACAGCCAAGGCCCCAGCGCGATGCGGGAGTCCCTCGCGGCGGCGTTCGAGCTGCCGGCGGCGGACGTCACGGTGTTCGCGCCGTTCGTCGGCGGCGGTTTCGGCTCGGCGCTGCGGACCTGGCCGCACGTGCAGCTGGCCGTGCTCGCGGCGCGCGAGGTGGGCCTGCCGGTGCGGCTGGTGCTGACCCGTCCGCAGATGTTCACCGGGGTCGGGCACCGCACCGGCACGGTGCAGCGGCTGCGCATCGGCATGGACCGGGACGGGACGCTGCGCGCGATCGAGCACCGCTCGACGCAGACGGCCGCCGTGGACGACGACAACGTCGACCCCGTCACCAGCGGGACGGCCGTCCGCTACGCGTGCGCCAACGTCGCCACCCGCGACGAGCAGGTGCGCCTGACCATCCCCGGCCCGTGCTCGATGCGCGCTCCAGGGGAGGCGCAGGGCAACTTCGCGCTGGAATCGGCCATCGACGAGCTGTCCTACCAGGTCGGCATCGATCCGATCGAGCTGCGGATGCGGAACTTCGCCGCGACGGACCAGGAATCCGGGCTGCCGTGGTCCAGCAACGCGCTGCGCGAGTGCTACCGGCGGGGCGCGGAGCTGTTCGGCTGGAGCCGCCGCCCCGCGCAACCGCGTTCCCTGCGCGAGGGCGACGAACTCGTCGGCTACGGTGTCGCCACCGCGTCCTTCCCGTTCTTCGGGCTGCCGTGCGAGGCGTCGGTGGCGGTGCTCGCCGACGGCGCCGCCGTGGTGCGCAGCTCCACCGCCGAGATCGGCACGGGCTCCCGCACGGTCATCACCCAGCTCGCCGCGGAACGGCTCGGCCTGGAGGTCGGCGCGGTCGGGTTCGAGATCGGCGACTCGCGGCTCCCGGCGGCGCCGCTGGCCGGTGGATCCGGGCTCACCGGATCGCTCGGGGCGGCCGTGGACGCGGCGGTTCTCCGGCTGTGGCGGGGGTTCCTGGACCTGGTCGCCGACGACCCGGCAGCGCCTCTGCGGGGTGCGCGGGTCGATCAGCTCGCCGCCACCGACGGCAGGTTGCACTTCACCGACGATCCCGCCAGGGGAGAGACCTACGCGGCGATGCTGGCCCGGCACGGGCGCGGCGACCTCGCGGCGGACGGCGCCTTCGACCCGACGTCCCACGACGCGGGTGGCCTCGCCCGGGCGGGTGCGTTCGGGGCGCAGTTCGTGGAAGTCCGGGTCGACGCCGATCTCGGCACGGTCCGGGTGGCGCGGATCGTCTCGGCCATCGACGGCGGCCGGATCCTCAACGAGAAGACCGCCCGCAGCCAGATCATCGGCGGCGCCGTCGGTGGCATCGGGATGGCGCTGTTCGAGGACACCGCCACCGACCCCGGCACCGGGCGCATCACCAACGCCACGTTCGCCGACTACCTGATCCCCGTCAACGGCGACGTCCCCGACCACCAGGTCGCCTTCGTCGGCACCCCGGACCGCTTCAGCCCGGTCGGCGTGAAGGGCGTCGGTGAAGTGGGCCTCACCGGCCTCCCCCCGGCCATCGCGAACGCGATCCACCACGCCACGGGAAAGCGCCTCCGGTCGCTGCCGATGACGTTGGACCAGCTGCTGTAGCGGCCTCCCGAGCTCCGGGGCCGTTCCGACGCTCCCGCGAGCCCATGGCGACCGACCGGAGGCGAACGCCTCCTCCGGCCCGCGATGCGGGGTGGAGAGGCGTTCGCCTGAACCGGCGTGGTCGGCCGCGAGGAAGCCGCCGGCGCTCCGCGGAAAGGTCCGCTGCGAACGGGCCTCAGCGCAGGGTGGTCAGCTGCTCCGAGGTGAACGGGACCAGTTCGTCGTGGCGGCCGGTGAGGACCTTCTCCGCCCATTCCGGGTCGGCCAGCAGGGCGCGGCCCACGGCGACCACGTCGAACTCGTCGCGTTCCAGCCGGTCCAGCAGGTCGTCGATGCCGGTCACCGCGGAGGTCTGGCCGCTGAAGGACTTGAGGAACTCCTCGTCGAGCCCCACCGAGCCGACCGTGATGGTGGGCTTGCCGGTGATCTTCTTCGTCCACCCGGCGAGGTTGAGGTCGGAGCCCTCGAACTCGGGCTGCCAGTAGCGCCGGGTGGAGGAGTGGAAGGAGTCGACGCCGGCCTCCACGAGCGGGCTCAGGACCGCTTCGAGCTCCTGCGGGGTGGCGGCGAGCTTCGCCTTGTAGTGGTTCATCTTCCACTGCGAGGTGCGGAACACGACGGGGAAGTGCGCGGCGACCGACCGGCGCACCGCGGCGACGATCTCGGCGGCGAACCGCACGCGGGACACCGGGTCGCCGCCGTAGCCGTCGGTGCGGTGGTTGGTGCCGTCCCAGAGGAACTGGTCGATCAGGTAGCCGTGCGCGCCGTGCAGTTCCACGCCGTCGAACCCGAGGCGTTCGGCGTCGGCGGCGGCCCTGGCGAACGCCTCGACCACCGCGTCGAGGTCGGTCTGGGTCATGGCATGCCCGGCCGCGTTGCCCTCCATGTCGAGTCCGGACGGGCCCATCGGCGGGGCGTCCGGGAACGGCGGAGCTCCGGCGGTGCGGGCCATGCCGACGTGCCAGATCTGCGGCATGATCTTGCCGCCCGCCCGGTGCACCTCGGTGACGACGTTCTTCCAGCCCGCGAGCGCGTCCTCACCGTGGAAGCGCGGTACCCGGTCGCTGAGCCC
This sequence comes from Saccharopolyspora sp. NFXS83, assembly GCF_026241095.1. Lineage (GTDB taxonomy): Bacteria > Actinomycetota > Actinomycetes > Mycobacteriales > Pseudonocardiaceae > Saccharopolyspora_C. The sequence continues at coordinate 184,114 of NZ_JAPFGB010000005.1, read as the reverse complement.
GGCGGAGTCGTGGTCGACGTAGGTCCCCTCGGTGATGATCAGGCCGGTGCCCGCCGCGGCGCGGCGCGAGTAGTAGGTGGCGACGTCGGCTCCGGGGACACCGCCGGGCGAGAACTCGCGCGTCATCGGGGCCATCGCGATGCGGTTCGGCAACGTGAGCCCGCCCAGCGAGAACGGGCGGGACAGGACCTCGGCGGCGCGGGCGGCGGGGTGGGGGCTGGACACGGGGACTCCTAGCGGCCTGGTGGCGTGCGGTGTACGTGCGCTAGGCTAAAACCTGACGTTGACGTCAGAGGCAAGGAATGTGTTCCGGATAACTCGTGGGAGGCGCGATGCGGATCGGGGAGCTCGCCGCGAGCACCGGCGTGAGCGTGCGGGCGTTGCGGTACTACGAGGAACAGCACCTGCTGCGCGCCGAGCGCAGCGCAGGCGGGCAGCGCACCTACGCGGACTCCGCCGTCGACCGGGTCCGCCTGATCCAGCAGCTCTACGGCGCGGGATTGTCCAGCAAGACGATCCTGAGCCTGCTGCCGTGCGTGGAGACGGGCGAGGTCACCCCGGACCTGCTGGGGCGGCTCACCGCCGAGCGGGACCGCATCGACGGGCAGATCGGCGAACTCGTCGCGACCCGGGACCGCCTCGACGCGGTCATCTGCCACGCCGCGAAGGCCGAGTCGACCGGTTGCCCCGCCGCCTGATCCGCGCGCGGGAACCGCTGACAGGATGGAGGTCGACGCCGTCAGGTGCGGTGGGTTCGAGGAAGGAGCAGCGGTGCCCGAAGATCTGACCGGCAAGACCGTGGTGATCACCGGGGCGAGCGCCGGGATCGGTGCCGCCGCCGCGCGGGAGCTCGCCGCGCGCGGGGCGACCGTCGTGCCGGTGGGGCGATCCGCGGACAAGACCCGCGCGGTGGCGGGCGAACTCGGCGTGGAACCGCTGATCGCGGACTTCGCCTCGCTGGACCAGGTGCGGTCGCTGGCGGACCGGTTGCTGCGGCGGTGCCCGGTGATCGACGTCCTGGCGCACAACGCGGGCGGCGTCGTCCCGCGGCGCGAGGTCACCGAGGACGGCTTCGAGCTGACCTTGCAGAGCAACTACCTGGCCCCGTTCCTGCTGCAGGCGCTGCTGCACGAGCGGCTCAGCGCCTCGCGCGCCCAGGTGATCGTGACCAGCAGCATGGGGCACCGGTTCGGCCGGATCTCGTTGGCGGACTTGAACTTCGCGCGTCGCCGGTTCTCCTCGCTGCGGGTGTACGGATCGGCGAAGCTCGCCGATCTGATCTTCGCGAGGGAACTCGCCCGGCGCACCCCGGAGACGGGGATCAGCGCCGTCGCCTTCCACCCCGGAACGGTCGGCTCCAGTTTCGGGCGCGACAGCAGGGGACCCGTTTCGCTGGTGTACGGCACCTCGGCGGGACGCACCCTGCTGCTCGGCAACGAGCAGGGCGCCGCGCCCCTGGTGCACCTGGCTTCGCTGGCGGATCCGCTCAGCGTCAACGGCCGGTACTTCCACCGCATGCGGGCCGACGCGCCGACTTCGAAGCAGTCGCGCGATCCGGCGCTGGCGCGGGACTTGTGGGACACCACCGAAGCGATGCTCGGGCTGAGCTGAACGCGGTGGTGGATTGCCGGGCGGCGCGGCGGCGTTGTAGTCTTCCGGCGCGCCCCGGATGGGCCCCACGCTGGAGGTAGTGGCTTCCGCCATTTCTTGAGTTCGACGCGGTTCTGAGAGCGACGCGCTTGATGCGCGATTCCTCAGTGCGGTCCGGGTCTTCTCATCACATCGATCGCGTTCACCCCGATGCCCGGGGTGCGGTCGGCGTGTTCCCCGCGCGTTCGACCCGGCCTCCGCGCGCCCTCCTCCGGCGGAATCCGCCCCCTCCGGTCCGATGGATCGAATGGGAAGGACTCCATGACGCTCGAGAACGAATCCACCGCCGACGTGCCCGATTCCCGGCACCAGGTGATCGACGAATTCCCCGCGAACGGGGTCTGGGCCCGCGGCATGGGCGATTTCCTGGTGGAAGCCCACGAATGGCTGCGCGCGGAACTCGCCGCGCTGCGCGACCGGCTGGACCGCGACGGCGCCGTCGCGGACTTGGGGGAGCAGCTGCGCGCGCACTGCCGGACGTTCTGCTCGGCGCTCACCGAGCACCACGCCGGGGAGGACCGCGGCGCCTTTCCCCTGCTGGCACAGCGGTTTCCCGCACTCGCGCCGGCGCTCGCCGAGCTCGGCGAGCAGCACCGGGAAGTGGACCGGATGCAGGCGGAGCTCGGCGAGCTGGTGCGCGGTTACTACCCGGGACGCTCGGATCCGGACGCGGTGCGTGCCGAACTGGACCGGCTGGCGGCGGAGCTGGAGGCGCACTTCCGGTACGAGGAGCGGACGATCGTCGCGGCGTTGAACTCGCTGGGACCGGCCCCGGGCATCGGCTGATTCCGCCCGGCGCCGGCCGCGCTCACCGCGCGGTCGGCGCGAGCTCGGCCTCCCGTTCCCACTCGGACAGCGCCCGGTGCAGGTCGTCGTCCTGCCGGAGCAACGGCAACGAACCGTGCACGCGGGGGTGTGGCAGCTCCACGTCCACCGGCGGGGGCGGCCGGGCGGTTCCGATTCCACCCGTGAGGCGAACGGCCTCTTCGCCCGGTGGGATCGGGCGAAGAGGCCGTTCACCTCGGTGTCAGGGCATCGCGGGAGGTGCGGCGCCGCCGTCAGGACGTGGCGGGTTCGCCGAAGCGCTCGGCGGGCTCAAGCCCGAGGTTGTCGCGCAGCGTGGTGCCGGTGTACTCGGTGCGGAACACGCCGCGGTCCTGCAGCAGCGGCACCACGCGGTCCACGACCTCGTCGAGCCCGGACGGGCTGACGTGCGAGCCGAGGATGAACCCGTCCACCGCTTCCTGCTCGACGTACCGCTCGATCTCGGCGGCCACCTTCCCCGGAGTGCCGACGAAGACGTTGCGGTCGAACACCTTCGTCACCACCTGCCGCAACGACAGGCCTTCGGCGCGGCCGAGTTCCCGCCAGGCTTCGGCGGTGGCGTGCGCGTCCTGGGTGAGCGGCGCCCGTCCTTTGATCCACTTCGGTGCGTCCGGAGTCGGTTCGAGGTCCGGGACCGGGCCATCCGGGTCCACATCGGACAGATCCCGGTTCCACACCATCTCGGCGAGCACGATCGAGGTCAGCGGGTCCACCTGGCGGTTGCGGATGTCGGCGTGCCGGTCGCGCGCCTCCGCCTCGGTGTCGCCGAGGATGACCGCGGCCGACGGCAGGATCTTCACCTCATCCGGGTTCCGCCCGGCCTTGGCCACCCGAGCCTTGACGTCGGCGTAGAACGCCCGCGCCTCGTCGAACTGCTGGTACCGGGAGAAGATCGCGTCGGAGTGCTTCGCGGCGAAGTCCCGACCGGCGGGCGATTCACCGGCCTGGAGCACGACCGGATGCCCCTGCGGGGATCGCGGCGTGGAGAACCTGCCCGCGATGTCGAACTGGTTGCCCTGGACGGCGAAGTCGCCGACGTGCGCGTCGCGCAGGAACCGCCCGCCGTCCCGGTCGGCCACCACCGCGTCCGACCCCCACGAGTCCCACAACCTCCGGACCGCCTCCAGCGTCTCCCCGGCCCGCTCGTAGCGCTGCGAGGGAGCCAGGAACCCGCCGCGCCGGAAGTTCTCCCCGGTCGGCGCGTCGAAGCTGGTCACCACGTTCCACGCGGCCCGCCCGCCGGAGAGCAGGTCCAGCGAGGCGAACTTGCGCGCCAGCTCGTAGGGCTCGTTGAACGTCGAATTGATCGTCCCCGCCAGCCCGACGTGCTCGGTGATCGCCGCCAGCGAGGCCAGCACGGTGAACGTGTCGGGCCGCCCCACCACGTCCTGGTCGAAGATCGCGTCCCCGCGGGTGCGCAACCGCAGCCCTTCGGCGAGGAACAGCAGGTCCAGCTTGCCGCGCTCCGCCGTGCGCGCCCAGTGCTCGAAGGACGCGAAGTCGATGTGGCTGCCCGAGGCCGGGTCGCTCCACACCGTGTCGTGGTTGACGCCGGGAAAGTAGGCGCCCAGGATCACCTGCTTGCGGTCCGCGCTCACCAGGCCACCTCCTCGTTCGCCGCGTACCGGCTCGCCGGGCGGGCCAGCCCGAACCGCTCGCGCAGGCTGTCGGTGTCGTAGGCGGAGCGGAACGCGCCGCGCTGCTGGAGTTCGGGCACCAGGCCGTCGGCGATGGCGTCCAGGTCGGTGGGCAGCACCGCGGGCCGCAGCCGGAAGCCGTCGAGCTCCGGCGACGCCGCGCGCCACTCCTGCACCAGGTCGGCGAGCTCGGTCGTCGAACCGGCGACCACGGCCGCGTCGGAGCGCAGCGGCCGGCCGTCGAGCTCGTCGAGCCGGTCCCGCGCTTCGGCGGCGTCCGCGTCCAGCGACACCACGAGGTCGGCCAGGATGCGCAGCGGCGCACCCGTGCGGCCCACCGCCCGCTCGGCGGCGCGCACCTCGGCGACGATCCCCGGAACTTCGGCGGCGTTGCGCGGCGTCGTGAACACCACGTCCGCCGACTTGGCGGCCAGCTCGTAGGCGGCCCGCGCGTGCGCCAACGCCACGACCAGCGGCTGGCCTTGCGGTGGCCGCGGCACGATGCTCGGCCCCCGCACCGAGAAGAAGCGCCCGCTGAAGTCGACGTGGTGCAGCTTGTCGCGATCCAGGAACCGGTTGGTCGCGGCGTCGCGGATCTCGGTGCCGTCCTCCCAGCTGTCCCACAGCCGCCGCACCACTTCGACGGCGTCGCCGGCTTCCTCGAACAGGTCGGCCACCGCAGCGTCCGCCTCCGGAGTGCCGAGGGCGTCGCGCCGGATCTCCGGCAGCGCGCGGCGGCCGAAGTGCGCGGCCTCGTCGGTCCGGACGGAGGTCTGCACCCGCCAACCGGCCCGGCCCAGGCTGTTGTGGTCCAGGGTGGCGAGGGCGGAGGCGATGTGGAACGGCTCGGTGTGCGTGGTGGTGACCGTCGGAACCAGCCCGACCCGGCTGGTCAGCGGCGCGGTGAACGCGGCGATCAGCTCGGCGTCGAGCCGCCCGCGCACCCGGTCGGTGCGGCGGTCGGTGCGGCTGAGGTGGTCGTCGGACTGCAGGCCCAGCGCGTCTTCGATCGTGGCGAAGTCGAGCAGGCCCCGCTCGGCAGCCTGGACCAGCGCGGTCCAGTATCCGGGCGTGAACAGGGCTTCCGGGGTGGTGCGCGGATCGCGCCAGGCGGCGGGATGCCAGCCTGCGCCGTCGAGCGCGACGGCCAGGTGCAGCGGGTTCTCGGACATGCGAGGGCAGACCTCTCCTGCGGTGGGAGCGCGCCGGGCGGACGCGGGCCGGAACGGGCGGCCCGCCGGGCTTCGCAGCGGTGGACGCGGGTCTTCCGGTCAGCGTGGACAGCTCGCGCTGCTCACGCGCAGCAGGTCGACGTACCGCCGCCTGGCGCCGCGGAATCCGGGTCCGTGCACCGGTGCCCGCATCGATCCCTCCCTCGCCGCCGGCGGGGAGCCACCGCCACCGGCGCTCGCCGTGGAAACGGGATTTCTCGCTCACCGCACCAAGAACTCTACGTTCACGCGGCCGTTCCACGTCAAGTTCGCGGCCAGATGGCCACGATGCGGGACGGCCAGCCCGGGTCGGGAATTCCTGCGGACCGCTTCTTGTTCGGGCGGCGAAGCCAGCCTGCGTTGCGGCGAAGCCGTGCCTGCCTGCGCGGAGCGCGGAGCCCACGTGAGCAAGGTGACCACCGGCGGGTTCTCAGGTGTCCTCTCGCGAGGACGGCATTCTCCCTCGTGGCAGAGCCATTCGGGAAGACGATCCCGCAGCGAGAAGACACCTGAGGTTCCGCTACCCGACCCGCACGCAGGTCGTGTGCCTACTCCGCGAGCTCGTCGGCCTCGGAGCCCGCCAGGTGCCGGACGCCGGAGCGGGCGCCCCAGAAGTAGATCAGCAACGCGACGACCGCGACCAGCGCGGTGTCCACCGGAGCCGGGATCAGCCCGGTGCCGCCGAAGCCGCCGAGCGCCGAGATCGCGAACAGCACCACCAGGTAGGTGATCAGCCAGGCGCTCTGGCGCAGTTGACCGAGGTAGGCCCCGCGGTACTTGGTGACCAGCGCGAACAGCGGCACCGCCAGCACCGCCAGCGGCAGCACCACGCTCAGCTTCTCCCACTCCGACCAGTAGATGATCTCGGCGGAGACCACGAAGCTCAGCGGCGTGATCCAGCGCATCCCCGGCACCCAGCCGGACACCGCGTCGGGGCGGGCCCGCCGAAACGCCGCCGCGGACACCGCCGCCACCGAGTAGTTCAGCAGGAACAGGCTGCCCGCCACGCCGATGATGTCCTGCCAGCCGTCGAACGGCGCCAGCAGCACCAGCGCCAGCAGGAAGTTCACCAGCAGCGCGGCCCGCGGCACCCCGGAACCGGAATGCACCTGGGTGACCGACTGCGGAAGCACGCCGTTGCGCGCCATCGCGTAGGTGACCCGGCTGTTGCCCGCGATGCCCACCAGCAGCGCGCCACCGGGGGAGACCACGGCGTCGGCGTAGAGCAGCGCGGCCAGCCAGCCCAGGTTCAGCAGCAGCGCGAGCTCGCCGAACGGGGAGCTGAAGTCGATGCCGTGCCAGCCGCCCGCGGCCAGCGTTCCCTCCGGCACCGCGAACAGGAACGCGAGCTGCAACCCGAGGTAGAGCAGCACCGCCAGGCCGATGGCGGTCAGCACCGCGCGCGGGATGTCCCGGCGCGGATCCTTGGCCTCGGCGGCCAGGTCGATCGTCGGCGCGAAACCGTTGATGGTGTAGATGATCCCGGCGGTGGCCACGGCGCTCAGCGCCGCCGACCAGCCGTAGGGCGCGAAACCGCCGCCCGCGTTCACGGTGTCGTTGCCGTCGCTGAACTCGGAGACGAGCAGCGCCACCAGGGTGATCACGGGCACGGTGAACTTGATGGCGGTGAGCGCGAAGTTGATCCGGGCGAACAGCCGCACGCCGAACCAGTTCAACACCATCACCAGCGCCAGCAGCGCCGCCGAGAGCAGCACGCCGGGCGCGGTCAGCGCGTCGTCCTCGTACAACCACGGCAGGTAGTGGCTGGCGTACTGGGTGATCGCGGAGGCCTCCGCCGCGGTCGCGCTGCTGGTGGCCAGCAGCACCGACCACCCGACGACGGCCGCGGTGAGCGGGCCGTGGGACAGGAACGGCCACCGCACGATCCCGCCGGCGACCGGGCGGGACGCGCCCAGCTCGATGAGCACGAGCGCGATGAGGGTGAACGCGCCGCCGCCGACGAGCCAGGACAGCACGGACGCGGGCCCGGCGGCCTGCGCGGCGTACTGCGCGCCGAACAGCCAGCCCGAGCCCATGATGCCGCTGAACCCGATCGCGGTCAGGCTCCAGAAGCCGAGGTCCTTGCGCAAGCGCGTTTCCGGGGCCGGGGCCTCCGACGTGGATGGTGGTGGTGCTGCGGGCGCGGGGCTGTTCATGTTTCGGCTTCCCGGGAGAGGTGAGGACGCGCGAGAGCACCGCGCTCAGGCGGAGAGGTGCCCGCGTGCGTCACGAGCGAGATTCGTTCCACCACAACGATGTCGGCGGTCACGAGCGCTTGCTGATCAAGTGCGTGATCGTTTCTACCGCAGCGCGCGATTCGTCGGCAAAATCCGCCCGCGACCCTCCGCGCTCCTGTCCGGATCCTCCCGAATAGTCGGGAATTTCATGCCGCATCGTGGGATTCGGCGGAGTCCGGCCTCGCGTGGGCCGAGCGTCCACTCCGGTCAGGGCGACGACGGATCACCTTGGGGCGCAAGGCGGTGCGGCATTCGGCCCGTCCTGGCGACTACGAGGCGGCGGCGACCTGGGGAGCGGTCGGGTGCACGGTGACCCGGAGGTCGCCGCGCCGGATCTCCAGGACGTGGCGCTCGGGCAGCTCCGTCCACCCCTGCTGCGCGTTCGGCATGCCGCTGGAGCCGACGACCACCCGCTCGTCGGTGACCTGGTAGCGCAGTCGGAAGAAGTCCGGGCCGCGACGACGGGTGACTTCCGAGTCCAGGTCCTGCTCGGAGTAGGCGTAGAGGGCGTCGTCGGTCAGCAGCAGGCAGTTCAGGCTCGCGAACGCGGTGGCGCGCAGGCGGATCCGCTCGGCGGCGAGCGCGAGCGCCGCCGCGGGTTCGTGCTCGCGCAGCAGGCCGCGCAGCAGCAGGAAGTACCGCTCCGAGTCGGTGTCGCCGGTCGCGGTGGCCAGCAGATCGGCTGGGATCAACTCGTCGAGCGCGTCCCGGGGGCTGAAGAAACCGTTGTGCGCGAAGGCCATCCGCTGCCCGGTGAACGGGTGCGTGTTCTGCGCGGTCAGCGGCGATCCGGCGCTGGCCATCCGGATGTGCAGCAGGCCCGCGTCGGTCGTGGTGCGCTGGACCATGTCGAACCGCGCGGAGCGGTGCGCGGCGTCGACGTCACGGGCCACCGCCGGCGCGGTGCCCGACCACGACGCCACGCCCCAGCCGTCGCCGTGCTCGCGGGACAGGGCGACGAACTCCGGGATTTCCTCCGCGAGCAACTCGCCCAGCGGCCCCGGCCGCCGAGCGACGACACCGAGCAAACGACACATGAGGACTCCTGATCCGGCCCGGGGGCGACGAGCTGCCGGGAATCCTCCTCGGAAATCCCGCTCCTGGAACGAAAATACTGCACGCCTCGATCGTGCGGCGTCCTCGGATCGCCGCCGTGTGATCCAGGGCGCAGGTCGCGAGGACCGGGTGAGTGCCGACGCGAAACCGTGGTCGACCCGGCCGGGGTTCGATGGTGTTGATCAGGCCGCCCTTCGCGTGCACGCCCCTGGCGCACCAGCGACTGTCAATGTAGGGTTTACACGTGCAAGGAAACTTGACAGACTCGCTGCGGAAGTTGACAGCGAACGCGGAGGCGTTGCTCGCGTCGCGCGTCCTGACGGCGGGCGACGACTGGGCCGGCTCGATCGAACGCGCCGTGCGCATCCAGGCGGCTGCCGACGACGTCGTGCGCGCCGTCGTGCAGCAGGCGCGCCAGAGCGGAGCCACGTGGCAAGTCGTCGGCGATGCGCTGGGCGTGAGCAGGCAAGCGGCGTTCCAGCGCTACGGCAAGCCGACCGACCCGAGAACAGGGGAACCGATGAACACCACGCCACTGCACGGCGTTGCCGAACTGGCCGTCTCGGTGATCGACGATCTCGCGTCCGCGCGGTGGTCGCGCGTCACCGAGCAGTTCGACCCGACCATGCGCGACGGCCTGCCGGAAGAGGCGCTCGCCGCCGCTTGGGCGCAACTCGTCGGACTGTCGGGGGAGTTCGAGGGGCACGGCGAACCTGAGGTCGCCCGAGCCGGCGACGTGACGATCACGAACACGCCGCTCTCGTTGGAGGCGGGCGACTACACGGCGCGGATCACGTTCCGCGACGACCGGACCATCGCAGGCCTGCACATCGTCGAGGGGCGGACGTCGTGAGCGTCGAACTTCCGGCCGCGTCGAGGACATCCGCGCCCCGAGGACGCATGAGCAGCCGTGACCTGCGATCCACCGGCGTGTTCATCGCCCTCGCCGTCGCGCTGTCCTGGCTGGTCGCGCTCCCGCTCTGGTTCGGCGGCGGGCTCGCCGATCCCTGGTTCCCGGTCGTGTCCGTCGCCATGATGACGACCCCGGCGATCGCCGCGCTCGTCGTCGTGCGCTTCGTGGAACGGCCGCAGCGCATGACGTGGACCCTGGGGCTGTGGCCGCTGCGTCCGGCCCGGAGGGTGCTCGGCTGGGCAGGTCTGGGGATCGGCGTGTCCATCGCGCTCGTGCTGGTGGCGCTCCCGGTCGGCGCGCTGCTCGGGGTCTACCCGGCCGATTTCACGGGCTTCTCCGCGTTCCGGCAGCTCCTCGACGAGCGAACGGGATCGGCCGAGCTCCCGATGCCGGTCGGCGCGCTCATCGCCGTCCAGCTCGCCCTGATCCCCTTGGCGGCGTTGCTCAACCTCGTCCCGGCGCTCGGGGAAGAACTCGGCTGGCGGGGATGGCTGCTGCCGAAGCTGATGCCGCTCGGTCCGCTCCCGGCTCTGCTGATCACGGGCGTGATCTGGGGCGGCTGGCACGCTCCGCTCATCCTGCTCGGGTACAACTACCCGGATGCGCCGGGCTGGCTCGGCGTGACGGCGATGATCGGCATGTGCATCCTGGTCGGCGCGGTCTTCGGTTGGCTGCGGCTCCGGTCGGGATCCGTGTGGCCCGCGGCCCTCGCGCACGCCGCGTTCAACGCGGCGGCCGGCAGCTATCTGCTCTTCGCCGAGGCGGGGGAGCACGTCGACACCACGCAGGCGACGATCCTCGGGTGGAGCGGGTGGATCGTGCCGCTGGTGCTCGTCGTCATCCTCGTCGGCACCGGGCGGTTCGCTCCCGCCGAGCGCCCGCCCGGCCCGCCGGACCCGGTCGATCGCTGAGGCGGACCGCCGAGCAGAACCGGGCGCGGCCGGCCATCACCGCGCCCGGTCGAGCCCGGTTCCTACGTCCTGCTCAGCGTCGTAGCGATGCGGGCCGCCGAGGTGCCCAGGCCGGTGGGCCCGCCGAGCACCGCCGCCGCCACGATCGGTGCCGCCGCGGGCTGGTGGCGCAGCACGGACTCCTCGTAGCGGTGGCAGCCGTCGTGCCACACGAGGATGCCCGACAGCCAGTTCCGCAGTTCCTCCACGTATCCGAGCAGCACCTCGCGGGCGCCGGCGTCCAGGTCGAACTGCTCGAACAGGGCGGGCAGCTCCTCGGCGACGACGTGCTGGAACTGGCTCATCCGCGCGTTCATCAGGTCCACCACGACGGCGACGGCGCGGTCCTTGTCGCAGTCCAGGAAGTTCTGCACCACGAGGATGCAGTTGTGCAGCTCGCCTTCGAACTCGATCTCCTTCTGGTAGGAGAACACGTCGTTGAGCAGGCAGGCGTAGTCGGCGGCCGAGTTCTCGATGGAGCGCAGCGTGCGCGTCCGGTAGATCTCCGGTGGGACCGCGTTGCCGTGCGACAGGCGGCACAGGCTCATCGTCAGGTCCGAGCCGAAGGTGCGGCGGCGCATCTCGATGTAGTCCACCGGGTCCGGAATCCGGTTCTGCACCTGGTTGCCGAGCTCCCACAACCAGCTGTCGATCATCACTTCGATGGTGCGGCGGAAGGTGCGGCGCGCGTCGACGCCCATCGGCGCGGTGGTGCGCCGCCACAGGTCGGCCAGCGCCACCTCCAGCGCGTTCGCCGGTACCGGTGTCGCCTCCTGCTCGACGGGCATGAACAGCGGCAGCCGCTCGGTGCACACCTTGGCGGCGGCCACATCGCCGGTGCGCCCGAACACCACCGGGTAGAAGTCGTCGCCGTAGGTGCCCCACGCCAGCCAGTCGGTGCTGAGGTCCAGCTCGTCCGCGGAGCCGTCGGGGTGGATGCCGGAGGCGCACAGCGCCAGGTCGAAGTCCCGGATCAGCCGCTCGTCCCACACGGTGCCGTCGAGCATGCCCATGCGGTGCGCCCACTCGACGGTGTGCTCGCGGGAGTGCTCCAGGTGCGGGCTGGACTTCGCGGTGAACGGCATGTGCATGTCCTGGCGGGGCACCGGGCCGACCCGCTGGTACGGCTCGTGGCGGAACGAGCGGGCCCGCTGCGGCGCGGTGCGCAGCACCGACGTCGCGATCTGCGCGGCGGAGGTGCCCAGGCCGGTCGGTCCGCTCAACCCGTTCGCGGGCACGGGTTCGTCGCGCGTGCCGCCGTTCATGTACCTGCTGGAACGCATGTGCCACTCGTGCCCGCCGGACTGCCAGTCCTGCAGGCCCTTGACGTAGGCGAACACACCGGCGCGCGAGACCGGGTCCACCTGGTGCTCCTCGAACAGCGCGGGCACCTCGGTGAGCGCGGTGTGCTCAAACTGGTGCAAGCGGGAGGTCAGCAGGTCGTTGACGGCCTCGGCGGCCTCCTGCGTGGTGCAGTCGAGGAACCGCTCGAAGACCAGCACCCCGTTGGAGAGCTCACCTTCGTCGAGGACTTCGCGCTCGTAGGAGAACAGGTCGTTGCGCAGGTGCACGGCGTCGGAGAAGGTGTCGCGCAGCACCTCCATCGGCCGGGACGCGGCGATGCCCGCGGGCACTTCGGCGTTCACCGCGTGCTCCACCAGGTTCGCCGACCACGGCGCTCCGCCGACCTTGCGGCGCATCTCCACGTATTCGATCGGGTTGGACAGCCGGTTGCGGTTGATGTTGTGCAGTTCCCACAGCGATTCGTCGAGCAGGTGGCGGGTGTTCTCGGCGAACCGCCGCCGCCAGTCCTCGGAGCGCGCGGGCACGGTGCGGTTCCACAGGTCGGCGAGCCCGCCTTCGACCGGGTTGCGCGGGGTTTCGGTGATCTCGCCGTCGATCGGCATGAACAGCGTCAGCCGGTCCAGGTGCTCCTGCGCGGCGGCCATGTCGTGGGTGCGCTTGTAGAGCTCCAGGAAGTGGTCGTCGAAGTAGAAGACCCACACGTACCAGTCGGTCACCAGGTCCAGTTCGGGGCCGGGCGCGTCCGGGTGGGTGTAGGCGCACAGCAGCGCGTAGTCGTGCGAGTCGAAGTCGTGCTCGTCCCAGATCGGGATGCCCTGCTGCGGCACGTCGATCATGTCCTGCTCGTAGGCCCACTCCTTGGTGTGGCGACGGGCGCGTTGCAGGTGCTGGTTCAGCCTCGCCGGATGAGCCACGTAGAACTCGGGCAGCTGGAACGGTTGCACGTGCGCACCTGTCCTAACTCCGCCGGTCCGGCGGGGATCGTTTCGCTCGGGCCCGTGATCCGCGGTGGATCGTCCTGACGGCCCAGCGGGGAGGGTCTCGATGGAGCAGGCAACCAGAGTTCGAACCGGCGGCCAAGATCGCGACCACAGGTGCACTCGATCGAGAGGCGGGCCTCCTCGCCCGGCCCAACGCTCCCTCCGGAGCGTGTCCTGAACCGGACCGGCGCTGGGCTGATCGGGTGGAGGAGCCTCGGCGGTGGCGGTCGCACCGGTGATCACCGGCCATCGGTTCCACCCGGCCGGACGAACAGCGGTGATCGCGGCGTCGACCGATCAGCGGTCGAGGTTCTGGGGGCCTCCGGACTCGGGGGAGGTGGCGCGGGACAGGAGTGCGGCGAGCTCGCTCAAGGTGTGGTCGTAGACACCCCACAGGTCGAGGTCGATGCGGTGGCGGCTGCGCAGTTCCAGTTCGAGTTCGGTGATCTCGGCGGGATCCAGTTCGAGGTGATCGCGGATCCGGTCGTCCGGGTGGCGCGCCGTCGAACCGAAGCAGAGGTCGCCGAGGATCGCTCGGGCGCGCTGGATCTCGGTGCCCAGGTCCGCGCCGTCGCCACGGCCGGCGCCGGTCATCGGCCCGCCGCCGTTCGCGCGTTCCACGCCGACGGCTCGGGTAACCGATCGCGCATCGTGCTCGCTCCCATCTGTCCACAGTGGAATTGCGGGGAAGTGCTCCGGAACGCGGACCGCGAGCCCGCCCGCGCAGGAGGGCGTGGGCCGAGTCCGCTGCCGGATGGCCGAGGCGGACCCGGTGCGGATCTCGCGCGGTGGCGGCGAGTTCGCCCGCGGGTGGCCGGTTGATCGGGCCGGGTCCGGGAGGGCGCCTGCCGGATGCTCGGGGCGCCGGGGGTGCGTGGCCGAGCGTGTCAGCGCCGGGTCGGTGCTGGCAAGGAAGATCCAGCACCACAACCCGTTGGTGGCAGGGGCGTCCCGCCGGTCTCACGCGGACCCGGATCCGAGTTCGACCGTCCGTGATCGAGTGCGCGGTCGCGATCACTCAACGCGGGGACGCAGGAAAACGCTTTCGGTGGTCGTCGTGGCGGGATCGGCTGGTCCATGATGGATTCATCGCGGTCTTCCCGGACCGGCGTTCCCCGAGGGACCGCCGGGTACCGGGTGCTTCCCGTTCGGACGAGGAAGTCCGGGCGTCCCACCGGCGCTGTGCGAATCTCCGCCGGCCGCGATTCGGCGCAACGACGCGCCTGCCGCCGCGATCCCGTCTCGGACACCGCGGACCTGCCAGTGCCCCGCGCTCGCCGAAGTCCTCCAGCGGGACCTGCTTCTCCAGCGGGACCGAGTTCTCCGGTCACCCCGAATTCGACTGCGCCGAGCCGGATTCGCCCGGCACGGCCGGTCCCGGTGCAACAGCGAAGGAGTCGAGCAGATGCGTGCTCAAGAGCAACCGGGCATCCCGCGGGTCACAGCCCAGCCGGACCCGGCGCCGGATCCGGCGCAGTGGGGTGGGCTGCGCGCTGCGCTCGTGCACCGCGACCGCCAGGTGTCCGACGCCGCCTTCGCCCGGCTCGCCCGCGAACTGCTCGACCCGGCGGCGGCCGGTCCGGCCGACCTGGTCGGCCCGGTCGAGGTCCTCATCGGCCCGCCGCACCCCAACCGGGCGCGGGTGGCGCTGCTGCTGGGCGTGCTGCTCGGGGACGACGCGAGCAGCTCGTACCTGCCGGGCCAGATCAAGGGCGTGCTCGGCGACCGGCTCGACGCGCAGCTGCGGCTGCTGGACCGCGCCGACACCGAGCAGTGCCTGCGCACCGCGCTGCTGCACCTGCTGATGCACCTGCCGGAGCAGCGCGACCGGATCATGCCGGTGGTGCCCGGAGACCTGGACGAGCACGACGCCGCCCGGCTCCGCCGCTGCTTGACCGTCCCCGACTTCACCGATCCGGTCTGTGCGGCCGGAATCGGCCGGGCCTGGCCGTCCCCGGCGCACTGGGAGAGCCGCGCGCCGATCATCGGCCCCGTCCGGACCGGTGCGGAGCTCGCCGAGCTGTGGGACGCCGAGACCGCCGCGCTGCGCGCCTACCAAGGCGCGCGTGCCGAGCACGAGATCCACCGCGAGTTCGGTTGGCCGGAGCTGCCGGAGCCGCCCGAACCCGTCGAACCGGCGCTCGGCGCCTACCGGCGGCTGCTGGAGCACGAGTCGTCGACGGGCCACCACCTCGAGCTGCTGCGCCCGGAGTCGGGTGCGGTGCCGGGCGGGAACTGGGACCGGTCGGTCACGGCGTGGGACGAGGACGCCTACCTGCGGCGGAACCTGCGCCCGGCGCCGGGACCGGTGCTGGACGTGGCCTGCGGCACCGGGCGCTGGACCCGGGTGCTGGCCGAACAGGTCGGCCCGGAGCGGGTGCTCGGGCTGGACTCCGCGGCGCCGCTGCTGGAGGTGGCGCGCGCGGCGGTCCCGGGAGTGCTGTTCACCGAGGGCGACGCGCGGGCGCTGCCGTTCCCGGACGCCTTCCTCGGCGCGGTGAACTGCTCCGACGCGCTGCACCTGCTGCCCGAGCCGCACCGGGTGATCGCGGAGGTGGCCCGCTGCCTGCATCCGGCGGGCACCTTCACGGTGACCACGTACCGCCCGGGGGCGCGCGCGTTCCAGCGCTACTTCCAGCAGTGCCACGAGCGGGTGTTCGGGTTGCGGTCGTTCGAGCCGGAGGCGATCGCCGAGGCGTTCGGCGCGGTGGGACTGGACGTGGTGGATTCCAGCGGACCCGACTCCTTCCTGTTCCTCACCGCCCGCCGCCGCGCCGCCGGACGCGGAGAAGCGGGGGCGGTGGCGGTCTGATCCCGGCTCCGGCGGAATTCCGCCCGGATTTCCCCGGAACGGCCGGGAACTCCTCCGGTCGAACGTCCGACGGGCTCGGGCGCGCCGTTCGCGGCAGCCCGTCCGGACGTCACGCACGGCCCTTGCCGGAACACCGCGCGAGCATCCGCTCCGGTGTTCCGGCAAGGGTCGTCGACGTCATGTTCGGCTCGGTGGCACCGCCATTCCGGCGCTCGTGCCTGCGCGGACGCGGCTTCCGCGTGCTGCCGCCACTGCGTTCGGGCACCCGGCGCACTTGACATTCCTCAGCGGGACTGCGAACTTTTCACCCGTTCAAGCGACGGTGTTCAGGAAGCCGGTGTGACTCCGGCGCGGTCCCGCCACTGTGAGTGGGGAGCCTGCTTCCACCCGTGCCACTGCCCGACCGGGTGGGAAGGCCGGAGGCCGGGTTCTGATCCACGAGCCAGGACACTGGCATCGTCGTACCGATTCGTACGGGGTCGCGGAGCTCCGGAGGAGGTACGTGGTGCTGCGCATCGACGCATCGCGCCGGGCAGGCGCGTCTTTCCCCTCGGACCCTTGCGGTCTCCCGCGGGCATAGCCCGCCTTCGTTCGTTCCTGACCGGACCGGCTTCGGGAGACACGTGCGTCCTGTTCCTGCCACCACTGATCAGTCCTATTCGGACTCGTTGATCGAGTCCGCCCTGGCCGGCGCGTTCTGCGGCGCCGAAGGGGAAGCACCGGAGCAGACCACGGCCGCGGTGGCGTTCCTGACGGTGCAGGCGGCCCGGCACACCGGTCGCGGCACCGGCTACGTCAACACCGTGCTCAGCGTGCGGGCCGGCTCGGCCGTCGGGTCCTGCGCCGTCGAACCCGGTGCGCTCGACGAGGACGCGGTGCGCGACACCGTCGGGCGCAGCATCGCCGAACTGCTGGCGCACCCGCTGCGCCCGGTCCGGGTGGCCGCGCTGGACGCCTACCTCGCCGCTACCGCTCCGCACGGCACGCATCCGCTGGCCCGCCAAGTGCGGGTTCCGGCGGGGGATTCGCTGGCGAAGTCGATGGCGCGGGCGCGCGCGGTGGCCGCGATCACCCAGGCCCGCGAGGGCGGCCGGGTGGCGGTGATCGGCGTGGTGAACTCGCTGCTCGCCGCGTTGCGGGAACGCGGGCTGACCTGCGTCCCGTGCGATCTCAAGGGCGGGCGGACCGAGTGGGACGAGCCGATCCTGGAGGACCACGCGGCGGCGATCGAGGGCGCCGACGCGGTGCTGGCCTCGGGCATGGTGCTCGGCAACGGCACGTTCGACGAGATCGCCGCGGCCTGCGCGGCACGCGACCTGCCGCTGACCCTGTTCGCCCAGACCGGGGCCGCGGTGCTGCGGGAACTGCTCGGCGGCCCGGTGCACGCGCTGTCCGCGGAGCCGTACCCGTTCTTCTGGCTCTCCGGTGAGGAGACCACGATCCACACCTACGAGGCGCCGCGATGATCGATCGGGCACCGGCCCGGTGCGAGTCGCCGCTGGACCTGATCGGCAACACCCCGCTGCTGCGCGTCACCACCCCGATCTCCTTCGAGCACCCGGGTTTCTGGGCGAAGCTGGAGGGCGTGGCACCCGGTGGCATGAAGGCCAGGGCGGCGCACGCGATGCTGGCGGGCGCGCGCGAGCGCGGCGAGCTGCGCCCCGGCGGCACGGTGGTCGAATCCACCAGCGGCACCCTGGGGATCGGGCTGGCGTGCGTCGGGTCGGCGTGGGGGCATCCGGTGGTCGTCGTCGCCGACGACGAGCTCGACGACATGACCCGCGCCCTGCTCACCGCGTACGGCGTGCGGGTGGAGCTGGTGCGCTCGCCGCACCCGGTGGGCGGTTGGCAGCGCGCCCGCCTGGAGCGGGTGCGGGAGCTGATGGCGACACTGCCCGACCCGTACTGGCCGGACCAGTACAACAACCCGGACAACGTCAGCGGGTATCGCGGGCTGGGCCACGAACTGCTCGACCAGCTCGACGACCTCGACGTCGTGGTGTGCAGCGTCGGCACCGGCGGCCACAGCGCCGGGATCGCGCAGGTGCTGCGCGAACGCCGTCCGGAGGCCCGGCTGGTCGGGGTCGACGCGGCGGGCTCCACGGTCTTCGGCGATCCGGTGGCGAAGCGGCTGATGCGCGGGCTGGGCAGCAGCATCCATCCCGGCAACGTGGACTACGCGGCATTCGACGAAGTGCACTGGGTCGGGTCCGCGGAGGCCGTCGCGGGCTGCCGGAAGCTGGCCGCGGGGGCGTTCGCCACCGGCGGCTGGAGCACCGGCGCGGTGGCGCTGGTCGCGTCCTGGTGCGCGCGCGAACTGGGCTCGGACCGGGTGGCCGCCGTGTTCCCGGACGGCCCGCACCGCTACTGGCAGACGATCTACGACGCGGACCTCCACGCCGCCCAAGGTCTTCCCGAGCCGGTCACCGAACCATCCGAAATGGACGGAATATCGTCCGAAGTGGACACCAAGACGAGTTGGAGGAGGTCGCGCAAGGTGGTCGATCCCTGCGCCCATCGCACCGCCGGTACGGCGGGCTGCCCGGTCTGCGAGGTGCGGCCGTGAATCGCGCCGCGTTCGCCAGGCTGTCCCCGGCGGCCAAGCTGCTGGTGATCAACCAGTTCGGCATCAACGTCGGTTTCTACATGCTGATGCCGTTCCTGGCCGCGTACATGAGCGGGAACCTCGGTTACGGCGCAGCCGTGGTCGGCTTGGTGCTCGGCGTCCGGAACCTGAGTCAGCAGGGCATGTTCCTGCTCGGCGGCACCGCCGCGGACCGGCTCGGCTGCCGCCCGATGATCATCGCCGGGTGCGCGTTGCGGGTGGTGTCGTTCGGCCTGTTCGCGGTGTTCACCTCGCTGCCCGGCCTGTTCGCGGCGGCCATCCTCACCGGACTGGCCGGCGCGCTGTTCAACCCGGCGGTGCGCACCTACCTGATGCACGAGGCGGGGGAGCGGCGCGCCGAGGTGTTCGCCGTGTTCAACGTCTTCCAGCACGCCGGGACCCTGGTCGGCCCGTTGCTCGGCGCGGCGCTGCTGGCGGTGGACTTCCGGATCATCGCGCTGGTCGCCTGCGTGGCGTTCGCGGTGCTCACGGCGGCGCAGCTGCTGGTGCTGCCGCACCGCGAGGTCGAGTCGCAGCAGCAGAGCGTCCTGGGCAGCTGGCGGGAAGTGGTCCTCAACCGCCGGTTCCTCGGGTTCACGCTGTCGTTGTCGGCGTACTTCGCGCTGTACAACCAGCTCTACCTGACGCTGCCGCTGGAGGCGCGGCGCGTGTCCGGCGCGGCGTGGTCGATCGCGGTGGTGTTCGGGGTGTCCACCGTGATCGGCGTGTTCGGCCAGGTCCGCATCACCGAGTGGTGCCGCCGGAGGTGGAGTTCCGGACGTTCGATCATGCTGGGCCTGTGCTGCATGGGCGCCTCGTTCGTGCCGCTGATGCTCGCGGCCCCGGCGCTGCCCGAAAGCCTCCCGGCGCCGGGAGCGCTCGGCACGGCGCTGGCGTTCGTCCCCGTCGTGATCGCGATCGTGCTGTTCACCGTCGGGCAGGCCATGACGAACCCGTTCGCGATGGAGCTGCTGCCCGAGATCGGCAGCGAACGGCTCGCGGGCACCTACTACGGCTTCTACTACCTCGTCTCCAGCCTGGTGGCGGCGGGCGTGAGCTGGCTGGCCGGAGCGCTGCTCGACGCGTTCGAGGAGCCGGGCGTGCGGTGGTTGCCGTGGCTGGTGCTGCTGCTGGTCGGCTTGGCGGGAGCCGGGGGCACCGCGCTCATGGAGCGTCGCGGGGCGCTGGACCGGGCGCGCCAGGAGCAGCCCACGACCACGTGACGAGCCGGACCTCCCGTGCGGCGGTGCATCCCCCTGGGCGGCCGACCACGGGAATCCAGGCATCCAGCGGCGGCCTCGATCCCGGATCGCATGACCTGAGCCACTTCCGCGGGCTCTTGCCGCGATCGTGTTTGACCCTGCCGCGGCGGCACGGTTTTGACTGATCTTCGTCCACGCCGGGAACCGTCCCGGCCGAGTCGCGAGGAAACGACATGAACCAGCCGCTGCCGCACCAGATGTACCTGCTCTGCTACGACGTGGCGAAGGGACGGATCGAATCCAGCAGCGCACTGGTGCGCGGTCAGCTCGTGCGCGCCGCCGCGGTGGCCGACCTGGCCCTCAGCGGACGGCTCCGGGACCGGGCGGGCAAAGCCGAGCGGACCAGCACCGAAGTCCCGGACGATCCGTTCCTGGCCGAGGTTCTCGACCACGTGTCCCCGGACCGTCCGCGCCGCTGGTTCACCGTCGTGGACCACAGCTGGCACACGGCGGAGGCGACCGTCCGCGACCTGCTCGCCTCGACCGGCGTCATCACGGCCGATCGTCGCCGGGCGCTGGGCCTGTTCCCGGTCCACGACATCGCCGTGCCCGATCCGGAGCGGGTCCGCGCCCTGCGGGAACGGGTGCGCGACGCGGTGCTGGGCGGTCACGACCCGGCCGGGATCGCGATCGAGGACGCGGTGCTGGCCACGTTCGCCCTCCAAGGCGACGTGCGCACCGCGTTCAGCCCGCGGGAACGCCGCGCGCACCGCGAGGTGGTCCGGGCCGTGGCCGATCGCGTCGACGCCGACCTCCCCCGGCTGCGCAAGGCGTTGGACTACTCCATCGCAGCGCGCCGGGCAGGCGCGACCAGCTGAACGACCGCCCGACCCGCTCCGCGCCCGGGTTTCGTTGATCGCGGAGTGCGCCCGGAGCGGATATCGTTCGCCGGATGGACAGCGGTGGGCGAGCTCTGGTCCTCGGCGGCGGTGGGGTCACGGGCGTGGCGTGGGAGACGGGTCTGCTGCGAGGACTCGCCGAGCTCGGCTTGGACCTGTCTGCGGCCGACGTCGTCGTCGGAACCTCGGCAGGTTCCACCGTCGCGGCGCAGATCACCAGCAGCGCCCGGCTCGACGAGCTCCACGAGGCCCAGCTGCGCGAAGCGTCCGGCGAGATCGCAGCGCACCTGAGCCCGGCGGCTCTGGTGCGCTTCGTGGCCGCGTCCGCGTGGCCCGGTGATCGGGAGCGCGCCCGGGCCTGGCTCGGGCGAGCGGCGCTGCGAGCAGACACCGTTCCCGAAGCCGAACGCCGCGCCGTCATCGAACAGCGGCTACCGCACCACGACTGGCCCCGGCAGCGGTTGTCCATCCCGGCCGTCGACGCCGAAACGGGAAGCGTCCGCGTCTTCGACGACGACAGCGGCGTACCGCTGGTCGACGCCGTCGCGGCCAGCTGCGCGGTACCACTGGTGTGGCCGCCGGTGACCATCGGCGGGCGCCGCTACGTCGACGGTGGTGTGCGCTCGGCGACCAATGCGGACCTCGCCGCGGGCTGCGAGCGACTCGTGGTCATCGCCCCCACGACGGCGGCCGTGCGGCGCGCCGACCGTCCCGCGGCACAGGTCGCGGCGCTCGGCGGCGCGGTGCGCTCGGTGATCGTGAGCCCCGGCTCGGCCGCGAAGAAGGCCATGGGCCGCAACCCCCTCGACCCCGCGCGGCGAGGGCCCGCCGCACGAGCCGGGCGAGCTCAGGCTCCGGAGATCGCCGAACAGGTGCGAGCCGTGTGGACGTAGCCGCGACGCCGGGTGTCACCTGTCGTGATCGCGGCTTTGGCGCACGGGGGATGAGCGGCGTCCCATTTATCCAGTTCACAAGGTTTCGGAACATGCCTCCACTTCTTGCAATCTGTGCGTAACGTCACACTGCGTCACGCGATCGCTCTATCGTTGATCAACAACCCGAGGAATAGCGTGCTGATGCCTAGTTAGTTTGGGTAGCTATCTACATGGGTTGAGGTGGTCGTATGTGTGGCATCACCGGTTGGGTCTCCTACGCACGTGATCTCGGCACGCGGGACGGCGTGCTGCGGGACATGACGGAGACGATGGCCTGCCGCGGACCGGACGCCGCGGGAACCTGGGTCGCTCCGCACGCCGCGCTGGGGCACCGGCGGCTCGCCGTCATCGACCTGCCCGGCGGCACACAGCCGATGAAGGTCGACACCCCGGACGGCGCGGTCGCGATGGTGTACTCGGGGGAGGCGTACAACTTCACCGAGCTGCGCGACGAACTGCGCAGGCGCGGGCACCGCTTCGACACCGACTCCGACACCGAGGTCGTGCTTCGCGGCTACCTGGAATGGGGCGAGCGGCTCGCCGAAGAGCTCAACGGCATGTACGCCTTCGCGATCTGGGACGAGCGCACCGAGAAGCTCGTCATGATCCGCGACCGGATGGGCATCAAACCGTTCTACTACTACGAAACCGACGACGGCGTGCTGTTCGGCTCCGAGCCGAAGGCGATCCTGGCGAACCCGGCGGTCGACCCCGTGATCGGCCTCGACGGGATGCGCGAGATCTTCTCGTTCGCCAAGACGCCGGGCTTCGCCGCGTGGGAAGGCATGCGGGAGCTCAAACCCGGTCACCTGGCCGTCGTGGACCGCAACGGGTTGCGCGAACGCTGCTACTGGCAGCTGGAGGTCAGCGAGCACACCGATGATCGCGCGGCCACCGTCGCGCACGTCCGCGAGCTGCTCGACGACATCATCGCCCGCCAACTGGTGGCCGACGTGCCGCGCTGCACCCTGCTCTCCGGTGGGCTCGATTCCTCGGCCATGACCGCCATCGCGGCGCTGCAGCTGGCCGAGCAGGGCGAGAACGTCCGCAGCTTCGCCGTGGACTTCCCCAACCAGGCCGAGAACTTCCGGGCCATCGACGTGGCACCCACTCAGGACACCCCGTTCGTGAAGGCCGTCGCTGAGCACGTCAAGAGCGACCACGAGAACATCATGCTCGACGGCGCCGCGCTGTCCGACCCGGCGGTGCGCAGCGCCGCCGTCGGCGCGCGGGACCTCCCGATCGGTCTCGGCGACCGGGACAACTCGCTGTACCTGCTGTTCAAGGCCATCCGCGAGCAGTCCACGGTCGCGCTCTCCGGCGAGTCCGCCGACGAGATCTTCGGCGGCTACCCGTGGTTCCACAACGAGCGGCAGCGCACGGCCGACACGTTCCCCTGGCTCGTCGATTCCCCGCTGAACCCCGGCGGGCTGCTCGACGGCGGACTGACCGAGCAGCTCGACCTGGGCGCCTACATCGGCGACAACTACTCGGCCGCGCTGAACTCGGCCCCCATCAAGGACGGGGAGACAGGGCTGGAGAAGCGGATGCGCCAGGTCAGCTACATGCACCTGACGCGCATGGTGCAGACCCTGCTCGACCGCAAGGACCGGATGAGCATGGCGGTCGGGCTGGAGGTCCGGGTGCCGTTCTGCGATCACAGGCTGGTGCAGTACGTGTTCAACACGCCGTGGTCGCTCAAGACCTACGACGGCAGGGAGAAGAGCCTCCTGCGCGGCGCCACCCGCGACACCCTGCCGGACGAGGTGGCGGACCGGAAGAAGAGCGGTTACCCGGGCAGCTTCGACCCGAACTACCTCACCGCGATCCAGTCACAGGCCGCCGAGCTGATCGCCTCGAACCACCGGGTGCTGGACTTCTACGACAAGGACCAGCTCAAGGCCGCGACGCAGGCCGACGGGAAGACGATCGCCAACGAGCAGCGCAACGCCATCGAGCGGGTGCTGGACATCGCCACCTGGCTCGACCAGCGCAACCCGACGATCAAGCTCGCCTGACGGGTCGATTCAACGGTTTCTCAGCGGTTTCCTCCTGCGCAGTGCGAGGAAACCGCTGAGAACCCGCGGCGACCGCCGTCATCCGCCGGCGGTCGCCGCGGTGAACGTCCGGTCCGCCTCGGCGAGGATCCGCTCCAAGCGCGCCCCGGTGCGTTCCGGCGTGGTTCCGTCGAGCGGATCGGCCGTGAGGGAGACGATGTACTGGCCGTACCGGATCCACGCGTACCAGCGCACGCACTCCCCTGGACGTCCGTCGAAGCGGGCGCAGTAGAACCGCGACTCGTCCGCTCCCGCCGGCGTCGGCGCCGGGACCTCGGTGACGCGGTCGTACTTCTCCTCGTACCTGTCGCGCGGATCCCCGAGGCGGAACGTCACCCACGCCCAGGTCGGGGAGGCGAAGCGGTGCGCGGTCTCGTCGTACCCCGGTTCGTGGCCGTCGACCGCCGCGTCCTTCCACACGCGGGTCCACCGGTCCCGCAGCCCCGTCATCGACGGTGCCGCGGGTGTGAAGTCGGCGGATCGCCGCCACTGACCCGGAGTGCCGGGTTCAGCGGGCAGCAGTTCCGCGGCGGGACGGGTTTCCCGCCACTGCCCGGCGAACGGCAGGTTCCACGCCCCGACCGCGATCAGCAGCAGGAGCACGGTCGCGCCGACGGCCACCATCAGGCGACGCGGGCGCCGTGCCGTCAGTACTTCCGAGGTTGCCATTCCTGCACCTGTTCGACGTTCTGCGCTTCCATCTCGTTGATGGTCTTCATGACCTCGGTGTGGAACTGCTCCGGTGTGAGGTCGTCGCCGTACTTGTCGTAGATCTCGATCCCGGCCCGCATGGTGAGCTGGTCGCCCTGGTCGTCCTCGCCGACGCCCTCCCCGATCGACGCGCCTTCGATCAAGGTCTCCTCGTCGATGCCGGCGGCTCGCCCGACGTAACCGTAGTGGATGTTGGACCAGATGTCGTAGCTGGTGGTGCGGTTCTCGCCGGGGACCTTGAACTGGTACTCCTCCTTGGCGTCGAGCCCGAACTTCTCCTCCAGCAGCGGTTTGTGGTCCCACTCGGCGCCGGGGCGGACCTTGTTGCCCCACATGGCCAGGGCGGCGATGGTCTCCCCGCCGGGGTCGCGGCCGAACTCGTACCACTCCTTCGGCCGGAGCAATTCCTTGATCATTTCCGTCGTGTCGGAGTCGCGGTTGCGCATCATCTCGTCGTAGATGTACTTCTCCGATTCGCGGAACCGCGCTTCGCTCTCCGCCGCTTCGGCCGCGGCCAGCGTCGGTTGCTCCGGTGCGTTGAAGTCGTGCTTTTCGTCGACGTTGGACTTCAAGGCGAACGCCGCGTTCTCGTCGGCCTCGGTGGCCGCGATCAGGGCGCGTTCGATCTCCTTCTTGATCTCGTCGATCTGATCGCGGTAGGCGACATCCGCGCCCGGTCCCGCCGACTTCGGGCGGACTTCGCCCTTCTCGTTGACGACGAGGTCCTTCGCCGGCGCGTCGACGTCGGCGATCTCCACGAGGCGGTCCCGCGCTTTCTTGATCGCGTCGTGCGCCTCCCGGAGGATGTCGCGGATTCCGGTGGCCTCGGCGGCGGCGTCGCCGAACTCCTTCGCCGTCTCGTCGATGAACGCGATGCCCGCCTGAGCGTCGTCGCCTTGCCACCCCGCGGTCTGCACCGGCTTGAGCACGGTCTCGTGGATGTCGCCGTCGAGGGTCTTCAACTTGCCGATCAGGTCCGTCCAATCGGACACGCAGCTCGCGAGCTCTTCGAGCGGGGCGTGACGGACGTCGTCGTAGCTGAGCAACTGCCACTCCTCACTCGAAGTGCTTCGCGATGTCGGCCATCGTCATCTCGTTCTCGGCTTCGACGGCCTCGTGGCCCTCCGCCGTCGCGTGCAGTTCCGCGTCGAGCTTGGCGCAGGCGAGCACCAGCGTGTCGACCTGGGAACGCCAGGTCTCCGTCGCCCCGCTCAGCGCCCGGCCGAGCACGAAGTTCTCCCGAGACAGCGCGGTGCCCGCTGCGGCCCCGCTCTCCTCGACGGTCTTGCGCGCGCCGTCGAGCCGATCCTTGATGTCGGCGGACGCGTCACCGCACGCCTTGAGCACGGCGGTGTTCACCTGCATCGCACCACCGTCGTCGTCCGGCGTGTCGTCGCCGGGGTTGAGCTGTGTCCTGATGCCGCCCACCGCATCCGTCCCCTCCGCCACGTCCGCGCTTCCGCGCTGTCCAACCGGACTGGGAGCGGGGCGGACCTCCTGGAAAGCTAGACAGCGGCGGGGGAGTCGCGGGGCGTGTTCGGTGTGAACATGCCCCGATCGGATCAATCGGATCTCTGGATCGACGGCGGACGAACCCGGAACGGCGGTCCGTCGCGTCGTCGATCCGGATCACGGGGTCCGGATCGATGACATCGGTCTTTGCGCCGCCTCAGTCCGCGGGTTCGTAGACGGACGGCTGGAAGGCCGCGCGCCTGCGGTATTCGAGGCTGGTTCCGGGCCAGTTGGTGCTGATTCGTCCGGTGGCGTCGCGGTACCAGCTGGTGCACTTCGTCCAGACGCTGATGCGGGTGTCGATCACATCCACGTCGGACTGAGCCAGGGCGGGGAGGTAGTCGCCGGAGAACAGCATCCGCTTGCAGCCGATGGGGTACTGCGGCCACACCTTCTCGAACAGGTCCGGGTCGGGGACCTGCCGCCGCATGTGCCGGCGGCTGTACGCGGTGAGGGCGCGCGACAACACCTCGGAGCGGAGGAAGGACAGGGTGACCGCTTCGCTGAATCCCCACCACGCGGCGCGTTCGATCAGCTGCGCGGCGCGCACCTTGTGCGCCGCCCGGTACCCGAACTCGGTGTCCGAGCGCGGCACGAGATGGGCCGGGCTGCGCTGGAAGACCGTGAGGTGCGCGACCTCGGGCTGGATCTCCGGGACGAATTGGACGGCGCTGGCTCCGGTGCCGATGACCGCCACGCGCTTGCCCGCCAGCTCGACGTCGTGATCCCACTGCGCGGAGTGGAGGGCGGCGCCCCGGAACGTCTCCCGTCCCGGGATGTCCGGCCACGACGGGCGCGACAGCTGCCCGACCGCCGACACCAGGACGTCGACCTCCACGGTTCCGTCGCCGGTGCGGATCCGCCACGTGCGGGTGGTTTCGACGTAGTGCGCGGCCGTGACCTCGGTCCCGAACCGGATGTGCCTGCGCAGGTCGTACTTGTTCGCGACGCCCCGCAGGTAGTCGAGGATCGCCGGTTGGCCGGCGAACCGTCGCGGCCAGTTCCGATTGGGTTCGAACGAGAACGAGTAGTAGGGCGACGGGACGTCGCAAGCCGCGCCCGGATAGGTGTTCTCCCGCCACACGCCCCCGACGTCCGGACCGCGTTCGAAGATCACCAGGTCGTCGAGTCCGGACCGCTTGAGCTCGATCGCCGCGGCGAGGCCGCCGAATCCGGTGCCGATCACGGCGACTGACGGCTGGCGCATCGACCCTCCAGGTTGTGAGCGCCCGTCCCGGGCGGGGATTCAGCGCTGCAGCCACTCCGGCCGGGAGGAACCGCGCGGCACCAGCACCGTGCGGTAGTGCCCCGGTGTCGCCGACATCCGCACCTGGTCGGTGACGCCCTGGTAGTGGCCCAGCGGGGTGTCGGCGGTGAAGGTCTCCGGGGCGAGGTAGGCGTGCCGGGCGTCGCTGCCGGCGGTGGCCTGGGCGTAGTGCTTGTCGAACACGCCCATGCTGAGGATCCACAGCGCGGCGCGGGTGAGCGAGACGTGCACCCGGTAGCTGCCGCCCTCGGTGGCGCGGCGAGCCAGCGCCTCGGCGACCCCGGTGGTCAGCAGCCAGGACACGATGTAGTCGTTGACCACCAGGATCGGGGGCAGCCCGGGGGTTTCGCCGTCGCCTTCGAGGTTCATCATGCCGGTGAGGCTGCCCGCGGTCTGATCGAACCCGACCCGCCCGGCCCACGGGCCGCGCTCGCCGTTGAGCGTGGTGGTGGCGTGGATGATGCCGGGGCGGGTCTCGGCGGCCTGCTCGGGGGAGAGGCCGATGGAGTCGAGGTAGCCGGGCCGTCGGTTGGCGAAGAACACGTCCGCGTCGGCGAGCAGGCCGCGGATCCGTTCGACGCCTTCGGGCTTGTACGGGTTGACGGTGGCGGAGCGGGTGCCGACGTTCGCGGTCACGTAGGTGGTGTCGTGCTCCAGTTCGTTGGGGCGCCACAGGTTCAGCACGTCCGCGCCGTGCAGCGCGAGCGCTCGCCCGACGCCCGCACCGGCGATCACGTGGCCCATGCCCAGGGCGCGGATGCCGTCGAGCGGGGAGTCGCCGCCGGCCAGCGGTTCCGGTTCGCTCTCGCCGATCTTGGTGATCTCCACCAGCGGCATGTCCGCGAGCGCCTCGCGGTAGTGCCGTTCGGCGAGCAGTTCCTCGGTGCTGCGCAGCATCGGCAGCACGGTGCCCGCCTCCACCGCCGCGTTCTCCAGGTCGAGGCCGTTCCAGCCGGAGATCGCCTTCGCGACGGCCTCGGCGTCGTCGGGGACGCCGAGCAGCTTCTGCGCCGCGATCTTGATCTTCGGGTAGGGGTTGAGCGGCATCATCCACCGGTCATCGGCGGTGCGGTAGAAGGCGAAGCCGAGCGCGTTGGACGGATTCGCCGCCGTCGCCGCCGGATGACCGTTGAGCAGCTCCCACTTGCGGTCGTAGAACGGGCACAGCCGGTGCGGCGCGGACCGCAGGTCCACCTCGATGTCCTGGCCGTCGCCGCCGCGCAGCCGCCACAGCTTGGCGATCGCCGCGGACTTCGCGGCGAGCGCGATCGCCGAACCGCCGCCGAGCCGCAGCGTGCTGGGCACCACCGGGTCCGCGCCGTGGAAGGTGACGGATCCACCGGTATCGCTGGAACTCATCCCCACACCGCCGAGCACCTCGTCGAGCTCGGCGTGCGGATCGAACGCGTCCGAGGTGGCCGGTGCGGCCACGGCTGCGGCGACGCGGTCAGTCAGCGACATGGTTGCCTCCTTCGCCCGGTAGCAGTTCCACCGGGATGGTCACGTGTTTCGCCCGCAGGTATTCGCCCACGGCCTTGCCGACCTGATCGACGCGCAGGTTCGACGAACCACCGGTGCCCAGCAGGCCGCGCAGCACGAAGTGCACCGCGCGCAGGTTCGGGAACTCGTGGCGCACGACGGGCAGGTCCGCGCACTCGGGCATGAGCTCGCGCAACGCCTCGGTGGACAGGGCCTCGCGCAGCCATGGCCAGGCGCGGTCGTCGCTCACCCAGACGCCGACGTTGCTGTTGCCGCCCTTGTCGCCGCTGCGCGCGTGCGCCAGCAACCCCAGCGGTGCCGAGCGGGTTCCCCCGGTGGTGGCGGGCTTTCCGGGCTCCGGGTGCGCGGGTTGCGGTGCCACCGGCTCGGTGCGCACCGGCGGCTTCACGTCCACGACGGACCCGTCCGCGAGCACGACCCGGTGCGGGACCTCGGACATCGGCAGCAGCGCGGGCCAGTAGTCGATGCGCGGGCGGGGCGTGGACGTGAGCCCGGCACCGCCGTCGTGGAAGTAGCCGGGAACGCTCTGCAGGTACAGCGAGCCGAGCCGCGCCGCCGCGTCGAACCGCTCCAGCGGAGCTTTCTCCGCAGCGGTCGCCATCACCCGCAGGCCCACCGTCGCGTCCCACTGGGTGCTCGGATCCGCCGCGGCGGTGCCGATCCGGGTGATGTCGAGGTCGGTGACGCCCTCCGGGACGTCGCGGCCGATCTGCGCGCGCAGCAGGTCCACCTTCGCGTCGACGTCCAGCCCGGTCACGAACACGGTGTTGACCACCTGGTGGCCGAGCTGCCCGAACACGGCGACCTTCGTCGTCGGCGGCGGGGGAGAACCGGTCGTCCCGGAGACCCGAACGCGGTCCGGGCCGTCGAGTTCCAGCGCGACCTCGTCGAGGTGCACGGTGACGTCCGGGTTCAGGTACGCCGGGCCTTGGATCTCGTAGACGATCTGCGCGGTGACGGTGTCGGTGGTGACGGTGCCGCCGTCGTGGGCGTGCTTGGTGATGACGCTGTCGCCCGCGGCGTCGATCTCGGCGATCGGGAAGCCGGGCACGAGCATGCCCGGGACCCGGGTGAACCCGGAGAAGTTGCCGCCGGTCGCGTGCGGGCCGCACTCGATGATGTGCCCGGCCAGCACCGCCCCGGCCAGCGCGTCCCAGTCCTCGCGTCCCCAGCCGTGCCACCACGCCGCGGGCCCGGCGGTCAGCGAGGCGTCGGTGACCCGGCCGCACACCACGATGTCGGCCCCGCCCGCGAGCGCTTCCGCGATGCCCCAGCCGCCGAGGTAGGCGTTCGCGGCCATCGGGTCGGCGTCCCACTCGGTGAGCGCAGCACCGGAATCGAGGTTCTCCAAGCGGTGCCCGGCCTGCTGGTAGGCGGCCAGCCGGTCGAGCACGTTGTCGCCTTCGACGTGGGCCACCCGCAACGCGACGCCTTCGGCGGCGATGAGCTCCCGCAGCGCGGACGCGAGGGCGGCGGGGTGGAAACCGCCCGCGTTGGTGACGACCTTGACGCCCCGTTCGGCGAGCGTCGCCAGGTGCGGGCGCAACTGGTCGACGAAGTACTCCACGTAGCCCCGCGCCGGGTCCCGCCGGTAGCGCACCGACAGCGCGGCGAGGGTGATCTCCGCGAGGTAGTCGCCGATCAGCACGTCCACCGGATCACCGGCCAGCACCTCGTCCACGGCGCTGAACCGGTCGCCCAGGTAGCCGGAGAAATCGCCGATGCGGATGGCGCGTTCACGCACTGCCGAACACCTCGCTAGTAGTCAGGTCCCACGCTAGGCCGGGACTGGATTCGCGGCCACGACCGTTCCGCGAAGGCCGGCGTGATCGTGGCGGTCATGCAGGGGCTCAGGACGTTCCGGGAGGAGTCCTCACGCGGTGAACTGAGGAGCAAGACCAGGACGGGGCCACTCGGTGCGGTAGAGCACGCCGCGACCTGAGGAGGTGATGTGGGCCGTGCGCAGGTCGGGGCCGCCGAAGCAGATGTTGGTGACCAGCGGATCCGGCACCGGGACCGGCACGACGTCGACGATCTCCCCTTCCGGGCTCAGCACGGTGATCGCTCCGGTGTTCAGGGTCGCCACGCACACGTTGCCCGCCGAGTCCACCGCGAGCGAGTCGAGCATCTGCGCCCCGGCGAAGCCGTGCAGCAGCTTCGCGTGGCGTGCACCGGCACCGCCCGCGGGCCCGCGCACCTGGCCGGGGCCGGTGACGTCCCAGCACCACACCCGGCCCGGCCCCGTTTCGGCGACGTACACGCGGTCGCCGTCCGGGGACAACCCGACTCCGTTGGGTTGCTGGAGCGGGTAGACGATCTCCTCCACTCGGGAACCGTCGGGCAGCGCGTAGTACAGCCCGCCCAAGTCCATGTCCCGCCCGCGGGTCTTGCCGAGGTCGGTGAAGTAGAAGCCTCCGTGGGCGTCGAACACGAGGTCGTTCGGGCCGCGCAGCGGATGGCCGTCCACTTCGGTGTAGAGGTCGGTCACGGCACCGTCGAAGGTGACGCGCTGAACGCGGCCACCGGAGTAGTCGTCGGGCTGGCCGCCGGGGACGGTGAGTCCTTCGCGGTCGTGCCAGGCGAATCCGCCGTTGTTGCACACGTACACCGCGCCGTCCGGCCCGATGGCGGCACCGTTCGGGCCGCCCCCGCAGTCGGCGAGGACGGAGACCGCGCCGTCCGGCGCCACCCGCGACAGGGTGCCGCGCCGGATCTCCACCACCAGCACGGAACCGTCGTCGAGCGCGACCGGTCCTTCGGGGAAGCTCAGCCCATCAGCGACAGCGGTCAGTTCGGACATAGCGGGACACCTCTCATAGCGGTTTGGATCGGCGGGTGGAGGAAGTTCAGCGACCTGCTCGTTTCGGCGTCATGGATTCCCGAGGTAGCGGGGGTTGGCGACCAGCAGGCGGTCCGTGACGCCCTCGCGCACGGCGGCGAGCACGTCGTCGCCGTCGGCTCCGGCGCGGACCGCGGCGGCGAGCTCCGCCTCGTCCCGGTAGCCGAGCGCGGTCAGCCGGTCCGCTCGCCGCCGCCGCTGCCGCGGTCCGAGGCGCAGCTCGCGTTCCACCGCGCCGAGCGCGTTCTCGGCCACCAGCGCGTGGAACCGGGATCGTCCCTCCAACGCGGGCCGCGCGTCGGTGCGCAGGAATTCCGCCACCGCCTCCACGAGTTCGACCGCCGTGGGCCGACCGTGCAGATCAGGCTCAGGTGCGGCCGGTTCCGGTGCGTCCTCCGGTGACGGCCGAATTCCCAGTGCCAGCAGCAGATCGTGCTCCTGCTCGCACACCCGCCTTCCGATGGCAACGAGCTCCACCGAGCGGTCCGCGCCGGTCAGGTGCCTCCGGGCCATGTCCCGGCAGCCGACCGCCCACTTCACCGTCCCGTACACCTCCCACCAGTGCACCGCCGCCGGATCCGGCGCCCAGCCCGCGACTTCGGCGTACCCGGCGAACAGGTCCGCGCGTTCCCCGAAGCCGCCCACCGGTGGCGCGGCGGCGAACCGCCACGCCTTGACGCACAGCCACCCCAGGTCCTCCAGCGGATCACCGCGGTGCACCAGCTCCCAGTCGAGCACCGCGCGCAGCCCGCGCGGATCGACGATGAGGTTGCCGTTGCGGAAGTCCCCGTGCACCACCACGTCCCCGGCGGGCGGCGGCCGATGCTCCCGCAGCCACCGGAGGCCGAGCTCCAGCGCGGGCAGCGGTTCGTCGTGGCGCGCGTGATCGGCCTCCAGCGCGGCCAGCGGATCGGGGTGCGCCAGGCCGGGAACCCGCTCGACCGGGATGCGGTGGATGCGGGCGAGCACCCTGCCGAGCTCGGCGGCCAGCGTCGGGCGAACCCCGGCGAACTCCGGTTCCCGCAGCAGGCGCCGGGGAATCGTCTCGCCCTCGACGTGTTCGCTGATCAGGTACGGCGCGCCGAGCACCGCCGGGTCGGCGTCGTGGTCCAGCAACGCGGGGACGGGCACCCCGGACCGAGCGGCGGCGGCGATCACGGCCGCCTCCACGCCCATCGACTCCGGCCGGTCGTAGCCGGGCGGATCGCGGCGCAGGATCAGCTGGCGCGCGTCGGTCGCGGTCGTGGCGCGGAACGTCCAGGTCTCCCGGCTCGCCCCGCCGGTGAGCCGTTCCGGAGCGGACACCTCGACGGGCCCGCCGCACAGACCGGTGAGCCTGGCGGCGAGCCGCGCGCGGAGTTCCTCGCTCATCGGCGCCACCCCGGATCCTCGGTGTGCAGCAGCAACGCCTTACCTCTTCCGTCGCGGACCGGCGTAGCCGAACAGGTAACCGGCGATCTTGCGCAGCTGGATCTCCTCGGCTCCCTCGGTGATCCGGTAGCGCCGATGGTGGCGGTAGATGTGCTCGAACGGTTCGTGCCGCGTGTAGCCGAGCCCGCCGTGCACCTGCATCGCCCGGTCGGCCGCGTCGCACACCAGCCGGTTCGCGCGGTAGTTGCACATCGAGACCCGGTCGCTGATCTCGTGGTGCGGGCGGCGGTCGAGCTCCCACGCGGTGCGCCGCACCAGGTTGCGCACCAATTCCGCTTCGGTGTGCAGCTCCACCAGCGGCCACTGCACGGCCTGGCGCTGCGCGAGCGGCTGCCCGAAGGTGGTGCGGTCGCGGGCGTAGGCGACGCTGCGGTCGATGCAGAACTGCGCGGCCCCCACCCCGGAGGCGGCTTGGCGGATCCGGTTCTCGTGCACGAAGTGCTGGGCCAGCGCGAGCCCCGCACCGACCTCGCCGAACACGGCCGACTCCGGTACCCGCACGTCCCGCAGGGTCACCTCGGCGTGGTCGGTGGGCATGTTCAACGTCCACCAGTGGAAGTCGACCGAGAAGCCGGGCGCGTCGGTGGGCACGATGAACGCGGTGATGCCCCGGGCGTCCCCGCCGTCGCCGGAGGTGCGGGCGAAGATCACGTCGTGGGTCGCGGAGTGCAGTCCCGAGTTGAACCGCTTGCCCCCGTTGATGATCCAGTCGCCGCCGTCGCGCACGGCCGTGGTCTCCAGCCAGGTCGCGTCGCTGCCGTGGTCCGGTTCGGTGAGCCCGAACGCGACCCGCTTGCGATGCGTGAGCATGCCTTCGACGAATTCCTGGCGCTGCGCTTCGGTGCCGAACTCCAGGAACATGTGCACGAACGGGAAGTTTCCGACCACTGAGGACTCGTTCTGCAGGTCGTTGTGCAGCCCGAGCCCCTTCGACGCCAGGTGCTCGCGGATCACGGCCATGTCGAGGTTGCTGCCGCCGCTGCCGCCGACGGACTCCGGCAAGCCGTAGCGCAACCATCCGGCCGCGTCCGCGCGGCGGAACATCTCCGCCAGCAGCGCCTCCCATTCGGGGTGCGGAGTGCCGCCCGCTTCGACATCGGTGCGGGCGAATTCCCTGCGGTGGTCGAAGAAGCGCGCGTTGTCGTCCTGTTCTTGCAGCGGCCAGATCTCGGCGTCGACGAAGGCGTCGAGTTCGCCGAGCACTCGCACCAGCTCGTCGGGCAGGGTGAAGTCCATCGCTCTCCTCGGTGCTCGTTCAAGCAGGCGGCCGACCGTGGCCGCGGTGGCGGAGGACGGCGCCGAGGACCGTCCCTGGAGCGAACGGGCACTGACGATACGACTACCGCACGCCGCCGACAAGGACGTCCCCACAGCCGTCCTTTGTGGACACGAGCAGCCCTAGCAGTCAGTCTTGACTGCCCGCGTGGAGTGGGCTTACGGTGGCGCGAAGCCGTGCGCAGCCGCAGGTGGCGGCCGTGCTCGGCGGCCCCGCACGCGAGGAGGAGCCTTGACCGATCCCGCGCAGCAGCGCGTGTCCTGCACCATCGCCGACGGGGTGGCGCAGGTGCGGCTGAACCGGCCGGACAAGCTCAACGCGCTCGACCCGGAGATGTTCAGCGCCTTGGCCGAGACCGGGCTGCGACTCCACGAGGAACCGCGGGTGCGAGCCGTGGTGCTCAGCGGCGAGGGCCGGTCGTTCTGCGCGGGCCTGGACTTCGAGTCGTTCCGCGCCATGGCGGGCGGCGGCGGACCGGACGGCCGCACCCCGCACCCGCCGATCGGACCGGCGAAAGCGCTCGGCCAGCAGGCCGTGCACGTCTGGCGCCACCTGCCGGTACCGGTGATCGCCGCCGTGCGCGGCGTGGCCTACGGCGGTGGGTTGCAGCTGGCGCTGGGCGCGGACATCAGAGTGGTCGCCCCCGGCTCCCGGCTGTCCGTGCTGGAGATCAAGTGGGGTCTGGTGCCGGACATGACCGGCACCCAGGTGCTGCCGGAGCTCGTCGGGCGCGACGTGGCCAAGGAGCTGACCTTCACCGGCCGCGTCGTCGGGGGAGCGGAGGCCGTGTCGCTGGGCCTGGCGACGAAGCTCGCCGACGACCCGGCCGAAGCGGCCCTCGAATTGGCGGCGGAGATCGCGGGCAAGAACCCGGACGCCGTGCGGCACGCGAAGCGCCTGCTCGACGCGGCGGGCCAGGTCGACCTGGAGGAGGGCTTCGCCGCCGAACAGCGGGCCCTGGCCGCGCTGCTCGGCACCCCCAACCAGATCGAAGCCGTGCAAGCCGCCTTCGGCGATCGCGCCCCCGAGTTCACCGACCCGGACGGGGCCGGCGATGCCTGAGTCCGCCCCGTTCGACCTCAGCGGTCACGTCGCCCTCGTCACCGGCGGCAACTCCGGTATCGGCCTGGCGATGGGCGATGCCCTCGCGGCGGCGGGCGCGGGCGTGTGCCTGTGGGGGACCAACGAGCAGCGCAACGCCGAGGCCGCCGAGCACCTGGGCCGCCACGGCACCGAGGTGCTGGCGGTGCGCTGCGACGTCGCCGACGAGGACCAGGTCGAGCAGTCGATGAGCCGGCTCGTCGACCACTTCGGGCGGCTGGACTCGTGCTTCGCCAACGCCGGCGTGGGCGGCGCGGGAACCCGCTTCATCGAGACCGATCTGACCGAGTTCCACCGCGTCACCAGGGTCAACTTGGACGGCGCGTTCCTCACGCTGCGCGCCGCCGCCGCGCGGATGGTCCAGCAGGGCGAGGGCGGCAGCCTCGTCGGGACGGCCAGCCTGGCCGCGGTCCAGGGCCAGCCGCGCGGGCAGGCGTACTCGGCCAGCAAGGGCGCACTGATCGCGATGATCAAATCCATCGCGATCGAGCTGTCCCGGCACCGGATCCGCGCGAACGCGGTGCTGCCCGGCTGGGTGAGCACGCCGATGGCCGACCCCGCGCTGAACTCGGAGCCGTTCCAGCGGCGCGTGCTGCCCCGGATGCCCGTCGGCCGCTGGGGCGAACCCGACGACTTCGGCGCCCTCGCGGTCTACCTCGCCAGCCCGGCCAGCGCCTTCCACACCGCCGACGCGATCACCCTGGACGGCGGTTACTCGGCCTTCTGACCTCCATCGGGCGCGGAGCTCACCCGCGGTCGCCGCCTCCGCGCGGACAGTGATGTCCACTGTGGACTCATCCATGCCTGCTCCGGGCGTGCGAGGCACGTGGTGCCGCGGCGATTCCCTGTGCAAAGCTGGTCGACCGGACCACCGGCCGTCCGGGCCGGAGCGGAGGGCGGGCAGCGCGCCCGAATCGTCGGAAGGTAGACGTCGTGACTGAGCAATCGCAGGCGTTCGTGCCGCAGTGGGTGCGTGCCGAGCCGGACCGGGTACTCGCGTTCGCCGGGCACGCGGCGCACCCGGACGGCGGTTTCGCCTGGCTGGACTCCGCCGGTGCGCCGGTGCCGGAGCGGCCGGTGGAAACGTGGATCACCTGCCGGACCACGCACGTCCTCGCGCTCGCCGTCGCGCAGGGCCAGGACGAGCTGCGCCCGCGGGTCGAGCACGGCGTCACCGCGCTGCGCGGCCTGCTGCACGACGACGACAACGGCGGCTGGTTCGCCTCCGCGACCGCCGCCGGGCCGGTCGCCGACCACAAGGGCGCCTACGAGCACGCCTTCGTCCTGCTGGCCGCCGCCAGCGCCGCCGCGATCGGCGCCGAGGGTGGACGCGCGCTGCTCGACGAAGCGCTGGGAGTGTTCGATTCCCGCTTCTGGCAGGAGGAATTCGGCCTCGTCGCCGACTCCTGGGACCGGACCTGGAGCGAACTGGAGCCCTACCGGGGCGTCAACGCCAACATGCACACCGTGGAAGCCCTGCTGGCAGCCGCCGACGTGACCGGGGACCGCCGCTGGTCCGACCGCGCCGCCCGCATCGTGGCGAACGTGGTGCACGGCTTCGCCCGCGAGCACGACTGGCGGCTGCCCGAGCACTTCGACCCGGGCTGGAACGTGCGGCTCGACTACAACCGCGAGAAGCCGGCCGACCAGTTCCGCCCGTACGGGGTGACCATCGGGCACCTGCTGGAGTGGTCCCGCCTGGCGCTGCACGTCCGGCACGCCCTCGGGGACGAGGCCCCTGCGTGGCTGCTCGACGATGCGCGGGAGCTGTTCGCCACCGCGGTGCGCGACGGCTGGAACGTGGACGGCGCGGAAGGCTTCGTCTACACCACGGACTTCGACGGCGTCCCCGTCGTGCGCAACCGCCTGCACTGGGTCATCGCCGAATCCCTGGCCACCGCCTGGGCGCTGCACCAGGCGACCGGCGACGAGCAGTACGCCCGCTGGTTCGCGACCTGGGCCGAGCACGCCGAGCGCTGCTTCGTGGACCGCGAACTCGGCTCCTGGTGCCACGAGCTGGACGAGCACAACCGGCCGGCGGCCACGGTCTGGGAGGGCAAGCCCGACCTCTACCACGCTTACCAGGCCACCCTCCTCCCGCAGCTCCCGCCCGCGGCGTCCTTCATCGGAGCCGTCACCGGTTGAGGCCCTGGCCTGGTTGGTAGCGGCGGACTCAGCGGCGTCCTCGTAGCGGGGATCGGTGTCGCGGGTGGCTTCGCCACGAGCGATAGCGCTGTCCTCGCGAGGTAGCCGCCGAGGTTCCGCCGGTGGTCGTCTTGCTCGAACCGAGAAGAAGATCTTCTACGCTCCGAACGATCTGTCCTCCGAATTGCTTCAGTGTCAAGTGAATTCAACCCTCGTGCGGAAGGACGACATCCCCGCGCCGGAACGGGCCGGTGTCGATCGGCGAGGTGCGGGTAGCCGGGGGAGGCGATGGCACCGACTCCGAAGGAGGCGGCCGTGAAATTCGTGGCTGTGCTCTACCCCGGACCCGCTGAACAGCACGTCGACCACTCCGGCCTGAAGCTGCTCGGCAGCACCGAGGGCGCCTTGGGACTGGCGAAGATGCTGGAGTCCGAGGGGCACGACCTCGTCGTGCTCAGCGATCGGGACCGGGCGCTGCGCGAACACCTCGCCGACGCGCACGTGTTCATCACGACCCCGTTCTGGCCGACGTACCTGTCCGCGCACGACCTGCGTCGTGCGCAGCGGCTCGAACTGGTCCTGACCGCCGGGGTCGGCTCGGACCACGTCGACGCCGAGGCGGCGGCCGAACTCGGCATCACCGTCGCCGAGATCACCGGCAGCAACGTGGTCAGCGTGGCCGAGCACGCCGTGATGCAGCTGCTCGCCCTGGTGCGCAACTACATCCCCGCCTACCAGCAGGTGGTGGACGGCAGGTGGGACATCGCCGACATCGCGGCGAGCTCCCACGACATCGAGGACAAGACCGTCGGCATCGTCGGCATGGGCCAGATCGGGCAGCGGATCGCGCTGCGGCTCCGAGGCTTCGACGTGAAGGTCCTCTACAACACCAAGCACCGTCGCAGCAGCACCGAAGAGGCGGTGTTCGGCGCGCGGTTCAAGCACCTCGACGAGCTGGTGGCGCAGTCCGACGCGATCGTGCTGTCCTGCCCGCTGACCCCGGAGACGAAGGGATTGTTCGACGAACGGCGGCTGCGGGCCATGCGGCCCGGCTCGTGGCTGGTGAACATCGCGCGCGGCCAGATCGTGAACACCGAGGCGCTGGTGGAGGTGCTCGAAACCGGGCACCTCGGCGGCTACGCGGGTGACGTCTGGTACCCGCAGCCCGCGCCGCCGAACCACCCGTGGCGGAACATGCCCGGCCACGCGCTGACACCGCACGTCTCCGGAACCACCCTGGAGGCCCAGCAGCGCTACGCGGCGGGAATCCAGGATTCGATCCGCCGCTACCTCGACGGCGAACCCCTCCAGGAGGACTACGTGGTGGCCCAGCCGAACTGACCCGCGCGACTTCGATGAGTGAACGGACCGTTCGTCCCATCCCCTTGGACGAACGGTCCGTTCACCCCGCGAGCTCGTGAGCGAGGCCGACACGTCCGTCCGAGCGGAGCGGCTCGGTTCGAGTGAACGGACCGTTCGCCCGAACCGCTCGGGCGAACGGTCCGTTCATTTCGCAAGGCGGCCGTCGGCGGCGCCTACTTGGCGCGGCCGTGGCGGTAGGTCGCGATGCGCTTGATCGTGCGCATCGTCGAGGCGGTGCGGTCGAAGCTCATCAGCGCCATTCCGGGCAGCGCGAAGCGTGGCCGGGTCAGCGAGTGCGAGCGGCTGAACTCCAGCATCCCCTCCGCGCCGTGGATGCGGCCGAAGCCGGAGTCGCCGACCCCGCCGAACGGCAGCGCCGACACGCCCGCGAACCCGAGCACCGAGTTGATCGAGGTCGCCCCGGCCCGGATGCGCCGCGCGATGTCCCTGCCGTGCTTGCGGGAGAACACCGTGGCCGCCAAGCCGTACTCGGTGGCGTTGGTCAGCCGCACCGCCTCGTCCGCGGACTCCACGGTGCGCACCGCCATCGTCGGCCCGAACGTTTCCTCCCGCACCGCCGCGGAATCCTCGTCCACGTCGACCAGCAGCACCGGGTCCACGTACGGCGCGCGCACCGACTCGGCGCCGCCGACCACGGCCGTGGCGCCGTGCGCCAGCGCGTCCTCGATGTGCCCGCGCACGATGTCCACCTGGGACGGCACGGTCATCGGCCCGTAGTCGGTGCCCGCCCGCACTCGGCGGAGCCTGCGCTCCACCTCCGCCAGGAACTGCTCGCGCACCGAGCGGACCACGTAGATCCGCTCCACCCCGACGCAGGTCTGGCCGCTGTTGGACAGGGCGCCCCAGACCGCGGCGTCGGCGGCGGCGCGCACGTCGGCGTCCGCGGCGACGATCAACGCGTCCTTGCCGCCGCACTCCACCAGCACCGGAGTCAGCGACTCCGCGCAGGACGCCATGATCTTCTTGCCGGTGGCGGTGGAGCCGGTGAACGCGAGCTTGTCCACCCCGGACCGGCACAGCGCGGCGCCGGTCGCACCGTCGCCCTGGATCACGCCCAGCACTCCCGGCGGCGCCTCCGGGTTCGCCGCGGCGAACGCGTC
The DNA here is from genome assembly GCF_026241095.1 of Saccharopolyspora sp. NFXS83. Classification (GTDB taxonomy): domain Bacteria; phylum Actinomycetota; class Actinomycetes; order Mycobacteriales; family Pseudonocardiaceae; genus Saccharopolyspora_C. The sequence continues at coordinate 144,575 of NZ_JAPFGB010000005.1, read as the reverse complement.
GGCGTAGAACTTCCCCACGGCGGGGGTGTGCTCGCTGGGTTTGAACACCACCGCGTTGCCCGCGGCCAGCGCGTAGGCGATCGAGCCGTTCGGCGTGAACAGCGGGTAGTTCCACGGCCCGATCACGCCGACCACGCCCAGCGGGCGCTGCTCGATCCGCGCCGACTGGTTGGCCATCAGCAAGCCCGGCGACACCGAACGGGGCCGGAGCACGGAGCGGGCGTTCTTCGCCGCCCACCGGATGTGCTCCAAGGTGAGCGTCAGCTCCAGGTAGGCGTCATCGTTCGGTTTGCCGTTCTCGGAGCGAGTGAGCTCCGAGAGCTCCTCGGCGTGCCGGACCAGGTGCGCCGCCCACCGCAGCAGGTGCCGCTCGCGGTCCCGGAAGCTCAGCCCGCTCCACCAGGTGGCGGCTTCACGCGCCCGGCCGACGGCCGCTGCCACCTGCTTCGGCCCGTCCACGTCGAACTCGGCCACGAGGGCACCATCGGCGGGGTTGGTGGAGCGCAGCCGATCCGTGGCCGTGGCCGTGGACGTCGTCGTCTCGGTCATGGTCGAGCCCTTCCCTTCACAGCCCGTAGGTCTTGCCGATGATGTCGCGCTGGATCTCGCTGGTGCCGCCGTACACGGTGGACACCACCGTCTCCCGCAACATCGCCTCCATGCCGTACTCGGTGGCGTAGCCGTAACCGCCGAGCATCTGCATGCCCTCCAGCGACACGTGCTTGGCGAGCTCGGTGCACTTGAGCTTCGCCATCGACGCCTCCCGGGGGAAGGTCCGCTCCGGGTCGGCGTCGATCTGCCGGGCCACGTCGTCGAGCAGCAGCCGGGCGCACTCCAATTCCGTCGCCATGTCGGCGATCCGGTGCCGCAGCGCCTGGAAGCTGCCGATGGGCCTGCCGAACTGCTCGCGCTCCTTCACGTAGCCGACGGTGTCGTCGAAGGCGCGGCGCGCGGTGCCCAGCATCAGCGCGGCCAGGATCATCCGCTCCAGGTTGAGCCCCGCCATGAGCTGCTTCCAGCCCTGGTCCACGGTGCCGACGACCGCGTCCTCGGGCAGGAAGCAGTCGGTGAAGTACAGGTCGTTGACCTCGCGCCCGCCCATCGTGTCGATGCTGTGGATCTCCAGGCCGGGAGTGCCGGTGGGCACCATGAACTGGGTGAGGCCCTCGTGCTTGGTGCCGCCGGGCGTGGTGCGCGCGGTGAGCAGGACGTGATCGGAGATGTGCGCGTTGGAGCACCACGTCTTCTGCCCGTTGATCACCCAACCGCCGTCGCGCCGCTCGGCTTTGCAGGTGAGCGCGCCGACGTCGGATCCCGCGCCCGGCTCGGACATGGACACCGCTTCGAGGCGGCCGGCGACGACCCCTTCGAGCACGGTGCGCTTCTGCGCCGGTGAGCCGAACTTCGCGTAGGCCGCGGCGGAGATGATGGTGGTCGCGAAGCCGCCGATCGGCGCGCGGCCGTAGGCGGTCTCCTCGAGGAACAGGCACAGCTCGGTCATGCCGAGGCCCGCCCCGCCGTACTCCTCCGGGATGTACGCGCCGAGCCAGCCCAGCTCGGCCATCTTGCCGTAGAGCTCCTGGTTGTGCGGGTGCTCGCCGCCGCCGGTGAGCTCGTCGCGCTGCTGCTTGGTTCCGCACTCGCGACGGCAGAACTCGGCGATCGCCTGGACGAAGTCGCGTCGCTCGTCGCTGAGGACTCGAGGCATGGGTGTCGTTCCTTCCGGGATGGCCTGCGCGGGGCCGGACGTAGTCCCTCGGGGAGTGGTCGGCGGCGACCGCCCGCTGGGCGACCGCCGCCTGCCGGCACTGTAAATCGCGATTAACTTAGTGGCAAGCAGCGTGCTCTGGACCAGCATCAACAAGCCGACTTGACGGGGTTTCCGGGTGACTTTCGGCGAGGGGGGCAGGCGATTGTCGCTTCACAACGATTCGGCGAGCGGTTCTCCGGACGGGGCGTCGAGCAGAGCGGGGCCGAAAGATCAAGCGAAGTGCAGGACGTCCAAGGCCAGGTGCGCTGCTTGCTCGGGAGCGGCCAGCGGGGTGCTCGGCATCGCCAGGTCGTTGATCACGTTCAGCGCGGCCTGCACCGTCACCTGCGGGTGGCGCGCGTCCGGGCGCACCTGGCCGGTCAGCGTCACCCACTGCCGGACGTGGTCGCGCTGGGCCCGACGCAGCGCGTGCCGGTCGTCGGTGGGCAGGTTCCGGTACTCCGACAGGTAGATCGCGAGCAGATCCCGGTTGCCGAAGGCGAAATCGACGTAGGCGCCGACGAGTCCGCGCAGCGCGGTGGCGGCATCGCCCGCGTCGTCCACGGCCCGGCCGGTGGCCACGGCCAGCCGGTCGGCGGCTCGGTAGTACACGGCGGCGAGCAGGTCGGCCTTGCCGTTGAAGTGGCGGTAGACGCTGGAGGCGTTGATCCCGGCGGCGGTGCCGATCTCCTCCATGCTCACCGCGTGGAAGCCCTGCTTGCGGAACAGGGGCACGGAGGCGGCGAGGAGCTTCTCCCGGCGAGCCGCCAACGCGGACACGCCCGCGCCGCCCGGGGCGACCGGGGTGCCCGGTGCCGCCGGCGGATCCGCAGCCAGCACGACCGATGCCGCCGAGCGCAACGTCTCCTCGGCCGCTCGGTCGCTGAGCGCCACCCGGTGCGTGGACCAGCTGGCGATGCCGCTGAGCGCGGCGGAGGCCAGCAGTCCCGCGGTCGCCTCCGGCAGTTCCGGGCGGACCGCGCCGAGCCGGTGGGCGACCACCGCGATCAGCGTGCGCAGCGAGCTCGTCAGCTGGGCGCGGTCCTCGTCGTCGAGGTGCCGGGCCTCCCACTGGTAGAGCCGGATGCTGCCGCGGCGGCGCACGACGAGCGCGGCGACCGCGCGCACGGCCGAGTCGAGCTTGGCCTCGTCGCTGCCGGGTTCGGCGTCGGCCTCCTGCGCGCAGGAGCTGAGCGCGGCGGCGAACTCGCGGGCCGCGTGCGCCAGGATCCCTTGCTTGTTGGGGAAGTGCCGGTAGATCGCCGGCCCGGTGATCCCGGCGGCCGACGCGATCTCGCCGAGCCCGACGCCGTGGTAGCCGCGTTCGCTGAACAGCTCGGCGGCGATGGCCGAGATCTGCGCCCTGCGGTCGTCGGTGCGCAGCCGCGACGAACCGGCTCCGGTCCTGGTGCTCCCGGACCTGCCGCTGCGGGTGCCCGGAGATGCCATGAGTGATACCTCCGTTGCTCGCGGCGTGGTCGCGGGGGCGACTTTACACTCGCGCGCTTTGCCTGCCAGCGCGGGCGCGAACGTTCTTGACGGTCTTCGCCAGGGGTGCTTATGTTAATCGTAATTCGCATCGCATCGGGCGGATGAACCTGACGTCGGACTGCTCGGATGCCCGGTGCTGCCGACCCTTCCCCGGATCACCGTCGATCGTGGAGGCGCGCAATGAACGACGTCGACAACCTGCGACCACCCGGAGCGGACTCGGTGACGTGGCGCAGGTTCGGCCACCTCTCCGGCCTGTTCCTGGCGGGCACGGGACTCCTGCTGCAAGTGGCGCACCCCGTGGTGGGCGCGGGCGTTCTGCAGCACTCCGAGTTCAAGGCCAAGCCCTGGCGGCGCGCGGTGCGCACCCACTTGTCGACCATGCGGTTCATCTACGGCATGCGACCCGGCGCGGCGCACGAGGGCGACCGGTTGCGCGAGCTGCACAAGGGCATCAAGGGCGTCGACGGCGAAGGGCGCCGCTACCACGCGCTCAACCCCGAGGCCTACGCGTGGGTGCACTTCACGCTCGCCCGGTTCATGGTCGACACGGCGCGCGTGTTCGGCGATCCCATGACCGCCGAGGAGACCGAGCGGATGTGGCAGGAGTTCCGCGAAATCGGGCGCGCGCTGCACATCAAGGACCACCACATGCCCGCCGACTGGGCCGCCGCGCAGGACTGGTTCGACCGGATCGTCCGCGAGCGCCTGGAGGCGACGGAATCGACCAGTGACGTGCTGGCGGAACTGACCGGGCCGGCCCCGCCGTCGCGGTGGATTCCGCTGCCGCTGTGGGGGCTGTTCGCACGGCCCGCCGGGAAGCTCGTGCGCCTGACCACCGTCGGCGCGCTGCCACCGGAACTGCGGGACCGGCTGGGGATCCGCTGGACCGCGGTCGAGGAGCGCAGGCTCCGCCGCTTCGGGCGGCTCGCCGGCGGCGCGATCCGGGTGCTGCCGTGGCCGCTGCAGTACACGCCCCTCGCGGTGGCCGCCATCCTCCGCGACCGGTGGCGCACCGGAGCGCGCTTGGCACCGGCGCCGACCGGGCTTCCGGCCGCAGAGCTCCGTTCGGCGGCACCGAACCGGAAACCGGCGCCGCCGGTGGACCATCAGCTCACCGGGAGGGCGACATGACCGCCACGATGCGCGAACCGGAGGCGCTGTCCGGTGACGCGGCGTGGCAACTGGTCGAAGACGCCCAGCGCGGCGACACCGTCGCGTTCGGCAGGCTCTACGAGCGGTACCGGCACCTGGTCGGGAACTTCCTGTGCGCGCGGATCACCGACTTCTCCACCGTCGAGGACCTGGTGCACGAGACGTTCGCCCGCGCGCTGCACAGCATCGCCACCGTGCGCCGCGGCAGCAACGACCCCGGCGCCTGGTTCGTCACCATCGCCCGGCACCTGCTGCTGGACCACGTCAAATCGGCGCGGCACCGGCGCGAGGTCGTGACCGGTGACTTCGACCCGAACCGGTGCGGCACCGACACGCTGGAGGATCGGGTGCTGGACCGGCTGATGGCCGACCGGTTGTGGTCGCGGGCCTGCGACCTCAGCGACGACCAGCACCGCTGCCTGGTGCTGCGCTTCGCGCTCGGGCTGAGCGTGGAGCAGACGGCGGCGCGGATGGGACGCGACGGACCGGCGGTGCGGGCGCTGCAGTACCGCGCGGTCCGCAGGCTCGGCGCCCTGCTCAAAGCCGACTCCTGGGAACACGCGACCGCCTGACCACTCCGAGCGCACCTGGTCCGGCCGGGGCCTGGCCCCGTCGGCCGGGCCCCGGCGCACGGGCAGGCCGACGGGGCGGGAATCATCCGTGCAGCGCCCGATCGGCCGGGCTGCGCCGGTCGAAGGCCGCCGCCGACTGGTGCCAGTGCGGGTAGATCAGCCACGGCGCGCTGATCTTCTCGAGTTGCTCGAACTCCTCGTCGCTGAGCTTCACCTCGACCGCGGCGAGGTTGTCCCGCAGCTGCTCGTCCTTGCGGGCGCCCACCACCAGCGAGGTCACTCCCGGCTTGCGCAGCAGGTACGCCAGCGAGATCTGCGCGGCCGAGACGCCGTGCGACGCGGCGATGTCCACCACGGCCTCGATGGTGTCGTAGAGCTTGTCCACGTCGCGGACCGGAGGCTCGTTCCACTCCTTGGCGATGTGCCTGCCCTCGGTGGCCTGCTGGCCGCGGCGGTACTTGCCGGACAGCAGCCCGCCCGCGAGCGGGCTCCACACCAGCACGCCCAGGCCCTGGTCGATCGAAGCGGGGATCAGCTCGTACTCGGCGTCGCGGCTCTCCAGCGAGTAGTAGACCTGGTTCGCCACGAACCGCTGGTAGCCGAGCCGGTCGGCCACCCCGAGCGCCTTGACCAGCTGCCAGCCCGCGTAGTTGGACACCCCGAGGTAGCGCACCTTGCCGGACCGCACCAGCGTGTCCAGCGCTTCGAGGGTCTCCTCCAGCGGAGTCTGCCCGTCCCACTCGTGGACGTGGTAGAGGTCGATGTGGTCGGTGTCCAGCCTGCGCAGGCTCGCCTCGGCCTGGTTGATGATGTGGTGGCGCGAGAGCCCGGCGTCGTTGGGACCGTCGCCCATCGGGAACCGCACCTTCGTGGACAGCAGCACGTCGTCGCGCTTGCCCGCGATCGCCTGGCCGACGATCTCCTCTGCGAGCCCGGTCGAGTACATGTTCGCCGTGTCGATCAGGTTCACCCCGGCGTCCAGGCACATGTCGATCTGCCGCTTGGCGCCGTCGACGTCGGTGTTGCCGAGGTCGCCGAACCTCCCTTCGCCGCCGAAGGTCATCGTCCCCAGGGTCAGCGTCGAGACTCGCAGTCCGGATCGTCCCAGCTGGCGGTACTCCACTGTTGCTCCTCCTGTCGGCGCTGCGGGCCGGTCGCGGCCCCGATGGACAACGATCAACGCGCACTCGTTTGTTCCCGCTCGGCGACTCCCGTTAGGCCGGATCCGCCGAGTTCATCCGTCCTGGTGCGGAACCGGTTGCTCGTGGTGAGGGGACGCCGTCCCGGATGCCCCGGTAGCGGTGAATCCACCGCCGTCGCCCTGGTCGGGGTGACTCCCGGTCACGGCACGGCCGGGCGGGCCGCGGACTTCGGTCGCCGCGGGGTGCGGCCGGGTGCGATCGCCGTCGCGAACCCGGTTGCGAGACTACCGCTTTCCGATTCAAGTCCACAGTGGACTGATCAGGGGAATGTGAATTCCCCTCACCACTCGAAGGGGTTGGTTCGGCCTGCGTCGGGCTCAGCAGCGGTCCTACGCTGGCCGGACCATCCCTGGTCGTAGGCGGGAGAGGGCCACAGTGGACATTTCTCGGGCTCGCGGGCGCCCTGCCCACGAGCGCACGACCGCGCGGGCGGCGGACTTCACCGCGCAGCTCCCCGACACCGCGGCCGTGCTCGCGCGAGCGGGAAACGAGAACTTCCCCGTCGCGGCGCGCGTCCTGCCCAGCGGACCGCGCACGCACCTGATGGCGCTCTACGGGTACTTCCGCCTGGTCGACTACGCGGGCGACGAAGCACCCGGCAACCGCGAAATCCTCCTGGACCACCTAGAAGCCGACCTCCGCCACGCCTACCGGGGCACCCCGCGACTGCCGCTGCTGCGGGCGCTGGCCATCACCGTCCACGAGTGCGGGATCCCGCAGGACGTGCTGGTGCGGCTGATCGACGCCAACCGCCGGGACCAGCACGTCCGCCGGTACCGCACGTTCGCCGAACTCGTCGACTACTGCGCGCTGTCGGCCAACCCCGTCGGCGAGTCGGTGCTGCACGTCTTCGGCTGCGCGCGGCCCGAACTGGTCGCGCTCTCGGACCGGATCTGCACGGCCCTGCAGATCCTGGAGCACTGCCAGGACGTCCTCGAAGACCACCGCCAAGGCCGCGTCTACCTGCCCGAAGCGGACCTGCGCCACTACGGGTGCCGGCTCGACGAGCTCGAAACCGGCCGCGCGCCCGAGCACTGGCGGGCGCTGCTGCGCTTCCAGGTCACTCGGGCCCGCCGGTTGCTCGACTCCGGTGCGTTGCTGGTCGGGCGGCTGCCGCTGCCCGCGCGGCTCGCCGTCGCCGGGTACGTGGCAGGCGGACGGGCCACCGCTCGTGCGCTGGCCGCCGCCCGGTTCGACCCGGTCAGCGGTGACGTCACACCTGCCCGCGCGCGCATCGCCGCCGAAGGCGCTCGCTTGCTGCTGTCAGGAGGCTCCTGGTGAACACCTCGGTGCAGGAGGCCTATCGGGAATGCGAGCGCATCACCCGCGCCCGCGCCCGGAACTTCTCCTACGGGATCCGGCTGCTGCCGGGACCGAAGCGCCGAGCGCTCTCCGCGGTGTACGCGTTCGCCCGCCGCGTCGACGACATCGGAGACGGTGCACTGCCCGCCCCGGAGAAGCTGCGCCTGCTCGCCGACACCCGCGCCGCGCTGCACGACGCGAGCCCGCGCTCCGCGGACCCGGTGCTGGTGGCGCTGGCCGACGCCGAGTCGCGGCTCGCGCTGCCGATGCCCGCGTTCGACGAGCTGATCGACGGCTGCGAGGCGGACGTGCGCGGCGTCGAGTACACGACGTTCGCCGATCTGCTGCACTACTGCCGCTGCGTCGCCGGGTCCATCGGCAGGCTCTCGCTCGGCGTGTTCGGCACCGGCGACCGGGCGCTCGCGGAACGCCGCGCCGACTCGCTCGGGGTGGCGCTGCAGCTGACCAACATCCTGCGCGACATCCGCGAGGACCACGACAACGGACGCGTCTACCTGCCCGCCGACGACCTGCGGCGCTTCGGCGTGCACCTCGTCCCCGGCGAACCCGGCCCGGCCGCGCGCGACGCCGAGGGGCTCGCGCGGCTCGTGCGGTTCGAAGTGCACCGGGCCGAGCAGTGGTACCGGGAGGGGTTCGCGCTGCTGCCGATGCTCGACCGGCGCAGCCGCGCCTGCTGCGCGTCGATGTCCGGCATCTACCACGAGGTGCTGCACGCCATCGCCGTCGCGCCCGCGCGCGCCATGCGCTCGCGCACCTCGCTGTCGCCGTGGCGGAAGGCGAGCGTCGCGGCCCGATCGATGGCGGGGATGGCGCCGTGAGCCGCGACGTGCTCGTCGTCGGCGGCGGCCTGGCCGGGGTCACCGCGGCGTTGCGCTGCGCCGACGACGGACTCGACGTGACGCTGCTGGAGACCCGCGCCCGCCTCGGTGGCGCGGCGGGTTCGTTCCAGCGCGGTGAGCTGGCCGTCGACACCGGGCAGCACGTGATCCTGCGCTGCTACACGGCCTACCGCGCGCTGCTGCGCAGGATCGGCGCGGCCGACGGGATCCGGATCCAGCCGAGGCTGCGGATCCCGGTGCTCAGCCCGGGCGGACGGGAGAGCGTGCTGCGGCGACGGCGGCTTCCCGCCCCGGCGCACCTCGCGCCCGCGCTGCTCGGGTACGGCGAGCTCGGGCCGGGCGAGCGACTCGGCGCGGCGCGCACCGCGATGGCGCTGCGCGCGCTGGACCCGGCGGACCCGGCGCTCGACGAGATCAGCTTCGGCGCCTGGCTGCGGTCCCGCGGCGAAACGGGGCGAGCCGTGGACGCCTTGTGGGGCCTGCTGTCGGTGGCGGCGCTCAACGCCCAACCCGACCGGGCATCGCTGGCGCTGGCGGTGAAGGTGTTCCGCACCGGCCTGCTCGACACCTCGGACGCCGCGGACATCGGCATCCCGCGCCGCCCGCTGGGCGAGCTGCACGGCACCGTCGCGCACCGGGCGCTGGAAGCCGCCGGGGTCCGGGTGCTGCTGCGCACCAAGGCCGTGGTGCTGCGCCATGACGAACTGGGCTGGCGGGTTCCGGTCCGCGGTCGCGGCGGGGAGGACGTGCTCAACGCCGACTCCGTCGTGCTCGCCGTGCCGCACTCGCACGCCACCGCGCTGCTCGCGGAACTGCCGCTGCCCGCCGCGAGGCGGTGGGCCGCGTTGTCGGCCGCGCCGATCGTCAACGTGCACGTCCGCTACGACCGGCCCGTGCTCGCCGAGCCGATGGCCGCAGTCCTCGACTCACCGGTGCAGTGGCTGTTCGACCGGACCTCGATCGCCGGAGCGCCCCACGGGCAATACCTGGCCATCTCGCTGTCGGCCGCGCACGAGCACCTGGACCGGCGGGCCGACGAGCTGCGCGCCGAGTTCGTGCCCGCGTTGCAGGAAGTGCTGCCGAGGGCGCGGCGGGCGCGGGTCGAGGACTTCTTCGTCACCCGCGAACCGCGGGCGACCTTCGGCCAGGCCCCCGGCACCGGCGCGCTGCGCCCCGCGGCGGGCTGCGGGCCGACCGGCCTCGCACTGGCGGGAGCGTGGACCGCCACCGGCTGGCCCGACACCCTCGAAGGCGCTGTGCGCAGCGGAGAACTGGCCGCGCAAGTCGTGCGGGCGGCCGTCGGCGATGTCCGGCGAGAGGGCGTGGAGGTGCCCCGATGACCATTGCAGTGCCCACCGTGCTGACCACCTCTCGCAAGCAGGTGGAGCCCGCGCTGCGCGCCGCGGTCGGCGAGCTCGACGACCACACCCGGCGCGTCTGCGAATACCACTTCGGCTGGGTGCACGCCGACGGCACGCCGGACGGCCGCACCGGCAAAGCGCTGCGCCCCGCGCTGGTGTTCCTCGCCGCGCGGGCGATCGCCGAAGACGCGCCCAGCACGGTGCGCGCGGCGGCGGCGGTCGAGCTGGTGCACAACTTCTCGCTGCTGCACGACGACCTGATGGACGACGACACCTCCCGGCGGCACCGGCCGACCGCGTGGACCGTGTTCGGCAGGCCCGCCGCGCTGCTGGCCGGGGACGCGCTGCTCGCGCTCGGCACGAACGTGCTGGTGGACGCGCCGATCGACCACGCCGCCGAGTCGGTGCGGATCCTGAGCTCGGCGACCGGCGGCCTCATCGTCGGGCAGGCCGCCGACCTCGGGTTCGAACGGCGCCACGACGTCGGCCTCGCCGAATGCCTGCGGATGGTCGAAGGCAAGACCGCCGCCTTGCTCGGCTGCGCCTGCGCGCTCGGTGCGCTGTCCGCCGGGGGCGATGCGGCGACGGTGTCGCGGCTGCACGCCTTCGGTCGCGAGCTGGGGATGGCCTTCCAGCTCGTCGACGACCTGCTGGGCCTGTGGGGCGATCCGGCGACCACGGGCAAACCGGTGCTCTCCGACCTGCGGGCGCGCAAGAAGACCGCGCCCATCGTGCACGCCCTCACCTCCGGAACCCCGGCGGGTGAGCGGCTGCGCGGGCTCTACCAGGACCCCGAGCCGCTGATCGGGCCTCGTGCCGAGCTGGCCGCCGACCTGGTGCGGCAGGCCGGCTCGCGGGACTGGGCCGAGACCGAATGCGAACGCAGGCTCACCGCCGCGTACGCGCACCTGCACACCGGCGGCCGAACAGGTCCTGCGGTGGACGCCCTGACCGAACTCGCGGAATTCATCGTGCGGAGGCAATGGTGACCGAACAACTGACCCGATCCGGGGTCGAGCAGCAGACCCTTCCGGACCTGCCCGTGGGCGGCGGAGTCCGCGCGCACGCGGCGCTGCTGGCGGCTCGCGAGCACCTGCTGTCGCTGCAGGACGACGCCGGTTGGTGGAAGGGGGAGTTGCAGACCAACGTCACGATGGACGTCGAAGACCTGCTGATGCGGCAGTTCCTCGGCATCCGGACCCCCGGTGAGACCGAGCGCGCCGCGCGCTGGATCCGATCCCAGCAGCGGGAGGACGGGACGTGGGCGAACTTCCACGGCGGCCCCGGGGAGCTCTCGACGACGGTGGAGGCGTACACGGCGCTCAAGCTCGCCGGTGACGCCTCCGACGCCGAGCACATGATCACCGCGCGGTCGTGGATCCTCGCCCACGGCGGGATCGAGGGCACGCGGGTGTTCACCCGGATCTGGCTGGCCCTGTTCGGCGAGTGGTCCTGGGACGAGCTGCCCGCGATGCCGCCGGAAGTGGTGCTGCTGGGCAAATCCGTGCCGCTGAACCTGGCCGACTGGGCATGCTGGGCGCGTCAGACCGTCGTCCCGCTGACCGTGGTCTGCACCCTGCGCCCACGTCGCGAGCTGGGCGTGAGCGTCTCGGAACTGCGCACCGGGCGCAGCGCGCCGCGGCCGACGGGGGCGTGGGGCCGCGCGTTCCACGCGCTCGACGCCGTGCTGCACCGCTACGAGCGGCGGCCGGTGAAGGCCCTGCGGGAGCTGTCGATGCGCCGCGCCGCGGAGTGGATCGTGGCCCGTCAGGAGGCCGACGGATCGTGGGGCGGCATCCAGCCGCCGTGGGTGTACTCGCTGCTGGCGCTGCACCTGCTCGGCTATCCGCTGGAACACCCGGTGCTGCGCGAAGGGCTCGCGGGCCTCGACGGATTCCTCATCCACGAGCTGACGCCGGACGGGCCGGTGCGGCGGATGGAGGCGTGCCAATCCCCGGTGTGGGACACGGTGCTGAGCGTGCAGGCGCTGCGCGACGCGGGACTGGCCGCCGACCACCCCGCGCTGCGCTGCGCAGCGGACTACCTGCTCGCCGAGGAGGTCCGGGTCACCGGGGACTGGGCGGTGCGCAGGCCGAACCTCGCTCCCGGCGGGTGGGCGTTCGAGTTCGAGAACGACGGCTACCCGGACACCGACGACACCGCCGTCGCGCTGCTGGCGTTGAACCGGGTCGAGCACACCAAACCCGTCGCGGTGCGCCGGGCCCTCGACCGCGGGGTGCACTGGCTGCGCGGCATGCAGTCCCGCGACGGCGGCTGGGGCGCGTTCGACGCCGACAACACGGGCAGGCTCGTCACCCGGCTGCCGTTCTGCGACTTCGGCGAGGTCGTCGACCCGCCGTCGGCCGACGTCACCGCGCACGTCGTGGAGGCGCTGGCCGCGCTGGGACATCGCGACGACCCGGTGGTCCGGGCGGGAGTGCGCTGGCTGCTGGAGAACCAGGAGGCGGACGGCTCGTGGTTCGGCCGCTGGGGCGCGAACCACCTGTACGGGACGGGCGCCGCGGTGCCCGCACTCGTCGAAGCGGGGTTGCCCGCGAACCACCCGGCGCTGCGGCGCGCGGCCCGCTGGCTCGAACAGCACCAGAACTCCGACGGCGGCTGGGGCGAGGACATGCGCTCCTACACCGACGCGCGCTGGATCGGTGTCGGCACCTCCACGGCATCCCAGACCGGGTGGGCGCTGATGGCGCTGCTGGCGGTGGGAGCGCACACCGGGGAGGCCGTGCGCAACGGCGTGGAGTTCCTGGCCGCCACGCAGCGCCCGGACGGGACGTGGGACGAGCCGCACTACACCGGCACCGGGTTCCCCGGTGACTTCCTGATCAACTACCACCTGTACCGGCTGATCTTCCCGCTCACCGCGCTCGGCCGCTACGAGCGCGCGGTGGCGGGGTGAGCCGGTGAACGCGATGGCCCGGCCCGGTTCGGCGGCGCTCGGCGGCGGTGAGCGTGCCGCCTCCGGGGTGCGGCTGTGCGCGCCGCTGCGGTGCGAGGCGCTCGCGCTGCGCGGCGCGTCGAGCGCGCGCGTGCTGCGCACCGGGTTCGGGCCGCGGCGCAGCGCCCTAGCCGGAGCACGCCTCGGCGAGCACGAGCCGCTGGCAGTCGCCGGGCTGGCCGGAGGGGTCGGTGCCACGGCCGGCGGAGTGGTCGTGGTCGCCGACGAGGTGCGCGACGAGGCGGGCTCGGTGCGGTTGCCGGGTGCCCGGACGCTGGCCGATCGGCTGCGCGCGGCCGGGTTCGCAGTGCTCGTCGGGCCGATCATCAGCGTCGACCACGTGGTGGGGAGGCCGGAGCGCGCGGCACTCGCCACCACGGGTGTGGTAGCCGTCGACATGGAGTCCGCCGCGCTGGCGCGCGCGGCGGACCGGCGGCTGCGCGCGGTGGTCCGGGTGGTGGTCGACACGGCCCAGACCCCGCTGGTGCACGTCCGCACACCTGGCCGGGCGGTGCGTGCGCTGCTGCGCTTGCGGCGGCTCGCGCCGGTGCTCGCCGACTGGGCGGCCGAAGACGGTTCCGCCCGCCGCCGATGTCGGCCGGGCCCACGCGATCAGTCGCGGTGAGACGCCGCCCCGACGGCGGGCGCTCGCAAGACTTCAATCCACCGATCCGTGCTGGAGGTACGGCCATGGGCATTCCGCTGCGGCAGGCCATTCGCGTCGGCTCCTATCTCGTGCGGCAGAAGATCGCGAGACGGGAGAAGTTCGCGCTCACCCTGGAACTGGAACCGCTGTTCGCCTGCAACCTGGCCTGCGCCGGATGCGGCAAGATCCAGCACCCCGCCGGCGTGCTCAAGCAGCGGATGCCGGTGGAACGGGCGCTGGCCGCCGTCGAGGAGTGCGGCGCGCCGGTGGTGTCCATCGCCGGGGGAGAGCCGCTGATGCACCCCGAGATCGAGGTGCTCGTCGCCGAGCTCGTGCGCCGCAAGAAGTTCGTGTACCTGTGCACGAACGCGCTGCTGATGCCGCGCAAGATCGACAAGTTCAGCCCGTCGCCCTACTTCTCGTGGGCCGTGCACATCGACGGCCTGCAGGAGCGCCACGACGCGTCGGTGTGCAAGCAGGGCGTGTTCGCGCAGGCCGTGGACAACGTGAAGGACGCGCAGCGCCGCGGGTTCCGGATCACCACCAACAGCACGTTCTTCAGCACCGACACCCCGGCGTCCGTGATCGAGGTGCTCGACTACCTCAACGACGAGCTCGACGTGGACCAGATGATGCTCTCGCCCGCCTACGCTTACGACAAGGCTCCGGACCAGGAGCACTTCCTGGGGGTCACCGAGACGCGGGAGCTGTTCGCGAAGGTGTTCGCCGACGGCAGGCGCAAGAAGTGGCGGTTCAACCACTCGCCGAGGTTCCTGGACTTCCTCGAGGGCAAGGTCGACTTCGGCTGCACCGCGTGGGCGATCCCGTCGTACTCGCTCTACGGCTGGCAGCGCCCGTGCTACCTGATGGGCGACGGGTACGCGGAGACGTACCGGGAGCTGCTGGAGGACACCGACTGGGAGTCCTACGGGCGGGGCAGGGACCCGCGGTGCGCCAACTGCATGGCCCATTGCGGTTACGAGCCGACCGCGGTACTGGCCACGATGGGTTCACTTCGCGAGTCGATTCGTGCCCTGAAAGGGTGACAGTTACCACCCGCACCTCTGTTGATCAGCAACGGAACGGTTACGGTGGTGTTCCCGCCCCCGACGACGGACACCGATACGAATGCAGAAGCCATCGCAGGTCGTGCACCTCGACGCGCTCCCATCGCACCTGTGGCACGCCGCCAAGCACCTGGGCGAGACGGTCATCGCACCGCTCGTGCTGTTCTACGTCCTGTTCACCTTCACCGGCCTGACCGGCGGCCTGATCGCCGCGCTGGCCTGGGGACTGGGGGCCGTCGCGGTCCGGCTGGCGCTGCGCGTGCAGGTGCCGTTGGTGCTGATGTTGACCACCGGGGTGCTGGTGGTGCGCACCGTCGTGGGGTTCGTGACGAACAGCTCGTTCCTGTACTTCCTGGAACCCAGCCTGCAGAACTTCCTGGTCGCACTGCTGTTCCTCGGGTCGCTGCTGTTCGAGCGGACGCTCATCGCGAAGCTCGCCGACGACTTCTGCATCCTGCCGCCGTCGTTGATCGGCAACGCCAGGGTCCAGCGCTTCTTCCGCAGGGTGTCGCTGCTGTGGGCGCTGGTGTTCACGATCAACGGGTTCACCACGCTGTGGGCCTTGGCGCAGGCGACCATCGGGCACTTCCTGCTGGCCAGCACCGCGGGTTCGTTCAGCCTGGTCGCGGTCGCGGCGGTCGCCTCCATCTGGTGGCTGCGCCGGGAACTGCACGGTGAGGGCATCACGCTGCGATTCGCCGGCCGCGCGACCGCCTGACCGGCCTCAGCCGAAGCGGCGGGCGAGCCGGTGGAACGTCGCCGGTAGCGCCCCCTGGGCGCGGGCGGCGAAGCCCAGCCAGCTCGGCACGAACACCTCCGCGGTCCCCTCCGCCAGCGCGCGCAGCAGCACGTGCGCGACCCGCTCCGGCGGCACGGGACGCGGACGGCGGCGGGTGTAGGCGCCCCGCCGGTCGAAGAACCGGGTGTCCACCACCCCGGGGAAGACGGTGGTGACCGGCACGCCCTCGTGGGCGACGCTGGCGGCGAAGGCGCGCAGTCCCGCCTTCGTCGCCGCGTACACCGCCTCCTGCCGCACCCCCACCACGGCGATGGACGAGACGAATCCGACCTGACCGCCGCGCCGCGCCAACCCGGGCAGCGCCGCCCGGGTCAGCTGCAGCGGCGCGGTGAGGTTGAGCGCCACCAGCTCGTCCACCAGCTCGTCCGACATCGCCGAGAGCGGGGCCGCGCAGCCCAGCCCGGCGTTGTTGATCAGGAGGTCGGTCTCGGCGGCGGCTGCGGCCACCCGGTCGAGCCCGGCCGGATCGGTCAGATCGGCCACCAGCGCCCGGCCGCTGCTGCGCCGGGCGACGGCGGCGAGCCGCCCGGCGTCCCGCCCCACCAGCACCGGCTCGCACCCCATCGAGCCCAGCTCCAGCGCGAGCGCGGCACCGATGCCGGAGGAACCGCCGGTGACCAGGGCGCTGCGCCACGTCATCGAGGCCGCCTCATCCGGCGCGCATCTCCGCGACCCGCCGCAGGTGTTCACCGCGGTGGGTCAGCACCCAGATCCCCGCCATCAGCGCGACGGCGGCGAGGGCTTGGCCCGCCAGCGCGGGCGGGGAGGTCTCGACGCGCTCGCCGAGCCAGTTCACCCCGATCGCCATGCCCACCAGCGGATCGACCGCGGTGATCACCGCTAGTGCGGGCGAGATGAACTTGCCCTGCTGGAAGGTGTTCTGGCTCAGCAGGAATCCCACCGGACCCAGGGCGCACACGACGTACAGCGTGGGGTGCAGGAACGGTTCGGTGATTCCGCCGTGGCGGAGTTGCTCGGCGACCACCTTGATCAGACCCGCGGTGACGCCGTAGAGCACTCCGGTCGCCAGCGCCAGCGCCAGCACCCGCACTTCGCCGGGGAACCGGTTCGCGGTCAGCACGCATCCCACCACGATCACCGCGAGCAGCACGGCCAGCGGTCGCACGTCGGTCGTGGCCGTGAACCCGGTGCCCTCCCCGGTGGGCCGGGCCAGCAGCAGGAACAGCGCCAACCCCGCCATCACCGCCAGCGCCCCCAGCACCAGCACCCGGTCGAGCCTGCGGTGCGCCATGCCCGCCGCGAACACCGCCCCGAACAGCACCGAGGTCACCAGCAGCGGCTGCACCAGCACCAGCGGCCCGAACGCGAGCGCCACCATCTGCAACGCCAGGCCCGCCAGCACGGTCCCGATGCTCAGCAACCAGACCGGCTTGCGCACCAGGTCCCACAGCAGGCGCGGGTCCAGGGTGCGGCTGGTGGGTACCTGCTTGGTGGCCCGCTGCTGCACGGCGCTGGCCAGGCCGAACCCGGCCGCGCCGAGCACCGCGGCGGGCACCGCCACGACCAGCATCGTGCCCGTCGAGCTCACGAGTCGACGCCCGCCGGCTCGGCTTCGCGCAACGCGGTGAACGCGTGCCGCAGGTGGTCGGCGAGCTTGTCCGCGTCGGCGAACAGGCCCGGATCGGTGGTGATGCCGATGCCGGTGCGCCCCGCCCAGTGGAGCATCCCGACGGCCAGGCCCACCCCGTCGGCCAGCGGCAGCACCGGGTGCGCCGTGTGCAGCGCCGCCCCGGCGATCGACGCCGGTTCGACCCGGCCGGGCATGATCGAGACGAGGGCCTGGAAGAAGCGTGCGCGGTACATCGCCCGCACCGCTCGGGCGTGCAGCGGCGTGGGCAGCGCGCCGAGTGCGCGCAGCACGGCCGCGGCTGCCTGCGGCCGGCCGTGCTTTTGGGAGCGGGCGAGCCGAGCCGCGACCTCGTTGAGGCGGCGTCGCGGTGCCATCGGGCCCAACGGCAGGTCGACGGCCACCCCGGCCGCGTGGTTGCCGAAGTCGCCGTCGCCTTCGCCGGTGCTGCGCGGCACCATCGCGCGCATCGACCGTTGCACCGTGTTGTTCTCGTCGAGCCGGTGCAGCGCCTCCGCCAGCAAAGCGAGCAGCAGCGCGCTGCGGCTGACCCGGTGGGCGCCCGCGCAGTCGCGCACCTCGTCGGCGGGCAGCTCCAGCCACGCGAACCGCCGTGCCGCGGTGCTGTGGCCTGGGGAGCTCGTGGCGGGGGCGACACTCGTTGCGGCGAGGCTGAGCAGGCCGCGCAGCACGGCCGCGGCCCGGCGTGGCCCCGTCGGCGCGGGTGCCGCGGAAGCGGGCGGTTCCGGTGGGGCGTCGGAGACGAGCCGGAGCAGCGAGGAGGTCATCGCCAGGCCGTCGCCCAGCGCGTGGTGCATCTTGACCAGGATCGTCACCCGTTCCGTGCCGGGTTCGCGGACCAGCTTCACCGACCAGGGCGGCCGGTCCCGGCGCAGCGGGGTCGTGAAGAAGTCGCGTTCGACCTCGTCGCGTTCGCGGGGGTCGCCGGTGCGCAGCTCGTGGTGGCTCAGGTGGTCGGGCACGGAGATCGCCCGGACCGGGACCCAGTACGGGCGGTGGCCGGGAGGCGTGCTCAGCCGGTGGTGCAGCATCGGCAGGTCCGGTGCTCTGCTGCTGATCAGGCCGCCGAGGTGGTCGATCCAGTCGGCGGTCGTCATGGCCCGGTCCGTGGTGCTCAGCGACAGGACGGCACCGGTCTGCTGGGGCACTTCGGCTGAGTCGACGTGCACGAAGAACGCGTCCTGCCCGCGCAACCGCCGCGGCTGGGACGGCACCTGCAGGTGCGCGAGTTCGGCCACCTGGTCGGCGAACCGGCCGGTGGCGGTGAGGTGGTCGAGCACGCGCTGCTCGGCGGCGCGCAACTCGGCCGGTTCGGCGAGCAGCCGGTGCAGGGTTCGGGTCAGCGCGTCCGCGTCCTCGCACAGCTCGGCCAAGCCCGCTTCGGCCATCAGCAGGGCGTTGGCGCGGCCGTGCCCGGCGATGGGTTCCACCATCAGCACAGGGCGTCCGCAGGCGAGCGCCTCCAGCGCGGTCGCCCCGCCCGCGTTGGTCACCACGACGTCGGCGGCGGCCGTGTAAGCGGGCACGTCCCGCACCCAGCTCAGCGGAACCAGGCGCGCGTCCTGGTCGGCGCGCTGCCGCAGCCGCCGCAGCAGTCCCTCGTTGTGGCCGCAGAGCACCACCACGCGGTCGATCCTGGTGCGCAGCGCGGCGTCGGCGGCGCGTTCGACGGAACCGAAGCCCAGCGACCCGCAGGAGATCAGCAGCACCCGGCCCTCGACCGGCAGCCCGCAGTCGCGGCGGGCGGCGTCCTTGTCGCGGGGGTGGAACCGGGTCTCGACCGGAGGGGCGCTGACGGCGTGCACCGAGCGGGGTTGCGCGCGGTGTGCGGCGCGCAGCCCGTTCTCGCTCATCACGTAGTGCAGGTCGATCCGGGAGTACACCCAGAACGGGTGCGGGGCGAAGTCGGAGATCACCGCCGCGATCGGCACGTCGAGCTCACCGCGCCGACGCAGCCAGTCCAGCCCGGCGGTGCCCAGCGGGTACGTCGAGACGATCAGGTCCGGACGGCGTGCCGCCAGCAGCGGGCGCAGCCGTCGCCCGCACCAGGCGCCGACGAAGCGGCGGCAGCCGTCGGCGAACCACCGCTGCCGCCACAGCGCGGCGTAGAAGAAGTCGTAGAGCCACGGGGTGGATTCGACGTTGGTCACGTAGATCCGCTGGAAGGTCCGCGGGACCCAGGAACCCATCAGCTCCAGCGCGTCCACCCAGGTCACCGCGCACTCCGGCCAGCGTGCGCGCGCGGCCTCCTCCACGGCTCGCGCGGTGGCGTTGTGCCCTTCGCCGATGGTGGCGCTGACCAGCAGGAGGCGGCGTGGCGGCTGAGTCACGAGGCGAGCTCCTTCCGAGGACGGCTCGTGGTTTCGGAGGCTAACGGTGCCGCCGGGGCTCGGCCTGATGAGCGGAGCCGCCTGGTGAGCTCGTCTCGGCCGGTCTCCGGAGGGTGCTGCGGTCGCCGGATTGCTCAGCGCGGCGTCCGGGCCACGATGGTGGCGGAGGACTGGCTGACGGCCCGGTCGACCGGGCGGGACGGGGGAGTGCGGATGACCGGCAAGCAGCGAGCGGCGGCCCAGGTCCGGGAGAAGAAGACCGAGCTGGGGGTGACGTGGGCGCAGTTGGCGGAGGCGGTGGGCAGACCGGTGGCGTGGACGACCTCGGCCCTGCTGGGCCAGCACCCGATGCCGGAGCGGGAGGCGCGGGCGGCGGTGGAGCTGCTGGAACTCGGCCCGGACGTGCTGCACGCGCTGCGGCTGCAACCCACCAGGGGAGCGCTGGACGCGGCGGTGCCCACCGACCCCACGACGTACCGGTTCTACGAGGTGTTGCAGGTGTACGGGCCGACGATCAAGGAACTGATCCACGAGGAGTTCGGCGACGGCATCATGAGCGCGATCAACTTCCGGCTCGACGTGCGCCGCGCGCCGGATCCGCAGGGCGACCGGGTGGTCGTGACGCTGGACGGGAAGTTCTTGCCCTACCAGTGGTGAGCTCAGCCGCCGGTGGCGGCGAGGAAGGCGTCCCGGACGTCGCCGGTGGTGTGCGCGGGCCACAGCGCGTGCAGCGGGGCGAACACCGCTGGGCGCAGCTCGACGACCTGGGTGCGCCCGCCCGCGGCCGGTCCGGGCGGTGCGGTCACCAGCGCCACGTGGTTCGTGGCGATCACGGCGGTGACCGGCGGGGTGCCCTGGATCGGATTGCGCAGGTAGTCCGGTTCGAACCCGGCCTGGCGGCAGTGCGCCAGCAGCAGGTCGGTGTAGCCGGACCGGCCGGGATCTCCCCACACCACGAGCCGTTCCCCGGCCAGCTCGGCCAGCTGCACGTGGTCGCGCCCGGCGAGGTGGTGGTCGGCGGCGACGGCGACGGCCAGCCGGTCCTGGGCGAGGGTGGTGCGCGTCAGCCCGCGTTCGGGCCGCATGCCGCGGCACAGGCCGAGGTCGATGTCGCCGCCGAGCAGGTCCTCGGCCAGCCGCGGCGGGTAGTGCTGGTGCACGTCGGTGTGCAGGCCGGGCACGCCGGCCAGCGCCGTGTGCACGAGCGCGGTGACTTCGTCGCTGGTCACGGCAGGGGTGTGGCCGATGCGCAGGACCTCGGTCCCGCCTCGTCCGATGCGGCGCGCCCGGTGCAGCGCCGAGCGGGCGACACCGTGCAGGACGCGGGCGTCGTCGATGAGCGCCTGCCCCGCGGGCAGCGCCGTGACACCACCGGCGTCCCGGCGCAGCAGCGGCACGCCGACCTCGCGTTCGAGGCTGCGCACGGAGGTGCTCAGCGCCTGCTGCGAGAGGTGCAGCCTGGCCGCCGCGCGGGTGAACCCGCCCTCTTCGGCGACGGCGACCAGGTGCTCCAGCTTGCGCAGGTCCAGGCCCACGTCAGGACCTCGACGCCGAGCGCGCGGTGCTCACGAGTTCCGCCGCGAGCGTGGCGGCGGTGGCCAGTCCGATCGCCAGCACGGTGGCACCGATGCCGAGGGCGTCGCTCGCCGCGGCCAGCGCGAGGACCAGCACGGCGCCGACGGCGATGATGATCGGCCTGCCGACGGCACCGGTGCCGGTCAGCCGGTGCAGGAACAGCAGGACCAGCAAGAACACCCCGACCGGGACGGCGAGTGCGAACGCGTCCGCGCGGACCGAGGTGTGCGCGGTGTGCTCGGCGATGTTGAGCGCGGTGTGCAACCCCGATCCGACCGCGGCGATCGAAGCGAAGATCAAGTAGTGGCCGTATCCCCAGACCAGCGCGGTCCGCAACGACTCGAAGGTGGTTTCGGCCCCGGTGAAGTAGATCCACCACAGGGAGAACACGAGGACCAGCCCGCCGAGGATCACCAGCAGCACCGTCGGGGAGAGCCCGTGCTCGGAGATCGCGTCCTGCACACCGGCCAGCGTGGCGAGGATGACCTCGCCGAGCACGATGATGGTCAGCAGGCCGTACCGCTCGGCGATGTGCTCGGGGTGCCAGCTGGTGGACTCGCCGCGGTACTCCGCCCAGATGGGCACGAGCCTCTCGGCCACTGCCAGCGCGACGAATCCGATGAGTCCCCAGGGCTGCGGGAGCGCGAGCCGGGCGATCCAGCCGAGCTGGACCACGGTGATCCCGGCGGCGTAGCGCAGCGCGGTCCGGCGTCCCTCCGGGTGCTCGGCCGCCGCGCGCAGCCACTGCCCGATCATCGCCACCCGCATCAGGACGTAGCCGAGCGTGATCACGGTGAAGTCGTACTCGGTGAACGCGGCCGGGACTCCTGCGGCGAGCACCAGCACTCCGGCCATCTGCAGGAGGGTCAGCAGCCGGTACGGGACGTCGTCGGTGTCGTAGGCCGAGGCGAACCAGGTGAAGTTCATCCACGCCCACCAGATCGCGAAGAACACCATCAGGTAGCCGGCCAGCCCGGATCCCGCGTGTCCCTCGCTGAGGGCGTGGTGCCACTGGGTGGCGGCCTGCGACACGGCCACCACGAAGCACAGGTCGAACAGCAGCTCCAGCGGCGTCGCCGCACGGTGCCCCTCGCGCGGGTCCCGCGCTCGCATGACCGTGTGCCAGCCGGCGATTCCTCGTGCAGTCACGTTCCCTCTCCTGGCGCGTCCGGAGCACGCGTCCCCGTGCTCGTCGGGCGGCCGGCCCCCGCTCCGGCCGCCCCACGATCCTGCGTCACCCTCTCGGGTGGTCCGATCAGCGGGTGGTGTAGCCGCCGTTCGCGAAGATCGTCTGCCCGGTGATCCACCAGCCCTCCGTCGCGAGGAAGCGCACCAGCGGCTCGATGTCCTCGATCTTGGTGAGCTGATCGCCGAGGGCCTGGGACTTGTGGAACTCCACCCGCTCGGGGGTCTCCTGCGGGTAGAAGAACGGGGTGTCCATCGGGCCCGGCGCGATGTTGTTCACCGAGATGCAGCGGTCGGCGAACTCCTTGGCGGCGGCGCGGGTGAAGTGCTCCAGCGGGGCCTTGCCGCCCGCGTAGGTGGAGTAGCCGTCGGTGAACGCCGCCAGCAGGGCCGTCACCAGGCTGATGATCTTGCCGTTGTCGTTGATCCGGCGACCGGCCTCCTGCAGGAAGAAGTACGCGGCCTTCGCGTTGATCGCGAACATCCGGTCGTACTCGTCCTCGGAGGTCTCGACGATCGGTTTGCGCAGCACCATGCCGGTGGTGTTGATCGCGACGTCGACCCCACCGAACTCGTCGACCGCCACGTCGAACAGCCGCCGCACGTCGTCGACCTGGGTGAGGTCGCCCTGCACCGTGACCGCGGCGGAGCCCGCGGTCCGGATCGCGTCGGCGGTCTGCTCGGCGTCGGCCTTCGACGCTTCGGAGTGGTGGTGGACCACGACCTTGGCACCCGCCTCGGCGAATCCGGTGCTGATCAGGCCGCCGAGGTTCTTGCCGCCTCCCGCGACCACCGCGACCTTGCCGTCGAGCGTGTGCGCTGCCATCTCGCCCTCCTGTTGATCGGTCGGCCGGCGATGCCCCGTTCGGAGCACGGGTTCGCCCCTGTGCCGACGACGTTAGGCAGGATGGGCGAACAGGGGAAACGCGAACGTCGGGTACCTCGACAAAGCCGGTTGATAAGACCAGGTCGACGCGGGTGCGGGGTCATCGGCAGACGTTGCTCAGCGCGTCGCCCAGCGCTTCGCCGTGCAGGGCGTCGAGGCGGTGTTCGGCGACGGTTCCGAGCACGGAGGCGGCGAGGTCCATCTGGCACCGGGTCGTGGGGGAGCGCACCGGTTCGGTCGCGCGCAGTTCGCGCACCGCCTCGACGCTGATCCGGTCGAGCCGTGGACGCACCTCCTGGCCGAGGTCGGGCCGGTGCGCCGGACGCAGCTCCGGGTGCGCGTTCCAGCGCTCGTGCAGCCCGCGCTGGACGTCCTTGCCCGCCTCGATCTGGTCCTGGAAGAACCGGATCCCGACGGCCGGGTCCAGTCCGGACGAGGTCGACAGGTCGGCGACGGTGTCGAGGACCTGCTGCTCGCGCCGCGGGTCCTCGATGGGGGTGCCGGTGCCGTACTTGGCGGCGGCGACCTCGTCGGCGAGCAGCAACCGCTCCGCGGCGAGGTCGACGAGCGGGGCCAGCCGGGCCCGCGATTCGGCGGTGGCCGCGGCGGGCTCCGGGGCGCTGATCGCGGCCGGTGCGGTGGTCGCGATCAGCGTGCTCAGCACGGCGGCGGTGAGCATGGTGGATCGCAGGTTCATGTCCGCTCCTCGTGGTCGGGTGCGGAGAAGTCTGCCGTGCCGAAGGCGGAGGTCAGGGGCTGACACGCCCCGGCGTGTCGGACGCGCAACCGGTCGTGGCGCCCGAACCGGCGCGGTTGGATCCACTGTGCGTTCGATGTGGACGAAAGCGCATGATCGCGGGCGGTGGAGAGGGACGGCTCCGGCCTGCCGGAAGGCGGATCGATCATCGCCACTGGTCCGAAATGGACAGTTCGAATGCGGCGCAACGGAGTGCGCCACTGCTCCTGTCGGCGGAAGCGCGGACCGGATCTTTATCACCCGCGTGACAAAGAAATCCGGCCGCGACACCGCTCGCTTGACGTGCTCGGCAGGACGCCGAAAAGTGGTCCGATCAGTCCGGCGGAGATCCACTGGCCCGGCGAGGGGGCGTTCATGACGAAGGAAAGCCGAAACGACCGCGCGGGAGCGGTGCGCAGAACCGTCCACGGCGCGCGCGGGATGCGGGTGCTCGCCCGAGCGGGCATGGCCTCGCCCACCGCGCCGGGCAAGGCCCTGCGCGGCCTCGCCGACGTGCGCGCGTGGGGACCGCTGGTGGGGGCGTTGCGGCACGTGTCGCGCACCCGGCCGGACGCCGTCGGGCTCATCGATGAGCGCGGCGGCATGACCTACGCCGAGCTGGACCGGGCGTCCGACGAGCTGGCGATCTCGTTGCGGGACAGGGGGTTCGAGTCGGAGCACACGATCGCCGTGCTGTGCCGGGATCACCGCTGGCTGGTGCTGACCCTGCTGGCCTGCGGCAAGCTCGGCGCGCACGTGGTGCTGGTCAACACCGGGTTCGCCGCGCCGGAGCTGGCCGAAGTGCTCAGCCACGAGCGGGCCGCGGCGCTGGTGGTCGACGCCGAGTTCCAGCCGCTGGTGGCCGAGGCGCGGCTGCGACTCCCGTGCTTCCAGGCCTGGCCCGCCGCCGGTGTGCGGCGCGGCACGACGTTGGAGGACCTGCTCGGGGAGGCCCGGCTCGCGCCGGAACCCGACCCGGTGGTGCCGCAGCCGCGCCGTCCGGGCGGCGTCGTGCTGCTGACCAGCGGCACCACCGGTCGCCCCAAAGGGGCACGCCGCGAGGTGCGTTCGGCGTTGAGCGCCGCCGAGTTCCTGGATCGGATCCCGCTGCGCGCCGGCGAAGCCACCTTCATCGCCTCCCCGCTGTTCCACGCCATCGGCTACTCGCAGCTGACCCTGGCGTTCGGGCTGGGCAGCACCGTCGTGGTGCGGCGCAGGTTCGACGCCGAGCAGGTGGCCCGCGCGGTGCACGAGCACGGGTGCACCGCGCTGGTGCTGGTGCCCACGGTGCTGCAGCGGCTGCTCGACCTGGACGAGGACTTCCTGCGCGCGACCACGTCGACGCTGCGCGTGGTGGTGGTGTCGGGCTCGGTGCTGGCGCCGGAACTGGTGCAGGACGCCGCCGAGCTGATCGGTGAGGTGCTCTACAACCTGTACGGCTCCACGGAGGCCGCGGTCGCCGCGGTGGCGACGCCGCGGGAGCTGCGCCGGGCGCCCGGCACGGTGGGGCGCAGCCCGCGCGGGTGCGCGGTGCGGCTCTACGACGCGGAGAACCGGCGCATCACCCGGCCCGGTGCGGTGGGGCGGATCTTCGCGGGCGGGCCGCTGATGTTCACCGGCTACACCACGAGCTCCGGTCGGCCGCAGATCGACGGGCTCGTCGACACCGGGGACCTCGGCCACCTCGACGACTCCGGCCTGCTGTTCGTGGACGGCCGGGCCGACGACATGATCATCTCAGGGGGCGAGAACGTGTTCCCCGCCGAAGTGGAGCACGTGATCGCGACGCACCACGCGGTCAAGGACGTCGCGGTGCTCGGCATCGCCGACGCGGAGTTCGGGCAACGCCTGCACGCCTACGTGGTGCCCATCCCCGGAGCCGAGCTGCACCCGCAGGAGATCGTCGAGTTCGTCCGCGCCCGGATGGCCCGGCACAAGGTGCCGCGCGAGGTCGAACTGGTGCGCTCGGTACCGCGCAACCCCACCGGCAAGATCCTGCGCCGGGCCCTCGCCGAACGCCGCTGAACCCGCAGCGCACCGCAGTGTCCGAAACTGTCAATGATCTGACCGTCGGCGTCAGACCCGGACGGGCGAACCCGGCTTAACGTGATCGTGTCCGCAGCGCACGAACACGAGGAGCCCCCATGTCGCCGATCCGCCAACCGCATGTCGCCATCATCGGCAGCGGGTTCGCGGGCATCGCGGTGGCCGCTCAGCTCAAACGCGCCGGGCACACGTCCTTCACGATCTTCGAACGCGCTCCCGGTGTCGGCGGGGTGTGGCGCGACAACACCTACCCGGGCGCGGCCTGCGACGTTCCCTCGCACCTGTACTCCTACTCGTTCGTGCCGGAACCCACGTGGCGGCGCCGGTTCGCGGAGCAGCCGGAGATCCTGCGGTACCTGCGCCGCTGCGTCGAGCAGCACCGGCTGACCCGGCACCTGCGGTTGAACACGGCCATCGAGGCGGCCGACTACGACGAGAGAACCCGGCGTTGGCGGCTGCGCACCGGTTCGGGCGAGGTCGTCGACGCCGATGTGCTGGTGCCCGCGGTGGGCCAGCTCAGCGAACCGCTCACCCCGGACCTGCCTGGCTTGGGCGACTTCGCGGGCCCGATGTTCCACTCGGCCCGTTGGGACCACCAGGTGGACCTGCGGGACAAGCGGGTCGCGGTGATCGGCACCGGTGCGAGCGCGGTGCAGTTCGTGCCCGCCATCGCGGGCCGGGTGCGGGAGCTGACGGTGTTCCAGCGTTCCGCCCCGCACGTGGTGCCGCGGCCGGACCGCGCCTACCGGCCCTGGCACCGGTTCGTGTTCCGCAACGTGCCCGGCGCGCAGTCGCTGGCGCGGTTCGGCGTGTGGAGCTTCTTCGAAGCGGCCGGTCGCGGCCTGACCACGGCGCAGCCCATCGGCAAGATGTTCTCGCTCGTCGCGGGCTGGCACCGGTCCACCCAGCTGCGGGCCGCGCAGGTGAGCGACGACCTCGCCCCGGACCATCCGATCGGGTGCAAGCGGGTGCTGTTCTCCAGCGAGTACTACCCCGCGTTCAACCGGCCGGGGGTGCGGGCGGAGACCAGCCGCATCGAGCGGGTCACGCCGCACGGCCTGCGCACCGCGGACGGCACCGAGCACCCGGCCGACGTCGTGATCTTCGGGACGGGGTTCGACGCGAGCAACTTCCTGTCCTCGATGGCGGTGCGCGGTGTCGGCGGCACCCTGCTCGACGAGGTGTGGGAGCAGGGTGCCCGCGCCTACCTCGGCATGGCGGTGCCGCGGTTCCCGAACATGTTCGTGATGTACGGCCCGAACACCAACCTCGGTTCCGGTTCCGTGGTGCACATGCTGGAGAGCCAGGCCAAGTACGTGGTGCGCCTCGTGCGCAGGCTGGCGCGGCGTCCCGGTGCCGCGCTGGAGGTGCTCCCGGAGGCGGCGGAGCGCTTCGACCGCGAGATCCAGCAGCGGCTGCGCGACAGCGTGTTCACCTCCTGCCGGAGCTGGTACCGCGACGAGAGCGGCCGGATCAGCACCAACTGGCCGGGCTCGATGACCGAGTACCGCCGCCGCACCCGCTGCCCCGACCTGTCCGACTACCAGGTGCTCGCGCCGTCCACGACGTGATCGCCCGGTACCGGGCGCGGCCTCGGATCCGCCCACCGGTCCCGTGGTGATCACCCGCCGTCGCTGCGGTTTCCGCTACCGGTACGGTCACGCGACTCGTCCTGCAAGATCATTCAAGTTCTGAAAACTCGAGCGGGCCGACGGCGGCCCGGATCCCTGCGAGGTGTGCATGCCCGGCCACGACTACGACGTGCTCGTCATCGGCTCCGGTTTCGGCGGCGGGGTCTCCGCGCTGCGGCTCACGGAGAAGGGCTACCGCGTCGGGGTGCTGGAAGCGGGCAAGCGGTTCACCGACGCGGACTTCCCGAAGACCTCGTGGCGGGTGCGGGACTACCTCTACATCCCGGCCTTGGGCTGCTACGGCATCTTCCGGCTCAACCTGCTCAAGGACGTGCTGATCCTCAGCGGAGCGGGAGTCGGCGGCGGATCGCTGGTCTACGCGAACACGCTCTACGAGCCCCCCGCGGAGTTCTACGCCCACCCGCAGTGGGCCGGGATCACCGACTGGAAGGACGAGCTCGCCCCCTACTACGACCAGGCCAAGCGGATGCTGGGGGTGACCGAGAACCCGCGGGACACGCCGTCGGACCGCGCGATGCGCGAGGTCGCCGAGGACCTGGGCATCGCCGGGACCTACCACCGCTCCCAGGTCGGCGTGTACTTCGGAGAGCCCGGCGAGACGGTGCCGGACCCGTTCTTCGGCGGCGCCGGCCCGGAGCGCAAGGGCTGCCTGCACTGCGGTGAATGCATGACCGGTTGCCGGCACAACGCGAAGAACACGGTCGCGAAGAACTACCTGCACCTGGCGGAGAGCGCGGGCGCGGCGGTGCACCCGCTGACCACGGTGACCGCGGTTCGACCGCTGCCCGACGGCGGCTACGCGGTCGACACGGTGCGCACCGGACGGCGGATCCGCAAGCAGCGCCGCACGTTCACCGCCGCCGAAGTGGTGTTCTCCGCTTCCGCGCTGGGAACGCAGAAGTTGCTGCACAAGATGCGCGACGAGTCGGTGCTGCCGCGGATCTCGTCCCGGCTCGGGGTGCTCAGCCGCACCAACTCCGAGCAGATCCTCGCCGCCCGCGCCCGCGGTGACGAGCAGGACTACAGCGAAGGCGTCACCATCACGTCCTCGCTGCACCCGGATCCGACGACCCACATCGAGCCGGTGCGCTACGGCAAGGGCAGCAACATGCTCTCGCTGCTGGAGTCCGCGCTGGTCGATCCGCGGCCGGGCCGCAACCGGCTGCTGCTGGGGCTGCGGCACATGCTGCGCAACTGGCGGGACCTGCCGACGCTGCACAACCCGCGCCGCTGGTCGCAGCAGACGATCGTGCTGCTGGTGATGCAGGCGGTGGACAACTCCCTGACGCTGCGCACCAAACGCGGGTTGTTCGGCCGCAAGCTCAGCAGCGAGCAGGGCGCCGGGGAACCGAACCCGACGTGGATCCCCGCCGGGCACGCGGCGGCCCGCTCGCTGGCGGAGAAGATCGACGGGGTGCCCGTCGGCACGTGGGCGGACCTGGCCAACGTGCCGATCACGGGGCACTTCATCGGTGGCTGCGCGATCGGTTCGGACGCCGAGCACGGCGTGGTCGACGCGTACCACCGGCTCTACGGCCACCCCGGTCTGCACGTCGTGGACGGCTCGACGATCTCGGCGAACCTCGGGGTGAACCCGTCGCTGACCATCACCGCGCAGGCCGAGCGCGCGATGGCGCTGTGGCCGAACAAGGGCGAACCGGACCGCCGTCCCGAACTCGGCGAGCCCTACCACCGGATCACCCCGAGCCACCCCGTCGGCCCCGTCGTCCCCGAGGCGGCACCCGGCGCGCTGCGGCTGCCGGTGACACCGGTCTGACAGCCTGTGCCGGTGGGGACCGGACCAGGACACCCATGAAGAGGAGCATCGATGCCCTACCCGCCCGAACCCTGGGAGCTGCGCGGCAGCCTGCACCTGTCGCTGTGGCGGCTGCCCGACGCGGAGCTGCCGGGCACTCCGGTGGAGACGCCGCCGATCCTCGTCGGCGGCTCCGGGTTCGTCGGCACCGCCTGGGTGGTCTACGGCCAGGGCAGCGTCATGGAGTACAACGAGCTGCTCAGCGCGGTGCTGGTGCACGACCGGTTGACGCCGCGGGTGCACATCAGCCACATCTGGGTCGACAGCGCCGACTCCGAGCAAGGCGGCCGGGAGCTGTGGGGAATTCCCAAGCGGCAGGCCGAGTTCGAGCTGCGCTCCAGCACCGGTGAGTCCCGCTTCTCGCGCGTGACGTCGTTCGCGGCCGGCGGCATCGCCTCCGCCGGGTTCACCCGCCTCGCGCCGCTGCCCGGGTCCTGGCCGTTCGCCTACCGCATCGCCCAGGACCTGAACGGGTTCCAGCAAACGCCGGTCAGCGGGTCGTCGAGCGTCGTCTGGTGCACTTCGTCGTGGCGGTTCGAACCGGACGGCCCGCTGGGCTGGCTGGGCGGGCGGCGGCCGGTGGCGAGCCTGGCGCTCAACGACTTCGCGATGCGGTTCGGCGCCGAGGGAGCCCGGTAGGGCTCCGCCCGGCACCTGCCGCAGCGCTGCCCTAGCGGCTCAGGCGCCGGAAAAATCCTGATTTTCCTTGGTGTGGGGCGGAATCGGGCACTGTGGCGAACTCGGCCACGGCGCCCGTTCCGGCCCCGGCCGTGCGACCATCTAGGTCATGACTGGTTCCGCGCGCGCACTGCTCGATTCGATTCATCAAGAACTCGCCCCCCGTGAAGGGGAGAATCGACTGGTGCCGCTGGTGCAGGAGGGGACCGCGCCCCGGTCGGTGCTGGGCGCGCTGGCCGCCGAGGAATCCCGCATCGTGCCGTGCGACTGGCGCAGCTTCCTGACCCTGTCCGCGCGTGCCACCGACCGCCCCACCCGCGAGTTCTTCGCGGGACTCGCCCAGGGGGAGGGGACCGCGCTCGGCGCGCTGCCGAAGCTCTCCGCGGCACTGGGCTGGAGCGAGCAGGACGTCGCCGACTACCGCCCGAAGGCCGGGTGCCAGGCGTACCCGGCGTACATGTCGTGGCTGGCGCTGCACGCCGACCCCGGCGACGCGGCGGTGGCGATCGTGTCCAACTTCGCCGCGTTCGGCGCGTACTGCGCCGAGGTCGCCCGAGCGCTGCGCACCCGGTACGGACTGTCCGATTCGGACTGCGAATTCTTCGACCTGTTCGGCACTCCCGCGCCCCGCGCCGACGAGCAGGCGGAGGCCGCGGTGCAGGCGGGACTCGACGCGGGCACCACCACCGACGCCCTCGCCCGCCAGTACGCGGGTCTGTTCCAGGACTACGAACTCATGTTCTGGAACACGCTTCCGGACGAGATGTAGCCCGCGTCGCGGTGGGGTGGCGGAACCTCGGCGTTCTTCTCGCTGCGGGATCGATTTCGCGAGTGGCTCCGCCACACGCAAAATTGCCGTCCTCGCGAGAAGAACGCTGAGAACCCGCCGGTGGTCCGGCTGCGTGCCGGGTCACCGCTCAGCGACTTCGCCGCTGACATGACGACGATCGAGAACGCTCGTCGTCGTCGGCCTGGGGTCCGCCGCGCGGTCAGCTCTTGGCCTGGAGCAGCGGTGGTAGCCGGTGGATCTCGCCGTCGGTGTGCAAGCGCAGGAAGGCGTCCACGACGGCGGGGTCGAACTGCGTGCCGCGGCCGTCCCGCAGTTCCTGCAGCGCCTCGTCGACGGTGAGGGTGTGCCGGTAGGGCCGGTCGGCGAGCATCGTCGCCCACGCGTCGCAGACCGAGATGATCCGCGCCTCGAACCGGACCGCCTCCGCGGCCAGCCCCAGCGGGTAGCCCTTGCCGTCCCAGCGCTCGTGGTGCTGGCGCACGATCTCGGCGATCTCGTGCAGGTCCGGCACCGACCGCAGCAGGTGGTAGCCGTGATCGGGGTGCTGGCGAAGCAGCGCCCACTCGGCTTCGTCGAGCGCGGCCGGTTTGCCCAGCACCGACTCCGGGATGACGATCTTCCCGACGTCGTGCAGGCGCCCGGCGAGCTCGGTGTTGTGCACGGTCGCGGCGTCGCCGCCCATCGCACGGCACACCACCCGCGCGTAGGAACCGACGGCGCGGCCGTGCGAGTGCGAGGACAGGCAGTGGTCGACCTGATCGCTCACCGAGTGCAGGTAGCCGAGCGCCGCGGTGTGGTCCACCGCGGTCACGGCGACCGGGCGCTCGCCCACCGAGATCCGATCGCGGCCCTCGGCCTTCGCCGCGTACAGCGCGCGGTCGGCGGCGGCCACGACCTGCAGCGGGTCCTCCTCCTGGCCGGTCGCCTGCGCCGCCCCGACCGAGGTGGTCACCGCGATCCATTCGGCGCGGTCCACGACGACCGGCTCCCGCGCGACCGCCATCCGGAGCCGTTCGGCGATCGCAGGCACGTCCTCATCGGCCACGTCCGTGCTCAGCAGCGCGAATTCCTCGCCGCCGTAGCGGGCCAGCACGTCCCCTTCGCGCACGACCTCGCGCAGCCGCTTCGAGATCTCCACGAGCACGCGGTCGCCCACCGGATGCCCGTAGCGGTCGTTGATGGACTTGAAGTGGTCGACGTCCACGATGAACACCGCGAGGCGCGTGCGGGCTCGGCTCGCCCGCGCCAACGCCTTCGGCAGTTCCATCTCGAAGTACCGGCGGGTGTGCAGCCCGGTCAGCGAATCCGTCACCGCGAGCCTGCGCTGCTCGGAGACCATGACCACCAACCTGCCCAGGGTGAGCAGGAACAGCACCGCGCAGGCCGCCGCGATCGCGTTCACGTAGCCGTTCGAGACCCGGGCGTTCTCCAGCACCAGGATGCCGGGTGCGATGAGCGAGGCGGCGGCCAGCATCGTCACCCGCAGCGGGCTCAGGTTCAGCTCGCGGCCCGGACCGGGCTGGGTCAGCGCGGCCATCGTCGGGTGCAGCCCGGCGGTGCCGAGGGCGATGTTGCCCGCGAGCCACAGCGCGTCCAGGAAGTTGCCTGCGAAGTAGCTGCCGTCGATCCGCTGCAGCACGTAGATCGAATCGGCGCCGAGGAAAGCCAGCAGGTTGCCCACCAGCAGGAAGAACGAGGGCGGGCGCGGTCCGGGGTCGAGCAGCAGCCGCAACCCGACCGCGAGCAGCGCCAGGTCCAGCACCGGGTAGGCCACGTAGGCCGCGGTGGTCAGGCCGGACTCGTCCCCGGTGGTCAACGGCTTGATCAGGTACAGCCAGGACAGCAGCGCCGCGGCCACGCCCAGCACCGTCGCGTCGATGAGGCTCAGCAGGTCGCGGCGCGGCGAACGCGCTCTGATCAGCAGCAGCACCCCGGTGACGATCAGCGGGTAGTGCGCCAGGTAGAGGATGTCGGCGACGAACGGGAACGTGGTGATGCCCAGCAGGTAGTGCGCGGTGTAGAAGCTCGTGTCGGCGAGGAAGTACACGGCCTGGCTGCTGGCGATCAGCAGCCACGGCAGGCGCCAGCGGGGCCGGTGCGCGCGCAGTCCGCACAGCAGGGCGGGCACCGCGGAGCCGCTGATGGCGCAGTAGAGCACGATCCGCAGCGGGTTCGTGGCGTCGTTCTCCGGGATCGCGAAGTAGGCGAGGGCCACCAGCGCGCAGACCACCAGGTAGATCGGCCAGACGAGGCCGCCGAACGTCCGCCGAACCGTGCTGATCATCGAAGCCTTTCCACTGGGGACACGACCGTAGCGGTCGGGCGGCGGTCGATGCCAGGCATGAGGGGTTCGATCCGCCGAAGATCGGCCTCACCATAGCGGCAGGGGGCAGCGCGCCCGATGATGTGGATCACTGCGGGCCCGCCCGCGGATCGGAGGAAGCGGGCCGGCGGCGCGAATCCGGGCGCGGTCGGTCGTCGGCCCGGGGAAGGGGGCGTCGCCATTGCCGTCCACAGTGGAGTCCCCATGGCCGCGAAGCGCGTCTCAGCGCAGCAGCGCGGTGACCAGGTCGTCCAGGCCCGCGCGGATCCGCTCCAACGGCATCCCCGCGACCTCCTGCTGGTAGGTGATCAACACCGACCCGAACGGCGCCAGCAACGCGTCGGCCCACACCTGCGCGTCCCCCTCCGGCCGGGCCGAACGCAGCAGCTCCGCCAGGTGGGCGCGGTGCGCGCCGTAAGCGCCGCTGAGGTGGCGGGCGTGCGCGCTGTTGGTCTCGGCGACCAGCAGCAGCGCCGATTGCTCGTCCACCCGGTCGAGTAGCGCGTCCAGGAACGCCCGGATCCGCTCGCCGGGCGCCGCGCCCGGACCTAACGGCGCGGGCCCGCTGAGGAACGCCTCCTGGAACTCCCGCTCCCGCTCGTCGAGCAGCGCGTAGGCCAGTCCCGCGCGGTCCCCGAACCGCCGGTAGACGGTGCCGACGCCGACCCCGGCGGACTGGGCCACGTCCTCCATCGACAACGACTCCACGCCGTGCCTGCGCACCATGCCCTGCGCGGCGTCCATGATCCGCCTGCGGTTGCGCGCGGCGTCGGCGCGCTCGACGTGCGCCGCGCGCTCGGTGCACGTCGGGTCGCAGGCCGGCTGGTCGGCTCGCATCGGAATCCCTCCCTCGATCCGCTACGTCCGCACAGTGTGCCGATCCGGTGCGGGGAGCCCAACGGCGCCGTGCCCTGCGAGCCGGTGACCCGGTCAGTTCGGGGCGGACTCCTGCGGCCCGTCGACCACCTTCACCACCCGTGCCTGCGCCACCGCCGCTGGCGCCCCGCCGGGCCGAGCCGGGTGCCGACCACGGCCGCCATCACCACCAGCACCAGCCCGGCGATGCTCAGCGTCACCACCCGCATCGACCGCCAACACACCCGGGTACGACGCCGGATGTCGGGATCAGCTCCATGCTGCCGCGTACCGCGGTCCGACCGCCGCGGCGACCTGTGCGGGAGTGGCCGACGGCGCCAGCAGCACCCGAGGGCGTTGGCCGGACTGCGGGACGACGACGCCCGCGTCGGGCTCTCCGCGGGCCGCAGCAGCAGGCCCGCGGGCACCGGCTCGACCAGCAGGCCGGAGACCGAGTTGCTCGCGCGCGGCAACGCCGACTCCCAGCCCGGCGTCGGCAGCCGGAGCGCAGGGCTGCGCGACGGTGCCGGTGCGGAACAACCGCCACGCGTGCTCCCCGGTACCGGCGAAGATCGCCCCGCCCGGAACCAGCGCCAGCAGCCCGTCCGGAGCGAGCACGTCCACGCGGAACTCGTCGGCCAGCCGCTGCGCGGGCGACCACCCGTGCTGGCCCGCCTAGTGCAGTCCGGACACCGCGACCCACACCTGCGGCGGCTGCGGTCCGCGGCTCACGCTGCCGAGCACACCGCGGAAGGCCCCGTGCAGCGAACCGAGGAAAAAGGCATCGGTGACCGCGGCGGCCGAGGCCAGCACCATACCGGAACCGGGCGGCTGCGCGACGGTGCCGAAGAACCGCTGTTCGCGTTCGTCCTGATCGCCGACTTCGCGGATCACCGCCTTGCCCGCCTGGGACTGGACGTACAGGCTCGGCGAGCAGGGGGACCCGGTCGTGCTGGAGTCCGGTGCTGACATCAACCGCTCTCGTTCCGCGCGCAGTCCGCCCCTCCGGTGCGGGCTTCGGTGCCCGCGCGAAGGCGCGGCCCGTACCGGGCCCCAGTCTCCTCACCCGGCGGTGCCCGTCGGGCGACGGGCCCAACGGAGGTGGGCGGCGAGATCCGGATCATCGCACGCGCGTTCGCGGGAACCCGCCGGTACCCGCGCGCACGAACGGGCTCAGGTCAGCGTGCTCGGGTCGGCCGGCACGTCCACGGCGTGCTCCTGCAGCGCGCTCAGCGGGACCACCTCGATCGCCTTCGCGTGGGTGGCGGCCAGCAGCACCGGTGGAGCCGCCCCCGCCGAATACGCCTCCAGCCAGCGCGAGGCGCACACGCACCAGCGATCACCGGGCTGCAGGCCCGCGAATCCGTACTCCGGGCGGGGCGTCACCAGATCGTTGCCCGTCTCCTGTTGCTGCACGAGGAACTCGGTGGAGACCACGGCGCACACCGTGTGCTCGCCGACGTCTTCCGGTCCGGTCGAGCAGCAGCCGTCGCGGTAGAAACCGGTGAGCGGTTCGGTGCCGCAAGGCTCCAGTTCGCCACCGAGAACGTTGCGATCGGTCGTCATGAGGGCACCTTCACTCCAACACCTGGACGCCGGTAGGGGGCAGGCCCGAGCCGGGTCGACCTCCCCGGAGGGCGACCGCCCTCGGAGGCTGGACGCCCTGCGACCTCAGGCCCCGAAACCTGAGCTTCCAGTGTGGCGAGAACGGCGGTATCCGTCCAGTGGCGCGTTTTCGCCCCCGGCGCCCGATTCCTAGCGCGGCATCCGACGCCAGATCGGGCGCGGCACGTACCGCAGCACGCCGAACAGCACCCGCAACGCGAACGGCACCCACACCTCGACGCGGCCCCGGCGCAGCGCCCGCACCGCGGCATCGGCGACCTGCCCGGGGGTGCTGGAGAACGGCGCGGGGGACATGCCCTCGGTCATCCGCCCGACGACGAAGCCCGGCCGCACCACCAGCAGGCTCACCCCGCTGCCCGCGAGCGCGTCCGAGAGACCGGCCGCGAACCCGTCGAGTCCGGCCTTGGCCGACCCGTAGACGTAGTTAGCCCGCCGCACCCGAACCCCGGCCACCGAGGAGAACACCACCAGCCGTCCGCGCCCTTGCGCGCGCAGCGCGGTCGCGAGGTGCGTGAGCACCGAGACGTGCGCGACGTAGTCGGTGTGCACGATCGACACCGCGTGCTCGGCGTCGCGCTCGGCGCGTTCCTGATCACCGAGGATGCCGAAGGAGACGATCACGTCGTCCAGCGTCCCGTGCCGCGCGGTGAGGTCGTCGAGCAGCTTCCGGTGCGTGCTGAGGTCGTCGGCGTCGAACTCCACCCGCTCCACCTCGGCGGCGCCGGCTTCGCGCAGCAGGGTCTCCTGCTCGTCGAGGTCGTGGCTGCGCCGGGCCGCCAGGACCACCGTGCGGGCCCCGTCCCCGACCATGCGGGCGGCCAGTTCGACACCGATCTCGCTGCGGCCACCCAGGACCAGAACCGTTGAGCTCATCGCGGATCAGTGTGCCCGACCGTGCTCAGCGCGCTCCGGGTGAGGGGGCCAGCCCGCCGCGGCAGAACGCGACGACCTTCTCCCGCAGGGTTCCCCGGTCCACCGCGGCCACGGCCTCGTGCCCGGCATCGACCTCGAAGTACCGGAAGGCGGGGCCCGCGACGGCCGGTCCGGCGAGCCTCCGGCGCAACGCCCGCGCCCGGCCGACCGGCACCGTCTCGTCGCCGGTGCCGTGCACCAGCAGCACCGGCGCGGTGTTCGCCTCCATGCCCCGCGCCAGCTCGTCGTCGTCGGTCAGCAGCGGCGCCAGCGCGACGCACGCCGACCACAACCCCGGCGTGCTGCCCGCTGCCTGCAGCGCGAGTCGTCCGCCGTGCCCGCCGCCGAGCAGGATCGGACCGGGCAGTCCGGGCCGCTGCGAGCGCAGGTGATGCCCGAGCGAGATCACCCCGGCCAGGTCCGGCCCGCCCCACTTGCCGTCGTCGGCGCGGTGGTTCGGCGCGATGACGGCGACTCCCACCGCCGCCAAGTCCTGGAACAGCGGGTGGAACTCCCAGTGCCACAGCGCCCCTTCGGCGTGGTGCAGCGCGAGCACCACGTGCTCGCAGGAACGCCACTTCGCGCCGCCGTAGACGATGGCCTCGATGCCGCCGCCGAGGCGCAGCAGGTCCGCCGACGCCCACGGCGGCTGCTCCGGGCCCGGCTCCTCCGGAATGGCGGAGCAGGATCCGCTCGGCGAGACCGTCACCAGCGTCGCCGGCCGGGCGGGCGAGGAGAACGGCACCCGCACCGTGCGTCCGTTCAAGTGCGCCTGCTCTCCGGTGCGACCGGGCGGCAGGGTGAGCGCGGTGAGCTTGTCGTCGCGCGGGGAGTAGAGGTCCAGCGCGGACAACGCGCCCGATTCCCGCCGCAGCAGCACCCGCTGGCCGCTGTCGTCCACGGTCAGCGGGATGTGCGTCGGGCACAGCCGGTCCGGGAACCGCACGCTGCCCGCCCCGTCCAGCAGCACCCAGCCCACCCGATCCGCGCCGGTGGAGGTGGAGCGCACCAGCAGCAGCTTGGAGCGCTGGTGGTGCAGCAGGATCCGGTCATCGCTGCCGGGGGACAGCGAGAACAGCGGCTGCCACGATCCGCGCCGCAGGTCGGCCAGCACCCCTTCGACCGCGTGCCCGGGCCGGGACAGGTTCAGCGCGAGCAGATCCGCGTCGGTGTCGAGCCACACACCCCCAGAGGCGGCTCCTGGCAGCCGCACGAGTGGCTCGACACCGGGCGGGCCGTCCGTGAGTCGCCAGACGGCCGTCTGTTCCGGGTCTTCACGGGCGACCAGGAAGCCCAGCTGCGCCGCCGACGGGCTCGGCAGCAGGTAGCCGTCCGCCGCGCGCACTTGGCCCAGGATGTGGGCGCGCGGGACCGGCGGAGCGATCAGTTCCAGCTCGGCGAGGTCGCCGCGCTCGGTCAGCAGCAGCACTCGCCCGTCGCCCAGTGGCAGCACCTGCGCGTAGGGATCGACGGCCCTGCTGTGGTGGATCAGTTCAGGTCCCGAGGAGCGGATCTTGCCGGGGATCTGGCCGAGGCGACGGCTGCGCAGCACGTGCGGGCGGGTGCCGCGCGCCGCGAAGGACCACAGCTCCAAGGTGGACGCCTCGGCGCTGGTGCGGACGCAGGCGACCTCCCGGCCGTCGGGGGAGAAGCCGAAGTTCGACCTGGCCACGGCCAAGGTGGCGGGCCGGATCGGGGCGGGTGCGCTCATGCGCGCCTCGGGCAAGCGGAATGCACTCCGCGACAGTAGAAAACCGCTGTTCAGGGAGGTTTAGGGTTTGCTTAAGGGCGTGTTTGCGTCACCCGTAACGGGCAGGATCGTCACTCGGACGTGTCAGTTCGGCGCCGATTTCCGGGGATGCCGGGGAACGGGCGGGGGTCGACGGAGATCTCCCGCATCCGCTTGCCGTAGAGCTCGTAGCGGCGGCGGGCCTCGCCGAAGCGCTCCGCGCGCAGCAACGTGCTCACCAGGTCGAGGTGCGCCTCTTCGTCGTAGCAGTCGTCGCGCAGCAGCCGCAGGGCGAAGCGGGCGACGCGGTCGGTGTCGCCTTCGGCCCGCAGCCGCCGGGTCAACGCCCGCAGCACGGCGACGTGCGTGGTGCGCAGCTCGTCGGCCAGCGCGTCCGCCCAGGCCTGGTAGGGGTCGTCCTCCAGGAAGTCACCGGTGTAGGCGGCCTCGGCGTCCAGCAGCTGCGCGGTCGCGGAGGGCAGCTCGTCGCGGTGCGCCTGCAGCGCCCGATCGGCCTGGGCGAGGAAGGCGTCGACGTCGACGCGGACGTAGCGCGGGTCGAGGCCGACGGTGCCGGTCTCACTCGTCAGCAGGACCGAACCGGTCATCGGCCCGGGGCCCGAGAGCACGTCGCGCACGGTCGACAGCAGCACCGAGAGCCGGTTGCCTGCGCGCACCGGGTCGACCTCGGGCCACAGCAGTTCCATCAGTTCTTCGCGGCGCAGGGGACGCCGCTTCGCGACGAGGATCTTCAGCAGCTCGCGGGCTTTGCGGGACTGCCACGCCGCGCGCGGCACCGGCAGCCCGGCGTGTTCGATCCGGAACACGCCCAGCGCGCGCAGCGCCACCGGCGGGGCCAGCCGGGCCACCGCCGCGAGCGGGCCGGCGGCGGCCCGGGCGTCGGGCGTCGCGCCATGCTCGCGCAGGGTGCGTTCGGCGAGGTCCGCGACGGCTCCGGCACCGTCGCGCACCGGGCCGAGGCGGTGGCGCAGCAGCACGGCCTGCGCCTCCTCGACGGCGAAGCCGCCTTCACGCCAGATCTGCACCGCCTCGTCCAGCGCCGGTCCGTGCTCCAGCGGGTCGGGGGACGTGACGGCGGTGAGCGCCAGCGCCTCCGCCAAGCCGGGTTCGTCGCCGCGGGTGCGGGCCTGCTCAGCGGCGAGCGCGGCGTCCGCGATCGCCGGTTCGAGGTCTCCGGCCTCCCAGGCGATCCAGCCGCGGGTGAGCAGGGCGCGCACCTCGTGCAGGTGTTCGCCGAGGTCCACCGCGCGCTGGGCGAGCACGCGCGCCCGCGCCGGGTCGTCGACCGCGCGGATCCGCGCCAGCCCGATCAGCGCGGCGCTCGTCCCGAGCACGTCCCGCGCGGGTTCGGCCAGTGCCAGCGCCTCCTCGTAAGCGGAGCGGGCCCGTTCGAGCCTGCCGCGCTGGCGGTGCACGTCGCCGCGCACGCACAGCGGCCAGGCGAGGTATCCGGTGCCGAACCGACCGAATCCGTCGCAGGCGGCGTCGACCGCGACGGTCGCCTCGTCGAACCGGCCGAGCCGGGCGAGGGCGGTGCCGCGCTGGGTCAGCGCGTGAGCCCGCAGCAGCGGGTCGCCGTGCTTCTCCGCGATCCGCAGCGCCGCGTCGGCGTGAGCCAGGGCCGGGGCGGGTTCGCCCGCTTCGGTGCAGTGCAGCGCGCGCAGCGCGTGCAGCCTGCCGAGAGGCACCGCCGGTGCGTTCTCGGCGGCGTCGAACCAGGCGGTGCGCGCCTCGCGCTGGTCGCCGCGGGCGGCGGCGAGCACGGCGCGGGCGATGCGGGCGGCGGTGGGTGCCGCTGATCCGGGCGCGCAGTTCGCGGCGATCTCCTCAGCCCGGATGGCGGCCTCCCGGCCGCGCGCGATGTCACCGGTGAGGCGGTGCGCCAACGCGGCGATCGCGGAGAGCCGGGCCTCGTCGGGGGTGGTGCCGGTGCCGTGCGCGGCGGCGCAGGCGTCGAGCGCTTCGGCGGGCTCGGCCCTGGCCAGGGCGGTGGCGGCGATCCGCCACGCCAGAGCGGGGTCGGCCGGTGAACCCGCGCGCCGCCAGCACGCGGCGGCCTCCGGCCAGCGGCCCCGCAACCGGTGCGCCTGCCCGACGAGGCGCGCGAGGGCCTCCCCGGCCGAGTCGCCGAGCAACGCCGCGGCGTCGAGCACCACGTCGACGTGCCCGTCGTCGAGGAGCCTGCCACCGACGTCGCTGAGCAGCGCGGCGCAGCGCTCGGTGTCGCGGGCGGCGACGAGGTGGCGCAGCGCGCGCTCGTGCCGGCCGGCGCGGTGGTCCTCCTCGGCGGCCTGGCGGTGCAGCGAGGTGCGGGTTTCCGGGGTCACCGTGCGAGGTTCCGCGAGGAACTCGGCCAACGGGGGCACCAGCGCCCACCGCCCGGTTCCGGCAGGGCGCAGCAGGCCGCGCCGGGCGAGGTCGGTGAACATGCCGCCGGGTTCTTCGGAGGTGACGTCGCCGAGCACGGCCAGCCGGTGCAGCGCGTGGCGCGCCCGCTCCGGCTCGCGGTCGAGGACCTCTTCGGCGAGGTACGGGTGGAACCGGTCGGCTGACGGCATCCCGGAGCGGCGGGGTTCGGGCACGGTCCGCAGCGACTCGATGGCGCGGCAGACCGCGGCGGGCCAGCCACCGGTGCGTTCGCTGAGTTCGTGGGCGAGCGCGACGTCGCCGTCGCCGAGGGCGCCGTCGAGCAGTTCGGCGATCTCGTCGGTGTCGAAGGCGAGGAGCCCGGCGTCGATCTCGCCGACCTTCCCCTGCCCCCGCAGGCGTTCCAGGGAGAACGGGGGTTCGTGGCGGGACAGCAGCACCAGCCGCAGTCGCGGCGGCGCGGTGCGGCACAGGTCGGCGATGAGCGAGACCGCGTGCTCACCGGCCTCGTGCAGGTCGTCGATCACCAGGTGCAGGTCCGCGGGGAGGTCGCGCAGCCAGTCGCAGATCGCGCCGCGCTCGGTGGCCGGAGCTGGACCGGGCAGGTGCGGGAGCGCGGCGTCGACGAGGTGGGTGAGCAGCCGTCCGGCGTCGTCGCCGGAGCTCTCGGGCGACCACCAAGCGGTGGTGACGCCCGTGGCGGCCCATTCCTTGACGGCCGTCGTCTTGCCCCATCCGGCCGCCGCGATCACCAGGCACACCCTGTTCCGGGTGGCCGTGTCGAGCGCGTCGTCCAGCAAGGGGCGCGCAACGGTGCCCGTGCCGAGCTGGTCGCGACGTGTCATCACACCTCCCCACCTGCGTTGATCCGCTCCATGGTGAGATCGGTCCGGGCGCGGCGCCGAGTGCGGGAACGATTCGAACCCGGTGGTGGAGACGCTGGGTGCTGAACCGGTTCGGAGGTTCGCCTTAACGTGCGGGCGCGTCGTCGAGCCGGTCGGTTTCCGCCGAGGACTTCGGGCGGTGCGTGGTCGGCGTTCGGCCGAGTCCCCGCGCATCGGGTGAAGTCCGGGGCTCGTGGTCACCTGCACGGGTAGGACCGGATGCGAGGTCTTGACCGGAGCCGTTCGAGGCTCGGTGAGGCAGGACACGAATCGTCGGTCGAATGCCGGTCCTCCCGTTCACCAGGGGTAATCTGATCGTTCTGTCTCTCGTGGATGGGTCGGATCCGCGGGCATCGACCGGAGAAGGTGGGTCATGAGCGTCAGCGGTGATCGAGTTCCGGATTCCGGTGTTCCCGATGGAAGGCCCGTCCGGTGACGTTGTCGATGAACCGCGGAACCGAGTCGCCCGTCTCCGATTTCCCCGTCTTCGACCTGCTGGCACAACCGCATTCGCCCGGTTCGACCGCGGCAGCCGCCGCGCTCGCGCGCACCGCGCTGGCCGTGCCGGAGCCACCCGCGACCGCGCTGTTCGACGCGGGCCCGGCCGCCCCGGAGCGCACCCTGCTGGACGTGCTCGCGGCCACCGTGAGCGCCCACCCGGAGGCGCTCGCCCTGGACACGGGTTCCGAGACCTTCACCTACCGGCAGTTGGCGGACCGCGTCGAGTCCGACGCCCGACGGCTCACCGAGGCGGGCATCGGTCGCGGCGACCGGGTCGGGATCCGCGTCGAGTCGGGCACGTCCGAGCTGTACCTGGGCATCCTCGCGGTGCTCGCGGCGGGCGCGGCCTACGTGCCGGTCGACGCCGACGATCCGCCGGAACGCGCGGAGCTGGTGTTCGGCGAGGCCGAGGTGTGCGCGGTGCTCACCGGCGGTGAGCCGGTCGAGCGGGGTGCCCCGACGGGCCTGGGCGGTTCGCCGGAGCCGGGCGACGACGCGTGGATCATCTTCACCTCCGGATCGACCGGCACCCCGAAGGGGGTGGCGGTGCGGCACCGCTCGGCGGCGGCGTTCGTGGACGCCGAGGCGCGGCTGTTCCTGCGGGACGCGCCGATCGGGCCCGAAGACCGGGTGCTCGCGGGTTTGTCGGTCGCCTTCGACGCGTCCTGCGAGGAGATGTGGCTGGCCTGGCGGCACGGCGCCTGCTTGGTGCCCGCACCGCGTTCCCTGGTGCGCACCGGTGCCGACTTGGGGCCGTGGCTGGTGCGGCGGCGGATCAGCGTGGTCTCCACGGTGCCGACGCTGGCCGCGCTGTGGCCCGCGGAGGCGCTGTCCGGGGTGCGGCTGCTCATCTTCGGCGGTGAGGCCTGCCCGCCGGAGCTGGCGGAGCGGCTCGTCGCCGACGGTCGCGAGGTGTGGAACACCTACGGCCCGACCGAGGCGACCGTGGTGGCCTGCGCGGCACGGCTGGACGGGCGGGGGCCGGTGCGGATCGGGCTGCCGCTGGCGGGCTGGCGGCTCGCGGTGGTCGACGAGCGCGGGGTGCCGGTGGCCCCGGGCGCGCAGGGCGAGCTGGTGATCGGCGGTGCCGGACTCGCCCGCTACCTGGATCCGGCCAAGGACGCGGAGAAGTTCGCGCCGATGCCGTCGCTGGGCTGGTCGCGGGCCTACCGCAGCGGGGACCTGGTGCGCGCCGATCCGGAGGGGCTGGTGTTCGCCGGTCGCGCCGACGAGCAGATCAAGCTCGGCGGCAGGCGCATCGAGCTCGGTGAGGTCGATGCCGCGCTGCAGGGACTGCCCGGCGTGGCGGGCGCGGCGGCGGCGGTGCGCCGAACGAAGGTCGGCGGCGAGCTGCTCGTCGGCTACCTCGTCGCCGAGGACGCCACCGAGTTCGACACCGACGACGCCGTGCGCAGGTTGCGGGAGGTGCTGCCCGCTTCGCTGGTCCCGCTGCCCGCGGTGGTGGACGCGTTGCCGACGCGCACCTCCGGCAAGGTGGACCGCGCGGCGCTGCCCTGGCCGTTGCCGCAGCGGGAGCAGCCGCTGGTCAACGGGCTGTCGGAGACCGAGTCGTGGCTGGTCGAGGAGTGGGCGGAGGTCCTCGGCATGCGCCCGGAC
Source organism: Saccharopolyspora sp. NFXS83 (assembly GCF_026241095.1). GTDB lineage: Bacteria > Actinomycetota > Actinomycetes > Mycobacteriales > Pseudonocardiaceae > Saccharopolyspora_C. The sequence continues at coordinate 101,276 of NZ_JAPFGB010000005.1, read as the reverse complement.
GGGCCGGACGCGGACTTCTTCCGGCTCGGTGGCGGCAGCCTCGCCGCGGCCCAGCTGGTGACGCGGTTGCGCGCCCGGCATCCGCAGGTCTCGGTCGCCGACCTCTACCAGCACCCGCGGCTCGGTGAGCTCGCGGCGGAGCTGGACGAGCTGGACGCGGTGACGACCGCCCGCTCCGAGGTCGACCCGGTCCCGCGGCGGATGGGTTGGTGCCAGCTGCTGCTGATGATCCCGCTGTGCACGCTCACCGGGCTGCGGTGGACGACGGTGCTTGCGGCGATCGGCACCGTGCTCTCGGCGGCGGGCCTCGCGTGGGCTCCGTCGGCGTCCTGGTGGGCGCTGGTCGCGGCATGGGTGGTGCTGTTCAGCCCGCTGGGGCGGATCGTGCTCGCCACGGGCGGCATCAGGATGCTGCTGCACCGGGTCCGTCCGGGCCGCTACCCGCGCGGCGGGGGCGTGCACCTGCGGTTGTGGGCGGCACAGCAGTGGGACCAGCGGTGCGGGGCGAGTTCGGTCTCCGGGGCGTTCTGGACGACGCACTACGCGAAGGCACTCGGCGCGAAGATCGGCGAGGACGTCGACCTGCATTCGCCGCCGCCGGTGACGGGGCTGCTCAAGGTGGGCCGCGGCGCGGCGATCGAGCCCGAAGTGGACCTGTCCGGGCACTGGGTGGACGGCGACACCGTCCACATCGGACGGGTCCGGATCGGGGCGGGCGCCCGCGTGGGCGCGCGGAGCACGCTGCTGCCGGACTCTCGGGTGGGCAAGGGCGCGGAGGCCGCCGCGGGCTCGACCGTCTACGGCGTGATCCCGGCGCACCAGCGCTGGTCCGGCTCGCCCGCGGCGCGTTCCGCGAGCGGCCCGGCGAAGTGGCCCGCGCACCGCCCGCCGCGCTCCCGCACGTGGAGCGCGGTGTACGGCCTCACCTCGGCGTTGTTCGCTGCGGTACCGGTGGTGGCGGCGGTGCCCGCGCTGGTGATCGTCGCCGCCGCGCTGGCGGGCACACCGACGCTGCGGGCCGGGCTGGGAGCCGCGCTCGCGGCGGTCCCGGCGGCGACGGCCGCGTACTTCGGCGGCTACATGCTGCTGGTGCTGGTCGCGGTGCGGGCGCTCGGTGTCGGCCTGCGCGAGGGCCACCACCCGGTGCACGGGCGCATCGCCTGGCAGGTGTGGACGACGGAACGCCTGATGGGCATGGCCCGCACCGCGTTGTTCCCGCTGTACGCCAGCGTGCTCACGCCGATGTGGCTGCGGCTGCTGGGGGCGAAGGTGGGCCGCGGCGCGGAGATCTCCACGGTGCTGGCGCTGCCGAAGATGACGAAGGTCGCCGACGGGGCCTTTCTCGCCGACGACACCATGGTGGCCACCTACGAGCTGGGGCACGGCTGGTTGCACGTCGCCCCGGCCCGCATCGGCAAGGAGGCGTTCCTCGGCAACTCCGGCATGACCGCTCCGGGCCGTTCGGTGCCCAAGCGCGGGCTGGTCGGGGTGCTCTCGTCCACGCCGCGCAAGGCGAAGAAGGGCTCGTCGTACCTGGGCATGCCGCCGATGCCGTTGCGGCGCGCGAAGGTGCGCTCGGATGCGGAACGCACCTTCGACCCGCCGCTGCGGCTGGTGTTCGCCCGGGCGCTGGTGGAGCTGTGCCGGATCGTGCCCGTGATGGCCTCGATGGCGCTGGCGGTGCTCGCGCTCGGCGCGCTCGCGTGGCTGTGGGCCGCGGCCGGGCCGTGGGCCGCGGCGGCGTTGTCCGGGATCGTGCTGCTGGCGGCGGGCGTGCTGGCGTGCGCGGTGACGACGCTGGCGAAGTGGGTGCTGGTGGGCCGGTTCCGGGTGCGCCAGCAGCCGCTGTGGAGCTCGTTCGTGTGGCGCGGCGAGCTCGCCGACACCTTCGTCGAGGTGCTGGCGGTGCCGTGGCTGGCGGGTGCCGCGACGGGCACGCCGCTGCTGACGACGTGGCTGCGCACGATGGGCGCGCGCATCGGTCGCGGCGCGTGGGTGGAGACCTACTGGCTGCCGGAGTCGGACCTGGTGCGCCTCGGCGCCGGGGCGACGGTGAACCGGGGGTGCGTGGTGCAGACCCACCTGTTCCATGATCGGATCATGAGCATGGACGAGGTGGTGCTGGACGAGGGCGCGACGCTCGGCCCGCACGGGATCGTGCTGCCCGGCGCGAGCATCGGCGCGCGCACGACGGTCGGTCCGGGCTCGCTGATCACCCGCGGGGACGCGGTGCCCGCGGACTCGCGCTGGCGCGGCAACCCGATCTCCGCGTGGCGGGGCGGGAAGCGGCGCTCATGACGGCCGCGCCGGGAGCTGACCGCTCCGCGGACTCGTACCTGCCGGCGCACGGCAACGGCGGCTACCGCGTCGAGCACTACGACTTGGACCTGGACTACCGCGTCGGTCCGAACCGGCTGTCCGGGGACGTGACCGTTTCGGCGGTGGCGACCCAGGCGTTGTCGGCGCTGAGCCTGGACTTCGCGGACCTGCGGGTGCGCCGGGTGCTCGTCGACGGCGAGCCCGCGAAGTTCGGCCACCGCGCGGGCAAGCTGCGCGTCCGGCCGCGGCGGGCGATCTCCGACGGCGCCGGGTTCCAGGTGCGGGTCCGGTACGCGGGAAATCCGCGCCCGGTGCGCGGGCAGTGGGGCGACATCGGCTGGGACGAGCTGACCGAGGGGTCGCTGGTGGCCAGCCAGCCGATCGGCGCGCCGTCCTGGTTCCCCTGCAACGACCACCCGTCGGACAAGGCCGCCTACCGGGTGTCGGTGACCGCGGACGCGGGTTTCTCCGTGCTGGTCACGGGTGATCTGCTGTCGCGGCGCACCAGCGGCGCGGGCTCCATCCGGTGGGTCTACGAGCGGACCGAGCCCACGCCGACGTACCTGATGGGCGTGCACACCGGGCGGTACGAGGAGGTCGAGCTGGCGGCCGGCCCGGTGCCGCAGCGGGCGGCGGTGCCCGCGCACCTGGTGCCGGTGTTCCGGGAGACCTTCGGGCGCCACGGCGAGATCATGCGGGTGCTCGGCGAGCTGTTCGGCCCGTACCCGTTCGCGGAGTACGTCGTCGTGATCACCGACGACGACTTGGAGGAGCCGATCGAGGCCCAGGGCCTGTCGGTGTTCGGCCGCAACCTGCTCGACGGGCACCGCACCCACGAGCGGCTGGTGGTGCACGAGCTGGCCCACCAGTGGTTCGGCAACGCGCTGACCCTCGGAGACTGGCGCGACATCTGGCTCAACGAGGGGTTCGCGACCTACGCGGAGTGGTTGTGGTCGGAGGCCGCCGGCGAGGGCACCGCCGCCGAGCACGCCCGCGAGTGGCACGCGCGGATGCGCCGGGCCGAGCCCGGCCTGCGGGTCGCGGATCCGGGGGTGGCGCGGATGTTCGACGAGGGCGTGTACAAGCGCGGGGCGCTGACGTTGCACGCGTTGCGCGGCGAACTCGGCGACGAGGCGTTCTTCGGGTTGCTGCGGCGCTGGGTGGCCGAGCACCGGCACGCCACGGTGTCCACCGCCGAGTTCACCGCGCTGGCCCAGGAGTACGCGGTGCGTCCGCTGGAGGGCTTGTTCGAGACCTGGTTGCACGGCACCGAAACGCCCGCGGACTCAGGTTTCTGAGGCGACCTCGGATCCGGGGTCGCGGATCCGCTCCCCGGCTTGCGCGACCCGGCCGAGCAGGCCGAGCAGTTGTTCGCGTTCCGCGCCGTCGAGGGGCGTCAGCAGGATCTCGATCATCCGTTCGGTGCGCCGCACCAGCCCGGTGTGCGCGGTCCGCCCGGGTTCGGTCAGCCGCAGCACGTTGCGCCTGGCGTCGGCGCTGTCCCTGGCTCGTTCGACGAGTCCGCGGCGGACCAGCCGGGTGATGACGTCGGCGGCGGTGGAGCGGTCCAGCGCGATCCGTTCGGCGAGCGTGCGCTGATCGAGCCCTCCCTCGTCGGCGAGCCCGTTGAGCACCGCGAACTGCGGCGGGGTGACGTCGTCGGAGACCGCCGCCGCCCACAGCATCGTGTGCACCTGCTGGACGCGCCGGAACAGGTGGCCGGGATGAGTGCTGAGATCGATGGAACCCACCCGCCCATTGTGCGACACCGGTGATCCGATCCGTGTACGGATCATGTCTGCATCGAGCGAGGGGTGGTCGATTCGTTGACAACCTGGTCTTCGCGGTGGACCGTGTACCCAATTCATCCGTACACGGAGCAATTCGAGTGCGAGGCCGAAGGAGATGTCGATGCGGACCAGCGTGGCCATCATCGGAGCGGGACCCGCGGGCCTGCTGCTGGCGCGGTTGCTGCAACGCCAGGGGATCGAGTCGGTCGTGCTGGAATCCCGCTCGCGGGAGCACGTCGAGCACCGGCAGCGCGCCGGGATCCTCGAACAGGGCACCGTCGACGTGCTGCGGAGCTGCGGCGCGGGGGAGCGGATGGACCGCGAGGGCCTGCCCCACGACGGGATCGAGCTGCGCTTCGGCGGCGCCGGGCACCGCATCGACATGGCCGCGCTCACCGGCGGGCGCCAGGTGATGGTGTACGCCCAGACCGAAGTGGTGCGCGACCTGGTCGCGCTGCGGATCGAGTCCGGGGCACCGCTGCTGTTCGACGCCGAGGTCTCCGAAGTGCGGGGAGCCGACACCGCGCACCCGCGGGTCCACTACCGCCGCGCCGGAGCGGAGCACGTTCTCGACGCCGACTACGTCGTCGGCGCGGACGGCTTCCACGGGGTCGCCCGCAAGGCGATTCCCGCGGAGCGGGTCCGCACCTACGAGCGGACCTACCCCTTCGCGTGGCTCGGCATCCTCGCCGACGTCGCACCGTCCACCGAGGAACTGATCTACGCGAGCCACGAGCGCGGATTCGCGCTGCACAGCATGCGCACCCCGCAGGTCAGCAGGCTCTACCTGCAGGTTCCGCCGGACACCGACGTGCGGGACTGGCCGGACGAGCGGATCTGGGACGAGCTGGACGTGCGGTTCGCCGTGGACGGGGACTGGCGGCTGGAACGCGGGCCGATCACCGACAAGTCGGTCACCCCGATGCGCAGCTTCGTCGCGGAACCGCTGCGCTACGGCAGGTTGCTGCTGGCGGGCGACGCCGCGCACATCGTGCCGCCCACCGGCGCGAAGGGGCTCAACCTCGCGGTGGCCGACGTGGCGCTGCTGGCGCAGGCGCTCACCGCCGCGCTCGGCCGCGGCGACGACCGAGAGCTGGAGTCCTATTCGGACACCGCGTTGCGCCGGGTGTGGCGCGCCGAGCACTTCTCGTACTTCATGACGACCTTGCTGCACGCCGATCCGGCGGCCGACGACTTCGCCCGCCGCCTGCAGCGATCCCACTTGGACCACGTCGTCGGCTCGACCGCGGCGGCCACCTCGCTGGCGGAGAACTACGTCGGGTTCCCGCTGGGGGCGGAGCTGTGAACGGCCGGTGATCGCCGGGCGTCAGTCGGCGTGGCGGGCGCGGAGTTCCCGGCGCAGGAGCTTTCCGGTGGTCGTCTTGGGGAGCTCGGTGAGGACCTCGACCTGCCTGGGGTACTTGTAGGCCGCCAGCCGCGTGCGGCAGAACTCGACCAGTTCCTCCGGTGTGGCACCGTGATCGGGCCGCAGGCTCACGTACGCCCGCACCGTCTCGCCCCGGTAGGCGTCGGGCACGCCGATCACGGCGGCCTCGCGGACGGCGGGATGTTCGTAGAGCACGTCCTCCACTTCGCGCGGCCACACCTTGAAGCCGCCGGCGTTGATCTGGTCCTTCTTGCGGTCCACCAGGTAGAACCAGCCCTCGGCGTCCATCCGGGCGACGTCGCCGGTGCGAAGATCCCCGCCGGGCAGCGCGGATTCGCTCTCCTCCGGTTTGCCCCAGTACCCGGCGACCACCTGCGGGCCGGAGATCACCAGCTCGCCGACTTCGCCCGGCGCCAGCTCCCGGCCGTCCTCGCCGATGATCCGCGCGTGCGTCGAGTACACGGGCACGCCCACCGACAGCGCGCCCGAACCCTCGTCCACCGGTGCCTCCGCCGCCCACGGCTGGGCGAACGCGGCGGAGGTCGTCTCGGTGAGCCCGTAGACGTTGTGGATCCGCTGCCCGAATCGCCGCTCGAACGCGAGCACGGTGCTCGGCGGGATCGGTGCCCCGCCCGAGTAGATCCGCCGCAGGCTCGCCAGGTCCTCCCGCATCGCGTCGGTGTTGAGCAGCGCGATGAACACGGTGATCGCCCCGACGGTGAACGTGGGCCGGTGCTCGCGCACGGCGTCGACGACGACACCGGGTTCGAAGCGGTGGGTGAGCACCAGCGGCGCCGGGGTCAGCAGCGCCAGCGCCAGGTGTCCCACCAGGCCGGTGATGTGGAACAGCGGAGCCACCCCGAGGATCACGTCGTCGGGACCGAGGCCGATCCAGTCCCGCCACACCCGCGCGTCGAACACGATGTTGCGGTGGGTGTTCATCGCCCCCTTGGGCGGCCCGGTGGTGCCGGAGGTGTAGGTGAGCACCGCGACGTCCTCGGGCCCGAGCGGAACCGGAACGGGGCGCCTGCCCCGATGTTCGTCGAGCAGCGCGGCGAGGTCGGTGGTGCCCGCGGGCACGCCCGCGTCCGGTTCCGGCAGGATCCGCGGGTCGTCGCGGGTCTGGTGCGCGTGCTCGGCGGTGGTGATCGTCCAGGTCACGTCGGTGTCCGCCAGCACTCCGGCGGCGACCTGCTCGTGCAGCCCGCGCAGCGCCACCAGCACCGTCGCCCCGGAGTCCGCCAGCAGCAGTGCGAGCTCGCGGCGCTTGTTCATCGGGTTGATCGGAACCGCGACGCAGCCCGCCTTCCACGCGCCGATCAGCGCGATGGCGAACTGCGGCACGTTCTGCAGGTACAGCGCCACCCGCTCGCCCGCCGCCACGCCCTGGTCCTGCAGCGCGCCGGCGAACGCGTCGCTGAGCCCGTCGAGCTCGGCGGCGGTGAGCGCCGCGTCGAAGTAGTGGATCAGCGGCCGGTCCGGGAACCGCCGCACGGCGTCCTGGAACATGGCCACGGCGTGCGGGTGCTCGGCGTCGAGGTCGGTCGGCTGCGCCGCGTCGTACCGGGCCAGCCAAGGACGCTCGTGGTAGGCGGACATGCGTTCACGGTTGGCCGCGCGGGCCGTGCTCGTCAAGTGTCCTTGAGCAGTTCGCGCACCAACTCGGAGACCTGCTCGGTCTCGATGAGGAACCCGTCGTGGCCGTACGGGGAGCCGATGATCCGGGCCGAGGTGCCGAGTCCGCGGGCGAGGGAGTGCTGATCGGCGGGCGGGAAGAGGCGGTCGCTGTCCACCCCGGCGACCAGCGTCCGGGCGCCGACCCGGCTCAGCGCCCCGCTCACCCCGCCGCGGTCCCGGCCCACGTCGTGCGCGGACATGGCTTCGGTGAGCCGCACGTAGCTCGCGGCGTCGAACCGGCGCACCAGCTTCGCCGCGTGGTGGTCGAGGTAGGACTCCACGGCGTAGCGCCCGCCCGCCGCCGGGTCTTCGCCGTCCTGGGCCGCCGAACCGAACCGGACCTGCAGCTCGTGCGGGCTGCGGTAGGTGAGGTGCGCGATCCGGCGCGCCAGCCCGAGCCCCGCGTGCGGGCCGCGCCCGGCGGGCAGCTCGTGGTAGTCGCCGCCCAGCCAGTCCGGGTCGGCGCGGATCGCGTGCAGCTGCGCCGAGGACCAGGCGATCTGCTCCGCGGAGGCGACCGCGCCGCAGCACAGCAGCAATGCCGAGCGCACCCGTTCCGGCTGGTCCACGGCCCACTCCAGCGCGCGCATCCCGCCGAGCGAGCCGCCGATCACCGCCGCCCAGCCGTCCACGCCCAGCGCGTCGGCGAGCGCCACCTCGGCGCGCACCAGGTCCCGCACGGTCAGCGCGGGGAACCGGCCTCCCCAGGTCTTGCCGTCCGGAGCGGTATCGGCCGGTCCGGTGCTGCCCTGGCAACCGCCGAGCGCGTTCGGCGCCACCACGAACCACCGGTCCGTGTCCAACGCGAGACCCGGTCCGACGACGCCTTCCCACCAACCGGCGCTCGGATGCCCCGGCTCGGCGGGGCCGCGCAGGTGGGTGTCCCCGGTGAGGGCGTGCAGCACCAGCACGGCGTTGCCGCCGTCCGGGTCGAGAGTTCCCCACGTCTCGTAGGCGAGCCGCGCGCCGGTGAGCCGGGAACCCGACTGCAGGTCCAGCGGATCGAGCCCGAGCCAGCGCCGCCGGCCGGGCGGGTGCCCTTCCCGCCAGGCACCGGTGGCGGGAAGGGGCCGCGACGTCATCTGCTCAGCTCTCCAGCTCGGCCTTCGCCGCGCGGAACGCCGACTCCAGGTCGGCCTTGAGGTCGTCGACGTTCTCGATGCCGACCGACAGGCGCACCAGGCCGGGCGTCACCCCAGCGTCGAGCTGCTCCTGCTCGGTCAGCTGGCTGTGCGTGGTGCTCGCCGGGTGCGCGATGAGGCTGCGCACGTCGCCGATGTTGACCAGGTGGCTGAACAGCGAGACGCCCTCGACGAACTCGCGGCCCGCCGAGACGCCGCCGCGCAGCTCGAAGGACACGATGGCGCCGAACCCGTTGCTCAGGTAGCGGTTGCCGAGCTCGTGCCACGGGCTCGACGGCAGGCCCGCGAAGTGCACCTTCGCCACTTCGTCCCGGCCTTCGAGCCATTCGGCGAGCTCCAGGGCGTTGCGGTTGTGCCGCTCGATGCGCAGCGACAACGTCTCCAGGCCCTGCAGCACGAGGAACGCGTTGAACGGCGAGATCGCCGGACCGAGGTCGCGCAGGCCCTGCACCCGCAGCTTCGCGGCGAAGGCGCCGTGGCCGAGCGCGGGCCAGTAGCGCAGGCCGTGGTAGCTCGGGTCGGGCTCGTTGAAGCCGGGGAAGCGCTCCGGGGCGGCGCCGAAGTCGAAGGTGCCGCCGTCCACGACGATGCCGCCGACGGCGGTGCCGTGGCCGCCGAGGTACTTCGTCGCCGAGTGCACGACGATGTCCGCGCCGTGCTCCAGCGGGCGCAGCACGTAGGGGGTGGTGACGGTGTTGTCCACGACCAGCGGTACGCCCGCCTCGTGCGCGACGTCGGCGACGGTGCGCACGTCGAGCACGTTGCTGCGCGGGTTGCCCAGCGATTCGGCGAACACCAGCTTGGTGTTCGGCCGGATCGCGGCGCGCCAGGCGTCGGGGTTGTCGAAGTCGTCGACGAACGTGGTCTCGATGCCCAGCTTCGGCAGCGTGTGGTGGAACAGGTTGTAGGTGCCGCCGTACAGCGAGGAGCTGGCGACCAGGTGGTCACCGGCCTGCGCCAAGGTCAGCACCGCGAGCGTCTCGGCCGCCTGCCCGGAGGCGACGGCGACCGCGCCGACCCCGCCTTCCAGCCGCGCGACGCGCTGCTCCAGCACGTCCTGGGTGGGGTTGTTGATGCGGGTGTAGATGTTGCCGGGCTCGGCGAGGCTGAACAGGTCCTGCGCGTGCTGGGTGTCGCGGAAGACGTACGAGGTGGTCTGGTAGATCGGCGTGGCTCGGGCGCCGGTCGCCGGATCGGGCTGCGCCCCGGCGTGGACCTGGAGCGTGTCGAACGACCAGCCGGCCTCGGCGGTGGCGTCGTTCGGGGCGGGGACGTCAGCGGGCATGGGAACTCCACAGTGGACGGTGGCGCGGCGGGCGCCACGAAGGCGAGGGAGATGGCGAGATGCCCGTCGCGAAGCTGCGACGGGTGAGGTGGTGCGGCGGCTCAGCGTCCGCGGCGCGGGAAGATCAGCGGGCGCGACAAGCGGACGTGGTCACGCGCACGAGATCAACGTGTCGGCGTTCCACCAGGCGGATCATGTGGCGGAGCTTAACCGCTGCGGCACGCGGAGCAACAGGACGTTCACCATTCGGGAGCATCACCGCGACCGAACGCACCGGAAACCGAGGTTCCCGACGGAACTGTCCGGCGTGTTGGAGGTGCGCGCCGCCACCCGGTAGCGGTTGCAGTACGACTCGTGGCACAGGTAGGAGCCGCCGCGCATCACCCGGCTGCCGCCGTCCGGCGGGCCCTGCGGATCGGTCGAGCCCGCCGCGGCGGGCTCGGTGCCCCAGCGGTCCGCGCACCACTCCCACACGTTGCCCGCCACGTTGTGCAGGCCGAAACCGTTGGCGGGGAAGGAATCCGCCGGCGCGGTGCCGCGGAACCCGTCCTCGACGAGGTTCTTCGCGGGGAACATGCCCTGCCAGATGTTGCAGCGGTGCTCGCCGTCCGGGGTGAGCTCGTCGCCCCACGGGTAGCGGCGCTGCTCCAGGCCGCCGCGAGCGGCGAACTCCCACTCGGCCTCGGTGGGCAGCCGCCCGCCGGACCACCGGCAGTAGGCGTCGGCGTCGTTCCAGGACACGTGCACCACGGGGTGATCGGCGCGGTCGTCCACGCCCGAACCGGGCCCCTCGGGGCTGCGCCAGGTGGCGCCTTCCACGCCGCACCACCACGGGGTCTGCTCCGGTCGGGGCGCTGATCGGCGCAGCGCTCCGGGCAGGAACGCGGCGAAGACGTAGGACCAGCCGAAGTGCTCGGCGTCGGTGACGAATCCGGTGTCGGCGACGAACTCGGCGAACTCGGCGTTGGTGACGGCCAGCGGGCCGATGTCGAACGGGCTCACCCGCACCTCGCGCACCGGGCCTTCCCCGTCCTGCGGGAAGCCGTCGGCGTCGGTGGTGCCCATCAGGAACGCGCCGCCGTCCAACGCGATCCAGCGGCGGTCGAGAGCCGTGGCGGCGGGGGCGGGAGCGTCGGGCGGGACACCCGCTTCGGTCCGGCTGCGCCCAGGGGCGCAGCAGCCGCCGTGCTCGTCCGCCGTGCTCCGGTCCGCATCGTTCACGGCGACCACTCTAGGAGCGTTTTCGGCGCGCGCACGCGGGTGGGGTGGTGGCGTGCGTCTCCCGCGCGGAGGTGTCGAAGTGCGAGGACCGATCCGGCCGGTGCAACGACCGGATCAGTCCACAAGAGACGGACGTGTGATCAGGAATGGGTGCGCGACTCGCGCACCAGCTGGGCCACCGCGGCCCCGGCTCCCCTGAACCCGTCGTCGAGCAGATCGGTGAACATCACCGCGCCCACCACGAGCACGAACAACATCACCACAACGAGAATGAACATGACGCAACCCCTTTCACCAGGAACATCGTCTTCCGGGAGAGATCGTTACCGGGCGTGGGAGTGACGCGCGCGACGCACGTTCCGCGGTGCTGCCGGAACCTCGGTGACTGCCACTAATCTAGGGGAGTGCGAACACCTCGGCCTGATTCACCGCGGCCGGTCTCCGGGCGGCCGAACCCGGCGTTGTGGGTTTGGTACGCGTTCGGCGGCAAGTTGCCGGAACGGTGCGCCGAGTGGGTGCTGCACGACGTGACCTGCCGGACGTGGGTGCTGCGCCACCTGGCGCGGGCGCTGACGCAGCTCTCGCCGTTCTGCCTGCTGGTGCTGCTGCCGGGGCCGTGGTCGATCAGGTTGACCGCGGTCGGGATGGGGTTGTTCGTGGGCTTGTTCTACTCGCTGTGCCTGATGGGGGAAGCGTGCGAGCACCGGGTGATCAAGCACGGCTACCCGCCCGGGATCGGTCGGGAGACGCGGCAGCTGCGCAAGGACGTGGAGCGGGCGGGCAAGCGCGGAACCGGGTCCCGCCCGTGGTGGCAGTGACCGGCCCGCCCGTCGGGGACGCGCTGGCCGACGCCGAACCCGCCGCCTTCTGGCCGGACCGCACGCCCGGCCTGCCACGGGCGGCACTGCCCGGCTCGGAGTCCGCCGACCTCGTCGTGGTCGGTGCCGGGCTGACCGGCCTGTGGACCGCCGTCCTCGCGAAGCAGCGCGAGCCCGATCTGGACGTGCTCGTCCTGGAGGCCGGGCGGGCCGGGTCCGGAGGCAGCGCGCGCAGCGGCGGATTCCTGTCCGAGTCGCTCACCCACGGCCTCGCCCACGGCGCGCAGCTGTGGCCCGCGGAGATCGGCGCGCTCGCCGAGCTGGGCAGGCGCAACCTCCGCGAGATCGGCGAGTTCGTCGAGTCGGAGGGGATCGACGCGGACCTGCGGTGGTGCGGGAAGACCGCCGTGGCCACCGAGCCGCACCAGGTCGGCGAGCTGCGCGACGAGGCCGACCTCTACCGCGAGCACGGTTTCTCCGCGGTGTTCCAGGGCGCGGGCGGGGTTCGCGCCGACCTGCGCTCGGACTCGTTCCGCGCGGGCCTGCGATTACCGGACGCCGGGGGCCTGGTGGACCCGGCGAAGCTGGTGGGCGGGCTCGTCGCGGCGGCCGAACGGCTCGGCGTGCGGGTGCACGAGCGCAGCCCGGTCGGCTCGCTGCGCTCCCACGGCGGCGGGCTGCGACTTCGATGTCGACAAGGGACGGTCCGGGCGGGGCGGGCGGTGCTCGCGACGAACGCGTTCCCGGCCCTGCTGCGGGGGCTGCGCCGCCGCGTGCTGCCGATCTGGGACTACGTGCTGGTCACCGAACCGCTCTCGGAGGCGGCGTGGGCGTCGCTGGGCTGGCACGACCGGCAGGGGGTGACCGACTCGCACAACCTGTTCCACTACTTCCGGCCGACTCCGGACGGCCGGATCCTGTGGGGCGGCGGTGCCGCCGAGTACTACTTCGGCGGTCGCACGGCCCCGGCGCTCGCCGCGCGGCCCGAACCGCACCGGCGGCTCGCCACGACGTTCTTCGCGACCTTCCCGCAGCTGGCGGGGACCCGGTTCAGCCACCGCTGGGGCGGCCCGATCGACGCGACCACCCGGTCCACTCCGGTGTTCGGCACCGCGCTCGCCGGCCGGGTCGCCTACGCCGCCGGGTTCACCGGCCTCGGCGTCGCCGCTTCCAGGTTCGGCGGGCAGGTCGCGCTGGACCTGCTCGCGGGCGAACCCACCGACCGCACCCGTTCCGCGCTGGTGCGCACCCGGCCGCTGCCGTACCCGCCGGAGCCGTTGCGCTGGCCGCTGGTGCGGTTCACCCACCGGGCGCTGGAACGCGCCGACGCCTCCGCCGGGGAGCGAGGGCCGTGGCTGCGCCTGCTCGACCGGCACGGGCTCGGGCTCGGCAGCTGATCGACGGCGGCACCCCTCCGGTCCGACACACCGGCGCTTCCTCCTTCTGAGCGAACCCGCCGCGAGGCCGCTCCCGGCCGGTGCCCGCGTTCCCGCAGCGAGAGCCGGTCTCGGAAGACTTGGCGGTGCTCAGTGGAAACGATCGTCGGCGGCGCGGTCATTGCAGGGCCCCGGACCGGGCCATATGTTCGGGACGTCCCTGCCCGTCCCGTGCACGAGGGGTGTCGCCATGCCGAACCGAGTTCGCGCCGCACTGGTCCAGGCGAAGTGGACCGGCGACGCCCAGTCCATGATCGACGCGCACGAGCAGCACACCCGCGCCGCCGCCGCCCAGGGCGCCCAGGTGATCGGCTTCCAGGAGGTGTTCAACGCGCCTTACTTCTGCCAGGTGCAGGAGGCCGAGCACTACCGCTGGGCCGAGGCGGTCCCGGACGGTCCCACCACCACCAGGATGCGGGCGCTGGCGCGCGAACTGCGGATGGTGATCGTCGTGCCGATCTTCGAGCTCGACGGGCCGGGGTTCTACTACAACACCGCCGCCGTCATCGACGCCGACGGCGAATACCTCGGCAAGTACCGCAAGCACCACCTGCCGCACCTGCCCGGGTTCTGGGAGAAGTTCTACTTCCGGCCCGGCAACCTCGGCTGGCCGGTGTTCGACACCGCGGTCGGCCGGGTCGGCGTCTACATCTGCTACGACCGGCACTTCCCGGAAGGCTGGCGGGCGCTGGGGCTGGCCGGGGCGCAGCTGGTCTACAACCCGTCGGCGACCAGCCGCGGGCTGTCGTCCTACCTGTGGAAGCTGGAACAACCGGCCGCCGCCGTCGCCAACGAGTACTTCGTCGCCGCGATCAACCGGGTCGGCGTGGAGGAGTACGGCGACAACGACTTCTACGGCAGCAGCTACTTCGTCGACCCCTACGGGCGCTTCGTCGGCGACGTGGCCAGCGACGGCGAGGAAGAACTCGTCGTGCGCGACCTCGACTTCGACCTGATCGACGAGGTCCGCACCAAGTGGGCCTTCTACCGAGACCGCCGCCCCGACGCCTACGGCCTGCTCACCGAACCCTGAGCGCCCTGCGCAGGTCCGCTCGGCCCCGCGCGGCAACCGCTCGGGCGCCGACGAGACCCGGACGCCGCCCAGACTCAGACGAAGACCTGCACGCGCCGAACCGGGCGGGTTCGCGGCCGAGCTCCGCGACGGCCGGACCCGCGGCGGGCGCCGACCACCGGAACCTCCGGGGCGAGAGGAAGGAACGCGATGACCGACACGGGCACGCACACCGAGCTGGCGAAGCGGCGCAAGGCGGTGCTGCCGGACTGGGTCGCGACCTACTACCAGGACCCGATCGACGTGGAACGCGGCGAAGGACGCCACGTCTGGGACGCCGAGGGCAACCGGTACCTGGACTTCTTCGGCGGCATCCTCACCACGATGACCGCGCACGCGCTGCCCGAGGTGACCGCCGCGGTCAGCGAGCAGGCCGGGCGCATCCTGCACTCCTCGACGCTGTACCTGAACCGGCCGATGGTGGAGCTCGCCGAACGCGTCGCGGAGCTCTCCGGCATCGAGGACCCGCGGGTGTTCTTCACCTCCAGCGGCACCGAGGCCAACGACACCGCCCTGCTGCTGGCCACCGGCCACCGCGCCTCGAATCAGGTGCTGGCGCTGCGCAACAGCTACCACGGCCGGTCCTTCTCGGCGCTGGCCATCACCGGCAACCGGGCCTGGTCGCCGACGAGCCTGTCCCCGGTGCAGACGACCTACGTGCACGGCAGCAGGCGTCGGGGCACCGCGCTCGCGGGGCTCTCCGACGAGGACTTCACGGCGGCCTGCGTGGACGACCTGGAGGACGTGCTCGGCCAGCTGCACGGCAACGTGGCCTGCCTGATCGCCGAACCCATCCAGGGCGTCGGCGGTTTCGCCGTGCCACCGGACGGCCTGTTCGCCCGCTTCAAGGAGGTGCTCGACCGGCACGGCATCCTGTGGATCAGCGACGAGGTGCAGACCGGCTGGGGCCGCACCGGCGAGCACTTCTGGGGCTGGCAGGCGCACGGAGACAGCGGCCCGCCGGACATCGTCACGTTCGCCAAGGGGCTCGGCAACGGGCTGTCCATCGGCGGGGTGATCGCGAGCGCGGAGATCATGAACAGCGTCAAGGCGAGCTCGCTGTCCACCTTCGGCGGCAGCCCGATCACCACCGCCGGTGCGCTGGCGAACCTGAACCACCTGCTGGCCCACGACCTGCAGGGCAACGCCCAGCGGGTCGGCGCCGTGCTGCGCGCGGAACTCGACGACGCCCGGCTCCGGCTGCCGCACGTGGCCGACGTGCGGGGCAAGGGACTCATGATCGGTGTCGAGCTGGTGCGTCCCGGCACCGGTGAACCGGATGCCGCCGCTGCCACCGCGGTGCTGGAGCACACCAAGAGCGCCGGGCTGCTCATCGGCAAGGGCGGTCTGGACGGCAACGTGCTGCGCATCGCACCGCCGCTGAGCCTCACCGAGCCCGAAGCCCGCGAGGGCGCCGCGGTCCTGGTCGACGCGCTCACCAGAGCGGGGGAGCGGCCATGACGAGAACGGTGATCCGCGGCGGACTGGTGATCACGGCGACCGAGGAGGTCGAAGCCGACGTCCTCGTCGTCGACGAGCAGGTCGCCGCGCTGGCCACCCCCGAACTCGGCGAGCAGTGGCTCACCGACGCCGACGCGGTGCTCGACGCGAGCGGGCAGTACGTGATCCCCGGCGGGGTGGACGGGCACACCCACATGGAGATGCCCTTCGGCGGCACCTTCTCCTCCGACACGTTCGAGACCGGCACCCGCGCCGCCGCGTGGGGCGGCACCACGACGATCATCGACTTCGCCATCCAGTCCATCGGACGTTCCGCGCGGGAAGGCCTCGACACCTGGCACGCCAAGGCCGACGGGCGCTGCGCGGTGGACTACGGGTTCCACCTGATCCTCTCCGACGTGCACGACGCGTCGCTGCGGGAACTGGACGGCCTGGTCGCCGACGGCGTGACCAGCTTCAAGATGTTCATGGCCTACCCGGGCGTGTTCTACAGCGACGACGGCCGCATCCTGCGCGCGATGCAGCAGGCCGCGGGCAACGGTGCGCTGACCATGCTGCACGCCGAGAACGGCATCGCGATCGACGTGCTCGTGCAGCAGGCCCTGGCGGCGGGTCGCACCGACCCCCGCCAGCACGGCGCCGTGCGGCACCCGCTGCTGGAGGCGGAGGCCACCCACCGCGCCATCCAGCTCGCCAGGGTCGCCGACGCCCCGATCTACGTCGTGCACGTCTCCGCCTCCGAAGCGCTCGCCGAGATCGCCCGCGCTCGCGACGCCGGGCTCAACGTGTTCGGCGAAACCTGCCCGCAGTACCTGTTCCTCACCGTCGACGAACTGGCCCGCCCGGACTTCGAAGGCGCCAAGTTCGTCTGCTCCACCCCGCTGCGCCCCGAGGAGCACCAGCGGGAGCTGTGGCGCGGCCTGCGCACCAACGACCTCTCGGTCGTGTCCACCGACCACTGCCCGTTCTGCTTCACCCCGCAGAAGGAGCTGGGGCTGGGGGACTTCTCGAAGATCCCGAACGGGATGCCCGGCGTGGAACACCGGGTGGACCTGCTGCACCAAGGCGTCGTCGACGGGCACATCGGCCGTCGCCGCTGGGTGGAGCTGGCCAGCACCACGCCGGCGCGGATGTTCGGCCTGCACCCGCGCAAGGGCACCATCGCGCCCGGATCCGACGCCGACATCGTGATCTACGACCCGCACGCCGAACAGGTCCTCTCCGCCGAGACGCACCACATGAACGTCGACTACAGCGCCTACGAGGGCAAGACCATCACCGGACGGGTCCGCACCGTGCTCTCCCGCGGTCAGGTCATCGTCGACGACGGCCACTACCGGGGCCGCGCCGGACACGGGCGTTTCCTTCCTCGCGACACCTGCCAATACTTGATCTAGTCACCACGGAGGCGCGTCATGCGGTTCGGGATCGTGCTGCAAACCGACCCACCGGCCTGGTCGGTGGTGGACCTGATGAGGCGGGCCGAGGCACTGGGCTTCACCCACGGGTGGACCTTCGATTCCTGCGTTCTGTGGCAGGAACCGTTCGTCATCCACAGCCAGATCCTCGCCGCGACCGACCGGCTGATCGTCGGGCCGATGGTGACCAACCCGTCCACCCGCGACTGGTCGGTCACCGCGTCCACGTTCGCCACGCTCAACGAGATGTTCGGCAACCGGACGGTCTGCGGGATCGGCCGCGGCGACTCGGCGCTGCGCGTCACCGGAGGCAAGCCGAACACGCTGGCCACCCTGGAAAGCGCCATCGGCGTGATCCGGGACCTGGCCGAAGGCCGGGAGGCGGACGTCGACGGCACCCCCGTCCGGCTGCCGTGGGTGCGCGACGGCGCGCTCCCGGTCTGGATGGGCGCCTACGGCCCGAGAGCGCTGGACCTCGCGGGCCGGGTCGCCGACGGCGTGATCATCCAGCTCGCCGACCCGCTGCTGACCCGGTGGATGGTCGAACACGTCCGGGACGCCGCCCGGAACGCGGGCCGCGATCCCGACGCGATCACCGTCTGCGCCGCCGCGCCCGCCTACGTCGGGCAGGACCTCGACCACGCGCGGAACCAGTGCCGGTGGTTCGGCGGCATGGTCGGCAACCACGTCGCCGACCTGGTGCGCCGCTACGGTGCCGACTCCGATGCCGTCCCGGCGGCGTTGACGGACTACATCCGCGGGCGCGACGGCTACGACTACTCCCACCACGGGCGCGCGGACAACGCCAGCACCGACTTCGTGCCCGACGAGATCGTCGACCGGTTCTGCTTGCTCGGACCGCCGGAAGCGCACCGGGACAAGCTCGCCGAACTGCACGACGCCGGAGTCCACCAGTTCGCGGCCTACGCCATGCACGACGCCGTCGAGTCCACAGTCGAGGAATACGGGCGATCGATCATCCCCGAACCGGCGTGAAGAGTTCATCCCAGCACCGGTGATTCGACACCGGGACCGCACCTACCGTCGGGCTGTTCCCACCACGAACGAACGGAGCAGCCGTGCAACGACGTCACTTCCTGCGCGCCGCGGTCCTGGGAGCGGGCACCTCGGTCGCCTTCGGCTTCAGCGTCACCCGCCAGGCCATCGCCTTCCCCGCGCTGCCCGGCCCGAGCCCCTACGGCGACCTGCTGGCCGCCGACGCCAACGGCATCATGCTGCCGGAGGGGTTCACCAGCCGAGTCCTGGCCCGCGCCACCGAGACCGTCGTCGGTACGAACCACACCTGGCACAGCGCTCCCGACGGCGGTGCCTGCTTCGCGGACGGCGACGGCTGGATCTACGTGTCGAACTCGGAGGTCCCGCTGACCGGAGGCGTCAGCGCGCTCAAGTTCAACGGTGCCGCCGAGATCACCGACGCCTACCCGATCCTGACCGGCACCACGCAGAACTGCTCCGGCGGCGCGACGCCGTGGAACACCTGGCTGTCCTGCGAGGAAACCGACCGCGGCGCGGTGCACGAAACCGACCCGTGGGGCGTGCGGGCGGCCGTGCGGCACCCGGCGATGGGACTGTTCAAGCACGAGGCCGCCGCGGTGGACCCCGACCGGGAGGTCGTCTACCTCACCGAGGACGAGTCGGACGGGTGCTTCTACCGGTTCGTGCCCACCACCTGGGAGGACATGTCCGCGGGCACCTTGCAGGTGCTCACCGAGGACGGTTCCGGGCTGGCCTGGGCGGACGTGCCCGACCCGGCGGCCGGCACCACGCGCACCCGCGAGCAGGTCGCCGCCGCCAAGCACTTCGACGGGGGCGAGGGCGCCTACTACCGCGCGGGCACCTGCTACTTCACCACCAAGGGCGACAACCGGGTGTGGGCCTACGACGCGGAGCGCGACGCCCTCGCCGTCGCCTACGACGACGAGATCTCGAACCCGCCGCTGACCGGGGTGGACAACATCACCGGCACCGCCGCCGGTGACCTCTACGTCGCCGAGGACGGCGGCAACATGGAGATCTGCCTGATCACCCCGGACGACGTCGTCGCGCCGTTCCTGCGGGTCGCGGGGCAGGACGGCTCGGAGCTCTGCGGCGTCGCGTTCAGCCCTGCCGGTGACCGGCTCTACTTCTCCTCGCAGCGCGGCACCATCGGGGACAGCAGCGGCGGCATCACCTACGAGGTCACCGGCCCGTTCCGCGGTTGACGTTCTTCCCCCGGGGTCGGATAGCGGGAACCGCACCGGCTCCGCCACCGTCGGGCGACGCCGAAATTCAGCCGTGCAACGACGTTCGGTGACGCCTCGGTCACCGGTTCGACCGTGATCGGCGTCTGAAATGACGTCAGGAGAGACTGTTCGCCATGCGAGGGCGAACGGGTTTCGGATGGACACTCCACGGCGACGGCACCACACCGCGCCCAGGTGAGTCGGTGGCGCCCGGCGAACGGCTCACCTGGGGCCGCACCATCGGCTTCGGAGCGCAGCACGTGGTTGCCATGTTCGGCGCGACGTTCGTGTTCCCCGTCCTGATGGGACTCGACCCGAACCTCGCGATCATGGTCTCGGGCGGGGCCACGATCCTGTTCCTGCTCGTCGTGCAAGGCAAGATCCCCAGCTACCTGGGCAGCAGCGCATCGTTCGTCGGAGCGGTCACCGCGATCCGCGCCGGTGGGGGCGACACGGCCACGGTCACCGGAGCCATCCTGGTGTCGGGCGCGGTGCTCGCCGCGGTCGGCGCGGTGGTGCACTTCGCCGGTCCCGGCGTCGTGCACCGGCTGCTGCCGCCGGTGCTGTCCGGAGCGGTGGTGCTGCTGATCGGGTTCAACCTGGCCCCGGTGGTGGCCGAGACCTACTGGCCGCAGGACCAGTGGATCGCGCTCATCACGATGATCATCGTGGTGGCGGGAAGCGTGCTGCTGCCCGGATTCCTGGGGCGCATCGCGGTGTTCCTCGGGCTCGCCGGCGGCTACCTGCTGTCCTGGGCGTTCGACGTGCTCTTCGGCCCGATCACCGCGCCGAACGCGGACGGAGTCGTCGGCACCCACCCGCGGGTGGACCTCAGCGGAGTCGCGAACGCGCCGTGGTTCGGACTGCCCGAGGTGCACGCCCCGTCCTTCTCCGCGTCGGCGATCATCGTGGTGCTGCCCGCGGTGATCGCCCTGCTCGCCGAGAACACCGGGCACGTCAAGGCTGTGGAGGAGATGACCGGCACCGACCTGCAGGGCAGCCTCGGGCGGGCCGTGTTCGCCGACGGCTTCGCCACGACCCTCTCCAGCGCTCTGGGCGGCCCGCCGACCACCACCTACGCCGAGAACATCGGCGTCATGGCCGCCACCCGCGTGTACTCGACGGCCGCCTACTGGGTGGCGGCGGTCGTGGCCATCGGCTTCGGCCTGTGCCCGAAGTTCGGCGCCGTCGTGGCCGCCATCCCGGGCGGCGTGCTGGGCGGCATCACCGTGGTGCTCTACGGCATGGTCGGGCTGCTCGGCGTGAAGATCTGGGTGCAGAACCGCGTGGACTTCGCCGACCCGGTCAACCTGCTGCCGGTGGCGGCCGGCGTCATCGCGGGCATCGGTGACGTCTCGCTCACCTTCACCCCGAGCCTGAGCCTCAGCGGCATCGCCCTCGGCACCGTGATCACCCTCCTCGGCTACCACCTGCTCCGCGCCTTCAGCCCCGCTCGGAACGGGTGACGGCGGATCAGCCGGTGGCGAGCGCCGGGGCGAGCAGCCCGCGGACCTCGTGGGCCGCGCTCCGACCGGCTCGGTTGGTCCCGATGGTGCTGGCCGACGGGCCGTAACCCACCAGGTGCAGCCGGGGTTCGGCCACCACCCGAGTCCCGTCCATGCGGATGCCGCCGCCCGGTTCCCGCAGGCCCAGCGGGGCCAGGTGGTCCAGGGCGGCCCGGAAACCGGTGGCCCAGAGGATCACGTCGACGGGCAGCTGCCGGCCGTCCGCCCACCGGAGCCCGTTCGGGGTGAGGCGCTCGAACATCGGGTTCCGGTCCAGCACACCTCGCTCCCGCGCCCGCTGGACGGCGGCCGTGGGCGGTAGCCCGGTCACGCTCACGACGCTGCCCGGCGGCAGCCCGGCCCGAACCCGGCGATCGACCTCCGCGACCGCCCGGCGCCCGCGGTCGGTGGTGAACTCGTCGTCGCCGAACACCGGCGGACGGCGCGTCACCCACGTCGTCTCGGCCACCTCGGAGATCTCCGCCAGCAGTTCCACCGCGGAGATCCCGCCGCCGACGACGGCGACCCGCATCCCGCGGAACTCCGCCGCGTCGCGGAAGTCCGCGACGTGCAGCTGCCTGCCGGTGAACGTCCGCTGACCCGGGTAGTGCGGCAGGAACGGCTTCGTCCACGTCCCGGTCGCGTTGATCACCGCTCGGGCCGCCCAGGTGCCCGCGCCGGACTCCACGAGCAAGCGGTCGCCGAGGCCGCGCCGCACCGCCCGCACCTCGACCGGCCGCCGGACCGGCAGCTCGAACTCGCGCTCGTAGCGGGCGAAGTACTCCGAGACCACCTCCGAAGCGGGCCGCGCCCCGTCCTTCTCCTCCAGGGCGAGGCCCGGCAGGTCGTGGATCCCGTGCACGCCACCGATCCGCAACGACGGCCAGCGGTGCCGCCACGCGCCGCCCGCTGCGGCGTTCCCGTCCAGCACCACGAACTCGCGGTCCGGCTCGAACCCGGCACGCCGCAAGTGGTGCGCGCTGCTGAGCCCGGCCTGCCCGGCTCCGATGACGACGACCTCGACCTCGTGCTCCGCCACACCCGGCGCAACGCCGGAACCAGGCGCGAACGTCCCTCACCCGCTGTGGTGTCCGCCACCCGAAAGCTCACCCGGAGGGGTGCGACGCACGCCACTGCGACCCCTCTTTAACGCACCCGAAACAAAGCCCTAGTATCGGGGTGCAAGTGGGTGTTCGGCCCCGAACCTCTTTCGATCGCAAGACCCGTGCGGGCACGCGTGCGCGCCCGTTCGCGCGCTCGGAAGACGGGGAGGTCAGCAGAAAGGAGGCAAGGAAAGTGGCAATGGTGTGGGTGGCTCTCGCAGTTGAGGCGATCGTGCTGCTGGCGGTGGCAGGCGTGGCGGTCAGGTGGGTGAACAAACCCGCGCTGAACACTCCCGCTCAGCCCGCTGAGCAGGTCCCGGCGGTGGAGCCGGTGGGCGCGCTGGTCGAGCAGCCCGCCTGAGTGCGGCGCAACGGGCTTGTCCGGTCCGGGCAAGCCCCACGCCAGAAGTGAACCCCTATCGCGTGACTTTCTCTCCGCGTTACACGCTATTCGAGTGAATTGCGCCGCGCATTCTTGTCGCGACGCTCGAAACGCGTTCCAGACCGCCGCGAAACGCGGAGGTACTAGTTATCCGAATTCGATTCACGTGCACCGGTTCCGCGTGGCGGGACTCGGGCGGCGACGGCTGACGGTCCGCGACCGATAGGGTGACCAGGACCTCGTCCGACGACCGCGGAAGGCAGCCGTGACCACATCCCAGCAACGGCCTCAGACCGGCAAGGCCGGATCGGTGTTCGCGGACTACCGGAAGTTCGCCGCCCGCGCGGCACGCAAACCCGGCTTGGTGGGCGCGGTGGCGCCCAGCTCGCCGTACCTCGCCCGCGAGATGGCCGCGGTCGTCCCGCGCTCGCGACCGGCCGCCGACGAGCGGACCGGGCCGGTCGTCGTGGAGCTCGGCCCCGGCACCGGCGCGCTCAGCAGGGCCGTGCGCGACCGGCTGCCCGAAGGCGGACGGCACCTCGCGATCGAACTCGACGGCGGCATGGTCGAGCACCTGCGCGCCGATCTGCCCTGGCTGGAGGTCGTGCAGGGCGACGCGGCGAAGCTGCGCGCGCTGCTGGCCGACGCGGGGGTGGCCGAGGTGGACGCCGTGATCAGCGGTCTGCCGTGGTCGATCTTCTCCGCGGAGCTGCAGCGCGACATCCTCAGCGAGGTCGGCAAGGTGCTCGCTCCCGGCGGCGCGTTCACCACCTTCGCCTACGTGCACGCCCTGGGCATGGCCGGGGCCCGCGGTTTCCGGCGCCGGTTGGACGGCGCCTTCGACGAGGTGCTCACCAGCCGCACCGTGTGGCGCAACGTCCCGCCCGCGCGGATCTACACCTGCCGGCGTCCCAGCGACTGACCGGGCTCGGGACCGATCAGGACGGTTCGGACGCCTTCGACCACCGGAACAGAGCATGTCCAGCGGAGCGTGATCGGTCTACGGTCGCGATGTGGGGTCCATTGTGCTGCTGCGACCGGTGTTCGAAGGCGACCTGGCCGATCTCGATCGGATGCTCAACACCCGCGAGGCCTCCCACCCCTACAACTGGTTCGGCTACCAAGGGGCGGGGCACTTCCAGCGGCGCTGGGCGGAGTCCGGGCTGATCTCGGGCGACGAAGGCGTGCTGCTGGTGGTCACCGAGCAGGATCCGCAGCGGCGGCTCGGTTTCGTGTCGTGGGCCAAGAACCCCACCGGTCAGACCTCGTACTGCTGGAACATCGGCATCACCTTGCTGCCGGAGGCCCGCGGGCGCGGCCACGGCACCGAAGCCCAGCGCAAGCTGGTCGCGTACCTGTTCGCCCACACCCAGGTGAACCGGGTCGAGGCGGGCACCGAGGTGGACAACCTCGCCGAGCAGCGCGCCCTCACCAAGGCGGGTTTCACCAGGGAGGGCGTGCTGCGCGGCTGGTTGTTCCGCGACGGTCGGTGGCGGGACTGCGTGCGCTACAGCGTGCTGCGCGACGAGGTCGTCCCGCGCTGATCACTCCAGCTGCTCCTCCAGCCAGGTGGTGTGCACCGGGCCGCTGCGCAGCTTGTCGTTGCCGACGAGCCGGGCGTGCAACGGGATCGTGTTCGCCACGCCCTCGATGCGGAACTCCCGCAAGGCCTGCTCGGCTCGGGAGTACGCCTGGTCGCGGTCGGCTCCCCAGCAGATCAGCTTCGCGATCATCGAGTCGTAGAACGGGCTGATCCGGTCACCGCGGGTCAGGCCGGTGTCGACGCGGACGCCAGGCCCGCCGGGCAGGTCGAACGCGGTGACCTCGCCGGGTGACGGGGCGAAGCCGTTGTCCGGGTCCTCGGCGTTGATCCGCAGCTCGATGGCCGCACCGGTGCGCACCAGTTCGTCCTGGGTGAACGAGATCGGCTTGCCCGCGGCGATCCGCAGCTGCTCGGCCACCAGGTCGACGCCGCTGATCGCCTCGCTGACTGGGTGTTCGACCTGGATGCGGGTGTTCATCTCCATGAAGTAGAAGCCCTGGTCCTCGTCGACGAGGAACTCCACGGTGCCCGCGTTGCGATAGCCGACGTGCCGCGCGAGGCGGACCGCGGCCTCGCAGATGCGCTGCCGGGTCTCCTCGTGCAGTCCCGGCGCCGGTGCCTCCTCCAGCAGCTTCTGCCTGCGGCGCTGCACCGAGCAGTCCCGCTCGAACAGGTGCACCACGTTGCCGTGGTCGTCGGCGAGCAGCTGCACCTCGATGTGCCGGGGGCGGGGCAGCGCCCGCTCCAGGTACGAGGTGCCGTCGCCGAACGCCGACCGCGCCTCGGCCTGCGCCGCGGGCAGCACCTCGGCGAGCTCCGCGGCCGAGGACACCGGCCGGATGCCGCGACCGCCCCCGCCAGCCGCGGCCTTGACCAGCACCGGGTAGCCGAGTTCGTCGGCCGCGGCCTGCGCGGCGGCGAGGTCGGTCACCGGTGCGCTGCCCGGCACCACGGGCACGCCCGCTGCTTGCGCGGTGGCGCGCGCGGTGGCCTTGTCGCCCATCAGCTCGATCGCCGAGGCGGGCGGGCCGATCAGCACCAGGCCCGCGTCCTGCACGGCTCGCGCGAAGCGCGAGTTCTCCGACAGGAAGCCGTAGCCGGGATGTACGGCGTCGGCCTGGGTGCTGCGCGCCGCCTCCAGCAACGCCTCCACGTCGAGGTAGGACTTGGAGGCGGGGGAGGCGCCGATGTGCACCGCGTGCTCGGCCAGCTGCACCCACCGGGAGTTCTTGTCGGCGTCGGAGTACACCGCCACCGCTTCGGCTCCCGCGGCGTGGCAGGCGCGGATGATGCGCACCGCGATCTCGCCCCGGTTGGCCACGAGGACTCGTCCCGGCCCGGTCATGGCGACACGACCTCGACGACACCTTGACCGGCCTCCACCTCGTCCCCCTCTTCGAGCAGGAAGCGGCCGATGGTGCCCGCCTGCTCGGCTTTGATCTCGCTGAAGGTCTTCATCACTTCGATGAGCGCGATCGTCTGCCCTTGCCGGACCGCGGCGCCTTCTTCGACGAACGGGTCCTGTTCGGGCGAGGGGCGACGGTAGAAGACGCCGGGAAGCGTGGCGTTCACAGTCGACATGGTGGCCTCCTCCATAACTATCGGGTGCGCTGCTCGCGGGATGGGGGACTAGCTGACTGCGGCCCGAACCTTCTCCAGCCGGATGCCGCGGTCTCTGCGGGCGCTGATCGCGGCGTCGACGTCGACCGGCGTGAACGACACCCGGTCGCCGGTGCGGGCCTGCGCGATCCGGTCGCGGTCCACGGAGATCACGGTGCCCACGGTGGCGTAGCCGCCGCCGGTCACCGCGTCGCCGAGCAGCACGATCGGTTCGTTGCCCCCGGGGACCTGCACCGAGCCGATGGGGTAGCCCAGGTCGACGACGTTCGCCGGGTCGCTGCCCGCGCCGAACGGCGGTTCGCGGTCGATGAAGTCGATGGTGCCGCCGCGCAGCCGGTAGCCGACGCGGTCAGCGTCCTTGGTGACCTTCCACTCGGTGTCCACGAAGGACTCCAGCGCGGCTTCGGTGAGCCGGTAGGAGCACAGGCCGATGACCAGGCGCAGTTCCGCCACCCCGCCGAGCGCTAGGCGCAGGCCCGCGGGCACCGAGCTGCCCGGGGGCGGTCCGGACGCGGGCGGCGATCCCAGCGGTAGCCGGTCGTCGGTGCGCAGCGCGCGGCCCTGGAACCCGCCGATGCCCGTGAGCGTGTAGGTCGAGCGCGAGCCCAGGTACTCGGGGACCGCGATCCCGCCGCTGACGGCCACGTAGGGCCGGGCGCCAGAGGTGATCATCTCGAACGTGAGGACATCGCCGGCGCGCACCGCCAGCGTCTCCCAGCGGGCGACCGGTTCTCCGTTGACGCGAGCCGGGGCCTCGGCGCCGGTGATGGCGATCAGCCGGTCGTCGGTGAACTCCAGTTCCGGGCCGATGTAGGTGGCCTCCAGCGCGGCGGCGCCGTCGGGGTTTCCCACAAGCAGGTTCGCGACGCGGTAGGAGTACTGGTCGAGGGCGCCGGACGGCGGCATCCCGATGGCGTACTGCCCGTCGCGGCCGGCGTCTTGGACCGTCGTGTAGAGACCTCCGGAGCGCACGATGATCTCGCTCATCACAGCACCTCCAGCAGGGTGCGGTTGAAGCCGTCCGGGTCGGCGAGGAACGCGGTCGGGGAGAACTCGACCTCGGCGGTGCGGTAGCGGAAGGTGCCCGCCTCCACTTCGCCGCGGATCCGGTCGTACTCGGCGCGGTCGATGGCGCGGTAGTGCAGGATGTCGCTCGGTTTCGGGAAAGCGATGTGATCGGCGAAGTCCGGCAACGTCTGCGCGGCGTCGAAGACCGGTGCGGGCGCGATGCCGAACAGCTGATATCCCCCGGCTCCGCGGACCGGATAGACCACTGAGAACGCGCCGCCGTAACCGAAGGCGCGTTCCGGCGTATCAGTGCGCGGACGGACGTACTTGGGCACTTCGATCTGCCGCTCGCGGGGAACCATCTGATAGCAGAACGGCAATCCGGGGACGAATCCGAGCATCGTGACGATGAACGGGGACCCTGTGATCGAATCGATCAGCTCGGGCACTCCGCGAAATCCGTTGATCCGCGCCGCGTATTCAAGATCGGTTCCGGTGGGGTCTTGGTGATTGTCGCGGAAGCGCATGAGCGTCTCCCGCGTCCACGGATCGTCGAACAAGATCGGCACGTCGACGATCCGCGTCGGAACCGTGTGATCGTCGGGCAGGTCGCCCGCGGTGATCTCCAGTCCGCGCAGCTCATCGACCAGTTCCGCCGGGTGCAGCCGGTCGGGGTCGAGCCTGATCATGTACGAGGCGTTGGACGGGCAGATGTCGATGACGCCGTCGATGCCTTGCTCCCGGAGGGCCCCGGTGATCGCCATCGCCTTGAAATTGGCTTCCAGGCTCATTTCCTGATCGAGCTCGACGAAGATGAATTCATCGCCACCGAACTCGTACCGAGCGGGAGGCAGGTGCGTCGTAGTCGCTGCCATGTCGACCTCCTCAACCGGTTACGGAGGTGATCTGCCGTGTGCTTGAGCATGCGCCGAAGCGATTCCCGGCGCAGAACCTGAGATGCGAACTCGTTGGACGAAACGAAAAAATCGCACGTTCGGGTCACCATAGCCCGAGCGCAACACTGATCGGTACGCGCGAACGCACGCACTCGAATCGGCCGAAAGGACGCTCCAAGATCGGGAAAGGCGCGGGGAGGACAACCGAACGGAGCACTGCGCGGAACCGGGGCGTGCGGGAACATGGCTCTTACCATCGGCGCGCGGCCGGGGATCACCGCACTACAAGCCCCTGGCGGGTCGCGTGCGGCAGCTGCGGGAGGTGGATCCGGTGCAGGCACTCGTGGATCTCAATGCGGACGCGGGCGAGAGCTTCGGCCGGTGGAAGCTGGGTGACGACGAACGGGTGATCCCGTTGGTCACTTCGGTGAACATCGCCTGCGGGTGGCATGCCGGTGATCCCGCGACCATGCGCGCCGCCTTGCGCACCGCCCGCGACGCGGGCGTGGCGGCGGGCGCGCACCCGGGATTCCCGGACCTGGCCGGTTTCGGGCGCCGGGCGCTGACGATGAGCCCGCGGGAGGCGGCGGACGCCTGCCTCTACCAGTTCGGAGCTCTCCGGGCGCTGGCCGACGAGCTGGGCGTCGCGATCACCCACGTCAAGCCGCACGGCGCGCTCTACGGGCTCACGGTGCGCGATCCGGCGGTGGCCGAGGCCGTCGGCACGGCCGTCGCCGCGGCGGCCCCGGGCGTGCCGGTGGTGCTGCTGGCGGGCCCGACCGCCGATCGGGTCGCCGAACTGGGCGTGCCGGTCGTGCGGGAGGCGTTCGCGGACCTCGACTACGACGACGCCGGGCACATCATCATCGAACCGGCTCCCGTCGCGAAGGACCCGCAGGCGTGCGCGCAGCAGGCGCTGTCGGTGCTGCGCGGCAAGGTCCACTCCGTCAGCGGTACCGCGGTGCCGGTGCGAGCGGACTCGATCTGCCTGCACGGGGATCGCCCGAACGCGGTGGAGGTGGCCAGGGCAGTGCGGGACGCGTTCGCCGCCGAAGGCGTGGAGCTGGCGGCGATGCGCGCGGTGCTGGCGGACCGGAACTCCGGTGCGGCCTCCGCGGCGGAGACCGCACCGGTGTGACCGGATCGGGTCAGGCCGGTGGCGCGGCCCGACCCGATCGCCCGGTCAGGTCGTCGGCAGCAGCTTCTCCTGAAGCGCCACCCGGTTGTCCGAGAAGTGATCGCCTTCCGGGCTGAACGGGGCGACCTCGTCCGGCACGCAGTCGGTGACGAGCAACGTGTCGTCGCTGCGCTCCTCCGGCCCGGCCACGATCATCGGCGTGCCATCCGGTGCCCACACCCCGGAGTTGCCGCGGTACTGCCACTGCCCGCGTTCCGAGGTCTCCCAGCCGCGCCGGTTCACGTACGCGACGAACACCCGCCACACCGAGGCCATCGCCGGGATGATGTGCTCGGTCGCGTCCGGGTAGGGCACCTGGGTGGGGTTCCCGTCGTGCAGCGTGAAGTGGTGATCGGCTGCCGTCGGGCCGACCACGAGCCGCGCGCCGCGACCCACCAGGCTCTGGTACAGCGGCGGGAACTCGCACTCGTAGCAGTTGAGCAGGCCGACCGGGAACTGGTTGACCTTCACCACCGGCGGCAGCTCGGTGCCCGCGGTGAAGTTGATCCGCTCCGCGGCCCCGTACAGGTGGGTCTTGCGGTAGTTCGCGGCCAGCTCGCCCCCGAGGACCAGGGCGATGGAGTCGTGCACGGTGTCGGCCGCGCGGTCGAGCTCCACGTACGGCACCACGATCCCGATGTCGTGGGTGGCGGAGACGGCCTGCGCGGCCTGGATCGCCGCGCCGTCCTTCGGCTGGGCCAACGCTCGCGCCTCCTGCGCGCCGAGCGAGTAGCCGGTGGTGTAGCACTCGGGGAAGGCGCACAGCTGAGCCTGGTAGCGGGCGGCGACTTCGACGACCTCCCGCATCCGGTTCAGGTTCGCCGTCACCGCCTCCGGGGTGCCCACCGGGTTCTCACCTTGGAAGAGCGCGAGCCGGACTCCGGTGCCCGGTTGCGGCGGTTCGGGGCGGGTGAGCTTGCTGGCGATGCGGATGGGGCGCAATGGTTCGTCCTCTCTGCGGGGGTGCTGGTCATGCCGGGGTGGCGATGGCGCCGGACAGGTAGCCGCGGACCGCGCTGAGCAGGTCCTCGACGTGCCCGGCGGTGAGTTCGTTGCGCACGACGATCCGGATCACGTCGGTCTGCTGGCGGTCCGGTGGCAGCGCGTACACCGGTACAGACCAGCCGTGCGTGCCCAGGTGGGCCGCGAGTTCCCGCAACGTCCAGCGGTGCCGGCCGTCGCGTTGGGACAGCACCACGACGGGCAGGTCGCTGCCGTCGCCGAGGATCTGGAACGGTCCCATCTCGTCGAGCGACGCCGCCAAGGAGGTCGCGGTGGCACGGCAGCGCGCGTGCAGTTCGCGGAAGCCGTCGAAGCCGAGCCGCAGGAAGTTGTAGTACTGCAGCACCACCGGCGCGGCCGACCGGGAGAAGCTCAGCTCGTGGTTGGCCCGCGTGCTGCCCAGGTAGTTCGTGTCGAAGCTGAGCCAGTTCGTGCGGGCCTCCGAGTCGCACCACAGGATCCAGCCGAGCCCTGCCGGGACCATCCCGTACTTGTGCCCCGACGCGTTGATCGAGTGCACCCGGGGCAGCCGGAAGTCCCAGATCAGCTCCGGGTCGAGGAACGGTGCGACGAAACCGCCGGAGGCGGCGTCGACGTGGATCGGCACGTCCACCCCGGTTTCGGCGGCGAGCTCGTCGAGCGCGGCGGCGATCCCGGCGACCGGCTCGTAGCTGCCGTCGATCGTCGAACCGAGCACGCTGACCACGCCGATGGTGTCCTCGTCGCACCGCTCCTTGGCCTGCTGCGCGCTCAGGTGCAGCAGGTCCTGCTGGGCGGGGGCGATGCGCGGCTCCACCTCCCAGTACCGGCAGAACTTGTGCCAGCACACGTGGGCATTCGCGCCTAAGACGAGGTTCGGCTTGCGGCCGGCGGTGTCGCCGCGGTGCCGCCACCGCCGCAGCAGCGACGTGCCCGCCAGCAGCGCGGCCTCGCTGGATCCGGTGGTGGCGGTGCCGACGGCGGTCGACAGGTCGGCGTTCCACAGGCCCGCGAGGGTCTGCACGCAGTGGCGTTCGAGTTCGGTGGCTCCCGGATATTGGTCTCTGTCGATGAGGTTGTACGGCAGGTATTCGCTGAACAGCCGTTCGGCTTCCGGCTCGACGGTGCTGGTCAGAAAGGTGGCCAGGTTCGCCGCCGGGGTGATGTCCTCCCGGAGCTTGATCCGGACCGCGTTCGCGGCCGCCGAGGCGGTCCAGCCCTTGCTGGGCAGCGCTCCCGGCGCACGCGCGGTCGTCGTGGGTGGTGCGCTCGCCCGGCTTGCCGCCTGCGGACACGACATGGCGAAGACCTCCTTGATGAAGACTGCGACGTGATTTCACGGGGGGCTGCGATCTCAGAAGGCATCGCAGCCGAGTGCAGCGGGAGGGATTGGGACGTGCGACGTCTCGAAACCTAAGCGGCGTGCGGCGGGGGCCGACATGGTCACAAAGACCTGCTGCGCCCGCCCTGGTCCTCCGAATGGCACCGAGGGACTGCCCCATTCGTGTCCTTGATTGCCGCATCCGGGGGAAATCGGTGGCCGGTCGGTCACTTCCGGAGGGGCTGCTGACGACATAGCCAGTGGAGGCAGCGACCGGTCCGGTGCAGGTGGGAAGGCCTTGCCCGGTGGTGAAGCGTCGGCCTGCGAACGGTGCTCGATCGACCTGGTCACGGCGGAGGTGCGCCGTGGTGCCCAGGTTCTGTGCCGGAACAACCATGCGCCGCGCGGGGGCCCGTGCGTCCGGACGCGGCGCGGTCGATGTCACCGAACCTCTGGGAGTCACCTGATGGCCAGTTCGTACCGGCGAGCCTTGGACACCGCGATCACCGCGATGATGCGAGAGGCGATCGAGCATTCCGCGGCGCTGGAGCAGGTGCTCGGGCAGGTGAACCAACTCGTGACCCTGCGGGTGCGGCTGGGGCACACCGGGCTGGTCGCCGGAGAGGTCTACCGGGACGCGCTGCAGCGGGCTGCGGGAGCGACCGCCGGCACGCCCGGGGCGCAGGCGGCGCCGCTGCTGCAGCGGCTCACCCCGCGGGAGCACGAGGTACTGGGACATCTGGTCCGAGGTAGTTCCAACCGGCAGATCGCGCGGTCGCTGGGGATCTCCGAGCGGACCGTGAAGAACCACCTGCGGGCGGTGTTCACCAAGTTGGAGGTCGCCGACCGCACCTCGGCCGCGGTCAAAGCGCTCACCGCGGGCCGGGGCCCCGGTGAGCCCGGCTCGGCCGTCGCGACGGGAACGACGTCGATGGGGGTGCGCGGCCCCGGCGCCGCCGAGCGGAACTGATCCTTCGGAGGGGGCGTTGGCGGGATCCGGCACCGCCGAAAGGAGTGATCTTCTACGCTCGCCGCATGCCCGCGCTCAGCCCTCGTTCGGTCCTCGAAGGCCGCAACAGCAACCGGACACCGATCCCGTTCATCATCGGGTTGATCGTGTGCGGCATCTGCATGCTGCTCGCCCTGACCTACTACCTGCTCTCCGGTGGGGTGCTCAGCACCGTGGTGGGCGGCCTGCTGGCGCTGCCGACGGTGGTGGTGCTGGTGGCGCTGGTGCTGCTGATGGATCGGCTGGAGCCCGAACCGCGGGTGAACCTGGTGCTGGCGTTCGCCTGGGGCGCCGGAGTGGCGATCGTCGGGTCGTTCATCGTGAACACGCTCGGCGGTGCGCTGCTGCAACCGGTGTACGGGGTGGAGCTGGGCGAGGTGCTCACCGCCTCGGTCATCGCCCCGGTGGTGGAGGAGAGCTTCAAGGGCTTCTTCCTGCTGCTGATGCTGTGGTTCCGCCGCTTCGAGATCGACGGCCCGACCGACGGGCTGGTGTACGCGGGGTTGTGCGCGCTCGGCTTCGCGTTCGTGGAGAACGTGCTCTACTACCAGACCGGCTTGCTCGAAAGCGGAACCGGCGTCGCGGGAACAGTGCTGGTCCGCGGCGTGATCGCGCCGCTGGGGCATCCGATCTACACGGCGATGACCGGTCTCGGCGTCGCGTACGCGGCGCGCAGCCGCAGCGCCGGGCGCGGTGTCGCGGTGATCGCCGGTTGGATCGCGGCAGTGCTGCTGCACGCGTTGTGGAACTTCTCCACCGTGTTCGGCTTCGGCGGGCTGGCGCTGGCCTACCTGGTCCAGCTGGGTGTCCTGATCACGCTGGTGGTGATCGTGGTGCGGGACCGCAGGCGGCTCATCGGGCTGATCGGCACGCACCTGCCGCCGTACATCCCGAGCGGTCTGGTGCAGGACAACGACGTGCGGATGCTCGCGACGATGACCGGGCGCAGGCAGGCTCGGACCTGGGCTCGGGCGCAGGCGGGGTTGCCGGGCGTGCGCGCGATGTCGGACTACCAGCTGGCGGCGACGGAGCTGGCGCTGCTGCACGACCACGCGACGCGGGCGACGATCCCGGTGGCGCTGTTCCACTCCCGGCGCGATGCGATCCTCGGGTTGATGCGGGTGGCGCGGGACGCGTTCTTCCAGCGGCGCCCGCAGCCGCAGGTGGCGCCGCCGCCGTGGTCGCGCAACGAGCAGTCCGGTTTCTTCCGCACCTCGCAGCTGCAGACGACGCGGATGCCGGTGTACCGCCCGCTCGGCCAGCCGACGCCGCCGCCTGGGACGCCCGCGCCCGGCCGTCAGGCGCCCGCTCCGCGCGGTCCGGGAGCAGCGTCGGAGCAGGCGACGGCGAAGTTCCGGACGGCGAAGCCGGAATCGCCGGGCCAGGGCGACCAGGCCACGGCGAGGTTCGGGACGGCGAAGCCCGGGGCGCCGCAGCCGGGGCCGTCCCAGTCCGGGCCAGCGCAGCCCGGAGCACCCCGGCCGGGCGGGAACCAGCCGGGACCGGGGCCGCAGCGGCCCCCGCAACAGCGTCCGATGCCGCCCGGCCCACCGCCGAACCCGCCGCAGCAGCCACCGCCTCCGCGGCGGTAGCGCCGCCCGCTACTGGGTGCGCAGGCGCGACCACAGCCGGGACCACGGCATCGTCGGCCCGTCGTAGCGGATCACCGAAACGCCTTGCGCGAGGTTCACCAGGTCCAGCTCGGTCCGGACCGTCGCGAGCCGCCTGCCGGTGGTGAAGTACGGCTCGAGCGGCTCGGAGGCGCCCACGTACAGCAGCACCGTGGCGCTGTCCGGTGGAGCACCGAAGAACCAGTACCCGCGATGCGGGCTGTGCACGGCGGGCAGGCCGAACTCCGGTCCGAGGACGTCGAGCGCACCCGCGAGGTGGTAGCTCTCGCCGACGATCGCGGTGCGCCCGCGCTCGTCGGGCGGCAGCGAGCGGTACGCGCGGGCGACGGTCTCGGCCAGCTCCGGCCAGCCCGTCTCGTAGAACTTGCTGTAGGGCGCGAGCGGTGGGTGCGGGGCCGCGGTGGGCAACGCGACGATCGGGAGCAGGGCCAGCGGCAGGATCGAGGAGACCGCGTACGCGGGCCACGCCGTCCACGACCAGCGGGTGCCCCCGGCCGCGCGGCGGTGCTGGAACCCGACCGCGCCCGCGGCGAACAGCATTCCGCACAGCCCCGACAGGTAGTTCGGGCGGCCACCGACGAGCAGGTAGAACACCAGCAGGAGCAGCGTCGTTCCGGCCAGGAACCGCACGGGGCGCAGCCGCTCGTCGTGCAGCAGGCACCAGAGCCCGAAGCAGCACAGGACCGCGCCCGCGACGGGGCCCGCGTAGAGCAGCGCCGTCGGCAGCAGCAGGAGCCTGCTGCTCTCCGCGTTGACCACGTCGCCCATGTCGCGCGCGGGCCAGCCGTGCCCGGCCTGCCAGGCCAGCGCCGGAATCGACGCCGTCGCCGCGAGCGCCACCCCCGCCCACAGCGCCGGGCGCCGCAGCATCGAGCGCGGTCCGGCGACGAGCACGCTCGCGCAGAGCGCCGCGCACAGCAGCACGATCTGGAACTTCGTCTGCACCCCGACCGCGGCGACCGCTCCGGCCGCGAGCAGCAGCCGGTCCCGCCGGATCCCCGCCTCGCGCAGCCGGACCCACCGCGTCACCAGCCACAGCAGCAGCACCCACTGCGCCGGTTCCAGCGTCGCCGCCGCTAGCCAGTGCCCGCTCAGCAGCAGCCACGGCGACAGCGCGCACGCGGCGGCGGCGAGCACCTGGGCGCGCCGGTCACCGCCGAACTCGCGGGCCAGCAGCGCGGTGCAGCAGATCCCGAACGCGGTGATCAGCGCCGCGGGCAGCCGCAGCGCGACCAGCGAGCCGGGCAGCACGGCGTCGATCCCGGCGGCGAGCAGCGGCACCAGCGGCTGCTGGTCCATGTACCCCCAGTCCAGGTGGTGCTTGCCCGCGGCGAGGAAGTACAGCTCGTCGGAGAGGTAGCCGTACCGGCCGCTGATCAGCACCAGCAGCAGCGCGGTGAGCCCGGCGATCGTCAGCACCGGGCCGCGCGCGAACGGCGACGGCTCGCACGTCGGCTGCTCGGTCGGCGCTGGCACCCGATTCCCCTCGTCGGTTCCGGCCGGCGCGTCTCCCGGCGGCGCGGCGCGAGTCTAGGAACCGGCCTCGGAACCGGTCGTGCGGGGTAGGCGGCTCGGGGCGCGTGCGGTCAGCGGCGGAAATGCCAGGGGTGGTCCAGGAAGGTCCGCCACGCCAGCTCCCAGGGGAAGCGGTGCAGGTGCTCGGCGCCCGTTCCGGGTTCGTGCTGCTCGTACACCTCAGGGCCGGCCAGCACCTCGACTCCCCAGCCGGAGAGCCGCCGCATCGCCTCTTGCACGGGCGGGAAGGCGATCTGCGCGCGGTTGGAGAACGGCATCGCCACCACCGGTTGCCGCTTGCCGACCGCCTCCACCAGCATCCCCAGCGGGAGGGTGTCGGAGATGCCCGCCGCCCACTTCGCGAGGCTGTTGCAGGTGATCGGGGCCGCGATCATGCCGTCGGCCGGGGGCAGCGCGTCGGCCGCGGCCGGGTCCTTGTACTCGCTGCGCACCGGGTGGCCCGTCTTCGCGGCCAGTGATTCGACGTCGAGGAACCGCCTGCCGTCGGGCGAGGCGACCACGCACACCGCCCAGCCGTCGGCCCGGGCGAGTTCCACCAACCTGCCGATGTCCCGAGCCGCGGGGGAACCCATCCCGATCGCGTACAGCACCGGCTGCCCGTTGTCGTCCATCACGTCGCTCCGCAGCCGGACTTCAACGCCGGATGCCGCACCAGGCGGCGAAGTGGGACAGGCTGTTGGTCGACCGGGCGTCGCTGGCGGCCAGCGACTGCACCGTCTCGTGCACCTGCGGGTGGTAGCGGGTGAGCTGCGGTGCGATGCGCCGGGCCGTTTGCAGGCACTCCAGCGAGCGGCGGCGGTCGCCGTGCAGCAGCCAGCCGCGGGAGAGGTCGATCCAGTAGTGCCCGCTGCGGCTCGGCGCGGTGTGCTCGGGCAGCTGCACGGTGGCGGCCCTGGTCACCGCGGTGGTGCCGTCGGCGAGTTCCACCGGGACCGCCACGCCGTGGATGTCGACGTTGGTGGCGCCGAACTTGGTCCCGTAGTGGTTGGCCTCGTCTTGGCCGTCGACGACCATCGCGCGGGCCTCCCGCAGGTGCGTGTCGGCGAGGTCGGCGTCGGCGGTGCGCGCCGCGAGGATGGCGGCGCGCAGGTGCACGGCCCCGCGCACGGCGGAGGTCGCCGGGGTTTCCGGCACCGGTTCCAGCAAGCCGAGCGAGCGGTCCAGCGAGCGCAGCCCGGCGTTGTAGGAGCCGTCGAACAGCAGCACCAGGGCGTGGTTCCACTCCGCGACGGAACTCCGCACCGGGTCGGCGCCCCGGGCTGCCGCGGCACGGGCGCGCTCGTCGGCCAGGTGGCACAGGTCGAGGTGTCCCAGCCGGTAGAGCGCGATCATGGTGTACGAGTACGCGGTCGCCAGCAGCTCGTGCACGGCCGGATCCTCGGGATGCGCACCGGCGGCGTGGTGCAGGTGCCGCAGCAGGTCCGGGAGCGCCTGGACCGCCTCGGCGTGCCGGGTGCGCCGATCCCACTCCTTGATGCGGGCGACGTCGGCGCGCAGGTCCTCGACGGCGCGCGGGTCGGTGTCGAGCTGCGGGTCGTCGCCCTCGACGAGCGCTTGGCGCAGCGCGGGCACGCCCGCCTGCTCGGAGGACGGGTTGGCCGGCCGGGTGTGGTGCGGCTGTTCGGTGAGGTCGGTGATGTTGACCGACATCGCGCGGGCCACGGCCGCGACGAAGGAATGGCTGGCCGCGCGCTCGCCGCGTTCCACCTTGCGCAGCAAGGAATAGGAAACGGCCGCGCGCACCGACAGCGCGCGTTGCGTCACGCCGTGGATCTTGCGCAGTTCGGCGATGCGGGAACCGGTCCTAGTCGGATTGTCCGCTTCGGCGACGTCCCCGGGAGCCTCCGCGACGATGCTGTCGGTTTCCGTGCCGTTTTCGTGCGTCATGCTGTCTTCCCCCTTGTGCGCCTGGCCCACGAAACATGATCGGCTGCGGCCGGGCAATCGGAAGTCGTCGGCTGTGGCGATTGTGTGGCACTCCGATATCCGATTTCGGTCCACTGTCAGCTTATGCGATCAGCAGCTGAGAATCGGCGCGCATTCCTCGATTCCCGCCAGGCCGGCGTGGGAGAGGAGACGGCGAAGGGGGGTGAGGCGGAGTCCGCGGTGCGGGCTTACCCGGAGCTGGCGGGTCTGAACGACCTGCGCTCGGCGGGGTGGTCCTTCCGGGCCTTCGCGGACGACGAGGGGGAGATCGGCGGCCTGGTCGGCTGGCGGGACGCGGCGACGTGCGTGGACGTCCTGTGGATCTTCGACCAGGACGATTGCCGCGCGGCGCGGTTCCTGCCCGCCGCGACGGCGGCTCCGGGGGAGATGGTGTGGAACCGGACGGGGGATCTGGCGACCTGCGTCGCGGCCGTGCTGGGGTTGCTGGGGGCGTGACCGGCACGACCTGATTTCCGAGATGTGCGAGATGACCCGGCCATGGGAGTGGCCGGGTCATCCGTTGTCCGCGTGGGCGGGGTTCGCGGCGCGTTGTCACGGGGGTACCGGAGTTCACTCGTCCGGCCTAGCGTGGGGCGGGTGTGAATGGTTTTACCGGCGATATGATCGAGCTCACATTGCTGAATTGGTGGGTGTATTGCCGCGTGGCCGGACTCATATTTTCGTGGGCGCGGTGAGGGGGTGTTGGAGATTTCGGAAACGGGGTGGATGCGGATCTGCTCCGTGGTGAGGTCGGTCGCAGATGGAATGATTGAATGATTGAGATCGGGAATGCTCGGTAGAAGTATTGGCGTTCTGCGCGGGGTAGGTTCTTCGGCAGGTGCCGTGGGGTGGTTCGGCTGCGATGGAGAAGGTCGCGGCCGGGGCGGTCGGGAATGGCGATGTGACCGATGAGTAACGCATTCGAGTCCGTTCGGCTCCGGATGGTCCGCGATGCGCCCCGGCGATGTCGCCCCGGCGCCGCTCGCCGTCGGGCGAGGCGGTCGCGTGGCAGGTCGGGGGCGGTGCCACCCGGCCGTTCGGTCGCGTGGCGGAGGGGTTCGGCCGTGCGGCCGAATCGCGCTTCGGCCGATGTGCCTGCTTTTCCCGCGAATCCTCGCGCGGAGTGGCCGGAATCCGGCTCGGGAGCCCGCCTTCGTCACTGCCGGTGATGGCGTGGTGACCGGAGTGGGGCGGTTCGTCCGGGATTCCTCGGCGACTCCGCCGCGGCCCGTGGAAACGCGGTCCGGAGTGTCCGGATGGGCGCCTCCGGCGGTGCGAGAGGAGGGCGGTCCCGGTTCTGACCAGGCTGCCGATCCTATTTTACCCGGCAGTAGTGAATCGTTGCCGACAAGGCTCCGAAAATCCCCGAGGAATTCATGTTAGCCCGGCTCGGGAGACCGTCCCGCTCCTTGAGTCCCGCGTGTGGTCGGCGTAAGAACGCCGCACCGAGCTGTATCGTGCGCCACAGGGCGGCGGAGTGGCTCGCGGGCGTGCCCGCGAGCTGGAAAGGGAACGGGTCCATTGGTGACTACGAACGGGCACCAGCCTCCGGAGCAGACGGGGACCGGCGCGAGTGGGCCGGGCGCCAACGGCTCCACGAACTCCCAGCGCACGAGCCAGGACAACCCGAACGGGACGAGCACGCGGAAGCTCAACCGCGTGGTGATCCGCTTCGCCGGGGACTCCGGCGACGGCATGCAGCTCACCGGTGATCGCTTCACCTCGGAGGCCGCGGCCTTCGGCAACGACCTCGCGACGCTGCCGAACTTCCCGGCGGAGATCCGCGCTCCCGCCGGGACGCTGCCGGGCGTGTCCAGCTTCCAGCTGCACTTCGCCGACTACGACATCCTCACCCCGGGTGACCGGCCGGACGTGCTGGTGGTGATGAACCCCGCCGCACTGAAGTCCAACCTGGGCGACCTGCCGCACGGCGGCATCCTCATCGTCAACACCGACGAGTTCACCAAGCGCAACCTCACCAAGGTCGGCTACGAGCACAACCCGCTGGAGTCCGGCGAGCTCGAACCGTACGTGGTGCACCACGTCCCGATGGCGGAACTGACCCGCGGCGCCGCGGAACCCGCCGGGGTCGGGCGCAAGGACGCGGAACGCGCGAAGAACATGTTCGCGCTCGGCCTGCTGTCCTGGATGTACCACCGGCCGACCGAGGGCACCGAGCGCTTCCTGCGGGAGAAGTTCGCGAAGAAACCCGACATCGCCGAGGCCAACGTGCTCGCGTTCCGCGCGGGCTGGAACTACGGCGAGACCACCGAGGCGTTCGCGGTGACCTACGAGGTCGCGCCCGCGACGCTGCCGAAGGGGACCTACCGCCAGATCACCGGCAACGTGGCGCTGGCCTACGGCCTGGTCGCGGCCGGTCAACGCAGCGGGCTGCCGATGTTCCTCGGCACCTACCCGATCACCCCGGCCTCCGACGTGCTGCACGAGCTGGCCAAGCACAAGAACTTCGGCGTCACGACCTTCCAGGCGGAGGACGAGATCGCCGGGGTCGGCGCGGCGCTGGGCGCCTCCTTCGGCGGATCGCTGGGGGTGACCACGACCTCCGGGCCCGGGCTGGCGCTGAAGTCGGAGACCATCGGGCTGGCGGTGACCCTGGAGCTGCCGCTGCTGATCTGCGACATCCAGCGCGGCGGCCCGTCCACGGGGCTGCCCACCAAGACCGAGCAGGCCGACCTGCTGCAGGCGCTCTACGGCCGCAACGGCGAATCCCCGGTGCCGGTGCTCGCGCCGCGGTCCCCGGCGGACTGCTTCGACGTGGCGCTGGAGGCGGCGCGGATCGCGCTGCGCTACCGCACGCCGGTGCTGCTGCTGTCCGACGGGGCCATCGCCAACGGTTCCGAGCCGTGGCTGGTCCCGGACATCACGAAGCTGCCGGACCTGCGAGTGACCTTCGCGACCGAACCGAACGCGCCGGACGGCTCCGGCGATTTCTGGCCGTACGTGCGGGATCCGGAGACGCTGGCCCGCGAGTGGGCGGTGCCGGGCACCCCCGGCACGGAGCACCGGATCGGCGGGCTGGAGAAGGCCGACGGCTCCGGTGCCATCTCCTACGACCCGGACAACCACGACAAGATGGTGCGGCTGCGCCAGGCGAAGATCGACGGGGTCGAGGTGCCCGATCTCGAAGTCGACGACCCGTCCGGGCGGGCCGAGGTGCTGGTGCTGGGCTGGGGCTCGTCCTACGGCCCGATCGGCGCCGCCTGCCGCCGGGTGCGCGGGCAGGGCGTGCCGATCGCGCAGGCCCACCTGCGGTACCTGAACCCGATGCCGGGGAATCTCGGCGAGGTGCTGCGGCGTTACGACAAGGTGATCGTGCCGGAGATGAACCTCGGCCAGCTCGCGATGCTGCTGCGGTCCCGCTTCCTCGTGGACGTGCACAGCCACACGAAGGTCGCGGGTCTCCCGTTCCAAGCGGAGGAACTCCAGAACGTGCTCACCGATGTGGTGCAAGGGGTGTCGGCGTGACGACCACGGACCTCGGACTGCCGGAGGTGGGCGGCCTGCACGGCGTGCCCACCAGCGACGAGAAGCAGACCGCGAAGGACTACAAGTCCGACCAGGAAGTGCGCTGGTGCCCTGGTTGCGGTGACTACATCGTGCTCAACGCGGTGCAGAGCTTCCTGCCGACGCTGGGGCTCAGGCGGGAGAACATCGTGTTCATCTCGGGCATCGGTTGCTCCAGCCGGTTCCCGTACTACATGAACACCTACGGGATGCACTCGATCCACGGGCGCGCTCCGGCGATCGCGACGGGCCTGGCCACCCAGCGCCCGGACCTGTCGGTGTGGGTGGTCACCGGGGACGGCGACGCGCTGTCCATCGGCGGCAACCACCTGATCCACGCGTTGCGGCGCAACGTGAACCTGAAGATCCTGCTGTTCAACAACCGGATCTACGGCTTGACGAAGGGTCAGTACTCGCCGACGTCCGAGGTCGGCAAGGTCACCAAGTCGACGCCCGCGGGTTCGCTGGACACGCCGTTCAACCCGGTGTCGCTGGCGCTGGGCGCGGAGGCGAGCTTCGTGGCGCGGACGCTGGACTCGGACCGGGCGCACGTCACGGAGACCTTGCAGGCCGCCGCCGAGCACCGGGGCAGCGCGCTGGTGGAGATTTACCAGAACTGCCCGATCTTCAACGACGGTGCTTTCGACGTGCTCAAGGACAAGGACGAGAAGCAGCGCCGCATCATCCCGCTGCGCCACGGCAAGCCCATCGTGTTCGGGCCGGAGGACGAGCAGTTCGCGGTGGTGCGGGACGCGGCCGGTGAGCTGGTGGTGGCTCCGCTGGCGGAGGTGGACTCCGAGGACGTGGTCGTGCACGACGCGGAGCGCGCGGACAGCTCGTTCGCCTACGCGTTGTCGCGGCTGGGCGGGGTGAACCTGGATCCGACGGTGACCGGGGTGTTCCGCTCGGTGTCCCGCCCCACCTACGACGACGCGGCCCGCGAGCAGACGTCGGCGGCGGAGCAGAGCAACCCGCCGGACCTGCAGGGCCTGCTCACCGGCAACGACACCTGGACGATCTGAGCAGCCTTTCTGTGAAGCAGGTCTGCTTTGGTGGTCGGGTGGCGGAACCTCAGCGGCTTCCTCGCTGCGGGGTCTTTTTCCCGAGTGGCTCCGCCACGAGGGAAAAAGCCGTCCTCGCGAGGAAGCCGCTGAGAACCCGCGGGTGGTCGTTCTGCGTGCGTGGTCGTTGCTCAGCGGCTTCGCCGCTGGCGGGACGACGATCGAGCGGGAGGCCGGGTGTTCAGTCCCTGGCCCGCTGCTTGCGGGCCACCAAGGAGTCGATCAGCCGGGGCAGGTGTTCGGCGAACAGCCAGAGGCTCAGCAGCAGCACCGTCCAGGACGCGCCGAGCGTCCACCCGGCCAGCACGTCGGTGGGGGAGTGCACGCCGAGCATCACCCGGCTGAACCCGGTGATGACGATGGCGAGCACGGCCGCGGTGAACAGGGCGTTGCGGGCCCACCGGGTGCGCAGCAGCCGCAGCGCGAACACGCCGAGCATGAGGTAGAGCGCGGCGGCGTGCGCCGAATGCCCCGAGGGGAAGCCGAAACCGTCCTCGACGACGACCGCGTCCACCACCAGCGGTCGCGGACGGGCGATCATGATCTTGATGAGGTACACGGCGAGCCCGGTGCCCGCCGAGGACAGCGCCAGCAGCACCAACGGCGACCACCGGTGCCGGGCGACGCCGATCAGCACGCCGATCGCGAGGCTCACCGGCAGCACCACCAGCACGTCGCCGAGCCAGGTGAGCACCGCCAGCGCCCCCACCAGCGGTCCGGAGCGCAGTTCCAGCGACACCCGCAGCAGGTGCTCGTCGAGGCGCACCAGCGGCCCGCCCTGGTAGACCTGCTCGGTGAGTCCCGTGAAGCACCACACGCCCAGCGCGCTCAGCAGCAGGCCCAGCACCACCGGCAGCCACGGGTAGGCGGCGATCAGATCCCGGATCCCCGCCTGCGGCGGCGCGGAGCCGGAATCCCGGCGCGCATCCGGCTCGGAGACGCGTCCGTTCCGGCGGGCGGTGGCGCCGAGGTCGCTGTTCGGGGCCGGGTCGGCGGGACCGTCCTGATGAGCTGGTTCTCGACGGGAGGCCGCGGCCACTGTCAACTCCTCGGCGTTCTCGTGGTCCGGTGCGCTGATTCGCCCGATCCTACCGATCGCCCCGAAACGGGCAGTTGATCACCTCCCCGGGGGGCCGGCGCGGCGGCCGTCTCGTGCAACCGGGTTACCCGGACTCACCCGCGCGACCGGTCCGCCCCGCACCCCGCCGTGCGACGGTCCGCCGAGGACGTGACCAGAAGGGCGGCCGGTGATGACCCGGACAGCGCAACAGCCCAGCCGGCGACGGGTGCCGCAGTCGTTCCCGTACGTGCTGATGTACCACTCGGTGTCCGAGTACACCGACGACCCGTACTTGGTGACGGTGGAACCGGCCCGGTTCGAACGACAGCTGCGCTGGCTGCGGGCGCGCGGGTGCACCGGGGTGTCGATGCGGGAGCTGCTGGCCGCCCGCCGCGAAGGGCGGGGGCGCGGCCTGGTGGGGCTGACCTTCGACGACGCCTACACCGACTTCTCCGACACGGTCTACCCGCTGCTGCGCCGGTACGGCTGGACGGCGACGGTGTTCGTGATCTCCGGGATGATGGGCGGGCACAACGCGTGGGACCCGGCGGGCCCGCGCAAATCGCTGATGACCGAGGACGAGGTCGCGCGGGTCGCGGCCGGTGGCATGGAGATCGGCTCGCACAGCGTCGGGCACCGCCGGTTGACCGAGCTGGATCCGGTCGAGCTGGCCGCCGAGGTCGGCAAGAGCCGCCCGGTGCTGCAAGCGCTGTCCGGGCAGCCGGTGAACGGGTTCTGCTACCCGTACGGCGACGTGGACGCCGCCGTGGTCGGCTCGGTGCGGGAAGCCGGCTACGACTACGGCTGCGCGATTTGGCGCTCCGAGTTCTCGGGCGTGCACGCGCTGCCGCGCACCTACGTCGGCGACCGGGACGGGACGGTGCGGCTCGACGCGAAACGCGCCCGGCACGGGCTCGCCGCCACCCGCGCGCCGGAGATCCCCGCGCCGAGATTCCTGCGGTTTCGGTAGGGGCGCTACCGCCGTTGGGGGAGCGGCTCTACCGCTCTGAGCTGCGATTCTGAAATCCGCGGACGAACGGCGGCGACACATCGGGCAGGCGGGACGCGGTGGGGGCCGCGACCGCCCGGCCGACGACGGGGCACCGGAACGAGCCGGCGGCGAGATCCGCTCGGCACGGGACACGCGTAACTGGGGGAGGAAACGTGACCCAGCATCACCTTGCGCTGGCGGTCAACGGCCGGGAGCGGCAGCTGTCCGGTCGGCTGGTCGCTTACCAGGACCGGTCGGAGGAGGACGCGGTCCGCCGCGCCTCCGGGCTGGGAACCCGCGTTCCGAGGGCCCGGCAGGAGACGGTGGTGATCCTCGGACTGGGGTACGTGGGCCTGCCGACGGCGTGCGGATTGGCCGCTCGGCGTTCAAGCGTCGTCGGCGTCGACATCAGCGAAGCGCGGCTGCGGGCCGTGGCCGCCGGCGACGTGGACCTGCCCGACGCGGAACGCGCGGTGCTGCACGACGCGCTCGCCGACGGATCGCTGCGCCTGGCGGAGGATCCGGCGGCGCTGGCGGAGGCGGACACGGTCGTGGTGTGCGTTCCCACTCCCGTGGATGAGGACCGGGTGCCGGACCTCGCCGCGCTGCGCGGAGCGTGCGCGACGGCGGTGGCGCACGCCCGGCCCGGCCAGACGATCATCCTCACGTCCACGACGTTCGTCGGAACCACGCGGGAATTGCTGGTGGAACCGCTGCGGCGCCGCGGTTTGGAGGTCGGCACCGAAGTGCACGTGGCGTTCAGCCCGGAACGCATCGACCCCGGCAACCACGACCACGTGCAGCGCGACACCCCGCGCATCGTCGGCGGCGTCACCCCGGAGTGCTCGGCGCGGGCGGCGCGGGTGATCGGCGACCTCACCGACTCGGTGTACCTGGTCGGTTCCCCGGAATCGGCGGAGCTGACCAAGCTGTACGAGAACATCTTCCGCGCCGTGAACCTGGCGCTGGCCAACGAGATCGCCGACATCTGCGGCGCGTTGTCGCTGGATCCGATCGAGGTGACCATCGCGGCGGGCACCAAGCCCTACGGCTTCCTCGGCAGCTTCCCCGGCCCGGGAGTCGGCGGGCACTGCATCCCGTGCGACCCGCACTACCTGCTGTGGCAGCTGCGGGAGAAGGGCGTCGCGGCTCCGATGATCGACCAGGCGATGCGGTCCATCGACCTGCGCCCGGAGCAGGTGGTGCGCCGCGCCGAGAGCATGCTGGCCGCCGCCGGGACCGGCGCGATCGGGGCGCGGGTGCTGCTGGCGGGGGTGAGCTACAAGGCGGGCGTGCGCGACCTGCGGGAGTCCCCGGCGCTGCCGATCATCGCGGGGCTGACGCGGCTCGGCGTGGACGTGCGCTACCACGACCCGCTGATCGGTGAGGTCGAGCTGGCCGACGGCTCCCGGCTGACCGGTGAAGCGGAACCGCGCGG
The DNA here is from genome assembly GCF_026241095.1 of Saccharopolyspora sp. NFXS83. Classification (GTDB taxonomy): domain Bacteria; phylum Actinomycetota; class Actinomycetes; order Mycobacteriales; family Pseudonocardiaceae; genus Saccharopolyspora_C. The sequence continues at coordinate 56,294 of NZ_JAPFGB010000005.1, read as the reverse complement.
GGCCGACTGGGACCTGGTCATCGTGCACACCGTGCACCCGGGATTCGACTACACGTGGGCAGGGGACTGCCCGCAGGTGCTGGACGCGACGTACCAGTTCGAGCTGGCGCCGCACCGCCAGGTCGTGTGAGGCGAGCATGCGACCGGAACCGGACGGCATGGACACCGCGACGCCCGCGGTGGTGTTCAAGCTGGACCCGAACGTGCTGCACCACGGCGGGCTCGGGCTGATCCGCAGCCTGGGTCGCGCCGGGGTGCCGGTGTACGCGGTGCACGAGGACCCGATGGCGCCCGCCGCGCACTCCCGCTACCTGCGGGGACGCTGGTGGTGGCGGCCGGAGCTCGCCGACCCGGAGCGGATCAACCTGGGGCTCGCGGCGCTGGCGGAACGGCTCGGCAGGCCAGCGGTGCTGTTCCCCACCGACGACGCCGCCGCGATCCACCTGGCCGAGCACGGCGCCGCGCTGCGGCACTGGTTCCGCTTCCCGGATCCGTCGCCGGAGCTGCCCCGGGAGGTCGCGGGGAAGTTCACCTTGCAGGACGTGTGCCGGGACCTGGACGTGCCGACGCCGCGCGCGGAACTCGTGCGCACCAGGGCGGAGGCGGCGGAGTTCGCGGCGGAGAACGGCTTTCCGCTGGTGGCGAAGCTCGCGACGCCGTGGACGTCCGGTGGCCGCGCGAAGGTGCGCAGCACGTCGATCCTGCGTTCCCGCGCGGAACTGCTGGAGATCGCCGAGGTTTGCGAGTCCCAGGACGCGGGCCTGCTGATGCTGCAGGAGTACGTACCTGGCGGCAGCGGCAACGACTGGTTCTTCCACGCCTACCGGGGATCCGCCGGGTGCCGTCCCGCTTTCACCGGGGTGAAGCTGCGGTCCTACCCGGCGCACGCCGGGCTCACCACGCTGGGCCGGTGCGCGTCGAACACGGTGCTGCGCACCCAGGCCTCGGAGTTGTTGCGGCGCTTGGACTTCCGCGGCATCGCGGACCTGGACTTCCGGTTCGACAGCCGCGACGGCACCTACCGGCTGCTCGACTTCAACCCGCGGCTCGGCGCGCAGTTCCGGTTGTTCCGCGACTCCGCGGGCATCGACGTGGTGCTCGCGGCCTACCTGGACCTGACCGGGCAGCCGGTGCCGGAGGGGATTCCGCCGGTGGGGCGCCGGTTCCTGGTGGAGAACTACGACCCGATCGGCGCGCTGGGCTACTGGCGCCGCGGCGACCTGGGGCTGCTCGGGTGGGCGCGGTCGTTGTGGGGCGTCGACGAGATGGCGTGGTTCGCCCGCGACGACCTCGCGCCGTTCGCGCTGATGTGCGGGTGGATGGGACGGCGCGCCCTGACGCGGCGGTTCGCACCGCGCCCCAGCGTGCAAGTGGTGGAACCGCCGCGCTTCCGCGAACGCGCGGAGCGGGACGCGAGAACGGGGAATCGGCAGCGGCGACGGTCGCCGTATGCGCTCAAGGAGGGTCACTGATGAACGACACCGTCGACGTCGCCATCGTGGGCGCCGGTCCGTACGGGCTGTCGCTGGCTGCGCACCTGCGGGCCGGCGGCGTGAGCTACCGGCAGTTCGGCATCCCGATGGACCTGTGGCGCAGCAAGATGCCGCGCGGGATGTTCCTGAAATCGCAGGGGTTCGCCTCGAACCTGTCCGACCCGGACCGCTCGCACACGCTGCGGAACTTCTGCCAGGAGACCGGCCGCGGCTACGCCGACTACGGCGTGCCGGTGTCCCTGGAGACCTTCACCGCCTACGCCGACTGGTTCCGCGACCAGCGCGCGCTGGAAGTGGAGCAGGTGCTGGTCACCGATCTGGATCGGCGGGCGGGCGTGTTCGAGCTGGAACTGGCCGACGGGGGCCGGGCGAAGGCCCGCTCCGTGGTGGTCGCCGCCGGGGTCCAGCACTTCGCCCGGACCCCGGAGGTGTTCGCGGACCTGCCGCCGGAGCTGTGCACGCACAGCTCGGAGCACACCGACCCGGCCCGGTTCGACGGCGCCGAGGTGCTGGTGATGGGCGCCGGTCAGTCCGCGCTGGAGTCGGCGGCGCTGCTGCACGAGAACGGCGCCTCGGTGCGCCTGATCGCCCGCGCCAGGGACGTGGCGTGGAACGGCAGGCCGTTGCTGCCGGACCGGCCGCTGCTGCGGCGGATGCGGGAACCGGAGGCGGGGCTCGGCTCGGGCCTGTCCACCTGGTTCTACTCCGAGCACCCCGACCTGTTCCGGCACCTGCCGGAGGGGCAGCGGGTGTTCCGGGCGCGCACGGCGCTCGGCCCGGCCGGGGCCTGGTGGCTGCGCAGCCGCGTGGAGGGCGTGTTCCCGGTGCACGTCGGGCACACCGTGGACTGGGCGAAGACGGTCGGCGAGCAGGTCAAGTTGGGGGTGCGCACCTTCGGCGGCGGCGGTCGCGAGTTCACCGCCGACCACGTGCTGTGCGCCACCGGCTATCCGCCGGACCTGGAGCGGTTCGGGTTCCTGAACCCGCGGCTGCGGTCCCGGCTGCGCACCTTGGCGCGGACGCCCCGGGTGGACGCCCACTTCGAGTCCTCGGTGCCGGGCCTGTTCTTCGTCGGTGCTTCGGTGGCGCCGAGCCACGGGCCGGTGATGCGGTTCGTCTACGGCTCGGACCACGCGGTGCGGCGGGTCAGCGCGAGGCTGTCGTCCTCGGCGCCGAAGAGCCGCGTCCCCGCTGGAGCCGCCGGATGAGCATCGCCGACCTGCGGTCCGGCCCCGGCCCGATGTCGTGCGCGCTGCGCTCCCCGGTGCGAACCGGGGAGCGCGCGGCGCCGCGGCTGCTGCCGGTGGTGCTGTGGCCGGTGGTCGACGCGGTCACGTTGACCGTGGCCGCGTTCGCGATGGGAGTGCCGGGACCGCCCGGCGCGCTGTACGTGGCGGTGGTGCTGGCGGTGCTGGCCGCCGACGGCGGGCAGCGGCTGCGGATCTGCCTGCGCGTCGGGGACCAGGTCCCGCGGCTGGCGCTGGCCGCCGCGGTGCCGGCCCTGCTGCTGGTGCCGTGGACCGGATCCGGGTGGCTGGCACCGGCCGGAGCGGGTGCGCTGGTGCTGGCGCGCGGCGCGGGCGGCGCGGGAGTGCGCGCGGCGCACCGCCGGGGCCTGCTCGTCGAGTCGGTGCTGATCGTCGGCGCCGGTCCCGTCGGGACGCGGATCGCCCGCGCGTTGCGGGAACACCCGGAGTTCGGTCTGCGACCGGCTTTCCTCGCGAACGGACCGGCCGGGGACGGGACACCGGTGCTGGGGCGTCCGCAACGCCTCGGTGAGCTGGTGGTCCGCCACCGGGCCACCCGCGTGATCCTCTGCGCCGGGGACACCGACGCGGACCTGGTCGCGATCGTGCGGGACTGCCGCCCGCTGCCCGCCGACGTCTACCTGGTGCCGCGCCTGCCGGAGCTGGGCGTGGCGGTGCCGCAGCGCTTCCTGGACGAGGTCTGGGGAGTGCCGCTGGTGCGGCTGCGCCGCTTCGCGCACACCCGCGCGGCGGTGCGCGCGAAGCGGGCGTTCGACGTGGTCGTCGCCGGCGCGCTGCTGGTGGTGCTGGCACCGGTGCTGCTGGTGCTGGCCGCGGCCGTGCGCCTCGGTGGCGGCGGGGCGGCGCTGTTCCGGCAGCGCCGCGTCACCGGCGCCGGCCGGTCGGCCACCGTCGTCAAGCTGCGCACGGTGCCGGTCGGCGCGGAGCAGGGCTGGTCGGTGTGCGCCACCGACACGACGGCGCTGAGCCGCTGGCTGCGCGGCACCCACTTCGACGAGCTGCCGCAGCTGGGCAACGTGCTGCGCGGCGAGATGTCCGTGGTGGGGCCGCGCCCGGAGCGGCCCTGCTACGCCGAACGATTCGCCCGCGAGATCCCGCGCTACCGCGACCGGCACCGGGTGCGCGGTGGCATGACGGGGTGGGCGCAGGTGCACGGCCTGCACGGGGACACCTCGATCCCGGAACGGGCCGAGTTCGACAACCGCTACATCGAGAACTGGACGCCGTGGCTGGACGTGGTGGTCGTGGCCAGGACGGTCGGCATCGTGCTGACCACCGCTATGGGGGGAGGACAGCGATGAAGGTTCTGCACGTGATCACCGGTCTGGCGGTCGGTGGCGCCGAGCTGCAGCTGAGGTCGATCCTGCAGCACACCAGGCACGAATCGGAGGTGCTCGCGCTCTACAACCCTGGTGACGTCGCAGAGATGATCATCGGGGACGGTGTCCGGGTCCGCGACCTGGGCATGACCAGCAACACGCAGCTGAGCGCGGTGCTGCGGATGCGGGCGCTGATCCGCGAGGGCGGCTACGACGTGGTGCACACCCACCTCTACCGGGCGTGCGTCTACGGCAAGCTCGCCGCGCGCCTGGCCGGTACGCCGGTGGTGGTCGGCACCGAGCACTCGATCGGCGAGACGCACTTGGAGCGCAGGCGGATGACCGCCGGGGTCCGCGGGCTCTACCTCGGCACCGACGCGTTCGCGCAGCGGACGATCGCGGTCTCGGAGACGGTCGCCGACCGGCTCGCGAAGTGGGGGATGCGCGGCGACAAGATCAGCGTGATCCCGAACGGGGTGGACTTCGGCCGCGTCAGCTTCGACCCGGCCGCCCGCACGCGGGTCCGCGCGGAGCACGGCATCGACGAGCGGGCCCACGTGATCGGCGTGCTGGGCAGGCTCGACCCGAACAAGCGCTTCGACATGGTGATCGAGGCCGCGGCACCGCTGCTGGGCGAGGGCGCGAAGCTGCTCGTCGTCGGTGGCGGCGCCGAACGGGAGAAGCTGGAGGCGCTGGCCGCGGAGCTCGGCGTGGCCGAGCACGTGGTGTTCGCCGGTGAGCGCCACGACGTGTCCGCGATGCTCTCCGCGTTCGACCTGTTCGTGGCGTCGTCCGCGCAGGAGACCTTCGGGTTGTCGGTGCTGGAGGCGCTGGCCAACGGGATGCCGGTGCTCTACACGACGTGCCCGGCGCTGGAGGGCGTGCGGACCGACCGGGCCCGGCGGGTTCCGGGCGACGTCGAAGGCATGCGCAAGGAGATCACCGCCGAGGTCACCGACCGGCGCCCGCGCGGCGACGTGCCGGTGATCCGCGATCTGTACGGCATCGAGGCCGTCACCGGCCGCATCGATGATCTCTACGAACGGCTGCACTCCAGGACTCGGCGCGGGTCGGGGACGAACCGGCCGCTGGCCGCGGAGCAGGGCGGGGGTGCGCGATGAGGGCGCTGGTCACCGGAGCCGCCGGGTTCATCGGCTCGCACCTGGTCGAACACCTGCTGGCGGAGGGCCACACCGTGCTCGGCGTGGACGACCTCAGCACCGGCAGCAAGGCGAACCTGCCGGAGGACGCGCCGGCGTTCCGCTTCGTGCAGGGCACCATCCTCGACGGTTCCCTCATCGACGACCTCGTGTCCGAAGTGGACGTCGTGTTCCACCTGGCGGCGGCGGTGGGGGCGTTCGTCATCCAGGAACGCACGCTGCGCAGCCTGCTCACCAACGTGCACGGCACCGAGAACGTGCTCGATTCCGCGCACCGCAACGGAGTCCGGGTGCTGGTGGCCTCCACCAGCGAGATCTACGGCAAGAACACCAAACCGGGCCTGTCCGAGACCGACGACCGGCTGATCGGCTCACCGCTCAAGACCCGCTGGACCTACTCCGAGGCCAAGGCGATCGACGAGAGCCTGACCTGCTCCTACGTCCGGGAACTCGGATTGGACGCGGTGATCGTGCGGTTGTTCAACACCGTCGGGCCCCGGCAGACCGGTCGCTACGGCATGGTCATCCCGCGGCTGGTCGGCCAGGCGCTCAACGACCGGCCGCTGACCGTGTTCGGCACCGGGCACCAGGTCCGCTGCTTCTGCCACGTGCTCGACGTGGTGCCCGCGCTGGTGCGGCTGGTGGACCTCCCGGGGGCCAACGGGACCGCGATCAACCTCGGCAGCACCGAGCAGGTGTCCATCATGGAACTGGCGACGAAGGTGCTGGAGCTGACCGGGTCGAACGCCGGCGTCGTGAAGATGTCCTACGAGGACGCCTACGGGCCCGGTTACGAGGACCTGCAACGCCGGGTCCCGGACTGCGCCAAGGCGCGGGCGCTGATCGGCTTCCAGCCCACCCGCACGCTCGACGACATCGTTCGCGCCGTCATCGACGAGCAGACGCGCGCAGCGCAGGTCGTGTCGGCGTAGCGGAGGCGACATGCACGACGACGGGGTGCGGGAGGGCGAACGGGATGATGTGGCGACGGGTGCGGGGCCCGCTGCGGGCGGGGCCGCGGGCGGTGGGCTCGGCGCGAAGCTCACGACGTGGTGGCGTCGGCTGCGGACCGGATCCGGGGAACCGGAACCGGAACGGGACGACCCGCCGCCGTGGGACCTGGACCGGGCGCGGAGCCCCCGCGCCCGGCGCGTGCGCCACTTCGGCGGGTCGATCTGGTTCATCGCGCTCATCGCGATCGCCGCGCTGCTGGTGGTCGTGATGGCCGCGCCGCGCATCATGTCGCCCGCGAAACCCGGCACGCTCGTGGTCGCCTCGCTGCCGTTCTGGAACCTGGGCAACGGGACGGCGACCGTGGTCGCCAACCGGGACTCGGTGAACGAGGTCTCGCCGTGGATCTACGGTCTCGGCGACGACGGCGCCATCACCCACCAGTTCCCGCCGGAGCGGACCGCCGAGGTGTCCGAGCAGGTCGGCAAGCTGCGCGACGCTGGCGTGCCGGTGGTGGCCTCGCTGGCCAACATCACCGACGGCCGCTGGGCCTACGCGCCGGTCGCGAAGGTGCTGCACGATCCGCGGCTGCGGGAGCGGCACGTGCGGGAGATCGTCGAGCTCGTCGAACGGGAGGACTACGCGGGCATCGACATCGACTACGAGAACCTGCGCTCCGGCGACCGGGAGGTGTTCAGCGCGTTCGTCACCGAACTCGGCGCCGCGCTGCACGCCGAGCGCAAGACGCTGTCGGTCGCGGTGTTCGCGAAGGCCAGCGACGCCGGCTACGACGAGCGCAACGTGGCGCAGGACTTCGCCGCGATCGGCCGCGCCGCCGACCAGGTCCGGCTGATGGGCTACGACTTCCACTGGGGGACCTCGCCGCCGGGGCCGGTCGCGCCGATCGGCTGGGTGCGCGACGTCGTGCAGTACGCCAAGACGCAGATCCCGCCCGAGCGGATCGTGCTGGGCGTCCCGCTCTACGGCTACGACTGGGTCGGGAACCAGGGCGCCAACGTCACCTGGCTGCAGGCGTTCCAGCTCGCCACCCAGCACCGCGCGGAGACGCACTACGACCCGGTGAGCCAGACCCCCTGGTTCCGCTACACCGACGAGCGGGGCCGCGAGCACGAGGTGTGGTTCGAGAACTCGGTCAGTTCCAAGGCGAAGTTCGAGGTGGCCCGCGGGTCCGGAATCCGGGGCGTCTACCTGTGGATGTACGGCTACGAGGACACCGCCACCTGGAACCGGGTCGCGGAAAGCCTGCCGGTGGACGAATGAGGGGGACGGTGCTGTGATCCCGTGGTGGGTGCTGGCGATCGCGGTCTTCGGCGCGAACTTCACGCTGTGGGGCCTGATCGGGCTGTTGCGGGTGCTCGACGGCTGGCACGGTTCGCTGCGCACGCGGATGCGCCCGCGCAAGGCCGAGGTCACCGATCTGCAGGCGCATCGCGAGAAGAAGGCGCAGCCCGGCAGGCACCGCCTGCGGCGGGCGACGAACCTGGAGCTCACCGACGTCGCGGTGCTCATCGCCGCGCACAACGAGGAGCTCGTCATCCGGGAGAGCCTGCGGGCGATCACCGCGTTGATCCCGTTGAAGCAGGTGCACGTCGTGTCCGACGGGTCTTCGGACCGCACCGTGGAATTCGCCCGCCGCGCCGGGGTGAACGTGATCAGCACCGAGGAGAACGTCGGCAAGGCGGGCGCGTTGCAGGTCGGCATCCGCCGGTTCCGGCTGGTCCGCCGGTACCGCCTGGTGATGCTGCTGGACGCCGACACGCGCGTCGAGCCGGGCTACTTCACCGCCGCGCTCCCGCTGTTCGACGATCCGGACGTGGTCGCCGTCGCCGGGTGCGTACGCACCTCGTGGCGGGACCGGTCGTTGTCGTTCGCGGGCAGGCTGGTGGCGTTCCACCGGCAGCGGATCTACTCGATGACGCAGTACCTGCTGAAGTTCGGTCAGACCTGGCGCCACATCAACGCCACGCACATCGTGCCGGGCTTCGCCAGCCTCTACCGCACCGACGTGCTGCCGAACATCGAGGTGAACCCGCCGGGACTGGTCATCGAGGACTTCAACATGACCTTCGAGGTGTACCAGAAGCGGCTCGGCAAGGTCGGGTTCACGCCGTCGGCGGTGGCGGCCACCCAGGACCCGGGCACGCTGCGCGACTACGTGCGCCAGTCGAGGCGGTGGTCGCTCGGGCTGTGGCAGACGGTGCGCAGGCACCCGCCGAAGCCGAACCTGTTCACCGCGATGCTCTCGCTGCTGCTGCTGGAGCTGCTCACCAGCAGCATCATGCTGGTGCTGCTGCCCTTGGTGCTGCTGGTGCTGCTGATCCCGGAGCTGGCGGCGGGCGCGTTGGCGGTGCCGTGGTTCGCCGGGACCTACGAGGCGGTGTCCGGGTACCTGACGATTCCCGCGCTGCTGCTGGGAATCGTGCTGCCGGACCTGCTGCTGACGTGCGTGGTGACGCTGATCCAGCGGCAACCCCGGTTCCTGCTCTACGCGTGGCTGTTCCTGCCGCTGCGGGTGCTGGATTCGGCGATCGCGCTGTCGTCGCTGCCGCTGGCGTGGTGGTCGAGGTCCAACGGCCGGTGGAGCAGCCCGCGCCGCCACAGCATCGACCCGGAAGCGGAAAGCCCCGGCCTGGACACGCGCGTCGGGTGAGCCGCCGGGATTCACCCGGTTCTCCCGGTCCTGTCCGGTGTCGCTCCCGCAGTTGGATGAGGACTTCCGCGCGGCCGGGCGCGACGGTGAGGGGGTGAACGTGCTGCGGCTGCTGATGGTGGACGACCACCTCATGCTCACGGAAGCGTTGAGCGCCCGGCTCTCCGACGGGGGTGACATCTGGGTGGTCGGTCGCTGCGCCACCGACGATCCGAGGCTGCCCGCGATGGTCGACCGGTTGCGCCCGGACGTCGTGACCATCGACGTGGACCCGGTGACCTCCACCGGGGACCTGGTGGAGGCGGTGCTGCTGCGGCGCCCGGCGGTGCGGGTCGTGGTGCTCACCGGCGGGCTCGACCGGCAGCGCGCGGTGGACGCGGCCCGGGCCGGTGCGGCCGGGTGGGTGCCGAAGGAGTGCGGCGTGGAGGAGCTGCTGACCGTGCTGCGCGGCGTGTGCGCGGGCCACGCCTGGTTCCCGCCGGAAGTGCTCGGCGAGATCCTGCTGCGGCTGCGGGAGGACGTGGTGCGCGCCGGTCGCCGGGACGGGCCGCTGGACGTGCTCAGCGACCGGGAACGCGACGTGCTGCGCGGCATGGTCGACGGCAAGCGCGGCACCCGCATCGCGGAGGAACTGCGGATCTCCGTGGAGACCGTCCGCACCCACACCCGCAGCATCCTCGCGAAGCTGCGGGTGCACTCCCAGCTGGAGGCGGTGAGCGTGGCCGCCGCCGCGGGTCTGCGCACGAACCCGGCCGCACCCGGCCCCGCCGGGGCACTCGCCCCGCCGGATCCCCGATGAGCCGCAGGCGACGCGTCGCCACGATCATCACCAGGCTCGAAGGCGGCGCGGGGGTGATGGCGCTGCGCGGCGCGCAGGGGCTGGATCCGCGCGAGTTCGACGTCACCGTGATCACCGGCAGCGGCGGCCGGTTGCTGCGAGAAGCGGCCGAGGCGGGACTGCCGGCCGTGCTCGAACCGGCGCTGCGCGCGCCGATCGCTCCGGGCCACGACCTGCGTGCGCTGCGGCGGCTCACCGCGCTGCTGCGCCACGGGGAGTTCGACGTCGTGCACACCCACTGCGCGAAAGCCGGGGCGCTCGGCCGGATCGCGGCCCGCCGGGCCGGGGCGGGCCGGATCGTGCACTCCTACCACGGTTTCCCGTTCCACGAGTTCCAGCGCGCACCGCGCAGGCGGGCGTACCTGGCGGTGGAGCGGGCGCTGGGCGAGGTCACCGATGTGGCGTTGTGCGTCGGCACCGGGGTGGCGGTGGAGGCGGTGCGGTGCGGCCTCATCGCCCCGGAACGAGTGCGCACCACCGGCGTCGCGGTGCGCCCGGTCGAGGTCCGCCCCGGCCACGCCCGCCGCGCGCTGGGGCTGCCACCGGCGGCGACGGTCGTCGGCGCGGTGGGCAGGCTCGTCTACCAGAAGGCCCCGGAGGACTGGGTCCGCGCGCTGGCGGTGCTGCGCGGGCCGGACGTGATCGGCGTGTGGATCGGCGACGGGGAGCGCGCCGCGCGGGTGCGGGCGGCGGCGACGCGCCTCGGCGTTCGCGTCGAGCTGGCCGGGGACCGCGCGGACGCGGCGGAACTGGTGCAGGCGTTCGACGTGTTCGTGCAGTCCAGCCGCTACGAAGGCCTGCCGCTGGCGGTGGTGGAGGCGATGAGCGTCGAGGTGCCCGTGGTGGCGACCGCGGTGAACGCGATCGGCGACGTCGTCGTGCCGGGCGTGACGGGGCTGCTGGTGCCCCCGGCCCGTCCGGACCTGCTGGGCTCCGCCGTCGAGAGCCTGCTGGCGGATCCGGGCTGGGCGGCCGGGCTCGCCGCAGCGGCCCGCGCTCGGGTGGCGGGCGTGCACACCGAGGCCGCGCTCGCGGCCGACCTGGCCGCCGCTTACCTGCCGGACCCGGTGACTCCGCCCGCTAGCGGGGCAGGGCCGCCCGGTGCCGTGGTGGAGCTACCGGCGAACATCCGTGACCTGCGGTGACCGTCACCCCCTGAAGGAATGAGACTGCAACGAGCGGACACCCCGGCCGCGACGACCCGGTTAGCACGGCCGGCGCGGATCCGGCCACGTCATCTCGGAGCGGAGGGGAGCGGTGGTGCGAACCGAATCCTTGCCCGCGCCTGCACCGCCGGGAGCGGAGCGGTGCCTGCGCGGCTTGCTGCACGACCTGGGGCACGGCTTGGCGGCCGTCTCGTACTTGGCCGAGGGGATGCGCGCCGACGGTGAGCTGCCGCCCGCGGCGACGGACCGCCTGGACGCGATGAGCCAGGAACTGGCGAGGCTGCTGGACCTGGTCGCTTCCGGCGCGGTGCCCGCCGAACCGGCCCCGGTGGAGCTGCACGGCCTGCTCGGACGGCTCGCCACCGCCCGCGCCCGCGCGGACGCGCCGACGCCGGTGGTGCGGCCGGGGGCACCGGTAGCGGTGCGGGCGGACGCGACCGCGGTGTGGCGGATGCTGTCGAACCTGCTGGACAACGCGATGCGGGCGGCGGGGCCGGGCGGCGTCGTCGAGCTGGGCGTCACCTGCCATCCGGCGGGGGAGCCGGGGGGCGGCACCGCGACCGTGGAGATCGTCGACGACGGGCCCGGTTTCGGCCGCGGGCCGGACGGTGCCGCGGGTCTCGGACTGGGCATCGTCACGGGTTTGGCGCAGGAATGCGGGGCACGGCTGCACCTGGACCCGGCTCCGCTGCGGGGAACGCGGGCGCGGCTGGTGTTCCCAGCGGCCTGACACCGGTCGGTACGGCGAGGTACGGCGACGATGGGGGAGTTCGATGGGGGACGGTTCAACGCGGGTGCTGCTCGGCGACGACCACACGATCTTCGTGGACGCGCTGGTCGCGGCGCTGTCCGCGCGCGGCTTCCCGGTGGTCGGCACGGCGGGTTCGCTCGCGGGCACGGTCGCGGCGGTCCGCAGGTTCGCACCGGACATCTGCCTGCTCGACCGGTTCTTCGGCGACGGCGACGGCGTGGCGCGGTTGGGGGAAGTCCGCGCCGCCGGGCCCGGCACGAAGATCGTCGTGCTCACCGCGGACGGCGACGCGCACGTGGTGCGCGGCGCCTTGTCGGCGGGCGCCGCCGGATACGTGAACAAGATGTGCGGCTTGGAGATCCTGGTCGACGCGCTCCATGCGGTCGCCGCCGGGGAAACCGTCGTCTCGTTGGCCGCGACCAGGGTTCCGCCGCAGCAGCAGCGCGGCGACGCCCTCGACGCCCGCAAGCTCGCCTCCTACCTGACCGCCCGGGAACGCGAATGCCTCAGCCTGCTCACGGAAGGTGCGCAGACGGCGACGATGGCGAAGTCCCTCGGCGTCTCCCCGACGACGGTCCGCACCCACGTGCAGGCGGTCCTCACCAAGCTCGGCGTCCACTCCCGCCTCGAAGCGGCCTCCCTAGCCCTCCGCCACAACCTCCTCGAAACCCGCACGCTCGCCGGTCGGTGAGCGCCGCGCGCGGAGCGAAGAGCCCAGCGTCCCCCTCACCGCCGGATCGGCGTCCCGAGCGGGCTCCGCCACGGGAAGCTCGCCGTGCTGGCGAGAGGAGCGCTGAGCGCCCGCGGTGGTGCCGGCGCGGGCCGGGCCGTCAGGGCAGGACGGCTTCGACGAGGTGCGGCCCCGGTTGCGCGTGGGCGTTCTCGAGGGCGGCGGTCAGTTCCTCGCCGGTGGTGGCGCGCACCGCGGGGACGCCGAACCCGGTGGCCAGCGCGACCCAGTCGACGGCGGGGGCGCCGAGGTCGGTCATGCCGGTCGCGGCCGGCCCGGGGTGGCGGACGCCGGCTCTGCCCAGTTCGGCCTCCAGGATGCGGTACCGGGAGTTCGCGCAGATCACCGTCGTCACGTCGAGCCGTTCGCGCGCCTGCGTCCAGAGCCCCTGCACCGTGTAGGCGGCGCTGCCGTCGGCCTGCAGGTTGATCACCGGGCGGTCCGGGCAGGCCAGCGCGGCACCGGTGGCCACCGGGATGCCCATGCCGATCGCGCCGCCGGTCAGGCCCAGCTCGGTGTGCGCGGGAGCGGCGGTCGCCACCGCCGGGTACGCCGCCGCCGCGGTGACGCCCTCGTTCACGATGATCGACCGGTCGGGCTGGCTGAGCGCGATGGCGGTGGCGACGGCCTTGGCGTGCAGTTCGCCTTCCGGCGCGCGCGGCGCGGGCCGTTCCCGCACCGGCGGCTCGATGCTCGTGGCGCCGGTGGCGTCGGCGACGGCGCCGAGCGCGTCGACGGCGTCCTCGTCGAGGTCGGCCAGCGCGTGCACCTGGACGTGCGCCGGCACCGGAACGCTCGGCTGACCCCGATATCCGAAGAACGCCACCGGAATGCCGGTGCCGACCAGCACCAGGTGCGTGTAGCCCTCCAGCGCGGCGAGGGTGTCCTCCGGGAAGTACGGCAGCGACCGCACCGCGGGCACGTCCGGGCCGCGCTCGATGCGGGACGGGTTGCGCTCGGCGAACACGTCGCCGCCGGTCGCCGCGGCGATCCGGGCGCCCAGCCGGATCCCGTCCGCGCCGAGCGCCGCCCCGCCGAGCAGCAGAGCGGGACGCCCCGGCCCGGCCAGCAGCTTCGCGATCCCCGAGACCCGTTCGCGGTCCACAGTGGCCGGACCCGGTTCCGGTGGCACGGCCGCGGGTTCGCCGCCGTCGTCCCACATGTGGTCCGCGGCGGCGATCAGCGTGGCGGGCATCCGATCCCGCAGCGCGGCCTGGCGGGCGGCCAGGAACTCCGATGCCGCCGCGGCGGCCCCGCTGGTGCGGCCCACCCAGCCCGACACCGGGCGGGCCAGCGAGTCGATGTCGCTCGCGAGCGGGGCGTCCGCGGCCTGGTGCCAGGTGGCGTGCTCGCCGATCACGTTGATGACGGGCGTGCGGGCACGTCGGGCGTTGTGCAGGTTGGCGATGCCGTTGGCGAATCCCGGGCCGAGGTGCAGCAGCGTCATCGCGGGCCGTCCGGTCATCCGGGCGTACCCGTCGGCGGCGCCGGTCACGACGCCCTCCGAGAGGCCGAGCACGGTGCGGATCCCGCCGACCGAGTCGAACGCCTCCACCAGCGGCAGCTCCGTCGTGCCGGGATTCGCGAAGCACACCGGCACACCCGCTTCCCGCGCCGCCGCGAGCAGGCTTTCCGCACCGTTCACGCCCATCCCCTTCCGCCGACGTTCCCTCAGGTCATGCTGAACGTGGTCGGCCTCGCGGACAAGCGTCAGGGGCCTCGGTAAGGTGTCGGGGGGACCTTGACGACGTGGTGGCAGGCGAATGCGGAACGTGAAACTGGGGCGGCGGAGCCTGCTGTCCTTGATGGGTGTGGCGGCGACCGGTGCCGCCGTGGGTGCGTGCGGGCGATCGGAACCCGGACGGGCCACGGCGGAGGCACCGCTGCGCAGGCCGATGCCGCGGACCCCGGCGGCGACCGGGCCGGTGCTGAGCGTGGACGCGGAGCGTTCCCACTACCGGGACGGGGACGTGCAGCTGATGTTCGCGTTCCCGACCGGCCTGGAGCGCACCGAGAACCTGCCGATCGTGCTGTACCTGCACGGCAGGGACGGGATGAGCCCGACGCCGATCCCGTACGAGACGTTGAGCAAGCTGGAGACCGAGTACGCCGACGGGGTGCTCCCGCCGTTCGGCCTGCTCGCGGTGGACGGCGGGTTCAACTCCTACTGGAACGACGGCTCCGCCAACGGCGACCTGATGAGCATGCTGCTCGAAGAGGTCCCGGCGTGGTTGCGCTCCCGGCGGCTCGGCGACCGCGACGGCCTGCCCTTCGCCGTCGCCGGAATATCCACGGGTGGCTTCGGCGCGCTGAACTACGCCGCTGAGCGCACCGAGGTGGGGCTGCCCGTCGAAGCCGCGGCGCTGCTCGCCCCGGCGCTGCCGGTGACCTGGGAGCACATGCAGGAGAAGGGCGTGTTCGCCACCGAGCAGGACTGGATCGCGAACGATCCGCTGCGCCACACCGAGCAGTTGGGCGACGTGCCGGTCGGCGTCTGGGTCGGCGACGCCGATGTGTACCTGGAAGGCGCGGAGCGCCTCGCGCAGGAGTACCGGAACACCCCGGTCCTGTCGGTGCTCCCCGGCAACCACGACGCGACCGTGTTCGACGTCGTCGGCGCGGACATGCTGCGATTCCTCGGAACGGGAGTGCCCGCCGAAGGCTGACCCGGCGCCGGACAGCCGAGCGGGGTCACCTGGGCGTTCGCAGGTGGTCGACCAGGTCGGATAGCTGGCGTTGGCCGGACGCCGCCGCCTGGGCGGCGTGGGTCCTCGCCTGCTCCCGCGCCTCCGGGCCGAGGCACCACTGCCACCACCGGTCGAGCAGCGCGCCCGCTTGCCCGTCCCCACCGGAGATCACCTCTTCGCTGGAGAGCACAGCTGGCCACTGCCAGGCCATCCCCTGCGCGGACACCTTCCCGCCGCCGGCGACCGGGTCCACGGCCAGCGCCGGAACGCCCTGCGCGAGCGCGAAGACCAGGCCGGACAGCCGGGAGGTCACCACCACGTCGGCGCGGGCGAGCAACGCCGCGAACTGGTCGACCGTGGAGCACGCCCGGGCGTTGACCCGGTCCAGCCGCGGATCGATCGGCATCGGCGCGAAATCGGTGCGGCCGATCCAGTTCAGCAGGTACCGGTGCACGCTGTCGTGCCTGCGCAGCGGGCCGTACTCGCGGCGGCCGTGGGACACCACGATCGCCGCGACCGGAGCCGGGCTGGTCGGGGCGCCCGCGGCGAGGTCCCGGGACGCGGGCACCTGCGGGCGGTCGCGGGCCAGCACGGAGTGGAAGCCCTGGACGGCGGTGGACCGCTCGTCGATGACGGTGACTCCGACCGCGGTGCGCCGGCACTGGTCGTAGCGCCGGTGCAGGTCGTCGAGCTGCCTGCCGTGCGCGGGGCCGCTGACGAACACGAGGTCGGTGTACTTCTCCGGGGCCGCGTCGTCGAGGGTGAGCGAGCCGGGGGCCAGCGTCGGGCTCCACGCCGTGTCGCACGGGATCCCGGCGATGGTCAGCGCGCCCTCGACCCGGCGCATCGCCGCCACATCACCGGCGTTGACCTCGGCGTGCAGGAAGCTGGGCCACCCCGTGATCAGTACCCGCACGTGAGCCTCCTCCCCGATGTTTCCGCCCTCCCGAGGTGCCCGGCGGCGGCCTTGCCCAACCGCGCCGTTCCGGCATCGACGGTGACGCCGCTCGCACTCCGGCGCCGTTTCCCCCACTCGCGCCACATCCGTGCTCCCGCGCCCCAGCACCTGTCGGACCAGGACTTTCGGCCGTGTCGTGGGAGTGCCCGGCTGGCATCATCGGCGACCGCACGGACCACTCGGGGGAGGAAGACTCATGCACGTGAAACCCACGCCACAACAAGCGGATGCGCACGAGCCGACTCCGCGGGAGCGGGCGCGGGCGGTGCGCGCCACCGCGCACCACGCGCAGGACGCCGCCCAGCTGGCCGAGCTGCTGGACATGCTGGGGCTCGATCCGGAAGAGGGAAACCCGGTGCCGCAGGCGAGATCCGGCGGCCCGGCCTCCGCCGCGTGACCCGCTGGTCGTGGCACCGATCCGGCCGCGGACACCGGTCCGAGCCCGGGGGCGCGGCCGTCCCGGCGGCGTCGCTCGCACCGGCCGGGAGCACTCGGCCACTCCGGTGACTTCCATCGCCTGCACCGGTCCGCTGCGCTAGATTCCCCGCTGCGAGGCAGGGAATCCGGCACTGCGGCCGACCGGCGCGAGCGGGTGACGAGCATGCGAGCTTCTTCAGCCACGTCCGAAGCCGGGGGAGCGGGTCCGGTGGACGTCGACGCGGTGGTGATCGGAGCCGGGTTCGCCGGGCTCTACATGCTCCACGAACTGCGGGCGCGCGGATTTTCCGCGCGCGTGCTGGAAGCGGGCTCGGACGTCGGCGGAACCTGGTACTGGAACCGCTATCCCGGGGCGCGCTGCGACATCGAGAGCGTCGACTACTCGTACTCGTTCTCCGAGTCGCTGCAACAGGAATGGGAGTGGTCCGAGCGGTACTCGGCCCAGCCCGAGATCCTGCGCTACCTCTCGCACGTCGCGGACCGGTTCGACCTGCGCCGCGACATCACGTTCGACGCGCGGGTCACGGCGGCGCACTTCGACGAGGGCGCGGCGTGCTGGACGGTGCACGCACCGGGGCTGCCGCCGCTGGTGAGCCGGTTCTGCATCATGGCCACCGGATGCCTGTCGGTGCCGCAGGTTCCCGCGCTGCCCGGGCTGGGCGACTTCCATGGTCCCGTGCACCACACCGGGAACTGGCCGGAGTCCGATGTGGACTTCTCCGGTCGCGCGGTCGGCGTGATCGGCACCGGATCGTCGGGGATCCAGTCGATCCCGGTGATCGCCCGGCAGGCCGCGCGGCTGACGGTGTTCCAGCGGACGCCGAACTTCTCCGTGCCCGCCTTCAACGGCCCGCTCGACCCGGACGAGTTCCGCGAGGTCAAAGCGCGCTACCGGGAGCGGCGCGAGGCGAACCGGGCCAGTTCGGGAGGCGTGGACCGGGCCACCAACGAGCAGAACACCTTCGACGTCGACGAAGACCAGCGCCTACACGAGTTCGAGAGCCGGTGGGGGCGCGGCGGTTTCCACCTGCTCGGATCCTACGCCGACATCATGGTCGACCAGCGGGCCAACGACGAGGTCGCCGAGTTCGTGCGCGGGAAGATCCGGGAGGTCGTGCACGACCCGGCCACCGCCGAGGCGCTGCTGCCCCGCGGCCATCCGCTGGGTTCCAAGCGGGTGTGCGTGGACACCGGCTACTTCGAGGCATACAACCAGGACCACGTGACCCTCGTCGACCTCCGGAGGAGTCCACTGGAGACGATCACCGCGCGGGGCGTGCGCGCGGGCGGGGTCGAGCACGAACTCGATTCGCTGGTGCTGGCCACCGGGTTCGACGCGATGACCGGTGCGCTCGACCGCATCGACGTCCGGGGCCGGGACGGCTGCGAGCTCGCTGAGGCGTGGAGCGGCGGCCCGGCCACCTACCTGGGCCTGGGCGTGGCGGGATTCCCGAACATGTTCGTCCTCGCCGGCCCTGGCAGTCCTTCGGTGCTGACGAACATGGTCACGTCCATCGAGCAGCACGTGCAGTGGACGGCCGGCTGCGTGGACCACCTGCGCCGCAACGGCTACCGCAGCATCGAGGCCACCGAGCAGGCCCAGCACGACTGGGTCGAGCACGTGCGCGAACTGGCGGCCGAGACCCTGTTCCCGAAGGCGGCGTCCTGGTACCTCGGCGCGAACGTCCCCGGCAAGCAGCAGGTCTTCATGCCCTACGTCGGCGGACTCGACCTCTACGAGGAGACCTGCGACGCGGTGGCCGCCAACGACTACCGCGGTTTCGACCTGAAGTGACGTCGACCGCCGCGCAGGGGGAGGGAACCGCTACGGGAGTTCGAAGTGCTGGTAGTCCTTGGGGTCGCGCCAGCCGCCGCCCCAGGTCCATCCCGCCCCGGTGAACACGCGCACGGCGGCGTCGCCGTCGTGCAGCATCCCGGGGTCCGTTCGGGTGCGGTCCAGGTAGGGACCCGCCGTGGCGGGCTGGAGTTCGCCGTCGGCGCTGATGTACGGGTTGACGAGCGGATTGATGTCGACGGCCCGCCCGTAGGCGTGCTGCGACCAGCTGCCGCTGCCGCTGATGCCGCGGCAGCTGAACGCGGACGTGTTGTCGTCGCGCATCGACAGCTCGTCGGACGCGTCCGGGTATTCCCCGGCCGGGCGCATCCGCTCGACGGGGAACCGCAGCTCGTGGAGGCGGGCGAACGCGGCGATGGTCTGCGGTACCCGGTCCTCGTGCACGATGAGCCGTCCGGTGTGCTCCCGCCCGTCCATGCCGACGTGCTGAAGCCGCAGCAGGCGCAACCGATCCGGGGCGACGGGGCATTCGGGCCGCCAACTCGGGCCGAGCTGGGCCGCATCGACTCGGTGCACGCTGGAGGTGAACTCCGGTGCGGGTTCGCTCGCGGGAGGTTGCGGATTTCCGCACTGCGCGGTCGATGCGGCGAACGCGCACGCGAGCAGCGCGGCGTGGGACTTCCTCATGGCGGCTCCCTCATTTCCCGGTCGACCGCCAGTGTGCGGGTGCGTCGGCGTCGATTCGACCGCTGGGGCAACGAGAAGATCCGCACGAAAGTGGTCATCGGAAGTGCCCTTGTGTTGCGAATGGACAGTCAGCGGTTCACGATCTCGTCGTGGGATCAGTGGTCGCGGCATCCGGAGTCCGCAGTCCGGCCCCGAAACGGACGCATTCCGGTGTCGCGGCGGTGTTCTGAACACCAGCGCACGGCCAGGCCCCGAACCCGTTGCCGTCGCCACCGGCCCACCTGGTGGAGAGCGGAGGTCGTGACTCCCGAACGACCTCCGCCTCCAGCGATTCGGGCGCCGGGAATCCCGCACGAGTGCCACCGGAATCAGCCCGGAAGCGCGCGGAATCGCGGTGGTCTCCCGGAATTCGAGAACCTCGAAGTTCAGCCGGACGAACTCGTTCCCGCTGAGCTCATCTCAATTCTTCCGCAGTCCGTCGAACGCGACGGCCACGACCATGTCCGCGAGTTCCTCCGCGCCGATGCCGCCGCGCGGCCGGTACCACTCGACCAGCGAGTTCACCATGCCGAACAGCAGGCGCCCGACGGTGGCGGCGTCGAACTCGGGCCGCAGGTCACCGTCCCGGACCGCTTCGGCGACGAGGTCGGTGATCAGCTGGTCGAACTCGCGGCGACGGGCCAGCGCGGCGCGCTCCACCTTGGTGTTGCCCCGCACTCGCAGCAGCAGCGTCACGAACGGCAGTCGGTCCACCAGCACCAGCACGCTGCCGCGCACCAGGTTCTCCAGCCGTTCCACGGCGCTCGCGTCCCGCGCGCGGGCGGCCGTGGCGGTCGCGAACAGCCCGTCCAGCGCCCGGTCGACGGCCAGGCGCAGCAGCTCCTCCTTGCTGGGCACGTGGTGGTAGATGGCGGACTTGCTGATGCCGAGCTTGCGGGACAGGTCCTCCATGCTGGTCCCGTCGTAGCCGCGCTCGTTGAACAGCCGCACCGCCACCGCCAGCAGGGACTCCAGGTCGTAGCCGGGGCGACCGCGCTTGGCGGCGCGTGCCGGTGGTGCCGTCGTCATGCGGTGGATTATTCCAGTAGGCAGTGTCCGGTGGATCATGTCGCCTTGACCTCGGGCGAGTCGGAGGGGCTCACGTTCGGGGCGCGCCGCGCGTCTGCATAGTGGTAGGCGCAGGCGCGGAGAGGGGAACCGATCATGACGACGGTGCACGCGGTGATCGACACACCGCTCGGGGGGCTGACGCTGATCGCTCGGGACGGGAGCTTGGCGGCACTGCACTTCGCCGGCGGCAAGCACGCCCCCGAGGAGCGCGGCGAGCGGGCGGACATCCCGCTGTTCGCAGCGGCGCGGCGGCAGTTCGAGGAGTACTTCGACCGGCGTCGCACCGAGTTCGACCTGCCGCTCGCGCCGCGCGGCAAGCCGTTCCAGCTGCGGGTCTGGGCGCTGCTCGAGGAGATCCCGTACGGCGAGACCCGCACCTACGGCGACCTGGCTCGGCGGCTCGGCGACGTGAACTACTCGCAGGCGGTGGGCGCGGCGAACGGGCAGAACCCGCTGTCGGTGATCGTGCCCTGCCACCGGGTCATCGGTGCCGACGGCAGCCTCACCGGCTACGCGGGTGGGCTGGACCGCAAGCGCTACCTGCTGGCCTTGGAGGAACCGGCCGCGGTGGACGCGGGCAGGCTCTTCTGAGATGACCCCGTTCGAGCGGATCGTGACCGAGCACGGGCCGGTGGTGCTGCGGGTGTGCCGGGCGGTGGTGGGCCCGGACGACGCCGAGGACGCCTGGTCGGAGACGTTCCTGGCCGCGCTGCGGGCGTATCCGCGGCTGGCCCCGGAGGCCAACGTGCAGGCGTGGCTCGTCACGATCGCGCACCGCAAGGCCATCGACATCACCCGCGCGCGGGCGCGCCGCCCGGTGAGCGTCGAGCACGTCCCCGAACGGCCCGCCGTGGACGGGCTCCCGCGCGAACCCGACCCGGTGTGGGCGGCGTTGCGGGACCTGCCCGACAAGCAGCGGCAGGCGGTGGCCTACCACCACGTCGCGGGCCTGCCCTACCGGGAGATCGCCGAGCTCGTCGGGGGCAGCGCGGACGCCGCGCGCCGGGCCGCGGCCGACGGCATCGCCCGGCTGCGCGCCACCATCGGCTCGGAGGAGGGGAAGTTGTGACGGACCCAGGAGGACGGCCGAGGACGGTGCGCGACGACTCGCTGGAGCGGCTGCGCGGGAGGCTCGCGGTCGCCGCCGAGCGGGAGGGGCTGCTCGACGTCGCCTACCGCACGGTGGACTCGCCGGTCGGGTCGCTGCTGCTGGCCGCGACCGAGCGGGGACTGGTGCGCGTCGCGTTCCCCGGCCAGGACCACGACGCGGTGCTCGCCGCGCTGGCCGAGCAGGTGAGCCCGCGGGTGCTGGCCGCGCCGGCGAGGCTGGACGCGGTGAGCGCGCAGCTCGACGAGTACTTCACCGGGCGCAGGCACGAGTTCGACGTGCCGTTGGACCTCCGGCTGTCGCAGGGGTTCCGGCGGGCGGTGCTGTCGCACCTGCCGCGCATCGCCTACGGCGGCACCCAGAGCTACGCGCAGGTGGCGACGGCGGCGGGCAGTCCGCGCGCGGTTCGGGCCGTGGGCACGGCGTGCGCGACGAATCCGCTGCCCGTGGTCATCCCGTGCCACCGAGTCGTCCGTTCCGACGGCTCCTCCGGCGGATACGCGGGCGGCCCGGAGGCCAAGCGAACGCTGCTCACCCTGGAAGCCGGTCAGCGGTGACGGCTTGCTCGGCGGAACCTCGGCGGCTTGCTCGCTCTCGTGCGTGCCGTGCGCGGCGGAATCGCCGTCCTCGCGGGGAAACCGCTGAGAACCGCCGGTTCGCTCAGGCTGGTCGTTGTTAGCGGCTCCGCCGCCGGTGCGGCAGGTGGAGAGCATGCATCGGCGCGGATCTGCGCCCGCGTCACCGGTGTCGGCTCAGCTCCGGGAGCCGCGGACCTCCAGGGAATCGAGCAGTTCCGCCGTCGCCTGCGCGATGGTGTCCACCGCGCGGTCGAACGCCGCCGCGTTGTGCGCGGCGGGCTGGCGGAACCCGGAGATCTTGCGGACGTACTGCACCGCCGCGGCACGCACGTCACCGTCGGTGACCTGCTCGGCGTACGGCGGGCGGAGGGTCTTGATGCTTCGGCACATGCCCGCATTGTCCTCCGCCCACCGGCAGCCTTCCGGCGCTGAAGCTCCCGGCCTGAGCGAACGGCTCTCGTGACGGCGCCGCCGAGCCCTACGACCAGGCCGGTACCGGTCCGTGGTGGCGCCAGGCGGTGCCGCGGCGTTCGTGACCGAACAGGTCCTCCACCGCCCGCGCCACCAGCGGCCCCAGCTCCCGTTCCAGCAGGTGCAGGGCCAGGTCGATCCCGGAGCTGACCCCGCCCGCGGTGATCAGGTCGCCGTCGTCGACGACGCGGGCGTCGATCACGTGAGCACCGGTCGCGGCGAAGTCCGCCAGCCCCATCCGGTTCGTGGTGGCGTGGCGACCGGTGAGCAGCCCGGCCATGCCGAGCACGACCGAGCCGCCGCACACGGTGGCGACCGTCGTTCCTGGACGCCGCATCGCCGCCGCGAGCCGTCCGCCGAGCTCGGACCGAGCAGCCGCCGCCAGCCGCTCGTTGACCGCTTCGACCATGCCGCCGGACCCGTCGCCCGGAGCGGCGCCAGGCACGACGATCAGGTCGGCCCGCTCCGCGTCCACGGTCGCCGTCGCCCGCAGGGTCACGCCGCCGATGCCGGACGTGACCTCGCGCGGCCCCTCAGCGGTGGCGAACTCGCCGGTGAGCAGGCCGCCGGTGGCGCCTCCCCCGGCGAGCAGCGTCTCGTACGGGCCGATGGCGTCGAGCGGGTCGAACCCGTCGAACAGAACGAACTGCGCGTGCATGGTGGGCCTTTCCTCGCCGAACTGCTTGCGAGCTCCACGCTAGGTACGGGGGCCAGGACGGGGACTGTGGCGAAAACGTCAGCTTGCACCGGATTCTGGCCATCGGTTCAGCGCCGGTGGTAGCAGTGGACTCGGCTCCCTCCCGAGCTGTCGCCGACGAACAGGTTCCGCCATGCACACCGTTGCCGTGCTCGCCCTCGACCCGGTCGTCGCCTTCGACCTGTCCATCCCGGTCGAGACCTTCGGCCGCGCCCGGCTGCCGGACCGATCCGCCGCCTACGACGTCCGGGTGTGCTCGGTGTCCGGTGAGGTCAGCGCGGGCGCGTTCACGCTGCGAACCCCGTGGGGGCTCGACGGGCTCGCCGACGCGGACACGGTGGTCGTGCCGGGCCAGGCGGACGTGGCGGTCCCGGTGCCCGCGGTGGCCCTCGAAGCGCTGCGGACGGCGGCGGCGAGCGGCAGTCGCATCGCCTCGATCTGCGTGGGCGCGTTCGCGCTGGCCGAGGCGGGCCTGCTCGACGGGCGGCGGGCGACCACGCACTGGATCGGCGCAGCCGAATTGGCCCGCAGGCACCCGCTGGTCGATGTCGACCCCGACGTGCTCTACGTCGACGACGGGCGGATCCTCACCTCGGCGGGAGCGGCGGCGGGCCTGGACCTGTGCCTGCACATGATCCGGCTCGACCACGGTTCGGCGGTCGCCGCCGATTCGGCGCGGCTCGCGGTGATGCCGCTGGAGCGGGACGGCGGGCAGGCGCAGTTCATCGTGCACGAGCCACCGGCGCCGGACGGGGCCAGCGTGCAGCCGCTGCTGTGCTGGCTGGAGGACCACCTGCACCTGCCGCTGACGTTGGCCGACATCGCGGGGCGAGCCGCGCTGAGCAGCCGCACGCTCAACCGGCGGTTCCGGGAGCAGACGGGGACGACACCGTTGCAGTGGCTGCACCGGGCCCGGCTGCGGCGGGCGCAGCACCTGCTGGAAACGACCGCTCACCCCGTGGAGCGCATCGCCGAACAGGTCGGCTTCACCTCGCCGACGACGTTCCGGGACCGGTTCAAGCGGGTCGTCGGCACCAGCCCCGCCCGCTACCGCCAGGCCTTCCGGGGGAGCGCTCCGGACCGGGAGCCGGTCGTCGTCTGAGCTCGGACGCGGCTCTCCGCGGTCGGCGGGATTGTCAGGGGTGCGGTCTAACGTCGGCGGGGAGTGGCGACGAGGGGGTTTGTCATGACGACGACGGGTGCGGGAGAACGGGTGGAACTGCTGGGCATGCTCGCCGAGCAGCGCGACGCGTTGCTGATGACGGTTCGGGGGCTCAGCGACGAGAGCGCGGCGCGGCGCAGCACGGTCAGCGAACTCACGCTCGGCGGGCTGGTCAAGCACGTCACGGCGGTGGAACGGGAGTGGACCCGCACGCTCCGGGGGCAGCTGTTCCGGGAGGAGACCGAGGCCGACGCCAGCAGGGCGGGTCTGCGGATGCGGCCCGGCGAGACGCTCGTGGAGCTCATCGACGACTACCGGCACGCGGCCCGCGACACCGAACGCGCCGCCACCGAGCTGTCCTCGCTGGACGTGCTGCTCCGATTACCCGAGGCGCCCTGGTTCCCGCCCGGCACCGAGTGGTCCGCCCGGCACGTGCTGGTCCACCTGATCCGGGAGACCGCGCAGCACAGCGGCCACGCCGACATCATCCGCGAGAGCATCGACGGCGCGAACACCACGCGACAGCTCGGCGCGGAGTGGGGGTTCGCCTAGGAGCCCCTTCCGCACGGATCGGCCGGCGCTGCCTCAGCGGTCTTCGAGGGCGTCCTGGACGAAGCGGGCCCGGTCGTGGACGGGCGCCTTCGGCAGTGCCACCAGTTCGTAGCCGTATTCGGCGTAGGTCTCGGCCATGACCTCGCAGGTGCGCCGGGCCACCTCCGGCGACTGCGTGCGTTCCGCGTCGGTGCGGTAGATCTCCGGCCAGGGCGGGGCGATGAAAACCCGCCGCTCGTAGCGGAAATCCCGCGCGGCGGCGTGCACGTGCGCGGGCACGGGAAGCCCTTCGACGCGGAGGTACCCGGCGATGTCGGGCAGGCCGCGGTCGAAGAGCACGGTGCCACCGGTGGCCGTCCGGTAGTTGCGCAGTTCCCAGCACAGCATCAGTTCCGCGAACAGCGCCCGATCGGCCCACGGCAGCGCCACGCCCCCCACTGCGAGCTGATCGCGGATGACGCCGCGTCCCGCCTCGTCGGAACGGGTGTACCCGGCAGCACCGAGCCGGTCGAGCAAGGTGCTCTTGCCGGAACCGGGCCCGCCCGTCACGACGATCCGCCGCACTGTCGGCACGACGCCCTCCTCCCCGCCCGGTCCGGCCGGACGATCCGATCACCGCCGGCTTGCGCGCCCGCGCCGTTCACCACCGGGAGCACTCCTGCGGAATCCTCCCGACGTCGGCGGGGAATCGCGGCCACGGCGCTTGACTTCGAGTTCGCTCGAACTTCTAGCGTGGATCCAGATCGGGCGGCGCCGTTCGCCTCCCGCGAGCTCCAACCGCCCTGCTCGCGGTGGCGCGCGGATCCGCCCGATCCCCACGAACCAGGAGGACATCATCATGGACCACACCGTTCCGATCGCCACGTTCGACGAGAGCTACGCGGCAGGAGACCCGCCGTGGGTGATCGGCGCACCGCAGCCCGCCGTCGTGGAACTGGAACGTTCGGGTGCCTTCGGGGGAGCGGTGCTCGACGTCGGCTGCGGCACCGGTGAGCACGCGATCCACCTGGCCCGCCTGGGATACGACGTGCTCGGCGTCGACTCCTCCCGGAACGCGGTGCAACGGGCCCGCGCGAACGCGGCACGGCAGGGCGTCGACGCCCGGTTCGACGTCGCGGACGCGCTGCGGTTCAGCGGAGCGACCCGGTTCCAGACGATCCTCGACAGCGCGCTGTTCCACGTCTTCGGCCCGGAGGACCGGGTCGCCTACGCGCGTTCACTGCACCAGGCGAGTGAACCCGGTGCCGTGGTGCACGTCCTCGCCCTGGCCGACGTCGAGGAGAGCATCGGGCCGACGGTGACCAGGGGTGATTTCGATACCGCCTTCGCCGAGGGCTGGGACCTGGAAGACGTGAGCACTACGAGCTACCGGGGAATCGCCTTCGACGACAATGCCCGTCGCCTCGGTGTCGAGGACGGCCGAGTCGTCGACTCCGCGGCGTGGCTGGCTCGAGCCCGCCGCCGCTGAGCCCGCTGGAACGCCCCGCGTCGGGGTCGGGGCGTTCCAGCGCGGCGGCTCAGGACGGACGGCACTGCAGCGGTTCGTCCAGGTTCGCGCAGGGAACGTGGCTGCCCTGCTCGCGGATGATGTCGCTGCCGACCTGGGTGGTGAGGTAGCGCAGGAAGCTCGCGGTCAGCGAATGCGCCTGCGGTTCGCCGTAGGTGTAGGCGTACTCGGTCTCCCAGAACGGGTAGGCGCCGTCGTTGGCGCCGTCGGCTGTCGGCTCCTGGCCGCCGATGCGGGCCGCGAACAGCTCGCCGCGGTCCTTGGCGGCCCTGGCCGCGCCCGCCTCGGCGTAGCCGATCGCGCCCGGGGTTCTGGTGACGGTGTCGATGACCTCGTCGGTGCCGGGCAGTTCGCAGCGCACGACGCTCACGGGGGAACCGGGCGCGCGCGACTCGCAGTCCTGCGAGTTCTCCGGTGGTTCCCAGGCACCGCCGAGCAACTGCTTCTCCAGGGTCTGCCGGGTGCCCGAGGCGACTTCTCGGCTGACCAGCCGGACCGGGAGGTTCGCCCCGCCGAACCGGTCCCAGTTGCCGACCTCGCCGGCGTAGATCTGCCGGATCTGCTCGGGTTCGAGGTCCTGGACTTGGGCGCCCTTGTTGACGACCAGGCTGAACAGGGACAGCGCGATGGGGCGGGGCACCAGCATCGGCAGGTTGTCGCGCTTCTTCCCGTCGGAGAACGCGATCATCTCCGGATGCCCGTCCTGGCGGTCCTTGCCCGCCGCGGTCAGGGAGTTCAACCCGCTTCCGCTGTCGCTGAAGGCGAAGTCGATCTTCGCTCGGGGGCAGCTGCGCTGGTAGGACTCGGCGGCCTTCATCCCGACCTCGCGGAACGCGCTCGACCCGGTGAGCGTCAACCGGCCCTGGGCGCATTCGAGCGAACCGCGGGGCGTCAGCTGCGAGACCGCGAGCTGCCCCAGCACGATCAGCACGAGGAAGAACACCAGCGCGAGGATCCGCCGGGGCGCCCGGTCGTGGTTGCTGGTCTCCCGGATGGCGCCGGTGCCGACGCCGCCGCGGATGCCGCCGACGACCTTCGGGTCCGATTCGGCCTCGGCGTCGGAGGCGTGGTCCAGCGCGGCGAGGACCTTGTAGTGCGCGCCCCGGTTCAGCGGCACCTTGGGCAGTTCGATCACGTCGTCGTGGACGTGCAGGCCGGAGTCCGGGCCGAAGGAGGGGCGCAGGAAGTCGCTGCTGAGCTCGGTGACGACCATGCCCGCGACGTGGCGACCGGGGAAGTGCACCCGGATGCCGACCTTGTCGTCGTCGAGCACCGAGTAGTCCTCGGGCACGATGTTCGTCGCGCCGTCGTTCTCGATGCGCAGCAGCACGAAGGACGGCGCGACGAGCGGTTCGCCGTCCCCGGCCCGCCGCAGCTGCTGGAGCGCGCCGGTCGTCTCGTACATGGAGTGCACGGCGTCGGTGGCCGTGGTGTCCATCTGCACCCGGTAGCCGAGCCGCTTGCGGCCCACGACCGCGAACTCGTAGAGCGCCAGCCCGATGGGCACCAGCACACCGAGCGCCGCCAAGGCCGCTTCCCAGGGAAAATCGCTCACGATCGGCTCCTCGCCAACACCAACGCGTGGAGCCGAAACTAGGAGCGGCTTCCACGAGCCGGGGCGGGGAAGCCGATCGTTCAGGGATCGTTCACCGGTTCTTGGGTGATCGGCCGCGCCGGATCCGCTTCGGCCCGGTGGGCGGTGGCGTCCACCCGTCGAGCCGGGCCGGTCAGCTGTGCGTTCCTCCCCGCGAGCGCAGGAATTCGGCGATCGGGCCGGTCTGCCGGGGCAGGAAGTGGCCGTCGTCCGCCAGTCGCCGCACGACGGCGTGCGGGACCGCCCGCGCCAGCCTGCGCCGGGTGCCGGCGGAGTCGAACATGCGGTCCCGGTCGCCCGCGATCACCAGCACCGGCATGGCCAACCGGCGCAGCGCCGCATCGGTGAAGAGGGGGAGCTTTTCCATGCGGGGGCGGAAGTGCGCCGAGACGATGCGCGCGTACTCGGGGATGTCGGAGGTTCCGCACAACCACGACATCGCCGCACGTCGACGCCCGAGCACCATCAGCAGCGCGGCCAGCAGCACCTTCTCCCGCCGCTGCCTGCCGAGTCCGCCGGGGCACAGCAGCGCCAGCCGAGAGACCCGGCCCGGCCTCCTGCTCGCGTAGTCCACCGCGACCCAGCCGCCGAGTGATTCTCCCACCACCGCAACGGTTTCCAGTCCGAGTGCGCCGAGCACCTCGTCGAGCCAGCGCGCGTGGGCGTCCGTCGTCAGCGGTGGACGGGACGGCGCGCTCAGGCCGGGTTCGCCGATGAGGTCGACGGCGTGCAGCCGGAATTCACGCGCCCACGCGGGCGCGTCGGTGAACCAGTTCAGCGCGTTGGTGGCGGCACCGTGCAGCAGCAGCACCGGAGGCGCGTCCGCGGGGCCGCAGCTGAGCACGAACGTCTCGCCGTGGGACGTCGGCACGTACCGGTGGTCGCTGGGAACCGGCCACGACGAGAGCTGTTCGCGGTAGAGCCGGGACAGCAGCTCGGCCCCGGCTTCGGAAGTGTGGATCGAGTTCATACCTGCTCCACGAGCACGTCGATGAGCTTGAGCAGTTCGGCGGTGCGGGTGGGCGAGCCGATGACGATGAACTTGAGGCTGCCGCGTTCCTCGTCGTAGGTGGTGTCCACGCGCAGCGGCGGCTCGCCGGGTTCGCCGCGCAGCGAGCCCAGCACCGCCGAGGTCAGCCGGTCCATCGCCGCGCGGTCGATCGGATCGATCTGCACGAAGCTGGACGTCTCGACGTGCCGGTCGACGGCGGCCGGACCCGTGCGCGCACCGGTGAACCGCGCCAGGTCGTCGCGCGAGATCCGGTACTGCTTGCCCACCCGAACCGCGTTCAAGCGCTCGTCGCGCACGTAACCGCGCACGGTTTTGACGTGCAGCCCGAGCAGGTCGGCCACCTGCTCCACGGAATACCACTGCTGAACCACTCCGCATCACTCCCTGTCGGGACGATATCAGGGAGCGATGGCGAACTTTGCGGATATATGAACTCCGAGCGGCTCCGCGTGGACGGGTCCTGGTCGGCGGAGGCGTCGCGGGCGTGGGGCGGTCGAGTGGTTCGGGGGCGGAGGCGCGGGGAAGCGTTGACAGCGGGAGGCGCGGGTTCCTAATCTCGTCTACATAAGGAATCGCCGTCTACATATGAAGACGAGATGCTCATGACTTCGACTTCGTCCGGGGACACCTCGGCGCAGGACGTCAGCCGCTTCGCCGCCCGGCTCGGCGAACGGATGGACGCCGGTGTGCTGTCCTTCCCGCTCACCTCGTTCACCGAGGCAGGCGAGCTCGACCTCGCAGGCCTGCGGACCTACCTGGAAGGTCAGGCCGAAGCCGACCCCGCCGCGTTCTTCATCGCCTGCGGCACCGGCGAGTTCTTCTCGCTGACGCCCGAGGAGTACTCGTCCGTGGTGCGGACCGCCGTGGAGGTCTCGGAGGGCCGGATCCCGGTGCTCGCGGGCGTCGGCTACGGCTGGGCGGTGGCGCGCCAGTTCGCCGAACGCGCCGTGGACGCCGGTGCCGCCGCCGGGCTGCTGATGCCGCACTACCTGGTCAAAGCCCCGCAGGACGGGTTGGTCGAGCAGGTGCGCAAGGTCGCCGAGCACACCTCGCTGCCGCTGATCGCCTACCAGCGCGACTACGTCCGGTTCAGCGCCGAGAGCGCCGCGCGGCTCGCCGAGATCCCCACCGTCATCGGCATCAAGGACGGCCACAGCGACCTCGACGGGCTCCAGCGCCTCAAGCTGAGCACCCCGGCGGACTTCCTGTTCTTCAACGGAGCCGCCACCGCCGAGATGCAGGCCCGCGCCTACTCGGCGATCGGCATCAGCCCCTACTCCTCGGCGGTGCACGCGTTCGCTCCCGAGATCGCGAAGGCCTTCTTCGCCGCGCTGCGCGCCGACGAGCAGGGGCGCGTCGACGAACTGCTGCGCGAGTTCTACTTCCCGCTGGTCGAACTCCGGGACCGCAAGGCCGGGTACGCGGTGTCGCTGGTGAAGGCCGGCGCGCGGCTGCGCGGCCTGCCCGTCGGCCCGGTGCGGGCGCCGCTGGTCGATCCCTCCGCCACCGACATCGCCGACCTCGACAAGCTGATCAAGACGGGCCTGGCGCTCGTCGACCAGGCCTGAGCAGGGAGAACACCCATGTCCGAGAGCACCCGCATCGTCGAGGTCCGCGTCACCCCGATCCTGATCAGCGACCCGCCGCTGCTGAACGTGCAGGGCGTGCACCAGCCGTACACCCCGCGCACGATCATCGAGGTCGTCACCGACAACGGCGTCAGCGGCATCGGCGAGACCTACGGCGACACCGACTACCTGAAGATCGCGCAGGCGTTCGGCCCGAAACTCGTCGGACAGCCGCTGACCGCCCGCAACGACCTGTTCGCCCGCGTCTCCGCGACGGCAGCCGAAGTCGACATCGCGCAGATCGACAACACCGTCGTCGCCGAAGGCCTCCGCGGCGCCCGCACCGAGGTGAAGCTGGTGCACAGCGTCGTGTCCGGATTCGAGGTGGCGCTGCTCGACGCGCTGGGGCACGAGACCGGGTTGCCGGTGCACGCGCTGCTCGGCGGCAAGGTCCGGGACCGGGTGGAGTACAGCGGCTACCTGTTCTACCGCTGGGCCGAGCACCCCGTGGCGGGCGAGCCCGAGGACGACTGGGGCGCGGCGCTGGACCCGGCGGGCGTGGTCGAGCAGGCCCGGCGGTTCGCCGACCGCTACGGGTTCAAGTCCTTCAAGCTCAAGGGCGGCGCCTTCGAGCCGCAGCAGGAAGTGGCGGCGATCCACGCGCTGCACGAGGCGTTCCCGGACGCCCCGCTGCGGCTGGACCCCAACGGGGCCTGGTCGGTGCAGACCAGCCTGGAGGTCGCCGCGGCGCTGGAAGGCGTCGCCGAATACCTGGAGGACCCCACCGCAGGCACCGAGCAGATGGCGCAGGTCGCCGCGAAGACCAGCCTCCCGCTGGCCACCAACATGTGCGTGACCGCGATCGACGAGGTACCCGCCGCGTTCACCAGCGACGCCGTGCAGGTGGTGCTCTCCGACCACCACTACTGGGGCGGGCTGCGCGCCACGCAGGACCTGGCCGCCGTGTGCCGAACCTACGGCAAGCAGCTCTCGATGCACTCCAACACGCACCTGGGCATCAGCCTCGCCGCGATGACCCACGTCGCGGCCACCATCCCCGAGCTGTACTACGCGTGCGACACGCACCGGCCGTGGCAGACCGAGGACGTCATCACGGTGCCGCACACCTTCACCGACGGCGCCGTCGACGTCACCGACACGCCGGGCCTGGGCATCGAACTCGACCGGGAGTCGCTGGCGGCGCTGCACAGGCGCTGGCTCGACAGCGACGTGCGCGACCGCGACGACGCCGCCGCGATGCGCCGCGTGCACCCGGATTGGACGGCCCCCTCCTTCCCCGTCTGGTGATTTCGGGCCTTTCCCGGAACGAGTCGCCCGGGTGGTCGGGTGGCGGAACCTCAACGGTGCTCTCGCCGTCCTCGCGAGAGCAGCGCTGAGACCCCGCTGCGGTGCCGGTTGCTCGGGTGATCGCCGCTGACAGGACGACGAACGACGAACGGTGTACCTCGGCGAGCGGATTTCGCGCGCTGAGGACCGAAACATCCCCGGAGAGACGTCAATGACGACGGTGCCGCCGACGTCCGCAGCGGACGAGGCCGTGCTCAGCAGCGCGGTCGGCAAGTTCTTCCGACGCATGATCCCGCTCGTGGTGCTCATGCTGATCATCAACCAGATGGACCGCACGAACATCGGGTTCGTGCGCGGCGATCTCGAAGCCGATCTGGGCATCGGGGCCGCGGCCTACGGGCTCGGGGCGGGTCTGTTCTTCGTCGCCTACGCCCTGTTCGAAGTGCCGAGCAACATGCTCATGGAGCGCTTCGGCGCCCGGGTCTGGCTGACCCGCATCATGATCAGCTGGGGCGTGGTGGTGTTCGCGATGGCGTTCATCACCGACACCACCACGTTCTACGTGATGCGGTTCCTGCTGGGCGTCGCCGAGGCGGGATTCTTCCCCGGTGTCATGTACTACTTCACCCGCTGGCTGCCCGACCGGTACCGCGGCCGGGCCGTCGCGATCTTCCTGGGCGGCTCCGCCGGGGCCTACGTGGTGACCGGTCCGGTCAGCGGCGCGCTGCTGGAACTCGACGGCGTCGCCGGGCTCGCGGGCTGGAAGTGGATGTTCCTGTGCCAGGGCGTGCTCTCGGTCGTGATCGGCATCGGTGCCGCGTTCTTCCTGGTGTCCCGCATCGGCGACGCGAAATGGCTCAGCACCGAGGAGAAGGCGGCGCTGCGGGACGCGGTCGCCGCCGACGACGCGCGGCGCGAAGACGCGGGCGAGCGGGTCTCCAAGCTGCGGTTGCTGGTGAACCCGCAGGTCCTGTTGCTGTGCTTCATCTTCTTCGCCATCTCGCTGACCGGGTACACGATCACGTTCTGGCTGCCCAGCCTGGTCGACGGCATCAACGGGTTGCCGGACTTCGGCGTCGGGCTCGTGACGGCGATCCCGTGGGCGTGCGCGATCGCGGCGATGTACGCGATGGGCCGGTTCACCGACCGCACCGGCGTCCGACGCCCGTACGTCACGGCGGCGCTGCTGGTGGCGGCGCTCGGCACGTTCCTCACCACGCTGGGTGGTCCGTGGTTCGGGGTGCTGGCGATGTGCGTGGCCGCGATCGGGTTCAAGTGCTCGGCGTCGATCTTTTGGCCGATCGCGCAGCAAGGGCTCGACGGCAAGATCGTGGCTCCGGGCATCGCCCTGGTGAACTCGCTGGGCAACCTCGGCGGCTTCGTCGCGCCCACGATGATCGGGTTCCTGGAGGAGTCGACCGGCTCCACCACGGTCGGTCTTTACGGGCTGTCGATCGCGTCGCTGCTCGCGGCGGGCCTGGCCACGCTGATCGGCCGCGCGCGGCGAGCGGAGCCCGCATCCGTCTGAGCGGGCCCCTCGGCGGGCCGGGACCGGCGCGTCCCGGCCCGCCCGGCGCGGTGCCCTTCGGCGGCTGCGGACACCGCCGATGTGTACGGTGTTGCTTTGCGGAAAAGGCGTGGTGGCCGGGGGTTTTCCGGTCGCAGGGGAGTGCGTGATGAGCGGCATGGCGGACGGGCAGAAAGGGGTGCGGGACGTCAAATCGGCAGCCCGCACGGTGGAGGTCCTGGAGGTGCTGGGCGGTCTCGACGGCGAACCGGTGAACCTGCGTGAACTGGCCGAACGCACCCAGGTTCCGCGCAGCAGCCTCTACGCCCTGCTGCAGACCCTCGTCGCGCGCGGCTGGGTCCGCACCGACGCCACCGGCTCGCTGTACGGGATCGGGGTGCGGGCGCTGCTGGTCGGCACCTCCTACATCGACGGCGACCTGCGCGTGGCCGAGATCAAGCCGTACCTGGACGACCTGGTGGCCGACCTCGGTGAGACGGTGCACTTCGCCCGGCTCGACGGCGCCGACGTGGTCTACCTGCTGACCCGCGAGTCCAAGCACCACCTGCGCCCGTTCAGCCGGGTCGGCAGGCGGCTCCCGGCGAGCGCGACCTCGCTCGGCAAAGCACTGCTGGCCGAGCGGGAGGACGCCGAGATCGACGAACTGCTGCCGGATCCGCTGCCGAAGTTCACCGAGTCGACGCTGGACCGCGCGGAGCTGAAGGCGGACCTGGTCGCCACTCGGGCGCGCGGCTACGCGATCGAACGGGAGGAGAGCAACGTCGGCGTGCACTGCATCGGCGTCGCACTGCGCTACGACGGGCCGGTGCAGGACGCGATCAGCTGCTCGATGCCGACCGCGCGGGTGACTGCGGAGATCCAGCAGGAGGCGATCGAGCGGATGTTGCGGGCACGCGACGAGATCGAGCGCGCAGCCCTGCGCTGGCCGACCTCGCAGGTCTCCTGGCGTTGAGCTTCTTCTCCCGGTTGTCGCTCTGGTGGTCACTGCTCAGCGGCTTCGCCGCTGCCAGCGCAGTGATCAAAACGCGCGCGGCCCGGGCCGTTCTCGTCTTGTCCACAGTGGATTGTCTTTCTCGTGCTGCCCGTCGGGTGCAATCCGGTTCGTCCGGGTGGGGCTTGCCGGGGCCGGTCGGTGGCGTCAGGCTCGGGATCGGGGAGAGCTCGGTCAGGGGAACGGGCTGAGGGGAGCGTCCGATGGGGCGGGGCGAACGACAGCGCGAAACGGGTGCGGCCGGTCCGGTCGTGCCCGAGCAGGGGGCACCGGATTCCGGCGCGCGGGCGACTCCGCCGCGGGCGCCCGCGGTTCCTGCTGCCAGGGAGCCGGAGTCCGGGCGCGGGCCCGGTTCCGACTTCTCCCTCCACGCGATTCCGGGAGTGGACGTGAAGCACGCCAACGCCGCGCGGATGTACGACTACGCGCTCAACGGCGACCACAACTTCAAGATCGACCGCGAGGTGGCGGACCAGGTGTTCGCGGTGATGCCCAGCGGGCCCGCCGTCGCCCGGTCGAACCGCGCATTCCTGCGCCGCGCCGTGGAATTCTGCGTCGACGAGGGCATCGACCAGTTCCTCGACCTCGGTTCGGGCATTCCCACTCGCGGCAACACCCACGAGATCGCCCAGGTGCGGAACCCGGACGCGCGCGTGGTGTACGTCGACAACGAACCGGTGGCCGCCGCGCACACCCGCCAGCTGCTGCAGGGCAACTCGAACGCGGCGATGGTGCAGGCCGACGTCCGCGATCCGGCGGCGGTGCTCAACGCCGATCCGACGCGGGAGCTGCTCGACTTCTCCCGCCCCGTCGCGGTGCTGATGGTCGCGGTGCTGCACTACGTCAGCGACGAGGACGGGATCGAGGACATGCTCGCCGCGTACCGCGACCGGTGCTCGCGCGGCAGCTTCCTGGTGGTCTCGCACACCACGCAGGACCACTTGCCCGACGCCGCCCGCGCGCTGCGGGAGGTGCTGGCGAAGTCCGGCACCGAGGTGACCCACCGCGACCACGCCGGGGTGCGAGCGGTGTTCGACGGATGGCGGCTGGTGGAACCGGGCGTGGTGTGGACGCCGCAATGGCGGGGCCCGCGGTCGGAACCGGGAGATCCCGCGCCGGAGGAATCGGAGACGTGGTGCGGGGTCGCCGAATTGATCTGATCGCGCGAGTCCTCTGTGGACCAATCAGGACCGTGCCGGGATTTCCCACCATGTGAACGTGTTCTGCCGGTGGAAGAACCCGGTGCGGTTCACATCATGATATATGTCATTGCCGTGGCTAATTTTCGCGAGCGCGGCGGTCGGTTAGTCTCCGATTCGAATCGGTAGTGCCCGAACGAATCAGCGGGCACCATTCCGGAGTCCCGCCCTTCCCGGTGCGGCCGGACCCGTCGTGTCGAGGATCGGAGTCGCACCGATGAGTCGCGCGCACCGCGCTGGGCGCGGGGGACCGCACCCCGCTCGCCGATCGGAGCCGGCGTGACCGGAGTGCTCACCGGGTTCACGGTCATCGGAGCCATCATCGCCGTCGGCTACCTGGTGGCCTGGCGCGGATCCCTCGGCGAACACGGCCAAGAGGTGCTGAGCAGGCTCGCGTTCTCCGTCGGCACCCCGGCCCTGCTGTTCACGACGCTGGCCCGCGCCGACCTCTCCGTGATCGCCTCGCTGCCGTTGCTGATCACCGCGCTGAGCACGTTCGTCGCGGCGGGCCTGTTCGTGGCGGCCGGGGTGATCCGCGGCTGGGACATCGGGCGCACCACGATCGGCGCGCTGTGCTCCAGCTACGTCAACTCCGGCAACCTCGGCATCCCGATCGCGGTCTACGTGCTCGGCGACGCCTCGCTGGTGGCCCCGGTGCTGCTGCTGCAGCAACTCGTCATCACACCGGTGGCGCTGGCGGTGCTGGATCTCTCGCGGCCCGGCGCGCGCACCTCGTGGACCGCCCGGCTCACCACGCCGTTCCGGAACCCGGTGGTGCTCGGCTCGCTCGGCGGCGTGGCGGTCGCCGCGACCGGCCTGCACATCCCGGAAGCCGTGTTCGATCCGATCAACCTGCTCGGCGGCATGGCGGTGCCGGGCGTGCTGCTGGCGTTCGGGATCTCGCTGCGCGGCGCGAGCCTGCCGGGACGCAGCCCCGAGAAGCGCGTCGTGTTCCTGACCGTGGCGCTGAAGTCGGTGGTGCAGCCGCTCGTGGCCTGGGCGCTCGGGCACTTCGTGTTCGGCCTCGCGCAGGGGGAGCTGTTCGCGGTCGTCGTGACCTCGGCACTACCGGCCGCGCAGAACCTGTTCACCTTCGCGGCCCGCTACGAGACCTCGCTGGTGCTGGCCCGCGAGTCGGTGCTGCTGTCGACCATCCTCGCGGTACCGGGGATCGGCGTGATCGCCGCCTTGCTCGGGTAGGAGATCACCTCACCGCAGGGTCGTCGTGCGGACGAAGCTCAGGGATTGCGGCCAGGAGTGGAGGTAGGCCTCCTCGTTGACCGGATTCGACTGCCGGGCGCGGGCGCTGAAGCCGTGTTCGGCGCCGGGGTAGGTGTGCACGATGCTCGCCCCGCGGGAGCGGCCGGTGAGCGCGGCGTTGAGCGCGTCGAAGCTCTCCCGCGGCACCAGGTCGTCCGCGCCGGGGTAGTGCATCATCACCGGCGCGTCGATGCGGGCGGCGTGCTCGGCCGCGTCCAGCGCGTGGTTCGGCGCCGCCGGGATCGGCACCGTCGGGTGGTAGGCGATCACGTTGGCGAGCCGCTTGTCCCGACCGCCGAGCAGCAGCGCGAACCGGCCGCCGAGGCACCAGCCGATCACCCCGACCCGCGCCAGGCCGAGCTCGTTGAACATGTGCGAGAGCAGGCGTTGCTGCTCGGCCAGCGCCGCCTCGTCGTCGAGCAGGCCCATCAGCCGCACCAGCTCCTCGTGCCCGGTGTCGTCCGCGCTCGGGCCGTCCCACGGGTCCCAGGACAACGCGGTGACCCCGGCCTCGGCGAGGTCCGCGGCGAACTCGCGGACCTGCTCGCCGATGCCGGTCAGCATCGGCAGCAGCAGCATCCCGCCGCCCTCGTCCACCTCCGGGCGCGCCAGGTAAGCGCGGGACGTGCCGACCGCGACGTACTCTCCGGTGATCTTCTCAGCCATGCGACCACCCTAGGCAACCCCGGCGGTACGAGCGGCTCGGGCGGGTGCGGGCCGTCGCGGCCGGTGATCCACGATGGGCGGTGCGCCCCGACGACCGCAGTGGAGGACACCCGTGGCACCCGAGTCCGTCCGGTACGAGTTCGACTCCGGCATCGCAGTGCTGACCTTGGACGATCCGCCGATGAACCTGGTGTCGCTGGAGACGACCCGTGCGCTGGAGGCCGCGCTGGACGCGGTCGAGCGCGACGGCGCGCGGGTCGTGATCGTGACCGGCGCGGGCGAGCGGGCGTTCTGCGCGGGTTCGGACGTCACCGAGTTCCCCCGCATGATGCGGCCCGGCGAGGTCGTGGACAAGAAGCTGCGCAGGCAGAACGCGGCGTTCAACCGGCTCGCCGAGCTGCCGGTGCCGACGATCGCCGCGCTCGGCGGGCTCACCTACGGCGGCGGGCTGGAGATCGCGGTGTGCTGCGACCTGCTCATCGCGGAGCGGCAGGTCCGGCTGGCGCTGCCGGAGATCAAGCTCGGCATCTTCCCCGGCAGCGGGGGCACGTTCCGCGTGACCCGGCGGGTCGGCCAGGTCCGGGCGAAGGAGTTGATGCTGTTCGGCGAGCCCATCGACGCGGACACCGCGTTGTCCTGGGGACTGCTGAACCTGGTCGTGGAACGCGGGGAAGCGCTCGGGACCGCGAAGGAGTGGGCGGCGACGCTGGCGCGGCGTCCGCGCACCTCGCTGCGGCTGTGCAAGGCCCTCATCAACGCCACCGACGACGAGAGCGACGAGGAGATGCTGCGCCGCTCCTTGGCCGCCAGCGACCAGGCGTTCACCTCCGCCGAGTGCGACGAGGGCGTCCGGGCCTTCCTCGCCAAGCGAACCCCCGACTTCACCGCCCTCGACTGAGCAAGCACCTCCGCGCACACTCCCGACTCCGCTCCGCCGCTACCCGGATGGGTCTCGCCCGCCCCACCCCGCATTCTCGCGAGAGCTCGAACTCCGCCCGTCCCCGAGCGGCCCGCTCCGAACGGGCGGCACCCCAGATCACGGCGTTGTGGTCCAGGATTCTTCGCGGGCGAGCGGACTCTGACTCCGCGAGAAGTTGCGCACGCGCACGACAGCGGTGCCGCGGAGGGTGCCGGGTCAGCGGGTGCCTTCGCGGACCACGACGACGGGGCAGGGCGCGTGCTGCACGCAGTGCTGGCCGACCGAGCCGAGCAGCGCCCCGGTGAAGCCGCCGTGGCCCCGGCTGCCGACGACGAGGAGGTCGGCGCCGGCTGCGGCCTCGAGCAGCGCCTTGGCCGGGCTGCCCTGCACGACGACGCGCTCGACGGGGACCCGCGACTCACCGGCGACGTCGTGCACCGACTCCCGCAGCGTCTGCGCGGTGACGTGGCCGGCGTCCTCCGGCGCCCAGCCGTAGATGGGGGAGAGGTCCCACGCCATCAGCGCGGTGACCGCACCCCCGGTCAGGTCCGCGTGCCACAGCGCCCAGCGCAGCGCGGCGCGGGACGAGGCGGAGCCGTCCACTCCGGTCACGATCTGATAGGTCTCGGTCATGTTCGCCCTCCCTGCGGCAGTCTCACCGTGCCGCACCTTCCGATTGGTCGCATCGCGGCGCTGACCAGGGGAGATCACCTCCGCTCGGGAGTCGGTGGCGGTGTGGGGGTGATGCCGATCGCATTCCCAACCTGTTGGATTGGGTTTACGGCGGTGCCGTGGCCTGGCTACGTTCTCGGCATGCCGCAGCGGCCGATGCTCACCACTCGGGATCACGTGGACCTGTCCCGGGTGTCCTCGGCGCTCTGTCACCGCTGACCCGGCCCGGCCCCGCCGACTCGTCCCGGCGCCGCTGATTCCTCCCCTCTCCGCAGCAGTCCGCTGCGGACGAATGCCGTTCCCGCTCATCTCGCGCGCCCCCCTGGTCCGCGCGCTCTTGTTGGAGGCTCCATGTCGACCCGTTCCACGCGGCGTTCCTTCTTGACCAAGCTGGCCGTCGCCCCGATCGCCCTGAGCCCGCTCGCCGCGGCGGCCTGCGGCGGGAACTCCGCGGTCCGCGAGGACGGCAGCGTCGACCTCACCAAGGTCACGTTGACCGTCGGGGACCAGGCGGGCATCCAGCAATCGCTGGTGGAGGCCGCGGGCGTGCTCGACGGCAAGCAGTACGAGGTGCGCTGGTCCCAGTTCGCCGCCGCCGCGCCGCTGCTGGAGGCGCTGCGCAGCGGCGCGGTCGACATCGGATTGGCGGGCGACGCGCCGACGCTCAACGCCCTCGGCTCCGGCGCCGACATCAAGATCGTTTCGGCGACCCGGTCGGTGCGGCAGTACGGGCTGGCCATCGTGGTGCCGAAGGGATCGCCGATCACCTCGGTCGCAGACCTGCGCGGCAAGACCGTCTCGCCCACGACGCCCGGCAGCGTGGGGCACTACCTGCTGCTCAGCGCGCTGCGCGAGGCGGGGGTGCCCGCGAACGAGGTGCGGATCAGCTTCCTCGAACCGGTCAACGCCAGCGCGGCGCTGAGCTCCGGCGCCATCGATGCCTGGTCCACCTGGGACCCGTACACCGCGGCGGCCCAGCTCGACCAGGGAGCGACCGTGTTGCGCGACGCGAACGGCCTCGCCCACGGCCTGAGCTTCATCAACGCCTACCAGGAAGCCCTCGACGATCCGGGCCGCCGCGCGGCCGTGCGCGATTTCGTCGGCCGGTACAACAAGGCGCTCGACTGGGCGCGTGCGGAGCCGGCGGAGAACGCGCGGATCTACGGCGAGCTCAGCCACCGCCCGCCGAACGTGGCCCGGCTCGTCTCCGACCGCTCGCAGCGGACCGGCGGGCCCGTCGACGATCAGGTGATCGCCCAGTTGCAGGAGGTCGCCGACAACTACCGGGAGTTCGGCGTGCTGCGCGAGCACCTGGCCATCGCCGAGCACGTCGACCGCGGTCTGTACTGAGCGGGGGCGCGACGATGACCGGAGGACTGCACCTCGCGCTCTACTTGAGCGACGCCGGGATCCACGCGGGCGGCTGGCGCCACCCCGCCGCCGACGCGCCCGGTGACCACGGCCTGGACCACTACCGGCGGCTCGCCGAGGCGGCCGAGCGGGCCAAGCTGGACCTGGTGTTCATCGCGGACAAGCTCGCCGTCGACGACATCTACGGCGGGGACTTCGCCGCCGTGCTGGAACACCGGCCGAACACCCACATCGACCCGATCGTGCTGCTGTCGGCGCTGTCGTCGGTGACCGAGCGGATCGGGCTGGCCGCGACGGCGTCGACGACCTACTCGGAGCCGTTCCACGTGGCGCGGATGTTCGCCAGCATCGACCACCTCAGCGGTGGGCGAGCGGCGTGGAACGCGGTGACCTCGGTCAGCGACGGCGAGGCGCGCAACTTCAGCCGGACCGAGCACCTCGACCACGGGACCCGCTACGAGCGGGCGGCGGAGTTCCTCACCGCGGTGCGCGCGCTGTGGGACACCTGGGACGACGGCGCGGTGCTCGCCGACAAGCGGGCCGGGCGGTTCGCCGACTCGGACAAGGTCCGCTACGCCGACCACGACGGGAAGTGGTTCCAGGTCCGCGGACCGCTCACTGTGCCGCGCCCGCCCCAAGGTCGTCCGGTGAT
Source organism: Saccharopolyspora sp. NFXS83 (assembly GCF_026241095.1). Lineage (GTDB taxonomy): Bacteria > Actinomycetota > Actinomycetes > Mycobacteriales > Pseudonocardiaceae > Saccharopolyspora_C. The sequence continues at coordinate 15,457 of NZ_JAPFGB010000005.1, read as the reverse complement.
CGTCCAAGCGGGGGCGTCCGGGGTGTTCCAGCGGCTCGCGGCAGAGAACGCCGACCTCGTGTTCGCGGTCGCGCCCACCCTGGAACGCGGCGTGGGGTTCTACCGCGGGTTCAAGGAGCAGGTGCGGGAAGCGGGCCGGGCCGAGCACGAGGTCCGGGTGCTGCCGGGGATCATGCCGATCGTCGGCGAGACCGACGAGCACGCCGCGGAGATCGAGCGGGAGCTGCGGTCGCTGGTGCTGCCCATCGCGGGCCTCACCTTCATGTCCGCCAGCATGAACCACGACCTCTCGCGGTATCCGGTGGACGGGCCGGTGCCCGACGTCCGCGACGAGATCCGCGGCAGCAAGGGCCGGTTCCAGCACGTGATCGCCGACGCCGTCGAACGCGGTCTCACGCTCGGCGAGCTCGGCGCGGAATACGCCGCGACGCTGTCGTTCCCGCTGGTGGCCGGATCGCCGGTGACGATCGCGGACGAGTTGCAGCGCTGGCGCGAAGCGGGTGCCTGCGACGGATTCGTCTTGATGCCCGCCTACGTGCCCGGCGGGGTGACGGACTTCTTCGATCACGTGGTCCCGGAACTCCAGCGCCGAGGATTATTCCGCACGGAATACCACGGGCGTACCCTGCGCGATCACCTCGGTGTTGATCGCCCTTGAGCAGCACCGAGGTGATCGCCGGGCGCTTCAGGACTGCTTGCGCCCGACGCCCGCCCAGATCGCGGCCTGGCCGGATTCGCTGAAGTCCAGCTCCGGCGAGAAGTTCGGGCTGCGGTCCTCCGGGTGCCAGTCCGTCGTCCACGCCATGCCCGGTTCGAGCATCTCGAAGTCGCCGAACAGCTCGCGGATCTGCTGCTGGCTGCGCCAGATCACCGGGCTGGAGGAGTTGTCGTACATTTGCTTGATGCCGACGAGCTGCTCGTCGAGCTCCGCGGGCACCCCGTCATCGGTCAGGTGCGACAGCGCCAGGTAGGAGCCGGGCGGGAGGAGCTCCCGGTACCGCTTCATGACCTGCGACGAGATGTCCTCGCCGTCCGGGCCGGGCTGCTGCACGTGCAGCACCGCGATGAGCAGGATGGCGACCGGCTGCTCCAGGTCCAGCACGCCGGTTTCGATCGCGCGCTGCCACAGCCGTTCCGGGTTGCGGAAGTCCGCGTTGATCGCCGCGTGGCGCGCGGGGTCGCCGTGCTTTTCCAGCAGAACCTGGGAATGCGCCACCGCGACCGGTTCGTGGTCGACGTAGACGACCTTGGAGCCCGGTTCCACCTCGTCGGCCACCGAGTGCGTGTTGCCCATCGTGGGCACCCCGGAACCGATGTCGATGAACTGGTGCACCCCGCGGGCCACGAGGTGCCGCACCGCGCGGTGCAGGAAGAGTCGATTGCTGATCGCGATCGGGCGTAACAACGGGTATTCGTCGATCACGTGCTGACCGAATTCGCGGTCGATGGCCCAGTTGGCCTTGCCGCCGAGATACCAGTCGTATACCCGGGCGACGCTCGGTTTGGTCAGATCCGCGCTCTGCGGGGGGAACGGGTCCTCGTCAACATCGCTCATACGTGTGGTCCTTCAGTCACAACCGGGTGATCTTGCGACGAATCGTAACCCCTAGAACGCTGAGCGTGAGCGGGGGCCGTTCGGGTGAAATCTTCGACAACGCGCGTGGTCAGGGGCTTGTCCGGAGCTGGACGCGCGAACGCTGCCGACGGCCCGACCAGGGGCTCGTCCGGCTCGCGCGAGCGGGGAAGGGCCGCTGCCACTCCCTCGGCTCCCGCCGAAAGCGACAATGATCAGAACTTCATCTGCGAGCGGAATTCGGCCGCCAGTCCGCGCAGGAAATCCACCGATTCGTTGAGTTCGAGCGCGGCGCCGCGGATTCGGTCCCACGCGTCGACGAACAGTTCGAAGTCTCCTTCGTCGTCCAGGTAAATACCGCCCGCGGCGTGTTCGATGAACACGAAGTCCTTGGTGGCGTCCGGGAAGCGCATGATCGTGAAGTCGTTCGGCGTGAACGCGAGGCGCACGTCGAACGGCAGCACGTGGACGAAGGTGCGGGAGTAGCGCTCGCCGAGGTCCAGCAGGTGCTCGACCTGGTCGAGGGCGACCGACGGGTTCGGGCCGCCGGGCATCCGCCGGAACGCCGCCTCGCCGATCACGAACCGGTAGTACGGCGGGCGTTCCAGGTCGAACACCTGCTTGCGGTCCTGCCGATTGCGGACCAGCGAGGTCACGTCCGTGGCGCGGTCCTCGCTGAACTGGGTGAGCATGTAGTGCTCGGACTGCAACGGGCCGGGGATCCGTTCGCCGTGCCAGCTGAGGATCTCGCCGGCGGCAGGCTCCAGGTCCGTGAAGGTCCGGAACCAGTGCGGCACCGCCGAGCGGTACCCGGACCACTGCCCGCGCTGCCCGGTGCTCGACCGGGCCAGTTCCAGCATCAGCTCCGACTGGGCGTCACTGCACTGGAAGGCCTCCAGCATGTGCTTGAGTTCGGCCTGCTTGACCGCCACCGCGCCGGACTCGATCTTGTTGACCTTGCCCTGTCGGCAGCCCAGCAGCTCGGCGACCTCTTGCTGGGTCATGCCCGTCGCCATCCGCGCTCGGCGGATCTCGTTGCCGAGCTGTCTGCGCCGCGACGTCACCGTGCTCGGCACTCGGAATCTCCGCTCTACGTTCAAGGTCTCGACCAGCAGATCATGTTAACCGAGCACGCTCACCCGGGCGTGGTCCCCGGCAGGTTGCCGGAGCGATCCGCACATTCACTCTTCAGGGGAATAATCGTCATCGCTTCCCGCGCCGATGGTGATCACGTCAGGTCGAACGCGCCCTCGCGGGTCCCGGACAGGAAGGAACGCCACTGCTCGGCGTCGAAGACCAGGACCCCGTCGGCGATGTTCTTGCTGTCGCGGACTCCGACGTGGCCGCCCGCAACGGGGTGGTTGACCTCAACGCAGTTGCCGCCGTTGGGTCCGCAGCGGTTGGCGGCCGTCCAGCCGTGCCGGGGGAAGTACGAGGTCGTTGGGGCCGGATCCGGTGCGTGCACGTGGCGCTCCCTCCACACTGTTCAGTTCAGCTCGACAATGAGATTAATCCTTGAGTAGGATTAATCTCAAGCACAGGAGGGAGCAATGATGCCCAGCGTTGCGAACAGCTCCGCACACCTCCGGCGTGACCCGGACGCTGCCCTGGAGCAACGCGTGTGGGTGCTGCGCAAGCACCACCGCGTGTCGCTGCGACAGGCGCACGCGATCGTCTCCGTCGACTGGGACGCGGGCCTGGCGCGGACCGCCTGCGGCATGGGACTCCGCCCGGACTCGATCGGCGACGTGCCAGCGGGCGGCTGCATGCCGTGCGTCTCCTGCGTGGCCTCGATGCCGGTGGGAGCGGCTCTGTCCGAGGACTCGGAGCTCTAGTCCCGCGCGGCGGCCTCCCGATGTCATCGGCCGCCACGCACGTCCCGAGATCCCACCACGTCCCGGTTCGGCCCGAGCGCGGCGGTGCGCCGCGAACCCGGTCGCGTCCTGCTCCGCGAGCGCGTTTCCGCCCGCGCAGGACGACGTTCCGCGGCGATCCGGGCGATGGCGACAGCGCCCGTTGATCTGTCCGGAATGGTCAATCGGCTGACCGGGGTTGTCATGACTCAGGTCACGCCGACGTCCTACTCTCTTGCCCTATCCGGCCTCCCCGGCGCGATCCATCCGGGGGAGCGCCGTGAGTGAGGTCCCCGCGGAATCGGCGCGCACGCGCGCCTCGCGGGGTGTTCCGGGTACGAGTCGACGGCGGTCCGATGAGCAGAGACAGCACCTTCGCGACGGTGCGGCGCAGGTTGCTGGGTTCGGCACTGCTGCTGTGCGTCGCGTTGTTCTTGAGCGTGACGGTGGCGACCTACCAAGGCGCCTTCCGGCCGAGCGTGGACGTGGTCCTGCGCGCGGCGTCCACAGGAAACCAGCTGATGCCCGACTCCGAGGTGAAGGTCCGCGGCATGACCGTGGGCCGGGTCGACGAGGTGCGGCCGACGGACGGAGGCGCGGAGCTGCACTTGGCGCTGGAGCCGGACAAGGCGCGGCTGCTGCCGGCGAACGTGTCGGCCCGGCTGCTGCCGCGGACGTTGTTCGGCGAGCGCTACGTGTCGCTGGACGTGCCGGAGCATGCGTCGTCGACGCGGCTGGCCTCGGGCGACGTGATCTCGCAGGACCGGACGCGGGCGTCGGTGGAGCTGGAGACGGTGCTGGCGGACACCATGCCGGTGCTGCAGGCAGTGCACCCGGACGACCTGGCGGTGACGCTGAACTCGCTGGACCAGGCGCTCGACGGCCGGGGTGAAGAGGTCGGTGACACGATCACGCGGCTGAACCAGTACGTCGAGGGGCTCAACCCGTCCTTGCCGCAGCTGCAGGAGAACCTGCGCCAGCTGGTGGGCGTGGCCGAGACCTACGAGCAGGCGGCCCCGGACGTGCTGCAGGCGCTGGGCGACCTGTCGGCGACGTCGCGGACCTTGGTGGCGCAGCAGGAGAACCTGCGGACGCTGACCTCGCAGCTGACCACGACGTCGAACGACGCGACCGGTTTCCTGGAGGCCAACGGGGACGACCTGATCAGGCTCGGGGAGTCGTCGCGGCCTACCGCGGACGTGCTCGCGAAGTACTCCCCGCAGTACCCGTGCCTGCTGCGCAGCCTCACCGGGATCATCCCCCGGATCGACGACGTCTTCGGCGTCGGCAGCGACGAGCCCGGCGCGCACGTCTCGCTGGAAGTGGTGGCCGCGCGGGGCGAGTACGTGCCGGGCGACGAACCGTCCTTCGACGACGAGCGCGGGCCGCGCTGCTACGACTACCCCCCCGGTACCCGGCCGCAGTACCCGCCGGACGGCCCGTTCCAGGACGGTTCCACCGCGCCCACCCCGGCGAATCCGCCGGGCGCGGCTTCCTCAGGCGGGGCGGGCGGACTCGGCCTGGTCAACTCGCCGCAGGAACGCGAGGCGATGTCCACCGTCCTGGCCCCGTCGATGGGAGTTCCGGCGAGCACCGTCCCGCAGTGGGGATCGATGCTGGTGGGACCGGTGCTGCGCGGTGCCGAGGTGAGCTACCGCTGAGACGTCCGCCCGCGGATCCCGCGGGCGGGCCCCGAAACTCCGTCGGGCCGGGGAGGTGCGACCCGGCCCGACGGACCCTTTTCCCGCAACGCGCCCGATGCACTTCGCCGCCGCAGGAGGAGATCTCGTGCGGCGGCGCCTCCGCGTTCGCCCGAACGATTCCTGGAACACCGGATGAGCCGAGGTGGGCGCGCCGGGTCGGTGCGCACCCACCTCGCGATCAAGTTTGCCGCCGCCGGGCGTAGGACATCGGCGTCGTCCCGGTCCACCTCTTGAAGGCGTGGATGAAGCTGGCCGCTTCCGCGTAGCCCAAGCGGATCGCGATGTCGTCCACCGACAGCGCGCCGTCACGCAGCATCCCCTCGGCGAGCGCGGCGCGGACTTCGTCGCGCACCGCTTGGAAGTTGGTGCCTTCGGCGTTGAGCCTGCGGTGCAGCGTGCGGGCCGTGGTGTGCAGCTTGCGCGCCACGTCCTCCATCCCCATCCGCACCCCGTCGGGCCCGAGCATCTGATCGCGCACCTGCTTGGCGAATCCGCTGCGCTCCCGCCTGCCCGCCAGCAGATCCCGGCACTGCGCCTCGCACATCGCCAAGGTGTGCTCGTTCGCCTGCGGCAGCGGCTGGTCCAGGAACGCCGGATCGAGGATGATCACGTCCTGCGGCGCGCCGAACGACGGCACCGTGCCGAAGAACGCCGGTGCCTCGATACCGTCCGGCGGCGGGGGCAGGCTCAGCTCGATCCGCTGCACCGGGATCGGCGCGGGCAGCAGTTCGACCATGATGGTGTGGATCGCGGAGAGGTCCCGCTCCACCAGGAAATCCCGCACGTCCGACGGGATTGCGGAGGCGTCGAGCTCCACCCGCAGTTCCTCGCCCGACCAGCGGATCCGCGGGATGCAGAAGGCGAAGCTCAGCTCCAGGTAGCGCAGCGCCACCGCCATGCCGTCGCGCACCGTCGAACTGCTGATGAACGCGAACCCGAGGATCCCGTACGCGGTCAGGTGGTACTGCAGCCCGGCGAGCATCCCCAGGCCCGGCATGTCGGGCAGCGCGTTGACCAGGTTCCGCACGATGCGCAGCTCTTGGTGCGCGTCGACGGAGAACGAGGGGTCCTCCAATTCCGGTTCGGTGAGCCCGGTACCGCACAACACGGTCTCCGCCGGAACCTGGTACTCGGCGGCGAATCGGGTGAGCAGCAGGGCGCTGATCGGGCTGCGCGGGAAGTCCCAATCCCGGACGACCGGGTCCGGGATGTCGTCGGGTGCGCGCACACCCGTGCTGTGATGCTTGTCGCGTCTATGCGGCATGTCCGGAAGTATCAATCACGTGGCCGCCGACGTCATAGCCCCCACCCCTTTCCCGCTTAACGTGATCGTGACGGACGACACCGTGTAGGCCATTTGCAGGGGAGCAACGCATGACCGCGACCGAGGTCCAAGCCGAGCGGGACGAGATCGAGGCGGCGATCCGCGGCCGGACCGTGCCGAGCCTGCTCGCGGAGATCGCCCGGTCCCGGCCCGACGCGCCGGCGTTCGCCACGACCGACGAGCGCTGGACGTGGTCGCAGGTGCACGGCCGGGTGCTGACCATCGCGGCGGCGCTGCGCTCGCTGGGCCTGGTGCCCGGTGACGTGCTGGGCGTGATGGCGAGCAACCGGCCCGAGCACATCCTCGCGGACCTGGGGGCCTCGACGGCGGGCGCGACGACCACGACGCTGTACGCGACGCTGGCGCCGGAGCAGATCCGCCACGTGGTGGTCGATTCCGGCGCGAAGATCGTCGTCGTGGAGGGCGAGGACGCGTGGCGCCGGTGGCTGCCGGTGCTGGGCGAGCCGACGGAGCTCGGCGTGGTGATCACGCTCGGCGAGATCGGCGACGCACGCCCGGCCGGGTTCACCGGGCAGATCCTGACCTGGGAGGAATTCCTGGAGCTGGGCGCGGCGGTGGACGACGGCTCGTTCTCCCACGACGACCCGGCCGTGCAGGAGCGGATGCGTCCGGGCCCCGAGGACATCGCGGTCCTGATCTACACGTCGGGCACCACCGGCACCTCCAAGGGCGTGGAACTCAGCCACCGCGCGCTGCTCTACGAGGTGGAGGCGTTGGCGCGGGCCGCGGGCCTGCCCGATGAGGTGGTGAGCCTGTCGTACCTGCCGCTGGCGCACATCGCGGAGCGGGTGCTGTCGGTGTACCTGCCGTTGCGGTGCGGCGGGGAGACCCATTTCTGCGCCACCGTCAAGGAATTGCCGCAGCGGCTCGCCGAGGTGCGCCCGACGATCCTGTTCGGCGTGCCGCAGGTGTGGGACAAGTTGCGCACCGGCATCGAGTCGCGGATCGCCGAGCAGGACGGGGTGCGCGGCAAGCTCGGCGCCTGGGCGCTGCGCGCGGCCGAGCAGGGCGCCGCTCCGGATGCCACGGACACGCAGAAGATGCTGGCGCGGCTGGCGCACCGTGCCGTGCTGCACCGCATCCCGGTGGCGCTGGGGCTGGACCGGTGCGCGGTGCGCGCGGTCGGTGCGGCGCCGCTGCCGCCGGGGTTGGAGCGGTTCTTCTCCGGGCTGGGCATGGAGCTGACCGGGGTGTACGGCCTGTCGGAGACCTGCGGCGCGGCGGTGATGCACCGCGCGGGCGATCCGCGTCGGCCGGGCACGGTCGGCGCGGCGATGCCGGGCGTGGAGCTGCGGCTGACCGGTGAGGGCGAGGTGCTGGTGCGCGGGCCGTTGTGCGCCTCCGGCTACCGCAACCTGCCCGAGGCCGACCGGGACCTGTTCACCATGGACGGCTACCTGCGCACCGGCGATCTGGGCTCGCTGGACGACGACGGGATGCTGCGGATCACCGGGCGGCAGAAGGAACTCATCATCACCGCGGGCGGGAAGAACATCAGCCCCGTCGCCGTGGAGTCGCTGCTGGTGGAGCACCCGCTCATCGAGCAGGCGCTGGTGCACGGCGACGGACGCCCGTACCTGGTGGCGCTGCTGATGCCCGACGCGGAGGCCCTGGCGAAGTGGGCCGAGCAGCGCGGGCTCGCCGGGGCGGTCCGGGAGGACCTGCTGGCGAATCCGCAACTGCGCGAGGAGATCCGGCAAGTCGTGGCGTTGGCGAACTCGCGGCTGGCGCGCGTGGAGCACGTCCGCGAGTGGGACTTCGCGCCGACCCAGTGGAGCGAGGACGAAGGTGAGCTCACCCCGACCCGCAAGATCCGCCGCGCCGTGGTCGTCAAGCACAACCGGGAGCACTTGGACGCGCTCTACCCGCGGTGATGCCGAATCCGTCCAGCAGGCGGGAAGACTGAACCTGGCACGTTGACTTTCCGGACGCCCTGCGGCGATGCTGCGGTGGTGAAGGCGATCAAGCGGCTCGTGACGCGGCGGCACGTCGATTTGCGGCGGCACGCCAGCGCGCTGTGTCAGCGCTGACGGTCGCCCCGTTCACCGGTGCCCGGCCTCGCGCCTCGGCCGTCCTCCGGTGATCACGAGCTCGTCCCGCCACGAGCGGTCGTACCCGGAACTCCGGAAAGTCCTCCCGCACGGCGGCTCCTCCCCGCCACGACGGCGATCGCTCCCAGCACGACCACCGGCGGCGCCCCCGCCGCTCCGGTCGCCGCCTCGCGGTCCAGGGGTCCTCGGCCGTGCCCGCACGTCCCCAGGAGCCCGCCATGCGCACCGGCCGCTGGCCGCGCACGGACCTCTCCGTCCGCAGTGGACGGACGTCCCGCGACGGCGACCGCGCACTCCGCCACCGCTTCCACCTGACCGCGCCGCGGCAGCGGACCGGGCTCGAACGGCGCAGGTGATTAGGTTGGGCGGCATGAACGGCTGGCTGAGCACGACCTCGCACTGGGGCGCCTACCGCGCCCGGATCGGCCCGGACGGCGAGCTGGAAGTCGCGCCGCACCCGGCCGACCGGGCGCCGTCGGAGCTGCTCGGCAACGTCGCGAGCGCGACCCGGCACGAGACGCGCATCGCGCGCCCGGCGATCCGGCGCGGCTGGCTGGAGAACGGTCCAGGGCCGTCCGACCGGCGCGGGCGGGAGGAATTCGTCGAAGTCGGCTGGGACACCGCGCTCGACCTCGTCGCCACCGAACTGCGCCGCGTCCGCGAGCAGCACGGCAACCAGGCGATCTTCGGCGGGTCCTACGGCTGGGCCAGCGCGGGCCGGTTCCACCACGCGCAGAGCCAGCTGCACCGGTTCCTCAACACCATCGGCGGCTACACGGCCTCGCGGAACTCCTACAGCCTCGGCACCTCGATGGTGCTGCTGCCGCACCTCGTGGGCGACGCCGACACGTACCTCCGCCGAGCCGACGGCTGGGACACCATCCGGCGCCACACCGACCTGGTCGTCGCGTTCGGCGGGCTGCCGCCGAAGAACGTCTCCGTCACGCCCGGTGGAGTCACCCGGCACACCAGCTCCGAAGTCCTCGCCGACTGGGACGGCTCGGGCGTGGACCTGGAGGTGATCAGCCCGCTCGGCACCGACCTGCCCGACTCCCGGCGGGCGCGGTGGACCCAAGTGCGCCCCGCGACCGACGTCGCGCTGATGCTGGGGCTCGCGCACACGTTGCTCACCGAAGGGCTGCACGACCAGGACTTCCTGGACCGGTGCACCACCGGCTTCGACGAGTTCGCCGGGTACGTGCTCGGCAAGGGCGGCCCGGAACGGGACGCCGAGTGGGCGAGCGCGCTGTGCGGCGTGCCCGCCGACGACATCCGCGACCTCGCCCGACGGATGGCCGCCCGGCGCACGCTGATCACCGTCAGCTGGTCGCTGCAACGCATCGAGCACGGCGAGCAGCCGGTGTGGGCCGCACTGGCGCTGGCGGCGATGCTCGGCGACATCGGCCTGCCCGGCGGGGGATTCGGCCACGGCTACGGCTCCATCGGCGACGTCGGGGACACCGGGCCGCTGCTGCCGCTGCCGACCCTGCCGCAAGGCGCCAACCCGGTCTCGGAGTTCATCCCCGTGGCCCGGATCTCCGACCTGCTGCTGCACCCCGGCGAGGAGTTCGACTACGACGGGCGGCGGCTCACCTACCCGGACATCCGCGCGGTGTACTGGGCGGGCGGCAACCCGTTCCACCACCACCAGGACCTCAACCGGTTGCGCCGCGCCTTCGGCAGGCCCGACACGGTGATCGTGCACGAGCCGCACTGGACGGCCACCGCCCGGCACGCGGACGTGGTGCTGCCGGTGACGACCACGCTGGAACGCGAGGACATCGGCGGTGGCCGGCGCGACACGCACCTGATCGCGATGCAGCGGATCCTGGACCCCGTCGGGCAGGCCCGCGACGACCACGACGTGTTCCGCGGGCTCGCCGAACGGCTCGGCGTAGGCTCCGCGTTCACCGCCGACCGCACCCCGCGCGAGTGGCTCGCGCACCTCTACGGGCAGTGGCGGGAGGCGCTCGCGGGCGAAGGCCACGAGGTGCCCGCGTTCGAGGAGTTCTGGCGCGCCGGTGAGCTGCCGCTGCCCGCGCGCCCGCAAACGACACCGCTCGCCGAGTTCCGCGCCGACCCGGGATCCCGCCCGCTGGCCACCCCCAGCGGGCGCATCGAACTGTTCTCCGCGCGCATCGCCGGATTCGGGCTGCCCGGCCTGCCGGGGCACCCGGTGTGGCGGGAACCGGCCGAAGGGCTCGACCACGACCGGTTCCCGCTGCAGCTGATCGCGCACCAGCCGCGCACCCGGCTGCACGGGCAGGGCGACGTCGGCGCCGTCAGCCGAGCCGACAAGGTCGACGGCCGCGAACCGATCCGGCTGCACCTCGACGACGCCGCCGCCCGCGGCATCACCGACGGCGCGGTGGTGCGCGTGTTCAACGACCGCGGCGCCTGCCTCGCCGGCGCCCGGCTCACCACCGACGTGCTGCCCGGAGTGGTCGTGCTCGCCACCGGCGCCTGGTACGACCCCGTCGACGACCCGGCGCAGCCCGGCGGCTCGCTGTGCGTGCACGGCAACCCGAACGTGCTCACCGCCGACCGGCCGACCTCGCCGCTGTCGCAGGGCTGCTCCGGGCAGCAGACCAGGGTCGAGGTCGAACCCGGTGCGGGCGAACCGCCGCCGCTGAGCTGCGTGCGCCCGCCGCGGCTCGTCCCCGAACAGGAAGGCACCCGGTGACCCGCACCACCGACGACGCCCCGGCGGCTCGGCTCGCCCGGTCCGCGGGAACGACGCCCGAATTTACGGCGGCGCTGGGGCGCATCGCCGAGCGGGCCGCCGACCACGACCGCGACGGCACCTTCCCGCACGAGGGGTTCGCGGACCTGCACGCCACGGGCGCGCTGAACGTCACCCTGCCCACCGGGTCCGGCGGCGGGGGAGCGGGGCTCGCCCAGGTCGTGCCGGTGGTGCGGGCGGTCGGCGCCGCCGACCCGTCGGTCGCGCTGGTGCTCGCGATGCACCTGCTCAACCACGTCGACCTGCGCGAACCAGGCAACCCCTGGCCCCGGCACGTGCGCCGCGAGGTGCAGCGCAGCTCCCTCGGCGGAGTGGCGCTGATCAACGCGCTGCGGGTCGAACCGGACCTGGGCACCCCGGCGCGCGGCGGCCTGCCCGCCACCACCGCCGAGCGCACCGCCGACGGCTGGGCGCTGCGCGGTCACAAGACCTACTCCACCGGCATCCCCGGGCTGCGCTGGCTGCTGGTGTGGGCGCGCACCGACGAACCCGAACCCAGGGTCGGCGCGTTCCTGGTACCGCGCGAAGCCGGGAACTACCGGATCGAGCGGACCTGGAACCACCTCGGCATGCGCGGCACCCGCAGCGACGACGTGCTCTTCGAAGGAACCCGGATCCCCGCCGAACACGCCGTGGACCTGCACCGCCCGGACGCGCCGGGGCGGAACGCGGGTGTGCTCGGCACCTGGAGCCCGGTGGTGCTCAGCGCCCTCTACGACGGAGTGGCGCGCGCCGCCCGCGACTGGCTCGTCGGCTACCTCAACGAGCGGACCCCGGCGAACCTGGGCAAGCCGCTGGCGAGCCTGCCGCGGTTCCAGCAGGCGGTCGGCCGGATCGAGACCTTGCTGCTGAGCAACGCTTCCCTGTTGGACTCCGCCGCGCGGGCGGTCGACGAAGGGGAACAATCCGCCGGGCAGGCCGGACTCGCCAAACACGCCGTCACCACGAATGCGATTCGGGCCGTGGAACTCGGTATCGAACTCATCGGGAATCCCGGACTTTCCCGGAACAACCCGATCGAGCGACACTACCGGAACGTGTTGTGCAGCCGGATTCACACCCCGCAGGACGACACCGCGCTCACTGCTGCCGGTACCGCCGCGCTGACCGTCTGAACTGGACGTTCGACTTCTTTTTGATAACCGCTCGATCACGGGTCGCTGAGAGGAAGCTGAGTTCTCCCGCTGATTCCCTCAGCCGTGTCGTTAACCGGTGTGGCGACCCCAACACGGAGGTTGATGCTGCGTCGTTGCGGTAAGGGCGCCCGCTATTCTCCGGGGCGTGCTCAATGCGGAGAAAGACGACACCGATCACGCGGAGGCGGAATCCGCGCCGTCCTCGGAGGCCGATCGGCCTCGGACGGACCGACGGCTCCGGCGGTTGCGGCTGATCGCGACCGTCCTCGGCGTCCTCGGCACGGTGCTGTCGCTCTCCGTCCCGTTCCTGCCGGTCCACCACGACATCACGACGTTGCGCTGGCCCACCGCCAGCGGCACCACGTCGGTCTCGGCACCGCTGACGACGTTCGCCCCGGTGTGGCTCGAAGCGGACGTGCCGTGCGCGAGCGCCCGCAGCCTCGACGCCCGCAGCGACCGACCGGCGAACCTGCTGAGCACGAACCCGCCGAACTCCGACAACGGCAGGCTCACCGGGATGAGCCTGACGGTCGACCGCGGGCAGCTGACGCTGCTGTCCCAGGGCCGCCAGGTCAACACCATGGCCATCCCCGAGGACGACTGCACGCTGGAGGTGCGCAACGACGCGGTCGGGTTCAAGGCCGGCTTCGGCGAGGACCGCTGGCTGACCAACATCGCCGGTGACCACCGACCGCAGGTCACCGGGATCTACTCGGACCTCAACGCCCGCGCCGACGACGTCTCCGGGCTGCGCTTCGAAGCGCGGGTCGACAACCGCTTCGAGAGCTCCCCGACGGCGCTGAAGCTGACGGTGATCGCCCTGGCGGTGCTCGCGTTCATCGGCTCCGTGGTGTGCCTGCGCCGCCTCGACAAGCGCGCCGGGCGCCGCCCGCCCCGGTGGGTGCAGCCCGGCTGGTGGAAGCCGACCGCTCGGGACGTGGCGGTGCTCGGCTCGCTCGTGGTCTGGTGGCTGATCGGCGCGATGAGCTCCGACGACGGCTACACGATGGCCATCGCGCGGGCGCGGGAGTCCGCCGGGTACGTCAGCAACTACTACCGCTGGTTCGCCAACCCCGAGGCGCCGTGGGGCTGGTTCTACGAGGTCTACGCGTTGTGGGTGCAGGTGTCCACTGCGGTGCCGTGGGTGCGGCTGCCCTCGTTGCTGATGGCCTGCGCGAGCTGGCTGCTGATCAGCCGGGAGGTGCTGCCGAGGCTGGGCCAGCAGGTCCGGCGCAGCAACGCCGCCGGGTGGGCCGCCGCGGCCGTGTTCCTTGCGTTCTGGCTGCCCTACAACAACGGCCTGCGCTCCGAGCCGGTCATCGTGGTGTTCTCGCTGCTCGCGCTGTGCGCGGTGGAGCGCGCCGTCGCGACCAGCCGGTTGATGCCCGCCGCGCTCGGCCTGGTGGTGGCCGCGCTCGCCGTCGGAGCGGGCCCGCACGGGATCGTGGCGGTGCTGCCGTTCGTCGCGGCGCTCAAGCCGCTGATCAAGCTGGTGTCGCGGCGGGCCAAGGAGTTCGGCTGGTTGCCGGTGCTCGCGCCGATCTCCGCGTCCGGCTTCGTGATCCTGACCTGGTTGCTCTGGGACCAGACCTGGCAGTCGATCATGGACGCCACCGCGTTGAAGATCGACCTGGGCCCGAGCGAGAAGTGGTACCAGGAGCTCAACCGCTACAACATGCTGTTCAGCCAGATCCCGGACGGCTCGCTGACGCGGCGGTTCCCGGTGCTGCTGGTGATGCTGTGCCTGGCGACCTGCGCGGTCGTGCTCCTGCGGCGCAACCGGATCCGCGGCGCCGCGCTCGGCCCGAGCCGCAGGCTGCTGGCGGTGGCGGCGATGTCGTTCGTCGCGCTCGCGCTCACCCAGACCAAGCACACCCACCACTTCGGCATCTTCGCCGCGGTCGGCGGGGCCGTCGCCGCGCTCACCGCGCTCGCCACCAGCACCACGGTGCTGCGGTCCCGGCGCAACCGGGCCGCGTTCTTCTCCGGGCTCATGGTGATCTCGGCGTTCTCCGCGACCGGGCCGAACGCCTGGTGGTACGTGTCGGGCTGGGGCGTGCCCTGGTACGACATGCCGCCCCGGATCGACGGACGCAACGCCAGCACCATCCTGCTCGGCATCGCCGCCATCGCCGCCGTCGTCGCGCTGGTGGAACACCTGCGCGGCGACCGCAGCCTGGCCCCGCCCAACGGGGTCGAACACCGCAGCCGGGCGCTGCGCCTCGGCACCGCTCCGCTGTCGCTGATCTGCGCGCTGCTGATCCTCGGTGAGCTCGCCGCGTTCGGGAAGGCCATCCAGGAACGCGAAGGCGGCTACAGCATGGGCGCCGACAACATCAAGCAGCTCACCGGCGGCAGCTGCGGGCTCTCCGACTACATCTACGTGGAGACGAACCCGCAGGCCGGGATGCTCAAGGTCGCCCAGGAACAGCCCACGGAACCGGCGCCCGCGTTCTCCCCGGACGTCCCGGTGCCCTCCAAGCGCCTCGAAGGCGAGGAGACTCCCGAGGAGTACCTGAAGGCGAAGCTGACCGGCTTCAACCGCGACGGCACCCCGCCCGGACCGAGCGGCGTCGCCGACGAATGGCGCCCGCCGTACCAGTTCGGCGGCGACAACGCCCCGGTGTGGGGCAGCTTCACCCCGCAGGGCACCGGCGAACTGCGCACCCAGTGGTACGACGTGCCCGAGCGCGCCTCGAACGGCGAGGTCCCGATCGTGCTGGCGATGGCGGGGATCGAAGGCGGTGCGAACTCGCTGGCGGTGGAGTTCGGCAAGGACACCGACCAGGGCTTCCAGATCACCGCCCGCCGCTACCTGCTGCAGGCCGGGGGCCCGTCCTGGCGGGACCACCGCCTCGTCGTGGACGGCGATGCGAAGGACACCACCAAGATGCGCATCGTCGCCGTCGACCGGTCCGTGTCGGCGCGCGGCTGGCAGGCGGTCAGCGCCCCGCGCGCACCGCAGCTGACGAACATGACCGACGTCGTCGGCGACAGCCCCACCTACGTGGAGTGGCCGGCCGCGCTGGTGCACCCGTGCCTGCAGATCTCCG
>NZ_JAPFGB010000049.1 GCF_026241095.1 Saccharopolyspora sp. NFXS83 | reverse complement strand
CCTCGGACTCCTCCAACTCGGCTGCGCCCTCATCTGCTACCGCCAACTACCAACCTCATTCTGAAACGAGTTGTTAGACGGTTCGTTCACCTTGTTCGAGCTCGCCGGCGGAACGGCTTACGCGTTCACGGAGTCGCAGGGATTTGCCGTGTGCTTGACGGAACCTGCCGATTTGAAGCCTGCTGTGGAAACCTGCAGGAGGCTGGACGAGGTCGCGCTGGCGGAGCGAGAGTCGGTCGACCTGATCACGCAAGCGGCGGAGAGGCTGACCGGTGGGTGAGTGGCGGAAAAGTTCGAGGAGCAACCAGTGGCACAACTGCGTCGAGGTCGCGGTGGGTTGGGATTCCGCGTGGATACGGGATTCCAAGGATCGAGCTGCCGGACACTTATCCGTACCGGCACGGCAGTGGGCGCGGTTCCTGTCGGAGCTGAGGTCGGGACGCTACGACGGCTGAGCGGAGCGGAGGCCGACCGATGGGCGAAGCGACCTGGCGGAGGAGCACGTGAAGCGACAAGTACAACTGCGTCGAGGTCTCGTTATTACCGGAGTCCACGGCGGTGCGGGATTCGAAGGATCCGGCAGCCGGTCACTTCGCGGTGTCCGGCGAGCAGTGGGGATTCTTCTTGCGCGGCCTCAAGTCCGGTCGATTCGACCGGTGAGCGCGCGGTGGGCGGCCACCCGGCTGGGGCCGCCCACCGACGGGTTCAGGGCTGCGCGACCGGAGTGTTCACGGCCGCCGCGGCGTCGATGACGCCGTGGCCGGTGAGCAGGCTGAACTGCCCGGTGTTGTCGCTGCCGGGGGTGTGCGCGGTGTCCATCAGGACCTGCTCCACCTGCTCGGCGGGACGGCCTTGCGCCGTCAGCAGCGCCGCGGCACCGGCGACCATCGGGGCGGCCATCGAGGTGCCCGCCAGCGCGTCGTAGTCCGGGTTGCCGCACTTCGGCGTGCCCATGCCTCGCGGCACGGTGGAGATCACGTCATCGGTGCAGACGTCATCTCCCGCGCCGCCGGGCGCGGACACGGCCATCATGTCCAGCTTCAAGCCGAAGTTGGAGTAGGAGGCCTTCTTCTCCGCGCGGTCGGTGGCCGCGATGCACATCGCGCCCTTCTCCCACGCGGGGGTGTCGCACAGCGGCGCGGTCTCGTTGCCCGCCGAGGCGACGACCACGACGCCCTTCGAGCGGGCGTACTCGATGGCGTCCTTCGCGTCCGCTTCGATCCCGAGCAGCGTGAGCAGCTGGGTGCCGGGCTGCGCGCCGAGGCTCAGGTTGATCACGTTGGCGCCGTTGTCGGCGGCGTAGCGGATGCCCGCGCCGATCTCGCTGAACGCGCCGGAACCGTTCTCCAGCACCTTCACCGGCATGATCTTCGCGTCGGGGGCGACTCCGGCTCCGCCGACGCCGTTGTTCGCGGCTGCCGCCGCGATTCCGGCGACGTGGGTGCCGTGCACGTCGGTCTCCTGGCCGACTCCGTCACCGCCGACCCAGTCGCCGTCGCCGCACGGCGCGGGGCCGCCGCCGCAGGCGAACGTCGCGCCCGGCACGAGCTGGGACCGGAGGTCGGGGTGGCCGAGGTCGACGCCGGTGTCGACGACGGCGATGACCTGCCCGGCGCCGGTGCTGGTCTGCCACGCCTGCTCGGCGTGGATCTGGTCGAGCCCCCATTGCTGGCCGGCCAAGGGATCGTTGGTGGTGGCTGCTGAGGCGGACGGCGTGGCTAATGCCGTCAGGCCGGCGACCGTGACTGCGAGGGCCCGTAAACGCATGGGCTGCTCCTGGGTTTCGGCGAAAAGTTCAGGCGATTAACGACAGCCTGACGATCGACGTTTCGTCCCGAGACATGACCGAGTCCAGAAGCCGCTGTTCGGTTCAGCGAATTACTGCGAACAGAGCAGCGCCGATCGGATAAAACGGACCCGATGTCCTCAGAGGACATCGGGTCCGCTCCCTCCCTTGCCCCATCCGGTTGCCTCGCAAGGAGATCGCGCGCCATCGGAGGGGACTGATCGGAACGATAGCCGTGGAGGTGTCCGCGCAGAACTGGTCGAGCACTGCACGATCGGGTGGATTGCCATGATCGTTCAAGAGGAAATTTCCTGCGACAGCACGGGATTCAGGCCGTCCCAGCTCAGCCCCGCGATCCACAGCCCCCGATCACCGGGCGGCTCGGGGAGGTCGCCGTGGAACGCGATGAGCCCGTCGTCGGCGAACACGTCCTGGCCGCCCGGATTCCGCACGGAACCGCCCAAGGTCTCCTTGCTCAGCAACGCGCCGGGCGCTTTCGTGAACGGGCCCGTCGGGCTCGGAGCGGTCGCGTAGTTCGTGAAGTAGTCACCGCTGTCGAAGGTGTTGCCGGAGAACAGCAGCACGTATCCGCCCGGCCTGCGCAGCAGCGTGGGGGCCTCGACGACACCGGACTCCTCGGGCCGGCCCGCGCTCAGCAGCGACACGTCCGCGCCGGTGGGCGTGAGGCCGTCGGCGGCGACGGGGCGCATGTGGATGGTCGACGGGCCGCTGCGGGCGCGGGCGCCGCGGGAGTCCTTGTAGAGCAGGTAGCGGCTGCCGTCGTCGTCGATGAAGCTGCCCGGGTCGATCACGTCGCCCTGGCCGGGAGCGCAGATCAGCGGCTCCGGCCCGGTCGGGACGAACGGCCCCTCAGGGGAACCGGCGACGGCGGCGCCGATGCACTGGCGGCCGGAGGGCGCGTGGTGGGCGGTGTAGTACAGCAGGAACGTGCCGTCGTCGCGGGCGCTCACGTCCGGCGCCCACACGTTGAGGCTGCCCGTCTCGGACGGGCCGATCCACGGCGGCAGCTGCGGCAGCGCGTCGGCCCGCTGCTCCCACGATCCCGTCGCGTCGGTCGCGGTGGCGAGCTGCACGTTGTACCCGGCGGTGTTCGTCGCGTACGCGTAGTGCGTTCCGCCGTGGGTGAAGACGTCGGGATCGGGGAAGTTCCGGGCGATCACTTGTCGGGCCACGTCCGCTTCCTCTGTTCGCTCGCGCGCCAGCGCGGTCGGTGACATGAGCAGCAGCAGAATGGCAGTGGTCAAGCTGATGTGTCGGCACTTTCGCGGCACGGCCCCTCCTTCGGTGACCGCACCAGTGCACCGGCGCCCCGTTCGCCTCGCTGGCCACATTCACCCCACGAGTGACACCCGACCGGGCCTCCCCGCGGGCGGACGGCCGGTTTCGCGGTAGCCGGTGATCCGCTCGCGAGCTCGGATAGGCCGTCCACCTGGAGTGCGGCCAGGAGAACGGCTCATCCGGTCAGGGGAAACGGGTCATTCACCCGGATCGGCCCGCAGCGGCGCAGCGTGATCAGCAGGCTGCTCCGGGCCGCGGCGGTGGAAGAGGGCGTTGAGGGCGAGCGCCGCCAGGCAGCCGGTGCTGATGCCGGAATCCAGCACCGTGCGCAAGGCATCGGGGGCCTGGGCGTAGAAATCGGGCTGCACCACGGGAACCAGGCCGATGCCCAGCGACGCGGCCACGATCAACGCCTGGAACGGGTCGCCGAGATCCGCGCGCCCGAGGGTGCGGATGCCGCTGGTCGCGACCGAACCGAACAGCACCAGCGCCGCCCCGCCCAGCACCGGCTGCGGCACCAGCGAGACCACCGCGCCCACCACCGGGAACAAGCCGAGCAGCACCAGCACGCCGCCACCGGCCGCGACCACGAACCGGCTGCGGACCTGGGTGAGCGCCACCAGCCCCACGTTCTGCGCGAACGCGCTGCAGGTGAACCCGCCGAACACGGCGCTCAGCGCGCTACCGGCACCGTCGGCGCGCAGCCCGGCGGCGATGGTGCGCTCGTCGGCGGGCCGGTCCACGATCTCGCCGAGCGCGATCATGTCCGCGGTGCTCTCCATCATCGCCACCAGCATCACCACGCACAGCGACAGCGTGGCGCTGACGCTGAAGCTCGGCGCGGCCAGTGCGAACGGCACCGGCAGGCTGAAGATCGGCGCCTGCTCGAACGTCGAGGTGTCGACCAGCCCGAGCGGCCATGCGATCACCGTGCCCGCGACCAGGCCGATCAGCAGCGCGATGCGGTTCCAGAACCCGTGCAGGAACCGGTTGAACAGCAGCACCAGCACCAAGGTCACCGCGCCCAGCGCGATGCGGCCGGGGGAGCCGTAGTCCGGAGCCGCCGAATCCTGCCCCGCGATCCAACCGATGCCCACCGGCATCAGCGACAACCCGATCAGCGTGATCACGGTGCCGTTGACCACCGGTGGGAAGAACCGCACCAGCCGCGAGAAGTACGGCGCGACCAGGAACGCCAGCACCCCCGCCACCAGCACCGCGCCGTAGACCACCGACAGCGGGTTCTCCCCGGTGGGCTGCGCGATGATCGCGAGGATCGGGGCGACCGCGCCGAACGTGACGCCGTTGACGAACGGCAGCCGCGCCCCGATCCGCCAGATCCCCAGCGACTGCAACAAGGTCGCCAGCCCGGCGGTGAGCAGGCTCGCCCCGATCAGCAAGGTCTGCTGCACCCCGGACAGCCCCAACGCCTCACCGATGATCAGCGGTGGCGCGACGACGCCCGCGTACATCGCGGCCACGTGCTGGACGCCGTAGGCCACCAGCCTGCCGGGGGCGGGCAGTTCGTCCACCGGGTGAACATCGGTGCCGGCGTGCTTCTTGAAGGCCATCGAGGACTCCTCGGCCATGGGAAGGGATTCGGCTGATTTCCTACCGGGCGGCGATTTTCCGCGAGTTTCGGCGCGTGTCCGCCGGATCAATTCTTCGGCGCCGATGAGCGGCCGTTTCACGGCAGCACGAATCGGCGGATCGATTGCGGAATTCGGTGCCGGAAGAACGGCTCGGTGAAAGGTGGTTCGTCCGCGGGCGAGCGGATCGACGAGGATTCGCCCCGCGGGCGAATCGGTGGGAGTCGGCTCAGAACTCCGGAGTGCTGTACCAGGCCAGTGGTGCCGGATCGACGTCGTCGCGGGTCACGGTGCCCTCGATCAGGCCGTACGGGCGGTCGGCGGCGAAGAAGACCTCGTTGTCGTTGGCCAAGCCGAACGCTTCCAGGTCAACGCGGAAGTGGTGCTTGTTCGGCAGTGACAACCGCACTTCGGCCACCTGCGGATGCTGCTCCAGCACGGATTCGCCCATCGCGTACAACGTCTGCTGCAACGCGTAGCTGTGCGTCGTCGCGAACGCCTCCAGCAACGTCGTGCGGATCGATTCGAAGCTCGCCGCCCAGTCCACGTCGGTGCCGAGGTGGCGCCACCGCGCCGAGACCGCCGTCGCCAGGATGCGGTCCGAGGTCTCCGGCAGCGTCGTGTACTCGTCCTTCGGATAGCCCCAGAACTCCGAGCCGGTGGATTTCAGCACCACCAGGTCCTTCAAGCCCGTCACCACGTGCGCGGTGTCGCCGTCGAACGTGACCGCCGCGGTGCGCTTCTCGTCGCTGCCGCGCCGGAACGAGTGGTCGTGGCCGGAGCCGCCGACCTCGATGCGCTCCCACGCGTGCTCCTCGACGAGGATCCGCGCGCCCCGCACCGGTTCCTGGGTGGTCACGAAGTGCTTTCCCAGCCGCAGCGCGAAATCCTCGATCTCGCCGATCGGGGCCTGCTTCGCGAAGGCGTAGGCGGTGTTCTTCTGGGTGTCCGTCGGCAGCACGTTCGAGTTGTCGCCCGTGTGGTGGGTGGAGTCGAACTCACCGCGCAGCGAGGTGCCGATGGTGAGGTCGCGGATGCCGTGGCGGTTGCCGTCGCGATCCACCGCGACGAGCCGGATCTCTGCCTTGCCGTACTGGTTCGGTCCCAACACGATGCCCATCGGGCGGTCAGCTCCCTCGGTAGGTGGAGTAGGCGAACGGGCTCAGCAGCAGCGGAACGTGGTGGTGCTGAGCGGGATCGGCGAGGCGGAAGGTGATCTGCACCCGCGGGTAGAAGGTGTCGGTGCCCTGCGCGGCGAAGTAGGCGCCGGTGTCGAACGTCAGCCGGTAGTCGCCCGCTGGGAGCGCCTCCGGGCCGAGGTCGCCGATGCGGCCGTCGTCGTCGGTGACCCCGTCGGCCACCAGGTCCGCGCCCTCCAGCCGCACCGCGATCCCGGCGGCCGGGCGGCCCAGCGCCGCGTCCAGCACGTGCGTCGTGACGGCGCTCATGCGATCACCTTCTCCAAGCGCAGCAACGCGATCTTGCGCAGCTCGTCGGCCACCACGCCCAGCTCGGTGCGCGGATCGTTGTGCATGCGGGAGCGCAGGACGGCCAGCAGCTCCGCGCCGCTCCGGCCGCTCGCGCACACCAGGTACACGTGGCCGAACCTGCGTTCGTACTCGGCGTTCTCCGCGCGCAGCGCGGACTTCAGCGCATCATCGCCGAAGTCCACCCCGGACTGCTCGGAGCGGGACCAGGTCGACGACGTGTCGTGTCCGTCGGCCCGCTCGCCGATCCTGGGATGCGCGGCGAGCGCGGCCTGGATCTCGTCGGCGGTGAGTTCGCGGGCGGCGGCGTCGGCTCGGGTGAGGACGTCCTCGGCGGTCGCGTAGGGGCGGGCGTCGGACAGCCCCTCCGCCCAGCGCGGGACGTCGAGGCAGGCCCGCAGTTCCAGCAGGAGCTCGGTCTTGGGCAGGCCGTTGAACCGGTCGGGTGCTGACATGGTGTTCCCATCGCGCTCGGATGAGACGAAAAGCTACGACCAGCACCCAGTGGTGTCAACACTTTGTTGAAGTTGCAGGTGGAGGAGGCTGTTATTCGCGGTTCAAGTAGTTGTAGACGGTGAACCGGCTGACTCCGAGGGCCTTCGCGACCGACTCCACCGACTTGCGCAACGTGAACGCGCCGCGCTCCTCCAGCAGCCGCACCGCGCGCTGCTTGTCCGCCCTCGGCAGCTCCGGCAACGCCGCGCCGAGCTCCGCCTCCACCTCGGCGATCAGCCGGTCCAGCGCGCTGGTCAACTCCGCGCCCGGCAAGCGGACGGCGACGGCGGGCGCGCCCTCCCAGTACAGCAGCACGTCGCTCGGTTCCCGGTCCTCGACGGGAACCGCGGTAGCGCCGAGCTGCGCCAACAACGGCGCGATCGCGGAAGCGAGCGGATGCACCCGGACAGCGTAAGAGGGTGCCGTCGCGCGTGTTCTGCGCAGGGGGCGGTGGTGCTCAGGACTCGTCGACGGTGACCTGGAGGGTGATCCGGTGAGCGCCCGACGCCAGCGCCGAATCGAGGACACTGGAGATCGCGGGCAGCACCGCGTCGCGGGCTCCGGTGACCGACGTGCCCAGCGGGCCGAAATCCGGTTCCAGCCCCGCCTCGCGCAACCGGTCCCGCGCGGCCACCGCGTGCTGCGGCGGCTCGCCCTCGCCGTGGAACGGTTCGGTGGTGAACTCCGCGGTGACCTGCTGGTCGGCCGCGGCCGTGACCTGCGGATCGGTCGGGTGCATGCGGGCCTCCGGAAGGAGCGGGTGCCGGTGCGCACACTGTACGGGCCGGGCAACACCGGCCACCCGCAGCCGGAAGCGGTGTCGCGCAGGGCATCCCGGTCCGCTGAACGCGACCGGATGGGGTTCCGCTGATCGGGCGAGTCGGGTGAAATGTGCGGGTAACCACCGTGAGCCGAGGGAGAGCACTGTGCCCGGTCCCGTCCTGATCGCGCCGGACAAGTTCAAGGGGTCGCTGACCGCCCCGGATGTCGCGAGCGCGCTCGCCGCGGGACTGCCCGGGGTCGAGGTGCGGCTCGCACCCATCGCAGACGGCGGCGACGGCACCGTGGAAGCGGCCATCGCCACCGGGTTCCGCCGCATGCAGGCGCGGGTCACCGGCCCGGTGGGCGCACCGCTCACCGCCGAGTTCGCGCTGCGCGACGACACGGCCGTCGTGGAACTCGCCTCCGCCTCCGGCTTGGCGCTGCTGCCCACGCGGGAGCTCGCGCCGATGACCGCGTCCAGCTTCGGCACCGGGGAACTGATCCGCGCCGCGCTCGACGCCGGAGCCCGCACCATCGTGCTCGGCGTCGGCGGCAGCGCCTGCACCGACGGCGGCGCGGGCATGGTCGCGGCGCTGGGCGCCCGGCTGCTCGCCGACGCAGGACGGCCGCTTCCGCCGGGCGGTGGGGGACTCGTCGAGCTCGCCGACGTCGACCTCTCCGGTCTCGACCCGCGCCTGGCCGAAGCCGACATCGTGCTTGCGTCCGATGTGGACAATCCGCTGCTCGGGGAGCACGGCGCCGCGCACGTGTACGGGCCGCAGAAGGGCGCCGACCCCACCCAGGTCCGGCTGCTCGACTCCGCGCTGCGCAGCTGGTCCGGAGCAGTGACCCGCGCGGGCGGGCGAGAGGCGGCCGGTGAACCGGGTGCCGGCGCGGCGGGCGGAGTCGGCTACGCGGCGCTCGCCGTGCTCGGCGCGCGGCAGCGGCCCGGCGCGGACCTGGTGTTCGAACTCGTCGGCTTCGACGCGGCACTGCCCGGCGCCGCACTGGTCATCACCGGCGAAGGCTCGGTGGACGAGCAGACGCTGCACGGCAAAGGCCCCGCCGTCGTCGCCGAGCGAGCGGCGGCGGCCGGAATCCCCGTCATCGCCGTCGCCGGGCGCTGCACGCTCGCACCGGAACGCCTGCGGGAGGCGGGATTCGCCGACGTCTTCGCCCTCACCGACGTCGAACCCGACCCCCAGCGGTGCATCCGCGAAGCAGCGGCCCTGCTGCCCGTGCTCGCCGGTCACGTCGCGGCGAAGTGGCTCGCCTGACGGCGCACGTCCAGCACCGCCGACACACCCGGCCGAGACGGGAATCGGCGCTGATCCTCCGGAGTGAGCGGACCGTTCGTCCAACAGGATCGGGCGAACGGTCCGTTCACCCGCTTCGCCTGCGCACCCGACCGGATCGGGCACGGGATGTCGGGTGCGGTGGGGTGCGGTCTCCCTAGCGTGGTGAGCGCAAGCGGAAGGAGATCCCGGTGCTGGAGCGGTTGAACGAGGCCCTGGAGCACGTCGAGGCGCACCTCGGCGAGCAGATCGACGTGGCCGAGCTCGCGCGGATCGCGGCGACGTCGGAGCACCACTTCCGCCGGATGTTCTCCGCGCTGGCGGGGATGCCGCTGTCGGAGTACGTGCGGCGCAGGCGGCTCACCCTCGCGGGCGCCGAGGTCCTCGGCGGGAAGCGCGCGCTGCTCGACGTCGCGGTGCGCCACGGCTACGGCTCCGGGGAGGCGTTCGCGCGGGCGTTCCGCGCGATGCACGGCGTCGGGCCCGGCGAGGCGCGGCGCGACGGTGCCGCGCTGCGCTCCCAGCAGCGGATCTCCTTCCGGCTCGTAGTCGAAGGGAGCAGCAGCATGCGGTACCGGATCGCGGAGCGGGACGAGTTCTTCATCGTCGGCAAGAAGGCCAGGGTTCCGCTCGTCCACGAGGGGATGAACCCGGCGATCGTCGAGCACATCAAGAGCATCGGCGCGGACGAGGTGCGGCGCATCGCCGGCCTGTCCGATCAGGAACCGGCCGGGATCATCGCGGCCACCGACGACCTCGACGAGAGCCGGGAGGAAGGGACCACGCTCGACTACCACCACGGGGTGGCGGCGAGCGCCGCCGGGCCGGACGACCTCGACTCGCTGCGGGTGCCCGCCGGGACGTGGGCGGTGTTCGAGAGCTCCGGCCCGATGCCGCACTCGATCCAATACCTGTGGCGGGACGTGTTCACCCAGTGGTTCCCGTCCAACCCGTACCGCAGCAGGCCCGGCCCGGAACTGCTGAGCACCCGGCTCTCGGCGGACGGCGAACACGCCGCCGCCGAACTCTGGGTCCCGGTGGAACGCGTCGAGAGCCGACCGGCCGTCAGGGAACCCGGAACCCGCGGAAGGTCACCGGTTCCAGGGTCGTGAAGCCGAGGCGTTCGTAGAGCGCGATGGCGGCGGTGTTGGATTCGGCGACGTGCAGGAACGGGCGTTCGCCGCGCGACCGGACGCGGGCGGCGAGCGCGCGCACCAGCCGGGCGGCGTGCCCGCGCCCCCGGGCCGCCGGGGCGGTGCAGACGGCGCTGATCTCCGTCCAGCCGGGCGGCCGGAGCCGTTCGCCCGCCATGGCGACCAGCGCGCCGCCCTCGTCGCGGACGCCCAGGTAGGTGCCGAGTTCGCGGGTGCGCGCCCAGAACGGTCCCGGCTCGGTCCGGGCGACGAGGTCGAGCATGTCGGCGACGTCGCCGGGGCCGAGCTCCACGACGGGCGCGGCTCCGGCGGTCTGGTCCGGGAGCCCGTCGGCCGGGCCGACCATCCGCCGCGCGGAGAGGGAGAAGACCGGTTCCCAGTCCGATGGCGGCGTCGCCGGGCTGCTGAACAGGTCGGCGAGCTCCCCGCTGCCGAGCAACCGGGCCAGGTCCGCCCACTCGGCCGCGCCCGGATCGGCGGGCACCGCCGCGAACGTGGTGACGTCCGGCAGGTAGGTGGCGGCCGAACCGACCCGGCGGGCCAGGTGGGCGTGGTGGCCGCGCAGCGACTCGCCGACCGGATCGTCGAGCGCCCCGGTGCCGCGATCCATCGCCGGTTCCTCCCCGCTCGGCACGTCAGTTCACGACGATGGTGTCCACGGGGAGGCCGGGGGCGGCGGCGAGGTCCAGCGGGGACGGCTTCGCGCCCGAGGCGACGACGTGCGCGCCGAGCGCGGCGATCATGGCGCCGTTGTCCGTGCACAGCCGGGGCTTCGGCACCCGCAGCGTGATGCCCGCCGCCGCGCAGCGCTGCGCCGCCAGCGCCGACAACCGCGAATTCGCCGCCACACCACCGGAGATGACCAGCGTGTCCACCTCGAGGTCCTGCGCGGCGCGCACCGCTTTGGCGGTGAGCACGTCGGCGACGGCCTCCTGGAACGAGGCGCACACGTCGGCGACGGGGATCTCCCGGCCCGCCCGCTGCTCGGCCTCCACCCAGCGGGCCACCGCCGTCTTCAGGCCGGAGAACGAGAAGTCGTGCCGCGAGTCGCGCGGGCCGGTGAGCCCGCGCGGGAACGAGATCGCCTTCGGGTCGCCCTGCTTCGCCAGCCGGTCGATCGGCGGACCGCCCGGGTAGGGCAGGTCGAGGATCCGGGCGACCTTGTCGTAGGCCTCCCCGGCGGCGTCGTCGATGGTGGAACCGACCTGCGTGATCCGCTCCGCGACGCCCTCCACCAGCAGCAGCTGGCTGTGCCCGCCGGAGACCAGCAGCGCGAGGCACCGCGACGGCAGCGCCCCGTGCTGCAAGGTGTCCACGGCGACGTGCCCGCCGAGGTGGTTCACCCCGTACAGTGGCACGTCCAGCGCCACCGAGTAGGCCTTCGCCGCGGCGACGCCGACCATCAGCGCCCCGGCCAGGCCCGGTCCCGCGGTCACCGCGATGGCGTCCACATCGGACAGTTCGAGCCCGGATTCGTCGAGCGCGCGCCGCATCGTCGGCGTCATCGCCGTCAGGTGCGCCCGGCTGGCGATCTCCGGCACGACCCCGCCGAAGCGGGCGTGCTCGTCGACGCTGGAGGCGACGGCGTCGGCGAGCAGCTCGACCGAGCCGTCCGCGCCGAGCCGCACCAGGCCGACACCGGTCTCGTCGCAGGAGCTCTCGATGCCGAGCACGATCCGGTCGGTGGTGGTCACGACGGACCACCTCCCTCCGCGGTGGGGGATTCGGCCGCGGGCCTGCGCATCGTGTGCGCGTCCGCGCCCGAGGGCTGGTAGTAGCGCTTGCGCAGGCCGACGATCTCGAACCCGTGCTTGCGGTACAGCGCGATCGCCGGGTCGTTGTCGGTGCGCACTTCGAGGAACGTGGTGGCGCGGTGCTCATCGGCGCGGGCCAGCAGCCTGCGCAGCAGCGCCGCGCCGACGCCGTGGCCCTGGTGCGCCGGGTCGACGGCCATGGTGTGCACCTCGGCGTCCACCTCCGGCGGCCGGCCCGCCAAGGACAGGCCCGCGTAGCCGATCAGGTTCTCGTCGGCGTCGTAGGCGCCGAGGTAGTGGTGCCCGCGGTCGATCTCGGCCACGAACGACTCCAGCGACCACGGGTCGTCGCCGGGGAACAAGACCTGCTCCAGCTCCGCGCACCGCTTCAGGTCGCTGCGGCGCAGCTTCGCCACGAAGGGGGCGCTCATGCCGTTCCCCGCCGATCATCGGGGCTGACCTGCTTGCGCGGTCCCGGCGCGGTGGCGTCCGGGCGCCGCAGGTACATCGGGACCGGCGGCGTCGGCTCCGCGCCGCTCTGCAGGTCGTGGCGCGCGGCGGCGACCAGGCCCGTGGGAGTGGGGTACTCGGTGCCTAGCACGTCGAGCCCGAAGGTCTCCCGGTGCGGCGCCGCCATCTCGCCGACGGCGAAGTCCAGGTCCAGGCCGTCGATCTCGGCGGGCACGTCTTCGGGCCGGTGCACGTGCGGGCCGGTGAGCCGTTCGCGGTCGGTGCCGTAGGCGGCCCAGTAGACCTCCTTGCGCCGCGCGTCGGTCGCGACGAGCAACCGCAGGCCGCCCGCGGAGGCACCGGACACGGCGGCGCCGGGCTCGCCGATGTCGGCGACGACGCCCTGCCCAGCAGCACCGTCCGGGACGGCGGCGGCGATGGCGTCGAGGCTGCACACCGGGTGCACCGGCACGTCCAGCGCCTGCCCGAGCGCGGCGGCGGTGACCATGCCCGCGCGCAGCCCGGTGAACGGTCCGGGACCGGAGCCCACGACGATCGCGTCCGCGTCGGCGAGCCGGTGACCGGCCTCGGCGACGGCCGCCATCAGGTGCGGCGTGAGCAGTTCGCCGTGCGCCCGCGCGTTCACCGTCACGCGTTGCGCGAGTGGCCGGGGCCCGCCGCCGTCCAAGGCGACCAGCCCAGCGGTGACCGCGGGCGTCGAAGTGTCCAGCGCGATGACGAGCACAGCGGAAAAGACTACGTCATCGCTGGTCATCGGGGTTTCGTGGGTGCTGAGCTGCGGAGAGCCGGGTGGGGCTTCAGGGCCTTCCCCGGTTGGGTGTGTGGCTGGTGTGGTGCGGTGGAAGGTCTTCTTTGCTGACTGCTTCCACGGCTCTTCTGGTTGGGGTGTCCGGGTAGCGGAACCTCAGCGGCTTCCTCGCTGCGGGATCATTTTTCCAAGTGGCTCCGCCACGAGGAAAAATGCTGTCCTCGCGAGGAAGCCGCTGAGAACCCGCCGGTGAGCGGCTTGTGGAGTGGGCTATGCGCTTCGCGCATCCAGGCACGGCCTTCGGCCGCGAGGCACGGCTTCGCCGCAGGCGCTCTTCGTGGGGTTCGCCGCGACCTTCCGCGCATCGCAGCGATCGGACGCCCGAAACGGGGAAGGCTCCTGAACGCACCCCGAAGGCGAAGCCGAACCCGGCTCGACGACCAGCAAGCACACGCCCGACCGGTGAAGGCTTCACGACCGCCTCCGAACCGTCAGCTGGGTCGCAGCACGACGGAGGTCGTGTGCGGGACGTCGGCTCGGATCCGGTACTGGTCCTGCACCGGGACCGGGGTGTCGCCGAGCCCGGTGACCGAGCCGACGTGCAAGGTCACGAACGGGTCCTGACGCAGCTGGTGGGCGAAGTCGGTGCGCTCGGTGTTGGAGTGCCGTTCCGCCGCGACCGCCAGGTCCTCGCCGGACACCTGGAGCCCGCCGTCGGGACCGGACAGCAGCGCCCACGCCGTGCCGATCTTCACGCCGTTGTCCTGCGGCGGCAGGAAGTCGAACCACTGCTCGTCCACCGTCGACGACCAGCGCCCCACGGGCTGCGCGTCGAACCGGTCCGGGTACGACTCACCGGGGCCGCGCCCGTACCAGTCGAGGTCGGTGAACGACTCCGGCAGCCGCAGCGCGAACCCGGCCCTCGGCAGCCACGGCAGGGCCCTCGTGAGCGGCCCGAACGCCTCCACCGTGTGCTCCAGGGCGACCGCCCCGGACCCGTCCACGGTGTAGGTCCAGCGGCTGCCGAAGCCTTCACCGCGCACGTCCGGCGCGGCCGAGCGGGTGTCGACGGTGATCCGCGCGCGGCCGTCCGGCAGTGCGGTGGCGTCGAAGCCGAGAACCTGGGTGACCAGGCGGTCCAGCCCGGCGGCGCGGAACTTCGCCTCGGGTTCGATGCCGCTCCAGTCGCTCCACTCGTTGCCCGTCGGCGCCCGGAACACGTCCAGCTCCGGCCCCGCGACCAGCCGCTGCACGCCGTCCGCGGCCATCGAGCTCAGCGCGCCCGTCCGCTCGTCGAACTCGTAGCGGAAATCGGGCCCGGACACGGTGCCGCCGTCCACGGCCACCCGGCCGGGCGGCGGGCTCTCGACGGGGGCGGGCGCCGGTTCGGTGCCGCCCGCGGGCAACTGCTCGGCGGACACGACGTGCCCTGCGGGCAGGCTCGGCGCGTCGACGCGTTGCCGCGCCCGCAACTCCAGGAACCGCTCGGTCTTCCCGGCCTGCGGCAGGTCCAGTTCGACGTGCTCCGCCGCGCCCGCCGGGACCTCGACGTCGAGTTCGCCGCTCGCGAGTTCCTCGCCCGCCTCCACCAGCCGCCAGCTGAGGTCGTAGGCCGAGGTGGACAGCGTGTGGTTCAGGTTGCGCACGGTGAACCGGCCCGGCGCCCCCGCGTCCTCGAACCGCACCGGGGCGTGGCTGTAGGCCAGCTGCGCCAGTTCCGGTTGCGGCGTGCGATCCGCGTTGATCAGCCCGTTGGCCAGGAAGTTCGACGAGCCGTAGTCGTGGAAGGTGCCCTGCTGCCGCTCCTCGTCGAAGTTCAGCGCCAGCGCCGCCTCCCGCGCCGGATCGGCGGCGAGCTCCTCATCGCTGAGCGCCCGGCCGTAGATCCGCGCCGAGTCCACCACGGCGTGCGCGGTGCGGCCCGCGAACGAATCCGCGTGCTTCTCCTGGTTGCGGCCCACCGACACCGCGTACATCGTGTTCGACGCGATCTCGCCGGAGTACGGCTGCGTCGCGACCTCCTCGCCGTCGATCAGCAGCCGCACCTGCGACCCGTCGTAGACGCCGGTGAGCCGGTGCCACTGCCCCCACCAGTCGTCGGGGACCTCGACGCGGGCCGTGTGCCACGAATCCTCGCCGTAGACGAAGAACTCGACGTGCTCGGCGTCCGGCATCTGCAACGCCCACTGCTTGTCGCCCTTGGACAGGTACGTGCCGGATCCCTGCCAGGACAGCGGCTTCACCTGGACGTCCAAGGTGACCGCCCGGCCGGTGATCTCCAACGCCGGATCGCGGTAGGCCTCCGCCCAGTCGTCCAGGCCGGACAACTCGATCCCCTGCCCGGACACGCCAGGCACCGGCTTCGGATTGCCGCCGTAGTGCACCGGGACGCCGTTGCCGGAGGAGTCCGGCGCGATCCGCAGCGGCCGGACCAGGCCCTGGTCCACCCAGTCCCACACGAAACCGCCCTGCAACGACGGATCCTCGCGGATGGTGCGCCACATGTCCTCGTAGTGCCCGAGGCTGTTGCCCATCGCGTGCAGCCATTCGCCCATCACGACCGGCTTCGTCGTCCGCTCCGCGATCTCGCGCAGGTGCTTCGGCGACGGGTAGCGCGGGCCCCACACGTCCGCGAACGGCGCGTCCCCGTCGGGGGAGTTGGACTGGTGGTACAGCGGCCGGGTCGGGTCGGTGGCGTGCGCGTGCTCGGCCATCGCGTAGTGCGCGGCGCCCAGCCCCGCCTCGTTGCCGGTGTCCCACATGATCACGCTCGGGTGGTTCTTGTCCCGCTCCAGCAGCGCGTCGAAGCGGTCCGCGAACGCCGCCTGCCATTCCGGGCGGTCGGCGAGGCAGTCCTGATCGCCGGCCGCCGTGCAGTCCTCGCGGTAGTGCGTCTCGATGTCGACCTCGTCGGCCAGCAGCAGGCCGTTGGCGTCGGCCAGCCGGTACCAGTACGGATCGTTCGGGTAGTGCGAGGTGCGCACCGCGTTGATGTTGTGCTGCCGCATCAGCGCGACGTCCTCGCGCTGCCGGTCCCGGCTCACGGTGCGGCCCGTGGCCGGGTCGTGCTCGTGGCGGTTCACGCCGCGAAGGTCGACCGGTTTCCCGTTGAGCAGCAACTGCTCGTCGCGCACCTCGACCTCGCGGAACCCGACGGGCTGCTGCGTGGTGTGCACGATCCGGCCCTGCTCGTCGACGAGCTGCACCACGGCGGTGTAGACGTCCGGGGTCTCGTCGCTCCACAACCGGGGCGCGCGGACGCGGCGGTCCAGCTCCACCGAGGCGCCCGGTCCGGTGACGTCCACGCCCTGCGCGAACCGGTCCACCTCGCGGCCCTCCGGGTCGTGCAGCGCGACCCGCACCTCGTGCGCGCCGACCGAGCCCGCGTCGTTGCGCACGTCCACGCCGAGCCGCAACGTCGCGTCGGTGTAGGCGTCGTCGAGCTCGGTGCGGATCGTGACGTCCTCCAGGTGCGTGCGCGGCACGCTGTAGAGGTGCGCGTCGCGGAAGATCCCGGACAGGTGCCAGAAGTCCATGTTCTCCAGGTAGCTGCCCGAACCCCAGCGGTGCACCTGCACGGCGATCGTGTTGCGCCCCTCGATGAGGTGCTCGGTCACGTCGAACTCCGCCGGGGTGTAGCCGCCCTGGTCGTAGCCCACGTAGCGGCCGTTGACCCACACGAACCAGCCGCTGGTGGCGCCTTCGAAGCGCAGCAGCTGCCGCCTGCCGTCCCAGTCGTCCGGCACCTCGAACTCGCGCACGTAGGCACCGGTCGGGTTCACGTCGTCCGGCGCGTTCGGCGGGTCGTAGGGCGCGACCTCCGACGGCACGTTGCGGTAGATCGGGCGGTCGTGGCCCTGCTGCTGCCACACGCCCGGCACCTCGGTCTCCGGCCAGTCCGCGCGGCCGTGCTGCCACCCGGCGGGCAGATCGCGGTGATGGTCGGCGTAGCCGAAGTGCCACGGGCCGGTGAGCGGCAACGTCCACGGCGTCGGCTCGTCGGATTCCGCGTCGAGGTCGTGCTGAGCGGCGCGCACCGCCTGCTCCGCGTCGGCGTAGGGGCGCAGCAGCGCGTGCGGCCGTTCCTGGTTCTCCCCGGTGCGCCCCGGATCGTCCAAGTAGGACTCGACGGCGGCCGGGCCGCTCGGGCCGTCCACCGGCGCGGCCTGCGCGGGCGGGCTCAGCGGGCCCGCCGCGACGAGCAGCACGGCCAGCGGCGTCAGCGCCCGGATGCGGGCGGACGTTCCTGCCGGGATGAGCTGGGGATGGCGCGCGG
>NZ_JAPFGB010000048.1 GCF_026241095.1 Saccharopolyspora sp. NFXS83 | reverse complement strand
GTGAACGGACCGTTCGCCCAACCCCCTTGGACGAACGATCCGTTCACCCCACCCCCGTCCGCACGATCTCCCGCAGCCACCGGTGCGGACGGGTTGGAGTGAACGGACCGTCTGACCAATCCCGTTGGACGGACGGTCCGTTCACTCCAGCCCGCAGCCGCGCGGGCGTCCTGCTCGGAGCCGGGCGGACGTCGAGCACGGGGGGCGGATGGGGTGAGCGGACCGTTTGACCAATCCCGTTGGACGAACGGTCCGTTCACTCCGATCCGGTGGCGGCCACGGCGTGGCTGCCGGGCGGAGGCTTGCGGTGGGGTGAACGGACCGTTCGTCCGATGCCGTTGGACGAACGGTCCGTTCACCCCGAAACGCGGGTCAGGCGAGGAGGGCTTCGATGCCGGTGATGCCGAAGTACAGGGCGAACACCGCGGCCAGCGCGATCAGCAGCGCACCGAGTTCGCGCGCCTTCCCCTGGCAGATCCGGATCGCGCAGTAGGCGATGAGCCCGGCGCCGATGCCGTTGGTGATCGAGTACGTGAACGGGATGACCGCGACGGTGAGGAACACCGGCAGCACGTAGCTCTGGTCCTGCCACGGGATGTGCCTGCACTGCGCCATCATCAGCCCGCCCACGAGCACCAGCGCCGGGGCCGCGGCCTGCGCGGGCACCACCGCGGCGAGCGGGGTGAACAGGGTGGTCGCGGCGAACAGGACGCCGGTGACGACGCTGGCGAGTCCGGTGCGCGCGCCTTCGCCGACACCGGCCGCGGATTCGAGGAACACGGTGTTCGGCGAGCTCCCGCTGAGCCCGCCCGCGACGGCCCCGATGCCGTCGACGACGAGGATGCGGCCCATGCCGGGCACGTCGGTGCCGTCGCCGTCGGGGGAGCTGAGCCCGGCTTCGCGGCTGACGCTGGTGATCGTGCCCATGGCGTCGAAGAACCCGGACAGGATGAGGGTGAACAGGAACGCGGCGCACGCCACGGCCCCGGCGGTGCCGAACCCGCCGAACAGGTCGACGTGCCCGATCAGGCTGAGGTCGGGTGCGGAGACGAGGCTGTCGGGCAGTTCCGGGGTGACCACGCCCCACTGCTCCGCGGGCAGCGGCCACAGCGCTTGCACGGCGAGCGACAGCGCGGTGCCGGTCGCGATGCTGATCAGGATCGCGCCGGGCACCTGCCGGGTGACCAGCACGATCATCAGGAGCACCGTGACGCAGAACAGCGCGACCGGCCATCCGGACAGGTGCCCGCCGGTGCCCAGCTGCACGGGCACGGTGGTGTCGGCCGCGTCGGGTTTGCGGGTGACGAAGCCGGCGCTGACGAGTCCGACGAGTGCGATGTAGAGCCCGATGCCCACGGTCAGCGCGACCTTCAGCGGTTCGGGGATGGCGCGGATGATGCGTTGCCGCACCCCGCTGGCGGCGAGCACCACGATCGCGAGCCCTTCGAGCACGACGAGCCCGAACGCCTGCGCCCAGGTCATGGCGGGGGCGATGGTGAACGCCACGACGGGGATCACGCCGAGCCCGGCGGCCATCGCCAGCGGGGCGTTGCCGACGACGCCCATCAGCACCGTCATCACTCCGGCGGACAGGGCGGTCGCGGTGGTGAGCTGGGTGGTGGTGAGCGTGGCGCCGGTGCTGTCGGCGGCGGCGCCGAGGATCAGGGGGTTGAGCAGCACGATGTAGGACATCGCGACGAACGTGGTGACACCGCCGCGGATCTCCCGGCTCAGCGTGGAGCCGCGGGCGGTGATGCGGAAGTAGCGGTCGAGAAGGTGCGGCCGGTCGAGTGCGGTGGGCTGCTTGCCGGACATGGGGCCTCCGGGCGCGCGAGGTCGCGGGCACTCGCGAGCAGCGAGTGCGCCGGGTGCGCGGGTGGGATTCAGGCAGGGGAGGTCGGCACCCGGTTCGGGCGCGGCGTTCGGGTCGGGATCAGAGTCGACGTGTCATCGGACCAACGAGCTTCGGCTCGGGTCAGCGGCGAGGCCGTTGAGCGGCGTCCCGGTACGCGACCGGTTCACCGGCGGTTCTCGGCGCCTCGACGCGAGGGCGAGAAGCCGGTCCCGCGGCGAGAAGTCCGGCACCGCCGAACAACTCGGTGGGGTTCAGTAGTCGACGCGGTCGGGCTTCGCGAGCCACCGGTCGAACGGCGCGGTGCGCTCGGTCAGTTCGACCTGCGCCACGGCGGTGGGCCAGGGCTGGTCGGGGTTGCGGAACAGGTCGTGGAACGCGCGGTCGTCGAACCCGCCGCGCGCGGCGTCCTCCCGGTCGGCGGCGTAGACGACGCGGTCCACCCGCGACCACAACGCGGCGCCGAGGCACATCGGGCACGGCTCGCAGGAGCTGACCAGCACGCAGCCGGTGAGGTCGAAGGTGCCGAGTCGTCCGCAGGCGCGGCGGATGGCCGTCACCTCGGCGTGCGCGGTGGGGTCGAGGTCGGGGGTGACGAGGTTGGTGCCGGTGGCGATGAGCCGGTCGTCGCGCAGCACCAGGGCGCCGAAGGGGCCGCCGCCGTCGTCGACGCTGCCGGTGGCCAGGTCGATCGCCTCCGCGACCCAGCGGGCCTCGGTCGCGGCGACGCCGGGGGAGTCGGTTTCGGTGGGCAAGTGGAATCTCCAGCCGTGTCGGGGAATCAGCGG
This sequence comes from Saccharopolyspora sp. NFXS83, assembly GCF_026241095.1. Lineage (GTDB taxonomy): Bacteria > Actinomycetota > Actinomycetes > Mycobacteriales > Pseudonocardiaceae > Saccharopolyspora_C. Next base: position 14,519 of record NZ_JAPFGB010000048.1, on the reverse strand, counting down.
GCATCGCCGGTTCCGGGATGTTCGAGAGCGGGCCGTCCGGACGGGATCGCCGTCCGGGCCGCCGGGCTCAGATGATGTGGTGCGGCGCGACCGGCACGTGGGTGAGCGGTTTGCCGGTGGCGGCGCGGATCGCGGCGACCACGGCGGGCGTGGTGGAGATCGTCGGCGGCTCGCCGACGCCGCGCACGCCGTAGGGCGCGTTCGGGTCGCCGCGCTCGATGATGTCGATCTCCATCGGCGGCATGTCGAGGATGGTGGGGATGAGGTAGTCGGTGAACGACGCGTTGCGCATCTCGCCCCCGGAGACCTGGATCTCCTCCATCACGGCGAGGCCGAGCCCTTGGGCGCTGCCGCCTTGGATCTGGCCGATGATGGCGTCCGGGTTCACGGCTTTGCCCACGTCTTGCACGCAGTCCAGCCGCACCACCTTGACCAGGCCGAGTTCGGTGTCGACGTCGACGATGGCGCGGTGCGCGGAGAACGCGTGCTGCACCTGGACCATGTCGCTGGCGCCGTTCTCGTCCATGGGGAACGTCTGCCGGTGGTGGTATTCCCTGGTCAGCTCGATGGGGCCGTCCCCGAGGATCTCGGTGAGGTCGGCGAGCACACCCGCGGTCGTGGACGTGATCTTGCCGCCGTGCAGCGTCAACGCGGCCGGTGCGACGCCGTGCAGTTCGGCTGCCCGGTGCAGCACCGCGTCCCGCACGGCGGCGCAGGCGGTCTGCACGGCTCCGCCGGTCACGTAGGTCTGCCGGGACGCGGAGCTGGATCCGGCGGCGCCGACGGAGGTGTCGTTGGGGTGGATGGTGACGCGTTCGACGCCCAGTTCGGTGCGGGCGATCTGCTGCTGCACCGTGACGAGGCCTTGCCCGACCTCGGCGGCGGCGGTGTGCACCTCCGCGATCGGTTCACCGCCGATGAGTTCGAGCCGCACCCGCGCCGTGGAGTAGTCGTCGGCGCCTTCGGAGTAGCAGATGTTCTTGATCGTCACGCCGTAGCCGACACCGCGCACCACGCCCTCGCCGTGCGTCGTGTTGGAGGCGCCGCCGGGTAGATCGCGGATGTCGCTGCTCTCGCGCCGCGGCGGCAGCGGAATCGCCTTGAGGCGTTGCAGCAGTTCGGCGACCGGGGCGGGGAAGTCCAGCCGCTGCCCGGTGGGGAGCTCGTCGCCCTGCGCCACGGCGTTGCGGATCCGCAGGTCCGCCGGGTCCACGCCGAGCGCGGCGGCGAGCTTGTCCATCTGCGACTCGTAGGCGAAGGTCGGCTGCACCGCCCCGAGCCCGCGCATCGCCCCGCACGGCGGGTTGTTCGTGTACAGGCCCCAGGATTCGAGGTCGACGTTCGGCACCTGGTACGGGCCGACGCCGAGAGTGGAGGCGTTGCCCACCACGACCGGGGTCTTCGACGCGTAGGCGCCGCCGTCGAAGTACTGCCGCGCCTTCACGTACACGAGGTCGCCGTCGCGGGTCGCGCCGTGCTCGTAGTACATCTTCGCCGGATGCCGGTGCACGTGGCCGTAGAAGGACTCCTCCCTGCCGTAGACCATCTTCACCGGTCTCCCGGTGCGCAGCGCCAGCAGGCACACGTGCACCTGGATGGACAGGTCCTCCCGGCCGCCGAACGCACCGCCGACCCCGGATAGCGTCAACCGCACCTTCTCCGGCGGCAGTCCCAGCGCCGCGGCGGTCTGCTTGCGGTCGGAGTGCAGGTCCTGGGTCGCCAGGTAGAGGTCGACACCGCCGTCCTCGGCGGGCATCGCGAGCCCCGATTCGGGCCCGAGGAACGCCTGGTCCTGCATCCCGACGGTGTACACGCCGGAGACCACGACGTCGGCCGCGGCCTCCGGGTCGCCCTTGCGGATCACCTGGTGGCGCACCACGTTGCCGTCCGGGTGCAGCTTCGGCAGCGTCTCGTCGTGCGCGGCGAGCTCGGCGTTGGTGATGGGGGAGAGCACCTCGTAGCCGACCTCGATGCGCTCCAGCGCCCGGCGGGCCGTTTCGGGGTGGTCGGCGGCGACCAGCGCGACCGCCTCACCCCGGTAGCGCACCACGTCCTCGGCCAGCACCGGCTGGTCCTGCGTCTTGAGGCCGTAGCGGTTGGCGCCGGGCACGTCGGCGGCGGTGAGCACCGCGTGCACGCCGGCCAGCCGCAGCGCCGGGCCCACGTCGAGCGACGTGATCCGCGCGTGCGGATGCGGGCTGCGCAGCGTCGCGCCCCACAGCATGTCCTCCGCCCACAGGTCGGAGGAGTAGGCGAATTCGCCGCGGACCTTCAACGTGCCGTCCGGGCGCAGCGGGGATTCCCCGATGCCGCCCGCGATGCCGGTGTCGAGGTCCTGCGGAGTGCGCGTCGGGCCGCTCATCGGGCCACCTCCCCGTGGAGTCGTTCGGATCGTGCGCGGATTCCGGCGCTCGCAGCGCGCAGGTCGCGCGCCAAGTCCACTTCGGACACCGAGCTCAGCAGGTCGTCCTGGACGACGCCGCGCCCGCCGCACAGCAGCAGCCGCAACGGCGGCAGCGGACCCAGCACGAGCGCGGCGATCGGGTCGTCGATCCCGGCGTGCGCGAGCCCGTCGAGCCGCCACACCGCGAGGTCGGCGAGCTTGCCGGGCCGCAGCGAGCCGATCTCGTCCTGTCTGCCCAGGCAGCGCGCGCCGCCGAGGGTGGCGGCGAACAACGCCTCCCGCACCGACAGCGCCTCCGGGCCGTGCCGGGCGCGGGCCGTGAGCAACGCCTGGCGCATCTCCTCGCCGAGCCCGCCCGCCTCGTTCGAGGCGGCGCCGTCCACCCCGAGCCCGACCGGCACGCCCGCGTCCAGCAGCGCGCGCACCGGCGCGACGCCCGCGCCGAGCCTGCCGTTGGAACTGGGGCAGTGCGCCGAACCGGTTCCCGTCTCGGCGAGCCGCGCGATGGCCGACTCCGCCAGGTGCACGGTGTGCGCGAGCCACACGTCCGGCCCCAGCCAGCCCAGGTCGTCGGCGTACTCCACCGGGGTGCGCCCGAACTCGGCGAGGCATTGCCGCTGCTCGTCGGCGGTCTCCGCGAGGTGGGTGTGCAGCCGCACCCCGCGCGCCCGCGCCAGCTCCGCGCTCTCCCTCATCAGCCGCTCGCTGACGCTGAACGGCGAACACGGGCCCACCGCGACCCGCACCGCCGAGCCCGGGGACGGATCGTGGAACCGGCTGATCGCCGCATCGGTTCCGGCCAGCGCCGTGTCGGGGTCCTCCACCAGGGAATCCGGCGGCAGCCCGCCGCGGGACCGGCCCCGGTCCATCGAGCCGCGCACCGCGTGCAGCCGCAGCCCGACGCTCCCGGCGGCCGAGACGACAGCGCCGAACACGTCGCCCCCGTCGCGGGGGAACACGTAGTGGTGGTCGGCGACCGTGGTCGCCCCGGACAACGCCAGCCGGGCCAGCCCGGCGGCGGCTGCCGCGTGCGTGCCGTCCTCGTCCAGCCCCGCCCACACCGGGTAGAGCCGCGTCAGCCAGTCGAACAGCGGCGAATCGGGCGCGTAGCCGCGCGTCGCCCACTGGTACAGGTGGTGGTGGGTGTTGACCAGGCCGGGAGTGATCAGGCAGCCGCTCACGTCGATCCGCTCACCGCGCGACGGGTCGGCCCGGCCGGGGGCGACCTCGACGATCCGGTCGCCTTCGACGACGACGTGGCCTTCGGCGTGCTCCGCGCCGTCGACGGTGGCGATCGCGGCACCGTCGAGCACGAACCGGGTGGGCTCAGTCATGACCGGACTTCCGCCGGGCGGCCAGCCGCACCGCGTCCATGATCTTCTCGTAGCCGGTGCAGCGGCACAGGTTGCCCGCCAGCGCCTCCCGGATCTCCACGTCCGAGGGCTCGGGCTGCTTGTCCAGCAGGTCCGTCGCCTGCACCAGCAGTCCCGGCGTGCAGAAACCGCACTGCACGGCGCCCGCGTCGAGGAACGCCTGCTGCACGTCGCTGAGCCGATCCCCGTCGGCGAGGCCCTCCACGGTGCCCACCTCGCGGCCCTCGGCCTGGCCCGCCGCGACCAGGCACGCGCACACCGCGACACCGTCCAAGGTGACCGTGCACGAACCGCATTCGCCCTGTTCGCAGGCGTTCTTCGAACCCGGCAGCCCGAGCCGCTCCCGCAGCACGTAGAGCAGGCTCTCGCCTTCCCACACGTTGTCGGCCTGCTGCGCCCGGCCGTTGACGGTGAAGTTCACGCGCATTGCCGCCTCCTGGTGCGGTGGTCGTCCCACACGCGGTGCACCGTGCGCCGGGCCAGCACGCCCAGCGCGTGCCGCCGGTAGTCGGCGGTGCCGCGCACGTCGTCGATGGGGTTCGCCGCTGCCGCGACGAGTTCGCCGAACCGGTTCGCGGCCAGCTCGGGCAGCGCGCGGGGGCGCTCCCACTGGTCGGTGCCGGTGAGCTCGGCGGTGAGGAAGTCCTCGGCGGCCGTCGCGCGGAACGGGGTGGGCGCCGCCGAACCCACACCGGTGCCGACCCGCCGCCGCTCCGGGTGCAACGCGATCGCGAACGTGCACACCGCGATCACCATCGCGTTGCGGGTGCCCACCTTCGCGAACTGCTGCGGCCCCGATGCCGGCGCGAGGTGCACCGCCGCGATCAACTCGTCGGCGGCGAGCGCGCTGCGCTTCACGCCGGTGAAGAACTCGGTGATCGGCAGCAGCCGGGTGCGGTGCACGGAGGCCACCTCGACCAGCGCGTCCGAGGCCAGCAGCGCCGGGTGCCCGTCCCCGGCCGGGGAGGCCGAACCGAGGTTGCCGCCGAGCGTGCCCCGGTTGCGGATCTGCGGTGAGCCCACCGTCCGGGCCGCCATCGCGAGACCCGGCAGCCGGTCGCCCAGCTCGTCGATCAGCCGCGTGTAGGGCAGGCCAGCGCCGATGCGCACCATCCCGTCGGCCTCGGACCAGCCCTGGTGCTCGGAGACGTTCGTGAGGTCCAGCAAGGCCTCCGGGCGGCGGTGCCCGAAGTTGACCTCCACGAGCACGTCGGTGCCGCCCGCGAGCACGGTCGCCTCCGGGCGGTCCGCTCTGATCTCCAGGGCCTCGCGCCACGAGGTCGGACGCAGGAAGTCCACGGCGCCTTCTCTCTGTCGGGGTTCGTCTCTCGACCGAGTCGCCGAGCGCCACATCACTCGCGGCCCCCGCCGGCGGGTCGTCGCTCCAGTACACAACCGGTGAACGGTCGTTGACCAGCGGTGGAAAACCCGAAATGCCGGACGGGTGACCCCACCCCGTTCGTACATTCCTACGAACCCCCACCCGAAGATCACTCCCGAGATCACCCCGCCATGAACGCACCCCGACCCGAGTGAACGGCCCGTCCGTCCAACCGCATCGGACGAACGGTCCGTTCACCCACCCCACGTCGACCACGGCACCGCCGCCACCACTCGGAGTGAACGGACCGTTCGCCCAACGACACCGGTCGAACGATCCGTTCACAACGACGCCAGGTGCTGGATGCGGGTGAACGGACCGTTCGTCCAGTGGGATTGGGCGAACGGTCCGTTCACTCTGGAAACCTCGCCGCGCGGGGTGGGCTTCTGGTTCTAGGTGAACGGACCGTTCGTCCAACGGGATTGGGCGAACGGTCCGTTCACTCGGAAACGTCCCGCCATCACGAGCGGCGCGGCGGGTGGTGCTGGATGCGGGTGAACGGACCGTTCGTCCAGTGGGATTGGGCGAACGGTCCGTTCACTCGCTCCGCCGCGCCGCGAGCGCCGCTGCCCGGGGCTCCCGGCGGGCGCCGTGGGGGTGCAGAGTGAGCGGCGTGCAGCTGAGCGAACTGGTCGCCGACCCGGGCTTGGGCCTGACGCTGCTCACCGGCCCGGCCGATCGAGAGGTGCGCGGCGCCTACATCACCGACCTGCTCGACCCGCGCCGCTACCTGCGCGGCGGCGAGCTGGTGCTCACCGGCCTGATGTGGCGCACCGGACCGGCGGATTCGGCGGAGTTCGTGGCCGCGCTCGCCGATGCGGGCGTGGCGGCGATCGCGGCGGGCACCGCGTGGCTCGGCAGCACCCCGCCCGATCTCGTCGAGGCCTGCCGCAGGCACGGGATGTCGCTGGTGGAGGTCCCGGTGGCCCTGAGCTTCGGCACCTTGTCGGAGCGGGTCATGGCCGCGCACCGGGCGGCGGGCCGGGAGTGGGTGTCGGCGCTCGCCGCGGGCGCGGACTTGGACGAGGTGCTGGAGCTGGCCGCGGCCGAGCTCGGCACCGGCTGCTGGGTGGTCTCGGGTGCTGGTGCGGTGCTGGCCGGGTCTTCCGGCGCGCCCGCGCACGAGGAGCTGGTGCGCGGCTTGCACGATTCGAACGCCACGTCCGGGGCGGTGCGCACGTCGCGGGGCCGGTGCCGGTTCCACGTGGTCGGTGACGGCACCGGTCCGCGCATCGCCCAGTGGTTCGTCGTGGTGCGCGAGTCGACGGTGCCGCCGGAGGCGCTCGCGGAGCTGGCCACCGTGGTCGCGCTGGTGCGCAGCCGCGTCGACCAGGCCCGCGCCATCGCCGGGCGCTCCGTGGAGTCGGCGCTGCGCAGGCTGCTCGACGGCACGTCCAGCGCGGTGGAGGTCGCCGCCCGCCTGGACACGGTCGGCCTCCCCGCGGGTGAACCGTTGCGCGTCGTGCAGCTGTCGGTGGTGCGCCCGGAGCAGGGTGCAACGGCCGGTTCGGCCTTGGCCGCCACCGTGCTGCGCGAGCTCGCGGCCACGACGGGGCTTCCGTCGGTGGCCGCGCCGCTGGGGGATGCGGCGGCGGCAGTGTTCGCCGACGACGAGGGACAGCTGTCGGCGCTGCCGGACCGGTTCCGCGAGTTCGCCGCGCTCGCCGCGGGCGCGGCCCGGTTGTGCGCCGGGATCAGCGACATCGGCACGGCGGAGAGCTTGCGCTCCGCTGTGGAGGAGGCGGGACACGCCCGGCGGCTCGCCGAGCACGATCCGCGGTCGGCGGTGGTGACCGCGGACGCGCTGGCTTCGCACCAGGTGCTGCTGGCGTCCGTTCCGGAGGAGCTGCGCCGGTCCTACCGGGACAAGTTGCTCGGCCCGCTCGTCGGCTACGACGAGGCGCACGCCACGGATCTGCTGCACACCTTGCGGGTGTTCCTGGAATGTTCCGGTTCGTGGTCGCGCTGCGCGGCGCGATTGCACCTGCACGTGAACACGTTGCGCTATCGGATCGGCCGGATCGAGCAGATCACCGGACGAGAACTGGGAAATCTCTCCGCGCGAGTGGATTTCCACCTCGCACTGCAACTCATCGACGACCGGCCGTCGTAACCGCGCCCTCTGGCCGTGGGAGTAGTCACACTCGACTTCGCAGCCCTGGTCGTTTCACCCGATCGGTTCGTAATCCACTGCGTTGACCGGTACCGTGCTTGGTCGGCACTCGGCCGCCCGCGCGGTGGCCCGACGGTGAACCCCACGCGAGGCCACGCAGAACACGGAGGTAACGGGATTGACCGATCAGTCCGCCACCACCGGTGTGACGGACCGCCCGAGCGACGGAAACGTCGCCGGAACCGCGGCACGTTCCGCTGAACGCGTCCAGGACTTCCTGGATCGCGCGGTACCCGGCACACCCTGCCTGGTGATGGACCTGACGGCGGTTCGCGAAAGGTACGCGCAACTGCGAGCCGCACTGCCGGACGCGCGCATCTGCTACGCGGTCAAGGCCAATCCCACGCCCGAGGTCGTCGCCGCGCTCGCGGAACTCGGTTCCTCGTTCGACGTGGCCAGTCCCGGCGAGATCGACCTCTGCCTGGAGCAGGGCGCCGAACCGGGCTCCATCTCCTACGGCAACACCATCAAGAAGCGCGCCGACATCGCCCGCGCCCACGAGCAGGGCGTGCGGCTGTTCGCCACCGACAGCGAAGCCGACCTCACCACGATCGCCGAAGCCGCCCCCGGCGCGCGGGTCTTCTGCCGCGTCCTGGTGGACAACAAGGGATCCCGCACCCCGTTCGGCCGGAAGTTCGGCTGTCCGCCGGAAACCGCGGTGCACCTGCTGGTCCGCGCCGCCGAACTCGGCCTCGACCCCTACGGCGTGTCGTTCCACATCGGATCGCAACAGCACGACGCCACCGCGTGGGAACACGGACTCCGCGCCGCGAACGAGGTGTTCCGCGGCGTCGCCGAGCACGGCGTCCGGCCGCGCATGGTGAACCTCGGCGGCGGACTCCCCGCGCACTACACCGACTCCGCGCCGCCGCTGGACGACTACGCCCGCCGCATCGAGCAGGCTCTCGACCGCGAATTCGGCGCCGAACGCCCGGAACTGCTCGTCGAACCGGGCCGCCGCCTCGTCGGCGACGCGGGCGTGCTGCGCAGCGAGGTCGTGCTCGCCACCCCCGAGACGGGCAGCGACCGGCGCTGGATCTACCTCGACGTGGGCCGCTACAACGGGCTCGCCGAAACCGAGGGCGAAGCGATCACCTACCGGCTGCGCACCTCCCGCGACGGCGACCCGACCGGCCCGGTCGTGCTCGCCGGGCCGACGTGCGACGGCGACGACGTGATCTACCAGCACACCCGCTACGAGCTGCCGCTGACGCTGCGGGCGGGCGACACCGTGGACCTGCTCAGCGCCGGCGCCTACACGGCCAGTTACGCCTCGGTCGGCTTCAACGGTTTCCCGCCGTTGCCGACCTACTGCATCGACGGGCACGAACGACCCTGACCGCTGCGGTGCGCCGGATCCTGCCGCAGCGGTCGGTGCCCCAGCCGGCGCGAACGAGAACGTTCTCAGCGAAATCTGCGAAATGTTGGGAGGTCGATAGATGTCGATTGATGCCGGAACCCTGCAACCCGTCGGTCTGTTCACCGGGCAGCACGTACTCGCCGAGCTCGACGGCGTGGACGCGGAGCTGCTCGACGACGAGCAGTTCCTGCGGGACACCTTGCACAGCGCGTTGAGCCGCTCGCAGGCCACGGTGTGCCAAGTGATCGCCGAACGGTTCGAGCCGCAAGGCGTCACCGTGCTGGCATTGCTGTCGGAATCCCACGCGTCGCTGCACACATACCCTGAAGTGGGATCGATTTTCATCGATGTGTTCACCTGCGGGAACACGGCGCAACCGGAACGCGCGGTCGAGCTGCTGGCCGAGGCGCTGCGGCCCGGGTCGGTGAACACCCGCACGATCCGCCGGGGACGGGACTACGACCCCGAACTGGTGTCGTGACCGGCCCGCCGGCTCGCGGGCCGCGGGCCGGCGGGGTCCCCTCCACAATGGACACTCAACGTTCTTCCGCCCATCCAGGGCGACGTTTCGAGGAGGAGCACCGTTGATCGAAATCGACGGGCAGAGCTGGGTCAGCGAGCCCCTGGGCGCCGACATGCGGCGGCTGTGGCGGGTCGACGAGGTGGTGTGGGAAGGCGACACCGCCTACCAGCACGTGCTCATCGGCCGCACTTCGCAGGGCGTCTCCCTGTTCTGCGACGACGACCGGCAGAGCACCGAGTTCTCCCAGCTGGTCTACCACGAGGCCATGCTGGTCCCCGGATTCCTGCTGGCCGCGAACCTGGACCGGGTGCTCATCATCGGCTCCAGCGAAGGCGTCGCCAGCCAGCTGGCGGTGGCCGCCGGGGCGACCCGAGTCGATCACGTGGACATCGACGAGGAATGCGTCCGGATCTGCGCCGAACACCTGCCCTACGGCTACACCAGCGCGGAGCTGCCCGAGCTGGAACGCGGCGACGGCCCGATCACCCTGCACTACGCCGACGGCATCGGCTTCCTCGACCAGGCCCCGCCGGAAGGCTACGACCTGGTCGTCGTGGACCTGCCCGACGAGCGCGCCGACGACGCCGACGGCCAGCACAACCGGCTCTACGGCCTGGAGTTCCTGCAACGCTGCCAGACGGTGCTCGCACCCGGCGGCGTGGTCGCGTTCCAAGCCGGTTGCCCCACGGTGTGGCGCAACGAGACGCTGATCCGCTCGTACAACCGGTTCCGGTCGGTGTTCGAGTCGGTCACCTACTTCGGCTCCGACGAGCACGAGTGGGCGTTCCTGTTCGGCCGCGCCGAGCCGGTCGACGACCCGACGAACCTCATGCTGGAGAACCTGCCCAACAGCGAGTACCAGACGCGCACCATCGACGACGCCAGCCTCATCGGCTGCACGGTGCCGCCGTTCTCGGTGCGCAACCAGGACTGAGCTGCGCAGCAGCGGGACGTGCGAAAGCCCGCCGGATCACGCGATCCGGCGGGCTTTCCGCTGTCCGGAGCTCAGAGGAACTGCAGGTACGGGTGCAGACCGGGAGCACCGTCGCGCTTGCCGAACCACTGGTCGAACGCGAGCCCCCGGTCCCGCAACCCCGTCTCCAGCTCGGACAGCAGCGGCTCCGCGGAGTTCTCGTCGAGCCGGATGTCGACCTCGTAGAGCTCCTCGTGGGAGGTGTCGGTGAACGCGGCGGCGGTGAACTTCGCGAAGATCGGCGTGCTCTCCGCCCACTCCAGCAGTCCAGCGGCCTCCAGCAGCACCTGCGCCTCGTGCATCATCAGCCGCAGCGCCAACGCCTCGGCGACGCACCGGGGCGGCGTCCACACCTGTTCCGAGAGCCGCGTCGCCACCGCCGCCGACGCCAGCAGGAACGCCCGGGCGAACGCCGAGTCGTAGCGGTCGTCGTAGCAGGGCGGCAGCTCCTCCAGCACGAGCAGCCCCTGCGCCTCGTCCACCGTGGCGTTGTTGATCGACAACGACAGCTCGTCGTAGAAGATCTCGTCGGTCACCACCCACACCGCGTGGATCAGCGCCCCCGCCGCCAGCCGTCCCGCGGATTCGCTCGCGCCGTCGGCGGCGAACGCGTCCGCGCCGAGCGCGCGCAGCCGCGGCGCGCACTCCAGCAGCGTCTCCCGCCAGTGCTTCGTCTCCAGCGCGGGTTCCACCGCGGAGGACTCCAGCGCCTCCTCCACGGCCGCTTCCAGCGCGCTGGAGTCGTCCGGGGTGCGCACGTCCGCCGCGGCCAGGCTCAGGTTGAACTCGTCCTCGGTGATGCGGACCTTCGAATCCGCCACCGACCAGCCGCTGAGCAGTTCGATCTCGCCGAGCAGTTCGTCGAGCACGGTCGCCGCCGCCCACTCCGCGGACACCAGGGACGGCGCGTCCAGCACGAGCACCACGGTGGCGCGGTCCGCACTCGGCGAGATCCGGTAGTCCAGTACGTCGATGTCGGCCTGGTCTGGGCCGGTGACTCCTTCCACGAGCGCGAGCCTGCGATCCAGCAGCGCCACCACGCCCTGCTGCTGCAGCTCGTCGAGCCCCTGCGCCGTCACCGGCGGTTCGAGTTCCGCCGTCACCACGTATTCCACCGCTGCTCGCCCTCTCCTTCCCTGGATGCACGGCATGTTACGTGCCGCCCGCCGCGGTGAGCCGCCTGTGTCTCCGCGGCTCATCGGGGATCATGGGCCGGGTGGCGACGACGGTGGCGGTGTTCGGCAGTTGCAATATGGATCTGGTGGCCTATACCGGAATCGCACCACGGCGCGGTGAAACCGTGCTGGGACGCGAATTCCGGACGGCACCGGGAGGAAAAGGGGCGAATCAGGCGGTCGCCGCGGCCCGTGCGGGTGCGCCCGCGCGGTTCATCGGCGCGGTCGGCGACGATGAACTGGGGGAGCGGCTCCGGGCGGCATTGAACGAATACGGTGTGAATACCGACGGGTTGCGCACGGTGACCGGAAACAGCGGCACCGCGCATATCGTGGTCGATGACGACGGCGGAAACGCGATCGTCGTGGTGCCGGGAGCCAATGCGAGCCTGGATTCGCTCGCCCCGGGGGACGCGGAACTCATCGCGGGTTGCGGAGCGCTGTTGTTGCAGCTGGAGATCCCGTTCACCGGTGTCGAATCGGCCGCGGTGGCCGCTCGGGAAGCGGGCGTTCCAGTGATTCTCACGCCGGCCCCGGCGGCGGAACTGCCGGAGGCGTTGCTGTCGAGCGTGGACCTGCTGGTGCCCAACGAACACGAGGCCGCGGTGCTCACGGGTTCCGCTGATGCACGCGAAGCGTTGCGGGAATTGCTGAACTCGGTGCCGGAGGTCGTCATCACGCTCGGTGCCGCCGGAGCGCTCTACGGGAATCGGGCGGGCGAGATCGTGGAGGTGCCCGCGCATCCGGTGCGGGCGGTGGACACGACCGCGGCGGGCGACACGTTCGTCGGAGTTCTCGCGGCCACGCGTGCGGCGGGCGGCGGGATCAGGCAGGCGCTGGAACGGGCCTCGGCCGCGTCGGCTCTGGCGGTGGGGCGCAACGGCGCCATGGCGGCGATGCCGACTGATCAGGAGATCAGCGAGTTCCGCGCCGCCGAACGGTGAGTGCTGCGGATGGCCGAACGGGAATGTCGCGAGGCGTCGACGCGATCAGACCGGAAAATGTCCGGTCTCGCACGGACGACGCCGCGCGACATCCCGATCGACTCACTTGGCCTTGTCGTAGGCGTCCACGATCTCCGAGGGAATGCGTCCCCGATCCGACACCTGCATGCCCTGCTCCCGAGCCCATTCCCGAATGGCCTGGTTGCGTTCGCGGTCGGCCGCCGTGGGCGCGGCCGCAGCCTTGCTGGCCTTGCCTGCGGCGCGCTTGCGGCCACCCGTCCGGCGTGCGCTGGAGACGTACGACGCCAGCGAGTCCCGCAGTTTGGCGGCGTTGTCGGAGGACAGGTCGATGGTGTAGTCGACCCCGTCGAGGCTGAACTCGACCGTCGACTCTGCTTCCGACCCGTCGACGTCGTCGACGAGCTGCACGGTGACCTTCTGCGCCACTGGAAAACCCTCGATTCCGGTTCGTTATTGCTGGCCTTCGTGCAAGAGCGTACGAAGAACGATCAGAACAATAAACCGTTGTTGCGAAAATGTGCCACCCTGGGTCTGGTGAGCACTGCTACCGGGGTCCGATCGATGTGGAGTCCGCCGTTGTGTGGCACATTACTTTCTCGATTTCGCTGTCGATCGGCTACGGTGGGTCGTGGGTGGTTCGCCCGGTGACCCGGCATCGTGGGTCGACGGTGCCCCCGCACGGCGGTTCTCAACCGCCGGTGGTGCTGTTCTATCGTTGACGCGAGACAACAGCGATGCCGCGTGCTACAACGTGGGTCAGGGTCGCAGGAGTCTCGCCTGCAAGGTGTCGCGGATCGAGACGGGGCACGTTCCCGAGACAGGTGATCATGGCCGAGCGGATTCAGGTCGAACTCGTCGACGACATAGACGGGTCGCCAGCCCAGCAGACCGTCACTTTTGCGCTGGACGGTGTGACCTACGAAATCGACTTGAGTGAACGGCACGCGCAGCGCCTGCGTGGGGTCTTCGCTCGTTACATCGAGCGTGCGCGCGCTCCGGAGCGGGAGCAGACGGCCACCGCCGCCAAGCGCCAGGAACGGGACGAACGAGATGCCCGGCAGGCGAACCGACAGCTGACCGAGCAGATTCGCGGTGCCGCGCAACGGAGCAAGGATCGGGTCAGCAAGCAGCAGGATCCGGAACCCGCGGCCGAATCGGCTCCCGAAGAGCCCGCGTCGCCCGTCGATCACCCCGTGCTCGAACCGACGATCTCCGACCAACGTTCCGAAACGCTGGAGGATCGGCAGGACTCCGCTGTTCCCTCGGTGTCGTTGCCGCAATTCTCGTCCGCCGTGGACTGATCCCGCAGCGGCGGTCCCGGCGGACCACTGGTCCCGGGACCGCGTGAGCGGAAGAGGTCGTCCCGTAGGAGACGCGGGGCGCGCCGGCCGCCGGGCGGTCCGGATGGGAAGGATGTCTCCGCCGAGCCGGAGCCGAACGCAAAAGAACCGCATCGTGGTCATCCGCGATGCGGTTCTTCATGTTCACGGGTCGGATCGATGTCGAGTCCGTACTTCGCGCCCGCTTACGCCTCCCCCGCGCGCGGAACGAGTCGGGACTTCAGTCCGCCGCGCGGTGCCTGCGTCCTTTCGCGCGGCCACCCGACTCGCCTTGTTGCGCGGCCACGGGTTCGGCTGCCGATGACTCCGCGGTCTCGGTCAGCGCCGCGGCGAACTCGGGTGGGGCGCTCAGTCCCCAGTTGTTCGCCTCCGGGTCGATCAGCTTCTGCTGCAACTCGGTGTAGATCGGTGTCGAGTCCACTGTTTACCCCCTGCCTCCTTGTCGGCGAGCAGGCTACCGGCGGCCGGGCCTCCGGGCCCGCGGAACGCTCGGTGATCACTCGAAGGAGGTCGTCCCCCGACCGCCGATCGGAGGGGCGCGCACAAGCCGCCATCTGAGTGACGGGTGGTGACCTGGGGTTTCCGCGTTAAAGGGGGGTGGTGTTCGGGGCCTTTCAGGGGCCCTGTAGATTTCTTTCTGCCAGCACGGAACGGGCCGAAAACGAATCGGGCCGGGTGCGGCGGGGTCGAACCGAGCTTCCGGGTAGTACTGGTAGGGCGGGTCGCTCGAATGCAAAACTCTAAATGTAGGTCGGTTTTTGACTGGTTGGGGTGCGGGTGACCGTGAGGTTGGCCCCCCTGGAGCGGTCGAAATTCGGTTCTGTTAGGGTTTGGATTGACAAACTCTAAAAG
>NZ_JAPFGB010000047.1 GCF_026241095.1 Saccharopolyspora sp. NFXS83 | reverse complement strand
AAGCTGTCCTCGCGAGGAAGCCGCTGAGAACCCGCGGGTGGTCGGCTTTTCGACGTGGGCTATGCGCTGGCGCGCATACAGGCACGGCCTTCGGCCGCGAGGCAGGCGTGGCTTCGCCGCCTACTGCACGGCTTCGCCGCCTACTGCACGGCTTCGCCGCCTACTGCACGGCTTCGCCGCTAGGCACGGCTTCGCCGCGAGGCACGGCTTCGCCGCTGATGGGACGCGGATCGAAGGTGGCGGAGGGGCCTGGTATCCGAGGTGGAGGCGGGCGGTCGGTCAGCGGGGGTTCGGGGTGTCCTGGGTCGGTTGTTCCGCGCGGCCGGCTCCGGTGCAGAGGTGTTCGAGGCGGGGGCGTTTCGGGCCGCGGCCGTCGCCGCTGGACTGCCCGCGGAGGCGGCGGACGATCCACGGGGCCAGGTGTTCCCGCGCCCACTGGATGTCCTCGGCGCGCTGCACGCGCCACGGGCGGGTCGGGAGTTCGGGCCACGGGGTGCGCCAGTCGTCGTCGATCTCGACGCCCAGCGCCTCGCACGCCCGCGCCGCCACCCGGCGGTGCCCCTCCGAGGACAGGTGCAGGCGGTCGTCGCTCCACGCCCGCGCGTCCTGCAGCACGCGCATCGACCACAGGTCCACGACGTAGCACCCGTGCTTGTCGGCGATGGCCCGCAGATGCGCGTTGTAGGTGCCGACCTTGCCGCGGACCCGCCGCAGCACGGGCGTCGTCGACGTGTCGAAACCGGTGCCGATCAGCACGTCCGAACCGATCGCGTGCAGCCTGGTCACCGCGTCGTCGAACATCGCGGCCAGCTCGTCCGGGTCGCTGCCGGGGCGGATGATGTCGTTGCCGCCGCCGACCAGCGACACCAGCGCGGGCCGCAGCTCCAGCGCCTGCGGCACCTGGTCCTCGGTGATCTGGCGCAGCAGCTTGCCGCGCACCGCGAGGTTCGCGTACCGCAGCCGCGGGTTCCGCGTCGTCAAGTGCTCCGCGAGGCGGTCCGCCCAGCCGCGGCATCCGCCGCCGGGGGACGGGTCGGCGACCCCTTCGGTGAAGCTGTCACCCAATGCCACGAAGCTCGGCCAATCCGCCCGCTGCGCTCCGCCACCCGTGTACTCCCGGCCGTTCATCGGCCCTCCTCCTGCGCTTGCTGTCTCTCGCCCAGAGGACACACTGATCCTCCGAAGACGACCTACGCCACCGTCGGTTACGGACGAGTGATTAACGGCACCTCAACGTCTCGATTTTGTTCCGCGCAGGTGCACGCCCACTCCCGCGGCACGATCCCGCCGGATGTGGGACACGACGCACCTTGCCGAACAGGGGCGATGGATGGCACGCGCGTGCACCCGCGTGAATAAAGGTGGCTTACCGGGAAACGACGGTACGCCTCGAACGCGACTGCTAATGTCGCTCGGCGGTAACAGAAGCAACGAGGGGGCTCGTGATGTCGCGATCGGCGCAGGTGACGACCCTGCGCGAGGTGGGGGACGCCGTCGCCGCAGTGGTCATCCGACCCCGGCGCGACCGACTGCCACCGGCGCGGACCACCAGGTGACAGGTGCCTGAGTGGGGAACGACGGCAGGACAGGGCGCGTCGCCACGACGATGCCCGGTGCACTGATGCGGCACGGCCGGGCGAGGGGTCCGCGGCGACCGCAGTGCATCCGAGAGCTGGGGGAGAAGTGACGTCACCGCACAATCCGGCGGCGCCGGGACCGGCGGGTCATCCGCCGCCCGCCGCGCCGCGCCGGGCGGCCGAACCGGGCGGCGGCTCCCGGCACCTGCCTCCGGCACCGGACACCGCACGCCGTGGCTCCGGGCAGCTCGGACGGCCCGCTCCGGGCGTCGCGACGCGCCGCCCGGCACCGCCGGCGCGGCAGGCGAACGGATCCGGCGGGGCCGCTCGGATCGGTGGCGAACTCGGACCCGATGCCGCATTCCGGAGCAGCCGGCCACCGGCACCGCCCGAATTCGGATCCCGATCGGCCGATGAATCCTTCTCGGCCGGCGAGACCGTCATTTACCAAGAATCCCTGATTTCCGAAGAGTCCCATTATTCCGAATCTCTTCTCGGTGGTGAGCACCTGATGTCCGGGGATTTCCGGGAGTCCGGTGACGGGACGCCGCACGATGCGGCCGACTCGCCCGGTGGTGACGACGCGCACGGCGAACCGCGCCGGGCCTCGCCCGAGTTCCGCCGCGTCGGCGACCTCCAATCCTCCGGCGAGCTCCCCGTGCCGCCGGGCCCCGGCGAACTCCGGCCTCCGGAGCAGCCACCGCAGGCCGGTCCGGCGCAGGGCGCCGACCGGCCGCGGCGACCGGGTCGTCCGGCGGTTCCGAGCGGGCCGCCGCCCGCGGACCCGCCGTCGTCCCGGCCGCAGCCCCCGGAACGCCCCGGAATGCCGGTGCGCGGCGTGCTCGGATCGGCCGGTGAGCTGGTGCCCCAGGGAGAACTCCGGTCGGGAGAGCTCCCCCCGGAGCAGCCGCCCGCGCGGCACGACGAGGCTCGCCGCCCCGCGGCACCTCGCCCGCCCGCCCGGCCGGGCGGCTTCGACCTGCGATCCGAGTTCGCGGCGCTGGCCGCCGAGCCCGACCCGTTCGCGCTCTGGGAGCGCATCGAGCGGCTCGGCGAACGCTTCGTGCACGAGCGGCGCAGACCGGCGCCCCGGCCGCGACCAGCGCAGCCGGAACGGCTGGAACCGGCAGGGGGGACCTCCGCGCTGTCCGGTGATCTGGCCGGGCCCGCCGAGCAGCCCCGGCCCGCCGAGGCCGGTCCCGCCGACCAGCGGGACGGCACCCGTCCGAGCGGGTTCTCCGGACCGCTGACGGGGGCGCTGCCGCAGCCCGGAACCGAGGCGGGCGAACCGCCTCTGCCGCCGAGCGGGCGCACGCCCGAGTCGCCGCACGACCGAACCCGGCCCGCCGCCGGAGCGCGCCCGCTGCCGCAGGTACCGCCGCTCGACGCGGGTTCCGCCCTGGAGAGGCCGACAGCGGGGCGGTTGCCCGTGCCGGAGCCCCCCGCGCTGCCGCACGCCGGTGAGCCGGGCCCGGTGGCGCACTCCGCCGGGCAGCTGCCGGTCGGCCCGCCGCCCGCCGGACCGCCTTCCGCCGGGCCGCAGCAACTCGGCCCGGTGCCCGCGCAGCCGCCGGTGTTCCACGGGCCGCCGCCGACCGCGTCCGAGCAGGCACCCGGCGTCGGCAGGCCGCCGCAGCCCGGCGAGGCCCGATCGGGGCGGCGTCACGCCGAGCCCGAACAGCCGGAACCCGAGGACCTGTTCGGCCTGCCGGAGACCCCGGCCGCTCCGGGCGGCCTGATCGGGCCGCCCGGCGAGGTCGAAGAGCCGCCGCGGCCCGGCATGCCCGCATCGGGTCCGCCGCGCTTCGCTCCGGACCAGCAGCCGGGACACCGCGCGGGCCCGCCACCGATGCCGCAGCGCGCTCCCGGCCGGGAGCAGCACCCGGACGCCGCCCGCGAGGTGCCGCCCGGTCGACCCCCTCTTCCGCCGGAAGCCGTCCAGCGGACCGAACCGATGTCGCCGTCGGGCGGCATGCCGCTGCCGCCCGGAGCGGAACCGGCGTCGCCCCCGCCCGGCATGCCGATGCCGCCGCCCGGAGCGGGTCAGGCGTCGCCTCCCGCCGGAATGCCGATGCAGCCGGAGGCCGGTCCGCCGCCCGGAGGCCCGGAGCCGATGTCGCCGCCGCGCGGCATGCCGGTGCCGCTGCCTCCCGGTGCGGACGCCGGACAACGGCCTTCCGCCGCGCGCACGGGGCCGCCGCCCGCGGGGCCACGTCCGGACGGTCCGCCGATCCCAGCGGGTCCGCCGCCGGGACCTGCTGCCCGGCCGCCGATGCCCGTGACGCAGCAGCCCCCACCGCCGCAGCCGCCGCCGGCACAGCAGCAACCTCCGCAGCCGCACTCCGGGCCGCAGCAAGCCGCGCAGCCTGCACAGCAGCAGCCCCCACCGCCGCCGCCAGCGCAGCAGCAGCGGCCCGAGCAGCATGGCGGGGAGCAGCACGGCGGGGAGCAGCAGAACCCGCAGCGGCCCGAGCAGCATGGCGGGGAGCAGCATGGCGGGGAGCAGCAGAACCCGCAGCGGCCCGAGCCGCAGCAACCCGCGCAGCGGCAGATCGATCGGTACGAGGCTCGTCCCGACGGCGGCTTCGGCCCGATGAGCGCCAAGGCGCGGACGTCCTCGGCGCGCGGGCGGAGTTCCCGCCGCACGTCCTGGGCGGCCTCCGACGAGGTCCAGCAGGAGTCCCGCGAGAAGGAGTACAGCACCGGCGGCTACCGGCCGGGCGAATCCGGCCCGAACGAGCGGGGCCCGCAGTTCCTGCTCGAAGCCGACGACGGCTACGACGAGGAGTTCGGCAGCGGGCGCCTGGTGGCGCCCCCGGTTCTCGGCGAAGCCCCGCCGGGCTACCGCGACTTCTGACGCGCGACGCGCTCTGATCCCCTGGTTCACCGGCGGGCTCCGCGCGAGCCCGCCGTACCGAAGGTGAGATACGACAGCCGATGGTCGACACGATCGCCCTCTCCCTGCCCGCCGTGGACGTGCTCGGCGAGCAGCTCAACCTGGACGTCCGGCAGTACCCGTTCGAGCTGTCCCGGCCGGAGGAGTCCGCCGAGGAACGCGCCCGGCTGGTGCGTCAGGTGTGGGGCGAGCTGGAAACCTCGGGCCTCGCCGTGGACGGCCGCCCGGAACCCGAGGTCGAGGACGCGCTGTACCTGCTGTGCGGATCCGAGGTGTCCATCGCCGCCGCCGGTCTGGTCGACGTGCGCACCGGGCAGCGGCTCGCCGCGCGCGTCGTCGCGACGGGCGAGGTGGGCGTGGTGGGAGTGCTCGACGGGCGTCGGCTGCACCTGGAGTTCCTCGACCCGCACGACCTGCCGGAGGTGTGCGCGGACCTGCTGCCGCAGGCCCCGCCGGCGGCGGGCGAACCGGTGCGGGCCGACCGGACCGCCCGGTCCCGAGCGCTGGAGGAGATCATGGGCAGGCCGCGGCACCGGATCGGCCACTTCCTGGTGTCCGGAGCCGACCGGCGGGCCGGTGCTGCCGCGAATCCCGGCTTGACCTGGTTCGACAACGACCTGGGCCGGTTCACGCTGTTCGGCGAGCCGTCCCAGGACGGCCGCGATGTGCTGACCTGCGCTCCCGCCGACCGCGCCGCGATCGTCGACCGCCTGGCCGACCTCCTGTCCCGCGTGGCCCACGACTGACGAACGGTCTCCGATCTCGTTCCGGCCCGCCGGCCGTCGGTCGGTGTGATTCGTGGCTCCCGCCGATCGGTGGGTGCGTCGACGGCCGCCGGTGCGGCAGGCTGGAGGTGTGATGCGGGATCGGCAGACCGGGCGGGCGCGCACCGCCGCGGAATCGGGCGGCCAGGAATCAGGCGTCCCGGAACCAGGTGCGGAGCGGGATTCGTTGATGCGGCTGCTCGGCGGTCGCACGAGCGCGCTGGACGCCAGCCTGCCGCCGGTGCTGTTCGGACTCGGCTGGTACCTCGGCGGTGAGTCCATCGCCGCCGGTGGCGCGGCGGCCGTCGCGGTCGGCGCGGTGCTCGGCGGGTGGCGGCTGCGCGACGGCGCCCGCCCGCTGGCGGTGCTGGTGAGCCTGCTGGCGGTGCTGCTCGGCGCGGTGATCGCGCTCTACACCGGCAACGCGGCGGACTTCTTCCTCGCGCGGCTGGTCACCAACGCCGTGAGCGCCTTGATGTGGATGGTGAGCATCGCGGCCCGGTGGCCGCTGCTGGGCGTCGTCGTGGGCACGCTGCTGGGGCAGGGCCGTTCGTGGCGGCGGGACCCGGCGCTGCTGCGCGCCTACAGCCTGGCGAGTTGGGTGTGGGTCGGGCAGTACGTGGTGCGGTTGCTGGTGTTCATCCCGCTGTGGCTGGGCGGCGCGGTGCTGGCGTTGAGCGCGGCGCAGGCGATCCTCACCTGGCCGCTGGTGGCCGTGTGCATCGCGGTGAGCTGGTGGGTGCTGCGACGCGCCCTGCCCGCCGACCACGCGGGGATCCGCCATCCGCGCGTCCCGGACGAGTCGGGAGCGGCCGTGGGCGGCCGAGCCGCGGACGGCGAGTGACCGCGTTCGGCCGAGGTTGCCGGCGGCGTCAGATGCCCGGGTAGCGGGGTGCGGCCGGATCGAGGTCGAGGGCGGCGAGCCAGGCCGCACCGGCGGCGCCCGGCCCGGCCAGGTGCAGCGGTGTGCCGGGCAGCCGGTCGCCGAGCTCCGCGCGCAGGGCGGTGCCGACCGGGTTGCCCGCGGTGGTGAGCCCACCGGCCAGCACGACCGGCCCGGAGCCCCGGGCCCGCACGGCCGTGTCGGCGAGTTCGACGGCCGCGCGCCCCACGATGTTCGAGCCCGCCGGGTCGTCGTCCGCGCTGGCGGCGGTGACCAGCGGCGCGAGCTCGGCGAGCCGGATCGGCGGTGCCCCGTTGACCGCGGTGATCAGCTGCTTGCGCACGCGGACCGGGTCGTGGCCCGGTTCGCCGTCGAGCACGTTCACCAGCACGGCTCGGGCGAGTCCTCCGGGTGCGGATCCCGCGTCCAGGGTGCGCAGCGCGTGCCGGACGGCTTCCCTGCCGAGCCAGAACGCGGATCCCTCATCGCCGAGCAGCCAGCCGTGCCCACCCGCGGAGGCCGCCTCCCGGTGGTCCTCGATGCGGGCGGCGATGGCGCCGGTCCCGGCGATGAGCACGGTCCCAGCACCGGCGGCGGTGCCCGCGGCGAAGGCCACCTCGCAATCGCTGACGACCCGCACCGGGCAGTGCAGGCCGAGCGAGTTCCAGCCCTGCTCGAACAGTCCCGCCACCCGCGGATCCGTCATGGCGCTCACCCCGGCCATGCCGAGGACGGCGGATCCCACCGCGCTCCCGTCGAGGTCGCCGAGCGCGGCGCGGGCCGCGGCGGTGACCTGCGCGACGGCGTCCTCCGGGGGGTGCGAGTTCGGGTTGCCGCCGCCCGCGGTGCCGCTTCCCACGAGCCGCCCGCTCAGGTCGCCGACCTGGGCGCGGCTGGAGGTACCGCCGATGTCGAGGCCGAGCACTAGGTCCCGCATGCGTTCCGTTGTACCGCAGGGCAGGGGCGTCGCGGGGGCGATCGGGCCGCTCACCGGCGGGGGAGCGGTCATCCCGGCCCTGCGCCGAGTCGACGGGCGGGCACGGGCCACACTGTGGGATCGATCGCCGGGAGCCGGTGCGGCCGGGGAAGGACGAGAGCGATGACCGTCGACGCGCACCACCACCTGTGGGACATCGACGTCCGGGACCAGCCGTGGATCACCGGGCTCGCGAGCGAGGCGTTGCGCCGCGATTTCCGGCCCTCCGACCTGGCCGACGCGGTCCGCGGCACCTCGGTGGACACGACGGTGCTGGTGCAGACCGTCGCCGACCCGGACGAGACGCCGGAGATGCTGGTGCTGGCCGACTCGGTGCACTGCATCGGAGCGGTCGTCGGCTGGGTGGACCTCACCGCGCGCGGTGTGCGGGAACGGCTCGGCGCGCTGCTGTCGCACCCGGCGGGCCGCTGGTTGAAGGGCATCCGGCACCCGGTCGAGTTCGAAGCGGACCCGGAGTGGCTGATCAGGCCGGACGTGCTGCGCGGACTCGCGGCGGTGGAGGACGCCGGGCTGGTGTTCGAGCTGCTGGTGCGTCCGCACCAGCTCCCCGCGGCGATCAAGGCGGTGGGCGAGTTCCCGCAGCTGACCTTCGTGCTGGATCACTGCGGCAAGCCGCCCGTCGGCGGCGATCCGCGGCTGTGGGAGGCGCTGGTGCGGCGGCTGGCGGAACATCCGAACGTGCTGTGCAAGCTGTCCGGCCTGGTCACCGAGGCCGGCGGGCAGCAGCCGCCGGACGTCGAGGTGCTGCGGCCGTGCGTCGAGGTGGTGCTGGACGCGTTCGGGCCCGGCCGGTTGATGTTCGGCTCGGACTGGCCGGTGTGCACGTCGGCGGCTTCCTACCGGGAGGTCCTGCGGCTGGCCTCGCAGCTGGTGGGCGGGCTGTCGCAGCGGGAGCGGACGGCGATCTTCGACGGCACCGCGCGCCAGGTCTACGAGCTCTGATCACCCGGCTCAGTGCCGCCGAGCGCGGTGCGGGTGATCGGCCCCGGCTCGGTTCGATCACGGCCGGTGATCCGAGTTGATCGCGGACCCCGCGCGTTTTCCTCCATCTCAGCGGTGGTCATTTGTGACCCGTTCGGCGTAATCTGACGCTGCCCGCCTCACCCCGCCCCCTCGGTGAGGCGGGCTCCTACTTTCCAGTGCGCACGGGCCGGACGCAGCGGGTTTCCCCGTTGGGACCGTTTTGGCAGGTCCCGGTACCAGCGGCGGATCGCCGAAGCGTCCTTCGTCCGAAAAGACGAGTGGGTCCGGAACGGATCAGCGGGTGCGGGTGACCTTGGACAGCCCGCGCGGCCGGTCCGGGTCGCCGCCGCGGGCCACCGCGAGGCGCAGCGCGAGCCGCTGCACCGGGAGGATCTCCAGGACCGGCGCGAGCTCCTCCGCGCACGCGGGCACCGGGATGTGGTGCGCCGCGGCCGGTCCGGAACCGAGGGTGCAGACGTCGGCGCCGCGCTCCCGGACCGCGTCGAGCACGTCGCGCATCGCCGCGCCGCCTTTGCCCTCGCCGCTGACCGCGAGCACCGCCGTCTCGGCGTCCACGGCGGCCACCGGTCCGTGCAGCAGGTCCGCCCCGCTGTAGGCGCGGGCGGGCAGGTAGCTCGTCTCGGCCAGCTTCAGCGCGGCCTCCAGCGCGGTGGCCAGCGAGTAGCCGCGAGCGGTGGTCACCAGCCGTCCGGCGAACCGGTAGCGGTGCACCGCCTCGGCCACCGCGTCGGAGCTCTCCTCCAGCGTCCGCCACGCCAGGTCGGGCAGGGCTGCGGCGTCCTGCCCGGTGCCGCCGCGAACGGCGTCGATCAGCAGGTACAGCGCGAGCAGGGTGGCGCTGTAGGTCTTCGTCGCGGCCACCGCCTGTTCCTGGCCGGCGCGGACGTCCACGGCGAGCTCGGCGGTGGAGTTCAGCGTCGAGCCGGGCGTGTTCGTGATCGCCACGGTGGTCGCGCCGCGACGGCGGGCCGAGTCGGTGACCTCGATCAGGTCGGGGGAGCCGCCGCTCTGGCTGACGGTCAGCAGCAGCACGTCGCTGAGGTCGGGCTGCGCTCCGTAGAGCGTCGTGGTCGACGGCGAGACGAGCCCGGTGGGCAGTTGCAGCAGGACTTCGATCAGGTACTTGGCGTACAGCGCCGCGTGATCGCTGGAGCCGCGGGCCGCCAGCAGCGCGAAGCGCGGTTTGCGCTGCGCGATGGTGGCCGCGACGGCGGCGATGTCGGTGGCGGCGAGCAGGTCGGCGAAGATCCGCGGCTGCTCGTCGATCTCGGCTCGCATGCTCTGGCCGGGGTTCGCCTCGCTCATGGGTGCCTCTCACTCGGCCGATCAGGTCTAGACCAATGCTAACCAACGTGCCGCTTTCCCGAGAGTGACCCGTGTGACACTCCTGCTGCCACCCGGCGTTCGCCTCAAGATCACCAATGTGGGAAAACTGGGGAGAACGTGATGATCGTGCCGTTGTTCAGGCATGCTGGACAGTCCTGGCGCGGCGTGCGGTGAGCCGACCGGAGTCAGCGCTCGTGCGGGGCGATGGCTCCACCGGGCCGTGCGCGGGTGACGCGGTCGCGGCCATCACGTCAGGGGCGAGGCTCGGCGGTAGGAGGACAGATGCTGGAAACGTCGGTGTCCGGCGGGGCGGACACCCCGGTGCGCGCGCAGCGCGAACCCAAGTACTGGGGGCTCAAGCAGCACCTGCTGGACATGCTGCGATCGCTGCCACCGGGATCGCCGATCCCGACCGAACGCGCGCTGGCCGCCGAGTTCGACGTCTCCCGCACCACGGTGCGCCAGGCGCTCGCCGAACTCACCGTCGAAGGCAGGCTGCTGCGGGTGCAGGGCAAGGGCACCTTCGCGGCGAAGCCGAAGGTCGCGCAGCGGCTGCAGCTGTCCAGCTACACCGAGGACATGCGGGCCCAGGGCCGCCAGCCCACCTCCCGACTGCTGGAGGTCGTGGAGGAACCCGCCGATCAGGAGCTCGCCACCCTGCTCGGCACCCGTCCGGGCGCGACGGCCCTGCGGCTGCGGCGACTGCGGCTCGCCGACGGGGAGCCGATGGCCATCGAGACCACGCACCTGGCGCTGTCCCGCTTCCGGGGCCTGACCACCCGGCTGGAATCGGGCGGGTCGCTGTACCGGGTGCTGCGGGAGCACTTCGGCGTGGAGCTCGGGCACGCCGACGAGACGATCGAGACCGCGCTGGCCAGCCCGGAGGAGGCCGAGACGCTCGGCGCCGACGTGGGCCTGCCGATGCTGCTGCTGTCCCGGCATTCCTTCGATGCCGCCGGTGAACCCGTCGAATGGGTCCGCTCCATCTACCGCGGCGACCGCTACAAGTTCGTCGCCCGCCTCAACCCCCCGAAGTGACGGCTCGGCCGAGCAGGCTCGCGAGGTCTCCCGCGTCGATGTTGCCGCCGGAGACGACCGCGACGGTGCGGCCCGGCGGCAGCTCCCGGTGCAGGCAGGCGGCGACCGCGACGGCGCCGCTGCGCTCGGCCACGATCCGAGCTCGCCGGGCCAGGTGACCGACGGCGGCGTCGATCTCCGATTCGGAGACGGTGACGATGTCGTCCACCCGCTCCAACAGGTGCCGGAAGGTCAGCTCGGAAGGCTGCGCGGTGAGGCCGTCGGCGCCGGTGCGGGTGCGCAGCCCGACCGGCCAGGACACCCGGCGGCCCGCGTGCAGGCTCTCGCGCGCGTCCGCCGCCAGCTCCGGCTCCACCCCGATGATCTTCGCCGCGGGCCGCCGCGCGCGGATGGCGGTGGCGACCCCGGACAGCAGGCCGCCGCCGCTGACCGGCACCACCACCACGTCCACGTCCAGGTCCGCCGCGATCTCCAGGCCGACGGTGCCCTGGCCCGCGATGACGGCGAGGTCGTCGAACGGCGGCACCAGCGTCGCCCCGCGCTCGGCGGTGATCCGCTTCGCGGTGCTCTCCCGGTCGGCGGCCTCCACCGGCACGATCTCGGCTCCCAGCTCCCGCGTGGCGGCGATCTTCGCGGCCGGCGCGGTGTGCGGGACGACCACGGTCGCGGGGACTCCGAAGGCGTGCGCGGCGTGGGCGACGGCGCGGGCGTGGTTCCCGCTGGAGTAGGCGACGACGCCGCGGGCCCGGACCGGCTCCGGCAGCGCGGCGATCGCGTTCAGCGCGCCGCGGATCTTGAACGCGCCGGTCGGTTGCAGGTTCTCCGGTTTCACCCAGATTTCCCGGTTTTCGATTCCGATCAGCGGAAGCAGCGGGGTGCGCACCGCGGCCGACGGCCCCGCGACGGTCCTGATGCGGTGCTGAGCGGCCTCGATGTCCTGCGGCGTCACCAAATCCATGACCGCGATCATGGCCGATCCCGGCGCATTCGCCCAGGGGGCTGCTGACCTGCGGTGCGGTGATGCGGCCGAATGGTCGTGCGCATCGACCGGCCGCCCGGGTCGGAACTCGATCATCCATTGTGCTCAATTCCGCACTGATCTTCGTGGAAACCGCGTGCGGTTGCGGTGTTACCCGAAGTGTCAGTTATCACGAAAGCGCAACAATCGGGAGAGTCTCGGCGAGATCATCCGTTGACAGGTCAGAGAGCGCGCCGAAGTAAGTAGGAGCCACATGGCGAAGGGGAATTCCGAACGGGGGGCGACCGGAACCGACGACAACGACGAGGCCGCTGAAAAGAAATCCAAGAAGATCGAATTGTCCGGCACCCAGGTCACCGGTGGCGCCCTCGCATCGGTGACCGCCGCGTTCCTCGGGTCGTACCTCGGGGTCGCGGGCACCGTGCTCGGTGCCGGATTGACCAGCGTCGTCATCACCGTCGGTGGTGCCCTGTACCAGCGTTCGCTGGAGACCACCAAGGAGAAGCTGGAGACCACCAAGGAGAAGCCGAACGTCCTCGCCGCCCGCGCGGCGCTCAAGCGCGCCACGAAGGCGACCCTCCAGGCACCGCCACCGCCGCGACCGCGCGCGCACGCCGCCACCGGTACGACGCCGCACCGGGCTCCCGGGGAGGAGGTCACCCGCAAGATCCAGGTGCCCGGCGCGATGCAGTGGCCGGGCGGTGAGCAGGTCGAACACGACCCCGACGCGACCAGGCGGATGGACACCGGCGCGGCGGAAGCCGAAGCCCGGACCCGGATGCTCGCCTGGAACGCCGAGGCGAACGCGGCCGACGCCACCCGCCGGGTGGGCGCCACCGAGGAGCGGGCGACCGAAGCCGCGCCGCGGGTCGGCCGGGGCATCCGCTGGGGAGTCGTGGCAGTGACCAGCGCTCTCATGTTCGGCCTGGGCATGCTGGTGATCACCGGGTTCGAAGGGGTCCTCGGCAAGCCGCTCTCCGGCGGTGACCGCGGCACCACCATCGGCCGAGTGCTCACCCCGGCGGCGAAGCAGGGCGAGCAAGCGCCCGCGCCGCAGGAGGAGGAGTCCGCGGAACCGAGCTCCACGCGGCAGTCGGAACCCGGCACTTCCGCCACGTCCGAGCAGTCCAGCGGCGAGCAGACCGCGCCCGGCGAGCCCGGCGAGTCCGGGCAGAGCGACGCGACGGAACCGACTCGCGAAACCGGGCCGTCCGAAGCCCCGACCACCGGGCGGACCACCGGCGCCGAGCAGCCGCAGGAGTCGGGAACCGGTGTTCCCGGCGGCGAGATCGGGCAGCAGGAAAGGGTCGACGCTCCGTAATCGAAGAGACGCTGATGGTGATGATTCCCGGTTATCCCGCTGAAAAGCGGGTTAACCGGGATTTCTTCGTCGATTGATGCGGCGAAAGGAGGATGTGCGGATGGGTGGTCCCCACCAATACTTGCTCCCCGTCGGGATCTTTGAGCCCCACCTCAAGGAGTAGGGAGACCAACCTATGACGCGCAAGCTCGCGGCCAGAGTGGCCGGGACGATCGTGCTGGCCGCCGGAACCGTCGCCGCCTTCACCATGCCCGCCTCGGCCACCGTCGCACCCGCGCCGGAGAAGGCCGCCACCCAGCTCGAAGCCATGCAGCGCGACCTCGGCCTCACCGCCGACCAGGCGCAGGCCCGGTTGCACAGCGAGGCCATCGCCAACACCGCGAACCAGACCCTGCGCGGCTCGCTCGGCGACGCGTTCGGCGGTTCCCGCTACGACGCCGACCTGGGCAAGCTCGTCGTCGGCGTCACCGACTCGAACCTGATCGACGAGGTCCGGGCCGCCGGAGCCGAAGCGAAGCTGGTCGAGTTCAGCACCGCGCAGCTGGGCGGTGTGGTGGACGGCCTCAACGCCCACCAGGCCCCGCAGGGCGTCACCGGGTGGTACCTCGACTCGGCCGCCAACTCGGTCGTGCTCACCGCCGCCACCGGTTCGGCCGCCACGGCCACCGAGTTCGTGCGCTCCACCGGAGTGGACCAGCAGGCCGTGCGGGTCGTCGAGTCCGCGGAAGCCCCGCGCCTGCTGGCCGACGTGGTCGGCGGCAACGCCTACATGATCGGCAGCGGCGCCCGCTGCTCCGTCGGGTTCTCGGTGGAAGGCGGCTTCGTCAGCGCCGGGCACTGCGGCAACGAGGGCGACACGACCAGCACCCCGTCGGGCACCTTCGCCGGTTCCTCGTTCCCCGGCGACGACTACTCCTACGTGGAGACCGCGTCCGGTGAGACCCCGCAGCCGCTGGTGAACGACTACGCGGGCGGCACCGTCGGCGTCGGCGGTTCGACCGAGGCCGCGGAAGGCGCCTCGATCTGCCGGTCCGGTTCCACCACCGGCTGGCACTGCGGCACCGTCGAGGCGAAGAACCAGACGGTGAACTACGCCGAGGGCACCGTCGAGGGCCTCACCCGCACCGACGTGTGCGCCGAGCCCGGCGACTCCGGCGGTTCGTGGCTGTCCGACGACCAGGCGCAGGGCGTGACCTCCGGTGGTTCGGGCGACTGCACCAGCGGCGGCACCACGTACTTCCAGCCGGTCAACGAGATCCTGGACGCCTACGGCCTCACCCTGCTCACCCAGTGAGCCAGGGGGCCCGAACCTGCCCCTCAGGTCCGGGTGACGCCTGATCCAGCCCAGAGCGGGCTGCACCTCAGCCCCACGAGGTGCAGCCCGCTTTGTTGTTCCTGACGGCTCGTTGTGCTTTAGGGGTCGGTGGGCGGAACCCCAGCGTCCTTCTCGCCGCGGGATCAACTTTTCGAGTGGCTCCGCCACACGCAACATTGCTGTCCTCACGAGGAGGACGCTGAGAACCCGCGGCGGTGCCGGTGGGCATGGTGGTCGCTGCTCAGCGGCTTCGCCGCTGAGCAGGGCGATGGTCGACGAGCCTTCGGGGGCGGGGTCAGTTCGGGAGGCCTGCGCGGAGGGATTCGGCTGCGGCCTGCGGGTCATCGGCTTCGGTGATCGCGCGGACCACGACGACGCGGTCCGCGCCCGCCGCTACCGCCTCGGCGAGGTTCGCGTGCCCCACGCCGCCGATCGCGAACCACGGCCTGCCGTGCCCGCGGTGCTCCGCGGCGTGGCGCACCAGCTCCAGCCCCGCCGCCTCGCGGCCCGGTTTCGTCGGCGTCGTCCACACCGGCCCGGTGCAGAAGTAGTCCACGCCCGGTTCCGTCGCCGCCGCGTCCGCCTGCACCACGTCGTGCGTGGACCGGCCGATCACCACCTCGTCGCCGACGATGCGCCGCGCCGCCGGCACCGGCAGGTCGTCCTGGCCCAGGTGCAGCACGTCCGCCTCCGCGGTCAGCGCCACGTCCGCGCGGTCGTTCACCGCCAGCAGCGCGCCGTGCCGCACGCACGCCTCCGCCAGCACCTCCAGCGCGGCGAGCTCCTGGCGCGCCTCCAGCGGTGCGCCACCGGAAGTCTTGTCCCGCAGCTGGATGATGTCGACGCCGCCGGACAGCGCGGCATCGGCGAACTCCGCCAGATCACCTCGCTCACCGCGCGCGTCGGTGCAGAGGTACAGCCGTGCGTCGGCGAGCCGCGTGCGGATGCCGTAACCGTCCAATCCGGGCATGCCTCCCAGGGTATCCGCAGCGGGGGAGGGCACCGGCCGGATGCTGACCTCACCTGCCGGAGTGAGTACGGTAGGTGGTGGTCCGCACGGGAGTCCGGAGAAGAACCGGACTGAGAGGGGGCGAACGCCCCGACCGTCGAACCTGATCCGGGTCATGCCGGCGCAGGGAGCGTAGATGTCGCAGCAGTCAGCCGTCACCGTCGTGGGCGGCGGGATCATCGGTCTCGCCGTCGCGTGGAAAGCCGCCCGCGCGGGGCACCGGGTTCAGCTCGTCGACGCCGGTGAGCGCGCCGCGTCGTGGGTCGCGGGCGGCATGCTCGCGCCCGTCGCCGAAGCATCCCCCGGCGAGGAGGAACTGCTGGAGCTCGGCTCCGCCTCGCTGCGGCGCTGGCCCGAGTTCGCCGCGGAACTGGCCGCGGACTCCGGCCTGCCCGCCGGGCTGCGCGAGGAGGGCACGCTCGTCGTCGGCGTGGACGGCGCCGACCGGACCGAACTGGACATGCTCGCCGATCACCTCGCGTCCCTCGGGCGCAGCGTCACCCGGCTCGGCGGTCGTGAGCTGCGCCGCGCCGAACCCTCGCTGGGGCCCGCGGTGCGCCGCGGCCTGGAAGTGCCGGGTGATCTCGCCGTGGACAACAGGGTGGCGCTGGCGGCGCTGCGGGCGGCGGCGGCAGCGGCGGGCGTCGACTTCCGCGACGGGCGGGCGCTGCGGGTGCGGCCCGGCGCGGTGGAACTCTCCGACGGCACCGCGCACTGCGACGTCGCGGTGATCGCCGCCGGTGCCCACTCCGGTGACCTGCACCCCGGGCTGGCCGGGCGGATCCGCCCGGTGAAGGGGGAGGTGCTGCGGCTGCGGGCGCGCGCCACGGCGCTGCCGCCCCCGACGCGGACGGTGCGCGGTCCGGTGCACGGCAGGCAGGTCTACCTGGTGCCGCGCGACGACGGCGGGCTCGTCGTCGGCGCCACCCAGCACGACGCGGGGTTCGACCTCGACGTCACCGTCGGCGGGGTGCGGGACCTGCTGGTGGACGCGGAACGGCTGGTGCCGGGTCTCGCCGAGTACGCGCTGGTCGAGGCCATCGCCGGGCTCCGGCCTGGCACGCACGACAACCTGCCGCTGATCGGCGAGCTGGAACCGGGCGTGCTCGCCGCGACCGGGCACCACCGCAACGGTTTCCTGCTCGCGCCGATCACGGCCGACGCGGTGCTCGCGGCGCTGTCCGGCGCGGAGTCCCCGGCGACCGCCGCCGACCCCGGACGAGGCGCGCGGCCCGTTTCCGACGACAGAGGAGGGCAACCGTGCGGGTAGTGATCAACGGATCGGCTCGGCCGGTGGACGAGGACGCCACGCTGGCCGCCGTGCTGACGGAGTTCGGCGTGCCGGAACGAGGGGTCGCCGTCGCCGTCGACGGAACCGTGGTGCCCAGGGCCTCCTGGGCGGCCACCGAACTGCACGACGGAGCTGCCGTCGAAGTGCTCACCGCGGTGCAAGGAGGCTGACGTGGACGATCCACTGGCGATCGCCGGGCGCGAGTTCGGCTCGCGGCTGATCACGGGAACCGGGGGCGCGACGAACCTGGCAGTGCTGGAGCGCGCGCTGCTGGCCTCGGGCACCGAGCTCACGACGGTGGCGATGCGCCGGGCCGACGCGGGCGGGCGCACCGGCGTGCTCGACCTGCTGCACCGGCTCGGCATCGAGGCGCTGCCGAACACCGCGGGCTGCCGCAGCTCGGCGGAAGCGGTCCTCACCGCGCAGCTGGCGCGGGAGGCGCTGGAGACGAACTGGGTGAAGCTGGAGGTCGTGGCCGACGAGGACACCCTGCTGCCCGATCCGGTGGAGCTGCTCGACGCCGCCGAACAGCTCGTCGACCAGGGGTTCGTGGTGCTCGCCTACACCAACGACGACCCGGTGCTGGCGACCCGGCTCGCCGACGTGGGCTGCGCGGCGGTGATGCCGCTGGGCTCGCCGATCGGCACGGGCCTGGGCATCCGGAACCCGCACAACATCGAGATGATCGTGTCCCGCGCGACGGTGCCGATCGTGCTCGACGCGGGCATCGGCACCGCTTCCGACGCGGCGCTCGCGATGGAGCTGGGCTGCGACGCGGTGCTGCTGGCCAGCGCCGTCACCCGAGCCCAGGACCCGGAGCGGATGGCCGCCGCGATGCGCGCCGCCGTCGACGCGGGCCGACTGGCCTCGCAAGCCGGCCGCATCCCGCAGCGCTTCTGGGCGAAGGCCTCCAGCCCCACCCAGCCCTGAGTCCCTGCCGATCCGCCTCGGCGAGATCCGCGAACAGCTGAACGGACGCCGTGCCCTGGCGCGCTCGTGGTGAGCGTGCCAGGGCACGGCCTGCTGCTCAGATCATTCTGAGAGAAGCCCGTCAGGGCGAGATCAGGGTGATCACGGGTTCATGCACTGCAGCACGTCGGTACCCGTGATCCGGCAATCGGAGCCGTCCGGGCTCACCTGCATCTCCTGGCCGTGCGCGGTGATCACCGGTGCGCCGTGTCCCTGGAGCGCGAAGTCGAAGCGCTCGCCGGGCAGGAGGCTGTGGCCGTACTCCTCGTCGTCCTGCGCGACCGTCACGTCCTGCGGCGAAGCGGTCTCGTTGCGGACGATCAGCGTGCCGGTCTTGCCGGTCTTGCCGGTCGCCGCGTCCTGGGCGGGCTCCGCGGGCGAGCCGAACGCGGTGGTCACGCCGAGTGCGCCGCCCGCGACGGCGGTGGCCGTCGCGATGGCGGTCATGAGCAGCCGCTTGTTCTTGTGAACGGACATGTTGGTGCTCCTTACCCGGGCGACGTGGATCGTCCGGTGATCGGTGATGTCGTGCGGGGTGCGGGAAGCCTTCGGCTCCACCGGCACCTGGGCACGACGCTAACACCAAAACACTAGTTGTCTAGTGAATAGTGTACGTTGCGTTGAGATCTCCGGGGCCGACGCGGCGAGCGCCGGTTCGCGGAGGAGAGTGCGGCACGACGTCGAAGGAGCATGTGATGTCACAGCGGATCGCCGGGGTATCGCCCGGAGTGGATCACCGGGCGGGACGGGAAGAGCTGGAGGTGCGCTCATGATCTGGGTCGCGTATCGGAGCCAGCGCGCGCAGTTGTTCGTGCTGGGCGGACTGCTGTTGATCGGTGGAACGCTGCTGGCGCTGCTGCACTTCAGCCAGGCCGCCTACATCGGTTCGGACGCGCTGCTGGAGAGGTGCGTGGGCCTGTCCCGCTACCCGTTGGAATGCATGCCGCCGGTGAACGTCTTCCAGGATCGCTACTACGACCTGATGAAGGCGGCGGAGCTGGTGCTCATCGCGGTGCCCGCGCTGATCGGGGTGTTCGCAGCCGCCCCGTTGTTCTCCCGCGAGCTGGAGCACGGGACGCACGTCCTGTCGTTGACCCAATCGGTGAGCAGGAGCCGCTGGCTGCTCACGAAGACGGCCGTCTCCGCGCTGCCCGCGGTCGTGGTCGTGTCGGTCCTGAGCTGGTCGACGCGCGGATCGATCGGTTCGGTGGGGAACGCGGGACCTGACAACGAAGGGGTCTTCTCCTTCATCGCTCACGACAACAGCGGCGTGCTCCCGGCCGTGTACGTGATCTTCGCCGTCGCGTTGGGCGTGTTCGCGGGAGTCGCGACCAAGCACGCCGTGGGGGCGATGGCGATCACCTTGGCCGGTTTCGCGTTGTCGCGGTGGCTGGTCGTGGAACTGCTGCGTCAGCCGATGGCGAATGCGGTGGCGGGACGCGAGGGCGGTCGCTACTACTCCACTCTCATGAGCCCGGAGCACTTCTGGCCCATGCAGCTCATCGAGTCGGTGCTGTTCCTGGTCGTCGCCGGATTGTTGCTGGCCGGTGCGGTGCGGCTGCTGAGCGACCGTGTTTCGTGAAGGGGATCCGGACCGCCCCGCCGCCCGGTTTTCCACGCTATTTGCGTAGTGAAATGTTATGGTCGTGGCCGTGATCGAATTCCGGATCGACCGGCGATCCGGAGTGGCCACCTACATGCAGATCGTGCAGCAGACCCGGCAGGCCCTCCGGCTGGGTCTGCTCGCGCCCGGGGACCGGCTGCCGACGGCCAAGGAGGTCGTGGAGGCCACCGCGATCAATCCGAACACCGTGCTCAAGGCCTACCGCGAGCTCGAACACGAAGGCCTGGTCGAGGGCAAGCGCGGCGTGGGCACGTTCGTGCGTAAGTCGTTGGCCACCACCCAGACCGCGGCTGACTCCCCGTTGCGTCGAGAGCTGGCCGGATGGATGGATCGAGCACGGCACGCCGGCTTGGATCGCGACGATGTCGACGCCCTTTACGCGGACCTCCGCGACGAGAGATTTCCGCACACCACGAACTAGGCAGGACGCCCTGATGTCCTTCGACTCCGAGCAGCCCGCGCTGCACGCCGACCGGGTCAGCAAGCGGTTCCGCGGGGCCTGGGCGCTTCGCGACGCCACGTTCGCGCTTCCCCGTGGCTCGGTCACCGCGCTGGTGGGTGCCAACGGCGCGGGCAAGAGCACCTTGCTGTCCATCGCGGCCGGGCTGATGCCGCCTTCGGAAGGCAGGATGCTCATCCTCGGCGGGCCGGTGCACCGGCGCATGCACCCCGCCGCCGCGTTCCTCGCGCAGCACAAGCCGCTGTACGACGCGTTCACGGTGGGCGAGCACCTCCGGCTGGGGCGTGAGCTCAACGAACGGTGGAACCAGCGGACCGCGCACGACCTGCTCGATCGGCACCGAATCTCGCTGGACGTCCGGGCGGGCGTGCTCTCGACAGGGCAACGGGCGCAGGTCGGACTCGCGCTGGCGCTGGCCCGCGAACCGGACGTGCTGCTGCTCGACGAGCCTGCGGCAGCGCTCGATCCGCTGGCCCGGGACGACCTGCACCGCACCCTCATGGCCGAGGTCGCGCAGCGCGGCACCACCGTGCTGCTGTCCTCGCACCAGCTCCACGACCTGCAAGATCTGTGCGACCGCCTCGTGCTGCTCGACCGCGGAAGCGTTCGGCTCGAAGGGGACATCGACGAGCTCCTCGACGAGCACCGCTTCCTGATCGGCTCGGCGGCGGACGAAGTGCCCCTCCCGGCGGGCGCGCTCGTCCACGAGCGCCGTGCCGAGCGGCAGGCGACGCTCCTCATGCGGGACGGGGGGCCGCCTCCTGATGGGTGGGCGGCGGAGATGCCCACTTTGGAGAGCCTCGTCCTCGGATACCTGAACTCCGGCCGGGACCGGGCCGAGGGCGATCTCGCCGAGGCCGGTGGCGGACGACGATGAGGTGCGCCGCCACCGGAGCGCTCGGACTCAGCGGATGCGGAGGCGTTCGGTGCGGACGAAGTTGATCGTGTAGCTCTTCCACGGTTCGTTGCCCAGCGTCCGGTCGATCGCGGAACGCGCGTGCAGCGCGTTCTCCACCAGCGAGCTGGCCAGCAGTTCCGTGGCGGGTGCCCCGGTGGACTGGATGTCGGGGATCTTCGCCGTGCTGCGACCGCTGAGCAGCTGGTCCACCGCCTTGAGCGCGGGCACCGCGACGGCCCGTTCGTTCTCGGGCCGGAACGCCAGCGTCGCCACGTCCTGGCGCAGCGCGTCCAGCGCGATGGCCGCGGCCCGCGTCGCGTGCTTGTCCTCGTCGGACTCGGGGTCGTCCAGCAGCGCGGGCATGCCCAGCAGGTCCTGGGTGCGCCGCAGCGCGAGCACGTGCGCGGACCGCATCGCCGCGTGCACCTCGTGGCCTTGACCGGCGGCGCGCACGCTGCGCAGCAGCTCGGACACCGACCACACGGTGGAGCGGACGGCACCGCGCACGTCGGGGACCATGCTGCTGGGCAGCACGATGAAGCTGATGTAGCCCACGCCGAGCGCGATGGCGGCGCCGACGGCGGTGTTGGAGGCGAAGCTGATCGCGATGTTCGCCAGCGGCCGGTCCAGCCGCATCGCCTGGTCGATCACGGTCACGACGATCAACGAGCTCAGCAGCACCTGGTAGTCGGTGCGCAGCCGCTCCACCCCGAGCAGCATGCCCGCGACCACCACCGGGACGAGCAGGTAGACGCCGGGCAGCACCGTGATCAGCACGGACAGCATGACCACGCCGAGCACGGCACCGCCGGTGCGTTCCAGCGCGCCGTTCATGCTGTCCCGAGCGGCGGGCGCGAGCACCACGTACAGCCCGAGCAGCAGCGTCGAGGCCGACGGGTCGTGCAGCAGCAGCACGATGACCATGCCGACGCCGACGGCGAGCGTGCAGCGCAGCGCGTGCCGGAACAGCGAGGAGCGCAGCGACAGGTGCGCCTTGATCCCACCGAGGGCCCGCTGGCGACGGCCACCGGGTGCGGGCGGGCTGGCCGCGGCCTCGGTGCGCTGCACGACGGCGCCGCGGATGCGGTCGAGGCCCTCGTTCATGCCGCGCACCGCTTCGGGCAGGTCCTGCCGCCCGCCTTCGGCGACGACGGCCTGCGCCGGGTCGACGCGGGCCATCGCGGGCAGTCCGCTGCAGGCGCGGGAACGCACGGCGCGGGCGAGTTCGGCGGCGACGAGGTCCGCTTCGACGACGATTCGGTGCAAGCGTTCCGCTTCGATCCGGTCCGCCTGCTGAGCCTGGGCCAGCAGCGTTTCGCGGGCCGCGCGGAACCGGGCGGCACCGGCGAGAACCTGGCCGAGCCAGGTGATCGAGCCGTCCGCGCGCCACGCGCTCGCCGCGATCTCCAGCACGCCCGGCCCGGGTTCGAGCAGGGTGCGGGCCACGGCGTGCCGGGTGGCGCGGGTGGGGTCGCCGATCCCGATGAGCACGCGCAGGACCAGCGCGAACACCGCGCCCGCCGCGGTGGACAGGAACAGCATCCACGCGGGCTGCCCGGCGCCGATGCCGGTGGTGGTCGCGACGAGGGTGGCGGCGGCGAAGGTCTGCCCGCTGACCCGGTACTGCTCGCCGAGCGCGGGCAGCATGCCGGAGCCGAACACGACCGCCGCGACCAGCAACCCGGCGAGCACCGGGATGCCGTCCAGCAGCGGCCCGACCGCCATCACCAGCACCAGCGCGGGCCCGAACCAGGAGAACCGGTGCAGGTCCGAGCGCAACGACTGGCCGCCGGCGGCGACCAGCGCGAACACGGCGGTCAGCCCGCCGATGAGCGCGGGGGTGCGCAGGTCGAGCAGCCAGCCGACCGCGGTGGCGGCCACCGCAGTGACGAGCACCGCCATCGCGTACTGGCGTTGTCTGAGGTCGGGTGCACCGGCCTCGGTGTTCAGTCCGGCGATCAGCCGGTTCTTCATGGTCGTCCACCCGGGTGCTGCCACGGCGGTCGCTTCGCTCCTGACGTTCTCGTTGAGTGTGCGGGGGCAGGCGCAGCGCGCGCGTCGCCGGTGCTCACCGGCGGGGGCTGCCGCATGCCTCACGCTTTATGTCGACGAAACCCGCCTTGTGAGTTACCCGTGGCGCTAAAAATCACCCAATCCGGTAACTCAAGTCTCGATTTCGGCCTGTTCCGTGGCCGAGCCGGTCTCAGCTACGCGTCTGTTCGCCGTATCAGAGCGAGCGGGGGCTCACCCGCCAGAACGTCGACACCGGCCCCACGCCCGAGCCGAGCGGGTACGCGTGCTCCACGCTGCGCGTCACGAACCGCTTGCCCGCGGCGACGGCGTCCGGCATCGACGCGCCCTTCGCCAGCGCGGCCGTGATCGCCGAGGCGAACACGTCGCCCGCGCCGTGCGTGTGCTCCGTCGAATAGCGCGGGCCGGGCAGCGGAATCGCGTCGGTGCCGTTGAACAGCAGGTCGACGCACTCCGGGT
This sequence comes from Saccharopolyspora sp. NFXS83, assembly GCF_026241095.1. Classification (GTDB taxonomy): domain Bacteria; phylum Actinomycetota; class Actinomycetes; order Mycobacteriales; family Pseudonocardiaceae; genus Saccharopolyspora_C. Next base: position 5,592 of record NZ_JAPFGB010000047.1, on the reverse strand, counting down.
CGTCGAGCAGGTGGCCGCTCTTGATCAGCACCCAGTCGGGGCCGAAGTCGTGGATCGCCTTCGCCGCGTCCAGCAGGTCGTCCCGGCTGCGCGCCTCCAGGCCGGTGAGCAGCCGGACCTCGTCGAGGTTCGGCGTCACCAGCGTGGCGCGCGGGAAGGCCTGGCGGCGCAGGGCGTCGAGGGCGTCCGGGCGCAGCAGCGGCTCACCGCTGCGGGACGCGGCGACGGGGTCGACGACGAACGGGGTGCGGCCGGTGCGCCCGATGCCGTGCTCGTCGCAGACCGCGACGACGGCTTCGATCGTCGCGGCGGACGACAGCACCCCGGTCTTCGCCGCGTCCACCCCGATGTCGGAGGCGACGGCGGCGATCTGCGCGGCGACGGTCTCCGGCGGGATCTCCACGAGCCCGGTGACGCCGACGGTGTTCTGCACGGTCACCGCGGTCACGGCCGTCATGCCGTGCACCCCGCAGGAGAAGAAGGCCCGCAGGTCGGCGTGCATGCCGGCGCTGCCGCCGGAGTCGGAGCCGGCGATGGTCAGCGCCGTCGGCGGCGCCGTGTCGTGCGCCGGTTGTCGCAGGTGGGCGGGTTTCGCGTGCATCCGGTCCATGCTACGACCCCCTTCGTCCGCTGATCCGGCCCGTTCGAAACCCGCCGCCCCGGCCCGGGCTGAACGGCCCGTTCGTCCAACGGGATCGGACGACCGGTCCGTTCACCCCGAATCGGGCGCACCGGCGAGCGTGCCCGGAAGCGCGTGAACGGCCCGTTCGTCCGATCCGATGGGGCAGGCGGTCCGTTCACCCCGATCCGAGCCGTGCCGGTGGCCGGGCCAGCCGCGTTGCTGTGAGCGGCGCCGGTGGGAGTGAACGGACCGTTCGACCAACCGGATGGGACGAACGGTCCGTTCACTCCCGCTCGGCAGTGCCGGTGCCGCCTCGTGGTGTGCGCTCCGGAAGCGGGTGAACGGACCGTTCGTCCAACGAGGTGGGACAACCGGTCCGTTCACCTCGGCGGGTCAGCCGACGATGGGGAGGTAGACCTCGCCGCCGGAGCCGGTGAACTCCTCGGACTTCTCCCGCATGCCCTCCTCGATCGCCTCGACGCTGGTGAGGCCGCGTTCTTCGGCGTACCGGCGCACGTCCTGGGTGATCTTCATCGAGCAGAATTTCGGTCCGCACATCGAGCAGAAGTGCGCGGTCTTCGCGGGTTCCGCCGGCAGCGTCTGGTCGTGGTACGCCTTCGCGGTGTCGGGGTCGAGCGCCAGGTGGAACTGGTCGGTCCAGCGGAACTCGAAGCGCGCCTTGGACAGCGCGTCGTCCCACTCCTGAGCGCGCGGGTGCCCCTTGGCGAGGTCACCGGCGTGCGCGGCGATCTTGTAGGTGATCACGCCGGTCTTCACGTCGTCCCGGTCGGGCAGCCCGAGGTGCTCCTTCGGCGTGACGTAGCAGAGCATCGCCGTCCCGGCCTGCGCGATCATCGCGGCGCCGATCCCGGAGGTGATGTGGTCGTAGGCGGGCGCGATGTCGGTGGTCAGCGGCCCCAGCGTGTAGAACGGCGCCTCGTCGCACAGCTCCTCTTCGAGCCGCACGTTCTCCGCGATCTTGTGCATCGGCACGTGGCCGGGGCCTTCGATCATCACCTGCACGTCGTGCTCGCGGGCGATGCGGGTGAGCTCGCCGAGCGTCTCCAGCTCGGCGAACTGGGCGCGGTCGTTGGCGTCGGCGATGGAGCCGGGCCGCAGGCCGTCGCCGAGCGAGAAGGTGACGTCGTAGTCGCGCAGGATCTCGCACAGCTCGGAGAAGTGCGTGTAGAGGAAGCTCTCGCGGTGGTGCGCCAGGCACCACGCGGCCATGATCGAGCCGCCGCGGGAGACGATGCCGGTGACGCGCTGCGCGGTCAGCGGCACGTACCGCAGCAGCACTCCGGCGTGCACGGTCATGTAGTCGACGCCCTGCTCGCACTGCTCGATCACGGTGTCCCGGTAGATCTCCCAGGTCAGCTGGGCCGGGTCGCCGTTGACCTTCTCCAGCGCCTGGTAGATCGGCACGGTGCCGACCGGCACCGGCGAGTTGCGCAGGATGCGTTCGCGGGTCTCGTGGATCCGCTTGCCGGTGGACAGGTCCATGATCGTGTCGGCGCCCCAGCGGGCCGCCCACACCATCTTCTCGACCTCTTCCTCCACCGAGGAGGTCACCGCGGAGTTGCCGATGTTCGCGTTGACCTTCACCAGGAACTTCTTCCCGATGATCATCGGTTCGCTCTCGGGGTGGCGGCGGTTGGCGGGCAGCACCGCGCGACCGCGGGCGATCTCGTCGCGCACCAGCTCGGCGGGCAGGTCCTCGCGGGCGGCGACGAACTCCATCTCGCGGGTGATCACGCCCGCCTTCGCCCAGGCCAGCTGGGTCCGGTGCTCGCCGGACCAGTCGGCGCGGGTCTCGGGGAGTCCCTCGTGGACGTCGATGGTCGCGGTGTCGTCGGTGTAGGGCCCGGAGGTGTCGTAGACGTCGAGGTGCTCGCCGTTGCTGAGCTCGATCCTGCGCACAGGCACCCGCAGGTCGCCGACCTCGCGGTACACCTTGCGGGAACCGCTGATGGGGCCGGTGGTCACACCGGTATCGGTGGCAGTCGAGTCCGCAGTGGACAGGGAAGGACGCGCGTCGGCCATGGCCGTTCACTCCCTACGCCGGCATTATCCGGTCAGGTTCAGGCGGTCGGCGGCCCCGGATCGGATGATCCAGCCGCCCTCTCAGCCCGCTTCCGGTGCGAGCTCCCGCGATCAGTTGTCGGCGACGACGTTAGCCCCCGCCGCCGAGTCCTGCCAAGCCCCGATTCGGGTCGATGACGGCGAAGCGGATCAGGGATAGGCTGTCTAGCAGGGAAAACGAACTCTTGTCAGACCCGGAGGTTACAGTGCGCGACGACACCAACACAGGAGGTGACCGCGCTGTGAGTGCTGCACCGGTGCTCCAGGAATCGTCCTGGGAGACGTTCGTCGAGGTCTGGAACCGCCTCGACCTTCCCGAAGGCTGGCGCGCGGAGATCATCGAGGAAAGGATCGTGATGTCCCCGCCGCCCGATCAGAACCACAACTTCATCGGAAGCCGGGTCAACAAGGCTCTGGTCCGGGCGCTGCCGGATGATTGGGAAGTTCTGCAGACCCAAGGCATCGCAACGCCGTCCACCTCGCGAATCGTGGTGCCTGATTTGCTGGTGGTCTTGCGGGAGCGAATGACCCCGGTGGTCGTTCTGCCGGGCGAAGACGCCCTGCTCGCCGTGGAGATCACATCGAAGAGCAATGCCGAGACCGACCGCAGCGCCAAGCACAAGGCGTACGCGCAGGCCGGAATTCCGCTGTACCTGCTCATCGACCGCTTCGCGCCGCGCTGGCCCACGGTCACGGTGTTCTCCGAGCCCGATGGCGACGCCTACCGGGAATCGCACGCCGTCCCGTTCGGGAAGCCGATCGAGCTGCCGTCGCCGTTCGACGTCACGCTGGAGACGGAGGACTTCCCGCGCTGAGGGTCAGTCCTCGTCGTCGGCGAACGGGTCCCCTTCGACCGCCGGGTCCCACGAGTGGCCGGGCACGCCCCAACCGTTGCGCTTGACCGCTTTCTTCGCCGCCCGCGCGTTGCGCCCGACCAGCCGGTTCAAGTACAGGTAGCCGTCCAGGTGATCGGTCTCGTGCTGCAGGCAGCGGGCGAAGAACCCGGTGCCCTCGACCTCCACCGGTGAGCCGTCCACGTCGAACCCGGTGACCTTCGCCCAGCTCGCCCGGCCGGTCGGGAATGCTTCGCCGGGTACCGACAGGCAGCCTTCCCAGTCGTCGTCCGGGTCCGGCATCGTCTCGGGGATCGCGCTCGTCTCCAGCACCGGGTTGACCACCACGCCGCGGTGCCGCACGCCCTCGTCGTCGGGGCAGTCGTAGACGAACACCCGCAGGTCGACGCCGATCTGGGTGGCTGCGAGCCCGGCTCCGTTGGCGGCGGTGTTCGTCTCGAACATGTCGTCGACCAAGGTGCGCAGCGCATCGTCGAAGTCCTCGACGGGGCGGGTGGGGTGGTGCAGAACCGGGTCGCCCACGATGCGGATCGGGTGAACAGCCATGCGGCGGAGGATATCGGTAGGCCGTTGTGGCGTGCCCCGGGCGTGGCCGTCGGAGCGGCGCGCGACGCCCATCGGAGTGATCTTCGTCGGGCCCTCCGCGGATCTCCGCCGCGGGCGTGTTGGCCGCGCACGGCGTCCGGGGGCGCGTGATGTAATGGGGGCGGAATCACACGCGTGTGATTCCGGCGAACGCGGGGGTCCCCGGATCGCGACGCGAGGAGCCAGATGGACGCCGCCCAGATGCTGACCGTGCACGAGATCGCCCGGCAGTGCGAGGAGTTGGCGCGGACCGACGGGCAGCGCGGAGCGGCTCCGGAACCGGTGCCCGGCAGGCACTTGCGACCGGTCGACCCGCCCACCGAGCCGCTGCCGCGAGTGCCGGTCGAACCGTCCACATCGGACGATTCGGTGCTCGCGGAACGGGTGGTCGGTGCCTCGGCCGATCGGGACCTCAGCGATCGCGAGCTGAGCATCCTCGCGTTCGAACGGCAGTGGTGGAAGGGCGCGGGCGGCAAGGAACGGGCCATCCGCGAGCTGTTCGACATGTCCGGCACGCGGTACTACCAGGTGCTGAACAACTTGTTGGACGACCCGGCGGCGGCCAGGGTGGATCCGATGCTGATCAAACGTTTGCGCAAGGTGCGGGCGAGTCGGCAGCGTGCCCGGCAGGCCCGCCGACTGGGAATCGAGTGGCACTGATGACTTCCGGGGAACCCCCGACCAGCCCGTCCGCCGCGAAGATCGGTGGTTACGCCCTCATCGGAGCGGGCGCGCTCTCGGCCGTGCTCGGCCTGACGACTTTGGTCTCCGGCGGCTCCGATGACGCCGCCGCTCCGCCGGTCGATCAGCAGCAGACGGAGGCGCCGCTACCGCCGCTGCCTCCGCTGCCCGCGAGTTCCGAGGAACCGCCGCCGTCCTCCTCGATCGCCCAGCCGCCGCCCGCCGCCGACGAGCCGCCGCCGATGCCGGACCCTGAGCCGCAGGCCCCGCCGGTCGACCAGCCGCGCCCGGAAGTACCGGACGCCGAGCACGGACGGCAGCACATCGTCGTGCGGGTCTACAACAACAGCACCATCAAGGGCTTGGCGCACCGGGCCGCGGACGACTTCCGCAGCGTCGGCTACGAGGTCCCGGAAGTCGGCAACTACGCGCGCGGCATCATCCCCACGACGACCGTCTACTACCGCCCCGGCACCGCCGAGGAGGCGCAGGCCAAGGAGGTCGCCGCCGCGTTCCAGGCGCGAGCGGAACCCCGCTTCGAAGGCGTCGGCGACGCCAGCCCCGGCGTCATCGCCATCATCACCAACGACTACAAGGGCCTGGGCAAGGGCGGAAAGTAACTCCAAACGGCGAAGCCGTGCAGTGGGCAAGCGAAGCGATGCCTGCCTTGCGGCCGGAGGCCGTGCCTTTGCGGCGAAGCCGTGCAGTGGGCAAGCGAAGCGATGCCTGCCTTGCGGCCGGAGGCCGTGCCTTTGCGGCGAAGCCGTG
>NZ_JAPFGB010000046.1 GCF_026241095.1 Saccharopolyspora sp. NFXS83 | reverse complement strand
CTCGATAGGGTGTGGGAGAGTAGGACACCGCCGACAATACTCATCCGGGAACGCCCCACAGCTGACAGCTGTGGGGCCTTCCCGCATTTCCAGGGCAGAATCACCCGCCACCGCTGAACAGATGTTCCGACGGGCTGGACGTGTCTCGTAGTCTTCTGTGATGGAGCGCGTGCGCATGTTGGTCGTGGAACCGTCGGCGATCGCCCCGGCGGGGCGTCTCGGCGAATGGCTGGCCGCGGCCGGCGCGGAGCTGGACGTGGTGCGGGCGCCTGAGATCCCTGCACCGTCGGCACTGGACGAGTACGACGCGCTGGTCGTGATGGGCGGCGGCATGGGCGCGCTCGACGACCTGGAACATCCGTGGCTGGCCGATGTTCGAGCACTGCTCAGCGCGGCGGTGAGCAGGCAGCTGCCGGTGCTCGCGATCTGCTTGGGAGCGCAGCTGTTGGCTGCCGCTACCGGGGGACGGGTGGCGCCAGTGAAGAAGGGACCCGAAGTGGGCACCTTGCTCGTGGCGAAGCGGGATACCGCGGCGGAGGATCCGTTGTTCGGCGCGCTGCCGCTGACGCCGGACGTGCTGCAGTTCCACAACGACGAGGTCGTGCGGCTGCCCCCCAGCGCTCAACTGCTCGCTTCCTCCCCCGCCTGCGAGAACCAGGCGTTCCGAGTGGGGATTTGCGCTTATGCGCTGCAGTTCCACGTGGAGACTACCCCGGCAACGGTCTTGGACTGGGCGGAGTCCATGCCGGAGGCGGCGAGTACCGCGCGCCCCGGCCAGCTGGACTTCGAGCACCTCGAACGCTTCCACGAGGAGCTCGCCGAGACCTGGGAACCGCTGGCGGAGCGTTTCGTCCGATTGGCCGCGACTCCGGTGGAGCAGCGCACGGGGACTCGGGCGCTTCCGATGGCGTGAGGCCGCGGCGGTCGCCTGTGGTCGGGCACCCGCGTCCGGCTACCGTGCGGAGTATGAGCAACAGCAACTCGTCACGTTCGGGTTCGGCTCCTTCTCCGGCGCGGTACGGCTTCAGCGATGTCGTTCGTGCGGAACAGCAACTGCGGTCGGCCGGGTGGTGGTCTGATTCGGGACCGACGGACGAGCCGGTGATCTCGGCGCTGTCGCGCGCTCCCGATCCCGACCTGGCGTTGCTCGCGGTGGATCGGCTGCGCGAGGCCGCGGCCGACGAGTGGCCGGAGCTGGCGAAGGAACTGGCGTCGGACACCCCTGTTCGTGGCGGGCTGGTCGGAGTGCTGGGGGCGTCGAGCGCGTTCGCCGATCACCTGGTGGCGTATCCGCGGGATTGGCGCCGGCTGCGCCCGAGGCCGACGGATGAGCGGCCCGATGTCGAGGCGTTGACCGAAGAGCTGGTGAGCTCGGTGCGCTCGGCGGACGGCATCCTGACCGGTACCGAGGCGATCAGCGCGCTGCGCGGCGCGTACCGGGGACTGCTGCTGGAGGTCGCGGCGGCCGACCTGCGGCCGATCGTGGAACGGGACCTGCCTGGAGCTTCTTTCGAGGACGTCGCGGCGGGCTTGTCGGACCTCGCGGTCGCGGCGCTGCGCGCGGCCCTGGTGGTGGGTGCCGCGGAGCTCGCCGGCCGGGAGGGCGGCGACAGCGCCGAGGACCTCGCGGTGATCGCGATGGGCAAGACCGGTGGCCGCGAGCTCAACTACGTCAGCGATGTCGACGTCGTGTTCGTCGCGAAGTCCGAGGAAGCGTTGCCGGGGGCGACCAAGCTCGCGAGCATGATGATGCGCGTCGCAGGGGCGGCGTTCTTCGAAGTGGACGCGGCGCTGCGTCCGGAGGGCAAGGCGGGAGCGCTGGTGCGCACCCTCGACGGCTACCAGAGCTATTACCGCAGGTGGGCCAGGACGTGGGAGTTCCAGGCGCTGCTGAAGGCCCGGCCGGTCGCGGGCGACGTCGAGCTGGGGCAGCAGTACGTGGACGCGGTGTGGCCGCAGGTGTGGACCGCCGCGGAGCGGGAGGACTTCGTCCCCGACGTGCGGTCGATGCGCCGCCGGGTCGAAGATCACGTGCCGGCGGAACTGTCCGAGCGGGAGCTCAAGCTGGGCCCCGGTGGGCTGCGGGACGTGGAGTTCGCCGTGCAACTGCTGCAGATGGTGCACGGTCGCAGCGACGCGGACCTGCGGAGCCCGATCACGGTCGACGCGTTGCGCTCGCTCGGTGAAGGCGGCTACGTCGCCCGCGCCGATGCCGCGGACCTCGTCGAGTCCTACCGGTTCCTGCGGACCTTGGAACACCGGGTGCAGCTGCGGCGGTTGCGCCGCACCCACCTGCTCCCCGAAATGGACGACAAGGACGGGCTGCACGTGCTGGCGCGTTCGGTCGGGCTGCGTTCCAGCGGGCGCCGCAGCGCGGGGGAGGTGCTGGTCGCCGAGTACCGCAGGCACAGCAACCGGGTGCGCAGGCTGCACGAGAAGCTGTTCTACCGCCCGCTGCTGGAGGCGGTCGCGAAGGTCCCGACCGACGCGTTGCGGCTCACCACCGGCGCTGCGGTGCAGCGCTTGGCGGCGCTGGGCTACAGCTCGCCGGAGGGCGCGTTGCGGCACATCGAGGCCTTGACCTCGGGGGTGTCGCGCCGGGCGCACATCCAGGGCGCGCTGCTGCCGATGCTGCTGGACCTGCTCGCGAACACGCCGGACCCGGACGGCGGGTTGCTGGCGTACCGGAAGGTGTCCGAGGCGCTGGCGGAAACGCCCTGGTACCTGCGGTTGCTGCGGGACGAGGGGGTGGTCGCCGAACGGCTCGCGCAGCTGCTCGGGACCTCGAAGCTCGTGCCGGAGCTGCTGGTGCGCGCGCCGGAGGTGCTGCGGCTGCTCTCGGACACGCCGGCGTTGGCCGAGCGGGATCCGGGGGAGGTCGCTACGTCGCTGCGCAGCGCGGTCGCGCGGCACGCGGAGCCGAGCCGGGCGGTGTCGGCGGCGCGGTCGTTGCGCCGCCACGAGCTGTTGCGCATCGCGTGCGCCGACCTGCTGGGCCTGCTGCCGCCGACGGAGGTGTTCCGGGCGCTGTCGAGCGTGTGGGCCGCCGTGTTGGAGGCCGCGCTGGACACCTCGGTGCGCGATGTGGCGGCCCGGCCGGAGTGGCAGACGGTGCCCGCGCGGATCGCGGTGATCGGCATGGGGCGCCTCGGCGGTGCGGAGCTCGGGTACGGGTCGGACGCGGACGTGATGTTCGTGTGCGAGCCGCTGCCGGAGGTGCCGGAGTCCACGGCGGTCCGCTTCGCCACGTCGGTGGTGGAGCAGGTGCGCCGCCTGCTGGGCGCGCCGAGCCAGGACCCGCCGCTGGAAGTGGACATCGACCTGCGCCCGGAGGGCCGCAGCGGCCCGCTGGTGCGCACCGTCGACTCGTACCTCACCTACTACCACCGGTGGGGCGAGGTGTGGGAGGCGCAGGCGCTGCTGCGGGCCCGGCCGGTCGCGGGGGATGCGGAGCTGGGCGAGCGGTTCTGCACCGCCATCGATCCGATCCGGTACCCGGACGGCGGCCTCGACGATGCTCGGATCAGGGAGATCCGCCGGATCAAGGCCAGGGTGGATTCGGAACGCCTGCCGCGCGGCGCCGACCCGGCCACGCACACCAAGCTGGGCCGCGGCGGTCTCGCCGACGTGGAGTGGACCTTGCAGCTGGTGCAGTTGCGCCACGGGCACGCGCGCGAGTCGTTGCGCGTCACCTCGACGATGCGGGGACTGGACGCGGCGGTGCGGGTCGGAGTGCTGGACGAGCAGGACGCCGCGGAGCTCGGCGAGGCGTGGACGTTGGCGATGCGGTCCCGCAACGCGGTGATGCTGGTGCGCGGCAAGTCCGGTGACCAGCTGCCCAAGCAGGTGCGGGAGCTGACCGGGGTGGCCGCGGCGCTCGGGTATTCCGGCGACGTCGACACCGGTGAGGTGCTCGACGACTACCTGCGGGTGACCCGCCGGGCTCGGGCCGTCGTGGAGCGGGTGTTCTACGAGGACTGAGCCGTGCTCACCGGCATGTCTCAGCGCAGCAGGCGGCTCAGTTCCACGCGGGACCGCAGGCCGAGCTTCGTGAAGATGTTGCGCAGGTGGTGGTCGATCGTGCGAGGGCTCAGGAACAGCCGGTCGGCGATCTCCCGGTTCGTCGCTCCCTCGGCCACCAGCCGGGAGATGTGCGCCTGCTGCGGCGTGAGTTCGTCGAGGGACTTCGCCGCCGACTCCTCGGCGACGCTCTCCCCGGTCGCGCGCAGTTCGGCACGGGCCCGTTCGGTCCAGGTGTCCGCGCGGTAGTGCCGGAAGATCTTGACGGCGTCGTGCAGGTGCTCGCGTGCGGCGCTCGGTTTGCGGCCGCGTCGCAACCAGGTCCCGTAGAACAGTTCGGTCTTGGCCAGTTCCAGCGCGGTCTCGCTGACGCGGTGCAGCCTGATCGCTTCCCGGAAGTGCTCATCAGCCGCGCCGTCCGGCTCGTTCAGCAGGGCGTGGCAGCGGTGGGAGAGGGCGAGCCTGCTCGGGCTCCCGGTGGCGTGGGCCCAACGGTCGAAGCCGCGCAGCGTCCGCACGGCCCGGCCCTGCTCCCCGCAGCGCACCGCCGCTTCCACCAGGTGCGGAGCGGCGAGGGCGCGGATGGCCGGGTTGACGCGCGACGAGCCGGGGGCCATGAATCGGAAGCGGTCGAGCGCGTCGGCGGGCCGCCCGCAGACGAGGTCGACGCAGGCGGAGGCCCAGGAGCTCAGCGCTCCGGGCCTGCCGAGCCCGCGGCTCGTGACGGCCTCGGACGCCGCGTTCAGCCGCAGTTCTGCCGTGCCGCGATCACCTTGCAGGGCCGCGAGCAGGGCGAGCACCGTGAGGTGGTCGACGGCGTGGTTGTGCTGGCCGACGGCGGTGGCGATCCGCAGCGCCTCCAGCGAACCGGCTTCGGCGGCGTGGTGGCTGTCCTGCGACAGCGCGGCGAGCGTGCCGTAGATCGATGCCCACGGCACCAGCAGGGGCGTCCTGCTGCCCGGACTGCCGGTGGCCGCTCGCGCGGCCAGTTCCCTGGCACGTTCGAAGTCGCCGAGGGTGTAGGCGGCTTGCGCGGCGCAGATCGTCGGCATCGCGTCGGGCACCAACTCCGCCAGGTCCACGACTTCGCGCAGCAGGGGAACCGCCCGCTCGTGCCGCCCCTCGTAGGTGGCCGCCATGGCGATCACGTGATCGAGCAGCAGCCGCGTGGGCGGTGGATCGTCGGGTCGTCGGAGGGCTTCGGCGCGGCGGGCGATGGCGGAGAACTCCGGGAAGTCCCCGGCCAGGCAACTCGCCTCACCGGCGAGCATCAGGGCCATCGCCGTGAGCGGCCCGTTGTTCTCCGCGCGCAGCTGTTCGGCGGCGTTGAGCAGCGTGGCGCGTGCCCGCGACGGCACCCCGTTGTGCAGTTCCAGGCCGCCCTGCATCAGGTCGGTGACCGCTCGCAGCCCGGCGGAGTCGCTCAACGGCCGAGCCCGCCGCAGCAGGCAACGGGCTTGACCGGGTCTGCCGTCCAACCAGGCATCGGCTCCCGCGCTGACCAGCCGCAGCGCCCGCACTTCCCGCTGCGGGGAGAGTTCGGCCGCCAGCCGGTAGGCGAGGAACGCGCCGTGGTGGTCGCCGTCCAGCCTGGCCCGAGCGGCGGCGCCGTCGAGCAGGTCGGCGTCCTGCGGTGCGCCGGTGACCGTGGCGCGGTGCCACGCCCAGCGCAACCGGTGCAGGTCCGGATCGAGCACCTCGCTGAGGAGCTCGTGCGCACGGCGTCGATCCGCCGGGGCGGACTCCGCTCGCAGCGTGGAGCGCATCAGCTCGTTCGGCGGGCGCGCGGTGCGGCCATCGACGACGACCATCCTGGCGGCGACCACGGCCCTCCACGACGCTCCGTCGACGCCGAGTTCGGTGGCGGCGCGCAGCACCGTGTCGAGGTCCGAGCGCAGGTCTTCGGCCACCAGCTGCACCAGGACCCTGCCCGAGGGCGGTAGGGAGTTGAGCGCGCGGCGCACGGCGGCCCGGTAGGTGCTGTCCGGGGGCAGCGCCTCCGGTGGGGGTTCGGTGCCGCAGAGCTGCCCCGGTGTCAGCGAATCGACGAGGTCGACGAGGGCGCGCGGCACACCGGAAGCTAGTGCGACGAGTTCTCCGGCCAGGTCTGGAGGCAGCTCGTCGGGTGCGCGGTCCCGCAGGACGCGCCGGGCGGCGGTGTCGTCCAAGGGGCGCAGCACGAGCGTCGGCAGCCCGGCCAGCACCGGCTCCGCGTCGCCGCCCGGGGCGCAGGTGAACAGCATCAGCAGCGGTCCGGTGAGCCGGCGGGCCAGGTGCCCGAGCTCTTCCAACGATCGGCGGTCGAGGGCGTGCGCTCCGTCCACCCAGCACAGGGTCGGCTCGTCGCCGACGGTCAGCGCGCGGCGGAGTTCGTGGCCGACGGCGAGGTGATCGGAGGTGGCGGGGTTGCCGAGCAGGCGATCCACGGCGGCGCCCGGCAGTTCCGCCTCGGCTGCAACGCCTGCCACCCCGCGGGTTCGGAAGTTGGTCGCGAGCGCTCGGGTCGCGGCCACCAGCGCGGAGGCACCGAGGCCGGCATCGGCGAGCAGGACCAGCGCCGCGCCGCGTCCCGCACGGCACCTTTGGACCAGTTCCCGCAGCTCGGCGAGTTCCTGATCTCGACCGTGCAGCACCACCCCGGAGCGTTTCCCGTCGGGCAGCGGCATGCCGCCAGTGTGGCGTGGATCTGGGTCGGCGGGAAGCCCGGCGTGTTCCCGCTGTTCGCCGAGGACCTGTGAACCGGCGATTTCGCCGATGTGCCCGAATCGTCGCGCGACGAAACTTCCTCGTGTTCTTGGTTCGCTCAACGAGGAGGTTCCATGCGCAGGTTCTTCGCGGTTCTGCTCGGCTGCGTCGCGGCTCTGGCCTTCATCCCGGCCGGTGTCGCGAACGCGGAAGGCAAGACGCCGGTGGTGTTCGTGCACGGCTACACCGGCAGCACTTCGAACTGGGTCACGGCGATGGGGGCGTTCCGCGTCGCCGGTTACTCCGACGACGAGTTGTACTCCTACGAGTACAACTGGGCGCTGTCCAACGAGCGCAGCGCGGCCGGTCTCGCCGATTTCGTCGAGGAGGTGCGGGCCGACACCGGGTCCGACCAGGTCGACATCGTGAACCACTCGATGGGTGGGCTGGTCAGCAGGTGGTACCTGAAGGAATTGGGCGGTACGGAGCACGTCGCGCACTGGGCGTCGCTGGCCGGGGCGAATCACGGGACCACCAGCGCCGGTGCCTGCACCGTGAACGCCTCGTGCCGGGAGATGCTGCCCGGTTCGTCGTTCGAGCGGCAGCTCAACAGCGGTGAGGAAGCGCCCGGCGAGACGTCCTACGCCACTTGGTACTCGCCGTGCGACGGCGTGATCCTGCCGTACGAGAGCACGGCCGTGGACGGTGCGCAGAACACCGTCGTTCCGTGCGAGACGCACATCGGATTCCTCGGGAACACCGATGTGCTCGCCGAGGTCGTGGACTACTTCGCTTGACCGGGATCGCCCGCGACGGGGCTCGCTCGTCGTCACGGGCGATCTTTACGGGGAGGTGGCATCAGCCGCCTCCCCGATTTCACGTCCGGCGAATGGGTGGGTTCGGTACCGGTCGGTGCCCTACCCGCTGTTCGGGTGTGGTGGCGGAGGGCTTCGGAGGTGTGCCGACCGCCGACTGGGGCGTACCGGGCCCGTGTTCCGGTTCTGTTTGGTATCGGATTCCCCGCGGGGCGCGGTCCCCGCGCTTTTGCGGATTATTCTGCGTCGCTTGTTCCCGCAACGGTGTGCGCGGTCCTGGCGTGTTCGGCGGTGGGCTGAAGCGGCCGAATGGGGCTCTTTTCCTCGCCGCGGACACCGCGTGTTCCTGCACGTGCAAATGCACCAACTCGAGGAATTGTCGACAGGTTGCCCGGGACGCCTGTGAGAATGTGCACTGCCGGGCTCGCGGACGTGGAAGCGCCTCGCCTGCGGCGAAGCCGGTGGAGTGCGCTGCTCAATCGTATTCGGCGAGCGCATGAAGGCTCTCGGGAAAGTCCAATTCGGACGATTGTGGGACGGCGGCGGCGCCTTGAATTTCTGCGGAACAGCCCATTCGGAGGTCTGCCTGTCGCTATCGTGACGGTAACCTTCTCGCACCGCGAACGGTGCGCGCATGACCGGCGTCCGGGCGGGTCCGAATAGGAGTGCATGGTGTCCGAGGACTTTGAATTACTCGTCGATCGGCAGGCGCTTTACGGCGCCGGGCCGTTGTGGATGTCGACGCTGAATTGCCTGTACTGGGTGGACGTGCTGCGCAGGGAACTGCACAGCTACCACCGCGATTCCGAGGCGGACGAGGTTCAAGTCCTACCTGGAGTCGTCACGGCGCTCGGCGCGACCCGCAACGGACAGCTCATTGCCGCCGCCGACAGAGGGTTCTCCCGGCTCTTCACCGGTCGGGCCGCCCTCGAACCCATCACCGGCGTGCAGGCCGGTGATCGGATGAGCGGTGGCGCCTGCGACCCGGCGGGCAGGTTCGTCGCGGGCACCCTCACCCACAGCCGCGAGGCGAAGCGCAGCGCGCTGTACGTGCTGGACGGCACGCGCGCGCGGGTGCTCGTGGACGGGTTGACGCTCTCCGGCGGGATCGGCTGGAGCCCGGACGGCGGGACCATGTACGTGATCGACACGGTGCCGCGGGTGATCTGGGCTTTCGACTACGACGTGGCGCACGGTCGTGCCGGGCGAGGCAGGCGGTGGATCGTGTGCGCCGAGTCCGAAGGGCACCCCGACGGACTGGCGATGGACAACGAAGGCGGCGTGTGGGTCGCGATGCGGGGTAGCGGGCGGATCCACCGCTACAGCCCGAGCGGTGACCTGGAGACGGTGCTGTGGGCGCCGACCCGGCGCGTCACGGGCCTGGTGTTCGGCGGGCGCAGGCTGGACGAGATGTACGTGACGTCGGCGTGCGCCGGTTACGACGAGCGCGCGCTGGTCGCCGATCCGTACGCGGGCGCGCTGTTCCGCTTCCGGCCCGGTTCCACCGGCAGCCCGCTGGCGCCGTGGAACGGCACTTGAGCCCCGCGCGACGGGGACGCGCACGAGAAAGCGGGCCGGCCGGGAGCACTCTCCCGACCGGCCCGCTTCGCGCTGTGCGCCGGACGATCACACGTCGAAGTACAGGGCGTACTCGTGCGGGTGCGGGCGCAGCCGGATCGGGTCGATCTCGTCCTCGCGCTTGAGGCGGATCCAGGTCTCGATCAGGTCCGGGGTGAACACGCCGCCTTCGAGCAGGTAGTCGTGGTCCTCCTCGAGCCGGTCGATGACCTTCTCCAGGCTGTCCGGCACCTGCGGGACGTTCTTGGCCTCCTCGGGCGGCAGCTCGTAGAGGTCCTTGTCGATCGGCTCCGGCGGCTCGATCTTGTTCTTGATGCCGTCGAGGCCGGCCATCATCATCGCCGCGAACGCCAGGTACGGGTTGCCCGACGGGTCCGGGCAGCGGAACTCGACGCGCTTGGCCTTCGGGTTGCTGCCGGTGATCGGGATGCGCATGCACGCGGAGCGGTTGCGCTGCGAGTACACCAGGTTGACCGGCGCTTCGTAGCCCGGCACCAGCCGGTGGTACGAGTTGATCGTCGGGTTGGTGAAGGCCAGCAGGCTCGGGGCGTGGTGCAGGATGCCGCCGATGTAGTGCCGCGCAATGTCGGAGAGCCCGCCGTAGCCGGACTCGTCGTAGAACAGCGGCGAGCCGTCCTTCCACAGCGACATGTGGCTGTGCATGCCGGAGCCGTTGTCACCGAACAGCGGCTTGGGCATGAACGTGACCGTGCGGCCGTCCTCCCACGCGGTGTTCTTCACGATGTACTTGAACAGCTGCAGGTCGTCCGCGGCGTGCAGCATCGTGTTGAACTTGTAGTTGATCTCGGTCTGGCCACCGGTGCCGACCTCGTGGTGGGCGCGCTCGATGGTGAACCCGGCGTTGCCGAGCTCCGTGGAGATCTTGTCGCGCAGGTCCGCGAAGTGGTCGTAGGGCGGGACCGGGAAGTAGCCGCCCTTCATCCGGGTCTTGTAGCCCTTGTTGCCGCCCTCTTCGTCGCGCTCGGTGTTCCACCAGCCCTCGACGGAGTCGACCTCGGCGAAGCTGCGGTTCGGGCCCTCGCCGAAGCGGACCGAGTCGAAGATGTAGAACTCGGCCTCGGCGCCGAAGAACACGGTGTCGGCGATGCCGGACTCGGCCAGGTACTGCTCGGCCTTGCGCGCGATGTTGCGCGGGTCGCGGCTGTAGGGCTCCAGCGTGAACGGGTCGTGCACGAAGAAGTTCAGGATGAGCGTCTTCTGGGCGCGGTACGGGTCGATGCGCGCGGTGTACGGGTCCGGCAGCAGCAGCATGTCCGACTCGTGGATCGACTGGAACCCTCGGACCGAGGAGCCGTCGAAGGCCAGCCCTTCGGTGAAGGAGTCCTGGTCGAACGCCGAGGCGGGCACGGTGAAGTGCTGCATGACACCCGGCAGGTCGCAGAACCGGACATCGACGTACTTCACGTCCTCATCGGAGATGAAGCGCAGGACCTCGTCTGGATTCTTGAACACCCTCGATGGCTCCTTCACGCACTGATTGACTGCTCACCGGCGCGCGTGCTTCGAGCTCACCGGCTCGTCGCCAACGTTATGTCACGGGTGTTGCTCGGCCGTCACCTCGATGTTTCGCTGACGTTAACGACCGCCTGAACGGGTGAGGGCGGTTACGCAGGGCAGATCAGCACGCTGCGTCGGCGCCGGTCGGTTTCGCTCTGCCGTGCGGTCGTAGGCTGGAGGAGTGGGCGAGAAGACGGGATCCCGATCCGAGATGAGCAGCCAGAACAGCGCGGGCGACGACTCCGGCGAAGCCCCGGCAGAGGGTATCGGTGGCCTCTTCGGCCACGGTCCCCGGCCGAGGTGGCGCGGTGAGTGGCTCGGGTTGCCGGAGAGCGGGCAGGGCGCGGTCGCCACCGGTGGCCGCAGGCTGCTCGGGTTCGTGGTGGACATCCTGCTGGCCGCGCTGGTCGCGGGACTGTTCACGGCACCGGAGCTGCCCGCGAACTGGAGCCTGCTCTCCTGGTTCCTGATCACCGCGGTGCCCGTGGCCTTCGCCGGGTTCACGCCCGGGATGCTGCTCACCGGCATCTGGGTCGTCCGGATGGACGGTCCCGGCGCGGTGGGCGTGTGGCGTGCGGTGGTGCGCAGCGTGCTGACGGGCGTGCTGATCCCCGCGGTGATCCGCAACGTCGACGGGCGGTCCTGGCTGGATCGGCTCACCGGGACCGTGGTGGTCCGGCGCTGAAGCGGGCGGTGGCGGCCTGCGGACGGCCGTTCGCAGGCGGTCCGAAAGTCCCGGTGACGTGGCGTTCGCGAGCCGAGGCCTGACGTGCGCGGGCCCGGTGCCGGGTCGGCGGCCGGGGAGCTCCGCGCGCGGGGACGAAAAAGGACGCGGACCCGGCGGGACGTGCCCGGCGGATCCGCGTCGAAGTCGTACGGCTCAGCGGCGGCGCATGGCGCGCTGCACGTTGCGCATCTTGGCGCCCTGCGGCATCGGGCCCTTCGGCATCGCGTTGCCGCGGCTCGCCAGCGCCGAGAGCCGGTTCTCCAGCGAGTCGACCTGGCCCGCGTTGATGTTGCGCGGGAGCTTCATCATGTGCGTCTGGAGCTTGCTCAGCGGCACCTGGCCCTCTTCGCCACCGATCATGATCTCGTAGATCGGCGTCTCGCCGACCAGCCGCGCCACCCGCTTCTTCTCCTGCGTCATCAGCGACTTCACCCGGCTCGGGGCGCCCTCGCCGACCAGCACGATGCCGGGGCGGCCGATCACCCGGTGCACCGCGTCGAGTTGCGCGGTGCCGGCCACGGCCTGGGACAGCTTCCAGTTGCCGCGCATGTTCTCCAGCGCCCAGCCGGCTGCGCCGGGCTGGCCGTCGGCCTTGCGGTACACCGTCGCCTGCACCCGGCGGCCGAAGATGATCACGGCGCCGAGCAGGCCCAGCGCGATGCCCACCGGCAGGAACGCCCAGTGCAGGTTCCAGATCATTCCGATGAAGAAGACCGCGACCGCGACCACCAGGAGGATGCCGATCATCAACGGCAGCAGCAGGCGGTCTTCGCGGCGTTGCATCTGGAACGCTTGCCAGATCTGCCCGATGCGACCGCGGAAGGCCGCGCGCCGTTCCTTCTTCGCCGCCTTCTTGGCTGCCTTGTCCTGGTTGGCCATGCCTTTCAGGATACGGCGGGGCCTCAAGCCCTCCCCAGGCACGGTGCACCTGGCCCGGAGAAACGGCACCGCCCGCCGCGCGAGGTGCGCGACGGGCGGTGAATTCCCTGTTCAGCGGGTCGGTCAGCGGGCGAGCAGGCTGCTGGCCTCCTGCGCGGCGGGCTGCGCCTGCGCGAGGTGGGAGAGGTTCTCCGGCAGCGGCATGCCGCGGTGCTGGGTGGCCTTGGCGTAGAGCCGACCGGCGCGGTAGCTGGAACGGACCAGCGGACCGGCCATCACACCGGGGAAGCCGATCTCCTCGGCGGCCTTCGTGTGCTCGACGAACTCCTCCGGCTTCACCCAGCGGTCCACCGGGTGGTGGCGCGGGCTGGGCCGCAGGTACTGGGTGATCGTGATGATGTCGCAACCCGCGTCGTGCAGGTCCTGCAGCGCGGGGCGCACCTCCTCGGGGGTCTCGCCCATGCCCAGGATGAGGTTGGACTTGGTGACGAGCCCAGCAGCGCGCGCCTCGGTGAGGACCTTCAGCGAGCGGTCGTAGCGGAACGCGGGGCGCATCCGCTTGAACACGCTGGGAACGGTCTCCAGGTTGTGCGCGAGTACCTCCGGCCGGGAGCCGAAGACCTCGGCGAGCTGGTCGGGCTCCGCGTTGAAGTCCGGGATCAGCAGCTCGACGCCGGTGCCCGGGTTCAGCTCGTGGATCCGGCGCACCGTCTCCGCGTACAGCCAGGCACCGCCGTCGTCGAGGTCGTCCCGCGCCACACCGGTCACCGTGGAGTAGCGCAGGCCCATGGCCTGCACCGACTCGGCGACCTTGCGCGGCTCGGTGGTGTCGAGCTCGGCGGGTTTGCCGGTGTCGATCTGGCAGAAGTCGCAGCGGCGGGTGCACTGGTCACCGCCGATGAGGAAGGTCGCCTCCCGGTCCTCCCAGCATTCGAAGATGTTGGGGCAGCCCGCCTCCTCGCAGACGGTGTGCAGTCCCTCCCGTCGGACCAAGCCCTTGAGCTCTTGGTACTCGGGACCCATCCGAGCTCGGGTCTTGATCCACGATGGCTTCTTTTCGATGGGCGTCTGGCTGTTGCGCACTTCCAGACGCAACAACTTCCGCCCCTCTGGCGCCGCAGTCACGCGTTCAGGCTACGCCCCCGGCCGGTTCATCCTGAAACCGCGAAGGGGGCGCAGCGGTGATCCGTGCGCCACACCCGGGTCAAGCCGGATCGGCGGTGACTCCGGTGAGTTCCTCGGTCAGCGTCCACAGCCGGCGCGCGGTCTCGACATCGGTCGCTGCCGAGCTGGCCTTGGCGCGGGTCGGGTACCCGCGGATCTCGGCGAACCCGTTGGGGCCGTAGTAGCTGCCGCTGGTCGCGCCAGGTGCGGTCGCCGCGTAGAGCTGCGGCAGCGCGCCCTGCTCCCCGGACTGGGTGATCAGGCCGTTGATCCTGCGGGCGACCTTGGTGAGCGGCCCCGGCAAGGAGCGGGCGTGCAGCGAGTTCATCGCGAGCTCGGTGCTGCTCATCCCCGGGTGCGCGGCGACGCTGCGCAGGTCCAGCCCGTCCCGCTGCGCGCGGCGGTCGAGTTCGAACGCGAACAGCAGGTTCGCCAGCTTCGACTGCGAGTAGGCGCGGCTGGGGGAGTAGCGGCGGCGGTGGAAGTTCAGGTCGTCGAGGTCGAGCGAGCCGCCGCGGTGGGCGATGCTCGACAGCGTCACGACTCGCGCGCCGGAGGTGGCGCGCAGCGCGGGCATCAGCAACCAGGTCAGCGCCGCGTGCCCCAGGTGGTTGGTGCCGATCTGCAGCTCGAAACCGTCCTGGGTGGCGCCGAGCGGGGGTGCCATCACCCCGGCGTTGTTCATCAGCACGTCGAGCCGGTCACCGGTGCGTTCGCGCACCTGCTCGGCGGCTTTGCGCACCGACGCCAGGTCGGCGAGGTCGAGCTCGACGAGTTCCGGTTCGATCGCGGCGTCCGCGGCCACCTGGTCGCGCGCTCCGCGGCCCCGCTCGGGATTGCGGCAGGCCATCAGCACTCGGGCGCCGCGGGCCGCCAGCACCTGCGAGCTGTGCAGGCCGAGGCCCGAGTTCGCGCCGGTGATGAGCACCGTTCGGCCGTGCTGGTCCGGGATGTCGGAGGTCGTCCATTGCGCCATGCCTTCCACCCTTACCCGCGTCGGTGGGCGGGGAAAAGGCGTGCCGCAGCACGATCGGATCACCGCCGTGCGAATTCCGCGCCGAGCGCGGGTGATCCCGGTGTCGTGGTTCAGCGGCTGGGAATGACCCTGCGCAGCTGCGACAACGGGCCGCGGCGGCGCGTGCGGGTGGAGGGCGCGGCGGTGCGCAGCAGGCCCAGGAACGCGGCGCCGACGCGGTCGAGCTCCGCGGCGGGTTCGTGCGGTTCCGCGAGCCCGGCGGAGACCGCGAGCATCCGCCGCTCCTGGCGCAGCAGTCCGATGATCGCCGGGTCGTCGGCGTGCGAGTCGAGCACCCGGCGCAGCACGGGGTTGTCCGCGGTGGCCCGCCGCCAGGCGGCGCTCACGGCCTCGACCCGGTCGCCGCGGGGGTCGGAGTCGGCGTCCTCGATGCCGATGTCGATGCGGCCGGTGAGGCTGTTGCTCCACTTGTGCTGCAGGGCGCGCAGCAGTTCGCCGCGGTCGGTGAAAGCTGCCTCAGCGGCGGGCACCAGTTCGAGGTTCAGGGGTGCGGCCGGGTGTTCGCGGGCGTGGTCGAGGACTGCCCTGATGGCGTGTTGCCGCTGGTAGAAGTCGTTCCAGGTCATGGTTCCTCCAGACTGGACGGTGGCGTACTCCGGGTGTGCGGCATACCGAGGGTATGTGGGTTCGAAGGTACCACCGGGTCCATACCGGAGGTATGTTTTATGATTGTGAGTATGGCTACAGCCCGGCCCCGGCGAGTGGAGCACACCGAGAGCACCAGGCAGGCGCTGGTGGATTCGGCGGTGGTCCTGTTCACGAAGAAGGGCTACGCCGGAACATCGCTCGACGAGATCGCCAAGCGCGCCCGCGTCACCAAAGGCGCCCTCTACCACCACTTCAACGGCAAGCAGGCGTTGTTCGAGGCCGCCTTCGAGGAGGTCGAAACCCAGGTGGTGCGGCGGCTGTCGGCCGAACTGTTCGGCTCCGGCAACATCTGGGAGACCGTTCGCGCCGGGCTCCGCGAGTTCCTCAAGGTCTGCCTGGAACCCTCCTACCAGCGCATCGTCGTGCACGAGGCGCCTGCGGTGATGGGCTGGGAACGCTGGCGGGAGGCGGAGGAGCGCTTCACCTTCGGCGTGATCCGGGAAGCCCTGCGCGCGCTGGTCGATGCGGGCGAGTTCACGCCGCTGCCGGTGGAGGCGCTCGCGCACGTCGTGTTCGGCGCCCTGTCCGCCGGCGCCACCACCATCGCGGGATCAGCGCAGCAGAAGAAGACCAGCGCCGAGGTCGGCGAGGTCGTGGATGCCGTGATGCAGGGCCTGCGGGCGGTCTGAGCGCGCGACGGTCGGCGAGGATTAGCCTCGGACCTGTGACCGAGGCATTCAAACTCCGCATTTTCACCGAGCCCCAGCAAGGGGCCACCTACGACGACCTGCTGCGCGTGGCCAAGGCCACCGAGGCGGCGGGCTACGACGCGTTCTTCCGCTCCGACCACTACCTGAAGATGGGGTCGGTGTCCGGTGAACCCGGACCCACCGACGCCTGGGTGACGCTCGGCGGGCTGGCGCGGGAGACCTCGCGGGTGCGGCTGGGCACGCTGATGACCGCCGGAACGTTCCGCTACCCGGGGCCGTTGGCGATCGCCGCCGCGCAGGTCGACCAGATGTCCGGCGGACGCCTCGAATTCGGCCTGGGCAGCGGTTGGTACGAGGAGGAGCACGCGGCCTACGGCATCCCGTTCCCGGCGCTGAAGGAACGGTTCGACCGCTACGCCGAGCAGCTGGAGATCATCACCGGGCTGTGGGACACGCCGGCGGGGGAGACGTTCAGCTTCGACGGGCAGTACTACCAGCTGACCGACGCGCCGGCGCTGCCGAAGCCGGCGCAGCGCCCACGGCCGCCGGTGCTCATCGGCGGCGGCGGCAAGAAGCGCACGCCGGAACTGGCCGCGCGCTTCGCCGACGAGTTCAACCTGCCGTTCACCGACCTCGACACCGCCACCGCGCAGTACGAGCGGGTCGCGGCGGCCTGCACGGCGATCGGCAGGGACGCGGGCGAGATCGTCCGCTCCGCTGCGCTGGTGCTGTGCGTCGGCAAGGACGACGCGGAGATCGCGCGGCGGGCCGCCGCCATCGGCCGGGACGTCGACGAGCTGCGCGCCAACGGCCTCGCCGGTACCCCCGCCGAGGCCGTGGACAAGATCGGCACTTGGCGGGAGCGCACCGGCATCACCCGGCTGTACCTGCAGGTGCTGGACCTGGCCGACCTCGACCACGTCGATCTGGTCGCCGCCGAGGTCGCCCCGCAGCTGAGCTGACGGCGGTCAGGGCCGGAGCTGTCCGGCGATGTCGGACGCGGCGGTGAGCAGGACGAGCGCGGGCACGGTGGCCTGCGAGCGCAGCCGGTAGGAACCGCGCTTGTCCTGCTCGACCAGTCCGCAGCCGGTGAGGCTCTTGATGTGGTGGTAGAGCTGCCCCGTCGAGCCGAGCTCCGCGGCCTCCTGCAGCTCTGCCGTCGTGGCCGGACCCGATTCGGCGAGCCTGCGCACCAACGCCGCCCGCAGCGGGTGGCCCAGCGCGGCGAGCACGTCGGTGCGCGGCGCGTCCGGCAGATCCAGCACCTGGACCGGATCGACGTGGATGTTCCACTCCAGCGCGAGCGGTTCGCCGAGCCTGCCCTGGTAGGCAACGGATCCGCCGCTGGGTTCACGCGCGGGAGCGGCGGGTCGGCCTTCTAGCTCGGCGACCCGCTGTTCGAGCGCGGCCAGCCGGGAATGCACGTCGTCGGAGCTCACCAGTCGAGCTTGCCTCATCCACGCAGTGCCGAGAGCAGCCGGTCCCGCCATGCCGGGTCCTGCACCGCTGTCAGCAGCGGCAGCGACGGGTCGCCCTTCTGCAGCTGGGCCGCGGAGATCTCGCCGTGCGCGAGCAACGCCCCGGCGGCGACGCGGCCGTCGGCGAAGCGCACGGACATTCCCGCGGTGAGCACGCCGGGGAGGCTGCCGCCCTTGTACCCGAAGCCGAGCATGCCCTCGGGCAGGTTGCCCGCGGCTTGGCGCTCCAGGACGCCGCGCGCGATGTCCCCGGCCGGGCCGGGCAGGTAGCGGCCTTCGGCGAGGGAGCGGTGCAGTGCCGCGAGCTGCTCCGGGGTGCTCGCGGCGGTGCCCGACGCCCAGGTCAGCTGGGCGTCGTAGGACGGCAGCGGCCGGGTGAGCAGCCGGTCGCGCACCTGGGCCCGCAGGGTTTCGTCGTCGCGGTGGCGGCGTTCCAGGTCGAAGCCGATTTCGAGCCGTCGCGGCAGCGGTGTGCCGGGTGCCGGGGCCTCGTCCGGGAGCACCAGGAACAGGTATTCCGCGCACAGGGAGCGCACGTCCGCGTCGTGCCAGCCGCCTGCTCGCGCGGCGTGCAGCACGGCTTCGGTGCCGAGCCGGTCGCGCAGGAAGTCGGGTGCCGCGCTGTCGCTGTGGGCGATCATCATCGTCGCCAGCTGCTCCAGCGCGACCCGTCGTTCGGGGTCGGCGGCGTACAGGCCGGTGGCGTCGGTGGGGATGCCGAGTTCGGTGAGCGCGTTGGAGTGCGCGCCGCCGTCGGTGGGCACGTAATAGCGCTCCCAGTCGCCGACGCGGACCTGCTCGTCCGGGTCGAGCCTGCCTTCGGCGACGGCGGTGGCGTACGCGGCGAGGTGCGCGGCCTTCACCGCCGACGCCAGCGGCTGCGGCGTGCGCGCGCGGTGCGCGATCCGCAGGCCCGCGGTGTCGGTCAGGGTGAGGGCGAGGTGCTCGCGGTTGCCGGCGATCCAGGTGAGCCAGCCGTCGGCGGTGCTCAGGTCGGGGTCGGCGGCGCGCGGGCCCGCGATCGAGCTGCGTGCCTGCGCGGGCGAGCACGCGGTGAGCAGCGGCAGGGCGGCGACGGCGGCGGTGCAGCCGGTCAGCAGGGTGCGGCGGGACAGCGGCATGAGTCCACTCCTCTAGTAGTCCGTAATTTTGGAATACTAGAGGAGTGGAGTTCGGTTGTCAGCGGAGGGTCGGATCCAACGCCAGCGTCACCCCGGCGGCCTCCGGCTCCACTCGCGGGATGTCGGACTCCGTCACCGGCAGCGCCCCGTCCACGGCGTCCAGCACGTCCTGGCGGACCAACGGCAGCACTTCGTCGATCGGTACCTCACGTCCCAGCTCCGCCGACAACGACGTGACCCCCGCGTCCCGGATGCCGCACGGGACGATCCGGTCGAACTGGCCCATGTCCGGGGTGCAGTTGAGCTCCAAGCCGTGCATCGTCACGCCGCGCTGCACCCGGATCCCGATCGCCGCGATCTTGCGCTCCGGGAGGACGTCGTCCGCCGCGAGCCACACGCCGCTGCGCCCCTCCACCCGGCCGGTCGCCACGCCGAACCGCGCGCACGTGCGGATCAAGCCCTGCTCCAGGCGGCGCACGTAGTCGACGACGTCGATCGGATCGGACAGCCCGAGGATCGGGTAGCCCACGATCTGCCCCGGACCGTGCCACGTGATCTTGCCGCCGCGGTCCACGTCGATCACCGGCGTCCCGTCCTGCGGCCGATCCTCCGGCTGGGTGCGCTTCCCGGCGGTGTACACCGACGGGTGCTCCAGCAGCAGCAGGGTGTCCGGCCCGGAGCCCTCAGCGCGGCTCGTGGCCAGTTCCCGCTGGAGGTCCCAGGCGTCCAGGTAGTCGATTCTTCCCAGTTCACGCACGTCGACCGGATCGGTCGAGGCGCGACATGACATCTCCGCACGACTCACGGTGCCAGGCTACGCCGAGGGCTGTTCCCGCTCGTTCCGCGTAGGGGTCGGGTGGCTCGGCGTCCTTCTCGCCGCGGGATCAACTCCGCGAGTGGCTCCGCACGCACGAATGCCGTGCTCGCGAGAAGGCAGCTGACCGAGGGGGCTATCCGGCGTTCGCGCAGGCACGGCTTCGCCGCGAGGACGGAGGGGCGCGTTCAGCCCGTGACGGGGGTCAGGGCGGCGTCCAGGGTCGGGTGGGCGAACGGGTAGCCGTGTTCGTCCAGCTGTTCCGGGAGCGCGCGCTGGCCCGTCAGCAGGGCCTCGTCGGCCACCTGGCCCAGCGCGGTGCGCAGCACGAACTCCGGCACCGTCCACGGCGCGGGCCGCCCCAGGGCGGCACCCAGTGCGCGGGTGAACTCGGCGTTCGTCACCGGCGCCGGTCCGGTCAGGTTCACCGGCCCCGACACGTCCTCGTGCTCGACCAGGAACCGGAGCGCGCCCACCGCGTCGTCCAGCGAGATCCACGGCATGTACTGCGTGCCGTCGCCGAGCTTGGCGCCCAGCAGCACCGAGAACAGCGGTTTGAGCCGACCGATGAGACCGCCCGAGGGCGCGATCACCAAGCCGGTGCGCGACCGCACGACGCGCGCTCCCGCGCCCACCGCCGGGCTGGTCGCCGCCTCCCACTGGCGGCACAGGTCCGCGAGGAAACCCGATCCCGGTGGCGACGACTCGGTCACCGGCAGCTCGCCGGTGTCGCCGTAGAAGCCGACCGCCGAACCGTTGATCAGCGTCGGTACGCCGTGCCGGGCCACCGCCTCGGCCAGCAGTGCGGTCGGCCGCACCCGCGAGGACACCAGCAGCTCCTTGCGCTCGGTGCTCCAGCGGCGGTCCGCCAGCCCCGCACCGCACAGGTTCACCACCGCGTCCGCGCCGGCCAGCGCCTCCTCGTCGAGCAAGTCCTCGGCCGGGTCCCAGCCGTGCTCGTCAGGTGCTTCCGGGCGCCGCCGCACCAGCCGCCGCACCTCGTGCTCGCCTTGCCGCAACGCGGCCACGAGACTCGTGCCGATCAACCCGGACGAACCGGCGATAACCACGCGCATGCCCCGATCGTCCCGCAACGATCTTCCGTGCGCGACACATTTCCCGGCCCCGGTGCCGCCCGGACGACGCGAAGGGCCGCCCACCCGCAGGTGAGCGGCCCTTCGCGGAAATGTCACACCCGGGGCGTCACAGGCCCAGGTCGGCCTCGAACGCGCCGTCCTCCAGCCGCTGCTTGAGCGTGCTCAGGAACCGCGCCGCGTCCGCGCCGTCGACCAGCCGGTGGTCGTAGGACAGCGCCAGGTACACCATCGAGCGGATCGCGATGGTGTCGCCGCCGTTGTCGTCGGAGACCACCACGGGACGCTTCACGACGGTCCCCGTGCCCAGCATGCCCACCTGCGGCGGGTTCAGGATCGGGGTGTCGAACAGCGCGCCGCGGCTGCCGGTGTTGGTGATCGTGAACGTGCCCCCGGACAGCTCGTCGGGCTTGAGCTTGTTGTTCCGGGTGCGCTCGGCCACGTCGGAGATCTTGCGGGCCAGCCCGCCGAGGTTGAGGTCCCCGGCGTCGTGGATCACCGGCGAGACCAGCCCGCGCGGCGTGTCCACGGCGACCGACAGGTGCTCGGCCGCGTGGTAGGTGATCTCCTTGGTCTCCTCGTTGACCGAGGCGTTGACCTTCGGGTGCAGCTTGAGCGCCTCGGTCGCGGCCTTCGCGAAGAAGGGCAGGAAGGACAGCTTCACGCCCTCCGCGGCCTCGAAGGTGCCCTTCGCCTGCTGGCGCAGCTTGGCGATGCGGGTCACGTCGACCTCGATCACCGTGGTCAGCTGAGCGGCGGTCTGCAGCGACTCGACCATGCGACGGGCCAGCAGCTGGCGCAGGCGGGACATCTTCTGCGTGGTGCCGCGCAGCGCGTCGGCCTCGTCCGACTGCTCGACCTGCCGGGCCGGAGCGCTGGACTTCGCCGCCGCCGGAGCCGCCGGAGCGGCGGTCTGCGACTTCGCGGCGTCCACCGCGGCCTGCACGTCCTGCTTGCGGATGCGACCGCCGACGCCGCTGCCCTGGACCTGGGACAGGTCGATGCCGTGCTGGTTGGCCAGCTTGCGCACCAGCGGCGTCACGTACGGGGTGCTCCCGGACGGGGCCGACGACGCGGGCTGCGCGGGCGCGGCGGGCTGCGCCGGGGCCGCGGGCCGGGCCGGAGCGGCGGGCTGGGCCGCGGCGGCCGGTTCCGGCTTCGGCTCGGGAGCCGGGGCGGCCGGAGCGGGTTCCGGCGCGGGCTGCGCCGGGGCCGCCGGTGCGGCGCCCTGCTCACCGACCACGGCCAGCTTGCCGCCGACCTCGACGGTGTCGTCCTCGTTCGCGGCGATCTCCAGCAGCGTGCCCGCCACCGGTGAGGGGATCTCGGTGTCGACCTTGTCGGTGGAGACCTCCAGCAGGGGTTCGTCGACCTCGACGGTGTCGCCGACCTGCTTGAGCCACCGGGTGATCGTGCCCTCGCTGACGCTTTCGCCCAGCGCGGGCATCGGCACCTCGGTGCCCTGCGCCGAACCACCGGAAGCGGGAGCGGTGGGAGCCGCGGGCTGCTCGGCGGCCGGGGCCTCCTGGGCCGGAGCCGCCGGAGCGGACTCCTGCGCCGGGGCGGGCTCCGCGGCGGGCGCTTCCTGCGCCGGGGCGGCGGACCCGCCATCGGCGCTGTCACCGATGACGGCGAGCTCGCCGCCGATCTCCACCGTGTCGTCCTCCTCGGCGACGATGCGCTGCAGCACACCGGCGGCCGGGGACGGGATCTCGGTGTCGACCTTGTCGGTGGAGACCTCCAGCAGGGGTTCGTCGACCTCGACGGTGTCGCCGACCTGCTTGAGCCACCGGGTGATCGTGCCCTCGCTGACGCTTTCGCCTAGCGCGGGCATCTGGACGGAGAAGGACATCGGTCGCTGACTCCTCGTGCGGTGTGGCGGGGTGCTGTGCTGGTGCGGGTTGCGGACCGGGGCAGGTCAGCCGTGGACGTGCAACGGCTTGCCCGCCAAGGCGAGGTGCGCCTCGCCGAGGGCCTCGGTCTGCGTGGGGTGGGCGTGCACCAGCGGTGCCACGTCCTCCGGCAGCGCCTCCCAGTTGTAGATCAACTGGGCTTCGCCGATGAGCTCGCCGACCCGGTCGCCGACCAGGTGCAGGCCGAGCACCGGCCCGTCGGTGGCGCGGACCAGCTTCACCGCGCCCGCCGTCTTGAGGATCTGGCTCTTGCCGTTTCCGGCGAGGTCGTAGGTGAAGGTCTGCACCGAGCCGTACTGGTCCTTCGCGGCGCTCTCGGTCAGGCCCACCGAGGCGACCTCGGGGTGGCTGTAGGTGACGCGCGGGATGCCGGCCTCATCGATGGCCTGCGGGTTCTGGCCCGCGATCTCCTCGGCGATGAACACGCCCTGCTGGAAACCGCGGTGCGCCAGCTGCAGGCCGGGCACGATGTCGCCGACCGCGTAGACGCCGGGGAGGCTGGTGCGCAGGCGGTCGTCGGTGACGACGAAACCGCGCTCCAGCTTGATGCCCGCTTCCTCGTAGCCGTGGCCCGCGGTGTTCGGTCCGCGGCCGACGGCCACCAGCAGCAGGTCCGCGTCGAGCTGGTCGCCGTTCTCCAGGCTCACCGAGACACCGGAGTCGGTCTGGGTGGCGCCGGTGAACTTCACGCCGGTCTTGAACTTGATGCCGCGCTTGCGGAACGCGCGTTCCAGCTGCTTGGAGGCGAACTCGTCCTCGTTGGGCACCAGGTGCGGGAGGGCCTCGACGATGTTGACCTCGGCGCCGAAGGAGCGCCACACGCTGGCGAACTCCACGCCGATCACGCCGCCGCCGAGCACCACGACCTTCTCCGGCACGTAGTCCAGGTTCAGCGCCTGCTCGCTGGCGATGACCCGGCCGCCGAGCTCCAGGCCCGGCAGCGACTTGGAGTACGAACCGGTGGCCAGCACGATGTTCTTGCCGGTGTAGCGGGTGCCGTCGACCTCGACGGTGTTCGCGTCGACCAGGGTGCCCGCGCCTTCGACCAGCGTCACCTTGTGCGCCTTGGCGAGGCCCTGCAGGCCCTTGTAGAGCTTGCCGACGACACCGTCCTTGTAGGAGTTCACCCCCGCGATGTCGATGCCCTCCAGGGAGGTCTTGACACCGAACTGATCTCCGTCGCGCGCGGAGTCGGCGATCTCCGCGGCGTGCAGCAAAGCCTTGGTGGGAATGCACCCGCGATGCAGGCAAGTCCCCCCGAGCTTGTCCTTTTCAATGAGGACGACGGACAGGCCCAGCTCAGCCGCGCGGAAAGCGCAGGCGTAGCCGCCCGAACCGCCGCCGAGAATGACCAGATCGGCGGACGTGTCGGTCACTTCGCACTCCTCGACAGCCATCGTTGAATCGCTGAGGCGTCGCCGTCCCGGCTGTCGCGCGAGGCACGGAACACCTGGCAGCCATCTTGTCACCACCCGAAGGGACGACGCGACGTGGGCTCGTTCTGATCGCTTGAACGTGCGCGACGCCACTGAATCGTTTTTTCCGATTCTCAGCTTCGTCACAGGCGTCCGGTGGCATCATCGCGAACGGGAGCACTGGTTTTCGAAGGCGTTCCGAGTGCGGTGGTGCCCGAGGTGAATCGAATCCGGGCGGCCGGGCTTCCAGGTTCGGGGAGGCGAATGCTGTGGGTCTGTTCGATCGTTTCCGCCGCAGGCGGGGCACCGGCCGCCCCGCCGATTCGCGTGACTCCGACCACCTGCGGGCCTGGGCGCAGCAGCGCCACGGCGTGGAGGCGTTCGTCGAACCCCGCACCACGGTCACCGAGACCACGGTCCTGCTGGTCGCCCACGACGGCGAGTGGACCCGGCGCCGGGTGAGCGGTCCCGAGGCGGCGTTCCGCTTCGCCCGCAAGCACGGCCTGCCCTGCTACGAGGTCGCGAAGCTCGGCTACCCGCAGCGGATGCGCGACTACCAGGCCCGCCAGCGAGTCTTACGGGACCGCGAGCGGCGCCGCGACCTGCGCTAGTTCGCGACGCGGGTGGACGGTGCCAGGCGCACCGGGAAGTTCACCGACTTCGAGATGTAGCAGAGCTCGTGGGCCCGTTCGTGCAGCGCTTCCGCGACGTCCACGCTGGCCAGGTCCTCGACGGTCACCTCGGGGCTGAGCACGACTTCGCGGAACCGGCCGGAGCCGTCGGCGTTCTCCGCGAGCACCCCCTGCGCCCGGTCGTGGTAGCCGATCACCACCACCCCGTGGTCCGCCGCCAAGTGCAGGAACCACAGCATGTGGCACTGCGACAGCGAGGCGATCAGCAGCTCCTCCGGGTTGTACCGGTCGGAGTCGCCGAGGAACGCGGGATCCGCGGAGGCCTCGATGGGGTTCTTGCCCTCCGAGCGCACCTCGTGGGTCCGCTCGTAGCTGTGGTAGCTGCTGGTGCCCGCGCCGGTGTTGCCGGTCCACACCACTTCGACCGCGAAACCGTGGCTCGCCGGCGCGGGTGGGGTCGGCTGCCGCCCGATGGAGTCGCTCACCACCCCATCCTGGCATCGCGGGTGTGGCCAGTGGTGATCCCTTTGAGACGCGCCTCACAGCGCGGATCCGGCGGAGTCACGACGCGCGGGAGGCCCGCCGAGCGCACTCGACGGGCCTCCGGGCAGAGCACGGGCTCGGCGTCAGCCGTTCTCGGCGATGTCGGCGAGCACGGCCGCGATGGTCCGCACCGGGACGCCGGTGCCGCCCTTCGAGGTGTAGCCCCACGGCGAGTTCGTGTTGTACGCCGGACCGGCGACGTCGATGTGCGCCCACGGCAGGCCCTCGGCGACGAACTCCTTCAGGAACAGCCCCGCCGAGAGCATGCCGCCCCAGCGGTGCCCGGCGACGTTGGCCAGGTCGGCGAGCTTCGAGTCCAGGTCGCCGCGCAGCTCCTCGGGCAGCGGCATCGGCCAGGCGCCCTCACCGGTGGCCTGCGAGAGCTTCGCGACCCGGTCGCGGAAGTCCTCGTCGCCCATCACCGCGGGCGTGCGCTTGCCCAGCGCCACGACCTGCGCGCCGGTGAGCGTGGAGGTCTCGATCAGGTAGTCCGGCTCGTCCTCGGCCGCCCGCACGATGGCGTCGGCGAGGATCAAGCGGCCTTCGGCGTCGGTGTTGAGGATCTCGACGGTCTTGCCGCCGTACATGCTCAGCACGTCGCCCGGCCGGTAGGCGGTGCCGGAGGGCATGTTCTCCACCATCGGCACCGTGGCGGTCACGTCCAGCGGGTAGTTCAGCTTCGAGACCAGCACCATCGTCGCGATCACCGCGGCGGCGCCGGACATGTCCGAGGTCATCTCGTCCATCGAGGCCGCGGGCTTGAGCGAGATGCCACCGGTGTCGAAGGTGACGCCCTTGCCGACCAGCGCGACCTTCTTCGCGGCCTTCGGGCCCTTGTGCCGCAGCCGGACCAGGCGCGGCGGGCGGCTCGAACCGGCGCCGACGCCGAGGATTCCGCCGAAGCCGCCCTTGCGCAGCGCCGCCTCGTCGAGCACCTCGACCTCCAGCCCGGCGGAGCGGGCGAGCTCGCTCGCGCGCTCGGCGAACGAGGCGGGGAACAGGTCGTTCGGCGGGGTGTTGATCAGGTCGCGGGCGATGGTGACGGACTCGCCGATCGCGGTGCCGCCCTTGAGCGCGTGCTTGGCCGCGTCGTCCTTCGCGTCCGGCACGATCAGGTCGACCTGGCCGACCGGGTCGTCGCCGGGCTCGGACTTGTACTTGCGGAACGAGTAGGCGCCCAGCACGGTGCCCTGCACGGTCGCGGCGAGGTCCAGCGCGCCCAGCGTGGTCGCGGCGTGGCCGACGCCGCTGAGAGCGCGAGCCGCGGAGCCCGCGGCGCGGCGCACCTGCTCGCCGGTGGGGGCATCGCCGGCGATCTTGCCGAGGCCGACGGCCAGCAGCACGTCCGCGCGCAGCCCGCTCGCGGGCAGCTTCACGACCTCTTCGGCCTTGCCGGTGGCGCCGAGCGTCGCGAGCACCTTCGCCAGATCACCGTCGAAGGCCGCGGCCACCTCCTCGCCGCCGGGCGCGATCTCCGGACCGTCGGCACCGGAGACGGTACCGATGACCAGGACGTCCGCGGTCAGCTTCGCGGCCTTGGTGTCGGTGAGGGCGAGTTTCGGCGTGCTCACGTGTGTTCCTCCGGGCGATTCGCCGTCGATGGTGGTCGTCGAACGCGGGGACCGGGTCCCCGGCGGGCTTGACCTGGTCGGAAGGTCTTCCCGCGCCCGCCACTCTAGAAGCAACGGGCCGAGGTGGATCTGACAGGCGGTCCGGGGCTCGCGCACCGGCCGCGCCGTTCCGCACCGAGCTTAGCCCCGCGTTGATCAGTGCTCGGTGCGCTCGGCCTCCGACTTCCCCCGATGTGCTCAAGCCGAGGCGGCGTCGCGCTCGTCCGCGCGGTCCGGCGGGAGCCGTGACCAGCTGTGGTCGGCTCGCTCGGAAGAACGTCACTCGGACTCGGAGGTGTTCTCGCGGCGAAGTCGATGACCAGCCCGAACGCGCGCCCGTCCGCGCACGCATCGGCACGCTCCGGAACCGGGCCACCACATGGCGTGGCACGATCGGCGAAGGCCGGAGGGGCCGCGGAGGCGCTGAGCCGCCACGCCCGCCGGACCCGATGCGTAGGCTGTGCCCCCGCAGGCCGGGGTGCGCCGAGGCCGCGGCACCGGGATCGGAGCCGCCGGACGGGTGCGCCCGGCCGATGTCGACCGGCGGACGGTGCCGGCGGAAACGGCGTTCTGCGAGGGTGGTCGGGTGGCGCAACAGGTCGCGGAGCAAGCGGCGAGCTCACCGGCGGAGTCCGCCCGCAGGGGGCGGGCCCGGCGCTCGATCGGTTCGGCGCTGCCGCTCGCGCTGGGCGGCATGCTCGGCGCGGGCCTGTTCGTCGGCATCGCGCCCGCCGCGCTCGCCGCCGGGCCGCTGCTGCTGCTCGCGGTGCCGCTGGTCCTGGTCGCGGTGGCCTGCAGCGCGCTGGCCTCGGCGCACCAGTCCGCGAGCTACCGGGGTCCCGGCGCCGGATACGCGTGCATCCGCGCGCGGCTGGGCGTGCTGCCCGCGCGGTTCGGAGCCGCCACCGCGCTGGCGGGGAAGGTCGCGGCGCTGGCCGCGATCGCCAGGGTGATCGCCGAGCACGCGATGCCCGCCGCGCCGCCGGTCGTCTCCTCGGCGATCGTGCTGCTGGTGGTGCTGGCCGCGACCGCGGGCCTGCGGATCCGCGGCGCCGCCGCCTGGCTCTGGCTGCTGCTCACGCTGGCGGTGGTGGGGCTGGTGATCGCGGTGTGCTTCGCGATCGAGCCGCCCGAATCCCCGGCGATGCCCGCCGTGCAGGAGGACGGCGCCATCGGGATCACCGGTGCGGCGGGCGTGCTGTTCTTCGGCTTCCTCGGCTTCGAACGGCTCACCGCCCCGGCCGAGGAACGGGACCGGCACCGGGGCGTGATCGTGAAGTGGGGCGTCGTCGCCTCCCTGGTCGTCACCGGGGTCGTGGTGTCGCTGCTGGCCTGGGCGTTGCTGCACCAGCTCGGCCCGGCGCGGCTGGCGCTGTCCGGGCAACCGCTGCTCGACGCGCTCGACGCCGCTGCCGGCGGGCGGCTGCGGCCGATGGTCGGCACCGCCGTGGGACTCGCGCTGTTCCCCGTGCTGCTGGGCGTCCTGGAGTCGTTGCGCTCCACCGCGCTGGCCGTGCAGCGCGATCAGGACCTGCCCGCCGCGCTGGCCCGCGAGAGCCGCGCCGGGACGCCGTACCTGCTGGACCTGTGCGCGGGTGTCGCCGCGGCAGTGGTGGCCCTGCTGGTGCAGCCGGTGCCCGCGATGGCGTTCGCCTCGTGCTGCCTGCTCGTGCACCACGCGCTGGCCAACGCCGCCGCGCGGGTGCTGCTCGCCGACGACCAGGTGTGGCGGATGCGGTCCGCCTGCCTGGGCATGGGATTGGCGGTGATCCTGGCCATGAGCATGCCCGTTCATGCGATGCTCGGAACGCTCGTGGTGGTCATCGCCGGTCCGTTGCTCGCGGGCCTGGTCTCTCGGCGCTGGAGTTGAGGTCGGCATGCTCGAAAGCGGTCCGGAACGTGGTGCACGGCTCGACGCCGCCCCGGGGAAGTGGGCGCCGGGCTCGGACATCCTCTACCGGTTCTGGCGGCTCGACGGATCGTTGGGCACGGTGCACCCGGCGCGCGTGGTCAGCGACGCCCCGGACCGGGTGCTGTGCTGGGTGCTGCCGGGCACGCCGATCCGCATCACCACGTCGCCGGACGGCCGCAAGCCCCGCGAACTCCCGCTGCACGAGCGGTTCTCCGGCGTCCGGGTGCCCGCGCTGTCGGTCTGGCACACCACCGCCACGCTGCGGCTCGTGTTCGCCGAGCAGTGGTCTTCGGTGTGGTGGTTCTTCGAGGCCGACGGCACCTTCCGCAACTGGTACGTGAACCTCGAGGTGCCGCTCGGCCGCGACGAGACCGGTGTGAACCGCGTCGACGGCGTGCTGGACCTGGAGGTCTTCCCCGACGGCAAGTGGGGTTGGAAGGACGAGGACGAGCTGAGCTCGGCGCTCACCGCCGGCCGCATCGACCAGGCGCGGCTGAGCCGGTTGCGCGCGGAGGGCGAACGGATGGCGGACCTCGCCGAACGCGGCAGGTTCCCGTTCGACGGCAGCTACTGCGACGCCCGCCCGGACCCCGCATGGCCGCTGCCCTCGTTGCCCGAGGGCCTGGTGTCCTGACCGCGTTCGCCGAGGACCGCCGAGCCACGGCTCGCGGTGCGCTCGGCCCCGGGTCAGAGGGCCAGGAAGAAGAACAGGCCGAACACCGCCGCGAGGGCGGCGATGCCGCCCACCTGGCCGCCGCGCAGGTCCTTCGGGAACAGCGTCTTGTGCTTGCCGTACCACCAGAAACCCCACCAGGCGACGCCGGCGGCACCGAGAATCCCGCCGAACACGCCCAGCCAGGCGTAGCCCCACATGACCAGCAGTCCGCCGCCCAGCGGCATCAGCAGGCCCAATGCGGCGGCCAGCGTGTCCTGCTGCACCGTCGTCGGCCCGCTCACGGGCAGGTTCTCCGGGTGAGTCATGCGTCCATCATAGAGCGACGCCGCGATCATCAGGTACGGCTTCGCCCGCTTCGTAGCGGGACCGGTACGAACGCCGTCGCTGAGCCCGGGAAACTAGGAGGACCGACCACTGGTGTACCGGTTTCCACTGTTCTGAGGCGCGCGATACGGTACCCGCATGACAGAAGGACTCTCGTTCTCCCGGTTTCCCAGTTCGCATCTCGCCACCGAGGCGCACCGCGCGGACGTATTGGCGAATCCCGGTTTCGGGAAGTTCTTCACCGATCACATGGCGACCGTGCGGTTCTCCGCGGAGCGCGGTTGGCACGACGCGAGGATCGAGGCGTACCACTCGCTCGAACTCGACCCCGCCACGACGGTGCTGCACTACGCGCAGGCGATCTTCGAAGGGCTGAAGGCCTACCAGCAGCCCGACGGCACCATCGCGGCGTTCCGCCCGGAGCAGAACGCGCAGCGGTTCCAGCGCTCGGCGCGGCGCATCGCGATGCCCGAACTGCCCGAGCAGGTGTTCCTCGACTCGCTGCGCGACCTGACCGACGTCGACCGCGCGTGGGTGCCGGAGGTGGGGGAGAGCTCGCTGTACCTGCGGCCGTTCATGATCTCCACCGAGGTCAGCCTCGGCGTGAACCGCCCGGCGAACGAGTACCTGTACTCGGTGATCGCCTCGCCCGCGGGCTCGTACTTCTCCGGCGGGATCAAGCCGGTCACGGTGTGGCTCGGACACGAGTACGTGCGGGCCGCTCCCGGCGGCACCGGTGCGGCCAAGTTCGCGGGCAACTACGCGGCCTCGTTCGTCGCGCAGGCCCAGGCCGTGGAGAACGGCTGCGACCAGGTGGTGTGGCTGGACGCGGTGGAGCGCCGGGCGGTCGAGGAGATGGGCGGGATGAACCTGTTCTTCGTCTTCGGCTCCGGTTCCGACGCGCGCCTGGTCACCCCCGAGCTGTCCGGCAGCCTGCTGCCCGGCGTCACCCGTTCCTCGGTGCTCCAGCTGGGCGAGGACTTGGGATTGCCCGTGGAGGAGCGGCGGATCACCACCGACGAGTGGGAGAAGCGCGCCCGCTCCGGTGAGCTCACCGAGGTGTTCGCCTGCGGCACCGCTGCCGTGATCACCCCCGTCGGGCACGTGAAGCACCAGGACGGCGAGTTCGGCATGGCCGACGGCCGAGCCGGCGAGGTGACGATGCGGCTGCGCGAGCGGCTCACCGCCATCCAGCAGGGCACCGCGGCCGACGAGCACGGCTGGATGGTCCCGCTGGCCTGACGACCCGTTTCCGGCGACACCCTCTCCGCAGGTCGGGGAGGGTGTCGTTGCTTTCGGCCCGAGTGGTCGTCGGTGCCCCGGAGTAGCTTCCTGGTGACGCGCATCACCACTCGGGGAGAGACGGGCATGTCGAACCACGTTCTGCTCTTGATCGGCACCCGCAAGGGGCTGTGGCTGGCGCACCGCCGCGGCTGCGCGGATTGGGAGGTCACCGGGCCGCACCTGCCCATGGCCGAGATCTACGCCGTCGCCGTGGACACCCGGAGTTCGCCGCGGCTGCTCGTCGGCGCCTCCAGCACGCACTTCGGGCCCAGCGTCGTGACCAGCGACGACCTCGGCGCCACCTGGCAGGAGCCGGAGGCGGCTCCGATCGCGTTCCCCGCCGACACCGGGGGCGCACTGGAACGCGTGTGGCAGCTCGCGCCGGGACCGGTGGACCAGCCCGACGTGGTCTACGCGGGGACCGAGCCGTCGGCGCTGTTCCGCTCCGAGGACCGCGGCCGGACGTTCGAGCTGGTGCGCGGCCTGTGGGACCACCCGCACCGCGAGCACTGGACACCGGGCTTCGGGGGGATGGCGGTGCACACCGTGCTGCCGCACCCGCACGACCGCGAGCGCGCGGTGGTGGCGATGTCCGCGGGCGGCGTCTACCGGACGGCCGACGGCGGCCTCAGCTGGCAGGCGAGCAACACCGGCATCAAGGCCTACTTCTACCCGGACCCGTACCCGGAGTTCGGCCAGTGCGTGCACAAGGTCGCCCGGCACCCGGCGAAGCCGGAGCGGTTCTTCCTGCAGAACCACCACGGCGTCTACCGCAGCGACGACGACGCGGCGACTTGGCAGTCCATCGCCGACGGCCTGCCCAGCGACTTCGGCTTCCCGATCGTCACGCACCCGCACCGCCCCGACGTCGTGTACGGGTTCCCGCTGACCGCCGACGCGACGCGCTACCCGCCGGACGGGCGGTGCCGCGTCTACCGCAGCGAGGACGCGGGGGAGTCGTGGACGGCGCTGTCGCGGGGGCTGCCGGACCGGTTCTGGTCGGCGGTGATGCGCGACGCGCTGTGCGTGGACGACGCGGACCCGGCCGGGGTGTACTTCGGCTCCCGCAGCGGCGAGGTGTACGCGGGCAGCGGTGACGGCGACGACTGGCGGCAGGTCGCGAGCCACTTGCCCGACGTGCTGTCGCTGCGCGCGGCGGTCGTGTGAGGTGATGGCGATGCGGGTGACGGTGCTGCTGCCGCGACTGCTGCGCGAGCACGCGGACGGCGCGCAGCGGATGGAGATCGAGGTGCAGGACGCCACGCTCGGGGGCGTGCTCGACGTGGTGGGCCTGCGGCATCCTGCTCTGGAACGGCGGCTGCGGGACGAGAGCCGCGCCTTGCGGCGCTACGTCAACTTCTACCTCGACGACGCGGAGTGCCGGTCGCTCGACGGTGCCGGGTCGCGGGTGCGGGAGGGCACGGAGATCAGGATCATCCCGTCGATCGCCGGGGGATGAGCGCTCAGCTCAGCACCGACACGGCCAGCACGAGGGTGGTGGTGAGTTCGGTGGCGGCGCCGAGGACGTCGCCGGTGACGCCGCCGAACCGCCGCCGCACGTGCGCGGTGAACACCAGCAGGAAACCGCCCGCCAGCAGCACCGAGAACGGTCCGAGCCACCACGCTCCGGGCAGCGCGAACGCGCCACCGATCAGCAGCACGCCCCACCACGCGGCCACCACCCACCACGGCTGGGTGCCCGCGACCAGCGAGCCCATGCCCTCCGGGCGGGCCGCGGGAAGCCCGCGGCGGCAGCAGAACACGAACGCGGCCCGGCCCACCGCGCAGGCGGTGACCACGGCGACCCACTGCCCGGACGCCGCGAGTTCCGCGAGCGCGCTCGCCTGGACCCCGACGACGACGATCAGCGCGACGACCGCGAACGGCCCCGCGCCGCCGTCGCGCATCACCGACAGCGCCCGCTCCGGCGGCCCGTAGCAGCCGAGGCCGTCGACGGTGTCGGCGAGCCCGTCCACGTGCATGCCCCGGGTGACCAGCGCCCACGCCGCCACGGTCAGCAGCCCGGCCAGCAGGCCGGGGGCGCCCAGCGCGCTCAGCGCCCACAGCAGGGCCGCGCCGAACGCGCCGAGCAGCGCGCCCACCAGCGGTGCCAGCGCGATCGCCTGGCGGCAGGCGCGGGCGTCGACCTCGCGGGAGGGAAGCGGCAGCACCGTCAGCCAGGACAGCGCCAGCAGCAGACCGTTCACCGCGGGCCCGCCGAGCC
The DNA here is from genome assembly GCF_026241095.1 of Saccharopolyspora sp. NFXS83. Lineage (GTDB taxonomy): Bacteria > Actinomycetota > Actinomycetes > Mycobacteriales > Pseudonocardiaceae > Saccharopolyspora_C. The sequence goes on along the minus strand of NZ_JAPFGB010000046.1, from coordinate 4,975 downwards.
GTCGAGCACGTGCACCGTCACAGTTCTTGCTCGCCGGCGTCCGGGCCGGTGGCCTCGGCGGAGGTCGGGCCGCCGACCCCGGCCTCGCCGAACGTGGCCATCTCGGCGAGCACGTGCACCGCGGCCGACAGCACCGGCAGCGCGGTCAAGGCCCCGGAACCTTCGCCGAGCCGCAGCTCCAGGTCGAGGATCGGGCTCAGGTCGAGGTGTTCGAGCACCAGCGCGCCGCCCGGTTCGGCCGAGCGGTGACCGGCCAGCCACCACTGCCGCGCGCCGGGGGTGAGCTCCTCGGCGACCATCGCCGCCGCGCCGACGACCACGCCGTCCAGCAGCACCGGGGTGCGCCGCACCGCGGCCTGCGCGAGGAACCCGGCCAGCGCGGCGATGTCCGCGCCACCGGACGTGCGCAGCAGCGCCACCGGGTCGTTCAAGACCGGCCGGGCCCGGCGCAGCGCGTCGCGGATCGCGGCGGTCTTGCGCATCCACGCGTTGTCGTCGATGCCGGTGCCGCGCCCCACGACGGCGACCGGTTCGATGCCGGTGAGCGCGGCGATGAGCACCGCGGCGGGCGTGGTGTTGCCGATGCCCATGTCCCCGGCGATGAGCAGGTCCGCGCCGGAGTCGATCTCCTCGTCGGCGGTGTCGCGGCCCGCTTCGATCGCGGCCCGCACCTGGTCCTCGGTGAGCGCGTCCTCGCGGTCGATCGCACCGGAGCCGCGGCGGACCTTGCGGGCGGCGACGACCTGCGGCGTCTCCGCGTTCACCGCCACGTCCAGCACCCGCACCGTGGCCCCGTTCGCGCGGGCCAGCGCGTTCACCGCGGCCCCGCCGTCGAGGAAGTTGCGCACCATCTGGCCGGTGACCTCGCTGGGGTAGGCCGACACGCCGTGCTCGGCGACCCCGTGGTCCCCGGCGAAGATCACCACGCGGGGCCGGGTGAACGCGCGCGGCGGGCAGGTGCCCTGGCGGCTCGCGACCCACACGCCGAGCTCCTCCAACCGGCCCAGCGACCCGGCCGGTTTGGTGAGCTGCTCCTGCCGGGCCACCGCCTGCCGCCGCGCCTGGTCGTCCGGGGACTGCACGGCGCCGAACCGGATCGGGGTGTTCTCGGGTGCGGTGGACAAGGGTTACCTCCGTGGTCGGTGCGGGCGCGGGCAGGGGTTCAGCGCAACCGCAGCGGGACACCGGCGACGAGCAGCAGCACCTCGTCGCAGCGTTCGGCGAGCAGCGCGTTGAGCTCGCCGAGCCGGTCGCGGAAAAGTCTTCCAGACCTGGTCGCGGGCACGATGCCGAGTCCGACCTCGGCCGAGACCAGCACCAGGCGGGCCGCGCAGGCGGCGGTGGCGTCGGCGAGCGCCGTGCAGTGCGCGTCGACCTCCCGCAGCGCCGCCGGGTCGCGTTCCCAGGCGCCCGCGTCGTCGAGCGCGCCGGTGAGCCAGGTCGCCAGGTCGTCGACCAGCAGCGTCGGCCCACCCGCGGACGCCCCGCGCAGCGTGGTGATCAAGGATTCGGGTGCGCTCGCCTCCACGGTGGTCCAGCTCGCGGGCCTGCGGGCGACGTGCGCGGCGATGCGCTCGGTCCACTCGGCGTCGGCCGGGTCGTGGCGGGAGGTCGCGACGTAGCTGACGGACTCGTCCGCGCCGACGAGACCTTCGGCGTGCGCGGACTTCCCGGACCGGGCACCACCGAGCACCAGCGTGCGTGCGGGGGCGGACGCGGACACCGGGGACCTCCTGCGTTCGGGTGAGCGGCTGGTCGAACCGTACCCGTCCCGGATCACCCGCGGAGTTCCTCGGCGGGTGATCCGCGGGACAGCTCACGAGGCCGGTGGGGTCAGTGCGACCGGGTCCGGCGCGGATCACCGGTGACGAGTTCGCCGAGCACGTCGTCGATCCGGTCCAGCACGTCCTCGCCGAGCTCCACGCCGGAGGCGGCGGCGTTGTCGGCGACCTGCTCCGGCCGGGACGCGCCGATGATCGCCGCCGAGACGTTCGGGTTCTGCAGCACCCACGCCACGGCGAGCTGCGCGGTGGACAGCCCCAGGTCGCTCGCGATCGGCTTGAGCCGCTGCACCGCGCCCAGCACGTCGTCGCGCATCCACCGGGAGATCATCGAGGAACCGCCGCCCTCGTCGGTCGCCCGCGAACCGGCGGGCGGCTGCTCGCCCGGCAGGTACTTGCCGGTGAGCACTCCCTGGGCGATCGGGGAGAACACGATCTGGCCGATGCCCTCGCGCTCGCTGGCGGGCACCACTTGGGACTCGATGACGCGCCACAGCATCGAGTACTCCGGCTGGTTCGAGATCAGCGGCACCGACAGCTCCCTGGCCAGTTCGGCGCCGCGGGTGAGCTGCTCGGCCGTCCACTCGGAGACGCCGATGTAGAGCGCCTTGCCCTGCCGGACCAGGTCCGCGAACGCGCTCATCGTCTCCTCCATCGGCACCGTGGGGTCGAACCGGTGCGCCTGGTAGAGGTCGACGTAGTCGGTCTGCAGCCGGGTCAGCGAGGCGTTGCAGGATTCGATGATGTGCTTGCGCCCCAGGCCGCGATCGTTCGGCCCGTCGCCGGTGGGGAAGTAGACCTTGGTGAAGATCTCCAGGCCTTCCCGGCGCTGACCGGAAAGCGCCCGCCCGAGCACCGACTCGGCCTTCGTCTGCGCGTACACGTCGGCGGTGTCGAAGGTGGTGATGCCCACGTCGAGGGCGGCGCGCACGCAGGCGCGCGCGGCGTCCTCCTCGACCTGGGAACCGTGAGTCAGCCAGTTGCCGTAGGCGATCTCACTGATGGACAGACCACTGTTGCCAAGACGCCGGAACTCCATGTCCCCGAGCCTAAGGGTGATCTGGCTTGTGGGGCGGGTGGCGGGTTCTCAGCTGTCTTCTCGCTGCGGGATCGATTCCCCGAGTGGCTCCGCCACGAGGGCTGTCCTCGCGAGAAGACGGCTGAGAACCCGCCGCGGTGCCGGTTGCGGGGGTGGTCACTGCCCATCGGCTTCGCCGCTGGCAGGACGAGGATCAAAAGATCATTCCGAACGGCTCTCGCCGAAGGTCAGCCGATCTTGTGGAAGTCCTTCGGGGTGAGGCGGGGGCGCGGGACGCGGAGGCGGCGCAGCTGCATCGCGCGGGTGAAGGCGTACCAGCCCAGCGACAGCGGCCGGTCGGTCGCGTCCGGGAACTTCGCGCGCACCCGCTTGTTCACCGCGCGAGCCAGCAGGGTGCCCTCGAACAGCATCGTCAGCAGCAGCACCAGGCAGGCCAAGGTGGCGTACTGCTGCACGAGGATGTTCTGCACCAGCGTGGTGACGAACACGATCAGCACCAGCGGCATGAACATGCCCATCATGTGCCTGCGGGTGTCCACGATGTCGCGCACGTAAGCGCGCACCGGGCCGCGGTCGCGGGGCATGAGGTAGCGGTCGTCGCCGGCCATCATCCGCTCACGGCGTTCGCGGGAGGCCTTGCGGCGCTCCTCCTTGTTGCCGCGGGCGCGCTTCATCGCCTCGCGCTGCGTCTTCGGCGGCGGCGCCACCGGGCCGCGGCGGCGGCTCTCGGCCTCGCGGCGCTTCGGCGTGGCCCGCCCCTTGCCGGGAGTGCGATCGCGGGCGGAGTCCGAGCCGACGTCGGTGCCCTCGGCGGGAGAGTCGTCGGTCGCGGTCTGCTCAGCGCTGCTACGGCGAAGGAACCTCACACCTCCAGGGTATTCGACGCCACTCGAGTGGGCGCACGTGACCGTGCGTTCGGCCGGAGGCCGCCCGCCCGGCGGGTGCGCTCGTCCACATGCGGGGACGTTCACGCGGGAATCGGCGCGGTCTGTGCCACCATGGGGGCAGGTAGACCAACACGACTCGCCTCCCGAGTCACCGTTCCCCGACCCGCGTCGGCAGGAATATCTCGGGTCGGCGCCGACGTTGGACGTCACGCCGGAAGCGGACGAGCGAGACCTCTAGGGAGAGTCATGACCGCCCAGACCACGATCGAGAGCGAGGCGCCCTCGCACGGTGTCACCTTGACCGACTCCGCGGCGCAGAAGGCCAAGGCGCTGCTGGAGCAGGAGGGCCGCGATGACATGCACCTGCGCATCGCCGTCCAGCCCGGTGGCTGCGCGGGCCTGCGCTACCAGCTGTTCTTCGACGAGCGTTCGCTCGACGGCGACGCCCGGCGTGGCTTCGAGGGCCTCGACGTGGTCGTCGACCGGATGAGCGCCCCGTACGTGGAGGGCGCGGTCATCGACTTCGTCGACACCATCGAGAAGCAGGGCTTCACGATCGACAACCCGAACGCGGGCGGCTCCTGCGCCTGCGGCGACTCCTTCCACTGACCCGCTCCAGCGCTCACGACGGCCCGGCTCCCGGACAGGGACCGGGCCGTTCGCGTGCGCGGGTGATCAGCGGGCCACGACCCGCACGACCTCGTCGCCGAGGGCGATCCGGTCGCCCGGCGTGAGCTGACGTCCCCGCCGGGTCTCGACCTCGTCGTTGACCAGCACTTCGCCTTCTTCGAGCAGGGCCTTCGCGTCCGCGCCGTGCTCGGCGAGCCCCGCCAGCTTCAGCAGCTGGCCCAGCCGGATCGTGCCTTCCCGGATCTCCACATCATGCATGCCCCGCATTCTCCGCCGAGCGTGCGCGCGCACCGGTGGACGGGCGGCGATAACCGGCGGGGACGGGGCGCGCGAGTAGCGCGGCTCATGTCGCGGGCCGGGGCGCCCCCGCTGCCGCCCGGTCGCGCGCGCCGACTCCTCCACCAGGCTCGGAGCGGGGTGGTTGCAAGAATTTGCGAACATAAGAGCAGCTCAGCGCTGGTTCCAATGGCGCATTGACTGAACAGGGCGAAAGAGAATGTGATCAGCGGACAGTTCCTCAATCGAGAAAGTAGTCCGATGCGATTACCCGCTCTAGCCCTGGCGGTCGCGTTCGCCGGTGTGGCCGCCGTGCCCGCCGCCGGAGCCGTGACCGCTGCGGCCCCCGCCCCCGCGCCCCC
>NZ_JAPFGB010000045.1 GCF_026241095.1 Saccharopolyspora sp. NFXS83 | reverse complement strand
GTGCGGGGGTGGGCGGTCGCGGGGGGATGTACGCGGACGTCAGCAGCGGGATCAGCAGGGTCAGTCCGCAGCACGACAGCACCGCGGAACGCCGCGGCGCCGCCCGTCGTCCAGGAGGGCGCGGGGCGCATCGGTTCACAATGGATTGCTTCCGCAACATCTCACCCCCTCGGACGCGTGGAAAACGGTGGAATGACTGGAGATGGCACGGCCTTATCGACTGCCGGGAAAACCGTAGCACTCGGAATTCGAACCACGATCGCACTTTGCGGAAAGTCCACATTGGCCAAAAGGGACTGCTGACCAGCGGCGATGTGCGAATTTTGTCGGAGTGCGCGGAATGGGCGGGACCTGTTATCGGTTTCGGGAATCGTTCAAGATCACTCTATTTGGTGAATCTCACGCCTGGTGCTTGGAAAGTTCCTCCTTTTAACGCAGCGTGGCAGGTAGGGTTCTTCGCGGCGGACCGGGGATTCCAGTCGACCTCCGGATCCGTTCCCCTTCGGGCGCATCATTCCGTGCGGCCCGGTCCCGGTCATCGCACAGCAGAAGTCGACCTCGCCCGGTCATGGCAGCCGGGCGTTCCCGCTCGGTCGTGCCGTCAGGAACGGATATCTCGTGATCTTCCTCATCTTTCTGGTGCTCGTGTTGCTCACCGCGGCCGTCGCCGCGGTCACCTTGCTGAGCGCTCGACGTGAAGCCGTGGCCGCCGGCGGCTCCGACTCCGACTCGCAGTCGTTCGTGGGCGGCGTGCTCAACGCGTTGTTCACCGTGCTGCTGGCGTTCTACATCGTGTTCGCGTGGCAGAACGGCGACGACGTCGACAAGGCTGCGCAGCAAGAGGTCAACGCGCTCAACGATGCGTATTGGCAGGTCGGTGCGGTTCCAGCGGAGCAGGCTGCGTCGATCCGCTCGCTGGCCGAGCAGTACGCGCACCGGGTCGCCGAGCACGAGTGGGCCGCGCTGGGCCAGGGGCGCGGCGATGCGGAGGCGGACCGCCTGCTCGTCGGGTTGCGCGCGGAGGCGATCGCGCTTCCCGCCGACACCGAAGTCCTGAAGTCGGCGCGGGAGCAGGTGCTCGCCGACGTGCGCCAGATCGACGAAGGGCATCGGGAGCGGGTCGACGTGGCCACCGATGATCAGAGCTTCAACCTGGTGCTGCTCGTCGGCAGCATCCTCGGCGCGGTGCTGATGATCGCGTTCCCGTTGCTGGTCGGGTTGAGCGCTCGCCCGGCCAACGTGGTGACGATGGCACTGCTCACGCTGACCCTCGGATTCACCATTTATCTCTCGGTGCAACTGATGCATCCGTTGCAAGGACCGTTCGGCGTCGATCCTGATTCCTTCCGCGCATTCCTGGAGGCGCTGCCGGGGGGCACATCGGCGACCGAATGAGTCGAGCGTGGCAGCCTCGGTCCGAATGCAGGGGAGAAATGGTGGGGGTCATGGGGCATGTCGTGATGAGTCGCAGATGTGAACCGCGGTCCGCGGTGCGGAGCCTGACGGGAAAAGCCGTGTTGCAACGTTGCGACTGGGCGGTGGAGGCGGATCGCGTGGTCCGCGAATTCCGGGCGGGATCCACGATGGACACGAGCCGTTTGCGGAATTCGCTGTGCTGGTTGTTCGAGCAGATCGCGCTCACGGCCGCGGCGGGAGCGACGATCAGCCGGGACCGTTTCCACCAGGCCTGCGAGAACCTGCTCTTCGAGCAGGGCGAGGCGGCGTTCAACCGGATGCTCCTGCCGGTGCTGGAGGCCGTGCTGGAGCTGAGCCCGACCGCGGCCGAGGGCACGATGCCGCACCCGGACTTCGTCAGCTGGATGCGCGCGCTGGGCATGAACTCCGCGACGGTCCTGTGCGCATCCGAGAAGGCCCGCCTGCGTCACCCCGGCGACCTCTCCTTGCACGCGATGCTGCACGTGATGCGCGACTACCACCTCGCCGGAGCAGGCGTGCAGCCCCGCAGCTGACGGGCTGTCGATCCGGGGTAGGCGGCGGAACCTCACGTCCTGTCTTTGATCTCGTCCTTCCGGTGAGCAGCGTTCCTGGTCTGCCTCGTCAGCGGCGGAGCCGCTGAGGTTCCGCCACCCGGCTCCGAGCAAGAGGAGTTCATCGCGGAGTCAGCCGTCGAGTTCGTACTGGTGCTCAGGCCGTCCGCTGGCTCCGTAGCGAAGGGTCATCGTCACCTTGCCGTCCTGGGCGAGTCCGGCGAGGTAGCGCTGCGCGGTGGCGCGGGCGATGCCGAGCTCGTCGGCGACCTCGGAGGCGGATCGCGGTGCGGCGGCGGCGCGCAGCGCGTCGGTGATCAGCTTCGTGGTGATGCTGGACTGGCCCTTGGGCGAACCGGGTCGGTCGCCTTCCCGCAGCGACCGCATGGCCCGGTCGATCTCCTCCTGGTCGACGGTGCCGTCGGTGGCGGGCAGCCGGGACCGGTAGTGCGCGTAGGCGGTGAGCCGGTCCTTGAGCTGGTGGGCGGTGAACGGCTTCACCAGGTAGTTCAACGCTCCGGCGGCGAGCGCGGCGCGCACCGACGCGGGGTCGGACGCGGCGGTGAGCATGATGGTGTCGATGTCGAGTTCGGCGAGCAGTGCGATGCCGGGCCCGTCCGGCAGGTAGTTGTCCAGCAGGACCAGTTCGGGCCGGTGCTCGGCGATGAGGTCGCGCGCTTCGGCCGCGGAGTGCGCGATGCCGACGGTGCGGAAGCCGCGCACGCGGTCGGTGAACTCGGCGTGCACCTGCGCCACGCGGAAGTCGTCCTCGACGACGAGTACCCGGATCATCGCTTCGTCTCCTGTTCGGTGGGGTCGTCGGTCGCGGCCAGCGCGCCGGGCAGCCGGGCCACGAACAGCGCGCCGCGGCCTTGGCCGCCGGGGTCGGCGAGCCGGACCTCGCCGCCGAGGCTGCGCGCCGCCTGCCGGGCCAGTGCGAGGCCGATTCCGTGGCCCTCGTCGTCCTTCGTGGACACTCCTTCGGAGAACACCTCGTCCCGCATCGAGGCGGGTACGCCGTCGCCGCTGTCGAGCACCGACAGGTGCAGCGCGGTGCCGTCCGAGAGCAGGTCGACCTCCACCCGAGCCGGTCGGGTGCGGCCGGCGCGGGCGGCGTCGCAGGCGTTGTCGACCAGGTTGCCGAGCACCGTGGTCACTTCGACCGGCGCGACCACGCCGGTGGCGACCCAGCTGGTCTCGCCGAGCTCCAGCGCCACGTCCTTCTCCCCGGCGGCGGCCTTCTTCGCTCCGAGGAAGGACACCAGGTAGGAATCCCGCACCGCGTCGGCCGCCGGCCCCAGCCCGGCGATCGAGCCGCTGAACAGCGCTTGCAGGTAATCCTCGGCTTCCTGCCGGTGTCCGGTCTGCAGGAGGCCGGACAGCGCGTGCAGCCGGTTGGTGAACTCGTGGCGCTGCGCCCGCAGCACGTCGGCGGTGCCGCGCACCGCGTCCAGTTCGCGGGTGAGCTTGTCCAGGTCGGTGCGGTCGCGCAAGGTGACCACCGCGCCGAGGTCGACGCCGTCGCGGCGCACCGGGCGGTGGTGCACGACCAGCACCCGGTCCGCGGTCACCGTGATCAGGTTGTCGACCGGCCGCCGATCCAGCAGGGCGGAGCACAACCGGGGCGGCAGGTCCAGGTCGCGGACCGGGGTGCCCGGTTCGACGGGGCGGCCCAGCAGCCGTTCGGTCTCCGCGTTGCACACCGTGACCCGCTCGTCGGCGCCGAGGGCGAGCACGCCTTCGCCGATCCCGTAGAGCACGGCCTCCCGTTGCCGCACCAGCTCGGCGAGTTCGTGCGGTTCGAGGCCGAGCGTGCGCCGCTTGAGCAGTCTGGTGAGCAGCGCGGCACCGGCGATGCCGAGCAGCAGCGCGCCCGCGGCCAGCGCGGCGGAGGTGCCCAGCAGGCGCAGGAAGGCGATGTCGATCTCCTGCGCGTCGAACCCGACGCTGACCTGCCCGACGACGGTGCCGTCGGCCGTGCGCAGCGGTACCTTCCCGCGCGCGGACCACCCGAGCGTGCCCCGCTGGACGTCGACCGCTTCGTGCCCGGTGAGCGCCGCCGAGGGGTCGGTGCTGACGGGGTCGCCGATCTCCTCGGGAACGGGGTGCGAGAGCCGGACCCCGCGGATGTCGGTGACGACGATGAACAGGGCGCCGGTGGCGGCTCGGACGCGTTCGGCCTTGGTCGCGACCAGCGGGTGCAGCGCGGGGTCGGCGACGCCGCGGGCGAGTTCGTCGTCGGCGGCGACCGAGCGCGCCACGCCGAGCGCGCGCTGCCCGTACTGCTCGACGAGACCGCGGTCGAGCAGGACTGCGGCGATCGCGAAACCGATGCCGGTGACCAGGACGATCAGCCCGATCTGCAACGCGAGCACCTGCCGGGCGAACCGCATGGGGCGGCGGGACATGCCGCGACCCTACCCAGCCGTTTCACCGCCGCCGGGACGCACGGCGGCGGTCGGTGAGCAGAACGAGCAGAACGCGCCGAACGCGGAATAGGCGTACAAGGTCCGCAACCCTCCCGTCCCGGGCGCCCAGCACCTACGGTTCCGCGAAATGGAACAACGGTGTTACGTGGGCCACGTCGTGGTTCGAAGGGGGGTAGTGCGTTGATCGCGTTGCTCGGGTTGGCAATGGTGGCGGTCTTTCTCTATCTGGTGATGAGCAAGCGCCTGGCCCCGATGGTCGCGTTGATCGTCATTCCGGCGATCTTCGCGGTGATAGCCGGTTTCGCCCCTGATCTGGGCGACATGGTCACCGAGGGCATCACCTCGCTGGCGCCGACCGCGGCGATGCTGATGTTCGCCATCCTCTACTTCGGAATCATGATCGACGCGGGGTTGTTCGACCCGGTGGCGCGAGTGGTCGTCCGGCTCACCGGCAACGATCCACTGAAGCTGATCATGGGAACGGTGGCGCTGGTCGCCGTGGTCTCGCTCGACGGCGACGGCACCACGACGTTCATGATCACTGTGTCGGCGCTGCTGCCGATCTACCGCAAGCTCGAGGTCAGTCCGGTGCTGATGACCGGTTTGGCCTGCATGACCAACGCGATCCTCAACATCGTCCCGTGGGGCGGGCCGGCGGCGCGGGCGGCGAGCGTGCTGCGCCTGGACCCGCAGGAGATGTTCGTGCCGATGATCCCGGCGCTGGGTGCCGGGCTGGTGACGGTGTTCGTGATCGCCTACGTGCTCGGTCTGCGGGAGCGGGCGAAGCTGCGGGCTCGCAGCGCCGAACCGGCGCTGGCCGGTGTGGGCGCGGGTGGTGGTCTGGGCGGACCGGAGTCCGGTGCCGGTGACGCGCCGGGCACCGGTGGGGACTTCGACGTGCTGGCCCCGGACCGCGAGAGCCTGCGGCCGAAGCTGATCTGGTTCAACACGGCGCTGACCGCGGCGCTGCTGATCGCGCTGATCGCCGGCGTGCTGCCCATCGCGGTGCTGTTCATGATCGGCACCGGGATCGCGTTGATCGTGAACTACCCGAGCATCAAGGAGCAGGCGGCCCGCATCGCCTCGCACGCGGACAGCGTGGTCGCGGTGGTGTCGATGGTGTTCGCCGCCGCGGTGTTCACCGGGGTGCTCTCGGGCACCGGGATGATCGAGCAGATGGCGCAGTACCTGCTGCACGGCATGCCGGACGCGCTGTTCCCGTACTTCAGCATCGTGATCGCGGTGCTGAGCATCCCGTTCACGTTCTTCATGAGCAACGACGCGTTCTACTTCGGCGTGGTGCCGATCCTCGCGGAAACGGCGGCGCAGCACGGGATTTCGGCGATGGAGGTCGCGCGGGCCTCGTTGCTGGGCCAGCCGATCCACATGCTCAGCCCGCTGGTGCCCGCGATGTACGTGCTGATCGGGTTGGCGAAGGTGGATCTGGGCGACCAGCACCGCTTCGCCATCAAGTGGGCGTTGCTGGTGTCGCTGGTCGTCATCGCGGCCGGGCTGGCGCTGGGCCTGATCTCGGTGCATTGATCTCCACGCGGCAGGCGAGTCCGGGGAGGGTCCCGCCTGCCGCGTGAAGTAGCGGCCCGCTCGTGATCGGAGCGAGGCTGTAGTTGACCGAGTTCGGGCGCCCCCAGGTCGCCCGAACTCGATGCCCCCTGCGAGGGACCAAGGTTAGAGCTTGATCCACTTCGCGGGAAAGTTTCATCTTGCCCAGCCGACGGAAGTTCCGGTAATAAATTGCTGCGTGGATGAGAGATCGCGGCTCTTGGAATATGACAGCGCGGCCCTGCGCTGTCCAGGCCCGATCGCGCCGAGCTTCGCGCACGGCCGATAAGGTCGACGGCCGTGCAGCAGCGGACCTCACACACCGAACCGGACGGCGACGCCGAACGGCTCCGCCGTCTGCACCACGACGCGATGAGCCCCGACGGCACGAGACTGCTGATCCGCCGTGTCGCCGACGCCGTGCGCGGTGCGGCGGCGCTGATCGACGCCGATGGTGAAGCGGTCGCGGAAGGCTCTTCCATGGATCCGGCCGCGGTGGCCGCGATCGGGCCCGAGCTGGACCGGATCCGGGCGGGACGCGCGCGTTCCGCGGCGGTGCACCACGATGATCGGATGATCTCCGCGCAGGCCCTCGGCGCGGACGCGCCGATCCTGCTGATCTCGGCGCGGGCGGCGGCGTACCAGGGCGTCGACCGGCTCATCGCGGACGCGGCCCGGCTGCTGTCGATGCGCTGGCGCTCCGACGAGGCGCTGCGGGCCGCGCAGCGCGTGGGCCAGGCCGCCACCGCGATCCGCGAGGTGGTGATCCACCTGCTGCTGATGGGCCACACCGACGGCGCGCAACGGGTCGCGAGCACCCTCACCCCGCGGCTGCCCGCATTCCTCACGCTCTACGTGATCGAAGCGGACAAGGTCGATCGGGACTCGCTCGCGGCGCGGATCGCGCGGCTCACCGGCGGCCGGGCGTGGATCGTGCACTGCCCGGTGTACGTCAAGCACCTGATCGCGCTGGTTCCCGCGGGCAGGCACGAACACCACCACCCGGCGGACGCCGTCGAGGACCTGGTGCGCGAGGTCGTGGCCGGGCAGGAGCGGATTCGAGTGGGCGTGAGCCGGGTCGTGTCGCTGCGCGAAGTCGGAGTCGGCTACGAGCAGGCCTTCCACGCGCTGGCCGCGGCCCGCGGCGGGGCCGGTCCCTTCGAGGTGTTCGCCTTCCAGGAGAGCCTCGCCGGGATCGTCGGGTCGGCGGGGGAGGCCTGGGCCGCGCGGGTCTTGGCGCCGCTGCGCGCGTTCGTGCCCGCCCGCACCCAGGACCCGGACGCGGCGACGTTGGAGCAGACGCTGGGGTCGTGGCTGAACTTCGGCACCGGTGCCACCCGTCAGCTCAAGATCCACCGAAACACGTTGAGGTCCAGGTTGGTACAGCTCGACCGCATCCTCGGCTGCGACGTGCGGGACCTGCCCACGCAGGCCCGGCTGCACCTGGCGCTGCACCTGGCTGCCCGGTCCGCCGAACCGCTCGTAGAGCCCGCCGAGGCGGACCTCCCGGGCTTGCTGGAGACCGACGCGGTCCGGGCCTGGACGGCGCGGCAGCTCGAACCGCTGCGCCACGCCGAGGAGCACCTGCTCGACACGCTCCGCGCGTGGCTGGGCGGCGGGGCCCGGCTGGAGGCGGCGGCGCGCACGCTGGGACTGTCGGTTCCGGCGGTGCGCAAGCGGATCCTGCGCATCGAGCGGCTGCTCGAACGGTCCCTGCTGCACGGCCCGTCGGTCCGCTACGACCTCCACTTCGCCCTGCGGCTGCACGACAGCGGCACCGTCGAGGCCGGGCAGGGCAGGTCCTGACGGTCCGGGCGCTCAGGAGCGCCCGCTCCCGAGCGGATCCCCGCCGCACCGGATGAAGCGCTCGGTGCGGCGGGGAGTCGATCACGACTTGATCCCGCTACGCCTGCGGCTGTCCCACGCCCACGTGGGCGGGCAGCGGAACGCAGAGGGTGGCTCCGGCCTGGATCTGGTCCGGGTTGAGGATGTGGTTGTAGTGGGCGAGCTGCCGCATCCCGACGTGGAACCGCTCGGCGAGCTCGGAGAGCGTGTCGCCGGACTTGATCTGGTAGGCGTTGCACACGTCCTCGTCCTCGGTCAGGAACAACAACTCACCGACCTCGATGTGGTCCGGGTTCGCGATCTTGTTGATCCGTGCGAGTTCCTGCCACGGAACGTGGAACCAGACGCCGATTTCGCTGAGCGTGTCGTGGGTCTGGACGCGGTAGGTGTTGCAGTTCGTCATGGCGTCCTCCTGATGAGGTGTCCGGATCGGGTGGCGGGCTTCGGCGGCCCCTCCGCCGATGTGGAAACCCGTCCCGAGTACACCTCCGTGCGCACGCGGCCGAAATGGTCCGGCGGGTTCATTGGGGGTTGGTCCTGGCGCGTGCCGGGACCCGCCGCGCGGATCACGCACCGGCGTCGAGCCGCGTCCCGATCAGTCGGTGAGCGCCGCTGCGCTCGTGTCCGCTCAGACCACCGGCGCGCGGGCGAACCGCGTCTGAACGGTCTTGGGCGGGCTCGGCGCGGCTGGAGCGGCGGTTGCGCGGCAGGAGTCGGTGGCGGCCGGGACCGATGGTCGGAGGCCGGGGGACGCGGTTGTCAGCTCCGGGCCGAGGCCGGGCCGCCTCGCGCGTCGGCCCGGTGCAGGGCGGTCTCCGCGCCGTTCGCTCGAACGCCGCTGTTCGACCGGATCAGCGCGGAGTGGTTGAGGCGCTGGCGGCGGGCCCAGCTGGCGGCCTCGGTGCGCGCCCGCAGCCCGAGCTTGTCCAAGATGTGGTGCACGTGGTTCTTCACCGTCGGCAACGCGATGCACAGCCGCCTGGAGATCTCCTGGTTCGACAACTCCTGCTCCAGCAGTTCGGTGATCTCGGCTTCCCGCCCGCTCAACGGCTCCAGCGGACCGCCGGGCCGCAGCTCGGCGGTCAGTTCGGCCACCCGATGGCTCAGGGCCGCCGCGACCCGGGGAGAACAGCGCAGCTCGCCGGTCGCGGCGCTTTCGATGGTGCGTCCCAATTCGGCGATCGGCTGCTCCCGCGTCAGGTAACCGGCGGCGCCCATCTCGGCGTACGCGATGATGTCGACCTCGTTCTCGGACACGCCCAGCACGACGATCGGCAGTCCGGGATTCCGGGCCGCCAGCGCACTCACCGCGCCGAGCCCGTCACCGGAGTCCACCACGTCGAGCAGGATCACTCCGCGCACCGTTGAGAGCGGTGCGATCTCCTCGGGCCGCGACACGGCGGCGATCACGCGGAAACCGCCGATGTTGCGCAGGATGAGCGCCAGGCCCTCCCGGTAGAACCGGTTCGGGGCGATGACGGCGACCTCGATCATGGTTGAACCCCCGTTTGGAACCGGACTGCGGCGGGGACGGCGCCGAACCGCTGGAAGCGTGCACCCGCATATCGCACGCCGACAGGCGCGGTACGGGCTGTCCACCTGAAGCCGCACGGCCCCTCGGAGGGCGTGCTTCGAGCGCGCGTCGATCGGTTTCGCATCGCGCAGCCCTTGCCGCAACGCGCTTCCACGCTAGCCGCGCGCCGCGCTGAACCGACACGGTCCATGGTCCCTGGTTCCAACCGGGCAGCGATCCTGCTTCCGGCTCACAGCCCAGCAGGACTCCGGTGACCGGTGAGGGGAGAGTGGAGGCGGCCCGGCGTCGTGATCCGCGGAGCACCGGCCAACGGCCCTGCCACGGGCATATCACGGGTCCCCGCGGTCGATCGCGCAATCCGAACAGGACTGATCAAGGCCGTTCGCCGGAGCAGCGCTCGATCCCTTCGAAGGTGAGCTTGGTGACCGCGTCGGCGAGCGCGGCGGCGTCCAGGCCGGGCTGCGGGCGGTACCACTCGATGATCGAGTTGACCGTCCCGAACAGCAACCGGCTGGTCAGCGCCGGGTCGAGGTCCGGGTGCAGGCTGCCGTCGCGCTCCGCTTCCGCCACCAGGGATCCGAGGAACGCGTCGATCTCACGCCTGCGGGCGAGCGCGGCGCGCTCCACCTCGCTGTTGCCGCGGACCCGCAGCAGCACCGTCACGAACGGCTGCTCCTCGACGAGCACGTGCACGCTGCGCCGCACCACGTGGCGCAACCGGTCGATCGCGGGTCCCTCGCGGGATTCCGGTTCGGCGGTCACGGCCAGCAGCGCGTCCAGCGCGCGGTTCACCGTGCGGCGCAACAGCTCCTGCTTGCCGGATACGTGGTGGTAGATCGCGGACTTGGTGATGCCGAGCCGCTTGGCCAGCTCCTCCATGCTGGTGCCGTCGTAGCCGCGTTCGTGGAAGACCACGGCCGCGATGCGCAGCAGCGAGTCCACGTCGTGGCCGGGCCTGCCACGTCCGCGGGTCATGAGCCGCGCTCGTCGCGCACCCGGCGCAGCTTGCCCACCGAGCGTTCGAGCGTGCCGGGGTCGACGACGGTGATCTCCGCGGTGATGCCCACCGCGTCCTTCACCGCCCTGGTCAGTGATTCCGGCGCGGCCTGGCGCTGGTCGGCGGTGGTGTCGTCGAGCGCTTCGACGCGGATCGTCATGTGGTCCATCCGCTCGCGGCGGGACAACGTGATCTGGAAGTGCGGCGACAGCCCGTCGGCGCGCAGCACGAGTTCCTCGATCTGGGTGGGGAAGACGTTGACGCCGCGCAGGATGATCAGGTCGTCGCTGCGCCCGGTGATCCGCTCCATCCGCCGCATGGCCGGGCGCGCGGTCCCCGGCAGCAGCCTGGTCAGGTCGCGGGTGCGGTAGCGGATGATCGGCAGGGCTTCCTTGGTCAACGAGGTGAACAGCAGCTCCCCGGATTCGCCGTCGGGCAGCGGATCGCCCAGGACGGGGTCGATCACCTCGGGGTAGAAGTGGTCCTCCCAGATGTGCAGGCCGTCCTTGGTCTCGGCGAACTCGGCCGCGACGCCGGGGCCCATCACTTCGGACAGGCCGTAGATGTCGACCGCGTCGATGGCGAGCGCCTGCTCGATCTCGCGGCGCATGTCCTCGGTCCACGGCTCGGCGCCGAATATCCCCGCCCGCAGCCCGGTGTCGCGGGGATCGATGCCCTGGCGCCGCAATTCGTCGATGAGGGTGAGCATGTAGGTCGGCGTCACCATGATCAGATCCGGGCGGAAGTCGCGGATCAGCTGCGCTTGGCGCGCGGTCATCCCGCCGGAAGCGGGGACCACCGTGCAGCCGAGGTGCTCCGCGCCGTAGTGCGCGCCGAGCCCGCCGGTGAACAGGCCGTACCCGTAGGAGATGTGCACCAGGTCGCCGGGACCGCCGCCCGCGGCCCGGATCGAGCGGGCCACCACCTCGGCCCACACCTGGAGGTCGTGACGCGTGTAGCCGACGACGGTGGGCTGCCCGGTCGTGCCGCTGGAGGCGTGGATGCGGCTGACCTGCTCGCGCGGGACGGCGAATCCGCCGAAGGGGTAGTTGGCCCGCAGGTCGTCCTTGGTGGTCGCGGGGAACTTCGCGAGGTCCGCCAGGCTCCGGCAGTCGCTCGGGTGCACCCCGGCGGCGTCGAACTTGGCGCGGTAGAAGGGAACGTTGCGGTACGCGTGCTCCAGCGTCCACTGGAGGCGTTCGAGTTGCAGGGCGCGGAGTTCGTCCTCGCCGAACCGCCCGGACTCGCCGGGCGCGGTGGTGGCCGACGCCGTCGTCCCCGTCATGGCCTCGGTTCCTTCCCGCCGTTGAGGGTTCTGCTGTGGCCGCGGAACTCGGCGATCACCGGTGCGTCCGGTGCCGCGCCGCGGCGCACGGTGATGTCGTAGATCCCGCTGCGCCCGAAGCGGGTGCGCTCAGCGGCCTCGGCGTGCAGGTCGTCGCCGGCGTGGGCGGGTGCGACGAAGGTGATCTCGGCGCTCGCCGCGACGGTCACCGGGCCGTGGCTGTTGCACGCGCAGGCGAACGCGGTGTCGGCGAGCAGGAACACGTAGCCGCCGTGCGCGATGCCGTGGCCGTTGACCATCGCCGGGGTGACGGTCATGCGGGCGGTGGCCCGCCCGTCGGCCGCCGCGCGCAGTTCGATGCCGAGCGCGCGGGAGGCGTCGTCCTCGTCGAACATCGCTCGTGCCGGTCTCGCCACGTCTTCAGCCGTGCTCAACGGCTCCACCACCTTGCGTACTGACCGAACAGTCGGTTAATAATTGCAGTGTTGGTGGCGGCGGTCACGATGTCAACCCGCCGCGATCCCGTTCCCATCCGGTCGGCGGCGCAGCCGGCCACGAGGAGGTCGGCCCGCCCATGAGCAGCGCGCCAGTGCAGGTTCTGCCCAGTTTCGTGCAAGGACGATGGCACTCCCCGGCCGACGAGGGAGTGGTGCTGCCGGACGCGGTCACCGGGGAACCGGTCGCGCGGATCTCCTCGGCGGGCATCGACATGGGGGCCGCGCTCGACCACGGCCGCCGCGTCGGCGGTGCCGCGCTGCGGGCGCTGACCTTCCACCAGCGGGCGGCGCTGCTCAAATCGCTCGCGTCGTACCTCCGGGAGCACCGCGAGGAGCTCTACGCGCTGTCCGCGCGCACGGGTGCGACGCGCGGCGACTCGAAGTTCGACGTGGACGGCGGCATCGGCGTGCTGTTCACCTACTCCAGCAAGGGCCGCCGGGAACTGCCCGACGGCACCGCATACCTCGACGGCGCCGTGGAGCCGCTGGGCAAGGGCGGGACCTTCGTCGCCCAGCACCTGTGCACCTCGCTGCAGGGCGTCGCGGTGCAGATCAACGCGTTCAACTTCCCGGTGTGGGGACCGTTGGAGAAGTTCGCGCCCGCCTTCCTGGCCGGGGTGCCGAGCCTGATCAAACCGGGCAGCCGCACGGCGTACCTGACCCACCGGCTGGTCGAGCTCATCGTCGAATCCGGGCTGCTGCCGGAAGGGTCCGTGCAGCTGGTCTGCGGCGGTGCGGGCAATCTGCTCGACCACGTCACCGACCAGGACCTGGTGTCGTTCACCGGTTCGGCCGCCACCGCGCAGCGGCTGCGCGCGCATCCGGCGGTGGTGGCGAACTCGGTGCGGTTCAACGCCGAGGCGGACTCGCTGAACTGCTCGATCCTCGGCCCGGACGCGAAGCCGGGAACTCCCGAGTTCGACCTGTTCGTCGACCAGCTCGTCACCGAGATGACCGTGAAGGCGGGGCAGAAGTGCACCGCGATCCGCCGGGCGCTGGTGCCCGCGCCGCGCATCGACGAGGTGGCCGCGGCGGTCTCGGCGAAGCTGGCGGAGATCACCGTCGGAGCGCCCGGCGCCGACGGCGTGCGGATGGGCGCGCTGGCGGGCCTGGACCAGCGGGAGGAAGTGCGGCGCTCGCTGAAGTCGCTGCTGGAGGTCGCGCGCGTCGTGCACGGCGACCCGGACTCGGTGGAGCCGGTCGGCGCCGATGCCGAACGCGGGGCCTTCCTCGGGCCGATCCTGCTGCGCTGCGATGACCCCGAGCAGCCCCAGCCGCACGAGGTGGAGGCGTTCGGGCCGGTCAGCACGCTGCTGCCCTACGACGACACGGAGCACGCCGTGCACCTCGCCCGCCTGGGCAAGGGCAGCCTGGTCGGCTCGGTCGTGACCGCCGACGCCGAGTTCGCCCGCGACGTGGTGCTCGGCGCCGCCTCCCGGCACGGGCGGCTGCTCGTGCTCAACCGGCACGACGCCGCCGAATCCACCGGGCACGGCTCGCCGCTGCCGCAGCTGGTCCACGGCGGCCCCGGTCGCGCGGGCGGCGGCGAGGAGCTCGGCGGGATCCGCAGCGTGCTGCACCACATGCAGCGCACCGCGGTGCAGGGCGACCCGCAGACCCTCACCGCCATCACCGGCCAGTGGGTCCCCGGCAGCGAGCGCACCGCCACCGACGAGCACCCGTTCCGCAAGCACCTGGAACAGCTGCGCGCCGGGGACACCGTGGTGGCGGGCCCGCGCACCGTGACCGAGCAGGACGTGGCGCACTTCGCCGAGTTCACCGGCGACACCTTCTACGCGCACACCGACGAGGAAGCGGCCCGCGCCAACCCGTTCTTCGCGGGCAAGGTAGCGCACGGGTACCTGGTGGTGTCGTTCGCGGCCGGGCTGTTCGTCTCGCCCGAACCCGGACCGGTGCTGGCGAACTACGGGCTGGAGAACCTGCGGTTCCTCACACCCACCTATCCCGGTGACGAGATCACGGTGACCCTGACGGCGAAGCAGATCACCCCGCGCCAGAACGCCGACTACGGCGAGGTCCGCTGGGACGCCGACGTCACGAACCAGGACGGGGCCTCCGTGGCGAAGTACGACGTGCTCACCCTGGTCGCCAAGCAGACCGGGTGAGGCGTGTTTCCCGCTCTTCGCGCGATGGGGGCGGGTGGCGGAACCTCAGCGGTTTCCTCGCTGCGGGATCTTTTTCCCTGGTGGCTCCGCCACGAGGGAAAAGCCGTCCTCGCGAGGAAACCGCTGAGAACCCGCGGCGGTGCCGGTTGCTCTGGTGGTCGCTGCTCAGCGGCTTCGCCGCTGACAGGACACGGACGAACGACGGTCTGCGAGTCCGAGGACGGGCTCTGCGGGGCCGCGCTGGCAAGACGGGCGGACGCCTTGCTTTTCGGCCGACCGCGCGGGAAAATTTACTGACCGAATGGTCGGTTCGGATCGGGTTCGGGATCGGGACGGAGAGGTGGAGGTGGCGCACGTGGCGAGCAGCGCGGTGGAGGTGACGACGCCGGAGCGGGCCTTCGAGGAGACGATCGAACGGGACCAGCGGATCGAACCGCGGGACTGGATGCCCGAGGGCTACCGAAAGACCCTGGTGCGCCAGGTCGCTCAGCACGCCCACTCCGAGATCATCGGGATGCAGCCCGAAGGCGCCTGGATCGCGCGGGCGCCCTCGTTGCGGCGCAAGGCGATCCTGCTGGCGAAGGTGCAGGACGAGGCGGGCCACGGGCTCTACCTGTACTCGGCGGCGGAGACGCTGGGCGCCGACCGCGCCGACCTCACCGCGAAGCTGATCTCGGGGCGGCAGAAGTACTCGTCGATCTTCAACTACCCGACGTTGAACTTCGCCGACATCGGCGTCATCGGCTGGCTCGTCGACGGGGCCGCGATCTGCAACCAGGTGCCGCTGTGCCGCAGCTCCTACGGGCCCTACGCGCGGGCGATGGTGCGGATCTGCAAGGAGGAGTCGTTCCACCAGCGGCAGGGCTACGAACTGCTGCTCACGATGATGCGCGGCACCGAGGCGCAGCGGGACATGGTGCGCGACGCGGTGGACCGCTGGTGGTGGCCGTCGCTGATGATGTTCGGCCCGCCCGACGGGGATTCGCCGAACACGCGGCAGTCGATGGCCTGGAAGGTCAAGCGCCACACCAACGACGAGCTGCGGCAGAAGTTTGTGGACATGACCGTGCCGCAGGCCGACGCGCTCGGCGTCTCGCTGCCCGACCCGGAGCTGCGCTGGAACGCGGAACGCGGCATGCACGACTTCGGCGAGCCGGACTGGGCGGAGCTCAAGCGCGTCATCAGCGGCGAGGGCGCGTGCAACGCCGAGCGCGTGGAACGCCGCAAGTCCGCTCACGAGCAGGGTGAATGGGTGCGGGAGGCCGCCGCGGCGCACGCCGCGAAGCGGGCCGCACGGGAGGAGGCGACGGCATGAGCGACGAGCAGCAGGCGCGGTCGAGCTGGCCGCTGTACGAGGTCTTCGTGCGCGGCAAGCGCGGCCTCAACCACGTGCACGTCGGTTCGCTGCACGCCGCGGACGAGCGGATGGCGTTGCACAACGCCAGGAACCTCTACACCCGCCGCAACGAGGGCGTGAGCATCTGGGTGGTGCCGGCCGCCGCGATCACCGCGTCGAGCCCGGACGAGAAGGACCCGTTCTTCGCGCCCAGCGGCGACAAGGTCTACCGGCACCCCACGTTCTACGACATTCCCGACGACGTCCCGCACATGTGAGGCCGCCATGTCCTTCGACAACGCCTACGAGGCGCTCACCGAGCAGAACGACGCGCGGTGGGCGTTCGGCACCGGATTCGACGATCCGCTGGCCGGGGTGGACACCGCCGTGCCACCGGGAGTCGACGCGGCCGTGCTGTCCGGGTACTGCCTGATGCTCGCCGACGACGCGCTGATCGCTTCGCAGCGGCTCGCCGAGTGGGTCACCCGCGCGCCGGAGCTGGAGGACGAGGTGGCGCTGGCGAACATCGCGCTCGACCTGCTCGGCCAGGCGCGGTTGCTGCTGGCGCGCGCCGGGCGGACGGGGGAGTCGGTGCGCGGCGAGGACGAGCTGGCGTACTTCCGCGACGCCCACGAGTTCCGCAACGTGCGGCTGGTCGAGCCGCCGCACGGCGACTTCGCGGAGACGGTGGCGCGGTTGCTGGTGCTGTCGAGCTGGCGGCTGGCGCTGTTCACCCGGCTGGCGTCGTCGAAGGATCCGGTGCTGGCCGCGATCGCGGTGAAGGGCGGCAAGGAACTCGCCTACCACCGCGACTACGCGGCGCAGTGGGTGGTGCGGCTCGGCGACGGGACCGCCGAATCGCATCGCCGGATGCGGGCCGGGATCGACCAGGTGCGGCCCTTCCTGCCGGAACTGTTCGCCGCCGGCGGCATCGAACGCGACGCGACCGCGCAGGGCGTCGGCGTGGACCCCGCCGCGACGCTGGAGGAGGTGGCGGCCGTGCTGGAGCAGGTGTGCTCGGCGGCCACAGTGGACGCCCCGCCGATCGCTCCCGCCGCCGAGGTGTCCGGGCGCGTCGGCGAGCACACCGCGCACCTCGCCCCGCTGCTCGCGGAACTCCAGGGCGTCGCCCGCGCGCACCCGGAGGCGACGTGGTGACGACCGCGACCGGACTGCCCCGCGCCCGGGAGATCGCCGAGGCGGTGACCGACCCCGAGCTGCCGATGCTCACCCTGGCGGACCTGGGTGTGCTGCGCGGCGTCGAGATCGCCGGCGATGGCACCGTCGTCGTGACGCTCACCCCGACGTACTCGGGATGCCCGGCGATGGCCGAGATGCGCGCCGACGTGCACCGCGGCCTCACCGCGGGCGGGTTCGAGCACGTGCGGGTGCGCACGGCGCTGGACCCGCCGTGGACCACCGACTGGATCAGCGCGCGCGGGCGGCGCAGGCTCGCCGAGCACGGCATCGCCCCACCGGGCGCCGCACCGCCCCGCGGCGGCCCGGTGCCGCTTCGGCTGGAGCCGCCGCGGGCTCGGGTCAGCTGCCCCCGCTGCGGTTCGCCGCGCACCGAGGAGTTGTCGCGGTTCAGCGCCACCGCCTGCAAGGCGCTGCGGCGCTGCACCGACTGCGCCGAACCCTTCGAGCACGTCAAGGAGATCTGACGGTGACTTCCACGATGGACGGGCCGGTGACTTCGCGCCGCGGCACCGGTTTCCACCCGCTGCGGGTGGCCGCGGTGGACCGGCTGTGCGAGGACGCGGTCGCCGTCACCTTCGACGTGCCCGCAGAACTCGCCGCCGAGTTCGCGTTCCGCCCCGGCCAGTCGCTCACGCTGCGCCGCGTCGGAGCCGACGGCGAGCACCGCCGCTCCTACTCGATCTGCGCGCCGGTGGGGGAGCGTCCCCGCATCGGGGTGCGGCTGGTGCCGGACGGGCTGTTCTCCGCCTGGCTGGTGGACGAGGTGCGCCCCGGCGATCTGATCGACGTGGCGCCGCCGTCCGGATCGTTCACCCCCGACCTGAGCGCGACCGGCAGGCACGTGCTGATCGCGGCGGGTTCCGGCATCACACCGGTGCTCTCGATCGCGGCGAGCGTGCTGCGGGAGAGCGGCGGGGACGTGACCTTGGTGTACGGGAACCGGCGCAGCGACACGGTGATGTTCGCCGACGAGCTCGCCGACCTCAAGGACCGCTACCCGGCCCGGCTGGACCTGGTGCACGTGCTCTCCCGCGAACCGCGCGAGTCGGAGCTGGTGTCCGGGCGCCTCGACGCGGCGAAGCTGAAAGCGCTGCTGGGCGTGCTGATCCCGGTGGACGGGGAGGCGCACTGGTGGCTGTGCGGTCCGTACGGCATGGTCACCGCCGCGCAGGACGTGCTCACCGGGCTCGGCGTCGCCCGCGAGCAGGTGCACCAGGAGCTGTTCTACGTCGACGAGCCGCCGCCGAACCCGATCCGGCCGGAGGACGCCCCACCGACCGGTGCGCGCAGCGACGTGACCGTGGTGCTCGACGGCCGCACCAGCACGCTGTCGCTGCCGCGCGACGTCCCGGTGCTCGACGGAGCTCAGCGGTCCCGTCCCGACCTGCCGTTCGCCTGCAAGGGCGGCGTCTGCGGCACCTGCCGAGCCCAGGTCACCTCCGGCGAAGTCGTGATGCGCCGCAACTTCGCCCTCGAACAGTCCGAAGTGGACGCTGGATTCGTGCTCACCTGCCAATCCCTGCCCGTCACCGACGAAGTCACCGTCGACTACGACACCTGATCACGGCGAGCCCGGGGACGGGCGCCGGCGTCCAGCCGCCTCCGGCGCTCGAGCGCAGCGTCCAGCAGTGCGGTGCGGACTCCTCCCGGAAGTCGGCGTCCGCCATCCGCTTCCAGGGGGTGCTCGAACAACGACCAGGTCGGTTCGAACTGCCAGCGCAGCAGCTCCGGGCCTTTCCGCCGTCAGCCGCGGCTCATCTCGTCGAGGACAAGGACCCGGTCGTCCCAGTAGGTGCGCTGGAGCTCCGCCGGGTCGTGGTCGTCGAGGTACTCCGCCCACAGCATGAAGTACGTCCACAGCGGCTGGGCGTCGAGCAGTTCCGGAGTGGGAGTGGTGCCGACCTCGCCGAGCGCGATCGGCCGGTCTCCCGCCACCGCGAGCATGGCCTGGTAGTCGGCGTCGGTGGGGGCGGCCTTCTCCCAGATGTCGATCGAGGCCACGTCCACCTGCTCGTCCGCGGGCCGGTACGAGCCCAGGTCGCTGATGTCGGAGTCCTTCACGTTCCAGTTCCACACCAGGCTCGTCAGGCCCTGCCCGGTCAGGTGCTCGTGGGTGATCCGGTACAGCGCGGCGCTGCCCTCGGGTCCGGGGCGCCCGCCCCACCAGGACCAGCCGTCGTTGATCTCGTGCAGCGGACGCCACAGCACCTGCACCCCGGCGTCCTGCAGCTGGCGCAGGTACGGGACCGCTTCGTCCAGCCGGGCCTTCCACGCCTGGTTGAGCGGCGTGCCGTCGGTGATGAGCTCCCGCCACTGCTCGTCGGAGAGCTCGGCCCGCACCCCGTCGTCCCACGTGCACGACGATCCCTGAGTCGGCGGGCACACGTGCCAGGTGAGGCTGACCAGCGCGCCGTTGTTCCACTGGTTGATCGCCTCGTCGACCAGGTTCTGCCGGTCGCGCACATCGGCCTCGGAGAACAGCAGGTCCCCGCCCCACAGCCCCGGGTAGTCCCCCGTGATGTCGTGGACCTGCTGCGTCCAGCGCGTCGGGTTCGACAGCGGTTCCTTGTTGTGCTGCCCGCTGATGGTGTTCGTGCCGGACACGGCCCGCAGGTAGTCGAGGGTCCCCGTCGCGGCCGGGGGCGCCGCGGTGGCCGGGCCCGCCGTAGCGAGCAGCACGGCCGCGGCGGCCAGCAGCGGAACGGAACGGCGACGGCGCATCGGCCCTCCAGGGTTCTCGGCATCCGCCGGGAAGTCTCGGCCCGCGCTCGATCAGCGGTCAACGATCGGGGCGAAGCTGTCGCATACTCGCCGGGAACGCTCGAACGGGCCTGGTCCGTGCGGCGCAACCCGGCCGGTGCGCACCACCGGGACGCATGAGGCGACCGGGACGGCGCACCTTCTCGCCGCCGTCGAGTGCGGGAGGGAGGCCGGGAACATCCAATCTGCCACCGGCCCCGGCGGCGGCTAACGTTTCCCCATGGTCCCGATGCCGGTCACCGAGCGAGTCGTGCTGCGGGAGTGGAGTCCCGACGACGTCGACGACGCGTTCGCCGTGTACGGCACCGCCACGGTCACCGACTGGCTGGTGCCCTCGATGCCGAGCGTCGCTGACCTGGCCGCGATGCGGCGGTTGCTGTCCCAGTGGATCGAGGAGCAGCGCGAGCTGCCGCCGCCGCTGGGCCGGTGGGCGTTCGAACACCGCGGGAGCGGTGCGGTCATCGGCGGCGCCGAGCTGCGGCTCCTACCTCCGCGCTTCGAAGACGTGGAGGTCGCCTGGCACCTGCGCCCCAACTCGTGGGGCCAGGGCTACGCGAAGGAAGCGACGCGGGAACTGATCCGCTGGGCGTTCGCGCACGAGGCCGTGGAGCTGTTCGCGGTCGTCGACCCGCTCAACGATCGCGCCCATCGCACGGCGCAGCGGCTGGGCATGGAATGGGTGGGGGAGACCACCAAGTACTACGACCGCACCTTGCACGTCTACCGCATTCGTCCGGGGGACCTGGACTGAGGAGAGTTGTGCCTGCGCAGGTGTCCGGGTGGCGGAACCTCAGCGGCTTCCTCGCTGCGGGATCGATTTCTGACGTACGTCCGAGGCACGGCGAGATCGCTGTCCTCGCGGGGAAGCCGTTGCGAACCCGCCGGTGGTCACCCTGCTCGAGCTGGTCACCGCGCAGCGGCTCCGC
This sequence comes from Saccharopolyspora sp. NFXS83, assembly GCF_026241095.1. Classification (GTDB taxonomy): domain Bacteria; phylum Actinomycetota; class Actinomycetes; order Mycobacteriales; family Pseudonocardiaceae; genus Saccharopolyspora_C. The sequence continues at coordinate 18,774 of NZ_JAPFGB010000045.1, read as the reverse complement.
CGCTGACAGGACAACGACCGAAAGATCAGTGGGCGGGATCCGCGCGCTGTGATCCTCAGGCGTCCTGGTGGGCGATGAGGTGTTCCAGGAGGACTCGGGTCAGGTCTTCCGAGGCCTGTTCCGGTACCCAGTGGGAGACGTCTTCGATCATCTCGAAGCGGTAGTCGGCGGTGACGTGGTTGCCGGTGGCCAGCGCGGCGGTCGAGCCGAGGGCGCCGTCGTCGGTGCTCCACACGTAGAGTGTCGGCACCTGGATCGGGCCGATGGCTTCGGTGAGCTTCGACGCGCGGTACCAGTTCAGCGCGGCGTCCAGCGCGCCCGGCTCGCTGAACCGCTGCACGTACTCCTCGACGTGGTGCTCGGGGATCTTGTGCTCGTACATCCGCCGCAGCCGCCGCGCCCCGTCCTCCAGCAGCAGCTTGTCGGAGCCGGACCGGCGGAACACCTGCATGTACTCGGAGCGCCGCTGCTGGTCCTCGTCCTCGCGCAGGGCGCGGGCGAAGGCGTCCAGGTGCGGGACGGAGACCGCGGTGAGCGACTTGACGCGGTCCGGGTGGGCCGCCGCGACCGACCACGCGACGGCGGCGCCCCAGTCGTGGCCGACCAGGTCGAACCGCGACCAGCCGAGCTGGTCCGCGATCGCGAGCACGTCGGAGACCAGCTCCTCCATCCGGTAGTCGGCGACCTCGGTGGGGCGCACGCCGGGGGAGTAGCCGCGCTGATCAGGGGCCACCGCGTGGCATCCGGCACCGCCGAGCACCGCGAGCTGCTCCCGCCACTCGATGGCGGCTTGCGGGAACCCGTGCAGGAGCAGCACCGGCCGGTCGCCCTCGTCGCCCGCGCTCAGCGCGTCGAAGGTGCCTGCGGGGGTGGGGATCTCGATGTAGTCGGCCACCCCCGCACCTTAAGCCCTGGTGTTGATCTTGTCAGGGCGTGCGGTAGCCCCAAGAGCCCTCGTGGGTCTCGCCAGGGCGGAGCACGATCAATCCGTCACCTGTGACGAAAGCGTTGGGGGCGCACGTCATCGGTTCCACGGTGATGCCGGAGCGTGCCGGGCGGTCCGCCTCCGGGGAATCGTCGGTGTAAACCTGGAGGTAGCCGTGAGTGCGGTCCACCCACAGCTCCACCTGGCTCCCGTCGGACAGTCCGAATCGGATGGTCGCGGTGCCCTCGGCGTCCCGGTCCAGGTCGGTGAACGCGGTGTCCATCACGGTCGCGCCGATCGGCCGTGCGGTGCGGTAGTCGAACTCGCCGCCCTCCACCGGGGCAGTGCCGGTGGGGATCAGCCGATCGTTGGTCAGGTAGTAGGTGCTCGCGGGAAGTTCGAAGACGATGTCGTCGATGCTGCCCGTCCCGGCAGCCAGGTAGGTGTGGTTGGCGGTGGCGAACGGCGCGTCGTGCTTCCCGATGTTGCGGGCCGACAGCGTGCTGCGAATCCCGTTGCCCTCCAACGCGAACTCGATGCGGAACGCCAGCTGGAACGGGTAGCCGTAGTGCGGGTGCAGCACGTGTTCCAGCACGACCCGGTCGCGCCGGTGCTCGACCGGAGTCCACTCGGTGAAGCCCATCAGCCCGTGCAGCGCCGACTCCCGCTCCGGTTCGTTGATCGGCACCTGCAACTGCTCGCCGCCGAACTCGTAGCGCCCCTGGTCGATGCGATTCGCCCACGGCAGCAGGGTTTTGCCCTGCCAGCCCTCGCCGAGCTCGTCGGCCGCGTGCGTCAGCAGCATCTCGGTCCCGTCGACCTGCCAGGACAGCAAGGTCGCCGCGACGCCAGCCACCACGGCGCTGTGGCTGCCGGAGCGCAGCTCGTAGAGCCTGCCGTGCAGCGAAGCACCGGAAGGCTCCGCGTTCGCCCGCCGCTGCCCGGTCGCGGACATGCCGGCGGCGGTGAGTCCCGCCGTTCCCGCCGCGGCCAACGCCGCACCACCCAGCGTTCGCCTGCTCCACTTGCGGGACGAGACGTGCTCACCGGACATCGTTGTCCTCCTAGTTGCGGGAAGTCCTGTTGCGACGGAGACCCCCGGCCGGTGCGGGACCGGCCGGGGGCGGCTGCGATTACGGGTTGCCCGCGTCGATCACTGCCTGGTTCGCGGCGCGGACCGCTTCCAGATCGGGCTTGAGGATCTCGCGGTCGTAGGTGAAGAAGCCGTTCACCTCGTTCTCCACGTCGGTCGTCTGCGTGTAGACCGAGGCGGAGATCCCCTTCTCGCCGATGATGCGTACCAGGGCGTCGTGCACCTCCTGGTAGCGGCGGGTCAGGTCCTCGCGGGTCTCGACGATCTCGTACGACGAGGGCTCACCGGGCCACAGGTGGCCGTCCTCGACGAGGCCCAGCCCGCCGTACTCGCCGTCCACCGAGGCGCGGTCGCCGGTGACGTCCGGGGCGCCCGGACCGACGTAGGTGTGGTCGTCGTAGATGTGCCCGGCTCCCGTGTCCGGCAACGAGTCGCAGCAGTTCACGCCGCTGGCGGGGTTGACCAACCTGGACGGGTCCTGGGCTTGGACCTGCTCGGCGACGCGAGCGGTGTCGAACTCGCCCCAGCCCTCGTTGAACGGCACCCACGTCACGATCGACGGCGAGCTGCCGAGCTGGTCGATCATCTCGGCGGTCTCGGCCTCGAAGTTCGCCTTCGCCTCATCGCCGGGGGTCTGGCCGTTGACGAGGGCGGGCACGTCCTGCCACACGAGCAGACCGAGCCGGTCCGCGTGGTGGTACCAGCGAGCCGGTTCCACCTTGATGTGCTTGCGGACCATGTTGAAGCCGAGTTCCTTGGTCTGCTCCAGGTCGAACCGCAGCGCCTCGTCGGTGGGCGCGGTGAAGATGCCGTCCGGCCAGTAGCCCTGGTCCAGCGGACCGTGCTGGAAGAGGATCTCGCCGTTGAGCGCCAGCCGCGGCCTGCCCTGATCGTCGTCGACCAGTCCGATGGAGCGCATCCCGGCGTAGCTGCCGACCTCGTCGACCGGCTGCCCGTCCGCGTCGAGCAGGCGCACCGTGAGGTCGTAGAGGAACGGGTCGTCCGGCGACCACAGGTGCGGGTCCGGCACGTCCAGGCGCACGTCTTCGCCGGCGGGCCCGGTGGTGCGCGCGACCTCGCCGCCGCCCGGTTCGCTGAGCACGGCCTCGACCTGCCCGCCCTGCGAGGAGGCGGCGTTCACGATGAGGCTGCTCGAGTCGAGGTCCGGGGTGGAGCGCAGGCGGGTGATGTGCGATTCCGGAACCGGTTCCATCCAGACGGTCTGCCAGATGCCGGAGGCGCCGGTGTAGAAGATGCCGCCGGGCTCGTTGCGCTGCTTGCCGACCGGGTAGGGGTTCGCGTCGTTGCGGTCCTCGACCGCGACGGTCAGCTGCTGCGGGCCGCTACCGGTGACGGCGTCGGTGATGTCCGCGCTGAACGCGGTGAACCCGCCTTCGTGGGTGGCGACCTCCTGGCCGTTGACGCTGACCGTCGCCTTCTGGTCGACCGCGCCGAAGTGCAGCAGCAGCCGCTGCCCTGCCCAGTCGGCGGGCACCTCGAAGGTGCGCTCGTAGCGCAGGTGGTCGTCGTGGCGCTGGATGCCGGACAGACCGGATTCCGGCGGGTAGGGCACCAGGATCTGCTCGGAGGTCTCCGATGGGGGAGCGTCGGCACCGGCGAAGTCCCAGAGGCCGTTGAGGTTCTGCCAGCGTTCGCGCGTGAGCTGCGGGCGGGGGTATTCGGGCAGTGCGTTGTCCGGTCCGACCTGGTCGGTCCACCGGGTCGCCAGCGGTGGGTCCTGCGGTTTCCATGCGGACGGGGACGCCTGAGCGGGCATGCCGATCACGGTAGCGAGCGAAGCGGCGCCGATCAGAGCACCGACGCGGAATCGGAGTAGTGGGCGGCGGGTCAACGCGCGACGGTGCACGTGGCCTCCTGGTGGATTCGAACCAGTGGGACGGGGCAGGCACCGAACCGCTTCCAGCAGGTCAGGTCCAGGCCCAGTGCTGAAGGTCGGGAGTTCCCGGCGTCGAGCCGGGAAATCAGGACGAATGCGAAACCACAACAAGCAACAACAGTGACCACAACCACACGCGAAGTCAACGGCACCACCCGAATGCCCGCGCATCGGAGCAACGCCATGGATCTGATCGGGTGTGCCGGTTAGGTTGGTCCGGCGCATCGCGTGCGGTCCGAGCCGGACCGTGCGAAGCGCTGAATCCCCGCCGCCGGAGTCGAGGAGGGACGCCGACATGGCCCAGCAAGCGGAGAGCGGCCGAGTCGCCGCAGGACCGGGCGGAGCGGAGTTCCTCGCAGCGCGAGATCTGCTGCTGAGCAAGCGGGAGGACTACGCCGCGGCCCGCGCCGAGTTCCGCTGGCCGCGCCCGGCCGAGTTCAACTGGGCGCTGGACTGGTTCGACACCATCGCCGACCGCGAGGACCGCATCGCGCTGTGGATCGTCGAAGCCGACGGTAGCGAGCAGAAGCTGACGTTCTCCGACCTGACGCGCCGCTCGAACCAGGTCGCGAACTGGCTGCGCGGACTCGGGGTGTCCCGCGGGGACCGGTTGATCCTGATGCTCGGCAACCAGGTGGAGCTGTGGGAGACGATCCTCGCGGCGATGAAGCTCGGTGCGGTCATCATCCCCGCGACGCCGCTGCTCGGGCCGGAGGACCTGCGCGACCGGGTGGATCGCGGCGCCGCCCGCCACGTCGTGACGTCCTCGGCGCACACCGCCAAGTTCGAGGACGTGCCGGGCGACTACACCCGGATCGCCGTGGGCGGCGCGGACGGCTGGGAGTCCTATTCGGACAGCGCGGGTGCCGCGACGGCGTTCGAGCCGGACGCCGCGACCCGGGCCGAGGATCCGCTGCTGCTCTACTTCACCTCGGGCACCACCGCGAAGCCCAAGCTGGTCGAGCACACCCACGTCTCCTACCCGGTCGGGCATCTGTCCACGATGTACTGGATCGGGCTGGAACCGGGCGACGTGCACTTGAACATCTCCTCGCCGGGGTGGGCGAAGCACGCGTGGAGCAACGTGTTCGCGCCGTGGAACGCCGAGGCGACGGTGTTCCTCTACAACTACGAGCGCTTCGACGCGCTCGCGCTGCTGCGCGAGATGCAGCGCTGCGAGGTGACGAGCTTCTGCGCGCCGCCGACGGTGTGGCGGATGCTCATCCAGGCCGACCTCACCGGGCTGGCGACGCCGCCGAACAAGGTCGTGGGCGCAGGTGAACCCCTGAACCCGGAGATCGTCGAGCAGGTTCGCCGGGCGTGGGGAGTCACCATCCGGGACGGCTTCGGCCAGACCGAGACCAGCGTCCAGGTGGCGAACACCCCCGGGCAGGAGCTCAAACCGGGTTCGATGGGCCGGGCGCTGCCCGGTTTCGAGGTCGCCCTGGTCGATCCCGCCAGCGGGGAGGAGGCCACCGAGGGCGAGATCTGCCTGCGCGTCGATCCGCGCCCGGTCGGCCTGATGACCGGCTACGCCGACGACGCCGACCGCAACGCCGAGGTGCTGCGCGGCGGCTACTACCACACCGGCGACGTCGGATCGGTGGACGAGGACGGCTACATCACCTACGTCGGCCGCACCGACGACGTGTTCAAGGCCTCGGACTACCGGATCTCGCCGTTCGAGCTGGAGAGCGTGCTGCTGGAGCACGAGGCGGTCGCCGAGGCCGCGGTGGTCCCCTCGCCGGACCCGATCAGGCTCGCGGTGCCGAAGGCGTACGTGGTGCTCGCGCAGGGGTGGGAACCGTCCGATGGCACGGCGCTGGCGATCCTGCGGTTCGCGCGGGAGCACCTGGCGCCGTACAAGCGGATCCGCCGCCTCGAATTCACCGACCTGCCCAAGACGATCTCCGGGAAGATCCGGCGGGTGCAGTTGCGCACTCGCGAAGTGGAGATCCACGAGGATCCGTCCCCGGCGGGCGAGTACCGCGAGGAGGACTTCCCCGACCTCAAATCCTGACGGCGGTTCCGCGTGGATCTCGTCGTTGTTCGAACGGACCGATCGCCCGATCTCCACGGGCGGTCGGTCCGCTTTTTCGGTCGCCTCGGGTGCTGCCGTCGGCTGGCCGGGGAAGTCGACCTCCGATCGAGTTAGGCTAGCCTAATCAAAAATGGTCGGGTGGTCGAAACAGGATGGTGGGGGCGCGTGCACGACGAGACGACCGGGATCGCCGCGGTGAGCTCGGATGCCGAGTTGCGGGAACTCGTGAAGGAACCGCATCCCGCGATCGCGGAAAAGTCGATCGACCGGGTCGACGAGCAGTCCTGCCTGTTCTTGTCGGCCTCGCCCTTCTTCCTGCTGGCGACGACGTCCTCCGACGGTTCCCTGGACGTCTCGCCCCGGGGTGACCCGGCGGGCGGCGTGCTGGTGGAGGACGAGGGCCGGACGCTGGTGTTCGCCGACCGCCCGGGCAACCGGCGGCTGGACAGCCTGCACAACATCCTCCGGCACCCGCAGGTGGGGATGTTGTTCATGGTTCCCGGTGTCAACGACACGCTGCGGGTGAACGGCACGGCGACGATCGTGCGGGAAGCGCCGTACTTCGAACGCCTCGAGGTCGAGGGCAAGCGGCCGGACCTGGCCATCTCGGTGCGGATCGACGAGCTGTTCCTGCACTGCGCGAAGGCGTTCCTGCGCTCCTCGCTGTGGGACCCGGCGCGCTGGCCGGATCGGGAGTCGGTGCCCAGCGCCGGCCGCATCGCGAAGAGCCAAGCGGGCGCGAAGGTGCCGGAGCGCGTCCTCAACGCCGCTCTGAAGCTGGACGCGCGCTGGCGCCGGTAGCTGATACCGCGGTCGCCGCCCCCGGGCGGCGAGGGGGCCGCTCGGGGGCGAACGGGCCGCCGCCTCTCGTCGCTTGATGTCGTCACGCCTTCGACCGGGCCCGCGTCGGGCGGTGGCGATGCCCACCCGGGCGCGACCACGCCCCGCGCCGACGGCGTCCGCCCGGTCACCGGGGGGAGTCGGAGATCGACCCTGGGTTCGTGCGCTGCGAATCCTCGCGGTGCGGTGAGACTTGTCTCCGCAGCGGTGATCGCCTCGGGGGCGGGCGTTCCGCGGCCGGTGGGTGACAGGTGCCCTCGCCGCTCACCGGTACCGGACGAGCGCCGTCCGCCGACGAATCGCGGTTCATGAAATGGCGGAATGAATTCCATCATTCGCGCGTTGTGCGAAGACGAGAAAAGCCGGTCCCGCGAATCCCGTTCTCGGTTCCCGGTGCAGGTCGGAGCGCGTGGCCGAGGGGGCGGGCCGGCGCCCGGGGCAGTCCCCCCGTGTGGCCCGGAGGGCCTGGTCGGGAGGGGGTCCACTAGGGATCCTCCCGGGAATTTCCACCCAAGTCTGGCGCAGCGGGGGCGGGCATCGTAACATCCTGAGCCCCCGGATCGATCTCCCGAGCGAAAAAGGGAAATCGGTATCACCCCGCGAGCCTCCCGTGATCGGTTTTGTAGGCATTCGCGGTTGCGTTATTCAATGTTGTCATGGTAAGTGCTGCGTACGCGATCATACACACATCGGCGCTGCGGTGCACTTATGCGATCGTGACACGTCTGAAAAATGGTCGGAAAAAACGCTGGTAGCGGCGCATTTTTTCACCCAGGGTGACGATCCGAATCACGCATATATCCCATTGCTGTGATCAGTGTCACACTCTTGTACGCTTGCTTCGGCAACTCATTCGCATAGTTTGGTTACTCGACGCACGAATTCGCGTCGAACCCGGTCGGCAATGGGGCTGACTGAGTGCGAGCGCTGGTGCAGGTGCGCGGCCTGAGTTCTTCGGCCGCCCACGCCGGTGCGCAGGTGTCGCCTTATTCGATTGGCGACCCCGCACGACCTACGAGTTGATCTCGGGGCGGATTCGCGCGGACCTGAGTGGTGCATGAGGCGCATGACCAACGCGAGTGGTGGGAGTGAAGTATGGCCAAGAGCGTGGACGACCTGGCGCAGCACGGCGAACGCAACGGTGTGGCCGAGGACGCGGCCGAACTGGTCGCCCGTGAGGAGCAGGTCTTCGGCGACAACCCGTTGGAAGTGCGCGAATCCGACCATTACACGCACGAGTACGTCGGTGGATTCGTCGACAAGTGGGACGATCTGATCGACTGGAAGAAGCGCTACGAGAGCGAGGGCCGGTTCTTCATCGACCAGCTCAAAGCCCGTGGTGTGGAGTCCGTCCTGGACGTGGCCACCGGTACCGGTTTCCACTCGGTGCGGCTGCTCGAAGAGGGCTTCGAGACGGTCAGCGCCGATGGCAGCCCGCAGATGCTGGCCCAGGCCTTCCGCAACGGCCTGACCTACGGCGGGCACATCCTGCGCGTCGTGCACGCCGACTGGCGCTGGCTCAACCGCGACGTCCACGGCGAGTACGACGCGATCATCTGCCTGGGCAACTCGTTCACGCACCTGTTCTCCGAGCGCGACCGGCGCAAGGCCCTGGCCGAGTTCTACGCCATGCTCAAGCACGACGGCGTTCTGATCATCGACCAGCGCAACTACGACGCGATCCTGGACGACGGATTCTCCAGCAAGCACACGTACTACTACGCCGGTGAGGACGTGTCCGCGGAGCCGGACCACGTGGACGAGGGCCTGGCCCGATTCAAGTACACCTTCCCGGACAAGAGCGAATTCTTCCTCAACATGTACCCGTTGCGGAAGAATTACGTTCGGCGCCTGCTGCGCGAGGTCGGATTCCAGCGAATCGACACCTACGGCGATTTCCAGGAAACGTACGCGGACCAGGACCCGGACTTCTACATTCACGTCGCGGAGAAGAACTACCGCACCGAGGACGAGCTGTCCGACGTGTACTCGACCGCGGTGCACACGGCCCGCGACTACTACAACTCCGAAGACGCGGACAATTTCTACTACCACGTCTGGGGCGGCAACGACATTCACGTCGGCCTCTACAGCACCCCGGACGAGGACATCGACGCCGCCTCGCGACGCACCGTCGAGCGCATGGCGGCCAAGGTCGAGATCACGCCGGAGACCCGGATCCTGGACATCGGTGCCGGATACGGTGGTGCGGCGCGCTACCTGGCCAAGACCTACGGCTGCAAGGTCGCCTGCCTGAACCTCAGCGAGGTCGAGAACGCCCGCAACGTCGAGTTCAACCGGGCGGCGGGCCTCGACGACCTGATCGAGGTCAAGGACGGTTCCTTCGAGGACATCCCGTTCCAGGACAACGCCTTCGACCTGGTCTGGTCGCAGGACGCCATCCTGCACAGCGGGGACCGCGAGCGGGTGCTGGAAGAGGTGACGCGGGTCCTGAGCAAGGGCGGTTCGTTCGTGTTCACCGACCCGATGGCAGCCGACAACGCCCGCAAACAGGACCTGGGTCCGATCCTGGACCGGCTGAGCCTGGACACTATGGGTTCGCCCGGCTTCTACCGGCGCGAACTGGCTCGGCTGGGCCTGCAGACGATCGACTTCGAGGACCTCAGCTCGTACCTGCCGGTGCACTACCAGCGGGTGCTCGAGGTGCTCGAAGCCCGCGAGTCCGAACTGTCCGACCGGATCAGTGAGGAATATCGCACCAAGATGAAGCGTGGCCTGCGTGCCTGGGTGGAGTCCGGTAACGGCGGAAGCCTGGCATGGGGCATCATCCACGCCCGTGCATGATCATCAGTGATGCGTACGGCCGGTCCCGCTGGGCCGGATGGCGGGCGTGTCAGTGAGTGGACACTCATGACATTACTGCTGCTCGTACGCAAGGATCGAAGCCGCCAAAGAAGCTGAGAGGTGAGGTTGAGCCGTGAGTGAGATCAACCGCAGGTTGTTCACCAGCGAGTCGGTGACCGAAGGTCACCCTGACAAGATCTGCGACGCGATCAGCGACTCCGTGCTGGACGCAATGCTCGCGCAGGACCCGCGGTCCCGCGTCGCGGTGGAGACGCTGGTGACGACCGGCCAGGTGCACGTGGCCGGTGAGGTCACCACCAGCGCCTACGTCGACATCCCGTCCATCGTGCGGGAGAAGATCCTTGAGATCGGCTACGACTCGTCGGCCAAGGGCTTCGACGGCAACTCTTGCGGCGTGAACATCGCGATCGGCGCGCAGTCCCCGGACATCGGCCAGGGCGTGGACACCGCGCACGAGAGCCGGGTCGAGGGCGTCATCGACGAGATCGCCAAGCAGGGCGCCGGCGACCAGGGCCTGATGTTCGGCTACGCCTGCAACGACACCGACGAGCTCGCGCCGCTGCCGATCACGCTCGCGCACCGCCTGTCGCGTCGCCTGACCGAGGTCCGCAAGGACGGCACGCTGCCGTACCTGCGCGCCGACGGCAAGACGCAGGTCACCATCGAGTACGCCGGTGACCAGCCGGTCCGCTTGGACACCGTCGTGCTCTCGACCCAGCACGCCGAGGAGATCGACCTCGACAAGACGCTGTCCAAGGACATCAACGAGAAGGTCATCGCTCCGGAACTGGAGCGGGTCGGCCTGGACACCACCGACTCGCGGGTGTTGATCAACCCGACCGGTCGGTTCGTCGTCGGTGGCCCGATGGGCGACGCGGGCCTGACCGGCCGGAAGATCATCGTCGACACCTACGGTGGCATGGCCCGCCACGGTGGCGGCGCCTTCTCCGGCAAGGACCCGTCGAAGGTGGACCGCTCCGCGGCCTACGCGACCCGCTGGGTGGCGAAGAACGCGGTGGCCGCCGGGCTGGCCGGCCGCATCGAGGTGCAGGTCGCCTACGCGATCGGCAAGGCCGCTCCGGTCGGGCTGTTCGTGGAGACCTTCGGCACCGAGAACGTGGACCCGGTCAAGATCCAGGCCGCGATCAACGAGGTGTTCGACCTGCGTCCCGCCGCGATCATCCGGGACCTGGACCTGCTGCGTCCGATCTACGCGCAGACCGCCGCCTACGGCCACTTCGGCCGCAGCGACGTGAACCTGCCGTGGGAGAACACCGATCGTGCCGAGGCGCTCAAGGCCGCCGCCGGTATCTGATCGAGCACATGCGGACGTTCGCACGGGCTGTCGCGGGGCGTGGCGAGGCCACGCCCCGCGGCCCGGTGCGGGCCAGGTATCGAGAAGTTCTTGGGGCCGGTGGCCGACGATGTCGCCGGCCGGCCGATAAGGAGTTGTTGCAGTGCGGATTGCGGTGACCGGGTCGATCGCCACCGACCACCTGATGTCCTTCCCCGGCAGGATCGCCGAGCAGCTGATCGCCGATCAGCTCGAATCGGTGTCCCTGTCGTTCCTGGTCGACGAGCTGGAGGTGCGTCGCGGCGGGGTCGCGGCCAACATCACCTTCGGGCTCGGCAAGCTCGGCGTCACCTCGCTGCTGGTGGGCGCGGTCGGGCAGGACTTCGAGGAATACCGGACGTGGCTGGAGCGTCACGGCGTGGACACCGCTTCGGTGCGCGTCTCGGAGACCAAGCACACGTCCCGGTTCCTGTGCACCACCGACCAGGACTTCAACCAGATCGCCTCGTTCTACCCGGGTGCCATGACCGAGGCCGCGGAGATCGAGCTCAAGTCGGTCGCCGACCGCGTCGGCGGGCTCGACCTCGTGGTGGTCTCGGCGAACGACCCGGACGCGATGGTGAAGTACACCAAGGAATGCCGGGAGCGCGGGTACAAGTTCCTCGCCGACCCGGGCCAGCAGCTTGCCCGGATGGACGGCGAGTCGGTCCGCGAGCTGGTTCGCGGCGCGGAGTACCTGTTCACGAACGAGTACGAGCACAGCCTGCTGCTGCAGAGCACCGGCTGGAGCCACGACGAGGTCCTGGCCGAGGTCGGCAGCTGGGTCACGTCGCTGGGCGCGAAGGGCCTCAAGGTCGAGTCGGCATCGGCCCCGACCTTCGAGGTGCAGCCGCCCAAGGAGAAGCAGAAGGGCGACCCGACGGGGGTCGGCGACGCGTTGCGCGCCGGGTTCCTCTCCGGTCTGTCCGGCGGGCTGGGCGTGGAGCGGGCCTTGCAGCTCGGCTGCACGCTGGCGACCGTCTCGCTGGAGACCGACGGGCCGCAGGAGTACGACGTCGAGCGCGAGTCGTTCCTCGCGCGCATCGGTGAGGCGTACGGCGACACCGCCGCCGCCGAGATCGGTTCGAAGCTGCGCTGAGTTCCGGGGGTGGCGCCGGGGGCGAGAGCCCGGCGCCACCCCCGGCGAGCACACTTGGGGTATCGGGCGTGGCGCAGGCAAGCGTGGGAAGAGGCAGCGACATGAATGGGGTCAACACGAACGGCGATACCGGCTCGGGGCGCGACCCGAGCGGGTTCCTGACCGCGCTCAACGAGCGCGTGCTCGTCGCGGACGGCGGCATGGGTACCGCGTTGCAGGCCTACGACCTGTCGTTGGACGACTTCGCGAACCTCGAAGGCTGCAACGAGATCCTCAACGAGACCCGTCCGGACGTGGTCTCCGGGGTGTACCGCGGGTTCTTGGAAGCCGGTTCGGACGCGATCGAATCGAACACGTTCGGCACGAACCTCGCCAACCTCGGCGAGTACGGCATCCCGGAGCGCATCCGGGACCTGGCGGAGAAGGGCGCCCGGCTGGCAAGGGAGGCCGCCGACGAGTTCTCCACGAAGGACAAGCCGCGGTTCGTGCTGGGCTCGATGGGGCCGGGCACCAAGCTGCCCACGCTGGGTCACGCGCCGTACGCGGACCTGCGGGACGCCTACGTCGAGAACGTGCTGGGCATGATCGACGGCGGCATCGACGTGGTCCTGGTGGAGACCTCCCAGGACCTGTTGCAGACCAAGGCGGCCGTCGTGGCAGCCAAGCGCGCGATGGAGCAGACCGGCCGCTGGCTGCCGATCATCGCGCAGGTCACCGTCGAGCAGACCGGCACGATGCTGGTCGGGTCCGAGATCGGCGCTGCGCTCACGGCGCTGGAGCCGCTGGGCATCGACCTGATCGGCATGAACTGCGCGACCGGTCCCGCCGAGATGAGCGAGCACCTGCGGGTGCTCGCGCAGCACGCGAACGTGCCGATCTCGGTGATGCCGAACGCGGGCCTGCCGGAGCTCGGGCCGAACGGAGCGGTGTACCCGCTGCAGCCGGACGAGCTGGCGCAGGCGCTGGTCGGCTTCGTCAACGACTTCGGCGCGCGGTTGGTCGGCGGCTGCTGCGGCACCACCGGTGAGCACGTGCGCGCGGTCTCCGAGGCCGTCGCCTCGCTCACCCCGCAGGCGCGCACCCCGGAGATCGTCCCGTCGGTGTCCTCGGTGTACCAGGCGGTGCCGTTCCAGCAGGACGCGAGCATCCTCAACGTCGGCGAGCGGACCAACACCAACGGGTCCAAGAAGTTCCGCGAGGCGATGCTCGACGGCCGCTACGACGACTGCGTGGAGATCGCCAAGGCCCAGACCCGCGAGGGCGCGCACATGCTCGACCTGTGCGTGGACTACGTGGGCCGCGACGGCGCCGAGGACATGCGCGAGCTGGCCAGCCGGCTTGCCACCGCCTCGACGCTGCCGATCATGGTCGACTCCACCGAGGCGAACGTGATCCAGGCGGGCCTGGAGCACCTCGGCGGGCGTTGCGCGGTGAACTCGGTGAACTACGAGGACGGCGACGGGCCGGACTCGCGGTTCCAGAAGGTGATGGCGATGGTGCGCGAGCACGGCGCCACCGTCGTCGCGCTGTGCATCGACGAGGAGGGCCAGGCCCGCACCGCGGAGTGGAAGCTGCGGATCGCGGAGCGCCTCATCGCCGAGATCACCGGCACCTGGGGCCTGGACGAGTCGGCGATCATCATCGACTGCCTGGTCTTCCCGATCACCACCGGTCAGGAGGAGGTGCGCCGGGACGGCATCGAGACCATCGAGGCCATCCGGGAGCTCAAGCGCCGCCACCCGCGGGTGAACACCACGCTGGGCCTGTCCAACGTGTCGTTCGGCCTGAACCCGGCCGCGCGCCAGGTGCTGAACTCGGTGTTCCTCAACGAGTGCCGCGAGGCCGGGCTGGACTCGGCGATCCTGAACGCCTCGAAGATCCTGCCGATGAACAAGATCGACGGGGAGCAGCGGGAGGTCGCCCTCGACCTGGTCTACGACCGGCGCGCCGAGGACTACGACCCGCTGCAGAAGCTGATGCAGCTGTTCGAGGGCAAGACGGCCTCCTCGACCGGTGCCTCCCGCGCGGAGGAGCTGGCGAAGCTGCCGCTGTTCGAGCGGTTGGAGAAGCGCATCGTCGACGGCGAGCGCAACGGTCTCGACGTCGACCTCGAAGCGGCCATGCAGGAGAAGAAGCCGCTGCAGATCGTCAACGAGCACCTGCTGGCGGGCATGAAGGTCGTCGGTGACCTGTTCGGCTCCGGGCAGATGCAGCTGCCGTTCGTGCTCCAGTCCGCGGAGACGATGAAGGCCGCCGTGGCCTACCTCGAACCGCACATGGAGAAGGACGACTCCGGCGGCAAGGGCAAGCTGCTGCTGGCGACGGTCAAGGGCGATGTGCACGACATCGGCAAGAACCTCGTCGACATCATCGTGTCCAACAACGGCTACGACGTGGTCAACATCGGCATCAAGCAGCCGGTGAACGCGATCCTCGAGGCCGCGGACGAGAACAAGGTCGACGTGATCGGCATGTCGGGCCTGCTGGTGAAGTCCACCGTGATCATGAAGGACAACCTGCAGGAGATGAACTCCCGCGGCATCGCGGAGAAGTACCCGGTGATGCTCGGCGGCGCGGCGCTGACCAGGTCCTTCGTGGAGAACGATCTCGACGAGGTCTACCAGGGCGATGTGCGCTACGCGAAGGACGCCTTCGAGGGCCTGAACCTGATGGACCGCCTGATGTCCATCAAGCGCGGCGACAACCCCGAGGTGAACGAAGCGGAGGAGGCCAAGAAGGCCGAGCGCAAGGAGCGCCACGAGCGTTCCAAGCGCATCGCGGAGAAGCGCAAGGCCGAGCAGGGTCCGCTGCCCGACCTCTACGACGACTCGATCCGCTCCGACGTGGACGCCGACGCCCCGGTGCCGACCCCGCCGTTCTGGGGTTCCAGAGTCATCAAGGGCGTGCCCACCGCCGACTACCTGGCGCTGCTCGACGAACGCGCCACGTTCTTCGGCCAGTGGGGCCTGCGCGGCTCCAAGAAGGGCGAGGGCCCGTCCTACGAGGAGCTCGTCGAGTCCGAAGGCCGGCCGCGGCTGCGCTACTGGATGGACGAGCTGGCCACGGCGGGCATCCTGCAGCACGCGGCGGTGGTGTACGGCTACTTCCCGGTCGTCACCGAGGGCAACTCGGTGATCGTGCTGGACAAGGAGGAGCCGGACGCCGCGGAACGCACCCGGTTCACGTTCCCGCGCCAGCAGCGCGACCGCAGGCTCAGCCTCGCCGACTTCTACCGCACCAGGGAGAAGGCGCTGGAGACCGGCCAGGTCGACGTGCTGCCGATGCAGCTGGTGACGATGGGCCAGCCCATCGCCGACTACGCCAACGAGCTGTTCGCGAAGAACTCCTACCGCGACTACCTCGAGATCCACGGGATGGGCGTGCAGCTCACCGAGGCGCTCGCCGAGTACTGGCACCGGCGGGTCCGGCGGGAACTGCTGTGGTCCAGCGGCCGGGCGGTGTCCGAAGAGGACCCGAACGAGGTGACCGAGTTCTTCAAGCTCGGCTACCGCGGGGCCCGCTACTCCTTCGGCTACGGCGCCTGCCCGGAGATCGAGGACCGCGCCAAGATCGTGGAGCTGCTGGAGAGCGAGCGGATCGGCGTTGAGCTCTCCGAGGAGTTCCAGCTGCACCCGGAGCAGTCCACGGACGCGATCGTCGCCCACCACCCCGAGGCGAAGTACTTCAACACATGAGGCCACGTGCGCGGGCCGTAAGGTTGATCATCAGCGGCCCGCGCACGTGCCGCGGAAACCCGAGCAGGGAAAGCGCCCTGACAGGGATGAAACCCGAGCAGGGAAATCTAGAAAGGAAATCATGAGCGCGAAGCTGCAGAAGGCCAACGGCATCGAGTTCGCCGTCGCGGACCTGAGCCTGGCCGAGTCCGGCCGGCACCAGATCCGACTGGCCGAGCACGAGATGCCCGGTCTGATGGCGACTCGCAAGGAGTATGCGGACTCCAAGCCGCTCAAGGGCGCGCGGATCGCAGGTTCGCTGCACATGACGGTGCAGACCGCGGTGCTCATCGAGACGCTGGTCGAGCTGGGCGCCGAGGTCCGCTGGGTGTCCTGCAACATCTTCTCCACCCAGGACGAGGCCGCCGCGGCCGTCGTCGTGGGCAAGAACGGCACCGTGGACAAGCCCGCGGGCGTGCCGGTGTTCGCCTGGAAGGGCGAGACGCTGGAGGACTACTGGTGGTGCACCGACCAGCTCTGGCAGTTCGACGGCGGCAAGGTCGCCAACATGATCCTCGATGACGGTGGCGACGCGACCCTGCTGGTCCACAAGGGCGTCGAGTTCGAGGCCGCCGGCGCCGTGCCGCAGCCCACGGACAACGACCCGGAGGAGTTCAAGGTCGTCCTGTCCACGCTGCGCGCCAGCCTGGACAAGGACAAGCAGCGCTTCACCAAGCTCGCCAAGGAGATCAAGGGCGTCACCGAGGAGACCACCACCGGTGTCCACAAGCTCGTCGAGCTGGTGCGCTCCGGTGAGCTGCTGTTCCCGGCGATCAACGTCAACGACTCGGTGACGAAGTCGAAGTTCGACAACAAGTACGGCTGCCGGCACTCGCTGGTCGACGGCATCAACCGCGCCACCGACACCCTCATCGGCGGCAAGGTCGCCGTCATCGCCGGTTTCGGCGACGTCGGCAAGGGCTCCGCGGAGTCGCTGCGCGGCCAGGGCGCTCGCGTGATCGTCACCGAGATCGACCCGATCTGCGCGCTGCAGGCGGCGATGGAGGGCTACGAGGTCAAGACCCTCGACGAGGTCGTCGAGATCGCCGACATCTTCATCACCACGACCGGCAACTTCGACATCATCACCGCCGACCACATGGCGAAGATGAAGCACCAGGCCATCGTGGGCAACATCGGCCACTTCGACAACGAGATCGACATGGCCGGCCTGGAGAAGACCCCGGGCATCAAGAAGGTCGAGATCAAGCCGCAGGTGCACGAGTTCACCTTCACCGACGGGCACTCCATCCTGGTGCTGTCCGAGGGCCGGCTGCTCAACCTGGGCAACGCCACCGGGCACCCGAGCTTCGTGATGTCCAACTCGTTCACCAACCAGACGCTGGCGCAGATCGAGCTGTGGACCAAGCCCGGCGAGTACGGCAAGGACGTCTACGTGCTGCCCAAGCACCTGGACGAGAAGGTGGCCCGGCTGCACCTGGACGCGCTCGGCGTCAAGCTGACCACGCTGACCAAGGCGCAGGCCGAGTACATCGGTGTCGACGTGAACGGGCCGTACAAGCCCGAGCACTACCGCTACTGATCCGCTCAGCACGCTTCGTGGCTTGAGCGACCGGTGGTCGCACGCCACCGCTCGGACCGGTCGGTCCGAGCGGTGGCGCCCCCCCCGGTTCTCGATCGAGAAGACCTGTCGAGGGAATCCGCGTTCGATCTCGTTTCCGCCCTCCCTCGAATTCGATTTCCGGTTGCACGGTCCCTGCTTTCACGGCCGCCCGCGGGAGCGGCCGGGCTGGCTCGGTGACCGGCGAGGAAGGAAGACCTGAGGCCGACATGGACACGATCGCACTCGAATTGGCACCGCCCGACCTCGACGGTGGACACGAGAGGGCCGTGGAGGAAGGCCGCAAGGTGGCCGAGAACAGCCGCGCCGCCGGGCTCGCCGACCGCATCGGGCACCTGATGATTCCCGGCATCATCGCCGAGGACGACGACCGTCCGATCGAGATGAAGCCGAAGATGGACGTCATCGACTTCTGGAACACGGTGCGCCCGGAGATCGGCGACGTGAAGGGCCTGTGCACCCAGGTCACCGCGTTCATGGACAAGCCGCAGCTCACCGACCGCATCCGGGACCTGCAGGCGGCGGGCATGGAGGGCATCGCGTTCGTCGGCGTGCCGCGCACCATGTCCGACGGCGAAGGCGGCGGCTTACCGCCCACCGACGCGCTGACCCAGTTCCAGGACGTCGTCCCGAACCGCGGCTCCATCCTCATCCCGACTCGCGAGGGCGAGCACGGCCGGTTCAACTTCAAATGCGAGCGCGGCGCCACCTACGGCATGACGCAGCTGCTGTACTCGGACGCCATCGTCGGATTCCTGAAGGAATTCGCGGACAAGACGCCGCACCGCCCGGAGATCCTGCTGTCGTTCGGTTTCGTGCCGGGCGTCGAAGGCCGCCGCAAGCTCATCGACTGGCTCATCCAGGACCCCGGCAACCCGGCGGTGGAGGCGGAGCAGAAGTTCATCGCGGGCATCACCGACCTCACCTTCGAGGAGCGCAAGCAGAAGCTGCTCGACCTCTACAAGCGCGTCATCGACGGCGTGGTGGACCTCGGCTTCCCGCTGAGCCTGCACCTGGAGGCGCCGTACGGATACTCGAAGCCGGCGTTCGACGTGTTCGCCGCGATGATCGACTACTGGGCGCCGAAGCCCCAGGCGGCCTGAGCCGCGCCGACACCCGGCGATCGCGGATCGCCTCGCACTGAACGGACCGCCCGGCCACTCCCTTGGACCGGACGGTCCGTTCTTGTTGTTTGGGGGGGTCGGGCTCGTTTTGTTTTGGTGGTCGTTTGGCGGAACCTCAGCTGTCTTCTCGCTGCGGGATCTTTTTCCCTAGTGGCTGCGCCACGAGGGAAAAAGCTGTCCTCGCGAGAAGACAGCTGAGAACCTGAGCTTCCCCCGTTTGTCCGGAGGCTTCCGAGTCTGGTCTGCTCGTGCAGACCGAGGAAGGAAGTCGTTGTGGCAG
>NZ_JAPFGB010000044.1 GCF_026241095.1 Saccharopolyspora sp. NFXS83 | reverse complement strand
TCGGCTTGTGGACGTGGGCTAAAGCGCTTCGCGCTTTACAGGCACGGCCTTCGGCCGCAAGGCAGGCTTTGCTTCGCCGCCCACTGCACGGCCTTCGGCTGTTAGGCACGGCTACGCCGCAAAGCAGGCTGGCTTCGCCGCTTACTGCACGGCCTTCGGTCGGGAGGCGGGCTGGGCATTGCCGCTTATTGCTGGCGGTCTTCGGGTGCTGGGCGGGGTCGCTTCTCCTGCCCTTCGCGAGCTTTCGCCGCGTGGAGGTGGTCAGGTGGTGACCAGGCCTACGGAGATCGTGAGGAAAGCCGCTGCGCTGACCATGTCGAGGGAGCGGGCGATCTTGGGGCGGCGGAGGCGGTCGGCGATGCGGGCCGCGGCGAGGACGATGGTGACCTCCCAGATCGCGGCGAGCACCAGGAAGACCGCGCCCAGCAGGACCAGTTGCAGGGTGGGGGCCGTCGCGGCGCCCACGAACTGGGGCAGGAAGGCCAGGCTGAACAGCAGCATCTTCGGGTTCGTGATGTTGCTCAGCAGGCCCTGCAGGTACGGGCGGTCGGTGGTGCTGCCCGATTCGAGGCCGTCGCCGGTCTCCTTGCGGGTCAGCCACAGGCCCCGCACGATCATGACCGCGAGGTAGCCGAGGTACGCGGCTCCGGCCCACTTGAGCATGGCCAGCACCGCGGGGTTGTTCGTGATCAGCGTGCCGAGCCCGCAGATCACCAGCGCCACCTGCAGGATGCTCGCGGTATGGATGCCGAGCAGGGCGCGCAGGCCCGCGCCGATGCCCTGCCGCAGTGAGGTCCGCAGCAGCAGGAACGCGTCCACCCCGGGGGTCAGCACCACCACTGCACTGGCGAGCAGGAACGCCGGCAGGGTCGTGAAGTCCAGCAGCATGACGTGTTCGCTCCTTGATCGAGTCGTCGCGCAGGTCGTGCGCGCACGAAGGTGGCCGGTGGGCGGATGGGCCCACCGGTCGAAGGTTTCACCGGATCGGGGGTGATCTCGGATCCGCGTCGTCGCGGACTCCGGGGATCGTGGACGGTGCTACGGGACGAACGGCGATCGGCCGCGCAAGTGCTTCGTAGTTTTTCCCGTCAACAACCATCTTAACGAAAAATTCTTGCGAACCCATGTGAGCTCGCCCTCCTGATCTCTCGGTGACCGGGCCGCTACCGTGTGCCGCCGAGTGCGTTGATCACCTCCGATCAGCGGTGCGAGTCTTGGAGGCCGTCGTGTCCGACCACTCCCGCCCGCCGCGGCGTTCACCGGCCCGGCTCGCCGCCGGCGCCTCCGCGTTGGCCGCGGCGCTGACGGCGCTGGGCGCCCCGGCCGGCGCCGACCCCGCCCAGGAGCGGGTGCTCGGCGGCGCCGAGGAAGGCGCGGCGCCGTGGGCGGTGGCGCTGACCGACGGCGCCGGGCACCAGTTCTGCGGCGGCACCCTCGTCACGCCGATCAAGGTCGTCACCGCCGCGCACTGCGTCGACGGCCGCGACCCCGGAGGGCTGCGTGCGATCACCGGCCGGGCGGACCTGCGCGACACCGGAGGCGCCGACGGCGCGGTCGGGGACGTGTGGGTGCACCCGGAATTCCGGGACGTCACCGAGGGGCGCGACGTGGCGGTGCTGACCTTGACCGCCCCCGCCGCGCAGCAGCCGCTGCCGATGGCCGAACCCGGTGACACCGAGTCGTACCGGCCGGGAGCCCCGGCTCGGGTCTACGGCTGGGGGCGCACCACCGAGACCGGCTCGTCCTCGGACGTGCTCCGCTCCGCCGAGGTGCCGATCAGCTCGGATGCGGACTGCCGGGCCGCGTATCCGGACTACGAGCCGGGAACGCGGGTGTGCGCGGGAGCGCCGGAAGGCGGCCGGGACGCGTGCGCCGGGGACTCCGGCGGGCCGCTCGTCGCCGACGGCAGGCTGATCGGCGTGGTGTCCTACGGCACCGGGTGCGGGCGGCCCGGCACGCCCGGCGTCTACACCCGGATCGCGGCGGTCTCGTCGGACGTCGCGGCCCGGCTCTGAACGAGACGGCGAGATCATCCCGGTGGATGGGAAGCCCGGCGGCTCGCGGCTCTCAGGTGGGAATGACCTGTTCATCGGGAATGTCCGCTTCGCGCGGGCGAGGCGCGTTCGTGCGCTGCACTTCCCGATTTCGGCAGCCGATCGCGGTCCGGGCGAACGACGTGGCCTGCGCTACTTCCACCGCAGGTGACCGCAGGTGTCGTAGCCGGAATGTGATATCCCGTGATGGTGACCCTGCAACCGCTCGCCACCGCAGTCCACCGCGCCTACACGGCCGACCTCGACGCTGAGGACTTCTACCGCATGCTCCGCCTGCGCGTGGACGTGTTCGTGGTCGAGCAGAACTGCGCGTACCCGGAGCTCGACGGCCGGGACCTGGAGAACAGCACCAGGCACTTCTGGATCGACTCCGCGGACGGGTACGTGCTCGGCTACCTGCGGCTGCTCGAAGACCCCGACGGCACCTTCCGCATCGGACGGGTCGTCACCGCCAAGAACGCCCGCGGCCTCGGCCTCGGGCGCAAGCTGATGCGCGCCGCGCTCGCCGAGATCCAGCGCGCCCCGGCGACGCTGGCGGCGCAGACCTACGCGCAGGAGTTCTACCGCGGTTTCGGGTTCGAACCCTCGGGTGAGGAGTATCTCGAAGACGGCATCCCGCACGTCGACATGCACCGATACCCCGGCTCGCTGCGCTGAGCCCGTCGCGGCGGTTCCTCGGCCGTCCGTGATCTGCGACGATGCACGCTGGTCCCAGCCAAGGCAGGTCAGGAAGCCGGTGCGAGTCCGGCACGGTCGGCGCCACTGTGACCGGGGAGCGGGCCTCCCTCGCGAGCCACCGGGCGCGTCGGCGAACGCTGCTGCCTGGGAAGGCCGGGGTTCCGCGTTGATCCGGGAGTCAGGACACTGCCTCGCCTTGGCGCAGCCGACATCGGGGCGTCCGAGACCCGAGGAAGGAACACCTGGCATGACTGCTCCCGCGAGCCCGCGCTTCCCGTTCACCGCGGTGGTCGGGCACGACGACCTGCGGCTGGCGCTGCTGCTGAACGCGGTGCACCCGCGCATCGGCGGTGTGCTGGTGCGCGGCGAGAAGGGCACCGCGAAGTCGACGGTGGTGCGCGCCCTGGCGTCGCTGCTGCCTCCGCTGGACGTCGTGACCGGCTGCCGCTTCGGCTGCGCCCCGCACCGGCCCGACCCGCAGTGCCCGGACGGCCCGCACGCCGAGGTCGCCGGGGTGCGGCGGCCCGCGGAGCTGGTGGAGCTGCCGGTGGGCGCCACCGAGGACCGGCTGGTCGGCTCGCTCGACCTGGAACGCGCGCTGACCGAGGGCGTCAGCGCCTACCAGCCCGGTCTGCTGGCGGCGGCGCACCGCGGCGTGCTCTACGTCGACGAGGTCAACCTGCTGCACGACCACCTGGTGGACCTGCTGCTGGACGCGGCGGCGATGGGCCGCGCGCACGTGGAGCGCGAAGGAGTGTCGGTCACGCACGCGGCCTCGTTCCTGCTGGTCGGCACCATGAACCCGGAGGAGGGCGAGCTGCGTCCGCAGCTGCTCGACCGGTTCGGGCTGACCGTGCAGGTCGCGGCGTCGCGCGACGTGGCGACGCGCACCGAGGTGGTGCGCAGGCGGCTCGCGTTCGAGGCGGACCCGGCGGGCTTCGCGGCGAAGTGGGCCGACGCGGACGCCGATCTGGCGCGGCGGATCACCGAGGCGCGGTCCCTGGTGGAGTCGGTGCGGCTGCCCGACGCGGAGCTGCGGCGCATCTCCGCGCTGTGCGCGTCGTTCGACGTGGACGGCATGCGCGCCGACCTGGTGCTGGCGCGGACCGCCGTGGCGCACGCCGCGTGGCGCGGCGCGGACGCGGTGGCCGAATCCGACGTGGAGGCCGCCGCCCGGCTGGCGCTGCCGCACCGGCGGCGCCGCGACCCGTTCGACGAGCCCGGTGTCGAAGAGGACCAGTTGCAGCAGGCGCTCAACGACGCCGCCCAGCACGCCGAGGACCAGCCGGGCGACGACCAGGGTTCCGAGCAGGGCGACGGCGGGGAGGAACCGCCGGACGGCCCCGACGACGGGCCGGGCGGCCCCGGCGGCGGAGCCCCCGACGGCGGACCGGACGACGGTCCGGACGGGCCGGGCGGTGGCGAGGCGCAGGCCCCGCCGGAGACGCCCGCGCCGAACGGGAACGGCGGCTCGCGACAAGGCGACGGCAACGGTCAGGCTCCCGCGAGCAAACCCCCGGCCGCGCCGGCACCGGCGTTCCGGGCTCGGCTGCTCGAAGTCCCCGGAGTCGGCGAAGGCGCTCCCGGCAGGCGCTCCCGCGCCCGGTCCCGCAGCGGCCAGACCGTCCGTTCCTCCACAGTGGATGGACATGGGGTGCACCTGCCGTCCACGCTGATCGCGGCGGCCCCCCACCAGCGGGCGCGCGGTCGCAGCGGCCCCGGACTGGTCCTGCACCGGGGCGACGTGCGGAAGTCGGTGCGCGAAGGCCGCGAAGGCAACCTCGTGCTGTTCGCCGTCGACGCCTCCGGCTCGATGGCCGCCCGCGAACGCATGTCCGCCGTCAGCGGCGCCGTGCTCTCCTTGCTGCGCGACGCCTACCAGCGCCGGGACAAGGTCGGCGTGGTGACCTTCCGCGGCGAGGACGCCGAGCTGGCGCTGCCGCCCACGTCCTCCGTGGAGATCGCCGCCACCCGGATGCGGGATCTGCGCACCGGAGGCCGCACGCCGCTGGCCACCGGGCTGCTCAAGGTCCGCCAGGTCGTGTCCACCGAACGGACCCGCGACCCGCGCAGGCGCCCGCTGCTCGTGCTGCTCACCGACGGCAAGGCCACGGTCCCCGCCGGCGACGGCGGAACCGGCCGGGCCAGGGCGCAGGCGGCGGTGCGGGATTCGATGCGCGCGGCGGGCCTGCTCGCCGGGCTCGGGGTGGCATCGGTGGTGGTCGACTGCGAGCAGGGCGTGGTGCGCCTCGGCCTCGCCGGCCAGGTCGCCACCGCCCTCGGCGGGGCCTGCCTGCGGCTGGAGGAGCTCTCCGCGGACGCCGTCGCCGGGGTCGTCCGCGCGGCCCGCGACACCGCCGCCCGAGCCGCTTGATTCCGATTCGGTTACGACCCGGTCCGGGCGGAGTAGGAATATCCCGACGTAGTTGGTAAGCTCTTCTTCGTCCACCTGACCCCCAGGGGTGGACCACGAAGTGCCCTCGCGCTCCCGATGACCCCCAGGTCGGTCGAGCGCGGGGGCGCTTTTTTTCGCCCGCGGGTGCCCCGTGGAGTCGCGCTCCGCGCGGAGCCCGCCGCTTTCGCCGCTGCCGCCGCTTCCGCGGCTCGGGACGTCTCGGACCGTGACGGGACGATCGCAGTGCGTCCCGGGAGGCCGGGCGGCGCGGTGGAAATCGTTTCCGCCGATGTTGGAAATCGCGCAGGTGCGGTACGGCGCTCGATGCTCCATTCGGGTCGGCTCGCTTGCTCGGCGGAGCGGAGCTCGCGATCACTCCCGGATCACCGTTCACAGCGCGGATTCACCCCGTTGCGGTCCGAAGTGCGACCGGTGGAGCGCAGAGCCTTTCCGGTCGATCGAATTTCCTTCGGAGTCGTCGACATCGCCGTCGGCATTTCCCTTCGCCCTACCTCGAATCCGGGAGGCGGATCCACGTCGCAGCACGCCTTGGCCGACGCCACCGCGGACGACCGGCCGGACGCAGGGCCGGCCGCGGCGCGGTCCGGCGTCGACGCCGCGCGCGAAGACGTACTCACTCCGATCCTCCGACAGCTTTCGGGAAGTGCGATGAACGGCGCTGGGAATCGAGCGCAAGACCGGCCGGAAGAGAGATCACCCGGCTGCCCGGGTCACTTCGAAGACACCGTTGTGTTCTTCCGGAACGCCCTTTTCCGGTGCGCTGAAAATCGTGCCGAGCGCATTCCGGCGCGTTCGCGGCCGGGTGGTGCGGGGCGGACGCGGATGCGGTGCGCACGCGCCGGATCTCCGCGATGAGCTCCGCTACACGTGCTTCGACGCCGTTTCGCGGTGACCTAGGGTCGGGTCATGCCTCAGGGAAAGCCGAGTTCTGTTCCGCAAGACGGGTTGACCACGCGGCAGCGGCGCAACCGCCCGTTGCTGGTCGTGCACACCGGGGAGATGAAGGGCAAGTCCACCAGCGCGTTCGGGCTCGCGCTGCGCGGCTGGAACCAGGGCTGGTCCATCGGCGTGTTCCAGTTCGTGAAGTCGGCGAAGTGGAAGGTCGGCGAGGAGTCCGCGTTCCGCGCGCTCGGCAGGCTGCACGAGGAGACCGGTGAAGGCGGTCCCGTCGAGTGGCACAAGATGGGCGAAGGCTGGTCCTGGGCGCGCAAGCAGGGATCCGAGGAGGACCACGCGGCGGCGGCGCTGGAGGGCTGGCAGGAGATCGCCCGCCGGATCGCCGACGAACGCCACGGCATGTACGTGCTCGACGAGTTCACCTATCCGCTGCACTGGGGCTGGATCGACGTCGCCGAAGTCGTCGAGACCCTGCGCGACCGGCCCGGTCACCAGCACGTGGTGATCACCGGCCGCAACGCGCCGCAGGCGCTGCTCGACGCGGCCGACCTGGTGCTGGAGACCACGAAGGTCAAGCACCCGATGGACGCCGGTCAGAAGGGCCAGAAGGGCATCGAGTGGTGAGCCCGCGCGTCGTCATCGCCGCGCCCGGCTCCGGGCAGGGCAAGACGACGGTGGCGACCGGGCTGCTCGGCGCGCTGCGCCGCCGGTCGCTGCGGGTGGCGCCGTTCAAGGTCGGGCCGGACTACATCGACCCCGGCTACCACCACGTCGCCTCCGGGCTGCCCGGGCGGAACCTGGACCCGGTGCTGGTGGGGGAGGAGCGGATCGCGCCGCTGTTCCGGCACGGCAGCGCGGGCGCCGACCTGTCCGTCGCCGAAGGCGTGATGGGCCTGTTCGACGGCAAGATCGACGGCCCCGGGCCCGGTGACGAGCCCGCGTTCGGCTCCACCGCGCACGTCGCGGGCCTGCTGCGCGCCCCGGTGGTGCTGGTCGTCGACGCGCAGGGGCAGTCGCAGAGCATCGCGGCGCTGCTGCACGGTTTCCGCAGCTTCCAGCCGGGAGTGCGGCTGGCCGGGGTGATCCTCAACCGGGTCGGCTCGCCGCGCCACGAGCAGGTGCTGCGGGACGCGTCGGACTCGGTGGGGCTGCCGGTGCTGGGCTCGCTGGGCCGCACCGGCGGGCTCAGCGTGCCGTCGCGGCACCTGGGCCTGGTCACCGCCGCCGAGCACGGCGGCGCCGCCACCGAGGCGGTCGAGGCGATGTCGGACGCCGTCGAGGCCGGGGTGGACCTGGACGCGGTGGTCGCGCTGGCGCGCAGCGCTCCGGCGCTCGACGGTCCGGTCTGGGACGCGGCGGCCGAGGTGGAGCCGGTCGCGGACCGCCCGGTGATCGCCGTGGCCGGTGGCCCCGCGTTCACCTTCGCCTACACCGAGCACGTCGAGCTGCTCACCGCCGCCGGTGCCGAGGTGGCGGTGCTCGACCCGCTGCGCGACGAGGTGCTGCCCGCGGGCACCCGCGGGCTCGTGCTGCCCGGCGGGTTCCCGGAGCAGCACGCCGCCGCGCTGTCGGCGAACTCGGCGCTGCGCGCGGAGATCACCCGGTTCGCCGCGACGGGCGCGCCGATCCACGCCGAGTGCGGCGGGCTGCTCTACCTCGCCGAGGAGCTCGACGGGCATCCGCTGTGCGGGGTGATCCCGGCGCGGGCCGAGATGTCGCCGCGGCTGACGCTGGGCTACCGCGACGCGGTCGCCGCCGCGGACTCGGTGCTGGGCGTGCGCGGCGCGCGGTTCACCGGGCACGAGTTCCACCGCACCCGGCTCGATCCGGGCCACGGCGCGGACCCCGCGTGGTTCTGGCGCGCGGACTCGGCGGTCGCGGAGGGATTCGTCCGCGGCGGGCTGCACGCCTCCTACCTGCACACCCATCCTGCCGGGACGCCGGAGGCGGTGTCGCGGTTCGTGACCAGCTGCTCGCGGACCGTGACGGGCGGTGCGGGTACGGCCGTGTGAGCGCGCCACGATCACCGGGTACGGTCGTCACCTGCGCGGCCACGGTGGGCGACGTGCTGCCCGGTGCCACCGGCCCGGCCACGCCGTCGCCTCCCTGGCCATCGGGCCGATGTCCCTCCCCACGGCGATGTCCGATGTGGACGGTTCGGCGCGCACGGCCGTAGTGGTGATGCGGAAGAGGAGAGCGAACAGTGAGTGGGCGGATCTCGTTCATCGGCGCCGGACCCGGCGCCGCGGACCTCATCACGGTCCGCGCCGCGCGACGCATCGCCGAAGCCGACGTCGTGGTGTGGTCGGCCAGCGTGCTCGCGCCCGAGTGCGTGCGGGAGCACGCGAGCGCCGATGCGGAGCTGCTCGACTCCTCCCAGCTGACCCACGAGCAGGCCGTGGAGGTGTACCGCCGCGCGGAACGCGACAAGCTGCGGGTCGTGCGGCTGCACGCCGGTGACCCGGCGCTGTGGGGATCGGTGCAGGAGCAGCACGACGCCTGCGCCAAGATGGAACTGGACGTGGAGATCGTTCCCGGCGTCAACGGCTTCTCCGCCGCCGCTGCCGCCGTGGGCCGCGAGCTGACGGTGCCGGAGGCGGCGCCGTCGGTGCTGCTGACGCGGCTGGGCGGCGGTTCGGCCGCGACGTCCGACGCCGAGCAGGTGCGGGAGCTCGCCCGGCACGGCACGACGATGGCGGTGACGCTGCCCGCCTCCCGCGCCGCGCAACTGGTCGAGGAGCTGCGCGCCGGCGGCTGCGCCGACGACATCCCGGTGCTGGTCGCCTACAAGGTGAGCTGGCCGGACGAGGTGCTGCTGAGCACCACCGTCGGCGAGCTGGAGCAGGCGGTCAAGCAGCGCAAGCTGTGGCGCTCCGCGCTGTTCCTCGTCGGCAAGGCGCTCGGCGCCGGGACGGGCAGGACTCGGGGTCAGCACGGTGAATCCGGTTATCGCCGGACGGATTCCCCGGGGCGGCGCCGCAGCTACCGCTCGGCGCGGCGGCACACCGACGCGGCCCCGTCCGGTTCCGACCAGGAGGACGTTCCGGGCGGCGCGGCGGTGTTCCACGTCGGAACCGGGAGCGCGGACGTCGAGCGTCCCGGCGCGGGCGAGCGGGCTCCGGCGTCGCGGCGCGCGGCGGAACCGGTGGCGCGGGCGGCCGAGGCGGCACCGTTGGGCGCCGACACCGTGACCGGCTCGGCCGAGGCCGAGGGCACCGGCGCCGCCGTGCCGAACATCGCGTGGTGGGCGGTGCGGGAGTGGCAGGAGGCCGCGCGCGGCGCCGCTCGGGCGCAGGCCCGGCAGCGCCGCACCGAGGACCCCGCGCAGCCGGAGCTGTTCGGCGCCCCGGACACGCGGACGCCGGACACGACGGGAACCTCGGACGAGGTCGGGAGCGCCCCGCGCGTGGAGCAGGCCGCGGAGACCGAGGCTCCGGGCGGCGGGGGAACCGCCGTGCCGCAGCCGGAACCGGCGCTCGCCCCGCAGCTCGAGGACGTCGGCACCGCCTCCGGCGACGAGCCGGAGACCGCGCGCCCGACTCGGGCCGCGTTGTCGGTGGTGCGCGATGAGCCCGCCGAGCAGGGTGCGGCGACCGGGGGCGACACCGAGCCCGCGGCGCAGGACGAGACCGCCCAGGAGGCCGCGCGCACGTCCGCGGCGAGCACCACCGGAACCTCCCGCGCCACGGCCAAGACCCGCTCCCGGGCGAAGTCCCAGTCGAAGGCCCAGACCAAGGCGCAGACCAAGGCGTCGAGCGCCAAATCCCGCGCGGCGGGGGCGAAATCGGCCAAGAACAAGGGCGACGCGTCGAGCTGATCGGCGGGGCGCCGCGGCGCGGGACGCTCGCCACGGCGTGATCACCCGGCATGGCAAGCTGAGATGGGCTCGCGATCCGCGAGCCCGGCCGGTGAAGCGGCCTGGCAGGACGAGGTGGAAGACGTGACGGTCACGGTGATCGGAGTCGAGGGGGCGGAGTTGCCCGCGGGCACCGCCGAAGTGTTGCGGTCGGCGCGGCTCGTGGTGGGCTCGCGCAGACATCTGGACGCGCACGCCCCGCAGGAGGCCCGATCGCTGGACCTGGAGCAGTGGGGCAGGGCGGTCGGCGCGCTGACCTCGCTGGCCGGTGAGGAGACCGGCGTCGTCCTCGTCGACGGCGACCCCGGATTCTTCGGCGTGCTGCGGGAATTGCGCGAGCGCGGGGTGCGGTGCGCCGTCACGCCCGCCGCTCCGAACGTGGCGCGGCTGATGGCCCGGCTGGGCAGGCCGTGGGACGAGGTGCCGGTCGCGGCGGCGAGCGAAGCGGACCTGGCGCGGGTGCTGAACCTGTGCCGGGCGCGTCCGGCGGTGCTGGTGCTCAGCGGGACGAACGCCGGTCCGGCGCAGCTCGCCTCCGGCCTGGCGGGCTGGCGGCGCACCCTGGTCGTCGGCGAGGACCTCGGCGGCGACGCGGAGAAGATCAGCACCGTCACCCCGGCGGAGGCCGCGCGGCGCACCTGGCGCCCGGACGCGGTGGTGCTGTGCGCGGAGGAACCGAAGGAGATCGGCGCCCGTGGCTGGCTCGCCGGTGGCGAGGTGCTGCCGCCCGCGTCGGGCTGGGCGCTGTCCGAGGACGAGTTCTCGCACCGCGACGGCGACGTCACTCCCGCCGAGGTGCGCGCGGTCGCGCTGGCGGAGCTCGCCGCACGGCCCGGCACGCTCGTCTGGGACGTGGGCGCCGGATCCGGTTCGGTCGCGGTGGAATGCGCGCGGCTGGGTGCCGCGACGATCGCGGTCGAGTCGGACCAGGCCCAGGTCGTGCGGCTGATCACCAACGCCGCCGGGCACGGCGTGGACGTGCGGGTCGAGGAGGAGGCCGCGCCGCAGTCGTTGCGGGCGCTGCCGAAACCGGACGCGGTGTTCGTCGGCGGTGGCGGCGGCGATGTCGTCGCCGCGTGCGCGCACGCGGGCGCGGCCCGGATCGTGGTGGAGCTGACGGAGCTGGAGCGGGTCGGCCCCACCCGGGAGGCGCTGCGCACCGCGGGCTACGAGGTGCGCGGCGTGCAGCTGGCCGCGAGCAGGCTCGTGGAGCTCGCCGACGGCGGCTCGAAGCTGGAGCCCACGGCGCCGGTGGTGCTGGTGTCCGGGCGCCGCAAGGCCGACTCGTGATCGGGTTGTTCCCGCGCTCCCCGCAGGAGCAGCGCACGGCGACCGAACTCGCCGCCCGGTGGGGGCCGGACGCGATGCTCGTCGACGGCGGACCGGGACCGGCGCTGCGCCGGCTGTGGTCCTCGCTGGACGTGGTGGTGCTGTTCCTGCCGGTCGGAGCGGCGGTGCGGCTGATCGCGCCGCTGCTGCGCGACGAACGCACCGACCCCGAGGTCGTGTGCGTCGACGAGCGGTTCGCCGTCACCGTCTCCGGTGGTGCGCAGGCCGTGGCGCCGCAGATCGCGGAGGTGCTGGGCCGGGTCCCGGTGCTGACCACGGGCGCGGCGGTGAGCCCGCTGGACGAGCTCGTCGACCACCTCTCGGCCACTGTGGACGGTGATCTCGCCGGGTGCGCGCGGTCCGTCGCCGACGAGGAACACGTGCGGCTGGTCAACCCGCACGGGTTCCCGCTGCCCGCGCTGCCGGAGAACGTCTCGGCGCACTGCGACGAGCCGGAGTGGACGGTCGTGGTGGACGACCGGCGGCCCACCGGGGAGCTCGGCGAGCGCACGGTGCGGCTGATCCCGCCGACGCTCGTGGTGGGCGTGGGTGCGGTGCGCGGCGTGTCCCGCACCGCGGTGACGGGGCTGATGTCCCGGCTGGACCGGGAGCACGGGCTCGACCCGCGGGCGATCCGCGCGTTCGCCACGGCGGAGTCGAAGGCAGATGAGCGCGGCATCCTCGACGCCGTGCAGGACCTGGGCTTCTGGCATTCCGCCGACGCCGAGGAACTGCCGCTGCGGCTGTACCCGGCGGCGGAGCTCGCCGAGGTCGAGGTGCCGAACCCGAGCGCGGAGGTGCTGCGGGAGACGGGCACCGCCAGCGTCGCCGAAGCCGCCGCGCTGCGCGCCGCCGGGGAGCTCGCAGCGGCGGGCTCCGACTCCGCGACGAGCGGGAAACCGTTGGGGCGCGACGACATCGCGGGGGATTCCGCGATCGAGCTGGTGGTGCCGAAGCTCGTCGCCGACGGGGTCACCGTCGCCGCCGCCCGCGTCCGCCCGCGCGGCCGGGTGACCGTCGTCGGTCTCGGCCCCGGCCCGGCCGACCTGCGGACACCGCGCGCCGAAGCCGAACTCCGCCGCGCCGCCGCCGTCATCGGCAGCGCGCGGGACCTCGGCCAGGTCCGAGACCTGCTGCATCCGGGCGCGCGGACGGAGGTCGTCGACTCCGCCGAAGCCGGTGCGCGCGCCGCCGCCGCGCACGCCCGCGACGGCCACGCCACCGCGCTCGTCGGAGCGGGCGACGCCGCGGCCGAGCACGCCGCCGTGCGCGCCGAACCGGGCTGCGCAGCCTTGACCGTCGCGACGATCCCCGGGATCCCCGCTCCCACGACGCCCTGACCCGCGTCCGCCTTCGAGGCGGGGTGGGGACAACTCCACCCCGGTTCGGTGGCCAAGTCGACCGTGCGACCGCGTCGGCGCCGGAAGAATGGTGCTCATGCGGGACTGGGTGCGGCGGCGCGGTGCGAGCGCAGGACGAGGACTGGTGCTGTTCGGACTGGGGGCGGCGGGACCGGTCCCGTTCCTCGGGTACGTCCTCGCGATCGTGCTGATCACCATCGGGGCGTGCGCTCCGGGCGAACGGCTGCTGGACCGGTGCCGAGCGGCGGCGAACTCGGCACGCCGCTTCGCGCGGCGGCAGGGGATCGACGCGGACGTCGACTACCTGCCGGTGCCCCCGGTTCCGCAGCCGGACGCGGAAGGCCGGTACCGGTGGGAGAACTACCTGTACCGGACGCCGCACCTGCCGCACTACATCCAGCGCGTCCGCCGGGTTTCCGACGACCCGGCGACCGCGCGGGACATGAACTGGATGCTGCTGAGCCCGTTCGTCGGTGCCCCGCTCGGACTGCTCGCGGTGTTGATCGGCCGGCGCGCGTTGCGCTGGCACACCCGGTGGACGGCGAGCCTGCTCGGCCCGCCACGGCCGCCGCGCGCCTGGTGGAGCGAGACCCGGCGAGCCCTGCTCGACTGCTGGCGGTTGCTGGTGCTCGGACTCTTGTCCGTGCTGAACCTGCTGGGTGCGGTGTGGCTGGTGGTGACGTTCCTGCTGCTGCACGCGGTCGGAGCGCACCGGTTCTGGGCGCGGATCGCCGCGAGCGCCACCGCGCTGACCGGGCTCAACCGGACCTTGGCGGCCCGGTGGAGCGGCGTCGAGATACCCGCGCCGCACCGCCCGGAGCCGCCCGCGCCGGAGCCGACCTCGGACGGCCTGTACCGCAGCGGTGATCGGCTGACCGAATCGCCCGCCCCGGCGATCCGGCACGCCCGTTACGAGAACGTGCTGCGCGATCCCGCGACCTGGCGGGACCTGGCCTGGCTGGGCGGCGACCTGGTTGTGACCGCGGCGCTGGTGGTGCCGCCGGCCGCGCTGACCCTCTGGGCCACGCAGAGCGTGTGGGCCCCGTTCTGGGTGTGGGTCGTCGAAGCGCTCACCGACCTGGAATTCCCGGACTCGCCGTGGCAGGACTGGTTCGCCGCGCACCGGGTCGTCACCGCCGGGCTCGGCGTGGCGGCCATCGCCGCGGTGCTGGTGCTGGCGCCGCTCGCGATGCGGCTGCACGGGTGGTGGGCGCGGTCGTTGCTGGCGCCGACGCGGCGGGCCGAGCTGGCGCGGCGGGTGCGGCGGCTCACCGAGACCCGGGCTGACGCCGTCGACGCCGAAGCCCGCGAACTGGACCGGATCGAACGCGACCTGCACGACGGACCGCAGGCCCGGCTGGTGGCGCTCGGCCTGAAGCTCGGTGCGATCCGCGTCCTGCTCGACCGGGATCCGCAGCGGGCGCGGGACATGCTCGACGAGACGGGGGCGGATTCCCGCCGCGTGCTCGACGAACTCCGCGACCTGGTGCGCGGGATCAGGCCGCCGGTGCTGGTGGAACGCGGGCTGGCCGACGCGATCCGGTCGCTGGCGCTCGACGTGGCGCTGCCGGTGGAGATCGTCGGGAGCCTGCCGGGCAGGTGTCCGATGGCCGTGGAGTCCGCGGCCTACTTCGCGGTCAGCGAACTGCTCGGCAACGTGCTCAAGCACGCCGAGGCGGACACCGCGCGCGTCGAACTCGGGTACGCGGCCGGAGTGCTGCGCATCGCGGTGACCGACGACGGCCGCGGCGGCGCCGACACCGGCGGTGGCACCGGACTGCGGGGGATCCGCCGCAGGCTCGGCACCTTCGATGGCACGCTCGACCTCAGCAGCCCCGCGGGTGGGACCACCCGCGCCACGATGGAGATCCCATGCGCGTTGTCCTCGCCGAAGACCTCTTCCTCCTCCGCGACGGCCTGACGACCCTGCTGACCGCGCACGGCTTCGAGATCGTCGCCGGGGTGGAGAGCGGACCCGAACTGGCGCGCGCGCTCACCGAGCACCGCCCGGACGTGGCGGTCGTCGACGTGCGGCTGCCCCCGACCCACACCGACGAGGGGCTGCAAGCGGCGTTGCGCGCGCGGTCGGAGGTCCCCGGCCTCCCGGTGCTGGTGCTGTCCCAGCACGTGGAGCGGCTCTACGCGCGCGAGCTGCTCGCCGACGGGGCGGGTGCGGTCGGCTACCTGCTCAAGGACCGGGTGTTCGACGCGGAGCAGTTCGTCGACGCGGTGCGGCGGGTCGCGGCGGGCGGCACCGCGATGGATCCCGAGGTGATCGCGACACTGCTGGACCACCGCGCCCGGGACGAACCGCTGCGGCGGATCACCGAACGCGAACGCGCCGTGCTGGAGCTGATGGCGCAAGGCCGGTCCAACACGGGCATCGCGCAGCGGCTGCACTTCAGCGAGAGCGCCGTCGGCAAGCACACCGCGAACATCTTCGCGAAGCTCGGCTTGGCGCAGTCCTCCGACGATCACCGGCGGGTGCAGGCCGTGCTGGCCTACTTGGACGCCGCGAGGTGATCGGCCTCGGTCCGGCGTCACCGGCGCCCGGCGAGATCACCGGCCCTGCGGTCGGATCCGAGGCGCGGTCACGCCATGAGGTGCACTCTGCGGTGCTGGCGTTCGCCGATGTCGTTCGCCGCCGTGTCGAGCAGCTTGTGGCCCAGTTCGAACAGCGCTCTGGCGAGCGCGATCTCATCCCCGATCTGCGGGACGTCCGGGTCGTCCGGGTGCCGTCGCGCGGTGCCGTGCCCGTGCAGCGCCCGGCCGTCGCCGGTGATCATCCCGACGTCCGCGGTGGTCTTCGCCCCCGCCTCGATGACCTGCATGTCCAATGTGAGCGTCCGGTTCGCGTGCATGGCCGCCTCCCTGGTTCGCCTGCCCCCAGGATGCGCCGCGCGGGATCGCTCGGCAAAGCGGCCCGGGCCGGTGAGCGCGGCGAGTTCGCTGGTGAGAGAGGTCACCGGAGGTTTGACCTTCGTTCGCGGGCGGGTCACGATACTGCGGTCGACCGAGGCGCCCGTCCGGTGGGCCACCGCAGGCGAGGTGTTCGCCCCGAGCTGCTTGGACGGCTGATCCCGGCGGCGTCCGTGGCAAGATGGGTCGGCGTTGCGCCCGGTCGGCGACGCCCGTCCGCACCGGCGGATCGGAGCTCGCGCGACCACCGTCCGGTGCCGTCGCGGCGGGCGCGGTGACCACCACGACCGCGTGGTGGCGCGGTCGCGCACCCAGGCCTCGGCGATGGCGCCGCGGCGACACCACGATACGAACGACGGACGGCATGAGCACGCACTCTTCTGCGCAGAACTCGCCCGGCGAACACCACTACTTCGCGGGACTGGACCTCACCGGGAAGCGGGTGGTGGTCGTCGGTGCGGGCAGCGTCGCGCAGCGGCGGGTGCCCCGGCTGATCAACGCCGGAGCACGGGTCGAGGTCGTGTCGCCGGAGGCGACTCCGGCGGTCGAGGCGATGGCGGAGGCCGGTGAGCTCACCTGGCACCGCCGCCCGTACGCCGAGGGCGATCTGGACGGCGCCTGGTACGCGGTGGCGTGCGCGACGGGCAGCGAGGTGAACGAGGCCGTCGCGGCGGAAGCGGAGCGCTCCCGGGTGTTCTGCGTGCGCTCCGACGACGCCTCGCAGGGCACCGCCGTCACCCCGGCGGTCGCCGAGCACGGCGGGCTGCTGCTGGGCGTGCTGGCCGGTGGCGCGCACCGCCGTTCCGCCGCCGTGCGGGACGCGCTGGTGGCGGCGCTGCGCAGCGGCGTCGTGGACGAGAGCGCCGAGCGGCCCGCGCCCGGTGTCGCGCTGGTCGGCGGCGGGCCGGGAGCCCCGGACCTGATCACGGTGCGCGGCAGGCAGCTGCTGGGCCGGGCCGACGTGGTGATCACCGACCGGCTGGCGCCACGCGAGCTGCTGGAGGAGCTCGGGCCGCACGTGGAGGTCGTGGACGCCTCGAAGATCCCGTACGGCCGCGCCGCCAACCAGGACGTGATCAACGAGCTGCTGATCGAGCACGTGCGGGCGGGCAAGTTCGTGGTGCGCCTCAAGGGCGGCGACCCGTACGTCTTCGGCCGCGGCTACGAGGAGCTGCTGGCCTGCGTGGAGGCCGGGGTCCCGGTGACCACCGTCCCCGGCATCACCAGCGCGTTCTCCGTGCCGTCGGCCGCGGACGTGCCGGTGACGCATCGCGGCGTGGCGCACGAGGTCGTGGTCGTGTCCGGGCACGTCGGCCCGCACGACGAGACCTCGCTGGTGGATTGGCCTGCGCTGGCGCGGCTCAAGGGCACGCTGGTGCTGATGATGGCCGTCAAGCGCATCGGCGAGTTCGCGGCGGTGCTGATCGAGCACGGCCGCGACCCGAAGTCGCCGGTCGCGATCGTGCAGGAGGGCACCATGCGCACCCAGCACGCCGTGCGCAGCACCCTCGCCGAAGCCGCCGACTCGGTCCGCGACAACGACATCAAGCCGCCAGCCGTGATCATCGTCGGCCCGGTCGCCGACCTCACCCCCGAGTCCCGCCGCTGACCGGCCCCGAGGAGCGGCGCGCCCCATCCGCCCAGGCGGATGGGGCGTTCACCATTCGTCTGGATCTTCTCAGCGGCGCAGAGCGGACGAAGCCGCGCCTGCCCTGCGGCCGAAGGTCGTGCCTGGATGCCCGAAGCGCGCAGCCCACGTCAGAAGCCGCTCACCTGAGCTCCCGCTACCCGACCTGCGGAGCAGGAGACCGGCTCAGCCCGCGTCCACCGAACCGCCGAAGCGGGTGCGGTAGGACTCCAGGTCGTCCTCGGTGATCTTGGCGAACAGCACCGGCGGGATGGTGAAGCCGGTGCCCGCCTCGATCAGCGCGAAGGACTTCGCCTCGTCCGCCGACACCCAGCGGCGCGCCGGGTCGTCGGAGGCGAACGCCGCCCGCATGGCCTGCGCCGCGGCCGGGATCAGCGGCTCCGAGAGCACCGCGTACAGGTAGATCAGGTTCATCGCGGTGCGCAGCGTCAGCGCGGCGGCGTCCTGATCGGTGCGGATCTCGATCCAGGGCGCCTTCTCCTCCAAGTAGGAGTTGCCCGCGCTCCACAGCGACCGCAGCGCCTGGGCGGCCTTGCGGAACTGCTTGGCCTCCAGGTGCGTCTGGTAGTCCTCGATCAGTCCGCCGATCTCGGCGGCGAGCCGCTGCTCCGGCTCACCGGCGGCGCTGCCTGCGGGGACCTGGTCGCCGAAGCGCTTGCGGCTGAACGACAGCACCCGGTTCACGAAGTTGCCCAAGGTGTCCGCGAGGTCCTTGTTCACCACCGAGGCGAACAGCTCCCACGAGAACGAGGCGTCGTCGGACTCGGGCGCGTTGGCGATGAGGAAGTAGCGCCAGTAGTCGGCGGGCAGCAGCTCCAGCGCCTGGTTCGTGAAGATGCCGCGCTGGTCGCTGGTGGAGAACTTCCCGCCGTAGTAGGTGAGCCAGTTGAACGACTGGACGAAGTCGACCATCTTCCACGGCTCGCGGGTGCCGAGTTCGGTGGCCGGGAACATCACCGTGTGGAACGGGACGTTGTCCTTGGCCATGAACTCCGTGTAGGTCACGTCGTCGGCCTCGTACCACCAGGACTTCCAGTCCCGGTCCTGCGGCGCCTGGTCGGCCCACTCCTTGGTGGCGCCGATGTACTCGATGGGCGCGTCGAACCAGACGTAGAAGACCTTGCCCTCGGCGGCCAGCTCCGGCCAGGTGTCGGCGGGCACCGGGATGCCCCAGTCCAGGTCGCGGGTGATCGAGCGGTCCCGCAGGCCCTCGGTGAGCCACTTGCGGGCGATGGAGGACGACAGGTTCGGCCACTCCGCGCTCGCCGAGTCCAGCCAGCGCTCCACCTCGTCGGTGAGCTTCGACTGGGTGAGGAACAGGTGCTTGGTCTCGCGGACCTCCAGCTCGGTGCTGCCGCTGATCGCCGAGCGCGGCTCGATCAGGTCCGTCGGGTCCAGCACGCGCGTGCAGTTCTCGCACTGGTCGCCGCGCGCCTTCTCGTACCCGCAGTGCGGGCAGGTGCCGATGATGTAGCGGTCCGGCAGGAACCGGCCGTCGGCGGCCGAGTACACCTGGCGGATCGACTGCTGCTCGATGAAGCCGTGCTCGTGCAGCTTGCGCGCGAAGTGCTGGGTGATCTCCTGGTTCTGCTCCGACGAGCTGCGGCCGAAGTGGTCGAAGGAGAGCTGGAAGCCGCGGTAGATCTCGGCCTGCACCCGGTGCTGCTGCTCGCAGAACTCCGCCACCGGCAGGCCCGCGTCGGCGGCGGCCAGCTCCGCCGGGGTGCCGTGCTCGTCGGTGGCGCAGATGTAGAGCACCTCGTGCCCGCGCTGGCGCAGGTACCGCGAGTAGACGTCGGCGGGGAGCATGGAGCCGACCATGTTGCCCAGGTGCTTGATGCCGTTGATGTACGGAAGCGCACTGGTGACGAGGTGGCGGGCCATTCTTGGATGCTCCAATACCGGTTCCTGCACGGACCTTCGCGGCTGGTGTCGCACGGCGCCGCGCGGTGCTGCGGATGCTCGGCGCGACGTGACGGCCGACATCGTTGACCAGGCATATGTTACCGACGCGGGAATGCCCGGCCCGGCCCGGCCCTGCCGCCGTCGCGCGGTGCCGGGCGCGACCGGTGACGGTCGGGGGAAACCCGGTACACCACGTCCTCCCGTCCCTGCGCAGCGCGAGAGCGGCGCTCACCCTGGGGATCTCGAAGAACCGGGGACGGGGCCCATCCGGAGCTTCCGGGTGGGCCCGCGTGCTTCCGGGGGCGTCGCCGCCGGAGCGCGACGACGCCGCCGGAAGCTCACCCCGCCAGTTCGTCGAGCACGCCGAGCGCTCGTTCCCACGGTTGCGGGGTGGCCACCGCCGCTCGCAGCGCCCGGGCCTGCTTCGGTGGAATCCCGATCGAGAGCGCGCCGAACGCGGAGTCGCCGCGCCGGTACAGCGCGGCGGCCTTCGGCGCACCCGGATCGCTCTCGTCCAGCACCCGCAACCGGACCTGGTCCGCGTCGGCGAGGTCGCCGTAGGCCTGGATCTTGAACCGGTACTGGTCGGACCAGAAGTAGGGCACCGGCGTGAACTCCCGGCGGTCGCCGAAGCGTTCCGAATCCAGTTCGGCCAGCAGGTTCCGCGCCGCCGCCATGCCCTGCTCGGTGGCGTTCATCCGGTGCTCGATCCGCACCGGGCGCCCGAGCACGGAGTGGTACCAGCGGGCCACGTCGCCGGCGGCGTAGATGCCCGGCGCGGCGGCGCAGTACGAGTCGCAGCCGATCCCGTCGGCGAGGTCGAGCGGCCCGTCCCGCAGCCAGTCCACGGCCGGGGTGCAGCCGATCGCGATCAGCACCGCGTCGCCGGTGATCTCCGAACCGTCGGTGAGCCGCACGCCGCGCGCCTGCCCGTCGTCGTCGAGCAGGCCGTCCACGAACTCGCCGAGCCGCAGCCCGACGCCGTGCGCGCGGTGCGCTTCGGCCAGCAGCGCACCGGCTTCGGCACCCACCGCCCGCTCCATCGGCGTGTCCTCCGGCGCGACCACCACGACTTCGTGGCCGAGTTCGCGGGCCACGGCGGCGACCTCCACGCCCAGCACGCCCGCTCCGACGATCACCAGCCGCCGTCCCGGACTCACGAGCCGGGCCCGCAGCGCCAGCGCGTCGTCGAGACCGCGCAGCACGTGCGCGCCGCGCAGCTCACCGGGCAGCGTGCGAGCGGCGACCCCGGTCGCGATGATCACGCCGTCGCAGTCGAGGGCGTCGTCGCCGAGCAGCACGCGGCGATTCGGCACGTCCAGGCCGGTCGCGGTGGTGCCCAGCCGCAGGTCCAGGTCGAGCCCGGTGAGGGCGTCCGCCG
This sequence comes from Saccharopolyspora sp. NFXS83, assembly GCF_026241095.1. Taxonomy (GTDB): domain Bacteria; phylum Actinomycetota; class Actinomycetes; order Mycobacteriales; family Pseudonocardiaceae; genus Saccharopolyspora_C. The sequence continues at coordinate 18,914 of NZ_JAPFGB010000044.1, read as the reverse complement.
CCCGCAGCCCGGTCCGCTCCGGTTCCCACTGCCCCGCGAGCACCTGCTTGGACAGCGGTGGCCGGTCGTAGGGCTCGTGCGGTTCGTCGCCGATGAGGCTGATCCGGCCGTCCCAGCCTTCGCGGCGCAACGCCTCGGCGGCCGTCAGACCGGCGGCCGAGGCGCCGACGATCGCGATGTGGCCGCTGGTCATTCGGTGATCTCGATGGCCGCGGTCGGGCAGAGCTGCTCGGCCGACCGGCTCGCCTCGTGCAGCTCGGCGGGCGGGGTGGCGTCGAGCAGCACCACCACGCCGTCCTCGGCGCGCTGGTCGAACACGTCCGGTGCCTCCAGCACGCACTGCCCCGCGCCGCAGCACCTGTCCTCGTCAATGGTGATCTTCATGGCTCATCTCTACCTGCCGGATGCGCGCGAGTCACGACGCGTGACGAGATTCGCCTCGGCCCGTCAGGCGTCCCGGCGTCCGGAGGCAGCGGCGATGCCGTGGCCCGAGCGCGTGAACACCGGGCCCCTTCCCGGCGACCGCGCGGTCGCGAAGCGCCGGTGGGCCGTCATGTTCGCCCGTGGCGGGCATGACGGCCCGCGATGAACTTCCCGCGAGGGATCAGCAGGCGGACTTGGGTGCTACGAAATCGATTTTCGCCCCGAAATCGCTCAGGTACTCCCGCCGGACGTCTCCGTCGAAGACGCGTCGCGAATCACGGGGCGATTCGGAGATGAAGCATCCGTCGTTCAGCGCTTCGAACGAGCCGACGTGGTCGTGCAGAGCGCTGGGGAGGTTGCGCGGCCCTTCTTCCGGGGCCCAGCACCACTTCTGGCCGCCGTAGTACTCCCGCTCGTAGAGCACGATCACGTCGAACCTTCCGCAGGACGCGGTCGCGTCCGCGCCGTCGCTGGGGTTCGCGGCAGCGGTGGCCGGAAAGGCGATCGTGCTCGTGGCGAGTGTGGCCGCGAGCATGATGCCGCGGCGCTTGGCTCCCCTTGGCGAGTTGGTCAACGGGCCCTCCAGGGTGAAATGTGCGTTTTGTCGATCCTGTCGGGACGTTACCGACTCGCTTCGACGGCACGCGTGGTTTCAACGAGGAGGACCTATTCGGCCCAAGGATTGGGCTGTTCGAGTCGGCCGATGCCGTTCCCCGGCCGATCCGTGGCGCTGGGTGATACCGCGCGAGACGCAGGAACGGCCCGGCGCGCGGTCGCTGACCGGGCCCGCGCGGATCACCGGTCGTAGCGGCCGGACGCGACCTCCCGCACGAACGACGACCACTGCGCCTCGCCGATGGTCAGGTACCCGGCGGTGCGGTTCTTCGTGTCGCGGACGGTGGCGCGATCTCCCAGCCTGCCCACCTCCACGCAGTTGCCGTTGGGGTGGGTGTAGGTCGACGTGCGCCAGTTCGTCGGGATCATGCTGATCTCTCCAGTTCGCTCGCTGATTCCGTGATGAGATCGATCGTGTCGGCCGGGCTCAGCGCCAGCTCGAGAATTCTGCTCACGGCCTGCCGATATGCCTGGACGTCGTCGTCGTCCGGGACGAAAGCGCCGGAACTGTAGTGCTCGAAGTGCACGACCGCCGGTGAATCGGGGAAGTCGTAGAGCACGAACGGGCCCGCCAGTCCCGGATGCCAGCCGACGCGGGGCGGTACGACCTGGATCGTGACGTTGTCGCGTTCCGCGAGTTCCAGCAGGAAGTGCAGCTGGTCCTGCATCACCGGCGGGGTTCCGATCCGATCGGAAATGCCGTGCTGGCCGATCAACGCGGTGAATCGCACCGGCTCATCGCGCAGGATGATCTCGCGCCGCCCGGCTCGGACGGTGGCCCGCCGTTCGGTCTCGTCGGCGGTGAGCCCGCCCGCGGCCGAGACGGCGCGGGAGTAGTCCGAGGTCTGCAGCAGGCCGGGCACGGCCATCGGCGCCCACTCGACGATCGCCGAAGCGGAACGTTCGCATTCCACGGCGCCCGCGAGCTGCTGTGGAATTCCGGGCATTCCCACGGTGAGCCAATTCGGTTCGCTCGCGTGCCGGGCGAGATCGAGCAGTCGTTGCCGTTCCTTTCCGGTGACGCCCGCCACCGCGAGGAACGACGCGACGTCCTCCGGGGTGGGAATGCGGCGGCCGGTTTCCCAGTGCGACACGGTTCCGTGGCTCAGGCCGAGTCTTTTGCTCAATTCCCGGCCGCTGATTCCGGAATTCTCCCTGGTTGATCGAATGGCGGCGGCGAGCGCGCGCGCTCGTGGCGTGACTCGGATGGTGTCTGCGGGCACGGGGCAGATCGTAGCCAGTTCGGAACGCGCTCCTCGTGACCCGAACGAGCTATTAATCGGCGTCTATTAGACGTCGATCACCTGGGAGGCAGGCAACAGGGAGGTACGCATGGCACGGGTGTTCATGGCTTCGGAACGGGAGTCGTTGTGGCACGCGGTGGAGCTGCGCACCGGTGGTCCGCAGCCGGTGGCGCGGTGCGGGCACGTGATCCGCGGCCGGGTCCACCGCCGCCTCGGCAGGCCGGAGAAGCCGCGCGTGGTGTGCGGCGCGTGCTCCTCGGGACAGGGACGGCTGCCCGAGGCCGCTGCCGCAGAGCTCGTCCGCTTTCCGGGCTGACCGCCGGGAACGGTCACCGGGCCGCGGGCTGGGCCAGGGCGACCAGCGCCGCGCAGGCCAGGATGCCGACGGACATGAGCAGCCCGGTGCCGATGCCGCCGCCGTCGGAGAGCACTCCCGCCAGCACCGGACCCGCGCATTGGCCCGCGGCGAACACGGTGGTGAGCGCGCCGATCGCGGCGGCCCACTGGTGCGGCGGCAGCGCGTTGCGCGCGGTGGTGGTCACGGCGGTGACCACGGACAGGAACGAGCAGCCGAACAGCAGCGCGGAGGCGAACTCGGCGACGATCCCGGTGGAGAGCAGCGGCAGCGCCGCGCCGAGCGTCAGGACCACCAGCAGCACCGCCAGCGCCCGGCCGCCGCGCAGTCGCCCCAGCATCGGACCCCACGCGAAACCGCCCGCGATCGCGGCGGCGCCGAGCATCGACCAGAACACCGAGACCTCCGCGGTGCTCGCCCCGCCCGCTTCCAGGTAGGCGCCGATGAAGGTCATGTACGCGATGTACCCGACGCCGAACAGGCCGTAGGCGATCAAAGTGGCGGTGAGCGGCCTCGGCGAGAACCGCGCCCCGTCCGGCGCGGGCGGTGGCACCGCGGTCCGCGCGGCGGCGGGGATCACCAGCAGGGTCGACAGGGCCGCCAAGGTCGCGAGCACCACCCAGCCCCAGCGCCACGCCTCGTCCGGCGGGGCCGCCTGCAGCACCGGCGGCAGCCCCAGCCCGGACAGCAGCACGCCGAGCCCGCCGCCGCTGAAGTAGATGCCGAGCAGCACCGCGGGCCGTCCGCCGGGCCTGCCCTGGCTGAAACCGGTGGCGAGCACTCCGCCGAGCACGAAGGCCACCGCACCGGCGACACCGGTCGCCAGCCGCAGCACGAACAGCGCCACGACGTCGCCGGTGAGCGCGGAGGCGAACATCAGCAGCGCGGTGGCGATCAGGCCGGTGATGAACAGCCGCCGCGGGTTCCAGCGGCGTGCGGCCGGGGCGGCCACGAGCGCGCCCAGCAGGTAGCCCAGGGCGTTCGCGGTGTTCATCAGCCCGGCCGTGGCGAACGACCAGTGCAGCGCGCCGCTCATCGACGGCAGCAGCAACCCGTAGGCGAACCGCCCGAGCCCCTGCGCGGACGACGATCCGAGCGCCAGCCCGAACGCCACCAGCACGTCGATCGCGAACGGCCTCGGTGCGGCGGTGATCGTGGGCGGGGACAGCTCGCGTTCGTGCGACATGGACGACTCCGTTCCGTGCGTCGGACCCAGCTGACCAGGCGGGCGTCCGCCGAGCCAGGCGACGTGCGGACCGCCACGTTCCGGATCGGACGAGGCGGGAGGAGTCGGGCGCGGCTGCGCGGCGAGGACGCGCGCTGCGACCGGATTCGGGCACGCGGTCGCGCTCGCGGCGTGCTGTGACGAGGAACTCCGTGCCATGCCGGGGAAGTCGGCCTGGGAACGAAGGGCCGGGCGGGTGTTCTCCGCAGCGCGGGAATGGGGGAGACTCTTCTCCTTCCCGGCTTCAACCTATAGCGCACCGGGGGACTTGCGGCAAGACCCCCGTGGTGCCGCAGAATCGCTCACCGAAGCCGAGCGCTGGGGAAATGGGACGTGCGTGCCGTTGGCCACGCACCGTCCCGCGCTGCCGGGAACTCGGGGGAACGTCACCGGAAGGCCGAGGAAGATCGTCGAACCGGGGCGCCGCGCCCGGCGGGCCGACATGGGCTGCCCGCCGGAACCGGCCAGTCGCGATGAGGAGAACGTGTCAACTCAGGGGTACAAAGAAGAACTGCGGTCCGAGCGCGGGTACGTGGCCGATCTCTACGCGCGGCTCGACGCGGAACGGGCGCGGGTGAAGGGCGAATTCGACGCGGCGTTGCTGGGAAACGGCGGGACGGCCGTGGAACGCGACGTCGAGGTGCGCACGCGGGCCAGGGAGATGAAACGGCTGGACGTGGCGGACAACGGGCTGTGCTTCGGCCGGTTGGACTCGCTGTCCGGTGAGCGCTCCTACATCGGCCGGATCGGCATCTTCGACGAGGACGACGAGTACGAGCCGCTGCTGCTGGACTGGCGGGCGCCCGCGTCGCGCCCGTTCTACGTCGCGACCGGTGCGACTCCGGAGAACATGCGCCGACGGCGCCAGTTCCACGCCCGCGGGCGGCAGCTGGTCGAGTTCACCGACGAGGTGCTCGGCCGGCCCTCCGGTGAGGAGCGCGGCGACGCGGCGCTGCTCGCGGCGGTCAACGCGCCGCGCGGTGCCGGGATGCGCGACATCGTCGCGACGATCCAGGGCGAGCAGGACGAGATCATCCGCCTCGACCACTCCGGCGTGCTGGTGATCGAGGGCGGTCCGGGCACCGGGAAGACCGTGGTGGCGCTGCATCGCGTCGCCTACCTGCTCTACACCCAGCGGGAGCGGATGGAGCGCCACGGCGTGCTCGTGGTCGGCCCCAACCCGGAGTTCCTGACCTACATCGGCCGCGTGCTGCCGTCGCTGGGCGAGTCCGACGTGGTGTTCATGACCGCGGGCGACCTCCTGCCCGGCCTGCGCACGACGGCCGAGGACGTGCCGGAAGTCGCGCGGCGCAAGGGATCGCTGGCGATGCTGGACGTGCTCACCGCGGCGATCGCCGCGCGCCAGCGCGTGCCGGAGGAACCGCTGCCGGTGCAGCTGGGCGGGACCGCGCAGCGGATCAGCGCGGACGTCGCCGAGTGGGCGCGGGAGGAGGCGCGGGCCTCCGGGCTCCCGCACAACGAGGCCCGCGCGGTGTTCGCGGAGATCATCACCTACGTGCTCACCGAGCGCGCGCTCTCCCGGATCGCGCGCGGCTGGCCGGGCGGCGACGACCGGTCGACGCGGGAGCGGTTGAAGGCCGAGCTGCTGGCGGAACTGGCGGGCGACGAGGCGTTCACCGCCGCGCTCGACGAGCTGTGGCCGGTGCTGGCGCCGGAAGACGTCCTCGCCGAGCTGTACTCCAGCCCGCAACGCCTGCGCGCGGCGGGCGCCGACCCGTCGCTGCTGCGCGCCGACGGCGCCGCGTGGACGGTGTCGGACGTGCCGCTGCTCGACGAGCTCGTCGACCTGCTCGGCCGGGACAAGGCCGCCGAGGAGCGCGCCGCGCGCGCCGCCGACCGGGAACGGGCCGCCGAGGCCGAATACGCATCGGACGTGATGGACCAGCTCACCGGCCGCCAGGACTCGATGGACGACGAGGACCACCTCTACGCCACCGACCTGCTGAAGGCCGATGAGCTGGCGGACCGCTTCGTCGAGCACGACACCCGCGACCTCGCCGAACGCGCCGCCGCCGACCGGGAGTGGACCTACCGGCACGTCGTCGTCGACGAAGCGCAGGAACTGTCCGAAATGGACTGGCGCGTGCTGATGCGGCGCTGCCCGAGCCGTTCCTTCACGGTCGTCGGCGACCTGGCGCAACGCCGGTCGGAGGCCGGGGCGACGTCGTGGGGCGCGATGCTGGAGCCGTACGTGCCCGGCCGCTGGGCCTACCGGTCGCTCACGGTGAACTACCGCACCCCGGCGGAGATCATGAACGTGGCCGCCGCGCTGCTCGCCGAGTTCGCCCCCGACGGCAAGCCGCCGGAGTCGGTCCGCTCGTGCGGCGTCGAGCCGTGGTCCAGGAAGGTCACCGAAGGGGAACTCCCGGCCGCCGTGGAGGAGTTCGTCCGCGACGAGGCCGGTCGCGACGGCACCAGCGTCGTGATCGGGCCACCGGACGTGCCGGGCGCGGTACCGGCGGCGGACACGAAGGGCCTGGAGTACGACGCGGTCCTCGTCGTGGAACCGGAGCGCATCCTCGCCGACGGCCCGCGCGGCGCGGCGGAGCTCTACGTCGCCCTCACCCGAGCCACCCAACGCCTCGGCGTCCTGCACACGGGCTCGCTGCCGCGGGCTTTGTCGGGGCTCGCCGAGCGGGACGGCTTCGCGTAAGCGCTGACCTTCAGCGGCTCCCTCACCGCAGGACGGCCGAAGTGAACGGACCGTTCGTCCCCTCTCGTTGGACGAACGGTCCGCTCACTTCACCCGGCGACCAGCTCCTCAGCCGTCGAAGCCGCCGCTCCTCAGCGAGTGGATGAAGTCGGCGAACCTCGCCTCCGCCAACACCAGCACGTGCCCCTGCGGATCCTTGCTGTCCCGGATGGCGGAGAACTCCGGGAAGTTCGTCGCGACCTCAACGCATTGGCCTTGTGCCGAGCTATGACTCGATTTGCGCCAGCGGGCGCCCGTCAGATCCATGATCACTCGCTTTCAGCTCGCCGCCCGCACTGCGAATCAGATCGGCGCTGTCCTTCTCCGACAACGCTCGCTCTTGCAGCCCACCGAACAGCGTAGCGAGCGATCGCACTCCGCTTTGATCATCTACCAGGTGACCGCCCACGTTGTACTCCTGATAGCCCGTTTCTGGCCACGTATCCGGCGGGAAGTCCAGAAGCACGAATCCACCCGCCGTACCTTGGTGAATGCCCGCGTCGATCGGTACCACCCGGATGGACACGTTCGGTCGTTTCCCGATGTCGAGCAGGTGCCCGAGCTGTTCCTCGGCGAGGTCGCGTTCCGCCGCGCACCGCAGGATCGCGGCTTCGGACATGAGCGCCACGAACTTCAGCGGGTCTTCCGTCGCCGTCAGCCGATCCTGCCTGCGACGGCGGGCGCCGACCCGCTTCTCCAGCTCGGTTTCGGACGCGGTCGGATCGCCGACGGAGATGACCCGCCGGGCGTACGCCTCGGTTTGCAGCAGACCTGGGATCAACTCGCCTTCCCAGTTGCGCGCCCTCGTCGCGTCGGCCTCCAGGGTGACGTATCCGGCGAGCCACTTCGGCAGCCGATAGGTCTGCCACCAACCCGCTTTCCGTGCTCCTGCACGGGTTTCCAGCAGCGCGTCGCGATCCTGTTCAGCTACCCCGTACAGCGAGCACATCACGATCAGGTCCGGGCGGGACGGCAGGTTCCGGCCGCTCTCCAGGTGGCGCACCCGGTCGGCGGTGCAGCCGAGCTCGGCGGCGACATCCGCCCGCGTCACGCCCGCACCTTCTCGCCACTGTTCGAGGCTTCTGCCCAACATCAACCGTCGCAAAGTCACGAGATCAACCCTAGGACCGCTCCCGGCCCCAATGGATCACCCGATCGTTTAGTACCCGTACGAACAAAGCTCTGGGAAAGTACGAGTACTGGATCAATATCGATCAAGGGGAGTCCACTATGCGCGAGCAGCGAGCGGTCGAGAACGACACCTACGTGTGCCTGTCCGAGCAGGTCAAGATCACGCACGAGGCCGAAGCGGACCGATCCGTCCAGCTCGATTTCCGGGGCAGCGGCGACGGCCTGACCCTGAACTTCACCGAGAAGGCTTTCGCCGAACTCACCAGCGCGGTCGGCCGTGCCAACGCCGAACTCCTCGGCGCCACCACTCCGAATTGAGTGAACGGACCGTTCGCCCAACGGGATGGGGCGAACGGTCCGTTCACTCGCATCACCGGCGGTCACGGTGGCGGACGTTGGGGTGAAGCGCCCGTGGCGTCCGTGATCAGTTCGGCATTTGGCGAGCGCAAATCTCGTCGAGGCGCGGAGATTCCACGAAAGTTCGATTAGTCCGATTCAGTGCTGAAAGGTTGATTCATCCCTTGTTAGGTGGCAGCGCTGACAGTGTTTCGCCGGGTGCGGTCGGTCGACCGCCACTGGAAGAGGGGTTCGAAGTCATGGGGCAATCAGCACACCGGGCACTGGCGGCAGCGGGGACGATCGTCGCCGCGGCGGCATTCACCCTGGCGGGAGCGCTGCCCGCGCAGGCGACGTCGGGGGACTGCGTGGGATACCTGGCCCAAAGGGGATACGTCATCGGAAGCGGTGTGATCAACGCGTGCAACCTGGGCGAAAGCATCATCGGCCGGCCGTACTGCGTAGTGCGTCTCGCGACACTCGGGGTGCCCGAGAAACACAACACAGCGGCCTGCAACCTGGCAGGAAAGTGAGTCGTGGTGATCACCTGGGCCCCGGCCTGATCACGTGATCAAGAGGAGGTGAGTGAACGGACCGTTCGTCCAACGGGATTGGACGAACGGTCCGTTCACTCGAAAACAGCTCAGCTCTTCTGCGGCCCGTCCTCCAGGTCGCCTTCGGCTTGGAGGTAGACCTCGTGCAGGGCCGCGAGGGTGTCCGGATTCGGGGATTCCCACATGTTCCGGTTCGCCGCCTCCAGGAGGCGCTCGGTGATGCCGTGCAGCGCCCACGGGTTGGACTCGGTGAGGAACTTCTGGTTCTCCTCGTCGAGCACGTAGGTCTCGGCGAGCTTCTCGTACATCCAGTCGCCCACCACGCCCGTCGTGGCGTCGTAGCCGAACAGGTAGTCCACCGTGGCCGCCAGCTCGAACGCGCCCTTGTAACCGTGCCGGCGCATCGCCTCCAGCCAGCGCGGGTTGACCACGCGGGCGCGGAACACCCGCGAGGTCTCCTCGGTCAGCGACCGCGTCCGGATGGCGTCCGGGCGGCTGCTGTCGCCGATGTAGGCCGCCGGTGCCTTGCCGGTCAGCGCGCGGACCGTGGCGATCATGCCGCCGTGGTACTGGAAGTAGTCGTCGGAGTCGGCGATGTCGTGCTCGCGGGTGTCGACGTTCTTCGCCGCCACCGAGATCCGCTTGTACGCGGACTCCATGTCGCCGCGCGCCTCGGTGCCCTCCAGGCCGCGGCCGTAGGCGAACCCGCCCCACACCGCGTACACCTCGGCGAGGTCGGTGTCGTCGCGCCAGTTCTTGCTGTCCATCAGCGGCAGCAGACCGGCACCGTAGGCGCCGGGCTTCGAACCGAAGATGCGCGTCGTGGCGCGGCGCTCGTCGCCGTGCTCGGCCAGGTCCGCCTGGGCGTGGGCGCGCACGAAGTTCTGCTCGTCCGGCTCGTCCAGCGCGGCCACCTTGCGCACCGCGTCGTCGAGCAGCGTCACCACGTGCGGGAACGCGTCGCGGAAGAACCCGCTGATGCGCACCGTGACGTCCACGCGCGGACGCCCCAGCTCGTCGAGCGGGATCACTTCGAGCCCGTTGACGCGCCGCGACGCCTCGTCCCACGTGGGCCGCACGCCCATCAACGCCAGCACTTCCGCGATGTCGTCACCGGAGGTGCGCATCGCCGAAGTGCCCCACACCGACAGGCCCACCGAACGCGGGTACTCGCCGGTGTCGGCGAGGTAGCGCTCGATCAGCGAGTCCGCGATGGCGTGCCCCGTCTCCCAGGCGAGCCTGCTCGGCACCGCCTTCGGGTCCACCGAGTAGAAGTTGCGGCCCGTCGGCAGCACGTTGATCAGGCCGCGCAGCGGCGAACCGCTCGGACCGGCGGGGACGTAGCCGCCTTCGAGGGCGTGCAGCGTCGCGCCCATCTCGTCGGTCGTGGCGTCCAGCCGCGGCACCACCTCCGAGACGGCGAACTCCAGCACCCGCACCACGTCGTCCGGGGCGTCGCCCAGCACCGAGCGGCACACCTCGACGACGGCGCCGAGCTCCCAGTCCCGCTCCTCCATGCCGGAGACGAGGGCGTGCGCGGAGGCCTCCACGTCGTCCACGGTGCCGCGCGCGACGCTGCCGTCCTCCAGCATGCCCAGCGCCTCGCGCAGGCCGGGCAGCGCGCCGCTCTGCCCGCCCCACACCTGCCGGGCGCGCAGCATCGCCAGCACCAGGTTCACCCGCGCCTCGCCCTTCGGGGCGGCGCCGAGCACGTGCAGGCCGTCGCGGATCTGCGCGTCCTTGATCTCGCAGAGCCAGCCGTCGACGTGCAGCAGCATGTCGTCGAACTCGGCCTCGTGCGGGCGCTCGTCCAGCCCGAGGTCGTGGTCCAACTTCGCGGCCTGCATCAACGTCCAGATCTGGCTGCGGATCGCGGGCAGCTTCGCCGGGTCCATCGCCGAGATCTGCGCGTGCTCGTCGAGCAGCTGCTCCAGCTTCGCGATGTCGCCGTAGCTCTCCGCGCGCGCCATCGGCGGCACCAGGTGGTCCACCAGCGTCGCGTGCACGCGGCGCTTCGCCTGGGTGCCTTCGCCGGGGTCGTTGACCAGGAACGGGTAGATCAGCGGCAGGTCCGCCAGCGCCGCGTCCGGCGCGCAGGACGCCGACATGCCCGCCGTCTTGCCGGGCAGCCACTCCAGGTTGCCGTGCTTGCCCAGGTGCACCATCGCGTGCGCGCCGAACTCGTCGGTCAGCCAGCGGTAGGCCGCCAGGTAGTGGTGGCTCGGCGGCAGGTCCGGGTCGTGGTAGATCGCGATCGGGTTCTCGCCGAAACCGCGGGGCGGCTGCACCATGATCACCACGTTGCCGGCGCGCAGCGCGGCCAGCACGATCTCGCCGTCCGGGTCGTGCGAGCGGTCCACGAACTGCTCACCGGGCGGCGGGCCCCAGTGGCCCTCGATGCTCTCGCGCAGGTCGTCGGGCAGCGTCGCGAACCAGTCGGCGTAGCGCTTCGCGGGGATGCGCACCGGGTTGCCGGACAGCTGCTCCTCGGTGAGCCAATCCGGGTCCTGGCCACCGGCGGCGATCAGCGCGTGCACCAGCGCGTCGCCGTCCTGCGCGGCCACACCGGGCAGCGCTTCGGGGCCGTCCTCCGGCCCGATGTCGTAACCGGCTTCGCGCAGGCGCTGCAGCAGGCCCACCGCGCTCGCCGGGGTGTCCAGGCCGACGGCGTTGCCGATGCGGGAATGCTTCGTCGGGTACGCCGACAGCATCAGCACCAGCCGCTTGTCCGCCGGTTCCACGTACCGCAGCCGGGCGTGCTTGACGGCGATGCCCGCGACGCGCGCCGCGCGCTCCGGGTCCGCCACGTACACCGGCAGGCCCTCGGAGTCGTTCTCCTTGAACGAGAACGGCACCGTGATCAGGCGGCCGTCGAACTCGGGCACCGCGACCTGCGTTGCCATGTCCAGCGGGGACAGGCCCTCGTCGTTGTCCTGCCAGGCCTCGCGGCTGGAGGTCAGGGTCAAGCCCTGCAGGATCGGCACGTCCAGGTCGGCGAGCGCGCCCACGTCCCACGCCTCGTCGTCGCCACCGGCCGAGGCCGTGGCGGGCTTCGTGCCGCCCGCCGCGAGCACCGTCACGATCAGCGCGTCGGCTTGGCGCAACGTGTCCAGCAGGCCCGGCTCCGGGGCGCGCAGCGACGCGCAGAACACCGGCATCGCCCGGCCGCCCGCGTCCTCGATGGCGTCCGAGAGGGCGTGCGCGAACGCGGTGTTGCCCGCCATGTGGTGCGCCCGGTAGTAGAGCACCGCCACCTTCGGGCCCTCGGTGCCGCGCGGCTCGCGGTCCAGCAGGCCCCACTTCGGCGTCTCCACCGGCGGTTCGAAGCCGTGACCGGTGAGCAGCACCGTGTCGGACAGGAAGTGGAACAGCTGCGTCAGGTTCTCCGGCCCGCCCTGGGCGAGGTAGGCGTGGGCCTGCGCGCACACGCCGCCGGGCACCGTGGAGCACTCCATCAGCTCCGCGTCCGGGGCCTGCTCGCCGCCGAGCACCACCACGGGGCGCGGGCCCGCGAGCAGCGCGTCGAGTCCCTCTTCCCAGGCGCGGCGACCGCCGAGCAGCCGCACGATCACCAGGTCGGCGCCCTCCAGCAGCGGCGGCAGGTCGTCCACGCCGAGCCGGGCCGGGTTGCCGAGGCGGAAGTCCGCACCGCTGGCGCGTGCGCTGAGCAGATCGGTGTCCGATGTGGACAGCAGCAGGATCATGCGGCACGCTCCCGGCTGAGCAGGGACGCGGGCATGCGGACAGGACGCATGGTCAACCTTCCTCGGGGTCCTCGCCCCGGAGTCGTCGGCACCCGGTGTCGGACCGGGCGGTGGCGGCGCGGAGTGTCCTGGCTCCCGGATCGGCGCTCGCTCCGGCCTTCCCGTCCGCACACGTGCGCGGACAGTGACCTCCGTAGTTGCGGAGTCCGCTCCCCGGTGACAGTGGCGGGACCGCGCCGGACTCGCACCGGCTTCCTCCACTCGTCGCCGTCGACCACTCTCCGCAACGGGGCGATCGTTCGTCAAGTGGCCCGCTGCGCTGGTGCGCGAGAGATCGCGCACTAGCCACGACCCGGCACCGCGAGCACCCGGCCGATCGCGACCCGCCCCTGCCGTCACGTCGTGGACGATTCGCGCGATTTCGCGAGAAGTCGAACGACCGGATCGAGGGTGAACGCCCCGAATCCCGGCCGCCGCACCACATCCGAGCAGGGGGTGTCCGACGCGCCGGGGGCGTTCGTTTCTCGCGACGGCGCGGGGGCCGGTCGGGGGCGGCCTGCGGGATGGGGCCGCTGTGGTGAGGCACATCGCGTTTTGCGTCCGCAACGAGGCCTGGCCGTAGTATCGACGACCGCCGGTGCGCGGCCAGGGCCGCGCACCACCGGAGACCGGCGCCGTGCGCTGGGAGTTCCGACCGACCACGAGCAACGAGAGCGGGGAGAGCCGTGCCGCCACGAGCCGAACCGGACGCGTGCCCCGGCGCGCTGCGGGTGCACGGGGCCGCCGACGGCGGCCTGGCCCGAGTCCGGGTACCGGGTGGGCGGCTCGACGCGCGGCAGGTGCGGGCGCTGGCCGCCGCAGCGGAGCTCGGCGACGGCGGCTGGGAGCTGACCTCGCGGGCGAACCTCCAGGTCCGGGGGCTCGCACCGCGCGTCGTGGCGGAGTTCGCGGACCGGCTGGCCGACGCGGGCCTGCTGCCCTCGCCGACGCACGAGCGGGTGCGCAACATCATCGCCTCGCCGTACACCGGCTGCGACGACGCGGGGTCGCTGGACGTGCACGCGGTGTCGGTCGAGCTCGACCGGAGGTTGCGCGCCGCACCCGCGCTGGCGGAGCTGCCGGGGCGGTTCCTGTTCACGGTCGACGACGGGCGCGGGGACGTCGGCGGGCTCGCCGCCGACGTCGGGCTGCGCCCCGACGGCGACGCGGTGGCGGTGCTGCTTTCCGGCGCGGACAAGGGAATCCGGGTCGCCGCCCCGGATGCGCCGCGCGCCGCGGTGCTCGCCGCCGAGGCGTTCCTGGCGGAACGGGCGCGGCAGGAGTCGGCCAGCTGGCGGCTCGCGGAACTCACCGACGGCGCCGACCGCGTCGCGCGGCGCGTGCTCGCCGAACTCGGCGCGACCTCGGAAGCGGCCGAACGCGCCCTCTCGCCCACCGACCGCGTCCCCGCCACCCACGCCGACCTGGGAATCCTGCACCGCCGCGGCGGCCGGGCGAGCCTCGCGCTGGGCGCCCCGCTGGGCAGGCTGAACGCCGAGCAGGTCGCGCTGCTGGCCGCGCAGCACCGGCCGCTGCGGCTCACCCCGTGGCGCACCCTGCTGCTGACCGACATCCCCGAGCGCGCAGCGGGAACCCTGCTGTCCGACATGGACGAAGCCGGTTTCGTGGTGGACCCCGCCGCGCCGCTGGCCGGGGTCACCGCGTGCACCGGCCGTCCGGGCTGCGCCAAATCCCTCGCCGACGTGCGATCCGACGCGGTGCGCGTCGCCCGGCCCGGCGCGCTGCCGGTGCACTGGGCGGGTTGCTCGCGCCGCTGCGGCAGACCGGCGGGCCGCGGAGTGGAAGTGCTGGCCACCGAGGCCGGCTACGAGGTCGGCGGCGAACCCGCCGGCGAGTTATCCGCCGCGCTCGAAGCGGCACGGAGGGCAGTGTGAGTACCGGACGCAATCCAGCCGGGGCCGAGGGCACCGGTGGCTACGAGTACATCCGGGAGGGCGCGGAGATTTACCGCCGCTCCTTCGCCACGATCCGCGCCGAAGCGGAACTCGACGGCATGCCACCGGAAGTCGCCGGAGTCGCCGTCCGCATGATCCACGCCTGCGGCATGGTCGACCTGGTGCGCGACATCGCCTGGTCGCCGAACGCGGTCCTGGCCGCCCGCGAAGCGCTGCGCGCCGGTGCGCCGGTGTTCTGCGACGCCGCGATGGTCGCCGCGGGCGTCACCCGACGCCGCCTCCCGGCGGACAACGACATCCTCTGCACCCTCGGTGACCCGCAGGTGCCGCAGCTGGCGCAGGAACTGGGCACGACGCGCAGCGCGGCGGCGGTGGAGCTGTGGCGGGACCGGCTCGACGGTGCCGTGGTGGCCGTCGGCAACGCGCCCACCTCGCTGTTCCGGCTGCTGGAGATGGTCGACGCCGGAGCGGGCAAGCCCGCCGCTGTGCTCGGCCTGCCCGTCGGTTTCATCGGCGCCGCCGAGTCCAAGCAGGCACTGGCCGACCACCCGGAGCTGGAGCACCTCGTGGTGCACGGCCGCCGAGGTGGCAGCGCGATGGCCGTGGCCGCCATCAACGCGATCGCGAGCGAACAGGAGTGAGCAGCACCGTGGAGCAGGCAGGCAGGTTGTTCGGCGTCGGGCTCGGACCGGGCGATCCGGAGCTGGTGACGGTGAAGGCGGCGCGGCTGATCGGCGAGGCCGACGTGATCGCCTACCACAGCGCCCGGCACGGCCGCAGCATCGCGCGTTCCGTCGCCGAGCCGTACCTGCGGGCCGGTCAGGTCGAGGAACCGCTGGTCTACCCGGTGACGACGGAGACCACGAACCACCCCGGCGGCTACCAGGGCGCGATCGACGAGTTCTACGCCGAGGCCGCCGAACGCCTCGCCGCGCACCTCGCCGCCGGGCGCACGGTGGCGCTGCTGTGCGAGGGCGATCCGTTCTTCTACGGCTCCTACATGCACATGCACAAGCGCCTGGTGGGCCGGTTCGACGTGGCCGCGATCCCCGGGGTGACCTCGGTCAGCGGCGCCGCCGCGATGCTGGGGCGTCCGCTGGCGGAGCGCGACGAGGTGCTGACCGTGCTGCCGGGGACGCTGGAGCCGGATAAGCTCGCCGAGCACCTGGCCTCGACGGACGCGGCAGCGGTGATGAAGCTGGGCCGCACCTTCGACGGCGTGAAGGAGGCGTTCGAACGGGCCGGGCGGCTCGACGAGGCGTACTTCGTGGAGCGCGCGACGACGGAGCGCCAGCGGTTGCTGCCGCTGGCCGAGGTGGATCCGGCGTCGGTGCCGTACTTCTCGCTGGCGCTGCTGCCGAGCCCGGTGAACTCGGGCAGCCCGCTGAACCTGACGGACGCCGCGGGCGTCCCGGTTTCCGCTGCCGCGAACGACGAATCCGCGCCCGGCGTGGCGCGCGAGCCGGGCCACGGCGAAGTCGTGGTCGTCGGCCTCGGTCCCGCGGGGCCGCAGTGGACGACCCCGGAAGCCCACACGGCCGTCGCCGCTGCCGACGACCTCGTCGGCTACGGACCCTACCTGGACCGGCTCCCGGTCAATCCCCGCCAGCGCAAGCACCCCTCGGACAACCGGGTCGAGGCCGAGCGCGCCGAGTTCGCCCTGGACCTGGCCCGGCGCGGCTCGCGGGTCGCGGTGGTGTCCTCCGGCGATCCGGGCGTGTTCGCGATGGCCAGCGCCGTCCTGGAGGTGGCGACCGAGGAGCGGTTCGCCGACGTCCCGGTGCGGGTGCTGCCCGGCCTGACCGCCGCGCAGGCGGTCGCGAGCCGCATCGGCGCTCCGCTGGGCCACGACTACTGCGTGCTGTCGTTGTCGGATCGGCTGAAGCCGTGGGAGATCATCGTCGAGCGCTTGGAGGCGGCGGCGAAGGCGGACCTGGCGATGGCGATCTACAACCCGGCGTCGCGCAGCCGGACCTGGCAGGTCGGCGCCGCGCGGGACGCGTTGCTCAAGCACCGCGCGCCGGAGACCCCGGTGATCATCGGCCGGGACGTGGGCGGGCCGCAGGAATCCGTGCGGACGGTGGAACTCGGCGACCTCGATCCGTCCGATGTGGACATGCGATGCCTGCTGGTGATCGGCTCGTCGACGACCAGGGCGGTCGGCGGCGCGGTGTTCACCCCGCGCCGCTATCCGGCGTGACGCAGTCGTTCCAGCGCTTCCTCGACGGTGGTGGCGGGCACCCGCGGTTCGGGTGGCCGCTGCACCACGACCACCGCGACGCCGAGTTCCCGCGCCGCGTCGAGCTTCGCGCGGGTCATCGGCCCGCCGCTGTTCTTCGTCACCAGCACGTCGATGCGGTGCTCGCGCAGCAGCGCCACCTCGTCGTCGAAGGCGAACGGTCCGCGCGCCAGCAGCGTCGTGAGGTGCGGCGGCAGCGGTGGCTCCGGCGGGTCGACGGCGCGCAGCAGGAACCGCAGGTCCAGGTGCGCGAATCGGCCCACGCCCTGGCGTCCGGTGGTGAGGAAGATCCGCTCGCCGAGTCCCGGCAGGGCGGCGGCGGCCTCGTCCAGCGAACCCACCAGGCGCCAGCCCGGTTCCGCTTCCCACGCGGGACGGCGCAGCACCAGCAGCGGCGTGCCGGCGAGTTCGCAGGCGCGCACGGCGTTGGCGGTGATGACGTGCGCGAACGGGTGCGTCGCGTCGACCACCGCGTCGATGCGGTGCTCACCCAGCCACGCGGCCAGTCCGTCGGCGCCGCCGAACCCGCCGACGCGGACCTCCCCGGCGGGCAGCTTCGGGTCGCGCACCCGCCCCGCCAGCGAGGAGATCACGTGCACGCCCGCGTCGTCGCCGAGCCGAGCGGCGAGCTCGCGGGCCTCGCCGGTGCCGCCGAGCACCAGGATTCGCCGCACCCCGGTCGCGTCGCTGCTGTGCATGCGTGCACCCTTTCACGGTGAAGGAGACGGCATCATGACTGGTCAGGAAGGCCCCTCGCTGCGCTACGGGTGGACGACGGGCGCGTGCGCGACGGCGTCCACCGCCGCCGCGTACACGGCCCTGCTGACCGGGACCTTCCCGGACCCGGTGGAGATCGTGCTGCCGAAGGGCCACCGGCCCGCGTTCGCCCTCGCCCGCGAGCGCCTCGACGCCGGTTCGGCGATGGCGGCGATCGTGAAGGACGCCGGGGACGACCCGGACGTGACCCACGGCGCCCTGGTGTCGGCGACGGTGCGCCACGCCGAGCCCGGAGCGGGCGTCGAGTTCCGAGCCGGAACCGGCGTCGGCACGGTGACCAAACCCGGCCTGCCGCTTCCCGTGGGCGAACCCGCCATCAACCCGGTGCCCCGCAAGCTGATCCGCGAGGTCGTGGAGCGGGTCGCCGCCGACCACGGCGGCACCGGCGACGTGGTCGTGGAGATCTCCGTCGAGGACGGCGAGGAACTCGCCCGCCACACCTGGAACCCGCGGCTGGGCATCCTCGGCGGCCTGTCGATCCTGGGCACGACCGGGGTGGTGGTGCCGTACTCGTGCTCGGCGTGGATCGACAGCATCCGGCGCGGCGTGGACGTCGCGCGTGCCGAGGGCCTGAGCCACGTCGCCGGATGCACCGGCAGCACCTCGGAGAAGCTGGTGGAGCGCACCTACGAGCTCGCTCCGGAAGCGCTGCTGGACATGGGTGACTTCGCCGGGGCGGTGCTGAAGTACCTGCGCCGCAATCCCGTGCCGCGGCTGACGATCGCGGGCGGCATCGGCAAGCTCGCCAAGCTCGCCGACGGCCACTTGGACCTGCACTCGAAGCGCTCCCAGGTGAACTTCGCCCTGCTGGCGAACATCGTCGGCGACGCGGGCGGCTCCGCGGAGTTCGCGCACCGCATCCGCAACGCCAACACGGCCCTGGAGGCGCTGACCCTGTGCCAGGAGGCGGGCATCCCGCTCGGTGACCTCATCGCCACCCGGGCCCGCGACTTCTCCCTGACCACGCTCCAGGGGGCCCCGATCGACGTGGAGATCCTGGTCATCAACCGAGCAGGAGACCTCGTCGGCCACGCCCCGTTCGAACGCCGCGCGTGACCGCGCTGGCCGTCGACGTCCCTACGGATGTCGAGGCAACGGCAATCGCTGCGCCCCTTCCGCGAATCCCGGTACGACCTCGGCGAGCTGGATCAAGAACGAGTCGGCGGTCTCCGGAGGCCTCTTCCTCGCGCTCACGGTCTCGTGCAGGCACAGCGCCACCAGGACCGGCCGGTCATCGAGCAGGTCCAGCAGAAACGCGTCCGGGTGCGCCGCCACGACGCCGTGCGCACGCAAGTCGCGAGGCAGGAAATCCGCCAGCCGAAGCAGGACGTCCGTGACGTTGATCGGGATGAGCGCGCAAGCGTCGAGGAATGCGGGGAAGGTCACGATCACCGAGTGCGCATGAACCCGATGTCGTCGTCGGCACTGCCGTCCTCCACGGACTTCCTGGTCATCTCATCCAGGATCGTCTGCTGCGCTTGCCGGGAACCTCGCTCGTACTCCAGTACGTCGGCCAGCCGGACGCGGCGGTGACTGGAGCGTTGCTCGAACGGAACCCGGCCCGATTCCAGCAGCTGTGCACCGGCCCCGCCGCTCCGGTCGGGAGCGGCGGGGCCGCGCGGGGTAGCTCGGGCGGTCAGGGG
>NZ_JAPFGB010000043.1 GCF_026241095.1 Saccharopolyspora sp. NFXS83 | reverse complement strand
GCCGCTGAGAACCCGCGGGTGGTCGGCTTTGTGACGTGGGCTATGCGCTGGCGCGCATCCAGGCACGGCTTCGCCGTCAGGCACGGCCTTCGGCCGCAAGGCAGGCGAGCTTCGCCGCCTACTGGACGGCTTCGCCGCGAAGTGGGCGGTGTTGCTCGTTGCGCGGGGTCGGTGTCGGTGGGGTGGGGGATGATGGGCTGGGTCCGTCGTGCGGAGTGGGAAGGGCGTTCATGGAGATCACCTCAGTCGAGCGGCAGCGTCGTGGAAGCGCGTTCGCGGAGTTGCACGAGGGGCCGGGGGCGTTCGTGGTCCCGAATCCGTGGGACGCGGGTACCGCGCGGTTGCTGGCCGGGCTGGGGTTCAGGGCGTTGGCCACGACCAGCGGGGGGCTCGCGCACCGGCTGGGACGTCGCGACGGTGCTCGCCGGGTCGACCGGGACGAGACCCTGCACAACGTGCGGGAAGTGGTGGCGGCGACGGAGCTGCCCGTGTCGGCCGACCTGGAGAACGGCTTCGGCGATGCCCCGGAAGACGCCGCCGACGCGGTGCGCGCCGTGGCGCTGGCCGGTGCGGTGGGCGGTTCCATCGAAGACGCGACCGGGCGCGACGACGACCCGATCTACGGGTTCGACCACGCGGTGCAGCGGATCGCGGCGGCCTCCGAAGCGGCGCGCGAGTTGCCGTTCCCGTTCACCCTCACCGCCCGCGCCGAGAACTTCCTGCACGGCCGGGCCGACCTGGACGACACGATCCGCCGGTTGCGCGCCTTCGAACAGGCCGGTGCCGATGTGCTCTACGCCCCGGCGTTGCCGGACGCCGCGGCGATCCGCGCGGTGTGCGCCGCGGTGACCAAGCCGGTGAACGTGCTCGCGGTCGGTGCGGCCCGCGAACTGTCGGTCCCCGGGCTCGCCGAGCTGGGCGTGCGCCGGGTGAGCCTCGGCTCCACCCTGTCCCGCGCCGCGCTGAGCGCGGTCGTGCACTCGGCTCGGCAGATCGCCGAGCACGGCACCTTGCCCGACCAGGCCGGAGTCCTCTCCGGCGCGGAGATCGACGCGGTCCTCGGCAACACCTGATCGGAGGCCGCCTCACGTCGCGAGCGCGGAGATCTCCGCCGCGCCCCACCGCCCCCGCGCTCCGGGCAGGGCCGCGAGGTAGCGGGCCGCCGTGCCGAGGTCCCAGCCCTGGCCCGCGCGCAAGCCGCCGAGCAGCATCCGCAGGTACGCGGCCGACGGCGCCACCAGCGGCACGTCCGCGCTCGACCAGGACGCGGTGAACGTCAGCACCGGATGTCCATCGAGGTCGCCCACGTGCAGCAAGGTCTCGTAGCGACCCGGTCCGAGCACGTCACGGCCGGTGCGCCGGACCTCGCGCAGGTCGAGGTCGGTGCCCGGCTCCCGGTACATCTCCTGGGCCACGACGTCGGCGAACTGGCCGGGCGTCACCAGGTACGCGCGCAAGGCGGCCGAGCCCTCCAGTTCCGGATCGAGGAAAGCCCGGCCGCCGCCCCACGCCAGCGACTCCGTCGCGAAGTACACGCCACCCGCGACGCGGTGGCCCGCGGTGCGCCGTGGCGGACGAGGATCGCGGCAGCCGGGGCAGGCGCGCCGCCCGCCGGGCGGAGTGCCGCCTTCGAGGTAGCAGCGGAGCCGGTCGGCGTGCATGTTCGAGCCGTAACTCGCGTACCAGACCAGGTCGAGTTCGGACTGATCGAGCGACATCCCCGCATGATCGCGCACTCGGCCCCGCCGCACGTGCGACGATCACCGCTGAATCGAATCCACCCGCGAGGAGGCGGCGCAATGGAACTGCCCGAAGGCCTGCTGGACCTGCTCTGCAAGCCGAGCCCGTGCTTCGTCGCCACCGCGATGCCCGACGGCGCGCCGCAGCTCACCCAGACCTGGTGCGACACCGACGGCGACCACGTCCTGATCAACACGGTGGAAGGCGCGCAGAAGGTGCGCAACCTCCGCCGCGACCCGCGGGTCGCCGTGAACGTCACCGACCCGGAGAGCTCCGCCCGCTACTACGCGCTGCGGGGCCGGGCCGTGGACATCCGCCACGACGGCGCCGTGGAGCACATCCACGAGCTCTCGCACCGCTACCTGGGCATGCCGTACCCGTGGTTCGGCGGCGAACGCGAGGAGGACCGCCTGCTGGTCCGCATCCGAATCGAAAAGCTCAACTCCGTGGGGTGAGGGTTCCTGGGAGGTCTGCGCAGCGGGCCGGGTGGCGGAACCTCAGCGGCTTCCTCGCGAGGAAGCCGCTGAGGACCCACCGGTGGTCGTCTTGCTCTGGTGGTCACTGCTCAGCGCTCCGCCGCCGGCGAGGGACAGGGGGAGGGCCGCTCCACGTGGAGTCCTAAGTGGACGAAACAAGGGAGTCGGACGGCGGAGGTGGATCTCCGACGTGCCGTCCGGGTTGATCGCTCACCGGGCGGTGGTGGCCGGTTCGGGTTCTGTTGCGTCGTGGGTTTCCGGGGTTGGGAGGCGGAACAGCTCGGTGCGGTAGGCGAGGTAGGCGGTGCCGAGGACGAGCCAGAACACGTGGCGCAGCGACAGCTCGGTCGGCCAGCGCCGTGCCGTGCACCGCGAACGCCAGCAGCAGGGCCAGGCCGACGTGCGGCAACACCAGCGCGATCATCGGGTCGATCTCGTGCAGCGCCCGGAGGATCGCGAGCACCGCGGTGCCCGCACCGGCGACCTGCCCGGTGCGCGCCGCGGTCGGCATCGGAGGCCCCGCGGCTCGATGACCTGCCAGCCAGG
Organism: Saccharopolyspora sp. NFXS83; assembly: GCF_026241095.1. Taxonomy (GTDB): domain Bacteria; phylum Actinomycetota; class Actinomycetes; order Mycobacteriales; family Pseudonocardiaceae; genus Saccharopolyspora_C. The sequence continues at coordinate 36,659 of NZ_JAPFGB010000043.1, read as the reverse complement.
TCGCGTCCGAGGACTTTCCCGCACCACCCGCGCACGATCACCACCCTCTGCGACGCCGACCAGGCCGTGGACCAGGGACTGCCGCCCGCTACGGCCTCGACCGCCGCGCAGCCGCCCGCTCGTGGTCCGGCGCTGGACGAAGTGCACCGCGGCGCCCGCGATCACGAGGGACCCGGCGTAGACGGCCGGCCCCAGCACGTCTTCCACGCGATGGCGCCTTCCTCCTCGCTGCGCACGGCACCGCCGTTCCCCTGAAGTCGTCGGCCGCTGAACCGGACGAGCGGGTCGTGCGTCAACCGGTTCGGGCGAAGCGACGGCCGATCACGACCAGCGCCACCGCCGAGAACACCAGCACCACGGCCATCTCCACGAGCGGCGGCACCGGCCAGCCTCCCCACTCGACCGGCGTGAAGATCAACCTCGACTGCGGCGCGCCGAGCTGCCCGAGGATGGTGTGGCGCATCGCGTCCACCGCGTAGGTCAGCGGGTTCACCAGGGTCAGCGAGGCCATCCAGCCGGGCATCGCGCTGATCGGGAACATCATGCCGGACAGGAAGACCAGCGGCGTGATCAGCACGGAGAGCACCGTGTTGAACGTCTGCACCCGCTTGATCAGCACTGCCACGGCGGCGGCGAGCACGGTCATCGACAGCGCGGCGATCGAGACCTGGACGACCAGCATCGCGAACAGCGCGGGGTGGTACGGCACGCCGACCAGGCCGGCGGTGAGCAGCACCACGGCGCTCTGCGCGGTCGCCACCGTGGCGCCGCCCAGGCACTTGCCGAGCAGCAGCGTGCCGCGGAACACCGGCGCGGCCAGCATCTCCCGCATGAACCCGGTCTGGCGGTCCCACACGATCGACGCGCCGACGGAGATCGCGGGTGCCTGCGCGGCCATCACCAGCACGCCGGGGAACAGGAACAGCATGTAGTCGCTCGCGGCCCGCGCGCCACCGCCCGCGTCGGCGAACAACCGGGACAGCCCGACGCCGAGCACGTACAGGAACAGGAACGGCGGCAGCAGCGACACCGCCACCCTCGTGCGGTCCCGCAGGAAGTGCAGCACTTCGCGGCGCCACACCATGCTCCCGGCCCGCCATTCGTTCGCCAGGCGACCGCGCGGAGCGGTGTCCTGTTCGGACGGACGGGATGCGGGGGTGCGGCGGGGTGGTGCGGTGCGGGTCACGTGAACTCCTCAGGCGGCCGTGGACGGAAACCGGTCGTGCGGCGGTCATCGGGCGGGCACGCCGGGGGCGTCGCGGATCGCCCGGCCGGTGTAGTGCAGGAACACCTCGTCCAGGCTGGGGCGGGTCACGGTCACCTCGAAGATCGGCACGTTCAGGCCGGAGCACAGCACCGGCACGAACCGCGCACCGTCGGCGACCTGCACCTGCACGCCGCCGTCGAGCACGGTGGCGTCCAGGTCGAAGCGGTCGCGCAGCACCCGCACCGCCGCGGCGTCGTCGTCGGTGCGCAGCGCGATGCGATCGGCGCCGAGGACGGACTTCAGCTCCGCCGGAGTCCCCTGCGCGACGATCCGGCCCTCGTCGATGATCGCGATCCGGTCGCACTGCTCCGCCTCGTCGAGGTAGTGCGTGGTGAGGAAGACCGTGGTGGCCTCCTGCTCGGCGATCCGGTGCAAGTAGGTCCAGATCTCCGCGCGGGTCTGCGGATCCAGGCCGACGGTCGGCTCGTCCAGGAACAGGACGCGGGGCCGGTGCAGCAGCCCGCGGGCGATCTCCAACCGCCGCCGCATCCCCCCGGAGAACGTCGCGACCCGATCGCCCCGCCGCTCGCGCAGCCCGACGAGGTCCAGCATCGATTCCACGCGTTCGGCCACGACCGCCCGCGGCATCCCGTACAGGTCGGCGTGGAAGCTCAGGTTCTCCGCGGTGGTCAGGTCGGTGTCGAGCGTCGACTCCTGGAAGACCAAGCCGAGCCTGCGGCGCACTTGATGACCGTCGCGGACCACGTCGTACCCGGCGATCTCGATGCGCCCGGAGTCCGGCCGGGCCAAGGTGCACATCATCGCGATCATGGTTGACTTGCCCGCTCCGTTCGGCCCGAGGAAGCCGAACGTCTCACCGCGCCGCACCGTGATGTCCACCCCGCGCACGGCGTGCACACCCCGGTAGGACTTGTGCACGTCGCGCACCAGGACGGCGGGCGCGTCAGCGGGGGCGTGGCGGTCATCGTCCCGCCGGAGTCGTCGCACGGGTGCTCCTCACTCGTCGCGGAGGCCGGCGAGGCGGCTTCGCCAGTCCTCGGGGACCACGAAGCCGAAGCTCCAGCGGTGGCGTTCGGTCGGGTTGACGATGCAGTGCCAGAACAGCTTCTCCGGGTCCTGCTCGGCCTTGAAGAACCGCACGATCCGGCGGCGTTCCCGCAGCGTCACGAGCTCGCCGGTCCGCGGGTTCTGGTAGCGGAAGAACGAGGTCTCGCCGCCGTCGGCGAAGTCGTCGTCGAGGTCCACCACGTACATCCGCCAGCCGGGCTGGTCCTCGTTGGTGTGCCAGAGCCGGTAGCTGCGCGGCGGGTACCACATGGCGCCGGAGAGCCGGACCTCGTCGCCGAACACCCCTTCCAGCAGGCGGATCGCGTTCGTCTTGGCCTCGAAGTAGTCCTCGTAACCGGGGTGCTCGACGTGCTCGTCGAGGTTCACCAAGTGGAAGTCCCGTCGTGGCGCGTCCGCGTCGGCCGGGTCCCGCCAGTGCGCCGCCATCATCTTCCGGTGCCAGTCCTGGAAGTCCGGGTCGGCGGGGGACCGCGACGTGGACTCCAGGTCCTCGGCGCGGAAACGGGAGTGGAACGCGCCCATGTCCACCGGAGGCCGCACCTTCAGCCGGGGCAGCTCGTCGATCAGGCCCGCCAGCTCCGGCACCGCCGCCAAGTCGTACTCGTGGTGGTAGAAGGCCGTTTCCGCGGGTGGTGCGGCGGTCGGCGCGGGCGCGGCCGTGGCCGCGAACGTGGCGGAACCGCGGGCGAGTTCCAGGACGGTGAAGTCGAACCCGTGCCTGCCGCCGAGCGCGATGATCTCGTTCATCCCTGTGACGGCCTTGAGCTGCTGGGCGAGTTCGGGGCGGTCCTGGGTCGCCTGCAGGAAGTCCACGCAGGATTCGACGGACATGACGGGCTCCTTCGTGCCGATGCGGGTGGGACGTCAGGGACGGTCCGGCGGCGGATCGAGCAGCAGCACCGACGGGATCCGATCCGGGTGCGCGATGCGCAGGAAGTGCATGCCGTAACCGGCGATGCCCAGCATCAGGCCGGGGAAGAAGTCGGCGCTGTGCTCGCCGAGCCCGTGCTCGGCGTCGTCCAGCGACCGCCACATCTCCCGCACCTGCACGTTCGCCTCCAGCTGGAAGGCGGGCTCGCTGCGCAGCAGCGCGTAGCGGACCAGCAGTTCCGAGTTGCCCGCCGTGCCGTGGCACAACGTGTGGTTGCGGAGCCGGGAGAAGTTGCGCAGGGTCGCCGCCAGCGCGTGGCGGGACTCCCGCAGCAGCGCGTCGTCGTCCCCGCCGAGCAGCGCCCAGGCCGCGATGCGGGTCAGCCCGATGCCCGCTGCCCCGTTGCACCAGGCGTTGGAGAAGTGGTGGCCGTTCTTCGCGACCTGCCCTGTGTTCGTGCGCAGGTCGTACCAGTCCTGCTCGGTGGTGTCGAAGTGCCGCGCCTCGTAGGCGAACGCGCGCCGGCCCGCCGCGACGTAGTCCTCGCGGCCGGTGCGCGTGCCGAGCAGGATCAGCGCCCAGCCGATGCCCCCGGCGCCGTGGGCGAGGCCGGTCAGGTCGTCCAGCACGTTCTCCGGGGTGTTCGACGGCCAGCTCAGCACGTCGTCGCGCTCGCGCGCGTGGCGCAGCACGTGCGCGGCGCAGTGGTGCGCCAGGTCGACTGCCTTCTCGCCGAGCACCGGGCGCAGCTCCAGGAGCACCGGGATCAGCCCGGCGGCGCCGTGCAGAACGTCGAGGTGGTCGTCGGCGTCGACCAGTTCGGGCACGTCCGCGCTCAGCCGCACCGCCAGGTCCGCCAGCTCCTGTTCGCCCCACAGCCGGTGCAGGTGGGTGAGCAGGTAGAGCCGCCCCCCGACGTCGGCGAAGGCGCCGGGACGCCGCTGCCCGGAGTCGAGCGCGTGCCGCAGCGCGCGTCGCGCGGCGTGCCGGAATTCGGGGCGCGGAACCAGGTCGTCGAGGTAGGCGAGGAACAGCGCCACGCCCGCCGAGCCCTGGTACAGGTCGCCTTCGATGTCGACGGCCTCCATCTCGGCCCCGTTGCGCCGGAACGACGTCCACGGCGCGGGAGCGGACGGGTCGCGCAGCATCGCGCACAGCCGCTCGCCGATCCGGGTCGCGTAGTCCAGCGCGGTCGCCACGAACGCCGGGCTGCTGATCTCGCCGGTCGACACGCTCGCCGCGATGTAGCGGGCCTGCTGCTCCCGGTTGCGCGGCGTCAGGTGCCGGATGCGCCGCGCGGCGTGCTCCAGCGGGGAGCGGGCCAGCGCGGACGGCACCGCGTCGGCGTGGTCGTGCACGAGGTCCGCACCGTGCACCGGTGCCGTGAAGATGGGCACGTCCAGCCGCCACATCGACGCCGTCTCCCGGTCGGCGAGCACGCCGTCCTGGTCCCAGGTGCGGGGGAAGGTGCGCACCGTGTTCAGCAGCAGATCCACTTCCAGCGGCTCCGCGAGGCTCTTGGGGTGCTGCGCGGTCAGCAGCAGCTGCGCGTAGATCTGGGTGCTCCAGTTGAGGAACCGGGCGTGGGCGCCCTCGAACGCCTGCGACAGCAGGGCGATCGCCTCGTCCGCGTGGTGCTCCAGCCACTCGTGCACGCGGTCGAAACCGTCCATGATGGACTCGATGTGGTCGTGCGGGTTCACCAGCTCCCCGTCGTGGAAGACCCGGTTGGCGCCGCTGAGTTCGACCTGCACGCCCGTGACGTTCTCCACCGTGGCGGCGAAGCTGAGGCGCTGCTCGCTGATCCGCGGCACCGGCATCGGCATCTCGTAGCTCTCGCCGCCGGTGTAGCCGCTCAGCCGCATCTGCGCCGGGCCGTCGACGTCCGCGCGCGGCCACTCCAGCAGTCCGGTGCGGAACACCGAGTCCTGCATCGTCCCGCCCGCGCCGTCGCGACCGGGCGGGGAAGCGCCGAACACCGTCTCGCCGTCGCACACGAACGCGTGGCCGTCGGCGACGATGATGTTCTCGAAGTGCAGGTCGCTGCCGCCGAGCACGTAGAACAGCGCCAGGTAGCCGCCGAGCTCCCGGTACACCTGCGCGGCGGCCTCCGCGTCGCGCACCTCGTTGCGCCCCAACGGGATCGCGGCCTCGTAGCCGTACCCGTCGCGGACGAGCACGGGCCTGGTCGTGAACGCCACGACGTCCCGCTCGCGCAGCCGGTCCAGCACGACCTGCAGGCCCGCCTCGGAACGCAGGCAGCGCGGCTTGCAGTAGAAGGTGCCGGTCCCGCCGCCGTCGAGGACGACCGTCACCACCGCCACGCTGCGCCCGCCCGCGTGGTAGTCCGAGGTGCCCAGGCGCACCGAGCGGAATTCGGTGACGGCCCGGCCGAAGAACTCCGCGCCGATCCGTTCGGCGTCGGCGGCCAGGCGGCCGAACAGCTCGGCGCCGTAGCCGGCCAGCAGGTCCGTGAGGTGGGCGAGCCAGCGCCCCAGCACCGGGTACTTCAGGAAGAAGGCGTGGTACGACGCCGCATCGCCGAAGGTCGCGTCGAGGTAGGCGAGGTATCCGGCCTCGCCCGACTGCTCCCGGTCGAGCCCGTGCCGCGCCCGGTGCACGTTCGCCTCGGCCTCCACCGTCCACGCCAGCGCGAGGGCGAACCGGTCGTGCAAGTGGCGTTGCAGGTCGTCGATCAGCCCGTCGCCGATCGAGTCCGGCAGCCCGGCGCGGGCCGCGGCCAGCCTCCGCCCGAGTTCGACGAGGAACGGTTCGCAGGCCGTGGCGAGCCTGCCGTAGTACACCTCGACCCGCCGCCAGGTCGCGCGGGCGTCGGACAGCGCCGGATTCCAACCGAGCACGGCGGCCCGGTAGGTCGGCAGCCAGGCGGAGTGCAGGTCGTCGAGCAGTTCCAGCACCGCGGTCGCGGCATCGTCCGGGGCCGATTCGAAGCGGTGGTAGGTGGTGAGCCCGTCGATGAGCTGCTCGCGGTCGTGCCGCAGGGGGGTCGAGCAGTGCTGCGCTTCCTGCTCGAACTTGTCCGCGAGCCGCCCGGCCAGGTGTTCCAGGCGCCACCGCTCGACGGGGTCGGACAGCGGCTCGTCCGGCGGACGACCGCAGGCGCGCAGCGCCGCGACCACGCGCAGCCGCTCGCTCAGCGTGGCCGCGCGGGCCGCCAGATCGAGTGCACGGTCGGTCTGCATCGAACTCCTGTCCGGCGATCGGAGGCGGGTGAGCAACGCGGTGAGCCCGGAGGCCCACCGCGCCGGTGCTCTACTTGGTCGAGCCGTCGCACAGGATGGTGAACGGGCCCGAGCTGCACGTGGAGGCGCAGGCGAAGATCTCGGTGGCGGCGACCCCCTCGGTCCAGAAGTCGAGCGTCTCCTGGTCGATGCGCTCGACCGCGTCGGGCAGGTCGCCCGGGGTGACGCCGAAAGCGGCCGGGTTCTCGATCAGAGCGGTGCGGAACTCGGCGTCGATGACGGCTTGCCGAAGAATGGTGTCGGACATGAATTCCTCCTGAATATCGGCTTTCTCGGAATGCTTGCGATCATTCGGATGGTTCAGCGCGCAACCGGGCGACGAGCGAGATGCCCAGTTGTTGTTCGACGTTCTTCAATTCCACGAGCGCCGGGCTCATGTTCTCGTCCTTGTTCTGCCAGGTGACCACCTCCTTCTCGTTCGCGGGCAGGTCTTCGTGCATCCACAGCGACTCCATCCATTCCTTCGTGGAGAAGGGATGCAGGTCGGTGACCGGCGTGAGCCGGGACAACATGGGCTCCTCGTGCAGGGCGAGCGCGAGCTCCAGCACCTCGCGCAGTTTCCCGTCAGGGGGGAGGAGGGAGCAGAACAAGACGAGTTCCTGGATCTGCCGGATCGCGTCGACTTCCGGGTAGATGGTCGGAACATCCGAGTGCTTCATCGACGGTTCCCATTCTGGTCGGAGGCCAGTGGGGGCAACGCTAGGAGAAAGCGGTTGCAGTCCGCCTTCAATCCTGTTTCACCGCACGAGGTGCGGCGCCGTCCTGTGCGCGGAACCGCCGCGCCGCACCTGCGCAGAGGGCGTGCACGAGAAATCGATCCCGCAGCGTGAAGGCCGCTGAGGTTCCGCGGCCCGCACCGCCACGCGGAACAGGTTCGAGGACGGGCTCTCAGCCGTCCGCGGTCCAGGCGCAGAGGGCCGCCTGGACGCGGTTGCCGACTTCGAGCGCGGCGAGGATGCGGCTCACGTGCGCCTTCACGGTGCTCTCCCGCATTCCCAGCGCGGTCGCGATGTCGGCGTTGCCGCCGCCCGCGGCCAGCTCGGCCAGCACCTCGCGTTCCCGCGGGGTGAGCCGGTCGATCTTCGCGCGCGCCGCGGCGGCCTGCAGGCCGGTGTCGCGGTGGTAGTGGTCGACGAGCCTGCGCGCCGCCGCCGGGTGCAGCATCGCCTGCCCGCGCGCGACGACCCGCACCGCGCGCACGATCTCAGCGGGGTCGCTGTCCTTGAGCAGGAATCCGGCAGCGCCCGCGGCGAGCGCGCCGTGGACGTACTCGTCGAGGTCGAACGTCGTCAACGTGACGACCTGCGGCGGATCGGGCAGCGCGCGAAGCCTCCCGGTGGCCTGGATGCCGTCCATGCGCGGCATCCGCACGTCCATCAGCACGACGTCGACCCGGCGGGCGGTGGCCTGCTCGACCGCTTCCAGCCCGTCGCCGGCCTGGGCGACGACGTCGATGTCCGGGGCGTCGTCGAGGATGTCGGCGAGCGCGAGGCGTACCAGCGTGTCGTCGTCGACGATCAACGTGCGGATCATGTCGCCTCCGGGGTGTGGTCGCCGACCGGGATGCGCGCGGTCAGCCGCCAGCCGCCCGCGCCCGACGGCCCGTGTTCCAGCCGCCCGTGCAGCGCGTCCACGCGCTCGGCCAAGCCCAGCAGGCCGTGCCCGCCCGGTTCCTGGTGCGAGCCGGGCTCGCCCGCGGTGTTCTCCACGTCCACTGCGGACTCCGGTGGTCCGTGGTCCACCCGCACCCGCACGCTCGAACCCGGAGCGTGCTTGCGCGCGTTGGTCAACGCCTCCTGCACCACGCGGTAGATCGCCAGCCGGTGGCTGAACGGCAGCGCGGTCGCCGTGCCGCGGATCTCCGCCTCGACCTGCTGGCCCGCCGCGCGCGCCTCGTCCAGCAGCACCGGCAGCTCCCGCAGCTGCCGCGGCCCCGGAGCCCCGTCGGTGTCCGGGGCGCGCAGCCCGCCGAGCACGTCGCGCAGGTCCCGCAACGCGTCCGTGGAGGTGGCCCGCAGCAGATCGATGCGATCGGCGACCTGCGGGGGCAGGTTCGCCGAATGCCGTTGCAACGCACCGGTGTGCAACGCCAGCACGCTCAGCGAGTGCGCCAGGGCGTCGTGCAGTTCGGACGCGACGCGGACCCGCTCGGCCAGCCGGGCGTGCTCGGCCCGCAGCTCCCGCTCCACCCGCAGCTGCTCGACCTGCGCGGTCATGCTCGTCAGCAGCCGCCTGCGGCTGCTCGCCCACATGCCCAGCGCCACCACCGAGACCAGCAGCAGCACCGGCCCGTACGAACGGGTGCTCCACAGCGATTGCTGCGGCTGCACCAGGAGGTTCCCCACCATGGCGGCCGTCGCGCACGAGGCCGCCGCCACCAGCCTGCCGCGCGAGGCGAACGAGAACAGCACCACCACCAGCGGCAGCACCGCGCCCAGCGCCGCCGCGAGCGCCGTCGCCAGCGCGGCGGGCACGGCCGGGTACCTGGTGCGCCAAGCGAGCGCGGCAGTGGTCAGCACCGCCGCGCCGACCTGCGGGCTGAGCACGGTGCCGCCCGCGACCACGTACCCCTCCTGCGCGGACAGCAGGCCGACCGCCAGCAGCAGCGCCGCCTCGGCCCACGGCCGGAGCGGACGTTCGATCCCGCGCACCGCACACCTCCCGCCGCGTCCGTGGTCATGACCGTCGAGCATAGAAATCAGCCGACCCCCTACTTTCGTACCGGTAACCGTGTCCGAGCGACCGATGCCGAGTCGTTCACCGCGCCCTACCGTGGGCGAACGTGGACCAGACGCAGACCCCGAACACCAGAGCCGGATGGCTGGGCTTCTCCCGCGAGGCCTTCCGAAGCTTCCGCACGACCGGCGCGTTCGCGCCGAGCAGCGCTCACCTGGCCGCCCGGCTCGCCGAACCGCTCGCGCCACCGGAGCAGCGGCACCCGGCGCGAGTGCTGGAAGTCGGCGCGGGCAGCGGTGTCGTGACCCGAGAGCTGGCCCGGCGGCTCGGCCCCGCCGACCGGCTCGACGTGGTCGAGGTCAACCCCCGCTTCGTGCGGATGCTCTCCGAGGCGCTGCGCACCGACTTCGCGCTCTCGGCGGCGTCCGACCGCATCCGGCTGCACGAGCGGTCGATCCTCGACGCGGAGCTGGAATCCCGCTACGACGTCGTCGTCTCCGGCCTGCCGTTCACGAACTTCGACCCGGTCGTGGTGCGGTCGATGCTGCAGCGGCACGTCGACCTGCTGGTGCCCGGTGGGGACTTGACCTTCTTCGGCTACCTCGGCACCCAGCGGGCGCGATCCGCGTTCGCCGGTCGCGCCGAAGCGCGGCGGCACCGCGGCGCCGTGGCCGTCGAGCGCGAGTTCATCGACCGCTACGGGCTCGGCCGGGCGACGGTCTGGCGCAACCTGCCGCCCGCGCACGCCTGGCACCTGCGCGCGCCGAACGCGGACCGGACCTGATGCCCGCGCCGGCCGAGTGGCTCGCGCAGCTGCCACCGCTGACCGCGTACGGACTGCTCGCGGGCCTGGTGTTCGTCGAAGGAATCCTCGTGGTCAGCCCGTTCGTACCGACCTTGGGGCCGTTGCTGGTCGCGGGAGCGCTCGCGTACTCCGGTGCGCTCGACCTGTGGCTGGTGGTGGTGTTCGCCGCCCTCGGCGCGGTCTGCGGCGACGCCTTGGGCTTCTACACCGGCCTGCGGCTCGGGCCACGGCTGCGCTCCACCCGCGTCGCCCGCCGCGCGCACCGTGCGTGGGACCGGGCGAGCGATCTGTTCCGCCGCCACGGCGGCCCCGCGCTCATCCCGTGCCGCTTCGTCCCGCTGGTCCGGTCCGCGGCACCGCACCTGGCGGGCGCGTCCGGCATGCCGTACCGGCGGATGGCGCCCTACAGCGCGCTGGCCGGGGTGCTGTGGGCGTGCGGCGAAGGCGGTGTCGGCTACCTCGTCGGCGCCTCGTACACGGGCCTGTCCGGGATGTTCGGCGCGGTGCCGGTGGTCGCGGCCGTGATCGTGGCGTTGGCCATCGTGCTCTGGCGGCGTCGCCGTCGCCGCGAGCGGCACGAGGACCCGCGCGCGGAAGCGGAGTCGGTGTCGTAGCACTACTGCGCGGTCCGCGGTGCGGGTACCCGGCATGCGGCGAGCGCTCGCTCGTCGTCGCGCAGGATCGCCAGGTGCAGCGCGCGCACCTCCGCGCTCGGGTCCACGCCGAACTCGTCGCGGATCCGCACCGTCAGTTCGCCGTAGGCCATCAGCGCCTCCACCCGACGGCCGCAGCGGTACAGCGCGAGCATGAAGTGCCGCCAGAACGGTTCGTGGAAGGGGTGCTCGAAGGTCAGCGCGCGCAGTTCCGCGACGAGTTCGTGGTGGCGCCCCATCGCGAGGCCCAGCGCCGCGCGGCGTTCCAGCGCCCACATCCACTGCTCGTTCAGCCGGGGAACGACCTCGCGGTGCAGCGAGTCCGACGCGACGTCCGGCAGCGCCCGGCCGCGCCACAGGCCCAGCGCGGTGCGCAGGGCCTCGGACTCCCGGACCGGGTCGCCCGCGCGGGCCGCTGCGCGCGCGGAGCTCAGCAGGTCGGTGAACCGGGCGAGGTCGAGGTTCTCCGGCGGCAGCTCGATCATGTACCCGGCGTGCGAGGTGCGGATCAGTTCGGACTCCGGTCCGAGCGGGTTCTCGGTCGCGTGCCGGAGCCTGGTCAGGCAGGTGTGCAGCGCGCGGCGCGGCCGGTGCGGCGGGGTCGCGTCCCAGATCCGGTCGACCAGTTCCTCCACGGACACCACCTGGTTGAACTTCACGAGCAGGGCCGCGAGCAGCACGCGCTGCCTGCCGCCGGGAACCGCGAGTCCGCGTCCACCGGCCTGCACCGACAGCGGTCCGAGCACGTGGAACGATAGCGACCGGTTCACCTCGAACCTCCCCAGTGTGCGTGCGTGCCCGGCGGGAGCCGGTGCGCGAACTCGGGCACCTGGCGTCCACCGGCGCCTGATCGCGGGCTCCCCTTGCCCGTGTGGTGAGTCCCGGCGCGCCGCGGTCGCCGCGGAACGCGCCGGGCCGAGACCGGAATCCGATCGCCTCTTTCTAGCACCGTTCTTCAGGTCGCGGCAATGCTCATTCTTCGAGATCCGCCGAGGTGCGGATTGAGAGCCGATGCATCTCGTGCAGATTGTATTTGCAACGATGGCGACTCATGCTTCACCAACGTGATTAACGTCAAATTATCCGCATTTCCGAGAAATTATTCCCCCGGGGGCATCGGTGCGCTTGTTCCTTCGTTGGAGTGAAGATCTCCGGCAATGCGACGAGGCGGGCGGTCCGGTTTGTCGTGCTTGTATCTCATGTCCGAGGTATGCGGTACGAGCTGAGAAAAGAACAAACCGGACTAGGTGGCCGGGGGGCGGCTTCCAATTCGCGTGGTGGTTTTCGAGTCGATCGAAGGGGGAACTAGGGTGGCGGTCCGGGACCTGGAGATCAGTTGCTCCGCGAGGGCTCGGGGGCGCTCGAGCCTGCGGTGAGAAGCAGGTAGAGGGGTGTTCGCCTTGTCAGGGGATGGCTCGTCCGACGCGAATTCGGGCGAATTTTCTGTATCGGACGTGACGGTCACCGAACCGAACGTGATTCGGCGCGCGGTCGGTGCGGCGGCCATCGGCAACGTCACGGAGTGGTTCGACTTCGGCGTCTACTCCTACTTGGCCGTCAAGATCGAGGGCGTGTTCTTCACGGGCCTGTCGCCGACGATGGGCACGATCGCGACGCTGGGTACCTTCGCGGCGGCGTTCCTGGTGCGCCCGTTCGGCGGGCTGTTCTTCGGGCCGCTCGGTGACCGGATCGGCAGGCAGAAGGTGCTGTCGCTGACCGTGATCATGATGGCGATCAGCACGTTCATCATCGGCATCCTGCCCGACTACCACGCCATCGGCGTCGCGGCGCCGATGCTGTTGTTGCTGGCCAGGCTGCTGCAAGGTTTCTCAACCGGTGGCGAGTACGGCGGGGCGATGGCGTTCATCGCCGAGTACGCGCCGGACCGCAGACGCGGTTTCCTGTGCAGCTTCCTGGAGTTCGGCACGCTGACCGGCTACGCGCTCGGCGCCACGTTCGCGACGGTGCTGGAGGCCGTGCTCTCGGAGGACGCCCTGCTCAGCTGGGGCTGGCGCATCCCGTTCCTGATCGCGGGCCCGATCGGCGGCATCGGCTTGTACCTGCGGATGAAGCTGGAGGAGACCCCGGCGTTCGCGAAGATCGCCGCGGAGTCCGAGGGCCGCGAGGGCAACCAGACGCTGAGCGAGTTCCGCAAGATCTTCATCAACCACTGGCCCGCGATGCTGGTGTGCGGCGGGATCGTGCTGGTCTTCAACGTCACCAACTACATGCTCACCAGCTACATGCCGACCTACCTCACCCAGACGCTGCCGCAGCACGGGCACGCGGGCACGCCCAGCGTGGTCTCCGAGGTGCTGCAGATCTTCGTGCTGCTGGTGTCGATGGTGCTGATCACGTTCGTGGGGCGGCTCAGCGACAAGATCGGGCGCAAACCGGTGCTGTACACGGGATGCGTGCTGCTGGTGGTGCTGTCCATCCCGGCGATCATGCTGCTGAAGATCGGCGGCACGGTGGCGACCTTCGGCGGCCTGCTGCTGATGGGATTGATGTTGCTGTGCTTCAACTCCACGTGCCCGTCGGTGCTGCCCGCGCTGTTCCCGACCGACATCCGCTACGGCGGGCTGTCGATCGCGTTCAACATCGCCGTGTCGCTGTTCGGCGGCACGACGGCGACGGTGGTGGCGAGCCTGATCGCGGTGACCGGCAACATCGACATCCCCGCCTACTACTTGATGGGTGCCGGGGTGATCGGCGCGATCGCGGTGTACTTCGCGAAGGAGACCGCGGGCAAGCGCCTGCCCGGTTCCCCGCCGGCCGCCGTGGACCACGAGGAGGCCGAGCAACTGATCGCCGCCCAGAGGTAGCCCGACCGGGAACGACCGAGGGCCTCGACACCCCTCGATGGCGGTGCGCCCTCTTGTTCGAGCGAGGGCGGTACTCGAACCGTTCCCCGCGAGTGGACTCAGCGGGCGGTGGCGCGCAGGACCGAGCGGGTCCAGGCGGTGATGGCTCCTGCGATCGAGAACAGCCCGATGGCTTCGACCGTGAGCGCCATGATGATGTGGTTCATCCGGGGAACTCCTGCGACAACGCGGCGTGATCATGTCCGGGAAACGTCGTGAAGGCTGATCGAGGCTTCCAGCCGCCTCGCGTTGCCACTGCTCGGACCATCTCCCGTCCGGTGCATCGTCGCGTTCGACCGGTGTATCTCAAGCACCCCGGAAGTCGACGCGTGAGGCGCGTCACGTGGCTTCACGCGCGTCCTCGGGCCGGCTCGCGGCGGTTGACCTCGTCTTCGGTGTGCTCGTACGGTTATGCCGTCACAAACAGGCTGTGCCGCATGACGGCACGGATCGGCGGGCAACGATGACGTTCGCGCTGGAGAACCTGACCGTGCTCGACCTGACCCAGGTCATGGCCGGGCCCTACTGCTGCCAACTGCTCGGCGACCTCGGCGCCGACGTGATCAAAGTCGAACCGGTCGGCCGGGGCGACGCGACCCGCCAGGCGACCGGACACCGGCTGCCCAACGGCGAGAGCGCGGCCTTCCTCGCGGTGAACCGGAACAAGCGCGGCATCGCGCTGGACCTCATGTCCGAGGCCGGGCGGGAGGCCTTCTACCGCCTGGTGGACGAGGCCGACGTCGTGGTGGAGAGCTTCCGGCCGGGCGTGGCGGCCCGGCTCGGCGTGGACTACCCGACGCTGCGCGACCGCAACGAGCGGATCGTCTACGCCTCCATCTCCGGGTTCGGCCAGACCGGGCCGTACGCGCAGCGCGCCGGTTACGACCTGATCGCCCAGGCGATGTCGGGGATCATGAGCGTGACCGGGGACGCCGGCGGTCCGCCCACCAAGTCCGGCGTGCCCGTCGCGGACCTCTCCGCTGGCTTGTTCTGCGCGGTCGGCATCCTCAGCGCCTGCCTGTCCCGCGTGGTCACCGGCCGGGGCCAGGCCGTGGACACCTCGCTCTACGACGCCGCGCTGGCGCTGTCGATCTGGGAGACCTCCGAGCTGTGGGCGACCGGCGAGGCGCCGGGAAGGCTGGGCTCGGCGCACCGGGTGAACGCGCCGTACGAGGCGCTGCCCACCCGCGACGGCCACCTCACGATCGGTGCGAACAACGAACGCCTGTGGCAGCGGCTGTGCACCGTGCTGGAGCGGCCGGAACTCCCGGCCGACGAGCGGTTCGCCACGAACACCGATCGGGTGCGCCACCGCGTGGAGCTGGCGGGCGAACTCGCCCGGACGCTGCGCACCCGCGACACCGACGAGTGGGCGGAGCTGCTCCTGGAAGCGGGCGTCCCGGCCGGGCCGATCCGCGACTACGCGCAGTCCTGCGCCGATCCGCACACCCTCGCCCGCGAGATGGTCCTGGAACTCGAGCATCCGACCGAAGGCACCGTCCGATCCCTGGGCGTGCCGGTGAAGCTCAGCGGTACTCCCGCCGGAGTCCGCCGGGTCGCGCCGGGGCTGGGGGAGCACACCGACGAACTGCTGCGCGCCACCGGGCGCTCCGACGAGGAGATCCGGGCGCTGCGAGCCGAAGGAGCCGTGGAATGACCGGGCAGCTGCGCACCGAGTTCACCGGAACCGTCGCCACCGCCACCTTCGACCGGCCTGAGGCGCGCAACGCCATGACCTGGGAGATGTACGACGGGCTGGCGGAGTTCTGCGAGCGCGTCGCCGCCGATCCGCGGGTGCGGGTCGTGGTGCTGCGCGGGGCGGGCGGCAAGGCCTTCGTCGCGGGCACCGACATCGCCCAGTTCCGCGATTTCAGCACCGGCGCGGACGGGCACGAGTACGAGCGCCGCATCGACGCCGTGGTGGACGCGGTGGAGCGGATCCCGGTGCCGACGATCGCGGTGATCGGCGGCTACGCGACCGGCGGCGGGCTCACCCTCGCCGCGGCGTGCGACCTCCGGATCTGCTCGCAGAGCGCGAAGTTCGGGCTGCCCATCGCCCGGACCGTCGGCAACTGCCTGTCGATGCGCAACTACGCGCGCCTGGTGAGCCTGATCGGGGCCGGGCGCGCGATGCACTTGATCTGCACGGCCGGATTCATCGGCGCGGAGCAGGCCGAACGCGCCGGCCTGGCCTCCGAAGTGCTGTCGGAGTCCGAATTGGACGGACGGGTCGCGGAGCTGTGCGCGCAGCTCGCCGACCAGGCACCGCTGACGATGCGGGCGAGCAAGGAGGCGATCCGCAGGCTGCGGGAGCACGCGCTGCCCTCCGGTGACGACCTCGTCGAATCCTGCTACGGCAGCGAAGACTTCCGCGAAGGGGTGCGCGCGTTCACCGAGAAGCGCCGCCCGCAGTGGCGTGGCCGGTGATGACCGGTGGGTGGTTCAACGGGGATCCACCGCCGGGCGATGTCCCAGGGTCGCGCTGACCCTGGCCGCGGCCTCGACGACCAGCGCGCCGTAGCGCTCCCGCAGGTCCGGTGTGATCCGGTCGGCGGGGGCGGAGATCGACAGGCCCGCGATCGGTTCCCCGGCGTCGTCGAAGACGGCCGCAGCCACCGCCGCGATGTCCGCGCGCCATTCGGCGAAGTTCGCCGCGTACCCGAGCTCGGCCACGCGGTCGAGTTCGGCGGAGAACTCCGCCCAGTCGACGATGGTGTTGTCGGTGTAGCGCGCCAGGTCCTCGCCGACGATCCGTCGCGCCGACTCGCGCGGCATGCCGGCGAGCATCGCCTTGCCGTTGGACGAGCCGTGCAGCGGCACGGTGCTGCCCAGCGGCAGCACTGCCCGGATGGGGTGCTCGGTCTCGATCCGTTCGATGAGCACGGCGTGATCGCCTTCGCGCACCATCAGGTGCGAGGTCTCGCCAGTCTCCCGGCGCAGCTCGTGCATGACCGCGGTGGCCGCGTCCCGCACACCGAGGTCGGCCACGGCGTGCTGGCCCACCTGGAACGCGCGGGTCGTGAGCACCCAGCGGGTCACGTCGGCGCCGTCCGGGCAGATCCAGCCCGCCGTCCACAGCGTCCGGAGCGCGCGCTGCACGGTGCTCTTCGGCATCCGCAGCCTGCGGGCGAGTTCGCCGACTCCGGCGGGCTGGGCGTGCGCGACCTCTTCGAGCACCCGGAAAGCGGAGAGCACGGTGCGCATTCCTTCGCTCATGTCAGCAGTTTATCCGGTTCGGCCCGCCGAGCCGCTGCTCGGCGGGCCATCGGATCACAGCCAGCCGGGCAGCACGAACAGCGCGCAGGCCACCACGGGGCCGACGGCGATCATGCTCATGCCCCAGATCATCAGCTTCCGGAACACGCCGTCGCGCAGTTCCGGCGGAGAGCTCGCGACGACCAGGGCCCCGCTGGTGGAGAACGGCGAGGAGTCCACCACGGACGACGCCACGGTCAGCGCGATGATCATGCCCATGGTGCCGACCTGACCGGTGAGCAGGAACGGGACCGCCAGCGGGATGAGCGCGCCGAGGATGCCGGTGGTGGAGGCGAACGCGGACACCGCCGCGCCGATCAGGCAGATCACGAACGCCGCCAGCAGCGGAACACCGATGCCCGCCACGCCGTCGCCGAGGAATTCGATGGTGCCGACGCGTTCCATCATGCTCACGTACGTCACCACCCCGCAGATCAGCAGCACCGTCGGCCAGGCCACTTGGCCCACGCACGCCGTGGTGGTCCGCGGGAAGATCACGCACAGCACGGTGGCGATGCTCAGCGACAGCAGCCCGACGTCGAATTCCAGCGCGAGCGCACCGATCGCGAGCACGATCAACCCGGTCAGCGTCAGCGCCCGCTGCGAGTTGAGCGAGGTGACTTCGCTGAGAGTGGCGGTTCCGGTCGAGGTGACCGTGGTGGTCCCGGCACCACCGGTCGGTTCTTCCTCGATTCGGGCGGTCGGCTCGGATTCGGTTTCCACTTTACGGCGCAGCAGTTCTCGCCCGCCGAAGAGGAAGAAGACGACCACGCTGAGTGCCAGGTTGAACGCGAATTGGCTGCCCCAGAGCAGCAACGGGTTTCCGGGAAGTCCGCTGCGCTCGACGACGCCGTTGGTGATGCTGCCGAAAATGCTGATCGGCGAGAAACCGCCCGCGGTGGCGCCGTTGATGATGAGCAGCCCCATCAGCATCGGATTGATCCGGTAGCGGGCCGCGAAGCTCAGCCCGATCGGGGCCGTGATCGCCACGGCGCCGGGAACCACCGCTCCGACCATGGTCAACAAGCTCGTGACCAGGAACATCACCCATGGTACGAGGGCGATTCGACCGCGCACCGCGCGGACTCCGGCGTGGATGAGCCAGTCCACGGTTCCGTTGCTCTTGGCGATGGCGAACAGCAGGGTGACGCCGACGAGCACCGCGAAGAGATCTCCGGGAAAACCGGCGAACAGATCGTCGGCGCTGTCGTGGACCAGGAATGTGCCCACCAGAAATGTTCCGAGAAATGCCACGGCTCCCATGTTCACCGAGCGCAACGTGGCGATGAGAAATATGAGGACAAGACCGATGATGGACCAGATCTGTACGGACATGTGACTCCTCGATTCGAGGCGGTCGTCGGCTCGGGGAGGGAGCGGAATCAAATTCCGTGATGCGAGATCAACGTCTCGCCGCCGGGGAAGTATGACCCCGGACACAATTGACGGTCAAGAGTTCTGAATAGACCAGGAGAGATTCCGATGGCGCAGCCGATCGGCCGGCACTTCCTGCAAATTCCCGGCCCCACGAACGTTCCCGACCGCGTTCTCCGCGCGATGTCCGCCCCCACCATCGACCACCGCGGACCGGAGTTCGCGGCGCTCACCCGCGAGGTGCTGACCGCGGTGCGGCCGGTGTTCGGCACCAGCGGACCGGTGCTGATCTACCCGTCCTCGGGGACCGGGGCGTGGGAGGCGGCGCTGGTGAACACGCTGAGCCCCGGCGACCGCGTGCTCGCCTTCGAAACCGGCCACTTCGCGACCCTGTGGCGGGAGATGGCGGAGAAGCTGGGGCTGCGGGTGGACTTCGTGCCGGGGGACTGGCGGCGCGGCGTCGATCCGGAGGTGGTCCGGCAGCGGCTGGCCGACGACGCGGGCCACGAGATCAAGGCCGTGTGCGCCGTGCACAACGAGACCTCGACGGCGGTGACCAGCCGCATCGACGAGGTGCGGCGGGCGATCGACGACGCGGCGCACCCGGCGCTGCTGCTGGTGGACACGATCTCCTCGCTGGGCTCGGTGGACTTCCGCCACGACGAGTGGGGCGTCGACGTGACGATCTCCTGCTCGCAGAAGGGCTTGATGCTGCCGCCCGGCCTCGGCTTCAACGCGGTCAGCGAGAAGGCGTTGCGCGCGCGGGAATCCGCGACGCTGCCGCGGTCCTACTGGGACTGGGAGCCGATCCTGGCGGCGAACGAGCGCGGGTTCTTCCACAGCACTCCGGCGACGAACCTGCTCTACGGGCTGCTCGAAGCCCTGCGCATGCTGGACGAGGAAGGCCTGCCGGAGGTGTTCGGGCGGCACCGGCGCCACGCCGCCGCGACGCGCGCGGCCGTGCGCGGCTGGGGCCTGGAGACGTTGTGCCTGGACGAGCGGGAACATTCGCCCGCGCTGACCGCAGTCTTGCTGCCCCCGGGCCACGACGCCGACGCGTTCCGCGGGCTGGTGCTGAACCGGTTCAACATGTCGCTGGGCGCGGGCCTGGGCAAGGTCGCGGGCACCGTGTTCCGCATCGGCCACCTGGGAGATTTCAACGACGTGTCGCTGGCCGGAACGCTCGCGGGGGTGCAGATGGGCTTGGAACTGGCGGGCGTGCCGATCGACCAGGGCGGCATCACCGCCGCGCTGCGGGTGCTGGAGGAGGCGTGATGAGCGACCTGGAACGGCGGCTGAAGGCGGACGTGGCCGGTGAGGTCGAGTTCGACGACTACACCCGGCACCTGTTCTCCCGCGACGCCAGCATGTACGCGATCACCCCGCTGGGCGTGGTGTTCCCGCGCGACGCCGACGACGTCGCGGCGGCGGTGGCCGCGGCTGCCGAGCACGGCGTGCCAGTGGTGCCGCGCGGCGCCGGGACCAGCCTGGCGGGCCAGACCGTCGGCCCCGGAATCGTGCTCGACATGTCCCGCCACCTGCACCGGATCGTGGAACTGGACCCGGAGGCGCGAACCGCGCGAGTGCAGCCGGGCGTGGTGCAGGACCAGCTCAACCGCGCCGCCGCTGCGCACGGGCTGATGTTCGGCCCGGACACCTCCACGAGCAATCGCGCCACGCTCGGCGGCATGATCGGCAACAACTCGGCGGGCAGCGGCTCGGTCCGCCACGGCATGACGATCGATCACGTCCGGGAGCTGGACGTGGTGCTCTCGGACGCGTCCACGGCCCGGTTCGGACCGGTCGACGACGACGAGCGGCAGCGGCGGGCGGCCGGGTCGACGCTGGAAGCGCGGCTCTACCGGGAACTCCCGCGGATCGTCACCGAGGACCGGGACGCGATCTCCCGCGGTTTTCCCGAGTTCTGGCGCCGGGCGGGCGGTTACCGCCTGGACCGGCTGGCCGAGCCGACGCCGTTCGACCTCGCCGAGTTCGTGGTGGGCTCGGAGGGCACGCTCGTCGTGGCCACCGGGGCGCTGGTGGACCTGGTGCCGAAACCGCGCACCACGGTGATCGCCGTCGGCCACTTCACGTCCACGCAGGCCGCCATCGCCGCCACCGACGACGCGCTGTCCTGCGACCCGTCCGGCGTCGAGCTGATGGACCGCACCATCCTGGACCTGTCGCGGCAGCGCCTCGAGTACGCCTCGCTCGGCACCATCCTCGAAGGCGATCCGGACGCGCTGCTGTTCGTCAGCTTCACCGGCGACGACGAGGACGAGCTGGTGGCGCGGCTGCGGCGGCTCACCGCGCTGTGGCGCAAGCACGGGCACGGCTACCACGCGCTGGAGGCCGTGACGCCGCAGCAGCAGTCGGCGTTGCTGAAGGTCCGCAAGTCCAGCCTGGGCCTGCTGATGGCGGCGGGCGAGGGAACGCGCCGGCCGCTGGCGTTCGTCGAGGACACCGCCGTCGACCCGAAGCACCTCCCGGAGTACACGGCGAAGTTCGCGAAGATCCTCGACCGCCACGACATGAAGGCCGGCTTCTACGGGCACTGCTCGGTCGGCTGCCTGCACATCCGGCCGTTCGTGGACCTGGCGCGGCCCGGCGAGGTGGAGAAGATGCGGGCCGTCGCCGAGGAGGTGAAGTCGCTGGTCACCGAGTACGGCGGGGTGAACTCCAGCGAGCACGGCGACGGCCTGGCGCGCAGCGAGTTCAACCGGGAGCTGTTCGGCGCGGAGCTCTACGCGGCGATGTGCCGGGTGAAGCGCCTGTTCGACCCGGCGGGCACCCTCAACCCCGGCAAGATCGTCGAAGCCCCGCCCATGACCGAACACCTGCGCGACGCCGAGCACCCCGTGCCGGGGCCGTTCCGCACCCGGTTGTCCTTCGACGTCGTCGGCGGCATGCGTGGAGCGGCCGACCGGTGCATGAACATCGGGTTGTGCCGCAAGAGCCAGAGCGGCGTGATGTGCCCGTCGTACATGGCGACGAACAAGGAGCAGGACGCCACTCGCGGGCGAGCGAACGCGCTGGTGAAGGCGCTGTCCGAACCGGACCCGAAGCGCGCGCTCGGCGACGAGCGGCTGCACGAGGTGCTGGACCTCTGCTTGATGTGCAAGGCGTGCAAGAGCGAATGCCCGCTGGGCGTGGACATGGCCAAGCTCAAGAGCGAGACCTTGTCGCACCACCACGACGAGCACGGGGTGCCGCTGCGTTCGCGGGTGTTCGGGTCGATCCGCTCGCTGAACCGGCTCGGGGCGGCCACGGCTCCGCTGTCGAACCTGCCGGGACGGATTCCGCTGCTGCGCAAGCTGATGCGGCGTGCGCTGGGCATCACCGAGCACCGGCCGCTGCCGCGCTTCGAACGCCGCCACCTCGGTTCGTGGTTCCGCGGGCGCCACCTCCGGCAGCGGGCGCCGCGCGGGCCGATCCTGTTCCTCGCGGACTCGTTCACCACCTACACCGAACCGGCGATCGGACGGGCGGCGGTGGAGCTGCTGGAACGCGCGGGCTACGAGGTGCGGCTGGTCGACGAGGGCTGCTGCGGGCGTTCCAGCCTGTCGAAGGGCCTGGTCGACGACGCGAAGGCCAAGGCGCGCGATCTGGTGTCGCGGCTGGCCGGGTCCGACGCTCCGATCGTCGGGTGCGAGCCGTCCTGCGTGCTCACCTTGCGCGACGAGACCTTGTCGCTGCTGCCGGACGACCCGGCGGCCCGCGACGTCGCGGGCCGGGTGCGCCAGATCGAGGAGGTGTTGTCCGAGGCGATCGACGCGGGCGACCTGGAGCTGTCCGAGGACACCTGGCCGGCGCGGCGGCGCGTGCTGTTCCACGGGCACTGCCACCAGAAGGCGGAGGTGGGCACGGCCGCGACGGTCGGCCTGCTGCGGCGCATCCCGGAGGCGGCGGTGGAAGAGGTCGACGCCGGGTGCTGCGGCATGGCCGGTTCGTTCGGCTTCGAGGCCGAGCACTACGAGATGTCGATGACCGTCGGCTCGGACCGCCTCTTCCCGGCGGTGCGCGCGGAACCGGCCACGACGATCATCGCCGCCACCGGCGTGTCCTGCCGCCAGCAGATCGCCCACGGCACACCCCGTGCGGCCCACCACCCCTTGGAACTGGTGCGCGCGTCGCTGAAGCGGTGACGTGCCCGCCGCCGCGGGTTCGCCCGCGGCGGCCCCGCTCGACCGCATCCGGATCACCGGCGGCGCTAGGCTGATCGAGTGATCGCCGGGCTTTTCGCTCCCCGCGCGGGCGGCGGGTGGGACGCTGGCGATCGAGCTGTCTGCGCAAGCGTTCCTGGGGAGTGACCGTGTCGAGCGAAGCACGTGTGGTTGATCGGGACGCCGCGTGAACGGCGACGTCCTGGATCCCGATGCCGCTCGTGAGCGGCTGGCCGCGTGGCGGGAGCGGGCCGAGCAGGTGGCCGCCAACACCCAGGCCATGAGCGAGCGGATCAACGAGGTCCGGGTCAGCGCCTCGGATCCGCAGGGGTTGGCGGAGGTGACGGTCGACTCCACCGGTTCGCTCGTGGACCTGCGCTTGACCGACGAGATCAAGCGCAAGGCCCCGGCCGTCGTCGCCCAGGCCGTGATGACGGCGCTGGGCCAAGCGCGCAACCAGGCCGCGGACCGCTCCCAGGAGATCGTCACCGACACCCTCGGAGCCGATTCCGCCGCGGGCCGCGAGATCGCGCAGCGGCTCGGCGACCGCCTGCGCAGCGGACCGGCCCCGGAGGAGCCCGCGGCTCCCGCGCGGCGTCCTCCCGATGACGACGAGGACTACGACGTGACCTCGGACTTCCGGAGCTGACCATGGGTGACGGTTTCAACGTCGACGCCGAGAAGCTGCGGGCGCACGCGAGCAAGGTCGAGGCGATCCAGGAGCGGTTCGGCGCGGTGAAATCGGCCAGCGGGCACATCGCGCAGGACGACCAGGCCTACGGCGTCCTGTGCTCGTGGATCGCCGGCATCTTGGAAGGTCGGCACACCAAGCAGGACGAACTGCTCGCCTACGTCGAGGAGAACTTGGCGCAGGCGGCGTCCGCGTTGCGCTCCACCGCCGACGACTACGACCGCCGCGAGGACGAGCACGGCCAGAACCTGCGGGCCGCCGGAGGTGGCCTGTGAGCGAGGAATCGCTGGTCGCCCCGGTCCAGTCGACGCAGAAGGCGTGGACCGGCGCCGGTACCGCCGAGAGCGTCGAAGGTCTGGTCACGGCGATCCAGAGCGAAGACTGGGTCAGCGGCGTGCTGTCCGGCGTCGGCGTCGGGCTGGAAGTCGCCTCCGCCGTGCTCGACCCGTTCGGCACCTTGCTGTCCAACGGTCTGGGCTGGGCGATGGAGCACTTCGAGCCGTTGCGGGAGATGCTCGACGAGCTCACCGGCATGCCCGACGTCGTCACCTCCCACGCCAACACGTGGACGAACATGGCCGCGGAACTGGCTTCGATGTCCGAGGACTTGAAGGCGGACCTGGAACGGGACCTGCCCGGCTGGGAAGGCCAGGCCGCCGACGCGTACCGCACCATGATGGGCGCGAACGTGGACGCGATCGGGGGCTTGGGCGCGACCTCGGCGGCGATGGCCGCCGCGACCGAAGGCGCGGGCGGCCTGGTGAAGATGACCCGTGAGCTGGTGCGGGATCTGATCGCGGACCTGGTGGCGCGCGTCATCGTGTGGGCCGCGGAGGCGATCTTCGTGGTGACCATCCCGGTCGTGGCCGCGCAGATCGCGTCCGCCGTGGTCAAGTGGGTCGGGCGGATCACCGGCTACATCGGCGACCTGATCGACAGCCTGACCAACCTCACCAAGCTCGTCGACGGGTGAGGAATCCGGGACGGCGGCGGCGAGGTCCGCTCACCGCTGATCTCGTGAACCGGTGGCGCCGCAACGGATTCTCAGGGGGAGCCGTTGTGGACCCCGACCTGAACATCGAATCGGAACTCGTACTGGGACGACCCGAAGGCGGCGGAAGTGGCGAGGAAACCTCACGGCGGCAACGACGGCGGTGACGCGCCCAGCGGCAGGCCTTCGCAGCGCCACGGGAACATCGACGCGAGCAGCAGCGTTTCCGGCGCGCAGTCCAGCATCCAGCAGTCGGCGCAGGCGGGACGTCCGGGCGGTTCCGGCCCGGCGTCCACCGGCAGCACCAGCGCGCCGCCGTCCGGCAACGGCCAGCAGACCGGCCCGGACCTCGGTGGTTCGGGGCCGGACAGCACCAAGCCGTCGGGCACCGATGCTCCTGGCGGGCCGAGCGGGACGTCGCCGTCCGGCCGCACCGGTTCGCCGGACGACTCGTCGATCCAGGGGAACAACCGCGGCGCCGACGCCGAGCGCGTGCCGGACAAGGACAAGAACACCTGCGGTGACCCGATCGACGTCGCCAGCGGAGACATGGTCCTGCCGCAGACCGACGCGGAGCTGGCGGGCGTGCTGCCGCTGGTGCTGAACCGGACGCACCTGTCGTCGTACCGGGTGGGACGGCACTTCGGCCCGAGCTGGTCGTCCACCGCCGACCAACGGCTGGAGATCGACGGCGGCGAGGTCTCGTTCGCCGCCGACGACGGAACGCTGCTGTTCTACCCGCTGCCCGCGGACGACTCGCCGGTCCAGCCGCGCACCGGCCCGCGCCGCGCGTTGACCCGCACGGCGGACGGATTCACGATCACCGACGTCGAGCAGGGCCGCACGCTGCACTTCGGCGTCGGCCTCGGGCGCGCGGTGCTGCCGCTGCTGGCGATCACCGACCGCAACGGGCACCGCATCGACTTCGACCGCGACGCGGCCGGAACTCCCCTGGAGATCCGCCACAGCGGCGGCTACCGCATCCGGGTCGACTCCGAGGGCGGCCTGATCACCGCGCTGCACCTGCGGGAGGCGGCGGACGGCGAAGACCTCCCGCTGGTGCACTACCGCTACACCGGTCGCAGGCTCACCGAGGTCACCAACGCCTCCGGCCTGCCGTTGACGTTCACCTACGACAACACGGGCCGGATCACGAGCTGGACCGACCGCAACGGCGCCTGGTACCGCTACGGCTACGACCACGAAGGACGCGTCGTGCAGGCCGACGGTTCCGGCGGCTTCTTCAGCGGCACCATGTCCTATGAGGACGGCGTGACCCGGTGGACGAACTCGTTGGGGCAGCAGACCGCCTACCACCTCAACGAACGCGGCCAGACGATCCGCGAGGTCAACCCCGCGGGCGCTGAGGTCCGTTCCGAGTGGGACGAGTTCGACCGGCTGCTGTCCCGGACCGACCCGCTCGGGCGCACCGTGCGCTACGACTACGACGAGTCCGGCAACCTGCTGGCCGCCACCCGCCCCGACGGCTCGCAGACGCGCTTCGAGTACAACGACCTGCGGCTGCCGACGACGGTGATCGCCCCGGACGGCACGGTGTCCCGCCGCGAGTACGACGAGCGCGGCAACCTCACGCGGATCATCGACCCGCTGGGCGCGATCACCACGTACACCTACGACGAACAGGGCCACCTCACGGCGATCACCGACGCCCTCGGCGGGGTACGCCGGTTCGAGACCGACGAGGCAGGACTACCGCTCACCGTCACCGAGGCGACCGGCGCGACGACCCGCTACGAGCGGGACGGCTTCGGCCGGGCGTCCGCAGTGATCGATCCGCTCGGCGGTGCCACCCGGATCGGCTGGACCGTCGACGGCAAACCCGCCTGGCGCACGCTGCCCGACGGTGCGACGGAGCGCTGGATCTACGACGGAGAAGGCAACCTCCGGACTCACGTCGACCCGCTGGGCCAGGCCACCCACACCGAGGTCACCCATTTCGACCTGCCTTCGGCGGAGGTGCGGCCCGACGGCGCTCGGCTGGAGTTCGGCTACGACACCGAACTGCGGCTGACCAGCGTCACCAACGAGCAGGGCCTCGTCTGGCGCTACGACTACGACGAAGCCGGAAACCTCGTGCGCGAGACCGACTTCAACGGCCGCCAGGTCGCCTACCGGCACGACGCGGCCGGGCAACTGCTGGAACGCACCAACGGCGTCGGCGAGACCATCTCGTTCGTGCGCAACGTCCTCGGCGACGTCATCGAACGCCGCACCCCTGGCGCCACGACGACGTTCACCTACGACGCCGCGGGACACTTGTACGAGGCGATGGACGCAGATACCCAGGTTCGTCTCCAACGCGACGCGACCGGGCGGGTCTTGGTCGAGTCCGTCAACGGCCGCGCCGTCGTCTCCGCTTACGACGCGTTGGGGCGGCGCACTCGGCGTCTGACGCCGTCCGGTGCGGAAACCACGTGGCAGTACGACTCCGACCACCGGCCGGTTGCTCTGCACACGACTGATCGCACGCTGCGGTTCGACTACGACGTCGCCGGGAACGAGATTTTTCGTGCGCTCGGCCCGAACGCTGTCCTCACCCAGGACTGGAATGCCAACCATCAGCTGCTCTCCCAGCGGATAACCGGTGCAGGCGGCCGGCATGTGCAGCAGCGCTCGTACACGTACCGGGCTGACGGAATGCTCACGGGGATCAACGACGCGCTCAGCGGCCCGCGCACCTTCGAACTGGACCGCGCTGGCCGCGTAACCGCCGTGCGTGCTGTGGGTTGGACGGAGCGCTACGCCTACGACGCGGCAGGGAACGTCACCGACGCCGTTTGGCCCGCGCAGGCGGGCTCTGCCGACGCGGACTCCCTCGGTGAACGTGCGTACACGGGCACCTTGGTCCGCAGGGCGGGCTCGGTCCGCTACGAGCACGACGAGCAAGGCCGCATGGTTTTACGTCAGAAACGTCGTTTGTCTCATAAGCCCGACACGTGGCAGTACTTCTGGGATGCCGACGATCGCTTGATCGGCGTGCTCACTCCTGACGGTTCCCGTTGGCGTTACCGCTACGACCCGTTGGGAAGGCGAGTCGCCAAGCAACGCCTCGGCCCCGGTGACCGCGTGCTGGAACAGGTCCACTTCAGTTGGGACGGTGCCGTCCTCGCGGAACAGGCACACGTCGGAGATGCCTTCGACGGTCTGCAGCCCGGTGATCTCCACGTGACGGTGTGGGACTACGAACCTGGAACGTTCCGTCCGCTGATCCAACGCGAACGCGCACCCCTGCGCCACGCGCCGCAGCAGTGGGTGGACCAGCAGTTCTACTCCATCATCACCGACCTCGTCGGCACACCGGCGGAACTCATCAACGACCAGGGCGGAATCGCCTGGTTCCACCGCACCAGCCTCTGGGGTCGTACCCTCGAACGCAGCAGGACCGGTGCCTACACGCCATTGCGTTTCCCCGGCCAGTACGCCGACCCGGAAACCGGCCTGAACTACAACTTCCACCGGCACTACGACCCGGACACCGCGAGGTACACCGCTGCCGACCCGCTCGGGTTGGATGCGGGGCCGAACCCGCACCGCTACCTCGACAACCCACTGCTGCGGATCGACCCGTTGGGGCTGTCCGCGTTCACGCCGCTGCAGCTGGGATTCACGAATCGATGGTCCCCCGTCGACTACCAAGGGCAGCGCGTCTACCAGCGAGATGACTTGATGAACCCGGCTTACGTATCCCCGGAGGACAACTACGGTCGGACGAACTTGAAGAGGATGACCCAAGGACTCGCGCCGATGGGGCCGGATGACAAGCCGGTCAACATCCACCACGTGCTGCAGACGCACGACGGGCCGCTCGCCGAAGTCACTCAGTCAATGCACCTGGCTCAAGGTGACTACAAGGGGAGCGGTTCGTACAATACGTTGCATTGGAAGTCTGGTACGGACATTCCGAGTGGTATTGACCGGCCTGCTTTCGAGGCATGGAAAAAGGATTATTGGAAAGAGCGAGCCAAAGGATTCGGGTGGTGTCCGAAGAAATGAGCAGTGTCGATTCAGTGTGGCAACTCATCGAGATTGTCAGGAACAATCCGGACGAATGCAATTACACGGGCGGTATGAGCGAGGAGGACATCGAACGCGCGCAGAGCGAGCTCGGGGCTCGGTTTCCCGCGTCCTACCGGCTTTTCGTCGCCGAGCTCGGCAGCTGCCAGGCTGGCAGTGTGGAGATCAAGGGCGTGAACCGGACGCCGACCGGCGGTGACCGCTTGCGCGGAACCGTTTCCGCGACTCTGGACGCCCGTGACGACGAGCGCTTCCCGCCCGGCCTGCTCGTGATCGAATACGACGGCATGGGCGGCATCATCGCGCTGGATTCCGAAGGACATGGCGGGGAACGCGAGTACCCGGTGGTGGCGTGGGATCCGGGTGCTGAGGACCGCGGCGGGCCTGAACGGCTCGCCGAGGATTTCGGCAGCTACGCGTTGCAGCGCTGCCGCCTCGGCCTGTCCTGACCGACTTGCCGCGGTCCTGGAGCGGCGGATCCCATGGGTTGCGGGGGGAGAAAATGGCCGTTCTGGGACGCCGACGACAGGCTGACCGGAGTGCTCACGCCGGGCGGCTCGCGCTGGCGCTACCGCTACGACCCGCTGGGTCGCCGAGTCGCCAAGCAGCGCCTCGGGCCGGGCGACCGGGTCCTGGAGCAGATCGACTTCACGTGGGACGGCGTGGTGCTCGCCGAGCAGGCCCACATCGACGGCGTGCCCGGCAGCCTCCAGGGCGGCGACCTGCACGTGACGGTGTGGGACTACGAGCCGGCACGTTCCGCCCGCTGACCCAGCGCGAATGCGCACCGCTGCGCCACGCGCCGCAGCAGTGGGTGGACCAGCAGTTCTACTCGATCGTCACGGACCTGGTCGGTTCCCCGGCGGAGCTGATCAACGATCAGGGCGGAGTGGCGTGGTTCCACCGGACCACGCTGTGGGGCAACACCCTCGACCACAGCCGAACCGGTGCCTACACGCCGTTGCGCCTCCCGGGCCAGTACGCCGACCCGGAAACCGGCCTGAACTACAACTTCCACCGCCACTACGACCCGGCTACGGGCCGGTGCGGGAGCAATGACCCGATCGGGCTTCTCGGCGGCATGGATAGTCACGCCTACGTTTCGAATCCGTTGGAGTTCTCCGACCCGCTTGGTCTTGCCCGGAAGAAGAAGTGCAGTGAAGAGATCTTTGAGCGGGGTTGGAGAACAGTTTCCATCCCTCTCTCAGGATGATTGGGATGCTGCGTTGCGTTTGGTGACGCTCATGGTGTCCGCACTGCATGAATCGCCCGCAGAAACCAGGGGGCCGTGAGCTGAAGCAGTGTCCTGGATCAGCTCCGCTCCGGGTAGGTAGTAGCGATCTTCGCAGGAGGGCCGGACGTGATCGTTAGGGCTGAGGCTGGGGGGTGACCTTGGTATCAGCGGTTCCCGGCGAAAAGGCCGTTCGGCCGAGGTTCTTCCTGCGGTGGCTGGGCACGCTGGGCGAAGCCGGTCGCGTGAGGTGCGCGGGTGAAGGTTCGTCGTCGCAGGGAGTTGGCTGGTAGTGGCGCGCAAGCGTGTGTTCTCGATCGTGCTCAAGGTGCTCCTCGGTGCGGTGCTGCTGGTCGTGGCCGTTCTGGTCGTGGTCGGGCCGTCGTCCGTGGCGTTGCGGGAGGAAGTGCTGCACGAGGAGCGGTCGGAGGACGCCGGGGTGACCTACGAGTACGGAGGGGCGCGGTACTCCAGCGATCTGTACCTGCTGCGGATGGTGCGCCCGACCGGTGTCGAGCACGAGTTGCACCTGGGGCCGCACGCCGAGGACTCCTACTACCCGGTGGAGGTCGGCTTCGGGGCCGCCGAAGAGCCGCGGATCCGCGAGGTGCGGTGGTTGCCCGACGGTGTCCGGGTGTCCTTCGAATCGGGGGAGGCGCTGGAAGTGCCCGCCGACAACTTCCGCAGCGTTCGGTGAGGGATGACGCCGTGGCGAACACCTGGCCGTGCGCTGGTGCGGGAGTTCTCCCGCTGCCTTCGGGGAAACTCGTGCGCGGACGCGGGCTGCGGGACCCGCTGCCCGCCGGTCCGGTACCCGATTTCGCGCTGCACCTGCGCGGTCGTCGCCCTGGGCCGACCGAGTGGGAGAGCCGGTGGGTGCGCTGGCCCGACTTCTGGCTCCCGCTGGACCGGCGGGACTTCGCCGATGCCTTGCGCGAACTGCTGGAGCGGACCGGTGCCGAACGCGTCGAGATCGCTTGCGGGGGCGGTGTCGGTCGAACGGGAACCGCGCTCGCTTGCCTCGCCGTGCTCGACGGCGTTCCGCGCGCGGACGCGATCGGCTACGTCCGGCGGCACTGCTCGCCGCGGGCCGTCGAAACCCCGTGGCAGCGGAGCTTCGTGCGCGGCTGGAGCGCGAGCTGACGGCGCATCGCCGTGAGCCACCGGGTCAGCGGGATCCGTTCAGGAATTCCAGGGCCAGCGGTGAGGCGATGTCGCGGAACTCGTCGAAGTAGGCGTGGCGGGCTCCGGGGAGGACGTGCTCGACGGCGTGCGAAATGCGTTCGGCCAGCAGGCCGGCGTTGACGACGGGGGCGAAGCGGTCGTCGTCGCCGTGCAGGATCAGGGTGGGGGCCTGGATCTCCGGCAGGTGGTCCCAGGCGTCGTGGCGGGCGCTGACCCGCAGGTGCAGGCGGGTGGCTTCCGGAGTCATCGACGGGTCGCCGAGGACGGTGCTCTGCTCCGGAGTGCCGGTCCACGCGTCGGTGTACATCAGCTCGAACAGCGCGCGCCGGCGCCGCGCCGGATCGGGGTTCATCAACGAGCGGCGCACCTGCTGGTCGCGCTCCACGGCGTGCGTGCCTCCGGGTGTGGTGCAGCCGAGCACCAACCGGTCCACCAGCTCCGGATGGTCGACGGCGAGCCACTGCGCGATGCGTCCGCCCATCGACGTGCCGTAGACGTGCGCGTGCGAGTGACCTGCCTCGCGGGCCACTGCGGCGGCGTCCGCGGCGAAAGACCGGGTCGTCCAGTCGGACTCCGGAGCCGACGTGGCTCCGGTGCCCCGGTAGTCGAAGGTGATCGTGCGGAACCGGTCCTCGAAGTCCGTGCGCACCCCGTCCCACCAGCGTTGTGAGTTCGCCTGGCCCTGCAGCAGGAGCAGGGCCGGGCCGTCCTGGTTGCCCTCGGCCCGGTAGCCGATCCGGGCGCCGTCGGTGGTGGTGAACTCGCGCATGGGGGCAGTATCGTCGTTCAACCGAAGCGGACCGCGGCCTGGGCGTGCACCGCGTCGGGATGGCTTCGCACCGAGAGCTCGGCCTCGTCGGCGGGGTCGCCCACCACCAGCACGGGATCTCCGGCGAACACCGGCCTGCGAAGCTTGTAGTCCACGCTGGACACTGGTCGATCCGGTGTGCGGTGCCGGGCGAGCTCGGTCATCCGCAGCACCAGCATCGGGCCGTGCACCACCAGGTCCGGATAGGACTCGACCTCGCGCGCGTACGGCGCGTCGTAGTGGATGCGGTGCGAATTCGCCGTGAGCGCGCTGAACCGGAACAGCCGCACCGGGTCGCCGGTGAACGGCTGCTGCCACGCCGCGTCGGAGGCCGGAAGCCGGTGTGGTCGCGGCACTTCCGGGGTCTTCGCTGCGCTTTCGCCGCTGCGGTAGACGTAGTCCTGCTCCTCGATCAGGCGCACGTCACCGCCTTGGCGGTACTCGCTGCGCACGGTCACGAACGCCATCTCACCCGAGCGGCCGGTCTTCACCGCGACCGCGCCCAGCGTCTGCGTCCGTTCGGCGGGAACGCCCACGGTGAGCGGGCGGGTGGTGGTGAGCCTGCCGCCCGCGAACATCCGGCGGCGATCCGGGAGGGGTGGCAGGAAGTGCCCCGCCGCCGGGTGCCCGTCGTCGCCGAGTTCGCCGTGCGGTGGCCAGCTCAGGAAGTACGCCCAGTGCCACAGCGCGGGCAGCTCGTCGCCCGCGGCGAAGCCGTCGCCGGTGTCGAGGACGGCGGCGAGTGCGCGCGCCGGTTCGGGTGGCATCGGATCCGCCTCCACGACCGGTCGCGGAGCCCATCCTCGGAGGTGGTCGTCGAGGTGCGGCACCGGTGCTCCTCTCATCTCGGTGCGCGACGCGCGGTCGCGCAGCCGTTCGGTCGGTGCGGCCCGGCGCTCGGGACGAGCGGCCGAGCGGGTGATTCCGCCGTGCGAATCACCTGGCCAGCTTGTGGTTCGAGGTGTGCGGGTGTCAACGCTGCTGCGAGCCGAAGCGCTGGATACACCCTGATCAGTTGATTTTCCTTTCCTGCAAGGAAAAGAGAGCACCAGTGGCCGATTTCGGTGACCGAATCGGGTCATTGACCCGGCGTTCCATGTGGCCGTACAACTGGGTTGCGGCGCCGACGTCGACGATCTGCGCGCCCCGCGGCGCCAGCCAGGCAGGAGCGAGATCATGAGCATCTTGGACATCCTGGGCCCGGACGAGCGGCTGATCCTCGACACGGTCCGGGACTCCGTCGACAAGGACGTCAAACCCGTTGCGCGGGAACTCGAACACGCCGACGCCATCTGGAAGCACCAGTCCATCGGGAACCTGCTCGCCGACATGGCCACCAAGCTCACCGCGGCCCGCCAGCTCACCTTGCACGCGGTGCGGGAGGCCGATGCGGGCCGCCGGGCGGACATGGAGGCGGGCATGGCGAAGCTCTGCGCGTCCGAAACGGCGATGGAGATCGCGCTGAACGCGGTGCGGGTGCACGGTGGTTACGGCTACTCCACCGAATTCGACGTGGAGCGCTACTTCCGCGACGCTCCCCTGATGATCGTGGGGGAGGGGACCAACGAGATCCAGCGGAACGTGATCGTCTCCCAGCTCGTGTCGCGCGGCGGTCTGGACGCGTGAGCGGCCCGGCGGGGCCGGCTACCGCCGGCGCCGACGAGGCGGGCGAGCGCGGCGGGTGCCGAGCGGTTTGGGCCGTCGGCAAGGTGAACTCGCCGCTCGGGATCGGTACCGGTGCTGGCCGAGGTGAGTGCCCGCAGCGAGGTGACGATCATCGGGTTGTTCGACGAGCGGATGACCGACCCGATCGAGGAAGCCGAGCAGCGCGCATCACCGTCGGCCACGCTTCGTCGACCGTGGCTGAGCACCTGAGGTGCGAACAGCGTCGAGACCTGCTGCCGGATCGACCGGGCCGATCGCGACACGACGGGTGTGCCCGTGGAACTCGCGGTGAGCCACTCCCTCCCCGAGCACTACTACGACCGGGTCCACCTCCGCCGAAACCTCCGGTGACCGCCACCGGGCCGACCGGTTCGAGCGCGGCTCGACGCGCCGTCGAGCCGCGGATCCGATGGAGGAGTTTCAGGATGTCGCCCTGCCCGGAGTGTTCCGGGTGCTGCCTGATCAGTTGGCGGACGAGCGCGGATGCTTCTGCGAAGTTTTCCGGGCCGACGTGCTCCATTTCGCCGCCGGACTGAGGTCGTCGGCCCGAGTTGGAGATCACCGACGTCAACGGCGCGCACTCGGCGCGCGGTGCGGCGGAGCTGGTCGACCTGGGGCGAGGTTTCGCTCGGTCGGACGTGGGCACGCACGAGTCGTCGACGGGAGCGGGGCAGTACGCCCAGGTCGTGGAGCGCCAGCAGGGAGTGCGGATCGCCTGCCTGGAAGAGATCGCGCTGCGGACGGGCTCATCGACCGGGACGCCTGCTACCGCCTGGGTGAGCGGACGGCGAACTCGGGGTGCGGGCGGTACGTCATGGAGATCGCCGCGGCCCGGTTCGCGCTGCGCGCCGTGACCTGACCGCGCCGCGGCCGAGGTTCAGGCTTCGATCCAGTTGTGCGCGCGGGCGAGGTCCGTGAGCTTGCGGCGCACCTGCACGATTTGCGCGGCGGTCAGGGTGGGGACCGCGTCCAGCAGGGCTTCGGTGAGTTCGGTGCGGAATTCGAGCACCGACAGCACGTCGCACAGGCCGTCGTCGTCGTGGTCCCGGCGCGGTCGGCCTTCCGGTTCGGCGTCCAGGAGCCGGACGTTCGAGGCCTTCAGGCCGCGGTCGCCGGCCTCGATCGCGAACTCGACCCGGGCACCCGGCCGGAACTGCTGCTTGGCCTCCTGGATGTCGTTCGCGTGCACGAACACGTCCTCGCCGCCGTCGTCGGGCGCGAGGAAGCCGTAACCGCGATCGTCGTCGAACCGGACGACCTTGCCGTTCACCATCGAGTGAACCCCCATGAGTTCGTAGCAGAGCTGAAGTGGTGCCGGTTGGCATAGTAATGACGCGCTCGCAGCAGGCGGGAGTCGGCTCGGCCGATCGGCCGCCGAGGATGGTCCGTGCGGCAGACGACCTCCGTCGTGGGTCCACAGTAGATTGATGCGGGACCTGGCTCGGGGAGGGCGACTCGCGAAGAAGATCAGCAATGCTGATCTGATCGTGGGATGTGCCGGTCGTGCAGGTGATGCGGATGCGTCCGCCCGGAGGTGACATCATGGCGCGGGTGAGCAGCCAACCAGAGCAATCCGGTCCGGTGGACGAGGCGGATGCCGCGATCCCGCATCCGCCGTTGACGCTGTACCTCGTCAAGAGGCTGGAGCTGGTGATCCGGGCGTTGATGGACGACGCGCTGCGTCCGCTCGGGCTGACCACGTTGCAGTACACGGCGTTGACCGTGCTGCAGAACAAGGGTTCGCTGTCCTCTGCGCAGCTGGCCCGCCGTTCGTTCCTGCGTCCGCAGACCATGCACGAAATGGTGCTGACCCTGGAAAAGCGAGGCTTGATCACGCGCGGGCAGGACGAGGCGAACAGGCGGGTGCTGCTCGCGTCGCTGACCGATGCCGGGTCGCGGCTGCTCGCCGAGTGCGCGCCCGCGGTGCTGGAGTTGGAGGACGAGTTGCTCGCCGACCTCAGTCCGGGGCAGCGCGAAACGTTCCGGGAAGGGCTGGAGCACGGCATCGCCACGCTCGCCGCGGTCTCCGAGGCCCGGCGGGCCTGAGTCGCGCGTCGGCGGGCGCTGCGCGCACGCGTCCGGCGCGGGATCGGGGTTCGGGTCTTGATGTCCGGTTGTGCCTTGTTCTTCGCTCGTCGATGTAACATTATCAGGAATCCTGAGTTCTCAAGGTGGTGAACGGGAGCGGATCATGGGATTGCTGCGGGACGCGGAGTGGACCGGCCGGATCTTCACCGGCGGCTGGGAACCGGGCACCGGCGGGCCGCCGCACCAGGCGATCGAACCCGCCACCGGCACCGTGCTGACCGAAGTCGGGCAGGCGAGCGCGCAAGACGCCCTCGACGCCGCGGGCCGCGCCGCGCGGGCGCAACGCGACTGGGCCGCGACACCCGTCATCGAACGCGCCGCGGTGCTGTCCCGCGCAGCCGCCCTGTTCGAGCAGCACGCCGCCGAGATCGGCGACTGGATCGTGCGCGAATCCGCCTCCACCCGGTTCAAAGCCGGCATCGAAACGGGTGCCGCCACCGCCGAATGCACCGAAGCCGCCGCGCTCGCCTCCGCGCCGCACGGTGAACTGCTGCACTCGCCGATGCCCCGGTTCAGCGTGCAGCGCCGCGTCCCGGCAGGCGTCGTGTCGGTCATCTCCCCGTTCAACTTCCCGCTGATCCTCTCCATCCGGTCGGTGGCACCGGCGCTGGCGCTGGGCAACGCGGTCCTGCTCAAACCCGACCCGCGCACCGCGGTCTGCGGCGGAGTCGTGATCGCCCGCATCTTCGAAGAAGCCGGACTGCCGCCGGGAGTGCTGCAACTGCTGCCGGGCGGCGTCGAAGTCGGCAGCGCACTGATCGACGCGCCGCAAGTGCGGGTGGTGTCGTTCACCGGTTCCACCCCCGCAGGCCGGGCCATCGGTGCGCGAGCGGCGGAGACGTTCACCCGCACGCACCTGGAACTGGGCGGCAACAGCGCACTGATCGTGCTCGACGACGTGGACGTGACGGCCGCGGCGTCCTGCGGTGCGTTCGGCAACTTCATCCACTCCGGACAGGTCTGCATGGCCGTGGGCAGGCACCTGGTGCACGAATCGATCTAGGAGGAGTACGTCGACGTGCTGGGTCGCAAAGCCGACGCGCTGCGGGTCGGCGACGGCTACCGGGACGACGTGCAGCTCGGCCCGATCATCGACGGCAAGCAGCTCGACCGCGCGAAGGACCTCGTCGACCGCAGCGTCGCCGCCGGAGCCCGGCTCGTCGCGGGCGGCACCCACGACGGGCTGTTCTACCGGCCGACGGTGCTCGCCGACTGCACTTCCGGCACCCCGGCCTACGCCGAGGAGGTGTTCGGGCCCGTCGCCTGCGTGCGCCCGTTCTCCGACGCGGACGAAGCGGTAACGCTGGCGGCCGACAGCGAATACGGCCTCAGCCTCGGCGTGCTCGGCGACGACCTCGCCACGGCGATGTCCATCGCCGACCGCATCCCGTCCGGGCAGGTCCACATCAACGACCAGACGTTCAACGACGACGCCAACGCGCCGTTCGGCGGGGTCGGGGCGTCGGGCTCGTCCAGGGTCGGCGGTCCGCACGCGAACACCGAGGCCTTCACCGAAACCCAATGGGTAACCCTGAAACCGACCGCTCCTACGTATCCGTTCTGAGCCGGGTTCGGCTTGGGGGAGTTCGCTCGGCTTGGCGGGTGGGGTGGGTTTTAGGGCCTTCCCCGGTTTGGGTGTGTGGTTGCTGTGGTGCGGTGGAAGGTCTTCTTTACAGCTCGTTTCAGAATGATCGGCGTGTCTGATGGCGATGTTTGATCGACTCGGTGCATGGTCTCGGCATGAT
>NZ_JAPFGB010000042.1 GCF_026241095.1 Saccharopolyspora sp. NFXS83 | reverse complement strand
CCCCAGCACCTGCCCCACCGCCAACTGCAAACCCAACAGCACCACACCCGCCCGCAACACCACCTTCGACACCCACGCCAACCCCGGCGCCGCCGCACCCGGACACCCCGGCACGTTGCCGACCACCACCCCCAACGCCACCGCCGCGGTCACCACACCCACACCCGGAACCAGCGACGCCACCACCGACGCCACCACCACCGCGCCCACCGTCACCAGCACCCCCGGCAACCGCCCCCGCACGACACCCGGCCCGGCGCTCATCGACATCCGCATCAACCGACCCTCGCCCGCCCGGCCACCCCCGCGGTAGCCGGAAACCGCACAGGTCCTCATAGCCGCAGTGCATGACACCGGCCCCACCGCATCCCGCAGAGCTACAGTCGCTGCATGGCCGACCCCGACCCGACGTCCCTGCGGCTACTCGTGCTCATCAGCGAACTCGGCAGCATCGGCGCCGCCGCCGCCCAACTGCGCATCAGCCAGCCCTCCGCCAGCAAACGACTCACCAGCCTCGAACGCGGACTCGGCCTGCACCTCGTCGAACGCACCCGCCGCGGCGCCACCCTCACCCCCGCAGGCCGCACCGTGCTCGACCACGCCCGCCACGTCCTCACCGAACTCGACGCCCTCACCGCAGGCGTCCACGCCCTGCGCGCACGCCACCAGCAACGCCTCCGCGTCGCCGCCAGCATGACCATCGCCGACTACCTCGCGCCGCGCTGGCTCACCACCCTGCGCACCGCCTTCACCGAACTGCGCCTCGAACTCGACAGCGCCAACTCCGCCACCGTCACCGAAGCCGTCCGCCACGACCGCGCCGACCTCGGCTTCCTCGAAACCCCCGACGTCCCCGACGGCCTCTCCGCGCGCTACCTGACCCGCGACCGCATGGCCGTCGTCGCCCCACCCGCACACCCCTGGACCCGACGCCGCACACCCCTCGACCCCGCCGAACTCGCCGCCACACCCCTCATCGTCCGCGAACACGGCTCCGGCACCCGCGAAACCCTCGAACGCGCGCTGGCCAGCACCGGCGCCACCCCCGCAGAACCACTGCTCGAACTGCACTCCACCACCGCCGTGCGCAACAGCGTCGTCGCCGGCGCCGGACCCGCCGTGCTCAGCGCCCTCGCCGTCGACCCCGACCTCCGCACCGGACAAGTCGTCGAAATCCCCATCGCCGGAATCGACCTGCACCGCCCCCTGCACGCCGTGTGGCGCGCCGGGCACCGCCTCACCGGCCCCGCCGCCGCGCTCCTGTCCACCGCGCTCAGCGACACCGCCTGAACAGGCACCACCCCTCGCACGTCACCACCAGATGCATGCGCGAGTTGCACATCGGCCATTGTCTTTGCAACGAGGCGCACGCAGACTGAGCCGATCAACGACCGGCGCGGGTCGACCGTGAACCGAGGAGCCCACATGACGTCTCAACCCGTGCCCGAACGAACCGGGCTCCGCAGAGTCGTCGCCGCCTCCATGGCAGGCACCGTCGTCGAGTGGTACGAGTTCTTCCTCTACGGCACCGCCGCCACGCTCGTGTTCAGCAAACTGTTCTTCCCCGCAGGCGGCAACGAACTCGACGCCATCCTCGCCGCCTTCGTCACCTACGCCGTCGGCTTCGCCGCACGCCCCCTCGGCGGACTCGTGTTCGGCCACTTCGGCGACAAGTACGGCCGCAAAACCCTCCTGCAGGTCAGCCTCATCATGGTCGGCATCGCCACCTTCGCCATGGGCTGCATCCCGTCCTTCGAATCCATCGGCTACCTCGCCCCCGCCATCCTCGTCGTGCTCCGCTTCATCCAAGGCATCGCCGTCGGCGGCGAATGGGGCGGCGCCGTCCTGCTCGTCGCCGAACACAGCCCCGACGACAAACGCGGCTTCTGGGCCAGCTGGCCCCAAGCAGGCGTCCCCATGGGCAACCTGCTCGCCACCGTCGTCCTGCTCGGCCTCACCACGACCCTGTCCGAACAGGCCTTCCTGTCCTGGGGCTGGCGCGTCGCGTTCTGGCTCTCCGCCGTCATCGTCCTCATCGGCTACTACGTGCGCACCCGCATCACCGACGCCCCCATCTTCACCGCCGCACAAGCCGAAGCCGCCCGCACCGACGCCCCCGCCTACGGCGTGTTTGAAGCACTCCGCCGATACCCGCGCGGCGTCCTGACCGCCATGGGACTGCGCTTCGGCGAAAACCTCATGTACTACCTGCTGGCGACCTTCTCGATCACCTATCTCAGCGTCGTGGTCGGCAAGACCACCACCGGCATCCTCTGGCTGATGCTGCTTGCCCACCTCATCCACTTCGCCGCGATCCCCCTCGTCGGCGCACTCGCCGACCGCATCGGACGACGACCCGTCAGCGCCCTCGGCGCCGCACTCACCGCCACCTGGGGCTTCTTCGCCTTCCCCATGATGGACACCGGACACGACCCGGCCATCCTGGCCGCGATCACCATCGGACTGCTCTTCCACGCCCTCATGTACGCCGGACAGCCCGCGATGATGGCCGAAATGTTCCCCACCCGGATGCGCTACTCGGGAATCTCCCTCGGCTACCAGGTCACCTCGATCGTCGCAGGCTCCCTCGCCCCCATCATCGCCGTCGCCCTGCTCGACACCTACGGCAGCTCAACACCGATCTCCGCCTACCTCGCCGCAGGCGCCGCGATCACCCTCATCGCCGTCGCCTGCGCCCGCGAAACCCGCGGCGCCTCACTCCACGACCTCGACCGCCTCGACGACCAGCGGACCTCGGCCACCACCTGACCGCACCCGCTCACCCGTCCAAAGCCGACATCACGTGCTTGATCCGGCTGTACTCCTCCAAACCGAACCGCCCGAAATCCCGCGCCGACGCCGAATGCTTGAACCCCGAGTGCGGCATCTCCGCCACCAACGGCCGATGCACATTCACCCACACCGTGCCCGCCTGCAACGCCCGCGACATCCGCAACGCACGCGCATGATCACGCGTCCACACGCTCGCCACCAAGCCGTAGCGCACACCATTGGCCAACGCCACCGCCTCGGCCTCCGAACCGAACCGCTGCACCGTCACCAACGGCCCCAGCACCTCGTGCTGCACCAGCTCATCACCCTGCTCCACATCCGCCACCACCGTCGCCTCGTGGAAGAACCCACGCCCAGCCCGCCGACGCCCACCGGCCACCACCCGCGCATGCTCCGGCAACCGCTCCACGTACCCGGCCACCAACTCCAGCTGCCCCGCGCTGTTGAGCGGACCGAACGCAGCATCCGGATCCTGCGGCGGCCCCGGCCGCAACACCTCCGCCTGCTCGGCCAACGCCGCCACCAACTCCTCGTACACCCCAGGACCCGCCAACACCCGGCTCGCAGCCGTGCAACTCTGCCCCGCATCCCCACCGAACGCCGAGGACGCGATCCCCCGCGCCGCCCGACCCACATCCGCATCGTCGAACACCACCGCAGGCGCCTTCCCACCCAACTGCAGGTGCGCCCGCTTCAAATCCGCCGCCGCCGACCCGGCCACCTCCATGCCCGACCGCACCGTCCCGGTGATCGAGAACATCCCCGGCACCTCGTGCGCCACCATCGCCCGGCCGCTGTCCCGATCCCCGCAGACCACGTTCAACACCCCCGCCGGCAACACCTCCGCCGCCAGCTCCGCCAACAACACCGCGCTGACCGGAGTCGTCTCCGCCGGCTTGAGCACCACCGCATTGCCCGCCGCCAACGCCGGCGCCACCCGCGCCACCGCCAGCAACAACGGATGCGTCCACGACGTGACCTGCGCGCACACCCCGATCGGCTCGCGGCGCGCGAACGACGTGCACCCCGCCTCGTACTCCCCGCCCGCGCCCGCCTCCTGCAGCCGCGCGGCCCCCGCGTAGAACCGCAGCAGATCCACCGCCCGCGGCAACTCCACCCCCCGCACCACCTCCCACGGCTTGCCCGTGTTCCGGCACTCGGCCACCACGAACCGCTCCGCGGACGCCTCCACCGCGTCCGCCACCCGCAACAACGACCGCTGCCGCTGCCCCGGCGTCGCCGCCGACCACTGCTCGAACGCCGACGCCGCGACGCCCATCACCTCATCGACATCGGTCCACCGGGTCAACGGAGACCTGCCGTACTCCTCCCCACTGCTGGGATCGACCAACGGCAACGTCTCTCCCGACACCGCCCCCGCACGACCCCCGCCCACGACGTTCCGCAGCTCCAGCGCAGTGGACACACGACCTCCTCCGACCGACGAAACCGATCACGCCGACCCTAACCGCGACCCACTGCCCCGCAGCTCAGCCGCGCCGCGCCCCCACCGGACGCGACCGGCACCACCACTGCCCGGCGGTACCCACCACCAGCAGCACGACCACCGGCACGAACGCCCACCGGTACGCCGCCACCGCGGGCAGCACCGACACGACCTCCAGCACCGCACCCACGAGCACTTGGATCAACACCGCCGCCAGGAACCCGCCCATGTTCACCACGCCGGAGGCGGCCCCCGACCGGTGCACCGCATTGGCCTCCCGCGCACCGTCGAACGCCAGCATCGCCGCGCCACCACCGAAACCGAGCACCGCCAGCACCACCACCAGCAGCGGCGCGCCCAGCACGCCCGGCCACGCCACGATCACCACCCACGCCAGCACGACCAGCACCGACATCGCCAACGTGTAGCGCTCTCGCCGACGCGGCCTGCCCGCGATCCACTGGCTGGCCACCAGCGAGCCCAAGATGAACCCCACCGCCGACACCAGCAGCAGCGCGCCCGCCGTGCCACCGGCCACGCCCTGCGCACCCGTCAGCCACGGCGCACCCCACAACGTCGTGATCGCCAAGAACTGCGACAGCAGCACGAAGTGCACCCAGAACGCGTGCTTCGTCCCGCGCTGCGCCACCACCAGCCGCAACGTGCGCCCGATCCGCTCACCCACGTCGCCGGCGGCCTCCACGACCGCACCGGCCGGACGATCCCGGATCACACCCGCGGCGACCACCGCCAGCAACGCGGTCAACACCGCCGCACCGAGGAACGTCGACATCCACCCCAGCCCGTGCAGCGCCGCCGTCAGCGGCACCGTGGACAGCACCTGCCCGAGCCCGCCGACCAGGCCCGTCAACGCCGCGACCCGGCCGTACCGGTCCGCCGGGAACCATTGCGCCGCGACCCGCAGCACGTTGGTGAACATGAACGCGTCACCGATGCCGATGAGCACCCGGCCGGTCACCCCGCCCAGGATCGAACCGCTCACCGCGAACACCGCCGAGCCCACCGCCAGCGCCACCACACCACCGGTGATGACCCGGCGCGGCCCCATCCGGTCCGCCAGCAGACCCGACGGCACCTGCAGCACCAGGTACACCCCCAGCTGCAGTGCCGAGAACAGCGCCAGCACCCCCGGGCCCGCGGAGAACCGCACCAGCGCGTCGGGCGCCGCGACCCCGAGGCTCGCGCGGTGGAACAACGCCACGAAGTAGCACGCCGCGCCCACGCCCCACACCAGCCACGCACCGCGCGGCGGCGCGGCCGATCTCGCCACTGCCTGATCCCCGGCAACACCGACCGACACCGGAACACCCACCTTCCTCGACTTGTATCCACCATAGATACAAGATGCGGATCAGTACTATGGGCGCGTGTCGAGCGCAACACCGGAACCCCGGACCGGACCAGCCACCGAACCCGCCTCAGCGGGCACCGGACCGCCCGCCGCCGATCGGGCGTACCAGCACGTCAAAGCGGGACTGCTCGACGGCACCTACCCGGACGGCCACCTGCTGTCCGAAGGCGAGGTCGCCACCGCGCTGAACATGTCCCGCACCCCGGTGCGCGAGTCCTTCCTCCGGCTGCAGACCGAAGGCTTCCTGCGCCTCTACCCCAAGCGCGGAGCCCTCGTCGTCCCGGTCACCCCCACCGAAGCACGCGCCGTGCTCGAAGCCCGCCTGGCCCTGGAGAGCTTCGCGATCGACAAGCTCGCCGCCGAAGGCCCCGAGGCGATGGCCACCGTCGGACGGGAACTCACCGCGCACCCCGCCTGCGACAGCAGCGCCCTCAGCGCCTCGGAAATGCACGAGACCGACCGCGACTTCCACGCCCGGCTCGTCGCCGCCGCCGCGAACCCCATCGTCGACGACCTCTACACCGCCCTGCGCGACCGCCAGCTGCGCATCACCGCCGGAGCCCGCACCCAGGACTGGCAGCCGCACATCAACCACCAGCACACCCAGGTCGCGGCGGCCCTGCGCGACGGCGAGGCCGAGACGGCGAAAACGCTGCTGCGC
The DNA here is from genome assembly GCF_026241095.1 of Saccharopolyspora sp. NFXS83. GTDB lineage: Bacteria > Actinomycetota > Actinomycetes > Mycobacteriales > Pseudonocardiaceae > Saccharopolyspora_C. Next base: position 33,677 of record NZ_JAPFGB010000042.1, on the reverse strand, counting down.
GGACACCTGCTGGGCGTCCTGCACGCGCTCGGCGTCGCCGGTGGCCCGATGCTCGACGACCCCGCCTGAACCTCACCCCGACCGGCGGACCGAGCTCCCCTGGTCGTCGCGGTTCTTCTTTTTGATCTTCAGATCATTGGTTTCACTCGACACTGAAGTAATCGTGGCAATAAACTCATGATCACAAAAGAGTGGGCGGCGCGAACGCCGCCCACTCGGCCGGGCTTCGGCCCGGAACTACCTCACGCCGGGGACGTGCCGCCCGCCGGCGGCTGCCCGAGGGCTCCCGTCTCCCCGCTGATCGCCTGCGGCGCGTCCGTCCCACCGGACAGCGCCTGGCCGCCGGAAAGCCCGGACGTGGCGCTCGGAACCTCCTTGCGCGCCACCTCCTCCGCGGCCCGGACCGCTTCGGCGACCTCCGGGTTCGACGAGGTGTCGAACCACGCGGCCACCGACTCCTCCTCGTCCTCCGGACGGTCGGTGGGCGGCTCCTCCTTCGGCGGCTCGTAGCGGAACGTGCCGTCCTCGCCGGGCGCGCCGAGCATCCGAGCGAAGCCTTCGAGCGACTTGTTGAAGTCGCTGGGCACCACCCACACCTTGTTCGCGTCGCCCTGCGCCATCTGCGGCAAGGTCTGCAGGTACTGGTAGGCCAGCAGCTCCGGAGTGGGCTTGCCGCGCTTGACCGCCGCGAACACCTTCTCGATCGCCTTCGCCTGCCCCTGCGCCTGCAGGTAGCGGCTGGCCCGCTCGCCCTGGGCGCGCAGGATGCTGGACTGGCGCTCACCTTCGGCGCCGAGGATCGACGCCTGCTTGGCGCCCTCCGCGGCGAGGATCTGGGACTGCTTCTGCCCTTCCGCGGTCTTGATGGCCGATTCCCGCGCGCCCTCGGCGTTGAGGATCATCGCGCGCTTCTCCCGGTCAGCGCGCATCTGCTTCTCCATCGAATCCTTGATGGACGGCGGCGGATCGATGGCCTTGAGCTCGACCCGCGCGACCCGGATTCCCCAGCGCCCGGTCTCCTGGTCGAGCACGCCGCGCAACTGCGTGTTGATCTGGTCGCGGGAGGTCAGCGTCTCCTCCAGGCTCATGCCGCCGACGACGTTGCGCAGCGTCGTCGTGGTCAGCTGCTCCACGCCGATGATGTAGTTCGAGATCTCGTAGACCGCCGAACGCGAGTCGGTGACCTGGAAGTACACGACGGTGTCGATGGACACCGTCAGGTTGTCCTGGGTGATCACGGGCTGCGGCGGGAAGGACACCACCTGCTCGCGCAGGTCGATCTTCGCCCGCACCCGGTCCAGGAACGGCATCAGGAAGTTCAGCCCCGGTGCGGCCACGGTGCGGAACCGGCCCAGCCGTTCGACCACCGATGCCTGCGCCTGCGGAACCACCAGCACCGACTTGGCCACGACGACGATCACCAGCAGTACTACGACCACCAGCACGATCAATCCAGGACCCACTTCGCCCTCCAGTTCACGGTTGTGCCGACACGATGGCGGTGGCGCCGGATATCTCCATCACCAGCACCGTCGTATCGGTCTCCAAGACTTCGGCCTCGTTCAGCGTGCGGGCCGACCACACGTCCCCGTCGATGCGGACCCGGCCACCCTGGTGGTCCACCGTGGACACCACGGTCGCCCGCTTCCCCAGCAGCGCGTCCACGTTGGTCTTGAGCTCGTTGCCCACCTCGAACCGCCGTTTGAGCGCTGGGCGCGCCCCCAGCACGAGTCCCCCGGCGAGCCCGGCGAACACCAGTGCGCTCACCCAGACCGGCGCCCCGAGGGCGACCGCGCCCGCCGTCCCCAGCGCGGCGACGCCCAGCATGACGAGCACGAATTCCCCGGACAGCACTTCGGCCGCCACCAGGAGCAATCCGACGATCAACCACACGAGCGAGGCCATGCGTCCATCGTGGCAGAGCCCACCTGCCTTGTGTGCGAATTCGCTCGACGTGATCAACCTGGCAGAACCGGTGGGCACGGGCCCGCTCGACCGTCCGCGTGGCGCGCGGGCGCCGGAATCAGGCCTCGGTCACGAAATCGATCAACCGCTCGACCGCGCCGATCAGCGGGGCCTCCAGGTCCCGGAACCCACCGACCGAACCGAGCACCCGCCGCCACCCGTCGGCGGGTTCGCCCCAGCCGAGCGCGGCGCACACGCCTTCCTTCCAGTCCTGCCCGCGCGGAACCCGCGGCCATGCCTCGATGCCGACCGAGGCGGGCTTGACCGCCTCCCACACGTCGACGAACGGGTGGCCGGTGACGCACACGTGCGGATCGGTGATGCCTTCGACGAGCCGGGACTCCTTGCTGCCCTCGACCAGGTGATCGACGAGCACTCCGACCCGATGTCCCGCGCGGGGGCCGAATTCGGCGAGCAGGCCGGGCAGGTCGTCCACGCCGTGCAGCGGCTCCACCACCACGCCCTCGACCCGCAGGTCGTGGCCCCAGACCCGCTCGACGAGCTCGGCGTCGTGCAGCCCCTCGACCCAGATCCGGCTGCCCCGCGCCTCCCGCGCCCGCAGGCCGTCGACGTGGACGGACCCGGAGGCCGACGTGCGGGTGGCGGTGGGTGCGGTGGCGGGAGCGGGCACGAGGGTGACCGGTCGCCCTTCGCAGAGGAACGCCGCGGGGCGCATCGGGAACAGCCGCCGCGCACCGTGGCGATCTTCCAGGACCACGTTGCCCTTCTCCACGCGCAGCACCGCGCCGCAGAAGCCGCTCGCCGGGTCCTCGACCACCAGGCCGGGCTCGGCCGGGACCTCGGGGATCTCGCGGCGCTTGCGACCGGAGGACAGGATGTCGTTGCCGTAGTTGACCGAACGCACGCGCGAACCTTACTCATCCGGGTGAGACGCGTGGTCCGCGGCGCGCCGCGGGAGGATGGCGACGCGGCCCACACCGGACCGCCCCCCGGCGGAAATCCGCGTGCGGGATACGTACTCTTCCTTACCGTGCCATGCCCAAGCGCAACGATGGTCGTGTGGGCGTCCGCGTGGTTGCACGGTGCGACCGCCGCGGACGACGTGCTCGACGCTCTGCAGATCTGGGGCGAGTCGCAGGAAGTGCGCGCCGCCGACGACGAACTCGCCGCCCGGCTGGATCTTCCCGGCCCCCAGGACACCCCCGCCGGTCCCGCGCTGCTGCTGGCGGCGCTGCGCAAATCCGGCGCCACCGACGGAGAACTGGCCCTCCCGGTCCCCGGCGACGTCCGGGGCCTCGGTACCGCGAGCCCGTTCTCGAAGCAGGCGCTGCGGCGCGGTGAGGCGGCCATCCTGCCCGAGGCCGGTCTCGGCCTGGTCCCGGAGGCGGTCGCCGAGGGCATCCTGCGCTGGACCGTGTTCCCCATCGGCGAGCTCCCCCCGGCCGAGCACCTGCCGATCGGCGAGGCCGAGCACGGCATGTCCTCGGCGATGCGCGAGGCCGCCAGCACGCTGATCGACCTGGACATCGCCAAGCGGCGCCCCGGTGTGCGCGACGAGATCGCCTCGACCGTCGCCGACCGCCCGAAGCCGCCGTGGCCGGAGGACGTGCCGCAGCGACCGCTGCGGATCCTGCAGCGCGCCTCCGAGGTGGAGGCGATCCTGTGGGTGGCCACCGACGACGCCCCCGGCGGAGCGCTCTCGGCCTCGGCGACCCGAGCTCGCACGGAGGCCCTGCGCCCGCTGTTCGACTCGGTGCGCGCCGCGCGCCGGGCCTCGATCGCGGAGATGGTCCGGGTGCTCGCCGAGAGCGCCAGCAAGCACTGAGGCGCGGGCGGCTCACACCAGCGGGCTGCCCGCCTTGATGCGGCGGCGCACGTCCCACAGGAAGTAGTTGAACGGGAACTGGCGCAGCACCGGCGGTAACCGGCGGATGACGGTGCCCATGGCCCGCATCAGCCGGTCGAAGCGTCGCTGGTCGCGGTCGCTCCAGGGCAGGCGCATCTCGTCGCGGAACCGCTGCGGCAGGAATCCCGTGGTGAGGAACTTGTTGAACCCGCCCAGCGGGGCGCTGACGTAGCGCGGCATGAATCCGAGCACCGCGATCTGGTGCAGGTATCGGCGCACCGTGTCGTCGACGTGCACCTGCTCCAGCGCGTCGTTCCAGTACCGCTCGAACTCCGCGCGGTCGGCGGGCCACATGTCGTCGGTGACCTGCAGCGTGGTGCCGAGCGTGGCGGAGCGCTGGTAGAGCTCGTCGATCTCGGCGTCGGTGAGGCCGCCGACGAGCATCGTGTAGACGTCCTCGACACCGCGGTAGAGGCACGCCGCGACCCACAGCTGCAGGTTCTTGTCGAACGCGTTGTAGGACACCGGGCTGGATTCGGTGGAGCGCACCCGCGCGTGGGATCGGTTCGTGGCGCGCCGGAACAGGGCGCGTTCCTCGTCGGTGCCCATGGACGCGACCGCGAGGTAGGTCAGCGTGGTCCGGGTCCGCTTGATGGGGTGCTTGAAGATGTTGCCGCTGTCGACCTCGCTCTCGACGACGCCGTAGCCGACGCCCGGCCGGGCCAGCTGCATGATCACGTTCGCGCCGCCCGCCAGCAGGCCGGCGCCGACGATCAGCTCGTCCTCGCGCACTCGCGATTCGGTGGGAACTGCCATCGGTCCGTCTCCTCCGCTACCGGGCGTCCGCTCGGGCGGCTCTGCCCGGCGAACTCTGCTCACGCCCGTTAGCAGATATGGAACCGATCTCCGGGGAGCGTGTCAAGGCCGCGCTCCCCCGCGAGATGCCAAGATGGCGGCATGCAGCCGTCTTCCCTGCGCGTGTACGGCGGCGTCGAAGGCGACGACCGCAAGGCCGAGCGGCGGGCGCAGTTCCTCGAAGCGGGCCTCGACCTGCTGGGGTCCGACGAAGCGACGTTGTCGGTGCGCGGCGCGTGCAAGCAGGCCGGACTCGCCGCCCGCTACTTCTACGAGAGCTTCACCGACCGCGAAGCGCTGGCCGCGGCGGTCTACGACCACGTCATCGAGGACCTCGCGCACCGCACGCTGGCCGCGGTCGCCGAAGCCCCGTTCGACGCGCGGGCGAAGGCGCGGGCCGGGTTGAGCACCCTCGTGGGCATCGTCGGCGACGATCCGCGTCGCGGCCGGTTGCTGTTCTCCGCGCAGGCGGGCGCGGCGCTCGCCGAACGCAGGCAGCGCTCGACGCTGCTGTTCGTGGGCCTGCTCGGCGGGCAGGCCAAGGACTTCTACGGCCTGCCCGACAGCGCCGACCTGGAGGTGCTCAGCCAGTTCGCCGTCGGCGGCCTCGCCCAGACGCTCACCGCCTGGCTCGACGGCACCCTGCGCATCGAACGCGAGGCCCTGGTCGAGCACTGCACGAACATCTTCCTCGCCGTCGGCGACGTCTCCCCGCACTGATCGGCGCGAGCCGGTCCGCGAGCACGCCCGAGGCGCCGAGATGGTCGAGATCGGGACCGACGGGAGTCCCGGTCAGGGAGCTCTACGAGCGGCTCGGGTGCGCGCCGCTACCGGTCATCGCCCACTGCCGGCGCCGCTGACCACATTCCCCCGGTGAACGCGAGGCCGCGGAACGCTTCCGGGACGGGCGCCTCGCGCGCCCGTCCCGGAAGCGGAATCGCAGGAGGTCAGCCGTCGACGGAGGTGCAGCAGCCCGGCGAGCAGGCTTCACCGTTGCGCCCGCAGCCCGCCGCGGGCATCAGGGAGAGCTTGCGGGGGCGGACCTCGTCGACGTGCTCGGAGATCAGCTCCACGATCATCTTCGCGAACCGCGGGTCGTCCCCGGCGGTACCGGCGCGGGCGAAGCCCATGCCGAGCTCGGCGGCCTTCTCCGCGGCCTCGTTGTCCAGGTCCCACACCACTTCCAGGTGGTCGGAGACGAACCCGATGGGGCTCACCACGACCGAGGCGACCCCCTTGGCGTGCAGGTCCTCGATGTGGTCGACCACGTCCGGCTCCAGCCACGGCATCTGCGGCGGGCCGGAGCGGGACTGCCAGACCACGTCGTAGGTCTCCACTCCCGCTTCCTCCGCGACCAGGCGGGCGGCCTCGGCGACCTGCCGCGAATACCACTCGGGGCGCCCGTCGGGGCCTTGGGCGGAGTCCGCGCGCAGCGGGATGGAGTGCGCGGTGAACACCAGCCGGGCCTCGGCATCACCCAGGTCCGCGTAGGCGCGGCGCACCGCGTCGGCGTTGGCGGACACGAACAGCGGGTGGTCGAAGAACTGGCGCAGCTTCACCAGGTCCGGGGCCTGCTCCCCCACCGCTTCGCGGGCCCGCACGATGTCCTCGTGGTACTGCTTGCAGCCCGAGTACCCGCCCCACGCCGAAGTGGGGAACACCAGTGCTCGGCGCACGCCGTCCTCGGCCATGCGCGCCACGGTGTCCTCGATCATCGGGTGCCAGTTGCGGTTGCCCCAGTACACCGGCAGGTCGCGGCCTTCGGCGCGCAGCTGCTCCTGCAGGCCGGCCATGACCTCGCGGTTGAGGCGGTTGATCGGCGACACCCCGCCGAAGTGGTGGTAGTGCTCCGCGACCTCGTCGAGCCGTTCCGGCGGCACGCCTCTGCCTCTGGTGACGTTCTCCAGGAACGGCCGGACTTCTTCCGGGCCTTCCGGTCCACCGAACGACAAGAACAGCAGCGCATCGAAACTCACCTGACCATGATGGCCCCGAGCGGGATCGGCCGCTCACGCGGGTGGGGCGTGCGCGGCCGGCGCACGCCCCACCTGTCTCACGCGCCCAGCGCGGAGAAACCGCCGTCGACCATGACCATGGAACCGGTGGTCTTGGGCAGCCAGTCCGACAGCACCGCGCAGATCGACCGCGCGACGGGAGTGGGGTCGTTGACGTCCCAGCCCAGCGGAGCCCGCTCGGACCAGGTGTCCTCCAGGCCGGAGAAGCCCGGGATGGACTTCGCGGCCATCGTGCGCACCGGGCCCGCCGAGACCAGGTTGACCCGGATCCCCTGCGGCCCCAGCTCACGCGCCAGGTAGCGGCTGGTGGACTCCAGCGCCGCCTTCGCCACGCCCATCCAGTCGTAGGCCGGCCACGCGACGCGGGCGTCGAAGTCCATGCCCACGATCGAGGACCCCTCCGACAGCAGCGGCAGCGTCGCGGTGGTCAGGGACTTGAACGAGTACGCCGAGATCTCCAGCGCCGTGGACACGTCGTCCCACGGCGCCTCCAGGAAATCGCCGCCCAGGCAGGACGCCGGGGCGAACCCGATCGAGTGAAGAACGCCGTCGAGGCCGTCGACGTGCTCGCGCACCCGGTCCGCGAGGCTGTCGCGGTGCTCGGCGCTGGTCACGTCGAGCTCCAGCACCGGCGCGGGCTTGGGCAACCGGCCCGCGATGCGCTCCACCAGGCTCATCCGGCCGAACCCGGTCAGCACCACCTCGGCGCCCTGCTCCTGCGCCATCTTGGCCGCGTGGAACGCGATCGACGCGTCGGTGATCACGCCGGTGATCAGGATCCGCTTGCCTTCGAGCAATCCGCTCACGTACTTCCTCCGCTGTGCTTGCTGAGGCCCGCCACCGGGCGGGCCGGACGAAATCTGGGTCGGTGCCGGGAGATCAGTGGCCCATGCCGAGGCCGCCGTCGACGGGGATCACGGCACCGGTCACGTAGGCCGCGGCGTCCGAGGCGAGCCACGCCACGGTGCCCGCGACCTCCTCGGGATCGGCGAAGCGCGCCAGCGGGATCTGCCCGAAGATCTCCTTCTTGCGCTCGTCGCTGAGCTGATCGGTCATGTCCGTCGTGACGAATCCGGGCGCGACCACGTTGGCGGTGATCTTGCGCGAGCCGAGCTCGCGGGCGATCGACCTCGACAGGCCCACCAGGCCCGCCTTGCTCGCCGCGTAGTTCGCCTGCCCGGCCCCGCCGGACAGCCCCACGACCGAGGACACGAAGATCATCCGGCCGCGCTTGAGGCGCAGCATGCTGCTCGCCGCGCGCTTGGCGACCCGGTAGGAACCCGCCAGGTTCGCGTCCAGGACCCGGCCGAACTGCTCCTCACCCATGCGCAGCAGCAGGCCGTCGTCGGTGATCCCGGCGTTGGACACCAGCACCTCGACCCGGCCCTGCGCGGCCTCCACCTCGTCGAAGGCGGCCGAGACCTGGTCGGCGTCGGTGACGTCGCACTGCACGCCGCGCAGCCCGTCCGGGGCGCCGGATCCGCGGTGGGTGACCGCCACCTCGTCGCCCGCGGCCTGGAACGCGCGCGCGATCGCCAACCCGATGCCGCGGTTACCTCCGGTCACCAGTACGGACCGTCCCACTGTGGATCTCCTCCCGAATGCCCTGCGTGGTGAACGCCCGCGCCTCGACGGCGCAGCCGATTCACCTGAACAGCCGCGACATTATCGGTTCACCCGTGCGCCCCTGCCATCCACTCCGCACAGAAAACGACCTCCAGAGTGGTGCCGCGCCGACAGTGGACACCGCCACCGGGCGCCCCGAGGCCCTACGGTGCAGTCAGAGTCAGCCGTGATCCGAACCGCACGCACGTACCCGGACCGTCCCACCGATCGCGCCGATCCTGGTCAGGAGCACCTCTCGATGACGACCGCCGCCCACCACCGGCCCACCACCGCGAACCGGCCCGAACCCGCCGAGATCGCCGCCGCGCTGCGCGGCGTGCTCGACGGGCGGGCGCGCTTCGACCCCGGCACCCGCGCGCTGTACTCCACCGACGCCTCCAACTATCGGCAGGTCCCGCTGGGCGTGGTGTACCCGCGCCACGCCGACGACGTGGCCGCGACGATGGCCGTGGCCCGCGAGCACGGCGTGCCGATCACCGGGCGCGGCGCGGGCACCAGCATCGCGGGCAACGCCTGCGGTCCCGGCCTGGTGCTCGACTTCTCCCGGTACCTCAACCGGATCCTCGAGGTCGACCCCGAGCGCAAACTGGCCACAGTGGAGCCGGGCGTCGTGCTCGACTCGCTGCAGGCCGCGGCGAAACCGCACGGGCTCGCCTTCGGCCCGGATCCGTCCACGCACAGCCGCTGCACCCTCGGCGGCATGATCGGCAACAACTCCTGCGGCACGCATTCGGTGGCGTGGGGCAAGACCGTGGACAACGTGCGCTCGCTGGACGTGCTGCTGTCCGACGGGACCCGGCTGACCGCGGGCGCCACCCCCGAAGCGGAACTCGACGCGCTGTGCGCGCGCGGCGACCGCACCGGTCGGCTGTACCGGAGCCTGCGGGACCTGCGCGACTCCTCGGCGCAGCTGGTGCGCGACTCGTTCCCCGACCTGACCCGGCGGGTGTCCGGTTACAACCTCGACCAGCTGCTGCCGGAGCAGGGCTTCCACCTGGCGCGGGCCCTGACCGGCACCGAGGGCAGCTGCGCGGTGCTGCTGGGAGCCACCGTGGAACTCGTCGACGTGCCCGCGTGCCGCGCGATGATCGTGCTCGGGTTCGACGACAGCTACGCCGCCGCCGACCAGGTGACGCGGTTGCGCGGGCTGGACGCGCTCGCCATCGAAGGGCTCAGCTCCGAACTGGTCGACGTGGTGCGCAGCCGCAACCCCGCCTCGCCCGCGCTGCGGCTGCTGCCCGACGGTCGCAGCTGGCTGCTGGTGGAGGTCGGCGGCACCGACGTGCGCGACGCCGAGAACGCCGCCGAACGGGTCCGCCGGGCCATGGGTTCGCGCGCCGAGTCCGTCGTGCACACCGACCCGGCGCGGATGGGCGCGCTGTGGAAGATCCGCGAGGAAGGCTCCGGCTACTCGACGCGGATGGCCGACGGTTCGGAGCGCTGGTCCGGCTGGGAGGACGCGGCGGTGCCCCCCGAACGGCTCGGCGCCTACCTGCGCGAGTTCGACGCGCTGCTGGCGCGGTTCGGCCGCAAGGGCGTCACCTACGGCCACTACGGCGACGGCTGCATCCACGTGCGCGTCGACTTCGACCTGCTCACCGGTGGCGGCGCGGCCCGCTACCGCGAGTTCATGGAGGCCGCCGCGGACCTCGTCGTCGCCCACGGCGGCTCGGTCTCCGGTGAGCACGGCGACGGGCAGGCCCGCTCCGAGCTGCTGGCCCGCATGTACCCGCCGGAGGTGATCGGCGAGTTCGAACGGTTCAAGGCCGCCTTCGACCCCGACGACCTGCTCAACCCCGGCCAGATCGTGCGCCCGCGCCCGCTCGACTCCGACCTGCGGCTGCTGGTGGCGCCGCCGCGCATCCCGACCCGCACCACGCTCGCGCTGCACGCCGACGACGGTGATCTCGCGCCCGCGAGCCGCCGCTGCGTCGGCATGGGCAAGTGCCTGAACACCACAGGTGGGGTGATGTGCCCCAGCTACCGCGCGACGAGGGAGGAGAAGCACTCCACCCGCGGCCGGGCGCACCTGCTGTTCGAGATGCTCAACGGCTCGCTCATCCGCGGTGGCTGGCGCTCGCCGGAGGTGCGGGAGGCGCTCGACCTGTGCCTGTCCTGCAAGGGCTGCAAGACCGACTGCCCCGTCGGTGTCGACATGGCGACGTACAAGGCGGAGTTCCTGCACCACCACTACCGCCACCGGGTGCGGCCGGCCTCGCACTACTCGATGGGTTTCCTGCCGCTGTGGCTGGCGCTGGCGCGGTTCGCCCCCGCACTCGCCAACGCGGTGCTCGGCGGCCGGGCGGCGCCGCTGATCAAGCGCCTCGGCGGCATCGCCGCGGAACGGGAGATGCCGCGGATCGCGGGACGTTCGCTGCGTTCCTGGTGGGCGCACCGCGAACACCCGGCCGCCCCCGGCGGGCAGCGGGCGCTGCTGTTCCCGGACACCTTCACCGACCACTTCGACCCGCACATCGGCCGTGACGCGATCGTCGCGCTGGAACGACTCGGGCACACCGTCGAGCTCCCCCGCGAGCCGGTGTGCTGCGGCCTCACCTGGGCGTCGACCGGGCAGCTGGGCACCGCGCGGCGGGTGGTTCGGCGCACGGCGCGGCTGCTGCGACCGCGGATCGACGCGGGGCTGCCGGTGATCGGGCTCGAACCGAGCTGCACCGCGTTCCTGCGCAACGACGCGCTGGAACTCGCCCCGGACGACCCGGACGTGCGGGCGCTGGCGGCGGCGACCAAGACCTTCGCCGAGCACGTCGAGCCCACCCGCGAGCGCTGGCAGCGCTCCGGTGACGGGAAGGCCCTGGTGCAACGGCACTGCCACCAGTACGCCGAGCTCGGTTTCGACGCCGACGAGGCCGCGCTGGCGGCCACCGGAACCGACGCCCGCGTGCTCGACGCGGGCTGCTGCGGACTCGCGGGCAACTTCGGCTTCGAACGCGGCCACTACGACGTGTCGATGGCCTGCGGCGAGCAGGCGCTGCTGCCCGCGGTGCGTGCCGCCGATCCCGGCACGGCGGTCGTCGCCGACGGCTTCAGCTGCCGGCTGCAGATCCGCCAGGCCACCGAAGCAGAACCGGTGCACCTCGCCACGCTCGTGCGCCGCGCCCTCGACGCCTGACGAACGGGTGCGGATCACCGCGCCTCGAACGGGCTCCTCAGCCGGTCTGGTGGGCGATCTGGATCAGGTTCCCGCAGGTGTCGTCGAGCACCGCCGTGGTCACCGGGCCCATGTCCACGGGTTCCTGGGTGAAGCGCACGCCGAGCGCGCGGAGCCGCTCGTACTCCGCTGCGACGTCGTCGACGGCGAACGACGTGTACGGGATGCCGTCGGCGACCAGCGCGTCCTTGAACGGCTTCGCCGCCGGGTGGCCGCTCGGTTCGAGGACCAGCTCGGTGCCGTCCGGGTCCTCCGGCGACACCACGGTCAGCCACCGCGGTCCGCCGCCCATGGGGATGTCGTGCTTGAGCACGAAGCCCAGCACGTCGGTGTAGAACCGCAGTGCCGTGTCCTGGTCGTCGACGAGCACGCTCGTCAGGTTGATCCTCATGCCGGACCGTCTCCCTCCGCGTCGGCGCCGCCGTCGGGACGGCCCAGCGGCCATTGTCCGGTCGCACCCCGACAGCGGCCGGATCGGCGCGGGCCGAGCCGTCGCCCCTACCCGGCCCGGTACGCCCGGAGGAAGGTCCGCACGCCCTCGACGACGAGGGGCCGGACGCGGGAGTCCTCCGCGGCGTTCGCGGATCCGAGCCGGTCCAGCGCGACGCCGAAGGTCAGCGCGATGAACTGGTCGGCCGCGAGCCGCGGGTCGGGCACCTCCAGCAGCCCCGCCGCGGCGAGAGCCTTGAACCTGTCGGCGACCGCCTCGTCCGGGGTGTCGGCCAAGGAGTTGTAGCCCTGGTGCGGCAGGTTGCCGGATTCCGCCCGCACCAGCCGCCGCAGCGTCGCGTGCTCCGCCGAGCCGAGCATGTCGGTGGAGATGCGCGTCGAGAACGCGACCAGGGCGTCTTCGAGCTCGGCGACCTCGGTGATCCCGGTGAGGGTGTCGTCGAGGGTGCGCCGGATCGTGGTGATCAGCGATGCGCCGACGGCGTCGACCACCGCCTGCAGCAGCGTCCGCTTGTCGCCGAAGTAGTCGTAGACGGTCCGCTTGGACACCTCTGCCTTGGCGGCGACCGCGTCGACGCTGGACCGGTCGAAGCCGTCGGCGAGGAACAGTTCCCGAGCCGCCGAGAGGATGGCCGCCCGCTTGCGCGCGGACCCCTCACGCAGCGTCTTCGTGGTCGACATGGCAACAGCGTAACCGTTCTACACTGCACGGTGTAGTGTAGTTTCAGATCAACGCGAGCAACCCCCACCCGCTCCCACGCCGGACGGCCCGTCTGCCCACGACGAACTCCACGAACGGCCCCCGTCCCGCGATGACGGAAAGGACGTCCATGACCACGACCCTCGATCCCCCCGTCCGCATCGGAAAGCCCGCCGTCGGGGCGCTCGCCCTGCTGGCGGTCGCCACCGGCGCCTTGGAATCCGTGGTGATGCCGACGCTCCCGCTCCTGCAGCGCGAGCTGGACCTGAGCCCCGCCGAAGGGGCGCTGCTCAGCATCGTGCTCATGCTCACCGGAGCACTCGTCACCCCGATCGCCGGCAAACTGGGCGACCGCTACGGCGGAAAGCGGGTCCTGACCCGCTTGATGGCCGTCGTCTGCGCCGGTGGCCTGGTCTCCGCCGTGGCGCCGAACCTGCCGGTGCTGCTGCTCGGCCAAGTGCTCCAAGGCGCCATGGTCGGCGCGATGCCCCTGTCGTTCATCCTGGTCCGCCGCCACCTCCCCACCGGCGAGGCGAAGGTGGCCATCGGCGTGGTCAGCGGACTGTTCGTCGGCGGCGGGATCGCGGGCACCCTCGCCGCCGGCCCCGTGGCAGAAGGGCTGTCCCGGCACTGGATGTTCGCGCTGCCGACCTTCGCGGTCATCGCAACCACCCTGCTCGTGAACCGGCTGATGCCGCAGGACCCGCCGAGCCGGAACGACGACGCCCACATCGACCTGCCCGGCCTCGCCCTCCTGAGCGGCACGCTGCTCACGCTCATGCTCGTGCTGGCGCAAGCACCCGACATCACCTCCCGACCGCTCGCGGTCGGCGGCCTCGTCCTCGTCCTCGCCGCCTTCACGACCGGATGGATCGCCGTCGAACGGCGCGCCACCGCACCGATGGTCGACCTGCGCATGCTCGCCCGGCCCGCCGTGTGGAAGTCGTGCGTGCTGACGCTCATGATCTGCGTCGGCACCTCCGCGGGGATCTACCTCATCCCCCAGCTGTTCGCGGTCCCCACCGCCGATTACGGGTTCGGCGCCGGAGCCACCGAGATCGGCTTGTTCCTGCTGCCCGCCACCGTCGCCGCCACCGCCGCCGGGCCCCTCAGCGGCATCGGAACCCGGCGCATCGGCTCGCGCGCCGTGGTCACCACCGGAATCGTCATCATGGCCGCCGCCCTCATCGCCCTCGCGGTCGTGCACGGCGAGATCTGGCACCTCGTCGTCGGCAAAACGCTGATCGCGCTCGCCAACGGCCTGTGCGTGACCGCGATGGTCACCAGCACCGCCACCACCGTCGACCACGGCGACACCGGCATCGCCACCAGCCTCGTCCTGGTCAGCCGCGTGATCGGAATGGCCGTCGGCACCCAGCTCAGCGGCGCGATCCTCACCGCCGCAACCCCGGCCGGGTCGGTGGTCCCCGCCGAACCGGCCTTCGCCACCGGCTTCGTCCTCGCGGGCCTCGTCACCGCCCTGTCGCTGCTCGTCGCCCGCACCCTCCGCGAAGGAGCCCCAGCATGACCCGCACCGCACCAGCGGAGAACCTCCGCGCCGACCCGAAACGCGAAGTCCTGATCTCCGGGGCCGGCATCGCGGGGACCACCCTCGCGTTCTGGCTGCACCGCCGCGGATTCGACGTCACGGTGATCGAGCGAGCGACCGCGGTCCGCGGCGGCGGCTACCCCGTCGACGTGCGCGGCACCGCACTCGAAGTGGTCCGGAGGATGGGAATCCTGCCGCGACTGCAGGACGCGCACATCGACCTGCGCCGGCTGACGTTCCTCGACGAAGACGGCGGCCGGATCGCCGCACTCCACCCGCACACCCTCACCGGCGGCGCCGGACGAGACCTCGAAGTGCCGCGCGGAGACCTCACCGAGGCGCTGCACGCGGCGATCCGCGACGACGTGCCGTTCCTGTTCGACGAGTCCATCGCCACCCTCCACCAGCACGGCCACGGCGTCGACGTCACCTTCCGCGGCGGCGGCAGCCGCACCTTCGACCTGGTGATCGGCGCCGACGGGCTGCACTCCCGCACCCGCGAGCTCGTCTTCGGCCCGGAACAGCGCTTCCACCGCTACCTCGGCTACTGCTTCGCCGGATTCACCGTGCCCAACACCTACGGGCTCACCCGCGAAACCGTGCTGTGGAACTCCCCCGGCAGAGCCGCCGCCCTCTACGCCGCCGGACACGACGAAATCCACGCCCTGCTGAACTTCGCCCACCCGGAGCCACCGCACGCCGCGTTCCGGAACCCCCGAGCCCAGCGCGACCTAGTCGCCACGGCCTTCGCCGACGCCGGCTGGGAGGTCCCCGGCCTGCTCACCGCCATGCGCGACGCCGACGACCTGTTCTTCGACGCGGTAGGCCAGATCCGCATGCCCCGCTGGTCCAGCGGCAGGGTCGCACTGGTCGGCGACGCCGCGCACGCACCCTCGTTCCTCACCGGGCAGGGCACCAGCCTCGCGCTCATCGGCGCCCACGTGCTCGCCGACTCCCTAGCCGACCAGGACCACGCCGCCGGCTTCGCCGCCTACGACCGCGCCACCCGCGATTTCGCGACCACGAACCAGGATCGGATCGGCGACGGCGACGCCGCGCTGTTCCCCACCACCGCCCACGCGCTGCACGAGCGCAACACCAGGCTGCGCGAGCTCAGCACCGCCCCCGCCGCAGCGGCACGACCCGCCCACACCCCACCAACCCTGCCGCCGAGGGCGTGACCCGCTCAGATACCGGCCTCCGCCGCATCACCGACCGCCGCGTGCAGCACCCCCGGGAAGGTGTTGATCTCCTCCACCAGGCCGCCGACCGGCTGCTTGCCCTGCAGGCGCACCGCCACCACGGCGGTGCGCTGCTGCTCGTCATCAGTGTCCTCGCGCTCCACCTGCAGGTCCAGCACCTTCAACCCGCGGCTCGTGCACAACGTCAACACCTCCCGCAGCACCCCGTGCCCGTCCAGGTACCCGACGCGCACCAGTTGCGGCTCCCGCAACACCCCGCGCAGCAACCGCAACAACCGCGCATACCCCACCGTGACCAGGAAGTGCACCAGCGTCGCCGCCGAGGCCAACAGCACCAGCCCGCCACCGCAGGCCATGCCGATCGCCGCGACCATCCACACCGTCGCCGCCGTCGTCAGCCCCCGCACCATGTCCCGGCGCACGAAGATCAACCCACCGCCGATGAACCCGATCCCGGACACCACCTGCGCGGCCACCCGCGACGGATCCAGCGAAACCCGGTCGAACTCCAGCATGTCGCCGAAGCCGTACTTCGACACCAGCATGAACAACGCCGCCCCCACCCCGACCAAGGTGTGCGTGCGCAGACCCGCGCTCTTGGCGCGCACCTCCCGCTCCAAGCCCACCAGGCTCGACAGCAGCAACGCGCTGCCCAGCTCCACGAGCAGCGGCAGCTCACCCAGACCTGCGACCACTTCGTCCGCCATCGGACGAACGTAACCCAGCCCCGCCCGCTCCGACATCGTCGAGAACGATCGACGACGGCACCGGATCAGCCCAACGCGATCAGCGCGGCCGACGCGCCAAGTACACCAGCGCGGGCGGCAGGTTCCGCCACACCGTGCGGCTGAGCACCGTCTCCTCGAACACCGCCCGCAGGTCCGCGTGCTGACGCCGAGCAGGCGCCGCCCACCGCGTCCACGTGTACGCGAACTGCGTGAACGCCCCCTGCTCCGTCAGCGAATCCGCGATCAACCGGATCAGCGGCACCCCGTCCTTCGGCGCGTGCGCCGCCCACGGCAGCCCGCTGACCACCACATCGGCCCGCACACCCCGCTCGGCCAGCAACCGCGGCAACGCGCGGGCGTCCGCGCACACCGTCTCCACCTCGGGGTACCGCGCGCCCAGCGACTCCGCCCACCGCTGGTTGAGCTCCACCGCCAGATGCCTGCCACGACCACCGAGCCGCCGCTGGATCGCCTCGGTGAACGCTCCGGTACCGGGACCGAGCTCCACCACCACCGGATCCCCCGTCGCCGGGATCGGCGCGACCATGTCCCGCGCCAGGTGCCGCGAACTCGGGCCCACCGCGGCCGTCGTCGTCGGCGACTTCACGAACTCGCGGAGGAACTCCACTGCGCCGGCCGCACTGCTCACGTCTGGCTCCCGTGCTCTGCGGGGACTTGCTCAGGGCAGACGCCGCCCCAGCAGCAACGAGAGCACCGCGGCGACGATCGCGGCGAGCGTACCCAGCACCAACCACGGCCTGCTGGCGTCTGTGTGCTTGATCTCGTAGCCGATCTGCTCGCCCAGCGTGTCGTAGACCCGGCGCAGCTGCTCCGCGCTCGCCGCCTTGTGGAACTCGCCGCCGGAAAGCCCCGCGATCTCCTCCATCGCCTCGTCGTCGACCTCCACCGGCTGCGACTGGCCCTCGATGTCGATGGTGCCGTAGTCGGTGCCGAACGAGATCGTCGTGATCGGGATCCCGGCCTTCTTCGCCTCGCCCGCCTTCGTGTACGCACCACGCGGCGCGTTGAGATCACGCGGGATGGTCTGCCCGCCGTCGGCCATCAGCACGATCCGCGCGGGCGGCGCACCACCGGGACCGCCGACCATCTTCCCGAACGAGTCGATCGCCGACATCGACGCGTTGATGCCGTCACCGGTCGCGGTCGCCTCCGACAGCGACAGGTTGTCGATGGCCTGCTTCACCCCGGCGCGGTCGGTCGTCGGCATCACCATCACCGTCGCCGTGCCCGCGAACGACACCAATCCCAGGTTGATGCCGGGGGTGAGCTTGTCGGCGAACTCCTTCGCCGCGACCTTCGCCGCCTCCAGACGACTCGGTTCGACGTCCTTGGCCATCATCGACAGCGACACGTCCACGGTGAGCATCACCGTGGCCCGGTTGCGCGGAATGCGCTGCTCCGCGGTCGGACCGGACAACGCCACCGTCAGCAGGATCATCGCGACCGCCAGCAACGCGGCGGGCACGTGCTTCGGCCAGCCCTGCCGCTTCGGCGCCACCCGATCCAGCACCGCGAGGTTGCTGAACCGCAACGTCTCCTTGCGCGCCCGCTTCTGCGCCCACACGTAGCCGCCGACCAGCGCCGCGACCACCAGCAGCAGCAAGAACCACCACGGCGTGGTGAAACCCGACAAGCTCAACATCACGCCGTTCCCCCGGACCATCCCCGTTTGCGGGCCACCACGAACCGCACCACGTCGGCGATCCAGTCCGAATCCGTTCGCAGCACCAGGTGCGCGCACCCGGCGCGCCGCAGCGCCGCCGCGACCTCCTCGCGGTGCGCGGCAGCCGCCGCCGCGAACTCCTTGCGCAGCACCGGTGTCGTGCGCACTTCCCGTTGTTCCCCCGTCTCCGGGTCGGAGAGCACCACCGTGCCCACGTCCGGCAACTCCAGATCGCGCGGATCGAGCACCTCGACCGCCAGCAGCGAATGCCGGGCGCCGAGCCCGCGCAGCGCGCGCTGCCAATCCAGGTCACCGAGGAAGTCCGAGACCACCACCGCCAGGCCCCGCCGCCGCGGCGGCCTGCGCAGCGACTCCAGCAACCGCGGCAGATCACCCCGCGTGCCCTCCGCGGCCCGCGGGATCTCCGCGACCTTGCGCAGCAACCCGCGCGAATGCCCCAGGCCGCCCCGCGCCGGCAACCGGACCGGACCCGTGCCGTTGTCCACGACCGCCCCGATCCGATTGCCGCCGCCGCTGGTCAAGTGCGTCACCGCCGCCAGCGCGGCCACGGCCAGCTCCCGCTTGTCACAAGCGGCGGAACCGAAGTCGAGGCTGGGCGAGAGGTCGAGCGCCACCCACGTCTCCAGCTCCCGGTCCGCCACGGTCTGGCGGATGTGCGGTTCCGACATGCGCGCCGTCACCGCCCAGTCCATCCGCCGCACGTCGTCGCCGGGCTGGTAGACCCGCGCCTCCCCCGGCTCCGTACCGGGGCCGGGCACCAGGCCGAGGTGGTTGCCCTGCAGCAGCCCGTCGAGCCTGCCGCGCACCGTCAGCTCCAAGGAGCGCAGCGCGGCCTGCAGCCGCGGCCCCTCCAACTCCGGCGGGGCCCAGGACGGACGGTCCGCGCCGTCCTGGCCGGAACTCACCGACACGGCTGATCGCTCCTCGTTGGTCGGGTCGGGCATCATCGCCGCGCGCACTGATCAGTACTGCTGCGCCGGGCCGACCGGAGCCTGCCCGTACCCGCCGGGCTGCGCCTGCGGCTGGGCCGCCTGCGGACGCGCCGATACCTGCGGCAACGGCACCGTCTGCAGCACCCGGTTGACGATGTGGTCCACCGGGATGCCGTCGGCGAGCGCGTCGTAGGACAGCACCAGGCGGTGGCGCAGCACGTCCGGCACCACGTCCACCACGTCCTGCGGCAGCACGTAGTCCCGGCCGCGCACCAGCGCGAGAGCCCGCGAGGCCGCCACGACGCCCAGGCTCGCCCTCGGCGAAGCGCCGTAGGACACCCAGCCCGCGATGTCGGTCAGGCCGTGATCGTTCGGCGTCCGCGTGGCCAGCACCAGCCGCACCACGTAGTCCACCAGCGCGTGGTGCACGAACACCTGCGAGGCGACCCCCTGCAGCCGGGTCAGCTCGTCCGCGTTGAGCACCGGCGTCGGCTCCGGGCTCGCCACGCCCATCCGGTAGACGATCTCCCGCTCTTCCTCCGCCGAGGGGTACTCGACCTGGAGCTTGAACAGGAACCGGTCGCGCTGCGCCTCCGGCAGCGGGTACACGCCCTCGTTCTCGATGGGGTTCTGCGTGGCCAGCACCAGGAACGGATTCGGCATCGGGAAGCTCTCGCCGCCGATGGAGACGTGGCGCTCGGCCATGACCTCCAGCAACGCCGACTGCACCTTCGCGGGCGCGCGGTTGATCTCGTCGGCGAGCACGAAGTTCGCCAGCACCGGACCGAGCTCCACGTCGAAGCGCTCGCTGCCCTGCCGGTAGATGCGGGTGCCGAGGATGTCGGCGGGCACCAGGTCGGGGGTGAACTGCAACCGGGAGAACGAGCCGCCGACGACCTTCGCGAAGGTCTCCACCGCGAGCGTCTTGGCCACGCCGGGGACGCCTTCGAGCAGCACGTGGCCCTTCGCCAGCAGGCCGACCAGGACTCGTTCGATGAGCCGGTCCTGCCCGACGATGACCCGCTTGACCTCGAACACGGTGCGTTCGAGCAACTGCGCGTCCCGAGCCGGTGTGCTCACCTGCTCCGCGGGCGTCGCCCCGCCCTCGCCGGCCTCGGTCACTTCGGCACCTCTCGTTCGGCTTCCCTGGTCGCATCGACGTCCGTCGCGCGCTGCCCACGTGCTCGACCACGTGCCGGTCTCCCGCCTCAGCCGGACCCCGGCGGACGTGGGCACTCGCGCGTCGAGCGCGGTCCGCAGGCGATCTTGGCACGACTGCGCCTCGGCTGCGCGAGGGGGCACCCGGCCAGGTTCGAAGTCAACCGCACCGGCGGTATGACCCTTGTGAAGCGCCTCGCCCCTCGATGCGTGGTTCTGGTGGTTCCTTCTCGCGCGGACCTGACCCACGTGGGATTGATTTCAGTCAGCACTGAAGTTTTCGAGCGTACGAACCAATTAGGTCGCGCGGCTTCCGCCGGTGATCAACTCGGGTGATCAGTTCAGGCGGTGCAGGTCCTGCGGGGTGTCGACGTCGGCGGCCTCCGCGCCCACCGCCGGGATCCGCACCGGCGCCAGCGAATCGAACAGCGCTCGCACCGGCCGGTCCCGCACGTCCGCGGGCATCGCCGCGCGCAGCGCCTCCACCCGCCAGACGCCGAGCAGCCACTGCGGCATCCCGTCCTGGTCGACCAGCACCGCACCGGATCCCTCGACCGCGGCGCGCAAGCGCGCGACCGTCTCCGGGACGAGCCCGGGATGGTCCGCCGCCAGCACCGCCACCGAGCCCCGGTCGAACGGGACCTCCCCCAGGCCCGCGCGCAGCCCGGCGAGCGGACCGGAGCCGGGCGGATCCTCCCGGGCCCACCGGACCGGGACCGACACCGCGCGCTCCGGCCCCACGACGACGAGGGGATCGGCGCCGCGCACCGCGGCGAGCGTGTGGTCGAGCAACGTTCGGCCACCGGTGGGCAGCGCGAGCTTGTCCACTCCCCCGAGCCGCCGCGCACGGCCGCCCGCGAGCACCACGGCGGCGAAGTCCTCCATCACCTGCCGATGCCTACCTCATCTCCGGGGAGCCGGTGCGGGCGGCCCGACTCGCGGAACGAACGACGAAGGCGGTCGCGCCCGGTGGACGAACCACCGGCACGACCGCCTTCGCGCGGACCGCCGCTCAGATCACCCGGACCGCGTAGGGCGCGATGCCCGAGTAGCGGACGGGAGCCACCCTCACCTGCGAGCCCGAGTACGGCGCCTCCACCATCTGCCCACCGCCCAGGTACAGGGCCACGTGGTGCACGCGGCCACCCGAGCGCCAGAAGAGCATGTCGCCGCGCTGCATGGACGACAGCGGGACCTGGGTGCCCGATTGGTACTGGTAACCGCTGTAGTGGTCCAGCTCCACACCCGCTCCGGCGAACGCGTAGATCATCAGGCCCGAGCAGTCGAATCCGATCTTGCGGTAGTCGCCGTGCGAGTCGGCCACTCCCCCGTCCCGGATGCCGCGCGTCGGGCCGTCGGCGTCCCCACCGCCCCACGCGTAGGGCATCCCCAGCTGGGACAGCGCCCGCTGGACCACGACCTCCGTCGACCCCGTGACCGGGCCGGGATCGTCGTCCGGCACCACGCTCCCCTGGCCGGCCGACTCCGAGGCCGCCGCCTGGCCCTGCGCGGCTTGCGCGGCCTGGCTGGCTTGGAGCCATTCCTCGTACCGGTCGCGCTGGGACTCCAGGCCCCGCACGGCGGCGCGGGCGTCGCTGAGCTCGGCCTGCACCCCGTCCCGTTCGGCCTCGATGCCCGCGGCCCGGCCGGCCTGCGCGGCCCTCGCGGCGACCGCGGCGTTCTCGGCGGCTTCGGCGCGCTCCTGGGCCGCAGCCGCCGCCGCGCGCGACTCGGCGGCGTCCCGCAGCGCCTTGCGGGCCAGCGAATCCTTGTTGACCCGGTCGATGTGCGCCCGTTCCAGGTCGTCGAGCACGTCGAGCTGGCTGCGCCCGACCGTGTCCAGCAGTTCGGCGCGGTTGAGCAGATCGTCCGGGCCGCTCGCCCCCACGTAGGCGGTGAGCGAGCCGAGCTTGCTGCCCTGCCGGTAGCTGCCCGCGGCGAACTCGTCGAGCCGGGAGCGCTGGCGCTCGACCTCGCTCGCCGCCGCGCCCGCCTGGCCGTTCGCTCCGGCGGCGAGCTGCTCGGCCCGGGTGCGGGCGCGTTCGGCGCGGGCGAGGTCGACGCGGGCCTTGTTGGCGTCCTCCATCGCGAGTTCCACCTGCGCGCCCAGCTCGGTGAGCCGGGTCTCGGACTCGGCGAGGCGCTGGGTCAGCTCCCCGACGCGGTCCGCCCGGTCGCCGACCCGGTCGCGCTGTGTTTGGATCTCGCCGTCGCCAGGTCGCACCGGCGGTTCCGGCGCGCTGCCGGCGGCCACCGGGAGCGCGAGGGCGATCGCGGAGGCGAGCACCAGGCCGCCGGTGAGTCGTCGAGGTCGCCGCACGACCGCCACCTCCAGCCACCGAACTGGGCCGTTCGGCCTTGCAGGTATTGCGCCATTCAGCGCATAGGACGGTCACAACTGTGCATCCGCGCCACACGGCTCGCAATTCGTCACACCAACCACACACGCCACAGATCGTGCACCCAGTCATGAAACGGATTTTTCGGGCACGCTGAATCGATCAACTCATGATCGGCCGGAACGCGGGCCGCCGTGGTGGCGCGAGGGAGGCTCAGCTCCAGGTGCTCGGGTCTCCCCAGGTGCGCAGGGGCTCGGCGGAGTCCGACACCGGGACGGCGGCGAGTTCCGGCAGGAGCTCCACCAGAGGATCGCGCAGCACCGCGGCGGCGAGCTCGTCGTACGGGGTGGGTTCGGCGTTGCAGACGACCAGCCGCGCCCCCGCGCGCACCGCGAGCTCGGCCAGGCCCGCCGCGGGATGCACCGTCAGCGAGCTCCCGGCGGCCAGGAACAGGTCGCAGTCCAACGCGGCCCGCTGCGACGCGCGGATCACGTCCGGGTCGAGGGACTGGCCGAACGAGACGGTGCTGGACTTGAGGATGCCGCCGCAGGACCGGCACGGCGGATCGTCCTCGCCGTCGGCGACGCGTGCCAGCGCCGCCCGCATCGAACCGGTGGCGCCGCAGTCCAGGCAGACCACGCCGAACACCGATCCGTGCAGTTCCAGCACCAGATCGGCGCTGACGCCGCCGCGCTGGTGCAGCCCGTCGATGTTCTGCGTCAACAACGAGGTCAGCCTGCCCTGCTCGGCGAGCCCGGCGAACGCGCGGTGCGCGGCGTTCGGCTCCGCCGTCCACGCCGGGTGCTCCGCGCGGGCCCGCCACGCCAGCCTGCGCACCTCGGGGTCGGCGACGTAGGAGTCGATGTCGCTGAGCCGCTGCGCCCGCGGATCGCGCGTCCACACGCCGTCCGGGCCGCGGAAGTCCGGGATCCCGGAGGCGGTGGACACCCCGGCCCCGGTCAGCGCCGTGATCCGCCGAGCGGTGGCGAACAACTCGCGGGCGTGGACGTGCTCGGTGGCGGGATCACTGCCGGGTGCTGTCACCCCACCACGGTGCCACGTGGCCCAGATCACCGGGAATCCGGGCGTCGCCGCAGCTCACAGGGGCGGCGCGGGCTCATGTGAAGGCGCCTTTGCACGGCGGTAACGCGCGCGGACAGGCGGTGAAACACCCGGCTCTTAACTTCTGCCCAGCACGATGAGAGGAGCCGAGGTGACCTCCACCCCGCACACCAGACCAGGCCGCTGGATCGACGGCTGGAACCCGGAGGACGAGGGCTTCTGGGAACGCACCGGCGAACGGGTCGCACGCCGCAACCTGTGGCTGTCGATCCTGTCCGAGCACATCGGGTTCTCGGTGTGGAGCATCTGGTCGGTCATGGTGCTGTTCATGTCCCCGGCCATCGGCCTGGACTTCGACGCGGCCGACAAGTTCCTGCTCACCACCGTTCCGACGCTGGTCGGGGCGTTGCTGCGACTGCCCTACAGCTACGCGGTGACCCGGTTCGGCGGCCGGAACTGGACGATCTTCTCGACGTCGGTGCTGCTGATCCCGACCGGGTTGACCTGCTACTTCATCCAGCAGCCGGGCACTCCGCTGGGCGTGTTCCTGGTGCTGGGCGCGTTGACCGGCCTGGGCGGCGGCAACTTCGCCTCCTCGATGACCAACATCACGAGCCTCTTCCCGCAGCGCGAGCAGGGCTGGGCGCTGGGGCTCAACGCGGGCGGCGGCAACATCGGCGTCGCGGTCGTGCAGGTCGTCGGGCTGCTGGTGATCGCCACGGTCGGCGGGACCGAGCCCGCCCTGGTGGCCGGGGCGTACCTGCCGCTGATCGTGGTGGCGACGCTGCTGGCGGCGCTGCGGATGGACAACATCGACGCCGTGGTCACCGCCCCCGGTGCGCAGCTGGAGGTGGCGCGCAGCAGGCACACGTGGTGGATCTCGCTGCTCTACATCGGCACGTTCGGTTCGTTCATCGGCTACGGCTTCGCGTTCGGGCTGGTGCTGCAGCACGAGTTCGACTTCACCCCGCTGCAGGCGGCGACGTGCACGTTCATCGGGCCGCTGCTGGGGTCGCTCGCCCGCCCGATCGGCGGCCGGATGGCGGATCGCTGGGGCGGCGCGCGGGTGACGTTCTGGAACTTCCTCGGCATGGCCGGCGGAACGGGACTGCTGCTGGCGGCCTCCGCGATGAACTCGTTCCCGCTGTACCTGGCGGCGTTCATCGCCCTGTTCGTGCTGACCGGCGTCGGCAACGGCTCGGTGTACAAGATGATCCCGGCGATCTTCGCGAAGCAGGCGGAGCGCGAGGTCACCGGCGGCCGGGACGCGGCGGGCGCGTTCGCGCACGCCCGCAGGCTCTCCGGGGCGCTGATGGGCGTGGCGGGGGCGATCGGCGCGCTGGGCGGGGTGTTCATCAACCTCACGTTCCGTGCGTCGTTCGGCGGGGCGGCCTCCAGCGGTGACGCGGCGCTGGCCACGTTCCTCGCCTGCTACCTGGTGTGCGTGGTGGTGACCTGGGCGGTGTACCTGCGCCGGGAACCCGCCGAGCCCGTCGTCGCGGCACGGCCCGCGGTCGCGGAAGGAGCGCCCGGTGCCTGAGCCGCGCACCGTCGCCACTCACTGCCCCTACTGCGCGCTGCAGTGCGGAACCCGGCTGACCGAGGAACGCGCGGGCGTGGTGGTGGCGCCGACGGACTTCCCGGTGAACCGGGGCGGGTTGTGCCAGAAGGGCTGGACCGCGCCGTCGGTCCTGGACGCCTCCGATCGGCTGCTGACTCCCCTGGTGCGCCGTGACGGGGAGCTGGTGGCCGTGGACTGGGACACCGCGCTGCGCACGGTCGCCGACGGGATCCGCCGCATCCGCTCCGAGCACGGCGCGGACGCGGTGGGCGTGTTCGGCGGCGGGGGCCTGACCAACGAGAAGGCCTACCTGCTGGGCAAGTTCGCGCGGGTCGCGCTCGGCACCGGCCAGATCGACTACAACGGCCGGTTCTGCATGTCCTCGGCCGCCGCGGCCGGGACCGCGGCCTTCGGGCTGGACCGCGGGCTGCCCTTCCCGGTCACCGATCTGGGCACCGCCGACGTGGTGCTGCTGGCGGGGGCGAACGTGGCCGAGACGATGCCGCCGCTGCTGCGGCACCTCACCCGCCCGGAGCTGATCGTGATCGACCCGCGGCGCAGCGCGACCGCCGAGCGCGCGGCGCTGCACCTGCAGCCGACGCCGGGCACGGACCTGGCGCTGGTGCTGGGCCTGCTGCACATCGCGGTGGTCGACGGGTGGGCCGACACCGGCTACATCCAGGAGCGCACCAGCGGGTTCGACGCGGCGTGGCAGCGGGCGATGAGCTGGTGGCCGGAGCGGGTGGAGCGGGTCACCGGGGTGCCCGCCGAGTCGCAGCGGGCGGCGGTGCGGATGCTCGCGCGATCCGAGCGGGCCTACGTGCTCACCGGGCGCGGGGCCGAGCAGCACTCGAAGGGCGCGGACACCGTCGCCGGGTTCATCAACCTGGCGCTGGCGCTGGGACTTCCGGGCCGCGACGGCGGCGGCTACGGCTGCCTGACCGGGCAGGGCAACGGCCAAGGCGGTCGCGAGCACGGGCAGAAGGCCGACCAGCTGCCGGGCTACCGCGCGATCACCGACCCGGCGGCGCGGGAGCACGTGGCCTCGGTGTGGGGAGTCCCCGCCGCCGACCTGCCCGGGCCGGGGCGCAGCGCCTACGAGCTGCTGGATTCGCTGGGGACCACGGGCGGTCCGCGCGGGCTGCTGGTGTTCGGCTCGAACCCGGTGGTCTCGGCGCCGCACGCCGGGCATGTCGCGGAGCGGCTGGCCGCGCTGGATCTCCTGGTGGTGGCCGACTTCGTGCCCTCGGAGACCGCGCGGATCGCGGACGTGGTGCTGCCGGTGACGCAGTGGGCCGAGGAGGACGGCACCATGACCAACCTCGAAGGCCGCGTCCTGCGCCGCCGCCGGTTGCGCACCCCGCCCGGCCACGCGCGCAGCGACCTGGAGGTGCTGCACGGCTTGGCGCGGCGGCTCGGCGAACCCGGGCACCGCTACCCCACCTCGCCGCGCGAGGTCTTCGAGGAGTTGCGGCGCGCCTCGGCGGGCGGCAAGGCCGACTACTCGGGCATCGACTACGACCGCCTCGACGCCGGGGAGGCGCTGCACTGGCCGTGCCCCGCCGGGGACGGCGGCGACCACCCGGGCACGCCGCGGCTGTTCCTGGACGGTTTCGCCCACCCCGACGGCCGCGCGCGGTTCGCGGAGGTCGAGCACCGCGAGGCCGCCGAGCAGGTGAGCGCGGATTTCCCGCTGCACGCCACCACCGGCCGGGTGCTGGCCCACTACCAGTCGGGCGCGCAGACCCGCCGCGTGCGCGAGTTGGCCGAGGCCGCGCCGGAGATGTTCGTCGAGGTGCACCCGGACACGGCCGCCCGTGCGGGCCTCGTCGACGGGGCGCGGGCGGTGGTGAGCTCCGCGCGCGGCGGGACGGTGGCGCGCGTGCGGTTGGTGGCGTCGATGCGCACCGACACCGTGTTCCTGCCGTTCCACTTCTCCGGCGACGGCCGGGCGAACCTGCTCACCAACCCGGCGTTGGATCCGCGCAGCCGGATGCCGGAGTTCAAGGTCGCCGCCGCCCGCATCGCGCCGGCCCCACCGGAGACCACGGCCGTCGCCGGTGGCGCCGAGGAGGTGGTCGCGTGAGCCACGTGCTGATCATCGGCAACGGTCCGGCCGCGCACCGGCTCGTGGAACGGCTCCGGCAGCACGGCCACGACGGGCCGATCACGGTGCTGGGCGCCGAGGACCGGCCCGCCTACAACCGGGTGCTGCTGGCCTCGGTGCTCGACGGGACGCTGTCCGCGGCGTCGGTGACGCTGCCGGGCTCGCGAGCGGAGGTGCGGCTGGGCGTCACCGCCACCGCCGTCGACCGCGCCCGGCGGCTGGTGCACACCGATGCGGGCGTGGTGCACCGCTACGACGAACTCGTGCTCGCCACCGGCGCGCGGGCGACCGTGCCCGACGTGCCCGGTGTGCGCGGCGCGGACGGTGCGCTGGCCGCGGGCGTCACACCGCTGCGCACCCTCGACGACTGCGCCCGCCTGGCCGGCGGCGCGCGGGACGTGGTGGTGCTCGGCGGCGGGGTGCTCGGCGTGGAGACGGCGCGCGGGCTGCACGGACGAGGCCTGGACGTGGCGCTCGTGCACCCGCGGGAGCATCCGATGGACCACCGGCTCGACGCGGCGGGCGGGGCCCTGCTGGGCGATCACCTGCGCGGCGCGGGGTTGCGCACCCGGTTCGGCAGGCGGGCCGCGCGGTACCGGCCGGGCGAGCTCGTCCTCGACGACGGGGAGGCGCTCGCCGCGGACGCGCTCGTGCTGTGCACCGGGGTGACGCCGGAAACGGGGCTCGCCGCCGGCGCCGGGCTCGCGGTCGGGCGGGGCGTCCTGGTCGACGACCACCTCACCACCTCCGACCCGCACGTCCACGCGCTCGGCGACTGCGCCGAGCACGACGGACGGGTTCCGGGGCTGATCGCTCCCGCGTGGGAGCAGGCGGAGGTGCTGGCTCGGCGACTCACCGGCGGCACCGCCCGGTATCGGGGTATCGGCGCGGTCACCCGGCTCAAGGCGCGCGGCATCGAACTGGCCTCGATCGGGGCGTCGGACCTGCTCGACGGCACCGATCCCGGCGTGGAGCTGGTGACCTTGTCCGATCCGGGGCAGGGGCGGTACGCGAAGCTCGCGGTCCGCGCGGAACGCGTCGCCGGTGCCGTGCTGATCGGTTTCCCGCAGGCCACGGCGACCGTCGCGCAGCTGCACGACCGGGACCTGCCGCTGCCCGCGGACCGCCTCGGGATGCTGCTGGGCGGCTCCCCCGCCGCGGATTCCGGCGACACCGTCGTCTGCCGCTGCAACAACGTCACCAAGACGACCCTGGTGCGCGCCTGGCACCGCGGTGCACGCGATGTCGGCGGACTGGCGAGGACGACTCGCGCCACCACCGGCTGCGGCGGCTGCGCCGACGAGGTGCGCGGCCTGTGCGCCGCGTTGAGCACCGGGGACGACATCACGACCGAACAGGAGGGAGCCGCATGACCCGCACCCTTGTCGTGATCGGCCACGGGATGGTCGGTCACCGACTGGTCGAGGACCTCCGCGCGCGCGACGACGCGGACGAGTGGCGGGTGGAGATCCTCGCCGAGGAGGTCCGCCCGGCCTACGACCGGGTCGGCCTGTCGTCCTACTTGGACGGCAAGACCGCCGCGGACCTGAGCCTGGCCGGCACCGCGTTCCTGGCCGATCCGATGGTGCGGCTGCGGCTGGGCTGCGGCGCCGCGCGCATCGACCGCGCCACGCGGACCGTGCTCACCACCGACGGCACCGAACTGGGCTACGACGCGCTGGTGCTGGCGACCGGTTCCCGGCCGTTCGTGCCGCCGGTGCCCGGTCACGACCTCGACGGCTGCCACGTCTACCGCACGCTCGACGACCTCGACGGCATCCGCGAAGCGGCCGTCGCCGGCGCCCCGGGCGTGGTGATCGGCGGTGGGCTGCTCGGACTGGAGGCGGCGAACGCCTTACGGCTGCTGGGGATGCGCCCGCACGTGGTGGAGATGGCGCCGCGGCTGATGCCGTTGCAGGTCGACGACGGCGGCGGACGAGTGCTGGCGGGGCTGGTCGGTGATCTCGGGCTCGCGCTGCACTGCGGCACGGCCACGGACTCGATCGTCGCCGGGCCGGACGGGCGGGTAGCCGGGGTGGAGCTCGGCGACGGCAGCACCGTCGAGACGGAGCTGGTGGTGTTCTCCGCCGGGGTCCGTCCGCGCGACGAGCTCGCCGAACCGGCCGGGCTGGCGCGCGCCGAACGCGGCGGCGTCCTCGTCGACGACCGATGCCGCACTTCCGACGAGCGCATCTGGGCGGTCGGCGAGTGCGCCGCGGTCCACGGCCGCTGCTTCGGGCTGGTCGCGCCCGGCTACGCGATGGCCGACGTAGTCGTGCGGCAACTGCTGGACCTCGACGGTGCCGCCTTCCCCGAGCCCGACACGTCCACCAAGCTGAAGCTGCTCGGGGTCGACGTGGCCAGCTTCGGCGACGCGCACGGCACCGCCGACGGCGCGCTGGACGTCGTCTACGCGAACAACGCCGCCGGCACCTACGCGAAGCTGGTACTCAGCGACGACGCGCGGGTGCTGCTCGGCGGAGTGCTCGTCGGCGACGCGAGCGCGTACGCGACGCTGCGGCCCTTCGTCGGACGGGAACTCCCCGCACCGCCCGAGCGGATGCTGCTGCCCGCCGGGACCGGACCGGACGCGGGCGCGCTGCCCGCCGACGCGATCGTGTGCTCCTGCAACAACGTGTCCAAGGAGGACATCACCGGCGCGATCACCGGCGAGGCGCTGTCCGACGTGGCGGGCGTCAAGGCCTGCACCAAGGCCGGGACCAGCTGCGGCTCGTGCGTGCCGATGCTCAAGACGCTGCTCGGCGAGTGCGGCGTCGCCCCTTCCCACGCGCTGTGCGAGCACTTCGGGCAGTCCCGCTCCGAGCTGTTCGAGATCATCCGAGCGACGGGGGTCGCCACCTTCTCCGAACTGATCGGCAAGCACGGGCGGGGGCTGGGCTGCGACATCTGCAAACCGGCCGTCGCCTCGATCCTCGCCAGCCTCGGGCGCGGCCACATCCTCGACGGGGAGCAGGCCGGGCTGCAGGACACCAACGACCGGTTCCTGGCCAACATGCAGCGCAACGGGACGTACTCGGTGGTGCCGCGAGTGCCGGGCGGGGAGATCACCCCGGACAAGCTCATCGTGCTCGGTGAGGTCGCCCGCGACTTCGAGCTCTACACGAAGATCACCGGTGGGCAGCGCATCGACCTGTTCGGCGCCCGCGTGGAGCAGCTCCCGCTGATCTGGCGGCGGCTCGTCGACGCCGGGTTCGAATCCGGGCACGCCTACGGCAAAGCGCTGCGCACCGTGAAGTCCTGCGTGGGCACCGACTGGTGCCGCTACGGCGTGCAGGACTCGGTGGCGATGGCCATCCGGCTCGAACTGCGCTACCGCGGCCTGCGGGCACCGCACAAGCTCAAGTCCGGGGTGTCGGGGTGCGCGCGGGAATGCGCCGAGGCGCGCTCGAAGGACTTCGGCGTCATCGCCACCGAACGCGGCTGGAACCTCTACGTCGGCGGCAACGGCGGCTTCACCCCGCGCCACGCCGAACTGCTCGCCGCCGACCTCGACGACGAGCAGCTGATCCGGCTCGTCGACCGGTTCCTGATGTTCTACGTGCGCACCGCCGACCGGTTGCAGCGCACCGCGGCGTGGATCGAATCCCTCGACGGCGGGCTGGAGCACGTGCGCGACGTCGTCGTCGAGGACTCCCTCGGCATCGCCGCCGAACTCGAGGCCGCGATGCGCGATCACGTCGCCGGTTACGCCGACGAGTGGGCCGGGGTGCTGGCCGATCCGGCGAAGCTGTCCCGCTTCGTGTCCTTCGTCAACGCGCCCGACGCGCCCGATCCGACGATCAGCTTCGTCGCCGAACGCGGCCAGCCCCGGCCCGGCCCCGTCGTGCTGCCGATGCCGTCGATCCGGCCCGACTCCGAGGAGGTACTCGCATGACCACCTGGCTCCCGATCTGCCCGTGGACGGCGCTGGCACCCGCCTGCGGCGTGCCCGCGCTGCTGGCGGCCGAACCCGTCGCGCTGTTCCGCACCCACGACGACGAGCTCTACGCCGTCGGCAACGTCGACCCGTTCTGCGGGGCGGGCGTGATGAGCCGCGGCATCGTCGGCGACCGCGCCGGGGAACCCACCGTTGCCTCGCCGATGCTCAAGCAGGTCTTCTCGCTGCGCACCGGCGAATGCCTGGACGACCCGGCCGCACGGCTGCCGACCTTCCCGGTGCGGCGCCACGACGAGATGGTGGAGATCGCCGTTCCGTGACGACGCACCCGATCCTCCCCGCACCCGCCGGTGGCGCCCGGCCGGGCCGGGAGGCCCCGCTGGCCGGGTTCACCGTCGGCGTCACCGCCGCGCGCCGTGCCGACGAGCTGAGCTCGCTGCTGGAACGGCGCGGCGCGCGGGTGCTGCGCGGACCGGCGCTGCGCATCGTCGCGGTCGCCGACGACGCGCGGCTGCACGCCGCGACCGAGCAGTGCATCGCCGATCCGCCGTCGGTGGTGGTCGCGACCACCGGCATCGGCTTCCGCGGCTGGGTCGAGGCGGCCGACGGCTGGGGTCTCGGCGGTGCGCTGCTCGACGCGCTCGGCTCCGCTCGGCTGCTCGCGCGCGGACCCAAAGCGCGCGGTGCGGTGCGGGCGGCCGGGCTCGCCGACGCGTGGTCGCCGGATTCGGAATCCTCCGGTGAGCTGCTCGAACACCTGCTGACCGCACCGCTGGAAGGAGTCCGGGTCGCGGTGCAGCTGCACGGGCAGCCGCTGCCGGACTTCGTGGAGGCGTTGCGCTGCGCGGGCGCGGAGGTCATCGAGATCCCGGTGTACCGGTGGGGTCCGCCTGCCGACGCGGGGCCGTTGGCGCACCTGGTCGACGCGGTGTGCGCCCACGAGGTCGACGCAGTCACGTTCACCAGCGCACCGGCCGCCGCCGGGCTGCTCGGCCACGCCACCGAACGGGGCCGCCGCGACGACCTGCTCGCGGCGTTGCGCGGCCCGGTGCTGTCGGCCTGCGTGGGTCCGGTGACCCGGGCACCGCTGGCCGACCTCGGGATACCGGCGGTGCTGCCGCAGCGGTTCCGCCTCGGCGCGATGGTGCGGGCGCTGTGCGAGGCGTTGCCGGGCCGCTACCCGGCGCTGCCCGTCGCCGGGCGCACCCTGCAGCTGCGCGGGCACGCCGCCGCGGTGGACGGCGAGCTCAGACCGCTGTCGCCGAACGCGAAATCGCTGCTGCGGGTGCTGCTGGCGCGACCGGGCCGGGTCGTGCCCCGCCGGGAGCTCGCCGACGCCCTCGGCTGCGCCGCCGGTGGCTCGGCGCGGGCGGTCGACGAGCACGCCGTCGAGCAGGCCGTGGCCCGGCTGCGTTCCGCGCTCGGCGCGCCGGAGCTGGTGCAGACGGTGATCAAGCGCGGCTACCGGCTGCCGCTGGAACCGATGCGGGACGCACCGCGCTGCGCGGTCCCCGAATGACCGCCCCACTGCTGCTGGCCGCGCACGGCACGCGCGATCCCGCTGGCCCGCGCGTGCTCGACCGGATCGCCGCCGCCGTCGCCGAGCGGGCCGGCGTCGCGGTGCACGTCGCCTACGTCGACGTCATCGGCCCCACCCTCGCCGACGCGCTGCGCGAGCTCGACGGTCCGGTCGTCGCGGTGCCGGCGTTCCTGGCCGCCGGGTACCACGTGCGCACCGACCTGCCCGCGCAGCTCGCCGCCGCCGGGCGCTCCGGCGACGTCACGACCACCGCGCCGCTCGGTCCCGCGCCGGAGCTGGCGGCGGCGATGCTGGACCGGCTCACCGCGGCGGGGTGGCATCCGGCGGCCGAGGTGGTGTTCGCGGCGGCCGGCTCCTCGGATCCGCGCGCGCTGGCGGACGTGCGCGCGGCGGCCCGCCTGCTGGGCCTGCGGTGCGGCCGAGCGCTGCGGCCGAGCTACGTCAGCACCGCGACGCCGCTGACCGCGCAGGTGTGCGCGGCGCCGTCGGCGGCGGATCAGATCATCGCGCCGTACCTGCTGGCTCCGGGCTTGTTCCACCGGAAGCTGAGCGGACTCCCCGTGCGGGCCGTGGCCGAACCCATCGGAGCGCACCCCGGGGTCGTCGACCTCGTCGTGCGCCGGTACCGGGAGGGCCTCGCGGACTCGTTCACCGCGCGGTTTTCCTCCGCCGCGGCAAGGAAATCTCACTCCAGGTGAATGCCGATCTACGGCCCTGACTCGTTCGTGGGTTCTTCGGTTTCGTTCGACTCATACCTTGTTCACCGTCGCTTACGGTGGACGTTTCCGTGCGTCGCAACCGGGGAGGAACTCATGACCAGCGCAACCAGTTCCGGAACGAAATCAGGTTCCGGCAAGCGCACGTCCAGCAGCAGCGCCCAAGGGCGCGGCTCCGGCTCCTCCCGGTCCGGTTCGCGCACCAGCACCTCCGGTTCCCAGACCACCACGCGGCAGAGCACCAGCGGCTCCCGCCGCACCACGAGCACGCAGAGCGGCGGCTCGACCCGCAGCACCGGCAAGCAGAGCACCGGCGGACGCAGCACCGGCAGCGCGGGACGCGGCACGGGTGGGCGCAGCAGCGCCGCCGGCCGGAGCAGCACCCGCCAGACCAACGCGACCCGGCAGAGCACCGGCACGACGCGCCAGAGCAGCGGATCCAGCGGTTCCGGCACCTCGACCAGGCAGTCGACGAGCACGTCGAACGCGCCGCAGCAGGCCACCGTGCACCTGCCGTTCGTCACCGCCCAGTTCCACAAGCCGGACGTGCAGCTCCCCGCCCTGCCGGGCAAGAAGGAGATCACCTCCGCGGC
>NZ_JAPFGB010000041.1 GCF_026241095.1 Saccharopolyspora sp. NFXS83 | reverse complement strand
CCCCCGAACCCCGGCAGCGGAGCGGGTGAACGGCCCGTGCGTCCAACGGGATGGGACGAACGGTCCGTTCACTCCGGAAAAAGGCCCCGGACGCCGTGGCGTACCCCGGCTCTCAGGAGCGGAACGAGTGAACGGCCCGTGCGTCCAACGGGATGGGGCGAACAGTCCGTTCACTCGGTGAAAGCCACCCCGAGCGCCGTGCTGCCCGCAAGCATCGAGCCGCAGGAGGGGAGCGGGTGAACGGCCCGTTCGTCCAACGGCATGGGACGAACGGGCCGTTCACCCGAAGAATCGGCGCCGGTTCAGCCGATGGCGCGGCCCGCGTAAGGAGGGGCCGGTTCGGTGGCGTCGGCGATCCGCAGCGCCACCTCGTCCGGGAACGGAACGGCCCGGCTCGCCGCCGAATCGACGTGCAGCGCAAGCAGCTCCTCGGTCGAGACCAAGGTCCCGTCCACCACCATCTCGTGGCACAGCACGAGCTTCTTCGAGCCACCGCCGACGATGCGGGAGGTGACGACCAGCTCCGAGTCCGGCCCGACCTCCCGCAGGTACCGGACGTGCGCCTCGACCGTGTAGAGCGAACGCCCCGTCCCGGTGCGGTACTCCGCGTCCAGGCCGAGCCGGTCCATCACCGCGTCGGTGGCGAACCCGAACACCAGCACGTAGTACGCCTCGCTGAGGTGCCCGTTGTAGTCGATCCACTCGGGCCGGACCCGCTGCCGGAACTCGCCGCTCACGCGCCGCCCCCTCGGACGGCGCGCACCGCGCGCAGCACGGCGATCACGGCCCGGTCCCGGTCGGCCACCAGGTCCGCGATGCTGCGGCCGTCGGCGGTCTCCTCGCAGCCCTCGACCATCCGGTCCCGCAGCTCGTCGGTCAGCTCCGGTGCTTCCAGCCGCGTCCACGGCGACTTCAGCGACGGCCCGAAGTGGTCGAGCATGTGCGCCATCCCGCCCTCGCCGCCGGCGAGGTGGAAGGTCAGGCACGGCCCGAGGAACGGCCACCGCAGGCCGGGCCCCTCGGTGATGGAGGCGTCGATCTGCTCCACGGTCGCTTCACCTTCGGCGACCATGTGCAGCGCTTCGCGCCACAGCGCCTCCTGCAGCCGGTTCGCGATGAAGCCGGGCACCTCCCGGTCCATCGTGATGACGGATTTCCCCGCCGCCTCGAAGAACCGCGACGCCCACCGCACCGCCTCCGGTGCGGTCCGCTCGCCGCCGACGACCTCCACCAGCGGGATGAGGTAGGGCGGGTTGAACGGGTGCCCCACGACGAGCCGCTCCGGAGTGGCGCAGCGCTGCTGCATCTCCGTCATGCCGTACCCGGAGGTCGACGAGGACACCACGACGCCCGCCGGGGTCGCCGCGTCGATCCGCGCCAGCAGGTCCTGCTTGAGCTCCAGGTCCTCCGGCGCGCTCTCCTGCACGAACTCCGCGCCCGCCACCGCTTCGTCCAAAGTGGACGTGACGGTGAGCGCGTCGCGGGAGGCGCCGGGCGCCAGGCCCAGCTCGGTCAGCGCGGGCCACGCCGCGTCGACCAGCCGCCGCAGCTTCTGCTCGGCGTCCGGCGCGGGATCCCACGCCGTCACCCGGTAGCCGCGGGCCAGGAAGTGCGCCACCCAGCCGCCGCCGATCACGCCCGCGCCGATGCACGCGACGTGGCGCACCGATTCCGGTTCCACCGGAGCCCCCATCAGGCGTCCCTCCGCTTCAGCCCGAGCTTCGCCCTGGCCTGGTCCGGGGTCGCGATCCGCGCGCCCATGCCTTCCACGATCGTCACCGCGCGCTCCACGAGCTGCGCGTTCGTCGCTTTGACGCCCTTGCTCAGGTAGAGGTTGTCCTCCAGCCCGACGCGGACCTCGCCGCCGAGCAGCGCCGACTGCGCCACCCACGGCAGCTGATTGCGGCCGATGCTGAAGCTGGCCCAGTTCGCGCCCTCCGGCAGCATCTTCACCATCGCCTGCAGCACGCCCGGGTCGGCCGGGGCGCCGTACGGGATCCCCATGCACAGCTGGAACAGCGGCGGCGCGTCGATCAGGCCCTCTTCGATCATCTTGGTGGCGAACCACAGCTGGCCGGTGTCGAAGATCTCCAGCTCCGGCTTCACGCCGAGCTCCTGGATGCGCTTCGCGCCGGCGCGCAGCATGTCGGGGGTGCTGATGTAGAGCTGGCTGCCCTCGCCGAAGTTGAGCGAGCCGCAGTCCATCGTGCAGATGTCCGGCAGCAGCTCCTCCACGTGCGGCAACCGGTCCAGACCGTTGACCAGGTCGGTGCCGTCCACCGGCTTGAGCGGGTCGTCCGGGTCGATCACCAGGTCACCGCCCATGCCCGCGGTCAGGTTGATCACGACGTCCACGCCGGACTCGCGGATGCGGCGCACGACCTCGCGGTACAGCGGGACCTCGCGGGAGCCCTGGCCGGATTCGACGTCGCGCACGTGGATGTGCACCACGGCGGCGCCCGCGTTCGCGGCCTGCACTGCGGACTCCGCGATCTGCTCGGGTGTCACCGGCACGTGTTCGCTGCGGCCGACGGTGTCGCCCGCACCGGTCAGCGCGGCGGTGATGATCACTTCCTCGTTCATGCGCCCTCCCCTGTCGTGGCCCGCTCGCGGCGGCCCGTGGCGCGGCGACGCTAGCAGGGACGTTGCGATATTCGCAATGCTCCGTCCGGGGTGCGGCGCCGCAGGTTCGGGACGCGTTCTCACTAGAGGAAGGCCGAGCGCAGGAGGGGGAGCTGTGGAATCGAGCGATCGAAACTGATCATCGAGTCAGTTCATTGCGAACGACGGCCGCGGTCGGACCTGCCCGGTCTGCGAGAGCGGTCCCGCCGATCAGCGGCTGAACCAGAACGCCTTCGTCACGGCCAGGAACTCGCGCCGCGCACCGCGCGCCGACACCCGCCGCAGCCCGTCCGCCGCCGCGTCGTGGCCCACGCCGAACGCGTCGATCCCGGCCCGGCGGCACAACGCGATCGACCGGCGCAGGTGGAACTTCGAGGTCGCCACCGTGACCTGCCGCAGCCCGAACGCCGCCACCGCGCTCCGGCACGAGGCCCAGGTGTCCACACCGGACTCGTCCAGCGCGATCGCCGCCGCCGGAACACCGTTGCGCAGCAGGAAATCCCGCATCACGACCGGTTCGCTGTACCCGCGCGACCGCGGGCTGCCGCTGACGAGGATCCACCGCACCCGGCCCGCCCGGAACAGCCGCAGCGCCACGACGAGCCTGCCCTGCAGGATCCGGCTCGGCAGCCCGTCGCGCCGCACCCCGGCGCCGAGCACCAGCGCGGCCTCCGTCGCGGGCACGTCGGCGAGCGTCCGCACCCGGCCCGAGCTGCGCGCCCGCACCCACGCCGACGGCAGCGCGGCCAGCGCGCCCAGACCCACCGCCGCACACCATCGCCCACGCATCAGGCAAGTGTGCCGTGCGACCGGAACTCGCCGTGCGGGGGCCGAACGGGTGCCGCCCGCGACCGGGCGGCACCCGCGAGGCTCACGCCGGGTTCAACCGCGGATCGCCGTCGGCGACCACGAAGCTCCGCTCGGTGCGCACCGCCGCGCCGGGCTTCGTCACCTCCGGCACGATCCGGTAATCGGCG
This sequence comes from Saccharopolyspora sp. NFXS83, assembly GCF_026241095.1. Lineage (GTDB taxonomy): Bacteria > Actinomycetota > Actinomycetes > Mycobacteriales > Pseudonocardiaceae > Saccharopolyspora_C. The sequence continues at coordinate 38,969 of NZ_JAPFGB010000041.1, read as the reverse complement.
CGCAGCTCGTCCGCGGTGAAGCGGGTGCGGACGTAGCCGCGGCGGTTCTTGTGGAACTTGATGTGCGGGTTCTCCGCCAGCACCGCGTCCTTCGCGTCGTCGTCCCCGTCGCCACCGCTGGTGATCGAGGTCGTGACGAGCTCGGTGCCGACCACGGCCGAGTCGGTGTTCTCGTGCTCGGCCTGGACCTCCGCCGCCCAGTGCCGGTGCACGTCCCCGGTGAGCACCACGCCGTTGCGGACCTGTCCGAGCCCGGCGGCGATCCGGTCCCGGTTCGCCACGTAACCGGCCCACGAGTCGGTGCTGAACGCGACGCCGTCGTCGAGGTCGTTGTCCAGCCGGGAGAAGAACACCTGCTGGCCCAGCACGTCCCAGCGCGCCGCGGAGTTCGCGAACCCGTCCAGCAGCCAGCGCTCCTGCTCGGCGCCGGTGATCGTGCGGTCCGGCTCCAGCCGCTCCGCGCAGTCCACGTTGCCGACGTCGCCGCAGGGCTGGTCGTCGCGGTACTGGCGGGTGTCGAGCATGTGGAACGTGGCGAGGCCGCCCCACTGCAACCGCCGGTACAACTGCATGTCGATGCCCTCGGGCTTGGCCGTGGACCGCAGCGGCATGTTCTCGTAGTAGGCCTGGAAGGCCGCCTCGCGCCGGTCGAGGAAACCGGGATCCGGCTTCTCCGGCGTCTCGTCGGCCCAGTTGTTCTCGGTCTCGTGGTCGTCCCACACGACGATCCACGGCGCCACGGCGTGCGCGAGCTGCAGGTCCTCGTCGGTCTTGTACTGGGCGTGCCGCTGCCGGTAGTTCGCCAGCGTGCGGGTCTCCGGCCCGAGCACCGCCCGCACGTCGTCGGCCTCGGCGGCGTACTCGTACTGGTAGTCGCCGAGGTGCAGGACCAGGCCGGGCTGGTCCTCGGCCATCCGCCGGTAGGCGGTGAAGTGGCCTTGGCCGAAGTGCGCGCAGGACGCGAAGCACATGGTCAGCGCGTCCATCGAGCCCGGCGCCGGCGCGGTCCGGGTGAACCCGGTGCGCGAGACGGCGCCCTCGGCGCGGAACCGGTAGTAGTACTCGGCGCCGGGGCGGAGTCCTTCGAGTTCGACGTGCACGCTGTGCCCGAGCTCGGGCGCGGCCTGGGCCTCGCCGCGCCGGACGACGCGGCTGAACCGCTCGTCCTCGGCGACCTCCCACTGCACGGGGACGACCTTGCCGGGCATCCCGCCGGTGCCGTCGTCGGCGGTCGGGTCGGGGGCGAGGCGGGTCCAGAGCACGACGCCGTCCGGCAGCGGGTCACCGGAGGCGACGCCGAGCGTGAACGGGTCGGCGAGCCTGCCGGTGCCCGCGCCGGGCAGCGACAGCGGTCCGGCCGAGGCGGTTCCGCTCAACGCGGCGGTGCCCACCGCGGCGGCGCCGCCGAGCAGCACGGCCCGGCGGGAAACGGATCGGGGATGAGGTGTGGTGGGGTCGGGCATTCGGGCGGTCCTCCCAGAACGTCGGTGGCTGCCGTCTAGGCGTGCGTGAGCACGCCGAACAGGGCTGTGTCCTGCTTTCGGCTTCACTCGAACGAGTGGAAAGGTATCCGCGCCCGGTGGGCATCCGGTTAACTTCTGGCGAAGACGGGTTGTTGATCACCGTGCCCGCGCTGCAGCTGCTCCCGAGGCCGGTTCGAACCGGGCCGGGAGGAAGGTCAGCGAGGGCGCCAGCCGGACCGGCCGGGAGGCCCGGACGGACCGGGAGGACGGGATGGGCGAGGGCGGCGTTCCCACGGGCGATTCGTGGGCTTCGTCGGAGCCATGCGGCAGAACCTAAGCCACATTGCCTCGATGGTGTGAACCGCCATCGGGCTCCGGTGACATTTCCCGCATGCCGATCTACCTGCGAAGATCGGTATCAGGGCCGGTCGGCGGCGACCGCGCCGCGTCGCCGCCCGGCCCGCTTCGCGCGGGCGTCCCGCCGCTCACCTGGTCGGTTCGCCCGGCGAAGATCGGCGCCGCCACAGGCGCAAGATCGCGCGGGTGATCCGGAAGCCTCCGTGCGAGCCGGTCCTTCCTCGCGGGCACCGGCATCACCCGCTCGGACCAGCGGCGCGCCCGGGCTCGGCTCCGCTTCCCGCGGCCGACGGCGCTCCCGGAAGGCCGGGCCCGGAAGACCGCGACGGCTCCGGCAGGTCGAGTCGTGGAGCTCGGGGAAAGCCCCGCTCGCCCGATGTCCGCCTTCGAGTGACGGCTGAACGGGTGCCCGGTGGTTGAGCCTTGGCACTCGGCTGGGTAGAGTGCCAATCAGCACGGCGCCGCAGCGCCCCGGCACCCGCGACGACGGGGAGCTACGGAGCCGTCACCCAGACCAGAGCCAACGCTTACGCAGGCCCCAGAAGGTGGAGGTCACACCGTGGCGAGCATCAAGCCGCTTGAGGACAAGATCGTTGTTCAGGCGAGCGAAGCCGAGACGACGACTGCGTCCGGCATCGTGATCCCGGACACCGCCAAGGAAAAGCCCCAGGAGGGCAAGGTCTTGGCCGTCGGCCCGGGTCGCGTCGACGACAAGGGCAACCGCGTTCCCGTGGACGTGCAGGAAGGTGACGTCGTCATCTACTCCAAGTACGGCGGCACCGAGGTCAAGTACAACGGCGAGGAGTACTTGATCCTCTCCGCCCGCGACGTGCTGGCCGTCGTCAACTGACGACTTCCGCACCATGCGCAACCCACCGCCCCGGTGGTCCCGCCTCCGGGACCGCCGGGGCGGTGGTTTATCCCAGGCCGGACGCCACGCCCCGCACGCCCCTCGGCGACGCGGCGACTCCGCCGCCCCGACGTCTCACCCAGGCGACAGCCGACCGGACCACGCCCCCGGCCCCGCGAGAGCGCTCGCGGCCTCCGGCCGGGCGGTGCACGGGTCGGGCGGAGCTCGCGCCGGGACGTCCGCGACCGGCACCTGAACATCCATGCTGAAGGGCTGTTGAAACATGGCTAAGCAGATCGCCTTCGACGAGCAGGCGCGCCGCGCCCTGGAGCGCGGTGTCAACCAGCTCGCCGACGCGGTGAAGGTGACCCTCGGACCGCGCGGTCGGCACGTCGTGCTGGACAAGCAGTTCGGTGGCCCGCAGGTCACCAACGACGGCGTCACCATCGCGCGCGAGATCGAGCTCGAGGACCCGTACGAGAACCTCGGCGCGCAGCTCGCCAAGAACGTCGCCACCAAGACCAACGACGTCGCGGGCGACGGCACCACCACGGCCACCGTGCTGGCCCAGGCCCTGGTCAAGGAAGGCCTGCGCAACCTTGCCGCCGGCGCCAACCCGGCCTCGCTGGGCAAGGGCATCCAGGCCGCCACCGACGCGGTCGTCGAGGCCCTCAAGGCCAAGGCCACCCCGGTCAAGGGGCGCGACAACATCGCCCAGATCGCCACCGTCTCGTCCCGCGACGAGAACATCGGCGCGCTGGTCGGCGAGGCCATGGAGAAGGTCGGCGAGGACGGCGTGATCAGCATCGAGGAGTCCTCGACGCTGGCCACCGAGCTCGAGGTCACCGAGGGCGTCCAGTTCGACAAGGGCTTCGTCTCGCCGTACTTCGTCACCGACTCCGAGCGGCAGGAAGCCGTCCTGGAGGAGACCCAGATCCTGCTGCACCGGGACAAGATCTCCAACATCCAGGACCTGCTGCCGCTGCTGGAGAAGGTCGCGCAGAACGGCAAGCCGCTGCTGATCATCGCCGAGGACGTCGAGGGCGAGGCGCTGTCCACCCTGGTCGTCAACGCGATCCGCAAGACCTTCAAGGTCGTCGCGGTCAAGGCCCCGTACTTCGGCGACCGCCGCAAGGCGTTCCTGGACGACCTGGCCGCCGTCACCGGTGCGCAGGTCATCGCCCCCGAGGTCGGGCTCAAGCTCTCCGAGGCCGGCCCCGAGGTCCTGGGCAGCGCCCGCCGCGTCACCGTCACCAAGGACGACACCATCCTGGTCGACGGCCACGGCGGCAAGGACGACGTGCAGGCGCGGGTCGAGCAGATCCGCAAGGAGATCGAGGCCAGCGACTCCGACTGGGACCGCGAGAAGCTGCAGGAGCGGCTGGCCAAGCTGGCCGGCGGCGTTGCGGTGATCAAGGTCGGTGCGGCCACCGAGACCGAGCTCAAGGAGCGCAAGTCCCGCATCGAGGACGCGGTCGCCGCGTCCAAGGCCGCGGCCGAAGAGGGCAGCGTGCCCGGCGGTGGCTCCAGCCTGATCCACGCCGCCAAGGCGCTGGAAGGCGACCTCGGCCTCTCCGGTGACGAGGCCACCGGCGTGCGGCTGGTCCGCAAGGCTCTGGAGGCGCCGCTGTTCTGGATCGCCAGCAACGCGGGCCAGGAAGGCGCCGTCGTGGTCTCCAAGGTCCGCGACCTGGACTGGGGTGCGGGCTACAACGCCGCGACCCTGGCCTTCGGCGACCTGATCGAGCCGGGCATCGTCGACCCGCTGAAGGTGACCCGCTCCGCGGTCGCCAACGCGGCCTCCATCGCGCGCATGGTGCTGACCACCGAGAGCGCCGTCGTGGAGAAGCCCGAGGAGGATGACGAGCCGGCCGGTCACGGTCACGGCCACTCGCACTGACCCCGGCTGAACCGGGTGCGCCTGTCCGGCGCGCCCGGTTCAGGGGCGCAACACGAGATCAGGGGCGGCACCGATAGGTGCCGCCCCTGATCTTTTCGCACGCCTGCCCCGGGGGCCGCCGCGGATGACGCCCCTCGCAGTCATCCGATGCGGCCTGCCCGTGCGGCGCCGCCACCGCCGTTCGTCGCGGCGGTCGCGTCTCATCCGGCCATTGCGGCCACCCTGCGCTTGCGGGTCTTGATGATCACTTCGCGCTCGGACTCGGAGAGCCCACCCCAGATTCCATAGGGTTCTTGCACTGCCAGCGCGTGCCGACGGCACTGATCGAGAACCGGGCAGTGCTGGCACACCTCTTTCGCCTTCGCCTCACGCCGCGCCCTTGCCGGGCCGCGTTCGCCGTCGGGATGGAAGAAGTACGCGCTGTCCATTCCGCGACACGAACCCTTGATCTGCCAGTCCCAGATATCGGCGTTCGGGCCTGGAAGACGTCGAGTGTCGGCCATTGCGACAACCACCTCCCACCGGTGGATCCCCTCCCCGCCACGGCGGCTGCCGTGGCCTCGCATGATCCAAGGTAGAACCGCGCCAATACTTGTTCAACCCCTTTCGCGCCGAAAGCTGTTCACTGACGGGTGATCTCTGACCGGTGGCTTCCGGGAGCGCCCGCTTGCCACCGGCCGCCTCGATCCGGAACATGACCGCGTGACCATGCGGGAGGAACCCCTGTCCGGGCAGCACGGCGCTGCCCGGGAGGTTGATCCACGACTTGCCGACCACCTGGACGGCCCGGCCTTCCCCCGCGGCGCGGCGAACGCCGACGAAGATCGAGACGACGCCCGCCGCAAGATCGCCAGAGAGGCGGGGGAGCGGCCTGCTGGCGACGGCGCTCAGGCGGACGCCGGAAGGCACCGCCGCGCGCGCGAGACGGCCGCGGCCTCCGGCGAGCGAGGTGCCGACCAAGACCCCGGCCTCACCGCAGGCGTGCTCGGATCCACCCCGGAGGAGCCGCGGCTGACGGTGGCCGCCGTCGCGCGCAGGCTCGGCGTCGCTCCCGCGACGCTGCGCACCTGGGACCGGCGCTACGGGCTCGGTCCGACCGGCCACGCCTCCGGCAGCCATCGCCGGTACGGGCCGGAGGACGTGGCCCGGCTCGAGCAGATGCAGCGCGCGCTGCTGCGCGGCGCTTCCCCGGCGGAGGCGGCGCGCTACGCGTTGGCGGCCACCCCGCCACTGCCACGCCACTCCGACGGCGGTGCGCAGGACGCCCCGCCCACGCCGGCCGAACCCGTCCTCATCTCCGGCGTCCTGGATCCCCTCGAGCCCCCGGCCGTCGAGTCGACGTCCAACCCGGGGGGGCGGGGGCTGCGCCTCACCGGCGCCGGACCGCGCGCCCGCGGGCTCGGTCGCGCGGTGCTCGCGCTGGACGCCTGGCACCAGCAGCGCCTGCTCGCGGAGTCGATCGAGGAGCAGGGCGTGCTCGCCACCTGGCGCGAGGTGCTGTCCCCGGTGCTGACCGCGGTCAGCGAGCGCTGGCAGTACACCGGAACCGGAGTGGAGGCGTTACGCCTGCTCGCCGACAGCGCGTCGACGGCGTTGCGGGCGGTGCTGGCCAACGCGCCCGAGCCGAGCAATCCGCGCCCGGTGCTGCTCGCGCCGGTGCCGGGGGAGCAGCAGGAGTTGGAACTGGTCGCGCTGGCCGCCGAGCTGGCCTCGCGCGGTGTCGGCCACCGGCTCTTCGGAGCGGGCCTGCCGCCGGAGGGCCTGAACGCGGCGGTGCGCCGGGCGGCGCCCGCGGTGATCGTGCTGTGGGCCGAGCAGCCGCACTACGCGGCGCCGGCGCTGCTGGCCGACCTGCCCATCAAACGGCAGCGCGCCCGGGTGTTCGCGGTGGGGGCCGGGTGGGCTCCGGGCAGGTTACCCGGGCACGCCGAGGCGGTCGCTTCACTCGAAAGCGCCGCCGAACTGATCGGCCGGACTGTTCTCCACTAGAATGTGATGCAAATCACAGTCCAACGTATTCAGTTGATTGCCGGGTGTCGCGAGATCGGGTGGCAGATCGCCCGGCAGGCCCACGCACGGGTGAACATCGCAGGTACGGGCCTTAATCGGCGGGTGACGCAGGAAAGCGTGCGTGCCCGCGTCGGCCCCTGCTCCGTTCCGGTGAATATCTCGATGGGGTGGCGTGAGCCGATCTCTGGACGGATTCAGCACTAGATCGTGTCAAGGTCCGCCCCGCTGCGTCCGATAGGGGAAGTGGAACGTCACCCGCCTGCAGGAAGGAGTTCCCGTGACGACGGTCCTGATCTGCGATGACCGACGTAGCGTCCGGGAAGGACTCACTCGCGTGATGTCTGCTGTCCCGGGAGTGAGTCGGATTGATTGCGTAGCCCACGGTGATGAGCTGCTCGCCCGCTTCGCGCGGCAAGCGGTGGACGTCGTCCTGGTCGGCACCCAGCGAGCGGTGCCGAACGGTGTCGAGGCCACCAGACGGCTCGTTTCCGCCCATCCTCAAGCCAATGTGATCGTCTTCGGTGCGCCGGACGACGCGGGCAGCATCGCGGCGGCGATCGCCGGTGGTGCGCGCGGATACCTGCGCTGGGACGCCTCGCGGCCGGAACTGGTCGCCGCGCTGGCGCACACCCTGGCCAGCACGTCCGTCCCCGCGCCGCGGCAGCCGTCCGATCCGGGCGTGCAGCTCACCGAGCGGGAGCTGCAGGTGCTGCGGGGGATGAGCCAGGGCAAGAGCAACGGCCAGATCGGCCGCGAGCTCTACCTGTCCGAAGACACCGTCAAGACCCACGCCCGCCGGCTCTTCCGCAAGCTGGGAGTGCGGGATCGGGCGCAGGCGGTGGCGCACGGTTTCCGCCGGGGACTGGTCGCCTGAGTCGAACGGACTGCCACGGATGCCCACCTGCTCGCTCGATCATCCGGGTTCCGGTCGGAGCGCCACGTGCGCCGATCGCCCGCGGGCGGCGGACCGTGCCCCGCGCCGCTCTCGTCCCGGGGCGCACGCCCCGGACGGCTCCGGCGCCCGGCCTGGCCCGGCGACCGAGCCCTCGCGTGCGAGGGCTCGACGGATGATCCGCGGAGGTTCCGTGGGAGCTCCTTCCTGTTGTGTGACGCCCCTCGCCGGAGCGCGGCCCCCGGTCGCCACCCGGTTCACCTCGACGCCGCCGTTCGGGCTCGGCGGTGTCGGCAGGACTTCGGTGTCCGTCGCCATGGCCCGGTGCCACCTCGCACCGGGACGTGGCGGCGGACACGTCTCATGACCCGGCCAGGTCGAGCCGGGAGTCGATCGCGGTCGTCGCGTCCGCCCTTACCATCCGTCGATCAGTGCGAGTTCCGTACTGGGCGGACGATGCCCGGGTGGATATCTGGTAGTTATGGTTACGTGACAACGACCGCCGCTGGCCCCCACTCCCTGTTCAGGGATCTGTCCTTTCCCGGTACGGTGACCTCGGCGCTGCGTGCGGAGCACGTGATGTTCGCCGAGCAAATCCGAGTCGCTTGAACGCGTAACACCAGGGCTGCTGTCTGCGATGAGCAACGTGGGGGACGGGCTGGACGCACTTGTAGGCGCCGCCGTCGACGGCGATCGTCAGTCGATCGAGCGCTTGCTGGCCGAAATCCGTCCTTTGGTGGTGCGGTATTGCCGCGCCAGGGTAGGACGAAACGAACGGTCGTTCGCTTCGGCGGACGACGTCGCCCAGGAAGTGTGCCTCGCCGTGTTGACGGCGCTGCCCAGCTACCGGGACCAAGGTCGTCCTTTCCTGGCGTTCGTATACGGCATCGCCGCACACAAGGTGGCTGATGCGCACCGAGCGTCGGCCCGCAACCGCTCCGAACCGGTGGCGGACGTTCCGGACACCCCGGAGTCCGAGGCTGGACCGGAGCAGCGGGCCATGCAAGGTGAGCTTTCGGGCAGGATGGCGCAGCTATTGCGTGTCCTCCCGGCCAAGCAGCGGGAGATCCTGCTGCTCCGGGTGGTCGTCGGGTTGTCCGCGGAGGAAACCGCCGAAGCGGTCGGTTCGACTCCGGGAGCGGTGCGGGTGGCACAGCACCGCGCACTGGCCCGGCTACGCAAGACGCTGTCCGCGGAGGAGGTGGTCTGAATGGTCGAGCGGGAAGAGCCCGAGCGCTTCCGGGAAGGGGAGCAGGCCTCGGACGTTCCCGTCGATTCCGGCCGGCAGGACGACCGTGCGGGCGAGACGCGTGCTTCGGAGGACTCTCCGGCCGTGCCCGCCGCTGGCGAGGGAGCCGAGCTGATCGACAATCGAGAGTCCGACTCCGCCACCTCGGTGGCAGCCGGGTCGAACACCGCCGGGATCCCCGACGGTCCGGTACCGGACGCCGAGGACCACTCTACCGGCCATTCGGCCGATTCGGCCACGTACGACGAACCCGCAGCGCGGGTCGACGGCGCGGATGACGACGCCGCGGCAGCGGAGTCGACGATCCGCGTCGCGAGCCCCGAGGAGGAGTTCGAGGCGGAGCCGGTGAGCGCGGGCGCCACCGTCCTGGACTTCCGGCAGCGCCCGCTGGTGGCCGACGCCGCCACCGACACCGCGCAGGCGACCGCCGCAGGGCTGATCGACGCCGACGAGGTCGGCGCGGAGCCGCTGAACCTCTCCGAACTGCAGGCCGACGACGCGCTGCTCGACGCGCTCGGCGGCACCAACCCCAGCGTGCCCGCGGAATCCGCGGACACCGGGCCCGCGTTGGAGTCGCTGCTGGTCGCGTGGCGGCGGGAGGTCGACGCGGCACCGATCGGTGACCTCGTGGACACCGACGCCGCGATCGCCGCGATCGCCGCGGGCAGCCGTCCGCGGCGCAAGTCCCGGCGCAGGCACCTGGTCCCGGTGGCCTCGGCCGCGGCGGTGCTCATGATCGGTTTCACCGGTGTCGGCCTGGCGGCGCGGGACGCGATGCCCGGCGACATGCTGTGGGGTGTGGCGCAGGTGCTCTACACCGACCACACGCAGGAGACCAAGGCCGCGGCGCAGGCCCAGAACCAGCTCGACCAGGCCGAGAAGCAGTGGGACTCGGGTCAGCGCAGCGATGCGCGGGCCTCGCTCGAACTCGCGCGCCACACGATGCAGGGCGCGGGCGATCGGCTGCAGGAGCTGGAAGCGCAGCACGAGGCGTTGCGGCAGCGGTTCGACGGCGCGAACCCGTCCGACCCGTCGACTTCGGAGTCCACGTCGAGCTCGCACCACGTTCCGACGACGACCGTGGAGCCACCGCCGCCGTCCCACCCGCAGCCGCCGCCGACGGACCTGCCGACGCCGACATCGCCGAGCACGCCGAGCTCCTCGCAGGAGCCGACGGAGCCGACGACGCAGCCGAGCGAGACCAGCGGGAGCACGGACGTGCCGTCCAGCGGGAGCACCGATGGTTCCACCTCGGACCCGCACAACGGCGGCGGTCTGTTCCCCCGGCCGAACTGAGATCATCCGGATCCGCGTCCACCAGGGCGCGGATCCGTTCTTTCGGCCCGCGGCTCGTCCGACCGCGGGGAGGACCTGATCGTGGATGCCTTCCGGTGCGCGCCGAACCGGGGCGTGAGACGTGCGGATCAGAGCCGCGGTGGACGCGCGGCATCGCCGCGGGAGCCGATCGAGCGGACCGTCAGCGGCTGCTCTCGTTCTCCGTCTCGGTGACGCCGTCGGCGAAGCCGCGGCAGTACTCCCAGCTCATGTAATCGCTGGGGTCCGGGGAGAACGCCGGCTCGTGCGGGCGCATCCGACCGTCGTGCAGCAGCTGCTCCAGGCTGGAGCGCAGCAGCTCCCAGTCGTGGTAGTGCGGCTCGCCGCAGTCGGTGCAGTCCACGACGATGCCGCGGACTCCGCGCGGCTCCAGCAACGCCTGGTAGACCGCGAGGTCGGTCAGATCGGACAGCAGTTCGGCTCGTTCGTCCTCGCCCAGCGGCGGGCCGAACTCGGGGTCCTGGTCGTCGAGCGCTCTGCTCGGATCGTCCGGGTCTCCCGCGAACGGGTCTGGGGGCAGCGGATCGTGCGGCACGGACGGCACGGTACCGCCCACCGCGACCTGCACTCCCGCTCGGGGCGCCCGCGCGGGGGCGCCCGCGCGGGCGCCCCACCGCTGACCATCCCTGACCAGCGGGTCTCTATCATGGGGTAATCGCACCTGCCGCTCGCGCCGGGGACGTCGTCGAACCGCCGTTTCCGGTGGCCCGGTATCGCCGATGCGCCCCCGCCCGGAACCTTCGGTAACCACACCGTTGCTTGCAGGAAGGCACACCGCCTCGCCATGACCAGCGAACTGACCGCCCCCGGATTCCCTGCGAAGTTCGCGACGCTCGGGTTGACCTTCGATGACGTGTTGCTGCTTCCCGATGAGTCCGATGTGATCCCCAGCGGCGTCGACACGGCTACGCAGCTGTCGCGCAACGTGCGGCTGCGGGTGCCGCTGGTGTCCGCGGCCATGGACACCGTGACCGAGGCGCGGATGGCGATCGCCATGGCCCGCCAGGGCGGTGTCGGCATCCTGCAGCGCAACCTGTCCGTCGAGGAGCAGGCCGCGCAGGCCGAGGTCGTGAAACGCTCCGAAGCGGGCATGGTCACCGACCCGGTGACCTGCTCGCCGGAGGACACCATGGGTGAGGTGGACGCGCTGTGCGCCCGCTTCCGGATCTCCGGCGTCCCGGTGACCGACCCGGACGGCACCCTCGTCGGCATCATCACCAACCGAGACATGCGGTTCGAAGCCGACCACACCCGGCGGGTGCGCGAGATCATGACGCCCGCGCCGCTGGTGACCGCGCAGGTCGGCGTGACCGCCGAAGCCGCGCTCGGCCTGCTGCGCAGGCACAAGGTCGAGAAGCTGCCGATCGTGGACAACGCGGGCAAGCTCCGCGGGCTGATCACGGTGAAGGACTTCGTCAAGACCGAGCAGTACCCCAACGCCACCAAGGACCCGGACGGCCGGCTGCTGTGCGGTGCGGCCGTCGGCGTCGGCGCCGACTCGCACGAGCGCGCGATGGCGCTGGTCGACGCCGGAGTCGACGTGCTGATCGTGGACACCGCGCACGGCCACTCCCGTGCCGTGGTGGAGACGGTGGCCACGTTGAAGAAGGAACTGGGCCACTCCGTCGACGTGATCGGCGGCAATGTCGCGACCCGCGCCGGGGCGCAGGCCCTCGTCGACGCCGGGGCGGACGCGGTGAAGGTCGGCGTCGGCCCCGGTTCGATCTGCACGACCCGCGTCGTGGCCGGGGTGGGCGTGCCGCAGATCAGCGCGATCTACGAGGCCGACCAGGCGTGCCGCCCGGCGGGTGTGCCGCTGATCGGTGACGGCGGCATCCAGTACTCCGGGGACATCCCGAAGGCGATCGCCGCCGGGGCCAGCAGCGTCATGCTCGGCAGCCTGCTCGCGGGCACCGCGGAGTCGCCCGGTGATCTGGTGCTGGTCAACGGCAAGCAGTTCAAGGTCTACCGGGGCATGGGTTCGCTCGGCGCGATGCAGACCCGCGGGCAGTCGAAGTCCTACTCGAAGGACCGCTACTTCCAGGACGACGTGCTCTCCGAGGACAAGCTGGTGCCGGAAGGCATCGAAGGCCGCGTGCCGTTCCGCGGGCCCCTGTCGCAGGTCGTGGACCAGCTCGTCGGCGGCCTGCGGTCGGGGATGGGCTACACCGGGGCGTCCACCGTGCCCGAGCTGCAGCGGGCGAACCTGGTGCGGATCACGGCGGCGGGGCTCAAGGAGTCGCACCCGCACGACATCACCATGACCGTGGAAGCGCCCAACTACACGACCCGATGAGGTGCGGGGGCTCGGGAGCCGATCGGTTCCCGAGCCCCTCGTCCTCGGGTCACGCGCCTGCGTGCAGGTGTTCCGCCGCCCACTGCTCGAACGTGGTGGTGGGGATGCCCAGTTCGGCGGCGAACTCGGGCCGGGCGGGCTGGCCGACCACGTTCAGGTACTCGTGGCCGGCGCCCATGTCCGGCATCCCGGCGGCCCGCGCTTCGGCCTCGGTCATGTCGGGGGCCGTCAGCGGGACGCCGAGCGCGCCGGAGAGGATTCCGGCGATCCGCTCCACCGGCAGGAAGTCTCCTGCCAATTCCAGTTCGACCTCGTGGAACCGTTCCGGCTCGGCGATCGCGGCAGCCGCCGCCGTGCCGATGTCCGCCGTCGCGATCAGGGGCAGGCGGGTGTCCGGCTTGAGGACGCTGACCAGGCCTCCTTCGACACCGCGCGGGAACAGGAAGCCCGCCGAAGGCAGGAAGTTCGCCATGAAGAACGCCGGCTTGAGCAGCGTCCACCTGGGGAAACCGGCTTCGCGGACCCGGTCCTGGATCGTGCTCTTGACGCCCAGGGTGTGCGCCACGCTCCACCGGCCGTCGGCCATGCCGGGAACCTCGGTGTGCTGACCGGCGCCGCTGACCGAGGTGTGCACGAACTGCGGCACCTCGGCGGCCCGCGCCGCTTCGACGAGGTTGGTGCCCTGGGTGATCTCGCCGTCGAAGTCGAAGCCGTCCTCGGTGAGCTCGGGCATCTGCGCGGAGAAGACGGCGCGGACGCCGTCGACCGCCGGTGCCAGGGAGTCGCGGTCGCGGAGATCGCCGGTCACCAGTTCGGCGCCGAGCGCGCGCACCGCGGCGGCGCGTTCGGTCGCGGGGTCGCGCACCAGGGCGCGGACGGGCGTGCCCGCTGCGAGCAGGGCGCGGGCGGTGGCACCGCCCTGCCTGCCGGTGGCGCCGGAGACGAGGACGGGTGCGGGTGGAGTGGGCATGCTGCTCCTCGGGGAAAAACGGCGGGGTCCGCCGTTTGCGTTCCCGTACGATACGGCGGGACCCGCCGTTTTGTGAAGCAGGAGGTGACGCCGTGACCGGCGCGCAGCGTTCGGACGCCCGGCGCAACCACGCCCGCATCCTCGCCGTGGCGGAGGAGGAGGTCGCCGCCTGCGGCGCGGAAGCCTCCCTGGAGCAGATCGCCCGCACCGCCGGAGTCGGATCGGCCACCGTGCGCAGGCACTTCCCCACTCGTCGCGCTCTGCTCGAAGCGGTCTCGCACAGCCGCATCGACGCCCTGAGCCGTCGCGCCGCCGAGCTGACCGGTGCGCCGGACGGCCGCGAGGCGCTGCTGCGCTGGCTGGGCGAGGTGGTCGCCTACTGCGCTTCCGTCCGCGGCCTGGCGGTCGCGCTGTCCTACACGGGACCCGACGTCGACCCCGTCGAGGGCAACTCCTGCGCGGGGGTGCTGGAGGAAGCGGGAGCACCGCTGCTGGACCGCGCCGTGCGGGACGGGGCGGTGCGGCCGGACGTCGCCCTCGCCGACCTGATCACGTTGATCGTCGGCATCGTGCTGGCCGTCGAACACCGCGCGGACGCCGCCGCCGAAGCCGACAGGCTGTTCAGGCTGGCCGTAGCGGGCGTGGCTCCGCAGGCCTGAGTCCTCCCGCCGCCCACCGGGCGTCGAAGCCGAAAGACCGGGGCGGATGCGAGGTCCGAGCCCGGAGTAGAGAGAATGCTCCGTTGGAGTGCTGTGGTGCTGGTAGGGAGGACTTGACGTGCGGGATCTGGTTGAGATCGGCATGGGCCGGACGGCCATGCGGGGGTACGACCTGGAGGACATCGAGATCGTCCCGTCCCGGCGGACCCGTTCGTCGAAGGACGTGTCGCTGGCCTGGCAGATCGATGCTTACCGGTTCGACATCCCGCTGGTGACGCACCCGACGGACGCCGTGGTGTCCCCGGCGACGGCGATCCGCGTCGGTGAGCTCGGCGGTCTCGGCGTGCTCAACGCCGAAGGGCTGTGGGCGCGGCACTCCAACGTCGAGGAGAAGCTGCTCGAGGTCGTGCGCACCGCCGAGGAGAACGAGGACCCGGCCGCCGCGATCACGCTGCTGCAGGAGCTGCACGCGGCTCCCGTGCGCCACGACCTGCTCATCCAGTCGATCAAGGAGATCAAGGACTCCGGGGTCACCGTCGCCGCGCGGGTCAGCCCGCAGCACGCCGAGGAGCTCACCCCGGACCTGCTGGCAGCCGGGGTCGAGGTGCTCATGGTGCACGGCACCATCGTCTCGGCCGAGCACGTCGCGCGCGACGGTGAGCCGCTGAACCTGAAGCGGTTCATCGCGGACCTCGACGTGCCGGTGATCGCGGGCGGCGTGGGCGACTACCGCACCGCGATGCACCTGATGCGCACCGGTGCCGCCGGAGTGATCGTCGGGTTCGGCCAGTCCCGTTCGGCGACGACCACGCAGGTGCTGGGCATCGGGGTGCCGATGGCCACCGCCATCGCCGACGCCGCCGCCGCGCGCCGCGACTACCTCGACGAGACCGGCGGCCGGTACGTGCACGTGCTCGCCGACGGGGCGTTGTCCTACTCCGGCGACATCGCGAAGGCGATCGCGTGCGGCGCGGACGCGGTGATGCTCGGCGAGGCGCTGACCGAAGCGGAGGAGGCGCCGGCGCAGGGCTACTACTGGACGTCCGCCGCCGCGCACCCGAGCCTGCCGCGCAGCGAGATCGTCGGCTTCACCGGTGCCGGTGCCGACCTCGAAACGCTGCTGTTCGGGCCGAGCAGCGACCCGTTCGGCGCGATCAACCTCTTCGGCGGCCTGCGCCGCTCGATGGCGAAGACGGGGTACTCGGAGCTCAAGGAGTTCCAGAAGGTCGGCCTGACGCTGCGGCGGTGAATCGTCGGGCTCGTTCTGCTTTCGTGTCCGGGTGGCGGAACCTCAGCGGCTTCCTCGCTGCGGGATCTTTTCCCGAGTGGCTCCGCCACGAGGGAAAAAGCTGTCCTCGCGAGGAAGCCGCTGAGAACCCGCGGGTGGTCGGCTTTTCGACGTGGGCTATGCGCTGGCGCGCATCCAGGCACGGCCTTCGGCCGCAAGGCAGGCGGGCTTCGCCGCCCAAGGCACGGCTTCGGTCGCGAGGCCGGGGTGGGGGCGTCGCGAGTCGGCAGATCAAAGCTCGCGGTGCGTGGTCCTGTGGGGTCCGGAGCTCGGTCTCCAGCCCGCCTCGTCTTCGTGAATCCGCCGTGCGGAGTAGCGGAAAGGTCTAGCTACCCGCGAGTAATGACGGCTAACGTGTCGGCATGGCTTCCAGCAACGGTGCTCAAGGTCACCAAGGACCCCTCCACTACGACGTCGTCGTGATCGGCTCCGGCTTCGGCGGCAGCGTCGCCGCGCTGCGGCTCACCGAGAAGGGCTACCGGGTGGCCGTGGTGGAGGCCGGGAGGCGATTCAGCGACGACGAGTTCGCGAAGACCTCCTGGGACCTGCGCCGGTTCCTGTGGGCACCGCAGATCGGCTGCTACGGCATCCAGCGCATCCACCTGCTGCGGGACTGCCTGATCCTGGCCGGCTCCGGGGTCGGCGGCGGCTCGCTGGTGTACGCGAACACGCTGTACCGGCCGTTGAAGCCGTTCTACAACGACTCGCAGTGGGCGCACATCACGGACTGGGAATCCGAGCTCTCCCCGCACTACGACCAGGCCAGCCGGATGCTCGGCGTGGTCACGAACCCGACGACCACGCCGTCGGACGTGGTGATGAAGCAGGTCGCCGCCGACATGGGCGTCGGCGACAGCTACCACCCGACCCCGGTGGGCGTGCACTTCGGCAAGCCGGGGGAGACGGTCGCCGACCCGTACTTCGGCGGCGCCGGACCCTCCCGGACCGGCTGCACCGAATGCGGTGCCTGCATGACCGGCTGCCGGGTCGGGGCGAAGAACACGCTGGTCAAGAACTACCTGCACCTCGCGGAGGCCGGTGGTGCCGAGGTGTTCCCGATGACCACCGTGCACCGGCTCACCGAGGGCGGCGACGGGCGCTGGCGGATCGGGACCCGGCGTACCGGGGCGAAGACCGCTTTCGGCAGCAAGGTGTTCACCGCCGACCAGGTCGTCGTCGCCGCCGGGACCTGGGGCACCCAGAACCTGCTGCACCGGGCGCGGGACCGCGGCGACCTGCCGCGGCTGTCGGCGAAGCTGGGGGAGCTGACCCGGACGAACTCCGAGGCGATCATCGGGGCGCAGGTCAGCGAGCTGGGCGAGCAGAACTACTCCAGCGGCGTCGCGATCACCTCGTCGTTCCACCCCGACGAGGACACCCACATCGAGCCCGTCCGCTACGGCAAGGGCAGCAACGCGATGGGGCTGCTGCAGACCTTCCCCACCAAGGGCGGTCAGCCCGACCCGCGCTGGAAGCAGTGGCTGCGGTTCGTGCGCAACGACCCGGTGAAGGCGCTGAAGATGGCGATCGTGCGCAACTGGAGCGAGCGCACGATCATCCTGCTGGTGATGCAGAGCCTGGACAACTCGCTGATCACCCGCGTCAAGCGCGGCCTGTTCGGCTCCCGGCTCACCTCCCGGCAGGGCCACGGTGCGCCCAACCCCAGCTACATCCCCGCAGGTGAGGAAGCCAACGAGCGGGTCGCCGAGAAGATCGGCGGCATCGCGGGCGGCACCTGGGGCGAACTGATCGACATGCCGATGACCGCGCACTTCATCGGTGGCTGCGCCATCGGGGAGGACGCCGAGCACGGGGTCGTCGACCCGTACCACCGGGCGTTCGGACATCCCACGCTGTCGATCGTGGACGGCTCGGCGATCACCGCGAACCTCGGGGTCAACCCGTCGCTGACGATCACCGCGCAGGCGGAGCGGGCGTTCTCGATGTGGCCCAACAAGGGCGAGCCGGACCGGCGCGCCGAGCAGGCCGACGGCTACCGGCGGATGGACCCGGTCGCGCCGAAGAGCCCGGCGGTGCCCGCCGACGCTCCCGGGGCCCTGCGGCTGCCGCTGGTGTGATCGCGGTGGCGGCCGGGCACGTGAGCGCGACCGGTGGCGGAGCCGCTGGCCGGGTGGTGCGGGCTAGCTGGGATGATGGGTGCAGCGCACGCATTCGCCTGGAGGTTTCGACGACGTGTCCGGTATCGCCAACAGCCCTGAACAGTCCTCGGCAGCAGGTCCGCCGCGCGAGGGGAAGGGCCCTGTGCTCGTCGTCGACTACGGCGCCCAGTACGCGCAGCTGATCGCCCGCCGCGTCCGCGAGACGCAGATCTACTCCGAGGTCGTGCCGCACGACACGCCCGTCGAGGAGATCGTCCGGCGCGACCCGGCCGCCCTGGTGCTCTCCGGCGGACCGGCGAGCGTGTACGCCGAGGACGCGCCCCAGGTCGACCCGGCGCTGTTCGAGGCCGGGGTGCCGGTGTTCGGCATCTGCTACGGCTTCCAGGTCATGACCGTGGCGCTCGGCGGCACGGTGGAGCACACCGGCACCCGCGAGTTCGGGCGCACCGAGCTGGAGATCACCGGCGACGGCGGGACGCTGCACGAGGACCTGCCCGGCCACCACCCGGTGTGGATGAGCCACGGCGACTCCGTCAGCAAGGCGCCCGAGGGCTTCACCGTGACCGCGGGCAGCAAGGACACGCCGGTCGCGGCCTACGAGGACCGGCGGCGCCGGCTCGCGGGCGTGCAGTACCACCCGGAGGTGGTGCACTCCCCGCACGGTCAGGAGGTGCTGCGCCGGTTCCTGCAGGACATCGCGGGCATCAAGCCGCAGTGGACGACGGCGTCGATCGTGGACGACACGGTCGAGGCGATCCGCGCCCAGGTCGGCGACCGGCGGGCGATCTGCGGGTTGTCCGGCGGCGTGGACTCCGCGGTGGCCGGTGCGCTGGTGCAGCGGGCCATCGGAGAGCAGCTCACCTGCGTGTTCGTCGACCACGGGCTGCTGCGCGCGGGCGAGCGGGCGCAGGTGGAGCGGGACTTCGTCGCCGCCACCGGGGTGAAGCTGGTGACGGTGGACGCCGTCGACCAGTTCCTCGACGCGCTGGCCGGGGTCACCGACCCCGAGGAGAAGCGCAAGATCATCGGCCGGGAGTTCATCCGCAGCTTCGAGAAGGCGGCGCGGGACCTGGTCGCCGACGCCGACGGCGACGTGGACTTCCTGGTGCAGGGCACGCTCTACCCGGACGTCGTCGAGTCCGGCGGCGGCACCGGCGCGGCGAACATCAAGAGCCACCACAACGTCGGCGGCCTGCCCGACGACCTGCAGTTCCAGCTGGTGGAGCCGCTGCGGGCGCTGTTCAAGGACGAGGTGCGCCGGGTCGGCCTCGAACTGGGCCTGCCGGAGACGATCGTGCACCGGCAGCCGTTCCCCGGACCGGGCCTCGGCATCCGGATCATCGGCGAGGTCACCGCGGACCGGCTCACGACGCTGCGCGCGGCCGACGCCATCGCGCGGGAGGAGCTCACCGCGGCCGGGCTGGACCGGGACATCTGGCAGTGCCCGGTGGTGCTGCTCGCCGACGTGCGGTCGGTGGGCGTGCAGGGCGACGGCCGCACCTACGGGCACCCGGTGGTGCTGCGGCCGGTCTCCAGCGAGGACGCGATGACCGCGGACTGGACGCGGCTGCCCTACGACGTGCTGGAGCGCATCTCCACGCGCATCACCAACGAGGTGGCCGAGGTCAACCGGGTCACCCTCGACGTGACGTCGAAGCCGCCGGGCACCATCGAGTGGGAGTGACCCGGCTCCGGAAGTGAGTGGAACGGACCGCGCGGACGACCGCGCGGTCCGTTCTGCTTTCGCGACCCCGCAACGACGAACGGACCGTTCGCCCGATGACTGCGGGCGAACGGTCCGTTCACTTCGGGAAGTTCGGGGGCGTGGCCCGCGGTGCGGCCGGGATCGGACCGGGCACGCGCCGGGGCTACGCCTCCACCCGGTTCACGGGCGTCGTGGGCGCGGATCACGACGCACGTGATCGGGAATCACTGTTCGACGCGGACCCAGTCGATCAGGTAGCGGGCATTACCCGACTTGATCTTGTCGACCGATTCCTGCGGCAGTCCGAAATAGGGTTCGGTCACGCCGTTGACGCCGTTCGGGAACTGACCACCGGTGGCGAAGTTCAGAATCATGAACTGCGGGTCGTCGTAGACCCAAGTCCAGCCGTTCTGCTCCATTTCGGCGCGAGTGATCTCGTAGATCTGCTTGTCGTCGACGGAGAAGACGAATCCATCGGTCGTCCAGTCCACCTTGTAGGTGTGCCAGTCCGCGGGGTCCATGCCCTCGAACTGCTGCTGGCCCGCGATCGGGGTGTCGCCGTGGTATTCGGGACCGTGCAGCGCGACGCTGGTCCACGGCTCGCCGACGCTCTCCATGACGTCGACTTCACCGTTCTGCGGCCAGCCCACCTCGTCCATGTTCGCGCCCAGCGACCACCAGGCGGGCCACAGGCCCGGGCTGGTGCCGCCCTCGGGCAGCTTCAGCCGCGCCGAGTAGCTGCCGTGGGTGAACTCGAACTTGTCCTTCGTGTTGACCCGGCCCGACTGGAAGTCGTAGGTGTTCCCGTCGGGAGCCTGGAAGCCGGGGGTGTTGCGCGCGTGCAGGGCCAGCGCACCGTTGGTGGCGCCGGTTGCCCCGTCGTCGTGCTCGATGTAGATGGTCTCGGGGGAGTCGACGTACGCCTGCTGCTCCTGGTTGACCGTGCCGAAGTTCTCCCCGGTGACCTCGACCTGCCACTTGGACCGGTCGAGCTCGGCACCGGAGAAGTCGTCGAAGAACACCTCGGCCTTCGGCTGCGCGGCGTCAGCGGCCGGTGCGGGGGTGGCCGAGGCGGTGGCGAACGGGAACAGGCAAAGCGCGGCGAGCGTGCTGCCTGCTGCCGCCTTGAAACCGGTTCGGGACACGGAAATCTCCTTCGCGGGGGGGACGTTGAAGGGTGGGAGCGCTCTCAACGGAACAGGCTGCTCACCTGAAACGTTCCGGTAAAGGCTATATCGATGCAGTCCGGGGCTGATTACGCCGATCGGCCGCTATTGGGAGGTCATCGGAACCCGGTTGTGCGATTCGGCGAATCGATTATCACCGTTATTGCCAGTATTGACCGGAAACAATGCCTCGCGAACGCATTCGAATGCTCGATTCGATGATCTTCTTTCGCCGCTCCGGGTGTGGGGAGAACGGAATTCCACCACCCGGACGGACGATCACGCCGAGTCCCGGCGGACGAGTTCCACGGGCAGGATCTCCCGGCCGGGCGCGACCCGCTCGCCCGCGATCAACCGCCGCATCAACTCCACCATGTGCACCGTGCGCAGCGCCGGGTCCTGCCGGATCGTCGTGAGCGGGGGATCGGTGTGCGGCGCGATCGCGGGCTGGTCGTCGAACCCGACCACCGCCACGTCCCGCGGGACCCGCCGACCGGCCTCGCGCAGCGCCCGCAGCGCGCCGATCGCCATCAGGTCGTTCGCCACGAACACCGCGTCCAGGTCCGGCACCCGAGCCAGCAGCTCGGCCATGGCCCGCTCGCCGCCCTGCTCGGTGAACCCGCCGGGCTCGGCGCGCAGCGCCGTCGCCGCGTCGTCCGCCCCGGTCGCCTCCCGCCAACCCTGCAGCCGCTCCAGGCCCGCGTACTCGTCCTGCGGGCCCGCGACGGTCACGACGCTGCGCCTGCCCAGCGACAGCAGGTGCTCGGTGGCCTGCCTGCCACCGCCGACGTTGTCGTGGTCGACCAGGTGCAGGCCGTGCTCGGGGATCCACGGCCTGCCGCCGAACACCACCGGCAGCGGCAGCTCCCGCACCGCCTCCGGCAGCGGATCGTCGCGGTGCGGAGCGAGAACCAGCGCGCCGTCCACGTGCCCGGCGGCCAGGTAGCGGGCGATCCGCGCGTGATCATCCGGCCGGTGCACCATCAGCAGCACCATCTGGCTGTCCCCGGTGGAGAGGTGCTGGGAGACGATGCGGACCGTGGAGGCGAAGAACGGGTCGTCGAAGAACTTGTTCTCCGGTTCCGAAAGCACCAGCGCGACCGCGCCCGTCCGCCGGGTGACCAGCGCGCGGGCCGCGCGGTTGGGCACGTAGCCGAGGTCGCGGACCGCGGCGGCCACCTGGTCGCGCGCCTCCGGGCTCACCCGCGGCGAGTCGTTGATCACCCGGGACACCGTCGCCCGGGACACCCCCGCCCGAGCCGCCACATCCTCCAGCGTCGGCCGCCCGCCGGGCACGCTCATCCGCTTCCTCCCCCTTCGCCTGCACTGCGGTCGAGGCAGACATCGGATGGCAGCGTAGAGCGCGACGGTCCCCACGAACCGGATCGGGTCGGCGCACAGGGGTGCTCGCGGGGCCGTGCGCAATGATCTTCTTTCGTCGTCCTGTCAGCGGCGGAGCCGCTGAGCAGCGACCTCGCAGGCAGCCGGACCACCGGCGGGTTCTCAGCGGTTTCCTCGGGAGGACGGCTTTTCCCTCGTGGCGGAGCCAGTTGGGAAAAGATCGCGCAGCGAGGAAACCGCTGAGGTTCCGCCCCCCCGTCCCGCTACGCGAACCACTCCGGCAAGCTCTTCACCGATCTCGACGTCGCATCGAGGCGATCAGCAGGAAGATGCCGACCAGGACGGCCGCTCCCGCCAGCGACCACTCGATCCAGAAGTCCTGCGAGCCGCCGAACAGCACCGAACCCGAGACGGTCAGCGCGAGGGCTCCCGCCACCAGCAGCGGGGTGTCCGGGCGGTGGGCGGGGCTCGTTTCGTCGCGGGCGTTGTCAGCCACGGTGCACCTCCACGTTGCCGTTGTCGGCGGACAGGTCGAGTTCCAGCTGCCCGCCTCCGGGGCCGTCCACCCCGGGGTCGTTGATCTCCAGCTCGTTGCGCGCATCGCTGCCGGCTTGGCGGTTGCCCAGGCAGTCCACGGCGCCGTTGTTCGTGGTGCAGGTCGCGGTCACGTCGAGACCGGGGGGCAGCAGCACCTCCACGTGGCCGTCGCCGACGCTCGCGCGGGTCTCGATCCGCTCGTCCCCGGTGAGCCGCAGCTGCCGCAGGTCCAAGGTGATCCGGCCGTTCGGGATGTGCGGGTAGTACTCCTGCAGCCCGGCCGAGCTGGTCGCGACGACCTGCTGGCTGCGCGGCGGGCTCCACTCCGACGCCGACGAATGCTGATCGTCCTCCACCGCACCCAGCAGCAGGGCCAGCGCGCCGACGGGCAGCGCGAACGCGATCAGCATCCGGCTGCCGCGCAGGAACGCGCCGGCGAGCATGCCGACGCCGAGCACCCCCAGCGCCACGGCGAACGCGGCGGCGGCGCTGCCGCCCACCGCAGGCACCACGGCGAAGGCGACCACGGCCACGCCCACCGCCAGCCAGCCGATCCACGGGCGCTTCGGCTGCGGCGCCTCGGCTTCCTGCGACGGTTCCGGCAGGTCCCACGCGAACGGAGCGGCCCCCAGCGGGTCCCAGCTCGGCGGTTCGGTCCTCGACGTGGAGCTCGGGTAGACCCAGGTGTTCTCCCCGACCGGTGCCGCCGCGGGCGGCGCGGTCGCGACGGCGGGAGCCTGCTCGTGCTGGCTGCGGTGCAGCAGGTACAGGCCGCCGGTGGCCGCCGCGAACACGAGCCAGCCGTGCGGGTAGAGCATGCCGAGCGCCGTGGGGATGCCGATGACCACCACCGCGATCAGGCCGAGCACTCGCAGCAGCCGGTGCCGCTCCTCGACGGGTTCCGCGTTCGGCAGCGTCCCCCACAGCGCCAGGTACAGGGCCAGGCCGCCGCCACCAGGGATGGTCGCCACCACGAACGCCACCCGCACCAGCACCGGATCGATGCCGTAGCGGTGGCCGATCGCGGCGCACACCCCGGTGAGCCTGCGGCCCTGCCGCGGCCGGGCCGGCCGGGTCTCCCACATCTCGCGCAGGGTGTCGCCGACGCTGTCGTTGCCGTTCATGCCACCCACTATCGAGCCGCCGCGATCGCCGACGCATCGGGGACGCCCCTGAGAGGCGCCCCGAACGCCCTGGGAATTCCCCGATGCACCTGATCTTGCGCGCGTGTGACCATCACTGTTGTGAGAACCCGGTCCCAGCGCGAACACGAACGCGCGCTCCGCCGGTCGCGCACCGCCGCGACCGCCGCTCCGCACGGCCCCGCGCCGTCGGTCCCACCGCACGCTCCGGGTTCCGCGCAGGCCGCCCCGGAAGCGCCGACGGTTCCGTTCGGGCACGTGGTGCGCGGCCCGCACTCGGCGCACGGCGTCCGCGAGAGCGGGCCGAAGCTGTACCGGCGCCGCGGCGGACGGCTGGTCTCCGGGGTTTGCAGCGGGCTCTCCGACCACCTGGGCGTGTCGGTGCTGAGCGTGCGGGCGACGTTCGCGGTGCTCGCCGCGTTCGGCGGTGCCGGGGTGCTGGCCTACGGGCTGCTGTGGATCTTCGTGCCGCAGAGCGCGGGCGCCGAACCTCCGGTCACCGATCGCGAACGCCAGCAAGGCCTCGGGCTGATCATCCTGGGGCTGGGCCTGGCGGTCGCCGTCGGGCTGCTGGGCATCCTGCCCGGCTGGCTCACCGGCCCGCTCGGCGTCGCGCTGGTCGGGGCGGCCGTGGTGTGGCGGGAAGCGGACGAATCGCAGCGGCGGCGCTGGCGGAAAGGCGCCCGCTCCGGCATGGCGGGAGCGGTGCTCGGCGGCGGAGGCGGGCGGGCCGCGCTGGTGCGGATCATCTCCGGCGCCGCGCTCGTGGTGATCGGCGCGGTGGTGTTCCTGGCGGGCTCGGCCACCGTCAGCGACCTGCAGTTCGCGATGCTGTCCACGATCACCGCGCTGATCGGCGCCGCCGTGCTCACGGTGCCGTGGTGGATGCGGCTGATGCGGGACCTCGACGTGGAGCGCGCCGGTCGGGTCCGCTCGCAGGAGCGCGCCGAGATCGCCGCCCACCTGCACGACTCGGTGCTGCAGACGCTGGCGCTGATCCAGAAGCAGGCCGACTCGGAACGCGAGGTCCGCCGGCTGGCCCGCGGGCAGGAACGCGAGCTGCGGACCTGGCTCTACGGCCCCGACGGCTACGGCCGCACCGACGGCGACCAGCAGCCCACCGACGCCGCGCAACCGGGCGAGAAGCCGCCGCAGACCCTGTCTGCGCAGCTCACGAGGGCCTGCGGCGAGGTGGAGGACGCCTTCGCGATCACCGTGCAGCAGGTGGTCGTCGGAGACTGCGAACTCGACGAGCCGCTCACCGCCGCGCTCGCCGCCGCCAGGGAGGCCGTGGTGAACGCGGCCAAGCACGCCGGGGTGGGCGAGGTCAGCGTCTACGCGGAGGTCGAACCGGACCGGGTGTCGATCTTCGTGCGGGACCGCGGCACCGGGTTCGACCCGGACCGGGTGTCCGACGATCGGCACGGGCTCGCCGACTCGATCAAGGGGAGGATGGAGCGCAACGGCGGCTCCGTCCGGATCAAGACCGCGCCCGGCTCGGGCACCGAAGTGCAGATGGACATGCCCAGGAAGACCAGCTGATGAGCCGACCGCAGCGGTGGTCGACGGAGGAGGACTCATGACCAGCGACGGAACGGACCGGCCTCCGGTTCGCGTGTTCCTCGTCGACGACCACGCGCTGTTTCGCTCCGGGGTGCGCGCCGAACTCGCCACCGCGCCCGACCAGGTCGAAGTGGTGGGCGAGGCCGGTTCCGTCGGGGAGGCCGTCGCGGGCATCGCCCACTACGAGCCGCAGGTCGTGCTGCTCGACGTGCACATGCCCGACGGTGGCGGCGCCGAAGTGCTGCGCCGGGTGCGGGGTGACCACCCCGACGTGGTGTTCCTGGCGCTGTCGGTCTCCGACGCCGCCGAGGACGTCATCGCCGTGATCCGCGGCGGCGCGCGCGGCTACGTCACGAAGACGATCTCCGGGCGGGAACTGGCCGACGCGGTGTGCCAGGTCGCGGCGGGCGACCCGGTGTTCTCGCCGCGGCTCGCCGGGTTCGTGCTCGACGCGTTCTCCCAAGGGCCGAACTCCGCGCCCATCGGCGACCCCGAACTCGACCTGCTCACCCCGCGGGAACGGGACGTGTTGCGGCTGCTCGCACGCGGCTACGCGTACAAGGAGATCGCGTCGGAGCTGTTCATCTCGGTGAAGACCGTCGAGACCCACGTCTCCAGCGTGCTGCGCAAGACCCAGCTGTCCAACCGGTACGAACTCTCCCGCTGGGCTTCGGATCGGCGGTTGGTGTGACGGCTCGTTCTGCTCGGGTGTCCGGGTGGCGGAACCTCAGTCGGTCTCTCGCTGCGGGATCTTTTTCCCGAGTGGCTCCGCCACGAGGGAAAAAGCTGTCCTCGCGAGAGACCGGCTGAGAACCCGCGGGTGGTCACCTTTTCGACGTGGGCTATGCGCTTCGCGCATACAGGCACGGCCTTCGGCCGCGAGGCAGGCGTGGCTTCGCCCGCCCAAGGCACGGCCTTCGGCCGCTGAGCACGGCTTCGGCGAGCTTCGGGGTTACTTCATGGGGTGGTTGGTGGCCAGGTCGGTGTAGACCTCAGCGCCGGAGGCTGCGGGGAAGCGGGGGACTCGGGTTCGGTTCCGGCGGGACAGGGCGACGCCCGCGAGGACCAAGGCGATGCCCAGCACGACTCGGGAGCCGATCTGCTCACCCAGGACCAGAGCGCCCAAGAGCACCGAGACGATCGGCATCAGGTAGGTGACGGTCGCCGCCGCCGTGGGGCCCTCGTCGGCGATCAGGCGGTAGTTCAGCGCGAAGCCCACTCCGGTGCCGAACACGCCGAGCACCGCGACCGCCAGCAGCGCGACCAGGTCGAAGCGCACCGGCGGGAGCCCGTCCAGCGGCAGCGCGAACGCCGCGATGCCGGTGGCGGCGACGAGCTGCATGCCCGCCATCGCCAGCGGCACGGGTGCGGGCCCGCCGTCGCGCGAGCCGGTCAGGTTCCGGCCGATGTGCACGTAGGCGATCCCGTAGCTGGCCGTCGCGCCGAGGCACGCCACCAGCCCGATCCCGCTCGCAGCGCCGTCCCAGGGCGCCATGATCAGCAGCACGCCGCCGAACCCGATGGCCAGGCCCGCCAGCATCCGCGGTGACAGGCCGCGCTCCGTGCCAGCCAGGAAGCCGAACAGGATCGTCCACAGCGGTGTCGTCGCGTTCAGCACGCCGGCCAGCCCGGAATCCACGGTGCGCTCGGCCATGCTGAACAGCACCCACGGCAGCGCGCTCGCGAAGAACCCGGCCACCGCGACGTGCGTCCACAGCCGCCGATCCCCGCGCAACCGGATTCCGCGCACCGCGCACAGCACCACCAGCACCGCCGCGCCGAGCGCGATGCGGGTGAACGCGACCTGCACCGGTGACAGCGCGGTCAGCGCGAGCTTGATCAGCAGGAAGCTGGCTCCCCACAGCAGCGCCAACGCGCCGACCCGCAGGTAGCTCGCCGGATGATTCATCGTTCGTCCCTTCGAGAATCCGCCCCGTCCAGTGGACGGGGCGGTGGAGCAGTGGTGTGAGCGTGCGATCGCGAACACCACGATCCAGCGGACGACCGATTAGCACAATCGAAATAAAGTGAATGAACTCTTCAGGTCTGCTGTAGTGTTGAGGGCATGCTCGACGCCCGCCGGATGCAGGTCCTCAGAGCCGTCGTCGCCGGCGGCTCGATCAGCAGCGCCGCCACCAACCTCGGCTACACGCCCTCGGCGATCAGCCAGCAGATCACCACCCTGGAACGCGAAGCGGGTACCGCGCTGCTGGAGAAGGTGGGCCGCGGCGTGCGCCCCACCGCGGCCGGGCGGCTGCTGGCCGAACGCGCCACCGAACTGGCCGGGCTGCTCGCCGACGCCGACGCCGAACTCGCCGACCTGCGCGCGGGCCGCACCGGAGTGCTGCGCGTCCGCTACTTCAACACCGCCGGGGTCGGGCTCATCCCGCCCGCCGTGGCGAAGTTCCGCGCGGAGCGGCCCGAGGTGCGGCTCGACCTGAAGATGATCGACGAGGGGATCCTCGGCGAGGTCGCCACCGGCGAAGCCGACATCGCGGTGATCGTCGTCGGTCGCGACGTGCCCCGAGCGCGCGGAGTCCGCGTCGAACACCTCGTGGACGAGCCGTACCACCTGGTGCTGCCGCTCGGGCATCCGCTGTGCGACGAGGAGCGGATCGACCTCGCCCGGCTCGCCGACGAGCCCTTCGTGCTCGGGGACGCCATGCGCGCGGGGCCGTGCGCGGAATCGCTGCGGGACGCCTTCGGCGCCGCCGGGTTCACGCCGCGGATCGCACTGGAGACCGGTGGGGACTACTCGGCGCAGGGCTTCGTCGCCGCCGGGCTGGGCGTCGGCCTGCAACCGCGCCTGGCGACCCGCGTCCTGCACCCCGGCGTCGTCGTCCGCGAGGTGCGCAGGCCCGAACCGATCCGCCGCATCCACGTCGCGACGCGCGAAACCGTGGCCGACCAACCGGCCACCCGCTCACTGCTGGCGGCGCTGACCGCCGCCGCCGGGGCCTGAGGCGGCGGCCCCCCTCACATCCGGGAGTCGCTGTTGATCAGCGCTTTGCCGTCCCGAGCGACCATGCCGAGCACGTGGCGCTCCTTGCTGGTCTTGCCGTCCTTCTCGAACTGCAGGACCACCAGCACCTTCGACCCCGCGGACTTGGGGCCGGACACGATCTTCACGTCGTCGATCGACTGCCAGAACGACTTGTAGCTGTCCTTGCCGACCGACTGCAACCCCGGCCCCAGCAGCGACCAGGACTTGTCCAGGTCGTCCGGCACCGTGGAGTAGTAGGTCTTCACCACGTCCTCGATCTCGTCCTTCGACGGCTGCTCGTCGTCGTCATCCTTGCTGGAGGTGGCCGAGCTGGACGTGCTGCTCGTCGTCGGCGAAGCCGAGGACGTCGGCGCGGACGTCGTGGTCGGTGCCGTCGTCGTCGGCACCGGCTCGGGAACGGGAGGAGGGGCGGTCGGAGCCGGTTGCGACTGGTCGCGCTGATCCGAACCGGAGCCGAACGCGCTCGCCGTGAGCACTCCCACCAGCACCGCGACCAGCAGCGCCGCCGCCCACAGCAGCACCGCCTTGCGCGACGAGGAACCGCCACCGGCCGGTTCGGCCACCGCGGGCTGACCCACCTGGGTCGGGGGATTGCCGGAGCCCGCGGGCGCTGGGGCGCCCACCCGGGTCGCCGCGGCATCTCGCTGCCTGCCCTGCTGCGGCGCCGCGGCCGGGCGCTGCCAGCCGGAGGACGGCGTCGACCCGCCGGGCAGCGGTCGTCCCTCCGCCACCGCGAGCAGCATGCTCCTGGTCTGCGCCATCGTCGGCCGGTCCACCGGGTCCGGCAGCAGCAGCTGCATCAGCGCGGGAGCCAGCGGCCCCGCCTGGCGCGGCGGTTCCACCTGGCCGCGCGCCACCCGGTGCAGCAGGCTGATCGCGTTCTCGTCCGTGCCGAACGGGGGCTCGCCCTCCACCGCCGCGTACAGCGTGGCGCCCAGCGAGAACACGTCTGAGGCGGGAGCCGGGTCGCGGCCCAGCGCCACCTCGGGGGACAGGTAGGCGGGGGTGCCGGCGAGGATGCCGCTCTTGGTCACCGCGACGTCGCCTATGGCGCGCGAGATGCCGAAGTCGGTGATCTTCGCGATGCCGTTGTCGCCGAGCAGGATGTTGCCGGGCTTGAGGTCGCGGTGCACGATGCCCGCCATGTGCGCCGCCGCGAGCGCGCCCGCGACCTGCGAACCGATCCGGGCCACCGACTGCGGCGGCAGCACGCCCTGCTCGCTGAGCACGGTCGCCAGGCTCTGCGACGGCAGGTACTCCATGACGAGCACCGGCTGGCCCTCGTCCTCGGCCACGTCGAAGACCACGATGGCGTTCTGGTGCTGCAACCGGGCGGCGATGCGGCCCTCGCGCATCGAGCGCTGGCGCGCCTCCTCGGTCTCCTCATCGGTGTAACCGGGCTGGAGGAGCAGCTGCTTGACCGCAACCGTGCGGTGCAGCCGCTCGTCGACCGCGCGCCACACGATTCCCATGGCGCCGCTGCCGATGCGCTTTTCCAACCGGTAACGGCCCGTGATCAAACGGCCCTCGGCGCTCACAGGTCTCTCCTGATGCTGCAGTGGTGGCGGCTTCGACGGTACGGACCGGGCCCCCGAGACCGGCTCATGCTCATCGGCTTCACGTTACTGGTGCGGTGGCTGCTGAACGCACTAGGTCCGGGTGCGCGAACCGACCCGGACCAAACGCACCGGGCCGGGGACACGCATCCGCAGATGCCCGTCCCCGGCCCGGAGAGCGACTCACCCGGGCCGATCAGCCCGGAAGCCGGTACGCGGTGACGTTGCCCGATTGCGGCGAGTTCGACTCGCTCGCGCCGGTCTCCTGGGTGGAGGTCGGCTGATCGTCGCTGTCGTCGGACGTCTCGGTCGGCTCCGACTGCGTCGAGGTCGGCTGCTGCGTCGTGGTCGGCTGCGACGACGGCTGCGAGGACGTCGGGGTGCTGGAGGTCTCCTCCGAGGAGGTCTCCTCCTCGTAGGTCTGGCTCTCCGAGGACGCCGTCGTCTGCGGCGGCGGAACCGGGATCTGCGGTTGCTGGCTGGTCCCGGTCTGGTTGCCCGCCGGGTCCGTCTCGTTGCCGCCGCTGAGGAACGCCGACGTCACCAGCACCGCGACCACTGCCGCCGCGGCCAGGGCGATCCCGGAGATCACCACCGGGCGCTTGCTGCGCTTCGGCCGGTCCTCCAGCGCCACGTCGCTGCGCGAATCGGCGCCGCCCAGGTACGCGGTGCGCGGATTGGAGTCCTGCGCGCCGTACGGGTCCTCGTCGTAGTACGCGGTGCCGTTGCCGTAGTCGTGCCCGACGACGCTGGTCGGCTGCAGGTCCGGCCTGCTGCCGCCGTGCTCCGGGCTGATCGCCGGCGGGATCGGCGCGGCCATCGTGGGCACCGAGGTGACCGCGTTGCCGTCGGCGACCGCCAGCAGCATCTCCCGGACCTGAGCCATGTCCGGCCGGTCCTCGACGCGCACCTGCATCATCGCCATCAGCGGCTGGGCCATCGCGCCCGACTGCTGCGGCGGTTCGATGCGGCCCGCGGCCACCGAGTGCAGCAGCGCCAGCGTGTTCTCGTTCAAGCCGAACGGCGGCCTGCCCTCGATCGCGGCGTAGAGCGTCGCGCCCAGCGAGAACACGTCGGAGGCGCCGGAGGGCTCCTGGCCCATCGCGACGTCCGGCGACAAGTAGGCGGGCGTGCCCGCCAGCATCCCCGTCTTCGTCACCTGCACGTCGCCCTGAGCGCGTGAGATGCCGAAGTCGGTGATCTTCACCGTGCCGTTGTCGCCGAGCAGGATGTTGCCCGGCTTGATGTCGCGGTGCACCACTCCCGCCGCGTGCGCGGCACCGAGCGCGGCTGCCGCCTGAGCACCGATTCGAGCCACCTCCCGAGGCGGCAACGGCCCGTGGTCGGACATCATCGCCGCCAGGCTGGTGGAGGGCAGGTACTCCATGACCAGCACAGGCTGGCCTTCGTCCTCGGCTACGTCGTAGACCGAGATCGCGTGCTGGTGCTGCAGGCGCGCCGCGATGCGGCCTTCCCGCATTGCCCGCTGCCGCGCTTCCTCGGCCTCACCCGGGTCCAGTCCGGGCTGCAACAGCAACTGCTTGACCGCGACAGTGCGATGCAGGCGTTCGTCAATACATTCCCACACCACGCCCATCGCGCCACTGCCGATGCGTCGCTGCACTCGGTAGCGTCCGGCGACCAGGCGACCTTCGTCGCTCACCGACGTCTCCCCGTACTGCTATCGATGCCCGCTCGGTGCGGATTCCACCCGGACACATCCGGATCGGCACCGCCCCGTCGGGCATCGGCGTTTTGAGCGGACCGGTTCGGCCCTCCGACAAGTAACACGTTCGTTCAGCGCGACCCGGTTCGGCCGGGGGCCGTAACTGGCCGCGGTACGGCAGCCTAGCCGACGCCTTCGCGCCGTAGACCCGAAGTCGTGAGATCCGCGGTACCGATCTCCCGCGGCGTCCTGCGAGCTGCCGTCGTAGGTCTGATCGCTCCCGCCGCCCGAAGTGTTTCCGCAGTCCACACGTGGAGCGCTCGGTTCGGCGGCGGAGCGTGCCCGCACCGGCACCGCGCGTGCGGCGGGTGTCCGGTTCGTGCCGGAACGGACCCGGCAGCGGACTCTGCTGCGACGGACGCCGGAACGTCGTTGTCGCATCGTTGTGATTGCCACCTCGACGGTACGCCCGTTCCCGAGGTGCGCCGTCAGCGGGGGAAGTGTTGCAGCGACAGCGTTTCCGCCCCGATCCGCTCCGGTCCGCCGGTCGTGCCGAGGGCGAGTCGCTGGCGCAGCACCGACCGCGACCCGTCCCGGTGCGCGACCTCGACGGTGGCCAGCACCCGGCGTGCGGATTCCGCGTGCACCCGCAGCGGTCGCACCCCGATCACCTCGTGCCAGGGGGCGTGGCCGTTGGTGGGCACGTCCGCCAGGAGCCGCTGCTCGGCGCGCTCGGGGGACCGGTCCAGGCGGCGGTAGAACTCCCGGGCCGACGCCGCCGCGGCGCGTTCGCTGCCCGCGGCCGGGTCGACCAGCACCGCGTGGTGGGCCGGTCGCTCCACTTCGACGGCGAGGCCGGGCGCGAACGCCTCCGGTCGAGGGGCGCGCGCGGTTTCGCCGCCGGGCGGGGCGGCCCCGGTGAGCGTCGCCGTCGCGACCGCCGCCCCGACCATCAGCGCGGTGCACAGCGTGCCCACCAGGACGCGGGCTCCCGGTGACTCCGGCTGGGCGAAGGTCGGTTCGTCGGCGGCGAGCAGGTCGTTGACGAGCTGCTCGGTGCGGGCCGATTCCTCCGCGCTCAGCCGCAGCGGTTGCGGTGCGAACCAGAGCGGTTTCGGCCTGCGGCGCACCAGTTCGGCGACGGTGCCGTAACCCGGCCGGGACGCGCGGCCTGGCGGGTTCGCCTCGATGAAGACGGGGCGCAGGACGAGCGGTTCGGTGTCCTTGTCCTTCCGGGAGCCGGTGGTGCGCGCGGTGGCCGGTTCGTCCGAGGCGCTTTCGGTGTGACATCGGCACTTCTCGTGCCGTCCGGTCCGGCGCCACGTCGTCGGCGGGAGCGCGACGGGTTCCGGGAGCCGGTCGGCGCGCGTTCCAGTGTCTTGCGGTTCGTCCTGGTGACGGCTTCCCCTCGGCGTGGGGTTTCGGTGCCGCATCTCGGTTCGCCGAGCCTCCTTCGGGTCGAGGCCGACCGAGTGGCAGTCCTGCGTAGCCGGATCGGGTGTCACACGGCGGCTCTGGCTGCACTCCTACTCCTCACTGAGCGTGCTCGGGCGGTTTCTCGGTGGGACTTCACCTGAAAGGGATTCGGTCTCGCTGAGCGGTGGTCTCGAACAGCCCAACCGATCACTCCGGGTAGCGGCTTCTCTGGTCAGGTAGCGGCGTCGTCGGCGTAGATCCGCGGGTCGTAGCCCGAGGTGAAGCGCAAGCGCCGTTGCTGCTGCGACACCTCGCCGTCGGCCCGGGTGATGCGCAGCGTGGTCACCGTGCTCGACGAGGAGGCGGACACGCCGAGCACCTCGATCGACGCGGCGTCCCGGTACGGAGCGGCGAACGCCGCGAAGCCGCCGTCGCGCAGGCGCCCGGTCGTCATCGCGTACGCGGCCTGGAGGTCGCCGCCGCGCACCGCGGCGAAGTAGTTCCCGGAGCGCGCCGCCACCGTCCGCGGATCGGTCAGCGTCAGCAGCTCGCCGCGATAGGTGATCGACGGCGACGGCGCCGCCGCGGTGGACGAGTGCTCCGGTGGCGGGGCTGCCGCTCCCGACTGCTCGGGTGCCGGAGCCGATGCGGCGGAGGCCTCCGGTGGCGGTGCCGCGGCGGCGGCCGGTAGATCCGCCGGGGCCGGTGGCAGGTGCGGGAACGGGGGCGGGAGCGGTGCTCCTCCCCGCTGCGGCAGGTGCCCGGGTGCCGACGTGGGCGACGGCTCGGAGAGCGAAGGCGGCCCGGCGATCACGCGTTCCGGGGCGGGAGCGGGAAAGTGCGTGGCGCGCGGCATCCCGGGCAGTTGCAGGCCTTCGATCGACGTGGTCGGGCCCACCAGGGCGGTCGCGACCAGCAGCAGGCCGCCGAACGCGGCACCGGACGACGCCACCGCGAACCACGCGGCGCGCCGCGAGGAGCGCGGCGGCGTGACGGAGGCGGGCACCATGCCGAGGTCGAACTTGTGCAGCCCGCCCACCGGCGTGGTGTCGCTGAACGGGTCCGCACCGGGAAGATCATCGGTGGGCTCGTCGCGGGACGGCTCGGCCGCGCTCACCGGGACGACCGATCTGAGCGCGGGCAGCGCACCGGTGCCGGTGAAGTCGAACGGGTCGTGCCTGCCGGTGTCCGCAGTGCAGGCGCTCACCGCCCGGATCCGGTGCGGTCCCGCGCCCGGAGCGGGCTGCTCGATCAAGCCGCTCCAGCTGATGCTCCGGGTAGCGCCGGGAGAAGCCTGCGGAGGCCACGACGGGGCGGGGCGATCAGCGGTCTGAGCACCGGTCTGCGCCGACGCGGAGGGCACCGCTGGACGCGGCACCGCCGAAGGGGTCATGGTCGGGGAGGCTAGGCAGCATCACCCGCCTCGCGCGTCACACGAGGCGGTGATTGCGGCGAGGACCGCCCGAACGAGCTACAGGTCCTACCGGATTTCATCTTGCGAAATCCTGGCGGAGCCGATCGCGGCGACGTCGGTTCCGGGTGGCGGTCCGCTCCTGCGCGGAGCGGACCGCGCGCCTTCGGCGGAACGGCTCGTGCGGCTCAGTAGTCGTTGTTGCGGAACTTCGACTGGCTGGTCTGCAGCGCCTTGAGCGACGCCGCGCCACCACCGGCACCGAGCAGCATCGCGAACACGTCCGCACCCACGCCCCCGCTGAGAGCGATCAGCAGGCTCACCAACGTGACGCCCACCGTCGCGCCCGCGACGGGCAGGCGCTTGCGGGCGAAGTCGACCACGGGCTGACCGCCGGGCCGCTTCTTCGCCGCCGAGGTCAGCATCCCCAAATAAGCTCCGTGCCCGACGGCGGCGACGACCGCCACCAAGGTCACGAGCAACGCGACGATCCCGATGAGTGCACCCATGCCTCCAGTCTGCCCTGTCCCGCTCCCGTCCGGTATGGGTGATTTCCCTGAGGCCCCGCCGGGCAAGTTCGCCGCCGAGCTGGGGTTGTGCCGCAGGCCTCGAAAGCGGTTGTGCCGATCCACTGGATTGAGATCGGCATCACGCATAGGTTCTCAGGCTATGAGTGATCGCCCGGCTGGTTCCCCGTCTCCTGGCCTCCCGGACCCGTACTCCCTGGCAGGCAAGCGGGCGGTCGTCACCGGCGCCGCCAGCGGCATCGGCACCGCCGCCGCCCGCCGCCTCGCCGAAGGCGGCGCGACCGTCATCGTCGTCGACCGCGAAGCCGAAGCCGTGCAGCTGATCGCCGAGGAGATCGGCGCCGAAGTCCGCATCGTCGACCTGGAAGATCCCGCCGCGGCGGCGCCGCTGGGCGAGCACGCCGACATCGTCGTCAACAACGCCGGCCTGCAACACGTCGCACCCGTGCACCAGTTCCCGCCGGAGATGTTCACCAAGCTGGTGAAGGTGATGCTGGAAACCCCGTTCCGCCTGGCCAGGGCGGCCTTGCCCGGGATGTACGAACGAGGTTGGGGGCGCATCGTCAACATCTCCTCGGTCCACGGCCTGCGCGCCTCGCCCTACAAGAGCGCCTACGTGGCCGCCAAGCACGGGCTGGAAGGCCTGTCCAAGACCATCGCCGTCGAGGCGGCCGGCTACGGAGTCACCTCCAACTGCATCTGCCCCGGTTTCGTGCGCACCCCGCTGGTCGAGCGCCAAGTGGCGGAGCAGGCGGAGCTGCACCGAGTGCCGGAAGAACAAGTGGTGGAAGACGTCCTGCTGGCCCGAACCCCGGTCAAGCGCCTGGTGGAACCCGACGAGGTGGCCGATCTCATCTACTGGCTGTGCGGCCCCAACACCGCCTCGGTGACCGGATCGTCCTTCCCCATGGACGGCGGCTGGACCGCCCACTGACCCTGGCGGCAAAGCCACGCCCGCTCGGCGAAGCCGTGCTTAGCGGCGAAGCCGTGCAGTAGGCGGCGAAGCCCGCCTGCCTCGCGGCGTAGCCGTGCCTTGCGGTCGAAGTCCGTGCAATGGGCGAGCGAAGCGATGCTTGCCTTGCGGCCGAAGGCCGTGCCTGTATGCGCGAAGCGCATAGCCCACGTCCACAAGCCGCTCACCGGCGGGTTCTCAGCGGCTTCCTCGCGAGGACAGCATTTTTCCTCGTGGCGGAGCCACTTGGAAAAATGATCCCGCAGCGAGGAAGCCGCTGAGGTTCCGCTACCCGGACACCAGAGCAAAAAGAGCCGTGGAAGCAATCACTGAAGAAGACCTTCCACCGCACCGCACCAACCACACGCCCAAACCGGGGAAGGCCCCAAAACCCCTCACCCGCCAAGCCGAGCGAGACTCGCATGCTCGACGTCAGCGTCCAAGCCGTCCACGCCCCAGGCGGAGCAGGATCATGGCGAGTTCGCGGCCTTCCGGGCCCAGTTCGCGGTAGCGGGCGAGCACGTCCATCTCGCGGTTGTAGACGATGCGGGGGCCGCCGTCGGCCATCCTGGCCTCGCCGACCTGCCGGGAGACCTCGGCGCGGCGCTTGATCAGGCGCATGATCTCGGCGTCGAGGTAGTCGATCTCCTCGCGGAAGCCGGAGATGACCTCCGTGGCAGGAGGCGCGGCGGCGTCCGAGGGATCGGTCGGTTCGGGTTGGTGCTGGTCACCGTCCACAGCGGCGTTCATGACTCGTCCTCCGAATCGGCCCCACCCCGGACCGGACATGTGAAACGCCCCGAGTCCGAGGACTCCGGGGCGTCGTAGTGGTGTGCGCTCACACGGCTACGGGCGTCGGAATCCCGGTCCGCCCGTAGAAAAAGTTCGCGCAGGAGATGCGCTTCCGTGTCAGCACGCCTTCCAGTCTGCCACAGCCCGCAACCCACCGGCCACCAGCCGGGAGGGTGCTCCCGGTGGGTGGGACCGGTTCCGGGGGCGTTCGGGCGGCCGGGCGCGGGCGTGGGCTGTCGGGGGCTGCCGGTAACGTGGACCGGCGATGAGCACCCTCTTCGATCTCCCGCACGACGGTTCCTCCGAGTCCGGTTCCGGCCCGGCGGGGCACGCACCGGACGCCCTGCTGGCGGGCTTGAACTCGCAGCAGCGCGACGCCGTGGTGCACTCCGGTTCGCCGCTGCTGATCGTCGCGGGCGCCGGTTCCGGCAAGACCAGGGTGCTCACGAGCCGCATCGCCCACCTGCTGGCGCAGGGCGTGCACCCCGGCCAGATCATGGCGATCACCTTCACCAACAAGGCCGCCGCGGAGATGAAGGAACGCGTCGGCGACCTGGTGGGGCGCCGGGCGAACGCGATGTGGGTCTCCACGTTCCACTCGATGTGCGTGCGGGTGCTGCGCCGCGAGGCGAAGACGCTGGGGCTGTCGTCGAACTTCTCCATCTACGACTCCGACGACTCCAAGCGGCTGATCACGATGATCGGCCGGGAGCTGGAGCTCGACTCGAAGCGCTATCCGGCGCGGACCCTGTCGATCCAGGTGTCGAACCTGAAGAACGAGCTCGTCACGCCGGAGGAGGCGGCTGAGCGCGCGGGCAACGACATGGAGCGCAAGGTCGCGCAGGTCTACGCCGCCTACCAGCGCAGGCTCGCCGATTCGCAGGCGATGGACTTCGACGACCTGATCATGCGCACGGTCGACCTGCTGCGGGGCCACCCGGACATCGCCGAGCACTACCGGCGCCGCTTCCGGCACGTGATGGTCGACGAGTACCAGGACACCAACCACGCGCAGTACGCGCTGGTCCGGGAGCTCGTCGGCACCGAGGACACCGAGCTGGGCACCCCGCCCGCGGAGCTGTGCGTGGTCGGCGACGCCGACCAGTCGATCTACGCGTTCCGCGGTGCGACGATCCGCAACATCGAGGAGTTCGAGCGGGACTACCCGCAGGCGCGCACGATCCTGCTGGAGCAGAACTACCGCTCCACCCAGACGATCCTGACCGCGGCCAACTCGGTGATCCGCCGCAACCCGAACCGCCGGGACAAGCGGTTGTGGAGCGACGCCGGTGACGGGGCGCCGATCGTCGGCTACGTCGCCGACAACGAGCACGACGAGGCCGCGTTCGTGGCCGGTGAGATCGACCGGCTCGTCGACGGCGGCGAGGTCACCTTCAACGACATCGCCGTGTTCTACCGGACCAACAACCAGTCCCGCGTCTTCGAAGAGGTCTTCATCCGCCTCGGCCTGCCCTACCGCGTGGTGGGCGGCGTGCGGTTCTACGAGCGCCGCGAAGTGCGGGACGCGCTGGCCTACCTGCGGGTGCTGGACAACCCGGACGACACGGTGAGCCTGCGGCGCATCCTGAACGTGCCCAAGCGCGGCATCGGGGACCGGGCGGAGGCGGTCGTCGCCGCGCACGCCGACCAGCAGCGGATCTCGTTCGCCGCCGCCCTGCGGCTGGCTTCGCAGAACCGGATCCCGGCGCTGGCCACGCGCGCGCAGAAGCAGATCGCCGGATTCGTGGCGCTGCTCGACGAACTCGGCGAGGCGGCCCGCGAATCCGACGTGGCCGAGGTCCTCGACAAGGTGCTGGAACGCACCGGCTACCGCGGCGAGCTGGAAGCCAGCGACGACCCGCAGGACGCGACGCGGGTGGAGAACCTGACGGAACTGGTCACCGTGGCCAGGGAGTTCACCGAAGCTCGGGCGCCCCAAGCAGGCGAGGTCGCCGCAAACGCCACCGACCCGTCGGCGGAAGCCGTGGTGGCCCCGCCCGAACCGGCCGTGGAGGACACCGAGGAGCAGGCGCTGGGCCTGCCCGCCGACGATTCGCTGTCCGCGTTCCTGGAACGCGTGTCGCTGGTCGCGGACGCCGACTCGTTGCCGGAGTCCGGCGACGGCGTGGTCACCCTCATGACGCTGCACACCGCGAAGGGCCTCGAATTCCCGGTGGTGTTCTCCACCGGCTGGGAGGACGGGATCTTCCCGCACATGCGGGCGCTGAGCGATCCCGCGGAGCTCGCGGAGGAGCGCAGGCTCGCCTACGTGGGCATCACCCGCGCCCGGCAGCGGCTGTACCTGTCGCGGGCGCTGATGCGCTCGGCGTGGGGTCAGCCCATGACGAACCCGGCTTCGCGGTTCCTCGGTGAAATCCCCGAGGAACTGCTGGAGTGGCGCCGCATCGAGCCGGAACGCTCCGCGCCGCAGGTGCGCAGCACGTGGGGCGGGCGCAGCGGCTTCGACCGGGGCGGCTCGGACTCGGCGCAGGCATCGGTGGCGGCGCGCGGGCTGCGCAGCACGGGAGCGCCGGGTTGGAAGGACACGGTGTCGATCAAGCTGGACGCCGGGGACCGGGTGACCCACGACAAGTACGGCCTGGGCACGGTGCTGGCCACCGAAGGCGAAGGGCCGCGCGCGACGGCCACCATCGACTTCGGCAGCTCGGGCACGGTCCGCCTCATGCTGATCGGAAGTGTTCCGTTGACGAAGCTCTGAGTTTCGGGCTCGTTCTGCTTTGGTGGTCGGGTGGCGGAACCTCAGCGGCTTCCTCG
This sequence comes from Saccharopolyspora sp. NFXS83, assembly GCF_026241095.1. Classification (GTDB taxonomy): domain Bacteria; phylum Actinomycetota; class Actinomycetes; order Mycobacteriales; family Pseudonocardiaceae; genus Saccharopolyspora_C. The sequence goes on along the minus strand of NZ_JAPFGB010000041.1, from coordinate 27 downwards.
CTGCGGGATCTTTTTCCCGAGTGGCTC
>NZ_JAPFGB010000040.1 GCF_026241095.1 Saccharopolyspora sp. NFXS83 | reverse complement strand
GCGAGGACGGCTTTTTCCCTCGTGGCGGAGCCACTCGGGAAAAAGATCCCGCAGCGAGAGACCGGCTGAGGTTCCGCTACCCGGACACCCCAGCAACACGAGCCCTGGAAGCAGTCAGTAGAGAAGACCTTCCACCGCACCACAGCAACCACACACCCAAACCGGGAAGGCCCTAAAAACCACCCCCAGACCCAAGCCGAGCGAGACCCCAAAACCAAACCCACACGCCAAGCCGGGGAGACTCCAAACCTCCCACCCGACTAGGCCCGATAGACTAAGCGCCGTGACTTTCACGCTTCTTCCTGCAGTTGACGTGGCCGATGGTCAGGCTGTCCGCCTGGTCCAGGGTGCGGCCGGTACCGAGACTTCTTACGGGGATCCGTTGGAGGCCGCGTTGGCCTGGCAGCGCGCGGGCGCGGAGTGGATCCACCTGGTGGATCTCGACGCCGCGTTCGGCCGCGGTTCGAACCGGGAGCTGCTCGCGGACGTGGTGCGGCGGCTGGACGTGCGGGTGGAGCTTTCGGGCGGCATCCGCGACGACGAGTCGTTGAAGGCGGCGCTGGGCACGGGATGCGACCGGGTGAACTTGGGCACGGCGGCTTTGGAGGATCCGGAGTGGGCGGATCAGGTCGTCGCCGAGCACGGGGATCAGGTCGCGGTGGGCTTGGACGTGCGGATCACGGAGCAGGGCCACCGGCTGGCCGCGCGCGGCTGGACTCGTGATGGTGGTGATCTGTGGGAGGTGCTGGCCCGGTTGGACGCCGCGGGGTGCCGTCGTTACGTCGTCACCGACGTGAGCAAGGACGGCACGTTGCAGGGGCCGAACGCGGATCTGCTGCGCGAGGTGTGCGCCCGCACCGACGCCCCCGTCGTCGCCTCCGGCGGAGTGTCCAGTGTGGATGATCTGCGGGCGTTGGCGGAACTGGCGCCGCTGGGCGTGGAGGGCTCCATCGTCGGCAAGGCCTTGTACGCGGGGAACTTCACGTTGGAAGAGGCCCTCGCGGCCGTGTCCTGATCGGACCGGCGTCCGGCGGTGGTCGACTCCGCCGCCGGACGCACCGGGTGCATCTCGTTCCGCGCGGGCGGCCTACCCTGGTGGCATGGGCGTCGCGGTGCGAGTGATCCCCTGCCTGGACGTGGATGCCGGGCGGGTCGTCAAGGGTGTCAACTTCACGAACTTGGTCGACGCGGGCGATCCCGTCGAGCTGGCGAAGACCTACGACGCGGAGAGCGCCGACGAGCTCACCTTCTTGGACGTGACGGCGTCGTCCTCGGACCGGGAGACGACTTTCGACGTGGTGCGCCGGACCGCGGAGCAGGTGTTCATCCCGCTGACCGTCGGTGGCGGCGTGCGCAGCCCCGATGACATCAACCGCTTGCTGCGCGCGGGTGCGGACAAGGTCAGCTTGAACACCGCCGCCATCGCCCGCCCGGAGCTGCTGCGGGAGTCCTCCCACCGGTTCGGCGCGCAGTGCGTGGTGCTGTCCGCCGACGCCCGCCGGGTGCCGGAGGGGGAGCGGCCCACGGCGTCGGGTTTCGAGGTCACCACGCACGGCGGCAGGCGCGGCACGGGCATCTGCGCGGTGGAGTGGGCGGAGCGGGCGCAGGAGCTGGGCGTGGGCGAGATCCTGCTCAACTCGATGGACGCCGACGGCACCAAGGCCGGGTTCGACTTGGAGCTGATCCGCGCGGTGCGCGCCCGCGTCGACGTGCCGCTGATCGCCAGCGGTGGCGCGGGGGCGGTGGAGCACTTCGCGCCCGCGGTGCACGCCGGTGCGGACGCGGTGCTGGCGGCCAGCGTGTTCCACTTCGGGCAGCTGCGGATCAGCGAGGTCAAGGCGGCGATGCGCGCGGAAGGGATCACCGTCCGATGAGCGAACTCGACCCGACGATCGCGGGCAGGCTCAAGCGCAACGCGGACGGGCTGGTCGCGGCCATCGCGCAGCAGCGCGGCACCGGTGAGGTGCTGATGATGGCGTGGATGGACGACGAGGCGCTGCACCGCACCCTCACGACGCGCCGCGGTACTTATTTCTCCCGCAGCAGGAACGCGTACTGGGTGAAGGGCGAGACGTCGGGGCACGTGCAGCACGTGCACGAGGTGCGGTTGGACTGCGATGGCGACACCGTGCTGCTGGTGGTGGACCAGGAGGGCGCCGCCTGCCACACCGGCGACCGCACCTGCTTCGACGCCGACGTCCTGCTGTGAGCCCGTTCCCAGGCCGCTCTGCCCGCTAACCGGGTAGCTTCGCCGCCGGGTCCAGTTCGCCGGTGAGGTAGTGCTGCAGGTTGGGGGCGATGGCGGCGACGAGCGCGTCGTGGTCGGCGGAGGCCAGCGGTTCCAGCTGCACGACGTAGCGCATCATGCCCAGCCCGACGATTTGGCTGGCGCTCAAGGCCGCGCGCAGGTCGGGGCGGTCCATGTCCAGTTCGCGGATGAGCCTGTTGATGACGACGGTCGCCACGAACTCGCGCAGCAGCCGCACCGCCGAACCGTGGGAGGCGACGCTGCGGACCAGCGCGGCGAACGAGCCCCCGCCGACGTCGTCCCACACCGCCAGGAACCGGCGCAGGATGCGTTCGGCGAGCTGTTCCTTGTCCCCGGCGAGCAGTTCCGGGATGAGCGTCGTCGGATCCACCGGGATCTGCACGGCCACGGTGAACAGGGATTCCTTGCCGCCGAACCAGTGGTTGACCATCGCCGGGTCCACTCCGGCGCGGGTGGCGATGGTGCGCACCGTGGCGTCGTTGTAGCCGACTTCGGCGAACACCTCGCGGGCCGCCTCGACGAGGGCCGCGCGGGTGTCCTGCCCGCCCGGCCTGCGCCCGCGCCGCTTCGGGGCCGCGTCGTCGGTGTCGTCCTGCCGGGGGGTGCCGCTGCTCACCCCGCCATCCTTGCCGCTGTCCGGTGCCCGTCGCAAAAAGGACCGTCGGGGGCCGGGCGGCTTGACCGCTGCGACGACGCGGGTGCGGTGTCGGCACAATGATGGGCATGGTTGGCGACGGCGACATCGGCTGCATCACCCCGGACCGCACGGAGTTCCGCGAGCTCGCCGCCGGGCGGCGGGTCATTCCCGTGGTGCGGCGGCTGCTGGCCGACGACGAGACCCCGCTGGGGGTGTACCGGAAACTCGCGGGTGATCGCACGGGCACGTTCCTGTTCGAGTCCGCGGAGAACGGGCGTTCCTGGTCGCGCTGGTCCTTCGTCGGGGTGCGCAGTGCGGCGGCGTTGACGGTGCGTGACGGCGAGGCCTGCTGGACGGGCACGCCGCCGGTGGGGCTGCCGGAGGGCGGGGACCCGCTGGAGGCGCTGCGCGAGACGGTGCGGTTGCTGCGCACCGATCCGCTTCCGGGGTTGCCGCCGTTGACCGGCGGCATGGTCGGCTACCTCGGCTACGACGCGGTGCGCCGCCTGGAGCGGCTGCCGGAGCTCACCGAGGACGACCTGGAGATCCCCGAGCTGGTGATGCTGCTGGCCACCGACTTGGCCGCGCTGGACCACCACGAGGGCACCATCACGCTCATCGCGAACGCGGTGAACTGGGACGACAGCCCGGAGCGGGTGGACGCCGCCTACGACGACGCGGTGCGCAGGCTCGACGAGATGACCGAGCGGCTGTGCACGCCGTCGGAGCCGACGGTCGCCGCGTTCTCCCGGCCGGCGCCGGACTTCACGCGCCGCCGCACCCCGCAGGAGCACTACGCGGCGGTGGAGTCGGCGAAGGAGAGCATCCGCTCCGGCGAGGCGTTCCAGGTGGTCGTCTCGCAGCGCTTCGAGATGGAGACCAGCGCTGACGCGCTGGACGTCTACCGCGTGCTGCGCACCACGAACCCCAGCCCGTACATGTACCTGCTGCGGATGGCCGACCCGGAGGGCGGCCCGCCGTTCGACATCGTCGGTTCCAGCCCGGAGTCGCTGGTGACGGTCCGCGATGGGCAGGCGACGACGCACCCCATCGCGGGCACCCGCTGGCGCGGTGCGGACGAGGACGAGGACGCGCGGCTGGAGAAGGAGCTCAGCAACGACGAGAAGGAGCGGGCCGAGCACTTGATGCTCGTCGACTTGGGCCGCAACGACCTGGGCCGGGTGTGCCGCCCCGGTTCGGTGCACGTGGTGGAGTTCTTCCGCATCGAGCGCTACAGCCACGTGATGCACTTGGTCTCCACGGTCACCGGCACCCTCGGGGAGGACCGCAGCGCGTTCGACGCGGTCACGGCGTGCTTCCCGGCGGGCACTTTGTCCGGCGCGCCGAAGCCGCGGGCGCTGGAGCTGATCGAGGAGCTGGAGCCGACGCGGCGGGCGCAGTACGGCGGTGTGGTGGGCTACTTGGACTTCGCCGGGGACGCCGACACGGCCATCGCGATCCGCACCGCGCTGGTGCGCGACGGGGTGGCTTACGTGCAGGCGGGCGGCGGCATCGTCGCCGACTCGGATCCGGTGGCGGAGGACCAGGAGACGCTGAACAAGGCGAAGGCCGTGCTCAGCGCGATCGCCACGGCGCAGACGTTGCGCCCGCCGGCGGCGACGGAGGCGTCGGTGGCGCAGCCGGGCGTGGAGGAGCGGGTTTGACGGCCCGGGAGGCGGCCGAGCCGCGCGCGACGTCGCCGAGGTTGTTGTGGTCGGTGGTCCTGCTGCTGGTGGCGGGCGCGGGACTGCTGTGGTGGGCGAGCGCGCTGAACTGGGTGTCCCGGCCGTACCGCACTCCGTTCTCCGGGGACGTCGAGTCCGCGGCGACGGGGGCGGCGGTGCGCCCGGAGCTGGTGCCGCTGGCGTTGGCGGCGCTGACGGCGGTGGCGGCGGTGCTCGCGACCGGTGGCTGGCTGCGCCGGATCATCGGCGCGCTGACCTTGCTGGGCGGGGTGCTGCTGGTGTGGCGGGCGGTGACTTGGCAGTTCGGTGCCTCGTCGGAGTACGTCCCGACGGACGTGCCCGGTGGGAGCGAGCCGATCGGGGAATTGTCGCGCGCGCCGTTCGGGCCGCTGCTGATGCTGCTGGCGGCGCTGGCGCTGTTCGGCGCCGGGCTGCTGGTGGCGTGGCGGGCGGGCCGGTTGCCCGCGATGGGCGCGAAGTACTCCGCTCCGGGCGCGGAGCGGCCGAAGTCCGCGGATCCGGACAAAAGGCTCTGGGATGCCCTGGACGAGGGAGCTGACCCGACGGACGAGCGATAGCGCCGTACCCACCGTGGTCCCGGCACCAGGCCGGGTACATCCGGGTGGTGGCGGCGGGTACCGCGATCGGATCCGGCAAGGGACGAAGGTCCTTGCTGTGCAGGGACGTTGTACCGACCCCTTGGCGAGAGGCCGCACCGCACGGGGTTAGCATCGGCCATGCGAACGGCACGGCGGGAAGGGGAGTGTCGTGATCGAGCGCTTTGAGTTGGTCTGCGCGGAAGACGATTTTCGAGACCTGCGGGCGAGTGTTCGGGGCACGCGTGACGAGGTGTTCGAGTGAGCGTTCTGGAATCCATCATCGAGGGCGTTCGCGAGGACATGGCTGTCCGCGAGTCCGCCGTCCCGTTCGACGAGATCAAGCAGCGATCGGCGGCGGCACCACCGCCGCACGATGCGCTGGCGGCGCTGCGCGCGCCCGGCGTCGGCGTCATCGCCGAGGTCAAGCGGCGCAGCCCGTCCAAGGGCGAGCTCGCTGAGATCGGTGAGCCCGCCGACCTGGCCGCGGATTACGCGGCGGCGGGCGCGCGGGTGATCAGCGTGTTGACCGAGCAGCGCCGCTTCGGCGGTTCGCTGGCGGACTTCGACGACGTGCGCGCCAAGGTCGGGGGCACGCCGTTGCTGCGCAAGGACTTCATCGTCAGCCCGTACCAGGTGCACGAGGCTCGCGCGCACGGCGCGGACATGGTGCTGCTGATCGTGGCCGCGCTGGAGCAGAACGCGCTGGAGGCCCTGCTGGACCGGGTCGAGTCGCTGGGCATGACGGCCCTCATCGAGGTGCACACCGCCGAGGAGGCGGACCGTGCGCTGGAGGCGGGGGCGAAGGTCATCGGGATCAACGCGCGCAACCTGCACACCTTGGACGTGGACCGGGAGGTGTTCGGGCGGATCGCGCCGGGACTGCCGCCGGACGTGCTCAAGGTGGCCGAGTCGGGTGTGCGCGGCCCGAGTGACCTGATGGCGTACGCGGGTTCCGGCGCGGACGCCGTGCTCGTCGGTGAGGGCCTGGTGACCAGTGAGAACCCGCGGGTCGCGGTGACCCAGCTGGTGACCGCCGGGTCGCATCCGGCGTGCCCGCGCCCCAGTCGCTGAGTCCCGTGCCCGCGCGCCCCGATCCCGGTTCCGCCGGTGTCGGGGCGCCGGTTTCGGGAACCCGAGGTGCGGAGTGGTGTACGTGCCCGCCCGGCGTTCCGGGAGGTGCGGTATCGCCTGGTACCGGCGATTCGGCCGGTGTTCCGGGTTCTGAGGACGAGTGGAGAGGTGACCCTGATGGCGACGGTGCACGACGCGCAGCACGACCGCGCGCATCGGCCGGGCCGTCCGGTGCCCGAGGGGCATGATCCGGATGGGCGGGGCCATTTCGGTCCTTACGGTGGCCGGTTCATGCCGGAGGCGTTGATCGCCGCGCAGGACGAGTTGACCGCGGAGTACGAGAAGGCGCAGCTCGACCCGGAGTTCGTCGAGGAGCTGGCGCGGCTGCTGCGGGACTACGCGGGACGCCCGTCGCTGCTCACGGAGGCGAAGCGGTTCGGCGAGCACGCGGGCGGGGCGCGGATCCTGCTCAAGCGCGAGGATTTGAACCACACCGGCTCGCACAAGATCAACAACGTGCTGGGGCAGGCGCTGCTGGTCAAGCGGATGGGCAAGAAGCGCGTCATCGCCGAGACCGGTGCCGGTCAGCACGGCGTGGCGACCGCGACGGCCTGCGCGCTGCTCGACCTCGACTGCGTGATCTACATGGGCAAGGTCGACACCGAGCGCCAGGCGCTGAACGTGGCGCGGATGCGGTTGCTCGGCGCGGAGGTCCGACCGGTCGCGAACGGTTCGGCGACGCTCAAGGACGCGATCAACGAGGCGCTGCGGGACTGGGTCGCCAGCGTCGACGACACCCACTACCTGCTGGGCACGGCCGCCGGGGCGCACCCGTTCCCGGTGATGGTGCGCAACTTCCACAAGATCATCGGCGAGGAGGCGCGCGAGCAGTCCCTCGAGAAGTTCGGCGGCCTGCCGGACGCGGTGGTCGCCTGCGTCGGCGGCGGCTCCAACGCCATCGGCATCTTCCACGGCTTCATCGACGACCCCGGCGTGCGCCTGGTCGGTTACGAACCCGCGGGCCACGGCCTCGACAGCGGTGAGCACGGCGCGACCTTGAGCAAGGGCACGCCCGGCACGCTGCACGGCGCCCGCTCGTACCTGCTGCAGGACGACGACGGGCAGATCACCGAGGCCTACTCGATCTCGGCGGGCTTGGACTACCCCGGCGTCGGGCCGGAGCACTCGTACCTCAAGGACGCCGGCCGCGCCGAGTACCGCGCCGTCACCGACGACGAGGCGATGCAGGCGTTCAAGTTGCTCTCCCGCACCGAGGGCATCATCCCGGCCATCGAGTCCGCGCACGCCCTCGCGGGCGCGCTGGAGCTCGGCAAGGAACTCGGCCCGGACGCCACCTTGCTGGTGAGCTTGTCGGGCCGGGGCGACAAGGACATGGACACGGCCGCGAAGTACTTCGGCCTCGTCGACGACTCCGGCGAGACCGTCGCGGACGACGCAGTGGGGGAGGCGGCCCGGTGAGCCTGCACGAGGTGTTCGCGGCCTGCCGCGACGAGGATCGCGCCGCGCTGGTCGGCTACCTTCCCGCCGGGTATCCCACGGTGGCGGGTTCGAAGGAGCTGCTGGCGGGGATGCTCGGCGGCACGGACGACGCGCCGGGCTGCGACATCGTCGAGGTCGGCGTCCCGTACTCCGACCCGGTGATCGACGGCCCGACCATCCAGGCCGCGGGGGACGTGGCGCTGCGCGCCGGGTTCCGCGTCCGGGACCTGTTCGACGTGGTGTCCTCGGTCGCCGAGGCGGGCAAGCACGCCGTCGTGATGACCTACTGGAACCCGGTGCACCAGTACGGCCCGGACGCGTTCGCCCGCGACCTGAAGGCGGCGGGCGGCCTCGGGGTGATCACCCCGGACCTCGTTCCGGACGAGGCCGATGACTGGATGGCCGCCTCCGACGCGCACGGCGTGGACCGGATCTTCCTGGTCGCCCCGTCGTCCACGGAGCAGCGGCTGGCGATGACGGCGAAGGCCAGTTCCGGTTTCGTCTACGCCACCTCGGTGATGGGCGTGACGGGTGCTCGCGCCACCGTCGGGGACAAGGCGGAGAGCCTGGTCCGGCGCACGCGCGCGCACACGGACCTGCCGATCGGTGTGGGCCTCGGGGTCCGTTCCGGCGAGCAGGCCGCGGAGGTCGCGAAGTTCGCCGACGGCGTCATCGTCGGCTCGGCGTTCATCGACCGCGCGGAACGCGAGGGCGTCGACGGCGTCCGCGAGCTCGCCGCCGAGCTGGGCCGAGGCGTCCGCTCCCGCTGACGAGACCGACCAGCACGGTCTTGTGGTCGTGTCTTGTCAGCGGCGAAGCCGCTGAGCAGCGACCACGCACGCAGAGCGACCACCCGCGGGTTCTCAGCTGTCTTCTCGCGAGGACGGCTTTTTCCCTCGTGGCGGAGCCACTCGGGAAAAAGATCCCGCAGCGAGAAGAACGCTGAGGTTCCGCCACCCGACCACCTACGCAGATCTCGCCTAAAAAGCCCCAGACCTCGGAACGTTCGATGGGGACCGATACGGTGGGGCGCGTGAGCGCGCACAACCTCGCTGCCTCGGCGACCTCGTTCCTGGCGAACATTCCCAGCCCTCCGCAGGGGGTCTGGCAGATCGGCCCGGTGCCGTTGCGCGCGTACGCGCTGTGCATCATCGCCGGGATCATCGTGGCGATCCTGTGGGGTGACCGGCGCTGGCAGGCGCGGGGTGGCCGCAAGGGCGTGGTCACCGACATCGCGGTGTTCGCCGTTCCGTTCGGGCTGGTCGGCGGGCGGCTCTACCACGTCGCGACGGACTGGTACAAGTACTTCGGTCCGGGGCGCAACCCGCTGGACGCGTTGAAGGTCTGGGAGGGCGGCCTCGGCATCTGGGGCGCGGTCGCGCTGGGCGCGGTCGGTGCCTGGATCGGTTGCCGCAGGCGCGGGGTGTCGCTGGCGGCGTTCGCCGACGCGATCGCTCCGGCGCTGGTCACCGCGCAGGCCATCGGCCGGTTGGGGAACTGGTTCAACCAGGAGCTCTACGGCAGCCCGACGACGGTGCCGTGGGGGCTGGAGATCTACCGGCGCATCGACCCGGAGACGGGCATGGCGGACCAGATCTACGGGCACGCCATCGACCAGGCCGCGCCGCTCGCGGTGGTGCATCCGACGTTCCTGTACGAGCTGCTGTGGAACCTGCTGGTCGCCGTGCTGATCGTGTGGGCGGACCGGAAGTTCCGGATGGGCCGCGGCCGGGTGTTCGCGCTCTACGTCGCGGGCTACACGGCGGGCCGGGTGTGGATCGAGATGATGCGCACCGACGAGGCCACGCACCTGCTGGGCATCCGCATCAACGTGTTCACCTCGCTGATCGTGTTCGCGCTGGCCGTGATCTACCTGCTGGTGGTGCGCGGCAAGCGGGAGGACCCGGCGTCGCTGCGCGGGAAGCCGCTGCCCGGCGACGACGATTACGGCGTGGAACCGGCCGCCGACGGCAAGTCCGGCGAGACGTCTTCCACCGACGTGGACGAGCGCCCGTCGGGATCAGGCGCGTCGAAGGCAGAAGCCGGCGCGGACCCACCGGAACCGGAGGATTCCGCCTCGGACAAGCGCCCGAAGGAGGCGTCGGCCACGGCCGTCACCGGCGACAAGAAGCCGGACCAGCCGGACGAGACCGAGGAGAAGTAGCTTCCACCGAGCCGCACGACGGCCGTGTCACCGGACCACCCGGAGGCACGGCCGTTTTTCGCGATCCGCCTAGTCGGCGGCGGAGCCTGTCTAGCGGCCGAGCCGTGCCTCGGGCGGCGAAGCCACGCCTGCCGTGCGGCCGGAGGCCGTGCTCGTATGCGCGAAGCGCATAGCCCACGTCGAGAAGCCGCTACCCGACCACCTATGCAGAACGACCGGAACCCCGAACCGGAGCGATAACCGGGCAACCGTCGGGACCGGTGAGCACGGCGACTCGGGCGTCGTAGTGCACGGTGAGCACGTCAGGGGTGAGCACGTCGGCGGGCGTGCCGTGCGCGGCGACGCGGCCGTCGGCGAGCAGCAGCAGGTCCTCGGCGTACTGCGCGGAGATCGTCAGGTCGTGCAGGGTCGTGACGACGGTGGTTCCGAGTTCGCGGCGCAGCTCGTCGACGAGGTCCAGCAGCGCTTGCGCGTGCCCGATGTCGAGGCCGGTGGTGGGTTCGTCGAGCAGCAGCACTCCGGCGCGCTGCGCCAGCGCCCGCCCGAGCGCGGCCCGTTGCCGCTCCCCGCCGGAGAGCTCGGTCAGCGGGCGCGCGGCGAGCCGGGTCAGGTCGAGGCGTTCCACGATCCGCTCGACCACTTCCCGGTCGGCTTGTCCTTCCCGGCCGAGCGGCCCGAGGTGCGGGGTGCGGCCCAGCAGCACGTAGTCGGTGACGGTGAGCCCCGGCGGCAGCTGCGGGATCTGCGGCGCGTACCCGAGCAGCCGGGCCCGTTCCCGGCGTCCGGCGTCGTGCAGCGGGCGCCCGCCGATGAGCACGGTGCCTTCGTGGCGCAGCAGGCCCGCGACGGCTTTGAGCAGGGTGGACTTGCCGGAGCCGTTGGGGCCGATGATGCCGAGCCAGCCGCCGCCGGGGACGTGCGCGGAGATCTCGGACAGCACGGTGCGCCGCCGGTACCCGGCGGTGAGGTCGCGGATCCGCAGGTCGTTCACGCGCGCCTGCTCCGGTGCAGCAGCACCGCGAAGAACGGTGCTCCGGTGAACGCGGTGATCACGCCGATGGGCAGTTCGGCGGGGGCGAGCGCGGTCCGCGCGAGCATGTCGGCCAGCACGAGGAAGGCGCCGCCGAACAGCAGCGACAGCGGCACGACGATCCGGTAGGTCCCGCCGCAGGCCAGCCGCACCAGGTGCGGCACGACGAGCCCGACGAACCCGATCAGCCCGGCCACCGACACAGCCGCGGCGGTGGCCAGCGACGCGGCCACCAGCACCACGGCGCGGGCCCGGCCGGGGTGCACGCCGAGCGAGGCGGCCTCCTCGTCGCCGGTGCCGAGCAGGTCCAGCAGCCGGGAGCAGGCGCACAGCACCGCACCCGAGATCACCAGCAGCGGCAGCACCAGCAGCACGTCCGTCCAGCCCGCGGTGCTCAACCGGCCCAGGATCCACAGGTAGACCTGCTGCAGGCTCTCCAGCCGCAGCTGCTGCAGGAACGTCTGCCCGGCGGCGAGGAAGGCGCCGACGGCGACCCCCGCCAGCACCAGTGTCGCCGCGTCGTTGCCCGCGGAACGCCCCAGCAGCCAGGTCAGGGCCACCCCGCCGAGCGCTCCGGCGAACGCGGCGGCCTGCGCCGCGCCGGGCGCCGATCCGGCCTGCGGCAGCATGGTGATCACGAGCGTCACGCCGAGCCCGGCGCCGCCTGCCGCGCCCAGCAGGTACGGGTCGGCCAGCGGATTGCGGAACACCCCTTGGAAGGCGGCACCGGACACCCCGAGCGCGGCCCCGACCAGCGCCCCGAGCACGGCGCGCGGCACCCGCAGCCGCCACAGGATCGCCGCTTCGCGCTCGGACAGCGGTGAGTGCCCACCGGTGAGCTGCGCCCAGATCTCCGCGAGCACCCGCGTCCACCCGAGCTCAGCGGCCCCCAGCAGCACCGAGCCGAGCAGCGCCAGCAGCAACGCCGCCACCCCCGCCATCAGCGCCCCCGGCCGCAGCCGGGAGGTGCGCGGCATCCGTCTCACGAGTCCTCGCAGAAAACGCTCAGCTCTGTCATGTCAGCGTCGAAGCCGCGCAGTGGGCGGCGAAGCCTGCCTGCCTTGAGGTCGAAGGCCGTGCAGTGGGCGGCGAAGCCCGCTTGCCTTGCGGCCGAAGGCCGTGCCTGGATGCGCGAAGCGCATAGCCCACGTCGAGAAGCCGCTCACCGGCGGGTTCTCAGCGGCTTCCTCGCGAGGACGGCTTTTTCCCTCGTGGCGGAGCCACTCGGGAAAAAGATCCCGCAGCGAGGAAGCCGCTGAGGTTCCGTTACCCGACCACCAGAACAAGACGACCGGAAGCCCCTCAAGGCCGCTGGGTGCGGGAGACGGTGTCGCTCACTGCCCGTACCAAGTCGACCACGCGCGGCCCCCAGCGGCCGGCGACGTCGTCGTCGAGGGCGATGACCCGGTTCTCCCGCACGGCGGTGAGCGTGTCCCAGCCGGGGCGGGTGGCGGTGGACTGCGGGGTGGCGCCGCAGCACTTCGCGTCCGCCAGGAAGATCAGGTCGGGGTCGGCCTGCACGATGCGTTCTTGGGCCAGCTGCGGGAAGTCGTTGCCCGCGCCGCCCGCTTCGTCGGCGATGTTGGTGAGGCCGAACAGCCCGTACACGCCGCCGATGAAGCTGTTCGAGGTGGTGGTGTAGAAGTCCGGGCTGACTTCGTGGAAGTAGCTCAGCGGCTCCGGCGGCTTCGGGGTGTCGGCGACGATCTTGGCGATGTCGTCGCGCATCCGCCGCGTCACGTCGTGGGCCTGCCTGCTGTGCCCGGTGGCCTGGCCGAGGGTCTCGATCTGCGCGTACGCCTCGTCCAGGGACGCCGCCGACGGCGTGACCAGCACCGGGATCTCCAGCTCGTGCAGTCCGTCGACGAGCTTGCCGGCACCTTCGGGTGCGATGACCAGGTCCGGGTCGTGGCCGGCGACGGCCGCGGCGTCGCTGGTGAGGCCGCTGAGGTCGGTGCGCGGTGCGTGCGGGGGGAAGGTGGAGAACTGGTCGGTGGCCTTGACCTGCTCGCCCGCGCCGATGGCGTACAGCGATTCGGTGGCGGTGGGGCTCAGCGACACGATGCTCTTGGGCTGCTGGGGCAGCGTCACCGGCTCTTGGCCTTCGATGGTGATCTGCGCGGGGAACGCGGCGGCCGGGTCCTCGACCGGGGCTTCCGGTGCGGGGGACGGTGTGCGCGTGGCGCACGAGGTGCCGGCGAACAGCAGGGCCAGCACGGCCAGCAGCAGGGCGGGAATGCGGCGGAACCCGAGCATGACGTCCTCGTGGTCGGGCCGGTGCGCCACGTGTGCGCGCCGGGTGCGGTGGCTGGCGGCGACGCCGCGCGCGAACGCACCGGAATTCGCTGCCACGAGCGCCCCGAGCTGGAAAGATACCAGGAACTGATCGTCACTCGCGGAGACCGGGTGCGGATCCCCGCCGTCCACCTGCGGCGGGTGGCGCGGTTCGCTGGGAAGTCGGAATATTCACGCCGGCCGAGAGCTGACTTGCGGTGCTGCTTCCGGGTATCGTGCTTGTTAAGGTTCGGCGAACTCGGGTCGTGGCAAGGGTGCCCGTCGTGGCCTGGTGCTTGAAGAATCCGACCGCTCCGCTCGCCGGAACGGCGGTCTCTGCGGCTCGCACTCCACTGCCGCTTTCCGGCTCGCCGACCGGAGCTGCTTTCGCCGAGCGCGGTGCCCTTGCCCGGCTCGGCCGATCATCCGTCCAGCGCCGGACGCCCACGCGGGCCAGCGTCGTCCCGTGCCCGGAAGAGATCACCGCGCACGTCGCGGTGTTCTCCCAGCACGAGAACCGACGAGGGAGGTTTGCGCAGTGGTCTTCTCTGCCTTTCCCGCCGCGCAGGGTCTGTACGACCCCGCCGCCGAGCACGATTCCTGCGGTGTCGCCATGGTGGCCGACGTCCAGGGCCGTCGTTCGCACGGCATCGTGGCCGACGCGCTGACCGCACTGGCGAATCTCGATCACCGCGGGGCCGCTGGGGCGGAACCGACCAGCGGTGACGGTGCGGGACTGCTGGTGCAGCTGCCGGATGAGCTGCTGCGCTCATGTCCGGGTTTCGACCTGCCGGAGCCGGACGAGGCCGGCCGGGCGCGCTACGCGGCGGGCATCGGGTTCCTGCCGGTGGATCCGGAGCGCCGCGCGGAGGCGGTGTCCCTCGTGGAGCGCCTCGCCGCCGAGGAGGGCTTGCGCGTGCTGGGCTGGCGGGACGTGCCGATCGCGCCGGAGCGGGCGGGTGTCGGCACGGCCGCGCTGGAGTGCATGCCGCACTTCTCGATGCTGCTGGTCGAGGGCCTCGCGGCCGAGGCCGGGCTGGAGCTTGAGCGGTTGGCGTTCTGCCTGCGCAAGCGCGCCGAGCGGGAGTCGGTCCGCGCGGGTGCCGAGCTGTACTTCGCGTCGCTGTCGGCGCGCACGTTGGTCTACAAGGGAATGTTGACCACCGAGCAGCTGCCGCTGTTCTTCCCGGACCTCACCGATGAGCGGCTGGCCTCGGCGATCGCGGTGGTGCACAGCCGGTTCTCCACGAACACCTTCCCGTCGTGGCCGCTGGCGCACCCGTTCCGCTACATGGCGCACAACGGCGAGATCAACACGATCCGCGGGAACCGGAACCGGATGCGTTCGCGGGAGGCGCTGCTGGCTTCCGACGTGATCCCCGGCGACCTGTCCCGGCTGTACCCGATCTGCGCCGACGACGGCTCGGACTCGGCCTCGTTCGACGAGGTGCTGGAGCTGCTGCACCTGGGCGGGCGGAGCCTGCCGCACGCGGTGCTGATGATGATCCCGGAGGCGTGGGAGAACCACGCCGAGATGGATCCGAAGCGCAAGTCGTTCTACCGGTTCCACGCGGGCCTGATGGAGCCGTGGGACGGCCCTGCCTGCGTCACGTTCACCGATGGGTCGCTGGTAGGCGCGGTGCTGGACCGCAACGGGCTGCGCCCGGCGCGGTGGTGGCGCACCGCCGACGACCGCGTGGTGCTGGCCAGCGAGTCCGGGGTGCTGAACCTGAAGCCGGAGGAGATCGTCGCGAAGGGCCGGTTGCAGCCGGGCCGGATGTTCCTGATCGACACCGAGCAGGGCCGCGTCGTCGACGACGACGAGGTCAAGGCGGCGCTGGCCGAGCAGCACGCCTACGAGGAGTGGCTGCACGCGGGCCAGTTGAACCTGGGGCAGCTCGCCGACCGCGAGCACGTGGTGCAGAGCCACGAGTCGGTGGTGCGCAGGCAGCTGACCTTCGGCTACACCGAGGAGGAGCTGGCGCTGCTGCTGGCGCCGATGGCCTCCGGCGGCGCGGAGCCGCTGGGGTCGATGGGCTCGGACACGCCGCAGGCCGCGCTCTCGCAGCGCTCCCGGCTGCTCTACGACTACTTCGTGCAGCACTTCGCGCAGGTCACGAACCCGCCGCTGGACGCGATCCGGGAGGAGATCGTCACGTCGGTGGCGCGCGTGATGGGGCCGGAGCAGAACCTGCTGGAGCCCGTCGCGGCGTCCTGCCGGCACGTCGTGCTGCCCACCCCGGTGATCGACAACGACGAGCTGGCGAAGCTCATCCACATCAACTCCGACGGCGACCTGCCCGGTTTCGCCTGCACCGTGCTCTCCGGCCTGTACGAGGCCGACGGTGGCGGTGAGGCGCTGGCCGAGGCCGTCGAACGGGTGCGCCAGGAGGCTTCCGAGGCGATCAGCGCGGGCGCACGGGTACTAGTGCTCTCCGATCGGGATTCCGATCACCGGATGGCGCCGATCCCGTCGTTGCTGCTGGTCTCCGCCGTGCACCACCACTTGGTGCGCACCAAGGAGCGGCTGAAGGTCGCGCTGGTGGTGGAGAGCGGCGACGCCCGCGAGGTGCACCACATCGCCGCGCTGCTCGGTTTCGGCGCCGCCGCGGTCAACCCGTACCTGGCCTTCGAGACGATCGAGGACATGATCGCCACCGGCCAGATCACCGGGATCCGGCCGCGGGTGGCGATCCGCAACTACGTGCAGGCGCTGGTCAAGGGCGTGCTGAAGGTGATGTCGAAGATGGGCATCTCCACCGTCGGCGCTTACACGGCCGCGCAGATCTTCGAGTCCGTGGGCCTGTCGAAGGAGCTCGTCGAGGAGTACTTCACCGGCACCGGCACCCAGCTCGGCGGGGTCGAGCTGGCGGTGCTGGCCGAGGAGGTCGCGCAGCGGCACCGCCGCGCCTACCCGGACAACCCGACCGACCGGGCGCACCGCAGGCTGGAGGTCGGCGGCGAGTACTCCTACCGCCGCGAGGGCGAGCTGCACCTGTTCTCGCCGGACATGGTGTTCCTGCTGCAGCACGCCACGAAGACCCGCAAGGTCGAGGCCTACCGCAAGTACACCGAGGAGTGCGACCGGCTGGCTCGCCAAGGCGGCACGTTGCGCGGCATGTTCGAGCTCAGCAGCGGCCGGGACCCGATCTCCCTCGACGAGGTCGAACCGATCTCGGAGATCATGAAGCGGTTCGCCACCGGCGGCATGAGCTACGGCGCGATCTCCGCGGAGGCGCACGAGACGCTGGCCATCGCGATGAACCGCATCGGCGGCCGTTCCAACTCCGGTGAGGGCGGGGAAGACGCCGACCGGCTCTACGACGAGGAGCGCCGCTCCGGCATCAAGCAGGTCGCCTCCGGCCGGTTCGGCGTGACCAGCGAGTACCTGGTCAACGCGACCGACGTGCAGATCAAGATGGCGCAGGGTGCGAAGCCCGGCGAGGGCGGTCAGCTGCCCGCGCACAAGGTGTACCCGTGGATCGCGAAGACGCGGCACTCCACGCCGGGCGTCGGGTTGATCTCGCCGCCGCCGCACCACGACATCTACTCGATCGAGGATCTCGCGCAGCTCATCCACGACCTGAAGAACGCCAACGATCAGGCGCGGGTGCACGTGAAGCTGGTCAGTTCGGTCGGCGTGGGCACGGTCGCGGCGGGGGTCAGCAAGGCGCACGCCGACGTGGTGCTCATCTCGGGCCACGACGGCGGTACCGGCGCGGCGGCGCTGACCTCGCTCAAGCACGCGGGCACGCCGTGGGAGGTCGGGCTGGCCGAGACGCAGCAGACGCTGCTGCTCAACGGCCTGCGGGACCGGATCACGGTGCAGGTCGACGGCGGCATGAAGACCGGCCGCGACGTGGTGATCGCGGCGCTGCTGGGCGCCGAGGAGTACGGCTTCGCGACCGCCCCGCTGGTCGTCGAGGGCTGCGTGATGATGCGCGTCTGCCACCTCGACACCTGCCCGGTGGGCGTGGCCACCCAGAACCCGGAGCTGCGCCAGCGCTACACGGGCCAGGTCGAGCACGTGGTGAACTTCTTCGAGTTCGTCGCCGAGGAGGTCCGCGAGCACTTGGCGCGGCTCGGCTTCCGCACCTTGGACGAGGCGATCGGCCAGGTGAGCGCGCTGCGCACCGATGAGGCCGTGGAGCACTGGAAGACGACGGGCCTGGACCTGACACCGGTGTTCGCCGAGCCGGAGACGCCGTACTCGCCGGTGCGCCGCCGGGTGCGCGAGCAGGACCACGGGCTGGAGCACGCCTTGGACCGCACGGTGATCCAGCTGGCGGAGGCGGCGCTGGAGGACGCGCATCCGGTGCGGCTGCGGCTGCCGGTGCGCAACGTGAACCGGACCGTGGGCACCTTGCTGGGCGCGGAGGTCACCCGCCGCTTCGGCGGCGACGGCCTGCCCGACGACACGATCCACGTGGAGCTGGAGGGCTCGGCGGGGCAGTCGCTGGGCGCGTTCCTGCCGCCGGGCGTGACGCTGGAGATGATCGGCGACGCCAACGACTACGTCGGCAAGGGCCTCTCCGGTGGGCGTGTGATGGTGCGCCCCGATCCGGCTTCGGCGTTCGCCGCGGAGGACCAGGTGATCGCGGGCAACGTGATCGGCTACGGCGCCACCGCGGGCGAGCTCTTCCTGCGCGGGCAGGTCGGCGAGCGGTTCTGCGTGCGGAACTCGGGTGCCACGGCCGTCGCCGAGGGGGCCGGGGACCACGCCTTCGAGTACATGACGGGTGGTCGCGCCGTGGTGCTCGGCGGTACCGGGCGCAACGTCGCGGCGGGCATGTCCGGCGGCATCGCCTACGTGCTGGACCTGGATCCGGTGCGGGTGAACACGGCGATGGTGGACGTGCAGCAGCCGACGGCGAAGGACCTGCGGTGGTTGCAGGACATCGTGCGTCGCCACCACGACTTCACCGGTTCCACGGTGGCGGCGTCGCTGCTGGGCGACTGGACGCGGCGGTCCGCCGCGTTCGCGAAGATCATGCCGCGCGACTACGCGCGGGTGCTGGAGGCGATGCGGCTGGCCCGCTCCGAGGGCCGCGACGTCGAAGAGGCGATCATGGAGGCGTCCCGTGGCTGACCCGAAGGGTTTCCTGAAGTTCTCCCGGGCCGAGGCCCCGAAGCGCTCCTACGACGAGCGGCTCGGCGACTGGCGCGAGGTCTACGCGGCACTGTCCACATCGGACCGCAAGGCGGAGGTGTCCACGCAGGCCGCGCGCTGCATGGACTGCGGCATCCCGTTCTGCCACTCCGGTTCGGCGGGGTGCCCGCTGGGCAACCTCATCCCGGAGTGGAACGACCAGGTCCGCCGCGGCCACTGGGACCAGGCGAGCGAGCGGCTGCACGCGACGAACAACTTCCCCGAGTTCACCGGCAAGCTCTGCCCGGCCCCCTGCGAGGCGGCGTGCGTGCTGGCGATCTCCCCGGACGCCGGGGGAGCGGTGACGATCAAGCGGGTCGAGGAGACCATCGCGGAGGTCGCCTGGGAGCACGACCAGGTGCAACCGCGGCCCGCCGAGGTCGGCACCGGCCACCGGGTCGCCGTCGTCGGCTCCGGGCCTGCCGGGCTCGCCGCGGCCCAGCAGCTCACCCGCGCCGGGCACGAGGTGACCGTCTACGAGCGCGACGACCGCCTCGGCGGCCTGCTCCGCTACGGGATCCCCGAGTTCAAGATGGAGAAGTCCGTCCTGGACCGCCGGTTGGGGCAGATGCGCGCCGAGGGCACCAAGTTCGTGACCGGCTGCGAGGTCGGCGCCGACGTGACGGTGGAGCAGCTGCGGGCGGGCCACGACGCGGTGGTCCTCGCGGTGGGCGCGCTGCGCGGCCGGGACGACCGCGTGGTGCCCGGCCGGGACCTCGACGGCGTGCACCTGGCGATGGAGCACTTGGTGCCCGCGAACAAGGAGGTCGAGGGCGACGGGCCGACGCCGATCTCCGCGCGCGGCAAGCACGTCGTCATCATCGGCGGCGGCGACACCGGCGCCGACTGCTACGGCACCGCCACCCGCCAGGGCGCGCTGAGCGTGACGCAGCTCGACCAGTACCCGCAGCCGCCGACGCGGCGCGACGACGACCTGTCGCCGTGGCCGACGTGGCCGTACATCTTGCGCACCTACCCGGCGCACGAGGAGGCCGGGGAGCGGAAGTTCGCCGTAGCCGTGGAGGAGTTCGTCGGCGACGACGACGGTCGCGTGCGCGCGGTGCGGCTGCGGGAGGTGCGCGTGGAGCGCGACGCCGACGGCAAGCGGCAGGTCGTGCCGGTCTCCGACGCCCCGGAGGAGGTGCCGTGCGACCTGGCGCTGTTCGCGATCGGCTTCGAGGGCGTGGAGCACATGCCGCTGCTCGACGGCCTCGGCATCGAGCTGTCCGGCCGCGGCACCATCGGCTGCGGCTCCGACTGGGAGACGTCCGCGCCGGGCGTGTTCGTCTGCGGTGACGCGCACCGCGGCGCGTCGCTGGTGGTGTGGGCGATCGCGGAGGGCCGTTCGGTGGCGAACGCGGTGGACGCGCACCTCACCGGTGCCTCCGACCTGCCGTCGCCGGTGCACCCGACGGCGCTGCCGCTGGCGGTGGTGTAGCCGGTCCCGCTGGACCGCCTCGCCCGGCGGGGCGGTCCAGCGGATCAGTCCCGGACCAGGCGCGCCGTGTAACCGGCGTCGACGAGCCGCAGGTAGGCGGCGTGCACCTCCGCGGGCACGTCTTGCGGCGCGGCGAAGCCGAGTTCGGCGTAGCGGGTGATCCGCTGCGTGTCGCCCACCAGCATGGTGATCACCCGGTGCGGGTCGCCGATGCTCTCGACGTGCTCCTCCAGCGACTGCGCGGTCGCGGCGCAGCGGAATTCGGCCTCGGGCCAGCGCTTCCGGGCCGTCGCGAGGGCGCGGCGCTGCTGGTAGGGGCGGGAGATCAACGTGACCTGGGCGTGCAGCAGGCCTTGTTCGGCCAGCAGCGCGCGGGTGAACTCGATGTTCTCCCCGGTGTTCGTGGCCGCCGTCTCGACCGCGATGGCCGACTCGGGGACGCCGAGCTCCAGCGCGTGCTCCCGGAAGTGCACCGCCTCACCGCGCGGGAACCGCTCGACGGTGGTGGGCGCGTTGGCGCCGGTGAACACGATCCGCGGAAACCAGCCTTGGTGGTACAGCTCGGCGGTGCGCGTCGCGACTCCGAGGTCGTGGCTGCCGAGGCCCACGCCCACGTCGCAGCGGCGCGGCTCGTGCCGGAGGTCGTGGTAGTCCCACAACGTCCGCACGTCCGCCGCCGACTCCGCCGGTACCGCCACGGCGCTCACCCCTCTCGTCGCCCGTCCCCGCGGCCACCCCGCCGGATCACCGGCGGGGGCCCGAAGAATCTCACAAGATCGTGCGGCCAGGCCCGGCGAACTCGCGGCGTGCGACCGTTCCCGGCCGCGAGAACCGGCCGCGATCTCCGCCACCGCCGGGGGCGTGAGCGACTTCACGGGTTGCGCCGGTTCCCACGTGGACTGTTGGTTGCGGCGACACCTACCTGATGGGATGGCCCCACGGCGCCGCACGGGCTTCCGCGCCGCGTTCCGGACCGAACGGAATCCCTACTACTTCGTGGAGTGCGTCGCATGAGACTGGTGCGTTACCAAGCGGCGTCCGGCCCCCAGTCCGGGGCGCTGGTGGGCGGGGTGCTGCACCCTCTTCCGGAGCCCACCGCGGAGGTGCCGATCGGCGACCCGTTCGGCAGCCCCGAGTCGTTGCTGGTGCCGGTGCTGCCGAGCACGGTGTTCGGCGTGGCGAGCAGGGTCGATGCCGAAGGCGAGGTGCTGCCACCGGCGACGTTCCTGAAAGCGGTGGGCAGCGTGGCGGGACCGGGCGATGCGATCCCGCTGCCGGCCGGGATCGGGCTGGTGGAGGCGGCGGCCGAGCTGGCGGTGGTCGTGGGCGCTCCGATGTGGCAGGCGGATCCGGAGCTGGTGCTCACCCGCGTGCTCGGCTACACGATCGCGCTCGACGTCACGGCCCGCGACGAGCAGCGCCGCGATCCGCTGTGCACGGCGGCGAAGAGCAGGCGCGGCTTCACGCCGCTGGGCCCGTGGATCGAGACGAGGTTCGACGCCACCGACGCGGCGATCACGTTGCGCCGCAACGGCGACCGGGTCGCGACGGGATCCACCGCGGACCTGGTCCGCAGCATCCCGGAAACCCTGTCCCACCTGTCCACGCTGGTCGAGCTGGCCAAGGGCGACGTGGTCCTCACCGGCGCCCCCGGCACGATCAGCCCGATCGAACCGGGCGACTCGCTCGTGGCCGAGATCGACGGAATCGGCGCGCTCACCAGCCGAGTGGTCAGGACCTGAACCCCGAGCGAGCGGCACCGCAGCGGGCTCTCGGCGTTCTCCTCGCGAGGACGGCGACTTCCAGCGTGGCGGTGCCGCTCGTGGCAGTGCTCCTGCGGCGAGAAGAACGCCGAAGTTCCGCTCCGCGACCCCTACGCGAGCCCCCCGAGCACCGACGGCACCCCTGATGAGGTGTGCACGACCCCGAGGCGTTGGGTGGCTCGGGTGAGCGCTACGTACAGGTCGTTGAGCCCGCGCGCGGACTCGCCCAGGATCCGGTCCGGGTCGGCGACCAGCACCGAGTCGAACTCCAAGCCCTTGACCTGGTCCACGGTGAGCACCACGACCCGCGCCTCCAGCTCGTCCTGCTGGGCGCCGACCTCGGCTTCCGGCACCTTCTCGGCGATCCGCCCGCCGACCTCGGCGAGGTGTTCCGGCGGCAGCAGCACGGCGAGCGTGCCGTCGACGGCGTCGAGTTCGGCGCGCACCAGTTCCGGCAGCACCTCCGGCAGGTCCGCCTCCGGCACCTGCCGGGTCCACGGCGCGTGCCCGCTGGTGCGCACCGACGCCGGCGGTTCCAGGTCGGTGTCCATCGCCGCGAGCACGTCGGCGGCCACTGACATGATCTCCGCGGGCGTCCGGTAGTTCACCGTCAGCTCGGCGAGCTGCCACCGGTCCATCACGTACGGCGAGAGCACCTCGTGCCAGGAGGCCGCGCCGCCGAGCGCGCCGGTCTGCGCGATGTCGCCGACCAGCGTCATCGACCGGCTCGGGCACCGGCGCATCAGCACCCGCCACGCCATCGCCGACAGTTCCTGCGCCTCGTCGACGATGACGTGCCCGAACGTCCAGGTGCGGTCCTCGGCGGCGCGTTCGGCGGCGGTGAGGTCGCTGCGGGTGCGGTGGCGCTGCGCGAGCAGTTCGGCGTCGAGCACGTCGGAGACCCGCAGCCGCTCCTCGTCGGCGATCTCCTCGTCCTGCTCCATCAGGTGCAGCACGCCCTGGGCGTAGGCGAGCTCTTCGCGTTCCTGGCGGGCCTGCTCCTCGCGCGCCTTGGTGTCGTCCTCGCCGAGCAGTTCGGCCAGCTCGTCGAGCAGCGACGCGTCGGCGGGCGTCCACGCCGAGCCGGGTGCGCGCAGCAGGGCTTGGCGCTCCCGGTCGGTGAGGTGCTTGCGGGCGGCGGTGGTGAGCCGCTTCGGCACGCTCAGCAGGTCGTCGAGCACCCGCTGCGGCGTCAGCTGCGGCCACAGCGAGTCGAGGACCTCGGTGACGGCGTCGTCGGCGCGCAGTTCGGCGCCGATGTCGTCCAAGTCGCGCCGGTCCAGCAGGTCCCGGCCGAGCCGGTCGGCGACCTGGTTGGTCAGGCCCGAGATCATCTCCTTGCGGAAGATCTTGCGCGCGTGGTTGTGCGGTTTCCGGGACCTGCGGGCGCGGCTGCGGGCGTTCGAAACGAGGTTCTTGCCCACCGACAGCGGCTCCCGGTCGAACAGGACCTCGATGGGTTCCTTCGGGACCTGCTGGCGGTCGCGCACGGCCGAGTTGAGCACGTTCACCATCACGCCGCGCCCCTTGATCTCCGCCGCCTCGGCGGATTCGGGGGCGGTGGCCGAGACACCGGGGAACAGCTCCCCGGCCGTGGACAGCAGCACACCCGTCTCGCCGAGCGAGGGCAGCACCTGGCCGATGTAGCGCAGGAACGTCGAGTTCGGCCCGACCACGAGCACGCCGCGCTTGGTGAGCTGTTCGCGGTAGGTGTAGAGCAGGTACGCCGCGCGGTGCAGCGCCACCGCCGTCTTGCCGGTGCCCGGACCACCTTGCACGACCAGCACCCCGTTCATGGGGGCGCGGATGATGCGGTCCTGCTCGGCCTGGATGGTGGCGACGATGTCGCCCATCTGCCCGGTTCGCCGCGCGTCCAGCGCCGCCAGCAGCGTCGCCTCCCCGGCCAGGCCGAGGTCGCTGCCCTGCTCACCGGCGTCGAGGTCGAGGATCTCGTCCTCCAGGTCGACCACGGTGCGCCACTTGCTGCGCAGGTGGCGGCGCCGCCACACGCCGTCGCGGGCGGCGGCGGTGGCCAGGTAGAACGGCCGGGCCGCCGGAGCGCGCCAGTCGATCAGCAGCGGCTCGTACTCGCGTTCCTCGTCGAACAGGCCGATGCGTCCGATGTGGAACACCTCGTCGCTGTCCAGGTCGAGCCGTCCGAAGCACAACCCGTGCTCCACCGCGCTGAGCTGGGTCAGCTTGTCGGTGTACATGGTGGTGGAGATGTCGCGTTCGGTGCGCGCCTGCGGCGTGCCGCCGGTCTGGCGCAGCGTGTCGGTGAGCCGTTTCGTGGCGTCCCGGCGGAGTTCGTCGAGTTTGTCGTAGAGCGTCGAGACGTACTGCTGCTCGGCGGTCAGGTCGTCGGTGCGGTCGGGTCCCCGATCTGCTCGGGCGTTGGACAACTTGGCTCCACCTTGTGCTCAACATGATGTGTCGGACCGGAGGTGCCGACGGGCCGTGAATGCGTCCCCGGCGAGAGTCCGACCAACCATCATACCGGCAGTCGATGACCGCCCCGTGCCGCTAGCGGCACCTCCGACGGGCCCCGTGCCGCTGCTACGGCAGCCCGGCAGGCGCTGTGCCGCTGCAGCAGCACCCGATGGGAGCCGTGCCGCTGCAGCGGCAACTCCGAAAGCTAGAGCAGCATCTCCAGCAGGCAGATGACGACGAACGACACGACCGACAGGATCGTCTCCATCGCCGACCACGTCTTGAGCGTCTGCCCGACGGTCATCCCGAAGTATTCCTTGACCAGCCAGAACCCGGCGTCGTTGACGTGCGACAGGAACAGCGAACCGGAGCCGATGGCCAGCGCCACTAGCGCCCCGTGCACCGGGTCCAGCCCCGCGACCAGCGGCGCCACCATCCCGGCGGCGGAGATGGTCGCCACCGTCGCCGAGCCCGTCGCGACCCGGATGCCGACCGCGATCAGCCAGGCCAGCAGCAGCGGTGACAGGTGCGCGCCCGCCGCCACGTCGGTGATCATGGTGTTGACCCCGGAGTTGACCAGGGTCTCCTTGAACCCGCCGCCCGCGCCGACGATGAGGATGATGCCCGCGACCGGCGGCAGCGAACCGCCGATGATGCCGGACAGCGCGGTGCGTCCCAGCCCGGAACGCGGCCCGAGCGTGGCCATCGCGATCAGCACGGTCAGCGTCAGCGCGACCACGGGGGTGCCCAGCGTGTCCAGCGCGACGTAACCGGCGCTGCCTTCGGTCAGCGCGAGGTCGGCGACGGACTTGCCGAGCATCAGCACGACCGGCAGCAGCAGCATCACCACCGACAGCGCGAAACCGGGCCGCCTGCCCTCGTCGTCCGGGCCGGGCGTCTTGCCCAGCAGCGTCGAGGCCGGGGGCAGTTCCACGCGCTTGGCGATGAACGAGCCGAACAGGGGTCCGGCCACCACGGCGGTCGGGATGGCCACGACGATGCCCAGCGCCAGGGTGGTGCCGAGGTCGACGCCGAGCGCGTCCACCGCGGCCAGCGGGCCGGGGTGCGGCGGCACCAGGCCGTGCAGGATGGACAGCCCCGCCAGCGCGGGAATCCCGATCCGCAGCATCGGCTGCTCGGAGCGGGCGGCGACCATCACCACGATCGGCACCAGCAGCACCACGCCGACCTCGAAGAACATCGGCAGCCCGAGCAGCGCGGCGATGAACACCATCGCCCACGGCAAGGTGCGCCGGGTGGTGCGTTCCAGGACCGTCTCCACGATCTGCTGGGCGCCGCCGGTGTCGGTGAGCAGCCTGCCCAGCATCGCGCCCAGCGCGACCAGCAGTCCCACGTCGCCGACGGTCTTGCCGAGTCCCTCGGTGAAGGTGTCGACGAGGTCTTCGAACGGCATCCCGGCGACCACGCCGAGCGTGGTGGCGCCCAGCGCCAGCGCCAGGAACGGGTGCATCTTCACCCAGCTGATCAGCACGACGATCACGGCGATGCCGCTGACCGCGGCGGCCAGCAACCGGGTGTCGTGGCTGCTCCACGCGCCGGGTGGCGCCTGCGCGAGCAGGGTGCCCGCGACGGGCAGGGACATCAAAGGCATGAGGGGCTCCTCGCTGAGCTCGGTGCGCGGCCCACCTTAAGAGCAGATCGCCGAAAAGTATGACTTTTTCGGCTCATGAACCGATTAAGTCTGCTCTGTTAACCGAGTCACGAGGCATAGTGCGGGCGACGGCCGGCTCCGAACGGCTCGCGTCCTGCCGCCACTCGGCCGCACGCCCCTGCGGGGCGAGCGGTCGGGCACCGGTGCCTAAATTGGAGCGAACGGATGAGGGGAGCCTGGTGAGCGGCGGACTGCACGGGCAGGTGGTCGACGTGCTCGGCCACGAGATCAGCGCGGGCGAGCACCCGCCCGGCACCGTGCTGCGCATCGACGGGCTGGAGCAGCGGTTCGGCATCTCCCGCAGCGTCGCCCGCGAGGTGGTGCGCACGCTCGCGTCGATCAGGCTGGTGGTCAGCCGCAAGCGCGTCGGAGTCGTGGTGCGTCCTCGCGCCGAGTGGAACACCTTCGACCCGGCGCTGATCCGCTGGCTGCTCGCGGTGGACCGGTCGGCGCAGGTCCGGACCTTGGTCGAGCTGCGCACCGCCGTCGAACCCGTCGCCGCCGCGGCGGCGGCCAGGCACGCCGGCCACGAGCAGGCCGCCCGCCTCGTCGGCCTGGCGGAGCGGATGGTCGCCACCGCCCGCTCCGGCGACCTGGAGACCTTCCTGGAAGCCGACGTCGACTTCCACGGCCTGGTGCTGGCCGCGTCCGGCAACGAGATGTTCGCGCAGCTGCGCGACGTGTTCGGCGAGGTGCTGCGCTGGCGCACCGGGCACGGCCTGATGCCGGAGCACCCGAAGCCGATCGCGGTCCGCCTGCACTGCGAGATCGCCGAATGCATCCGGGGCGGCGATCACGAGCGCGCCGAGTCGGCGATGCGGGAGCTGGTGCAGGAGGCGTTCGAGGGAACCCTCGAACGCCTCACCACCGAGCAGCAGGGCGATCAGTAGCCCTCGTAGCCACCGCCGGAGCCGACACCGACGACGCCGGGCACGTTCGACACCGAGCCGTAGCGATCGATGGAGTACCGGGTCGCGGCCACGATGTTGTCCACCGGGTTCCAGATGTCCTGGTGCCCGGGAACCGCGAACGAGTGGAACGTCGGGTCGATCGTCTGCATCAAGCCCTTCGACGGGGTGCCCGCCGAAGCGTTCGAGTCCCAGTCGTTCGCGGCCATCGGGTCGCCGCCGGACTCGTGCTCGATGATCGTGCGCAACGCCGCCGGATCGATCTGGTCGCGCGGCACGCCGTGGGCTTCCAGCACCGCGGTGGCCTGGCTGATCCAGCCGTCCACGGGGTCGGCGGGTGCACCGCCCAGTCCCGGACCGGCGTTCGGGGGACTCACCGGTCCGGGCTGGACGTGCCCGGCCGCCGGGGCGGCGGCGCGGAACTCGGGGGCTTGTTCCGCCGCGGGGGCTCCGCCGAGCACGGCGCTGAGCACGCCGGTGGCGACGACGGAGGCGGCGATCTGGACGGTCCGCATCTTCGGGGTGAGGCGGTGCGGACCGATGGCCTCGCTGGTGCTCCACAGCTCCCGCAGCGCGGGGACCGCTTTGTCGTGGAGCCGGTGCAGCAGCGCGGTCGGGGACTTGGGGCTGGTGGCGCTGTCGTGGGTGGTCAGGGCCTCGGGGAAGGTGTGGTCGGGGGAACTCACGAGGACCAACAGTCCCTCACCGCCCGTGTGCCTACATCGCGGTTTCCACGTGTGCAGGTACCTACTTTCGTAGATCCGCGTGCTGGGAAACCCGTTTCCCGTCACGGAGGGTGCAACGGCGAGCGGGTGTCGGAGTCGGCCGCGCTGGGCGATCTCCGAGCCGGCCGGCACGGGAGGACGACCGGTGCGGCGAGGGCCCGGCGTCGGCGGCCGAGCCTTCCCGCCGCCGGGTGCTCACGTCAAGACGAACGCCGACCCGCCAGCCATCCGGCGATCTGGGCGCGGGAGGAGAAGTCGAGCTTGGTCAGGATGTGCTGCACGTGGCCTTCCACGGTGCGCTGCGCGATGACCAGCGTCTCCGCGATCTCCTTGTTCGTCCTGCCCTGCGCGACGAGTTCGGCGATCTCCCTCTCCCGCTTGGTCAGCGTCGTCGCGGTCAGCTCGTCCGGGGCGACGCTGCGCGTCGTCCGCTTGAGTTCCAGCGCGTAGTCCACCGCCGATTCCGGCGACATCTCGTAGCCGCGGTCGAAGGCCTCCCGGTAGGCGCGGTCGCCCAACGCGCGGCGCGCGCCCTGCTCGTTCTCGTCGTGCGAGGCATGGAACCGCCCGTAGTACTCAGGTGCGGCGCGCACCGCGTCCCACACCGCCGAAGCCGCGCCGAACAGGCGTGCCGCCCGCTCGTCGCGGCCCAGCCCGTGCGCGATCCACGCCAGGATGTCGATGGTGAACGCGCTGGAGAGCCGGTTGTCCAGCGTGCGCTGCAACCGCAGCGCCTCCTTCGCCGCCGTCTCCGCCCGCGCCGAGGCCCCGCGCAGGATCTCGATGTGCGCGCTCGCCCACAGCGCTGCCGAGCGCCACAGCAGTTCGCCGCGCCCGGTCGCCGCCTCGATGCATTCCCGCAGCAGCCCGATCCCGCTGTCCCGATCGCCGCGGAGCCCTTTGACCAGGCCCAGCGCGAACAAACCGAACCATTCCCCGTAGAGCGCCTCCAGGTCCCGGAACCGGCCGAGCGCGTCCGCGAGCAGTTCCTCCGCCTCGGCGAGGTCGTCGCGGAAGAACGCCGCCATGCCCCGGATCTGCGTCACGTACGCGAGTTCGTACTCGTCGTCGTGCTCGGCGGCCAGCGCCGCCGCCTCGTCCAGCAGCGGCAGCGCGGTGGCGGTGTCGCCTTGCATCAGCGCGAACCACGCGTTCGCCCGCAGGCCCGCGGGCCGCTCCGGGGTGTCCGGCGGGACGTGTTCCAGCGCGGTTTCCAGCCAGTGCCGCGCTTCCCCGTTGAGCCCCCGGATGCTCCAGAACGGCGTGAGCCGCGACGCCAGCCGCAACGCGCCCGGCGCGGTGCGCCGCTCGTGCGCCGCGGTGTCCAGCGCGAGCCGCAGGTTGTCCAGGTCCAGCCGCAGTTCCCGCACCCACGCCGCCTGGTGCGGGCCGAGCCAGTCCGCCGCGAACCGGTCGGCGAGCTCCGCGTACCAGTCGTGGTGGCGGGCCAGCACCCGCTGCCGCTCCCCGGAGGCGTCGAGGCGCTCCTGTCCGTAGTCGCGCAGCGCGTGCAGCAACCGGAACCGCACTTCACCGGCTTCTTCCTCGCGCACCAGGATCGACTGGTCGACCAGCGAGTGCATCGCGCCCAGCACGTCGACCCGGCTGAGCCCGTTGCTGGCCACGTGTTCGGCGGCGGCCAGCCCGAAGCTCCCGGCGAACACCGACACCCGCGCCCACGAGATCCGGTCCTGCTCGGAGCACAGCTCGTAGCTCCAGTCGATCAGCGCCCGCAGGCTCTGCTGGCGCGGCGGCGCGCCGCGACGCCCCTCGCTGAGCAGGTTGTAGCGCTCGACGAGCCGCTCCTCCAGCTGGTGCAGCGACAGCGACCGCAGCCGCACCGCGGCGAGCTCGATCGCCAGCGGGTTGCCGTCGAGCCGCGCGCACAGCCGCATCAGCACCGCGCCGTCCTCGGCGGTGACCTCGAACTCCGGCACGGTCGAGCGCGCCCGGTCCAGGAACAGCCGCACCGAGGAGAACTGCTCGTAGGACTCCGGTGGCGGCGGGGCGTCGAGGTCGGGGATCTGCATCGGCGGCACCACCAGCGTCGCTTCCCCGGCCACGCCCAGCGACTGCCTGCTGGTGGCGAGGACCCGCACGCCGGGGCACCAGCGCAGCACCGAGTCCACGAACAGCGCGGCGTCCTCGATGACGTGTTCGCAGTTGTCCAGCACCAGCAGCATCTCCCGGTGCCGCAGGTGTTCGACGACGGCGTCCACGTCGGTGCCCGAGGAGGGCCCGCCGAGGCTGAGCTGTTCGACGGCGGCGTCGGCGAGCAGGGCGCCGTCGCGGAGCTCCTCCAGGTTCACGCACCACGCCTTGTCCCGGAAGATCCGCCGCATGCTGGAGGCCACCCGCAACGCCAGCCGGGTCTTGCCGACACCGCCCTGGCCGGTGAGGGTGACCAGCCGGGATTCGGCGAGCAGGCGTTTGGTCCGGGTGATCTCGTGTCGCCGGCCGACGAAGCTGGTGACGTCGACCGGTAGGTTGCCCGCCGGCTCGCGGACGCGGGCCGACCGCGCGCTGGAGACCACGCCCCGAGCCTAACCCGGCTTCACCCTGTCGGTCCGGGCGATCTTGCAGGTCAGCGGCTTGCCAAGGTCAACCGGGAGCGCGCGAGATCGACGTAGTGCGCCTGTCCGGCGCGCAGTCCGTGCAGTCCGAGCGAGACGGTGCGCCGGAACTCGGCGAGTTCCACGACGTGGTCGTGCAGCGACTCCCGCGCGCGCCCACCGGCGGCGGCGTAGGCGGCCAGCAGGCGTCGCAGCCCGTCCGGCCCGAACGCGGCGCAGGGGGCGGCGAAGTCCTGCGCCGCGTCATCGATCGCGGCGTCCGCCCAGTCCAGCAGGCCGACGAACCTCCCCACCTGGTCGACCAGCGTGTGGTTCGGGCTCAGGTCCCGGTGCACCGGCACGCCCGCGCCGAGCCAGTACCGGTCGTCGGCGAGCCAGCGCCGCCACCGCTGCGCCCGGTGCTCGGGTACCGCCAGCCTGGCTACCCCTTCGGTGAGCTCGGCGTCGATCTCCGCTCGCAGCGCCTGCGGCCCGCTGACCTCGACGCCGGTGGTGGCCAGCAGCGGCGGTGGGGTGCGGTGCAGCGCCGCGATGACCTCGCCGAGCCGGGCCAGGTAGTCCTCGTCGGCCGTCGCGAAGGGCACGTCGAGGGTGAGCGGGTCCTCCGCCGCCAGCGGCTCGCCGCTCAACCGCCGGTAGGCGACCAGGTCAGGACCGTGGATCTCCCAGTTCGGCAGTTCCACCGGCAGGCGTGGCCGCAGCACCTCCAGCAGCCGGGCTTCGGCGGGGATGCGCGCCGCGACGTCCGCCCGGCGCGGTTCCCGCAGGACCCACCGCGTCCCGTCGCGCGCGGTCGCGAGGTGCACGCGGAAGTCCCAGCCGGTCTCGTTCACCTCGTCGATGCGCACGTCCAGCCCGTGCGCGCGGGCCACGTCGATGATCATGTCGGCACGTTAACGGGCGACGGCGATCGGTGTCCTCGGAAGCAGCGGGACTTTCGGACCGTTTCCGAGTGCGGAGGCGCCACATGTTCCCCTGCGGTTTTCCGAAGTCACAGCGGCATTCGGCCGGACACGACCGGAAGTGCCCGCGGAATTACGCTGGAACGGTCGTCGAACGGAGCCGATGACCGGGCGGAGAAGTTCCGCCGCGCGCATCGGATCCCCATTTCGCCGTATTCCGGGGGTGTACGCGATGCCATTCCACTTGCGCGAGGACGAGTTCTCCGATCACCCGGCCCGACGTGGGTCGCGCACGCTGATCGTGCTGCTCAGCGCGCTCACGATGACCCTGGCTCTGTGCGGTGGCGCGGTCGCCGCCGGTGCGGCCGGGAGCTCCGCGGAACCGGTCGCGGGCGAAGGCGCGCCGCGGAAGGTGACGGTCACGATGGTCGACTACCGATTGCTGATGCCGTCGCACCTCCCACCCGGCCGCTACACGTTCCGGGCGGTGAACCGGGGAATCGCACCGCACGCCTTGGAGATCAAAGGACCCGGCGTGGTGAACAAGCGCACCATCACGGTGAAGACGGGGCAGTCCGCGGATCTCACCGTCACCTTGACCCGCGGCACCTACGATTTCTGGTGCCCGGTCGGAAACCACCGGCACGTCGGAATGCAGCTTTACGTGCACGTCGGCTGAGCGGCCCGCCGGGGTGCGAGCCGGAAAAATCGAGAGCGCGACGTCGGTGCTCGGTGCCAGGCTGCGCGGATGACCGGAACCGATGCGAAGGACGACCTCCACCAGTACTTGCGCGAGGCGCGCGAAGCCCTGCTGTGGAAGCTCGACGGGCTCTCCGAGCACGACGTCCGGCGCCCGTTGACGCCGACCGGCACCAACCTGCTGGGCCTGGTCAAGCACGTCGCGACCGTGGCGGTCGGCTACTTCGGCATCGTCTTCGACCGCCCGTTCCCGGAGCCGATGCCGTGGATCGACAACGGCCGGGACGACAACGACGACATGTGGGCGACCGCGGAGGAATCGCGGGAGCAGATCGTCGGGCTCTACCACCGGGCTTGGGCGCACGCGGACGCGACGATCGAGGCGTTCCCGCTGG
Organism: Saccharopolyspora sp. NFXS83; assembly: GCF_026241095.1. Taxonomy (GTDB): domain Bacteria; phylum Actinomycetota; class Actinomycetes; order Mycobacteriales; family Pseudonocardiaceae; genus Saccharopolyspora_C. The sequence goes on along the minus strand of NZ_JAPFGB010000040.1, from coordinate 13,381 downwards.
ACGCGCCGGGCCGGGTGCCGTGGTGGCCCGCCGAGCGCGGTGACATGACCCTGCACCGGATCCTGTGCCACGTGCTCTGCGAGCTGGCCCGGCACGCGGGGCACGCCGACATCGTCCGCGAACTCGTCGACGGTTCCGCGGGCAGGCGACCCGGCCACAGCAACCTGCCGCCGCAGGACGAGCAGTGGTGGCGCGACTACCGCGACCGCCTCGACCAGGTCGCACGGCACTTCGGCTGAGGGTGCCGAGGGGAGGGCGCCTCCGGCGGCGAGCGGGTTCGGGGAGAACGATCGCCGGTCGTCTTGTCAGCGGCGGAGCCCGCTGAGGTTCCGCCGCTCGACCCGCTGGGCAGATCGTGCTGGAAGCGCCCACTAGGCTGATCCGGTGCGTTTCGAAGGGTTCGGGGACGGAGCCGTCGAGTTCTACGAGGGGCTCGAAGCCGACAACTCCAAGGCTTACTGGAGCGACCAGCTCGCGGTGTACCGCGAGCAGGTGCGGGCTCCGATGGAGGCGTTGCTCGCCGAGTTGGAGCCGGAGTTCGCCGCCGGGGTCGGCTCCGGCGGCGCGAGCGGCAAGGGGAAGGTGTTCCGGCCGCACCGGGATGTGCGGTTCAGCCCCGACAAGGCGCCGTACAAGACCCACTGCGGTGCCGTGATCGAAGCCGGGCGCGGCGGCGGGGCCTACTACGCCGAGGTCAGCGCGGCGGGAATGCTGATCGCGGGAGGCTGCTTCCACACCGAATCCGACCAGCTGGCGCGCTACCGGACGGCGGTGGACGAGCCGGTGCACGGGGAACGGCTGCGCGAGGTCCTAGCCGCGTTGGGGCCGCGCTGGGAGATCACCGGCGACACCCTCGCCACCCGTCCGCGCGGAGTGCCCGCCGACCATCCGCGGCTGGAGCTGCTGCGGCATCGCACGCTCTACGCGGCGCGCCGCTGGGAACCGGACGACCTGCTGCACGAGCGGGGCTGCGCGAGCCGCGTCCGCAAGGGATGGCGGGAGCTGCGCGAGCTCAACCAGTGGTGCGCCGACCACGTCGGACCCTCCGACCGGCGGCGGTGAGCAGCAGGGCCACCAGCGCGCCGAGCACGTCGACCAGCGCGTCCCGCACGTCACCGCTGCGCCCCAGCGGCAGCACCGCCTGCAGCACCTCGGACAGCGCCGCGTACCCGACGAGGCCCGCCGCCAGCGGGACGAGCGGGACGCGGGCGGCGGTCCCGCTCGTGGCCAAGGCGGCGAACAGCACGAAGTGCACGACCTTGTCGGTGCCCGGCGGAGCCGACGGGACCCCCGAGGCCGGGGTGAACAAGATGATCAGGCTGATCGCGAAGAGCACACCGAAGAGCAGCTGACCGGGCCGTGGCCTGTAATGATTCAGCACCGCAAGATCCCGATCGGCTCGTTTCCAGGTGGCTGCGTATTCGACGCGAGTCGAGGGAGACTAGGCTGACACAACGTGAGTCGACGAGCCAAGATCGTTTGTACCATGGGCCCCGCCACCGCCTCACCGGAGAAGGTGGCCGAGCTCGTCAGCAGCGGAATGGACGTCGCCCGGTTGAACTTCAGCCACGGCAGCCATGGCGACCACCAGCAGGTCTACGACCTGGTGCGGACGGCCGCGAAGGAAAGTGGCCGTGCCGTGGGCATCCTCGGCGACCTGCAGGGACCGAAGATCCGCCTCGGCAAGTTCGCGGACGGTCCGGTCGAGTGGAACACCGGCGACGTCGTGCGAATCACGATCGACGACGTGCAAGGCACTCATGATCGCGTTTCCACCACTTACAAGGGCCTGGCCGCCGACGCCAAGGTCGGCGACCGGGTGCTGGTCGACGACGGCAAGGTCGGCCTGACCGTCTCCGCCATCGAAGGCAACGACGTCGTCCTCGACGTCGTCGAAGGCGGACCCGTTTCCGACAACAAGGGCCTGTCCATGCCCGGCATGGACGTCTCGGTGCCCGCGCTGTCCGAGAAGGACATCGCGGACCTCGAGTTCGCCCTGCAACTCGGCGTGGATTTCATCGCGCTGTCGTTCGTGCGAAGCCCCGCCGACATCGACCTGGTCCACCAGGTGATGGACCGCGTCGGGCGCCGGCTTCCGGTGATCGCGAAGCTGGAGAAGCCGGAGGCCGTGGACAACCTGGAGGCCATCGTGCTGGCCTTCGACGGCGTCATGGTCGCCCGTGGTGACCTCGGCGTGGAACTCCCGCTCGAGCACGTCCCGTTGGTGCAGAAGAAGGCGATCCGGATCGCGCGGGAGAACGCGAAGCCGGTCATCGTCGCCACCCAGATGCTCGACTCGATGATCCACAACTCGCGGCCGACCCGCGCCGAGACCTCGGACGTGGCCAACGCCGTGCTCGACGGCACCGACGCGGTGATGCTCTCCGGCGAGACGAGCGTCGGGGACTACCCGATCGAGACCGTGCAGACGATGGCCCGCATCGTCGAGGCCGTCGAGGACGGATCGCCGACGCCGCCGTCGCTGAGCCACGTGCCGCGCACCAAGCGGGGCGTCATCTCCTACGCGGCGCGCGACATCGGGGAGCGGCTCAGCGCGAAGGCGCTGGTCGCGTTCAGCCAGTCCGGCGACACCGTGCGGCGGCTCGCTCGCCTGCACACCCGGCTGCCGCTGCTCGCGTTCACGCCGGAGGAATCGGTCCGCAGTCAGCTCGCTCTCACTTGGGGGACGGAGACGTTCCTCGTGCCTAAAGTGGACACGACCGACCAGATGGTCCGTCAGGTGGATCAGGCGATGCTCTCGCTCGGACGTTCGCAGCGCGGCGACATGGTGGTCGTGGTCGCGGGTTCCCCGCCTGGCACCGTGGGTTCGACGAACCTGATCCGGGTGCACCGGCTCGGCGAGGAAGACCACGTCTGATCCGTGCTCGCGCGCGGAGTGGGTCGGTCGCAGTGACCGGCAAGGGCGGGAACACCGTCGTTCCCGCCCGGTGATCCACCCCGATTCGCCCGAGGAGCAGAAGTGACCGAAGCGGCACGAGCGGCTGCCGCCGACCCGGCAGGCCTGCACATCGACAGCTCGGTCCCGTTGGACGTCAACGGTGTGCCGCACGGCCAGCCCGTGCTGGACCGGCTGATCGCCCTGCTCGATCTGGAACGGATCGAGGAGAACATCTTCCGCGGGGTCAGCCCCGCCGAGTCACCGGTGCGAGTCTTCGGCGGCCAGGTCGCCGGGCAGGCGCTCGTCGCCGCCGGGCGCACCGTGCCGGAGGACCGGCCGGTGCACTCGCTGCACGCCTACTTCATCCGGCCCGGGGACCCGAGCGTCCCGATCGTCTACGAGGTGGACCGCACCCGCGATGGCCGGTCGTTCACCACCCGCCGGGTGGTGGCGGTGCAGCACGGCAAGCCGATCTTCTCGCTGTCGGCGTCGTTCCAGCTGGTCGAGGACGGCATCGACCACGCCGAGTCCATGCCGGACGTGCCCGCCCCGGAGTCGCTGCCGAGCTACGGCGAACAGGTCGGCAGCCTGCTGGGGGAGCTGGGCGGTACGCCGTACCAGCCGCGCCCGATCGACGTCCGCTACGTCACCGACCCGCCGTGGGTGCGCAAGGACGACGGCGAACGCGAAGCGCGCAGCCAGGTCTGGATGCGGGCCGACGGCGCGCTGCCGGACGACAAGCTGCTGCACGTGTGCATGGCGGCGTTCGCCTCCGACCTGACGCTGCTGGATTCGGTGCTGGTGCGCCACGGCGTGTACTGGATGCTGGACAAGGTCTCCGGCGCGAGCCTGGACCACGCCATGTGGTTCCACCGCCCCTTCCGCGCCGACGAGTGGCTGCTCTACGACTGCGCCTCGCCGAGCGCGTCCGGCGCTCGTGGGCTGGCGACGGGGCGGTTCTTCTCGCAGGACGGGCAGCTGGTGGCGACCGTCGTGCAGGAAGGCCTGCTGCGCGTCCTGGACTGATCACGACGAAGAACGGGGCTCTCCGGCATCTGCTGGGGAGCCCCGTTCGCGTGTGCGGCGGGGTTCCATCCCGTCGCGGCGGTGGCCGGTGGCCACCTCCGGGTTGTGCTGATCGTTCAGCGGCGGGCGGTGGTCATTCGTCGCTCGCCGCGCTCAGCGCCGTGGCGATCGGGGTGTTCCCACTGGTCAGGTCGAAGGCGCGGCACCGGCTGGACGGCTCGTCGATCGCGGCGACGGTGACCGCCGCGACGTCCGCGCGGGGGATGGTGCGCGGGATGCCCGGAGTGATGTCGATCCGGTCGGCGATCCGGACCAGGCCGGCGCCGGGATCGTCGGTGAGGCCGCCGGGGCGCACGATCGTCCACGAGAGGTCGGAGTCGGCCAGGGCCCGGTCCGAGATCTCCTTGGCCCGCAGCACCCGGTGCAGGAATTCCGGCCCCTGGTCCGGGCGGTCCGCGAACAGCGAGGACACCTGGAGGAACCGGGGCACGTCCGCCTGCCGCGCGGCGGTGACGGCGTTGATCGCGCCGTCGCGGTCCACCGCCTCGGCGAGGCCGGGTTGCGGGTCGCTCGCGGCGGCTGCGTTGATCACGACGTCCGAGCCGGCCAGCGCGTTGGCCAGCAGTTCGGTCGCCGACCGCAGATCGGCCAGCACCGGCTCGGCGCCCTGCGACCGGACCGCGTCCGCGGCCTCCGGTCGGCGCACCACCCCGCGAACCGGCAGCCCGCGAGCGAGCAGTTGCGCCACGATCAGCGCGCCGGTCTTCCCGGTGGCTCCCAGCACGGTCACCAGCATGGTCATCGGCTCCTTCGCGTCGGCCCACGGGCCGGGTCGGGGTTCGGGTGCAGCAAGGTCATGTCGAGCGCGGGCGGCGACGGGCCGTAGGCGTTGGCGCGGGCCGCTCTGCGCCGCACCGACCGCAGCCGCAGCACCGCGCGCAGCAGCGGGTTCGGCCGGAAGTCGCCGTCGCCGGAGAGGACGGCGGCGACCCGGTGCTCGGTCCGGACCTGCTGCCGCTGCACCTGTTCGACGGCGGGTTCGCGGAGCCGCCGCACCTCGGCGAGCACGTCCTCGCCGGGGGTACCGCCCCGCCGGAGCGCGGGGATCAGAACGTTGGCGGCGGTGACGGCGTCCTGGATCGCCATCAGGATCCCGTTGCCGCCCACCGGTGAGATCACGTGCGCGGCATCGCCGATGAGCAGCGCGCCGGGGCGGTGCCACCGCTCGACGCGGGCGATCTCGACGGACAGCAGGGTGATCTGGTCGAAGCCGGTCAACTCGTCGACCCGGTCGGCCAGCCAGGGGACCCGTTCGGTGAGGAAGTCGCGGATCGGCCCGACCCCGGCGTGTTTCGCGGCCGGGTAGCCGCCCTTCGGCACGGTGTAGCCGACCTGCCAGCCGTCCTCCTGCCCGAGGGTGGAGACGTAGTGACCCGGCCCGAAGTAGAGGTCGGCGTCGGCCGTCGGTGGATCGTGGTGCCGCCGGGGGAGGCGGAACCACAGGATGTCCGAGCTCGCCCCCAACGACCGGGCGGGGAGGTCGAGCAGGCGCCGCATCCGGGAGAACCGCCCGTCGGCGCCCACGACGAGGTCGGCGTCCAGCCGGTGCTCCCCGTGGTCGTCCCGGTAGCGCACGCCGGTGATCCGGTCGCCCTCGTCGACCACTCCGGTCACCTTCGCCCCGAGCATCAACCGGAATCCGGGCAGCGTCGCGGCCTCGGCCGCCAGGAAGTCCAGGAACCGGGCCTGCGGCATCAGCGCGACGTACGGGAACGGGCCGCGCAGTCCGCCGTACTCGGCGGTCGTGACGGTCCCGGAGGTGGTGTGGAAGCGGAAGGTGGTGGCCCGCGCGTGCTCGATCCGCAGCAGCCGTTCGGCCAGCCCGAGCCGCTGCATCAGTTCCAGCGTGTAGGGGTGCAGCGAGTCGCCGCGGAAGTCCCGCCGGAAGTCCGGCCGCGATTCCAGCAGCGTCACCCGCGTGCCGGCGCGGGCGAGCAGGTACGCGAGCACCACGCCGCCCGGCCCGCCGCCGACGATCGCGCAGTGCGGCTCGTGGTGCTGTCGGGTCTCGTCCAGCACGGGTGTCACCTCGTTCGGTGGTCGCGGGTGTGCGGTGATCGGAGCGGGCGCGGCGTCGACCGGCTGGGCGCGATGCCTCTACGGCCAAGGTAATGACGGTTGCCAAGTATGTCAATCATTGAGATAGTCGTCGTTGTTATGATCCCGGTTTCGCGAAGCCAGGGGAGGCGGCCGGTGGAGGCACCGATCGAGCAGCAGGTGTTGGAGCTCTTGCACGAGCAGGGTGTCGAGGGCGAGCGGATCTCGCAGGCCTTCGCGTCCCGGCACGGCATGCACCCGACGGACATGCGCGCCCTGATCCTGATCATGGACGCGGACCGGCGTGGCGCACCCGCGACGCCGCGCGCGCTGCGCCAGGACCTGGTGCTCACCTCGGGCGCGATCACGGCGATCATCGACCGGCTCGAAGCCAAGCGGCACGTGCAGCGCAGCCGGGAGAGCGCCGACCGCCGCCAGGTCCAGCTGCGGCCGACGGACTCGGCGCGCTCGGTGGCGGCGGAGTACTTCGGCGCGTTGGCCGACCGCGGCAGGGAGGTGCTGGCGGAGTTCGACCCTGCCGAGATCGTCGTGATCCACAGCTTCCTGCACCGGATGCACCTGGCGATGCGGGGCTTCGACGCCGAGGGCGGGGGTGCGGACGCCGTGCTCGCGGACCGCGGCGCCGAGAGCGCGGGGCGCTGACCGTTCGATCGTTGACCGGGCACGGGCGGTTGTCTAGGTTTCGCCTGATACGGGCGACGCACCAACCCGCCCGGACGATTCCTTCCCGCCACGAGGGGGCGCGATGCGTCGCTGGGTACCGGTATTCGCCCTGATCCTGCTCGGCGTCGTCGCGGGGCCGGTGGCGTCCGCGCCGGTCGTGGCGGCACCGGCCGGCTCCGGTGCGCTGCGGGTCGACCTGGACGAGATCCTCGCCGACCCCCGGCTGGCCGGTTCGCACGCGGGGGTCGTGGTCCGGGACCCGGAGACCGACGAGGTGCTCTACAGCAGGCAGCCGGAGGCGCGGGCGACCCCGGCCTCGACGGCGAAGCTGTTCACCGCCGCGGCGGCCCTGGAGGAGCTCGGTCCGGACCACCGGTTCCGGACGGAGGTGCGCGCCGCGGCGCCCTCGGCCGGGCCGCTGCTGCTCGGCGACCTGTACCTGCGCGGCACCGGTGACCCGACCATGCTCGCCGCCGACTACGACCGGCTGGCGGAGCAGGTCGCGGCCTCCGGGGTGCGCGTGGTGCAGGGCAGGTTGCTGACCGACGACACCTGGTTCGACGACGTGCCGCTGGGCACCGGCTGGGCCTGGGACGACGAGCCGTACTACTACGCGGCCCCGGTCTCGGCGCTGACGGTCGCGCCGAACGAGGACTTCGACGCGGGCAACGTCCTGCTGCGTGTCTCGCCCACCACGGCGGGCTCACCGGTGCGGGTCGACCCGGAGCCCGCGACGGACGCGGTGCGGCTCGACGTGCGGGCCACCACGGGCGAGCCGGGTTCGGAGTCCACGTTGTCGGTCGCGCGGGAGCACGGCGGTGACCGGGTGGTCGTGTCCGGTTCGGTGCCCGCCGACGCCGAACCGGCGGAGGAGTTCACCTCCGTGCGCGATCCCAGCGCCTACGCGGCGGACGTGTTCGCCCGCGCGTTGCGCGCCCACGGCGTCCACGTCGCGGGCACCGGCGAAGGGGTGGTGCCCGCGGGTGCGCGCGCGGTCGCGGAGCACGAGTCGATGCCGCTGCGCGAGCTGCTGGTGCCGTTCCTGAAGCTGAGCAACAACGGCCACGCCGAGGTCCTGACGAAGGCGATGGGCAGGCAGGCCCGCGACGAGGGTTCCTGGCCCGCGGGCATCGAGGTGCTGACCGAGCGGCTCGCGGGCCTCGGCGTGGATCCTGCGGCGCTGCGGCTCGTCGACGGCTCCGGGTTGTCGTCGATGGACGCCGTGTCACCGGGCAGGCTGGCGTCGTTGCTGGACGTCGTGCGGCAGCGGCCGTGGTTCGCCGACTTCCACGCGGCGTTGCCGGTGGCGGCGGAGCCGGGCCGCTTCGTCGGCGGAACGCTGCGCAACCGGATGGCGGGGACGGCCGCGGCGGGCAACGTGCACGCCAAGACGGGGTCGATCAGCGGGGTGACCACTCTGTCCGGGTACGTCACGGCCGCGAACGGGCGTCCGCTGGTGTTCGCGGTGATGTTCAACGATTTCTTGGGCGATTCGCCGAACGATCTGGAGGACGCGATCGCGGTGCGGTTGGCGGAGTACTCGGGCCCGGGCGAACGGCCGCGCGGCATTCCGGCCGTGCCCAGGCAGAACACCGCGGAAGTCGGCGAGGAATCGGATCTGGAGTGTTCTTGGACGAAGTCGTGCTGACCCTGATCGCATTGCCGGATATGCGCGGATAACCGTGGAAAGCGGCGCTGTGCGGCAAAGATCGTGAAATGGGGGATTTCCCGATTCGGTGCCGGGGCGGGCTCAGGGGGTGGCCGGGGTCATGCCGGGGTTGCCGTAGGGTCGTGGCAGCTAACGTGGCATCCGTTGGTCGACCATCCCGTACACACAGGTGAACTGGGGAGTTCCACGTGTCCTTCGTCAGCGATTTCCTGGCCATGGTCGGCGGGCTCCCGCATCCGCTGCTGATCCTGGTCACCGGTGCTCTTGTGCTCGGCGAGTGCACGATCGGCCTGGGTTTCCTGGTGCCGGGCGAGAGCGGTCTGCTCGTCGCCTCGGCGGCGGTGACCGATATCGGCTTTTTCTTTGGATTGTCACTGACCGTGGCCTTGTGCGCGGTCATCGGTGACAACATCGGTTTTTTCCTGGGACGACGTTATGGCGCGCGGGTCCGGGAAACACGAATGGTGGCGAAGCTCGGCGTCCGGCATTGGGATCGGGCGTGCCGGATGTTGCGCAAGTACGGCATCGGGGCGGTCTTCGTCGCTCGTTTCCTGCCGGTGGTGCGCACGTTGGTGCCGGTCTCGGCGGGCACCAGCGGGCTCGGTTACTGGCGTTTCCTGGTGACGTCGATCGTTGGCGCGACGACCTGGTCGATGCTGCACGTCGGCATCGGCTGGGCCGCGGGCACGTCCGCGAAGTACATCGAGCACGTGCTCGGCCGCGCTGGCGGCATCGTGCTGGGCGCGTTGGCCCTCATCGGCGTCGGCGTGTGGTTGTGGCGGCGTTCCCGCAAGACGGTCCAGGAGCAGGACGAGGTCGAGCCTGCTGAGGAGCCGGAGTCCGTGGAGACCGAGCGGGCGGCCTGAACCACCTGTTCAGCGAGCTGGAGCGGCACGGCTGTCGAGCCGGTACCGGCCTGGAGCGCGACCGCGGGTGCGGCTGAAGGCGCGGCTGAACGCGTGCACCGAGGTGTAGCCGACGGAGCGCGCGATCGTGTCGAGGGTGTCGTCGGTGTCCCGCAGCCGGGTCGCGGCCAGGTCCATCCGCCACCGCGTGAGGTAGCCGCCCGGCGCTTCCCCGGCGGTCAGCAGGAACCTCCGGGTGAGCGTGGCGCGGGAGACCGCGACCTGGGAGGCGAGGCCTTCGGTCGTCCAGGGGTGGGCCGGGTCCTGGTGCAGGGCGGTCATCGCCTCCCGCACGACCGGGTCGCGGAGCACGCCGAGCCAGGTGCCCGCGACCTGCGCCGGGTTCTCGTCGAGCCAGCTCCGCAGCAGCTGGATGAGCAGGATGTCGACGAGGCGGTCGAGCACGACGGCCGTGGCGATCCGGGGCCGAGCCAGTTCGCGCGAGAGCAGCCGGATCGTGTCCTCCAGTTCGCTGCCGTGCTCGGCGTGCACGTGGATGATCTCCGGCAGCACGGCGAGGATCTGGGTGGAGGCGGCGGCGTCGGAGGAGAATGAGGCGCCGAGGATGTGCGTCCGTGCTGCGCCGCTGCCGATGCGCAGCACGTCGCCGGCGGCTTGGGCCCGTTCGGCGTCGGCGCAGTCGCGGCGGTCGATCGCGGCTCCGGGCGAGCTGCCGAGGGTGTGCTCGGTTCCGGTGGGCAGCAGCACGACGTCGCCGGGGGCCAGTTGCTGCGGGGCGTGGCCGGGGAGGCCGAGCCACGCGCCGCCCGCCGTGATCGCGTAGAAGCCGGCGCCGGCGCCGCCGCTCCACGTCAGGCCCCAGTCCTGCCCGGCGGCGATCCGCGCTCCCAGGCTGCCGCGGACCCCGGTCCGGGAGAGCACGTCGGCGAGCAGATCCATGTCGGCAACGATATCCACCGCGCGGATGCGGTCTTCCGGTGCGGAGACCGTCCGGTGCACCGGGTGATCTCCGGTGCGACAGATGGACATCCAGGTGCGCTCGCCGGGCATCGTCGAGTTCGCCGCTCGCGGCATACGCTGCGTTCAGCGACATGTCGGGCGGGTGGCGCCGGAACCGGTGCTCCCCTGCGGGGAGAGGAAAGACCAGTGACCGAATCGATCGACTTCGACGAGATGAACCGGAAGGTCATCGCCGAGTTCCGCGAGCGGGGCGGCCGGGTCGGCGGCGTGTTCGACGGCTTCCCGCTGGTGCTGGTGCACCACGTGGGCGCCAAGTCGGGCACCGAGCGGATCTCGCCGCTGGTGCCGCTGCTGGAGGGGGATCGGATCTTCATCTTCGCCAGCAAGGGCGGTTCCGCCGAGAACCCCGCCTGGTACCACAACCTGGTGGCGCACCCGCGGACTCGGGTGGAGACCGGAACCGAGACCGTCGACGTCGTGGCGCGGGTGCTCACCGGCGAGGAGCGCGATGAGGTCTACGCCAGGCAGGTCGCCGTTGCTTCTCAGTTCGGCGAGTACCAGCGCAACACCGAGCGGACCATCCCGGTCGTCGAGCTCGAACGCGTCTGACCGCCCGCCTTCGTGAACTCGTCGTTCTGCGCAGCGTTCTCGGTCCGCGTCTTGTCAGCGGCGGAGCCTCTGAGGTTCCGCCACCGACCCGCTGCGCAAGGTTCCCAGCAGGCCCTGCTCTGAAGTCAGTTGCGGGTGGTGACCTGGCCGCTGCTGAGCTGGTGCACCGCCCGGCTCACCTCGCGGGGCTGGAGGCCGGTGCCGTTGAGGGTGAGCGCGAGCCGGTCGGCGCCGGAGCACTCGCCGAGCGGCCCGCCCCAGCCCTCGACGTCGATCACCAGGTACGGCGAACCGGCCCGGTGGCTGCGCAACCGCACTTGCCGCACCGCCGACCACGGCGCCGAGTAGGTGCCCGCCGCGGAGGCGTAGGTGACGCCGAGGTCGGTCAACGCCAGTTGCAGGTTCAGCATGTCCCGGTTGATGCGCCGCCAGCGCAGCTGCGCGCGGGCGACGTAGCAGCTGTAGGCGGTTGCGGTCACGGGGATCAGCACGAGCCAGCGGGACGACCCGTCCGTCCACGACCACCAGAGCACCGCCGCCGCGGCGCAGGCCACCGCGTTGGCGATCTGGGTGAGCACGACGAGCAGGCCGTCCCGCTGGATGCTGCGTTCTTGCTGCGTGCTCCGGCTGATCACCAGCACGCGGGAGGCCGGGTGCATGCCGACGATCTTGCCCCGGTCGGCGGGCGGACAGAACCCGGCACTCGGCGCAACCGGGCTCGGGCGTTCGTCTGAGATCCCCGCACGTCTCCCGGACCAGGTCCGCCCGCGCTGCGGGAAATTCACGGTTTCCCGCAGCGATCAGGTGCGCGCGGTCTCCCGTTCGGCCGAACGCCGCTGGGAGACGACGTAGCCGACGCCGAGCGCGATCACGAGCACCGGGGTGATGTAGAGCGCGATGATCGTGTCGGAGTCGAAGGCCAGCAGCACCACGACCATCGCCAGGAACGCGAGCACCACGTAGTTCGAGTACGGCGCCCACGGCATCCGGAACGCGGTCGCCTGGATCTCGCCGCGCGCGACCTTGCGGCGGAACCCGAGGTGCGCGATCACGATCATGCCCCAGGTGAACAGGGCGCCGACGGTGCTGGCGCTGGTGATGTAGGTGAACGCTTCTTCCGGCGCCACGTAGTTGAGCAGCACGCCGAGCAGCATCGCGCCGAAGGTGACGGCGATGGCGCGCGAGGGCACCGCTCGGGAGGAGAGCTTGCCGACGGCGTTCGGCGCGTGCCCGTCCTCGGACAGGGTGCGCAGCATGCGGCCGGTGGAGAAGATGCCGCTGTTGCACGACGACAGCGCGGCGGTGATCACCACGAAGTTGATGATCCCGGCGGCTGCGGGGATGCCGATCAGGGCGAAGGCCTGCACGAACGGGCTGCCGTCGGCGTTGAAGCTGGTCCACGGCACCAGCGCGGTCAGGGCGGCCAGGGCACCGACGTAGAAGATCAGGATTCGCCACATGACGGCGTTGATGGCCTTCGGCAGCACCTGCTTCGGGTTCTTGCTCTCGCTCGCGGTCTGCCCGACCATCTCCACGCCGATGAACGCGAACATGACGATCTGGAACGCCAGCAGCGCCGAGGTGGGGCCGTTGGGGAAGAACCCGCCGTGCGACCAGATGTTGCTCACCGCGGCGGTGTCACCGGCGTCGCTGAACCCGAAGATCAGGATGAGCGCCACGATGGCGATCATCGAGACGATGGCGACGACCTTGATCAGCGCGAACCAGAACTCGAACTCGCCGAACAGCTTCACCGCGATCAGGTTGACGCAGCTGAGCACGATCAGGGCGCCGAGCGCCGGGATCCACTGCGGCAGTTCGGGGAACCAGAACTGGAAGTACTCGCCGACGGCGGTGATCTCGGCCATGCCGGTCACGATCCACACCAGCCAGTAGCCCCAGCCGGTGGCGAACTTGGCCCAGGGTCCGATGAATTCGCCCGCGTACTCCGCGAAGGAGCCGCTGACGGGGCGGTACATCAGCAGTTCGCCGAGGGCGCGCATGACGAAGAAGATCATCAGGCCGGCGATGGCGTAGATCAGCATCAGGCCGGGACCGACCTGGTTCAAGGCCTTGCCGGAGCCGAGGAACAGGCCCACACCGATCGCCCCGCCGATGGCGATCATGTTGATGTGCCGGTTGCTCAGTTCTTTGCGGTATTCCTCGGGGACGGGTTCGCTCATCGCCGTGCTCCTGCGGAGGGAAGAAGGACTCGTTGTGGACCGGTACTGTGCCACGCCTGAGTGAGACCGTCTCGGCAGGGTGGACGTGGCTCAACGTCGATTCTTGGGTGAAATGTCGCCAATGTGCCGTTGCGTCATGCTCATGATCCGCTGACCTGCTGAGACGGCCCGAGGAATTGTTGCACGGGGTAAAGTTGCCCGCTGTGGCGAAAACACGGACGCCGCATTCCCGCGTGAATCGAGGGGAATGCGGCGTCCGGTGCAATTGTGGATCTGGTCAGGGGGTTTCCCTCACCGGATCATCACAGGTTCGGGTAGAGGGGGTGTTTTTTCGCGAGTGTTTCGACGCGGTTGCGGAGTTGGGTGGTGGTGTCGGGGGTGAGGGTGG
>NZ_JAPFGB010000004.1:49177-347255 GCF_026241095.1 Saccharopolyspora sp. NFXS83 | reverse complement strand
CGGGTAGAGGGGGTGTTTTTTCGCGAGTGTTTCGACGCGGTTGCGGAGTTGGGTGGTGGTGTCGGGGGTGAGGGTGGGTTGGAGTGCTTGGGCGATGATGTCGGCGACTTCGGTGAATTCTTGGGGGCCGAAGCCGCGGGTGGCGAGTGCGGGGGTGCCGATGCGCAGGCCGGAGGTGACCATGGGGGGTCGGGGGTCGTTGGGTACGGCGTTGCGGTTGACGGTGATGCCGATCTGGTGGAGGCGGTCTTCGGCTTGTTTGCCGTCGAGTTCGGAGTTGCGCAGGTCGACGAGGACGAGGTGGACGTCGGTGCCGCCGGAGACGAGGGAGACCCCGGCGTTGCGGGTGTCGTCGGCGAGGAGGCGTTCGGCGAGGATGCGGGCGCCTTCGATGGTGCGGCGCTGGCGGTCGGCGAACTCGGGGGTCTGGGCGATTTTGAACAGGACGGCTTTGCCGGCGATGACGTGTTCGAGGGGGCCGCCTTGCTGGCCGGGGAACACCGCGGAGTTGAACTTCTTGGCGAATTCGTCGCTGCTGGAGAGGATGACGCCGCCGCGGGGGCCGCCGAGGGTTTTGTGGGTGGTGGTGGTGACCACGTGGGCGTGGGGCAGGGGAGAGGGGTGCAGTCCGGCGGCGACGAGGCCGGCGAAGTGGGCCATGTCGACCATGAGGTAGGCGCCGACTTCGTCGGCGATCTCGCGGAAGCGGGCGAAGTCGAGTTGGCGGGGGTAGGCCGACCAGCCCGCGACGATCAGCTGGGGGCGGTTCTCGCGGGCGAGGCGGGCGACTTCGTCCATGTCGACGCGGTGGTCGTGGTCGCGGACGTGGTAGGGCACCACGTTGTAGAGCTTGCCGGAGAAGTTGATGCGCATGCCGTGGGTCAGGTGCCCGCCGTGGGCGAGGTCGAGACCCATGATGGTGTCGCCGGGCTTGAGCAGTGCGTGCATGGCCGCGGCGTTGGCCTGGGCACCGGAGTGCGGCTGGACGTTGGCGAACGAGGCCCCGAAGAGCTCTTTGACGCGGTCGATCGCGAGTTGTTCGACGACGTCGACGTGCTCGCAGCCACCGTAGTAGCGCTTGCCCGGGTAGCCCTCGGCGTACTTGTTCGTCAACACCGAACCCTGCGCCTGCAACACGGCCTGCGGCGCGAAGTTCTCCGACGCGATCATCTCCAGCGTGTTCTGCTGACGGCCGAGTTCAGCGCCCACAGCACTGGCCACCTCCGGATCCACCGCCGAGAGCTGGTCGTTGAACAGGTCCGGTGTCGACATGAGCAATTGCCTCCTGTGTTCGATCTGGGCTGCGCCGGAAGTTCCGGGCGGTCCTTCGAGGTTCGTGGTGCCCGAGGGCGGCCGGTCTCAGGCGGACCGGCGGTAGAACGGCAGCTCGACGACTTCCACGTCGATCGACTTGCCGCGGATGTCCACCTGCAAGGCGGTGCCGGGGGCGCTGTGCGCGCGGTCCACGTACGCCATCGCGATCGGGTGGCCCAGCGTCGGCGACGGTGCGCCGCTGGTCACCTCGCCGATCTCGGTGCCGTCGGTGTCGAGCACCCGGTACCCGTGCCGCGGCGCGCGGCGGGCATCGGTGCGCAGGCCGACCAGCGTGCGTTCGGTCGGGGCCTCCGCGACCTTCGCCAACGCTTCCTTGCCGACGAAGTCGCCCGGCTTGTCGAGCTTCACGACCCGGCCCAGGTTCGCGTGGAACGGGGTCAGGGACGCGGAGAGCTCGTTGCCGTACAGCGGCATGCCCGCTTCCAGCCGCAGCGTGTCCCGGCATGACAGCCCGGCGGGGATGAGGCCGTGCGCGGCGCCGGACTCGGCCAGCGCCCGCCACACGGCGGGGGCGTCGGCGGGCGAGGTGAACAGTTCGAAGCCGTCCTCGCCGGTGTAGCCGGTGCGCGCCAGCAGCACGTCGGCGTCGGCGACCGTGCTGGGGTAGCCGGCGTAGTACTTGACGCCGGAGAGGTCGGTGCCGGTCAGCGGCGCCAAAATCTCCACGGCCTTCGGACCTTGCACGGCGATCAGCGCGTAGTCGTCGGAGACGTCCTCGTGCGTCGCGTCGAACCCGTCGACCCGGTCGGCGAGCTCGGCGGAGACCACGGCCGCGTTCGCGGCGTTGGCGACCACCAGGTACTCCTGCTCGCCGAGCCGGTAGACGATCAGGTCGTCGAGCACACCGCCGTCGGCGTTGCACAGCATGGTGTAGCGGGCGCGACCCTCGGTGATCGTCGACGCCTTCGCGACGAGCGCGTAGTCCAGCGCCTCGGCGGCCTGCGGGCCGCTGATCTTGATCTCGCCCATGTGCGAGAGGTCGAACAGGCCCGCGGCGGTGCGCACGGCCTGGTGCTCGGCGGTGTCGCCGGTGTAGCGCACCGGCATTCGCCAACCGGCGAATTCGGTGAAATGAGCGCCCGAGGACGCATGGATCTCCCCGAGCGGTGTCTCTCTCAGGGAGGGGGAAGACGACGTCATGGTGCGGAACTCCTCCTCGTGGGCACCGATCACGTCCGAGGGGACCGGTTGCGGCCACTTCCAGCAGAAACCATATCCGGGGTCCCTCGACGGCGACGGGCGCGGGCGTGCGCTGGCCGGTCTCCCCGGAGTCATTGGCCTGAGAGTTTCACCGCGCGCCGGCGGCTTGCACCTTGGGCGAGGGACGCGTGTCCCTGCTTTTCTCCGTGATCGCCTGGTGTCGTGCGGTGCGGGGCCTGAGAGTTTGTTGGGGAGGATTGCTCCTTCGGCGCTGCACCCAGGAATCGCATCCTGCACGGACCAGGGGCTCCTGGCGGGGCGCAGACTCTCCCGCACGACGTCGTCGGCGTGTTCGTCTCGTCTTCTGTTGTGTTCAGAAACGCTACGGAGATCACACATCGCAGTCAACCGAACGTGAGCGTGATCCCGTCACCCTCCGGAGTCGTCCGCATGGGCCTTGACCTGCTCGTACTGCACTCGCAGGCCGTCGACCAGGGCTCGCAGCGCGAGTTCGAAGCTGTCGTCGTCGATCTCCGCGGCGTGTTCGCGCAGCAGGTGCGCGTTGCGCAGGTGCGGGAACCGGGCGTCGTAGATCTCGGCGTCGTCGACGAACCCGCCGGCGAACGACCCCATGGCGGCGCCGACGACCAGGTACTTGGTGGAGGCGCCGATCATCGTGGCGTACCGGGGCGGCCAGCCCGCCCTGGTCAGGCCGCCGTGCACCGCGTCCGCGCGGCTCAGCGAGGTCTCGCGGCGGGCCGGGCCGGAGGCCATGAACGGCACCAGGTTCGGGTGGGCGGCCAGCGCCGCCCGGTACGAGCGGGCCCAGCGCAGCAGGCCGGTGATCCAGCCGGTGTCGAAGCCGGTGGTGTCCACGGTGGCCATCACGTCGTTGGCGACGTCGTGCAGCAGGGCTTCCTTGGTCGCGACGTGGTTGTACAGCGAGGCGGCGCGGACTCCGAGCGCTTCGGCGAGCTTGCGCATGGACAGCGCTTCGAGCCCGGACGTGTCGATGATCACCAACGCGTGCTCGCGGATGCGTTCCGGTGTGAGCTGGGGGCTCTTCGGTCTGCCCATGCCGCGCTCCTGCCTGCCATCCGGTCCTGCGCCGCGGCGTTCCGATGCCGCACCGTGTTGGGCCGATCGCCCTGCGGCGACTCCGCACAGTGTCCGGTGCGGTGGTCTTGCCGTGGTCCGCGGGGTGGTCCTAGAGTCCAAAACTAACGACGTTAGTCGTCGGGTGTCCATCGGCGGGCGCGGTGCGGGCCCCCGATCGGCATCGGGCGACGTCCTCACGGAGGTGGACGATGGTCAACGACGACGAGTCCTCGGCGCCGATCAAGCCGCAGACCACGCTGTCGCTGGTGTCGGTGCTCGCCGAACCCGCCAGGATCACGCCACGGGCGACCGCGGTCGTCGAAGGCACCGAGCGGGTCGACTACGGCGAACTGTGGGAGCAGGTCCGCGCGCACGCAGCGGCGCTGCGAGCCCGCGGCGTCGGACCGGGCGACCGGGTGGCGATCGTCGCCCCCAACGTCATCGACTTCGTGCGCGCCTACTACGCGGTGCTCACCGCGGGCGCCGTCGTGGTTCCGGTGCCGTTGCTGCTGGTTCCCGACGAGGCGGCGTACCTGCTGCGCAACTCCGGCGCGAAGCTCGTCATCGGCCACACGAGCCAGCTCGCGCTGGCCGCCGAGTCCGCGCGCCGGGCGGGCATCCCGCTGGTGTCGGTCGGTCCCGGCGGTCCGAGCCAGGACGCGCCGCCGTCGCTGTCGGCGGAGGCGGCGGACGCCGAACCGGTGCGCGCGTTCGAGACGCGGTCCCCGGAGGACCCGGCGGTCATCTTCTACACCAGCGGCACCACCGGCCGCCCCAAGGGCGCGGTGCTGACCCACCTCAACCTGGTCATGAACGCGACGGTGAACGCGTTCGACGCCAACGACACCCGGTCCGACGACCTGGTGCTGGGCTGCCTGCCGCTGTTCCACGTGTTCGGCCAGACGGTGTCGCTGAACACCACGTTCCGCGCGGGCGCCACGCTGGTGCTGCAGCCGAAGTTCGACCCGGCGGAGGCGTTGCGGCTCATCCGCGACCACCGGATCACGCAGCTCAACGGCGTGCCCACGATGTACATCCGGATGCTGGAGGCCGCGGGCGACGACGCCGAGGTGCCGAGCCTGCGGATGTGCGTCTCCGGTGGCGCCGCGTTGCCGGTCGCGGTGCTGGAGCGGTTCCAGCGCCGCTTCGGCGCCCCGATCCACGAGGGCTACGGCCTGTCGGAGACCTCGCCGACGGCGACGGTGAACCAGCCGGCGTTCGGCCCGCGCGCGGGCACCGTCGGGCACGCGTTGTGGGGCATCGACGTCGAGGTCGCCGAACCGTCCGTGGAGGACCGCATCGAGCTGCTGCCCGCGGGCGAGGTCGGCGAGATCGTGGTGCGCGGCCACAACGTGTTCGCGGGCTACCTGGACGACCCGGACGCGACCGCGGCGGCCGTCGTCGACGGCTGGTTCCGCACCGGCGACATGGGCACCAAGGACGCCGAGGGCTACGTGTCGATCGTCGACCGCAAGAAGGATCTGATCATCCGCAACGGCTACAACATCTACCCGCGCGAGGTGGAGGAGTTGCTGATCAGGCACCCCGCGGTGGCCCAGTGCGCCGTGATCGGCCTGCCCGATCCGGGGCGCGGCGAAGAGGTCTGCGCCGTCGTCGTGCCGGAACGCGGGGAGGAACCCGACGAGGCGTTGGCCAAGGCGATCACCGCCTGGGCCGCGGAGCAGACCGCGCACCACAAGTACCCGCGGCGCGTGGTGTTCGTCGACGAGCTGCCGCTGGGGCCCAGCCACAAGGTCCTCAAGCGCGAGCTGCGCTCCCGCATCGCCTCGACCTGATCGTCCGGGTGGGCGGGCGGTCTGCCCGCCCACCCGATCAGCCGGACTCCCGCGACCTCGCCGAAAGGAAACGCCACCGATGGTCGACTTCTCCCTCACCGAGACCGAACGCGACATTCGGGATTGGGTGCGCACGTTCGTGCAGCGCGAGCTGGTGCCGCTGGAGCAGGAGGTGCTGCGCCGGGAGCGCAACCACGAGCGCGGCCTGACCCGCGAGGAGCTCAAGGACCTCCGGCAGAAGGCCCGCGACGCCGGGTTCTGGGGCGTGCAGACGCCGGAGGAGTACGGCGGGATGGACCTCTCCGCGGTGCTCACGGCGCTCATCGAGATCGAGCTGGGCCGCACGTTCGTGCCGTTCAGCTTCGGCGGCTACGCCGACAACATCCTCTACCACGCCAACGAGGACCAGAAGCAGCGCTACCTGGTGCCCACCATCGAGGGCGAGCGCAAGTCCTGCTTCGCGATCACCGAGCCCGGTGCGGGTTCGGACGCGAAGAACCTGCGCACCACGGCCCGCAAGGAGGGCTCGGAGTGGGTGATCGACGGGGAGAAGACGTTCATCACCGGCGGCATCGACGCCGACTTCACGATGGTCTTCGCCGTCACCGACAAGGAGAAGGGCGCCGACGGAGGCGTCACCTGCTTCCTCGCCGACCGCGACGCGGGCTGGCGCTCGGAGCCGATCGAGATCATGGGCGAGTGGGACCGCCAGCCCGCCTCCCTGGTCTTCGACGGCGTGCGGGTGCCGGAGGAGAACGTGCTCGGCGAGGTCGGCGGCGGCTTCAAGCTGGCCATGCAGTGGATCGGCCGCGGTCGCTACCTGCTGCCCGCCCGCGCCCTCGGCGGGTGCGAGCGCATGATGGAGATGTCGATGGACTACGCCCGCAACCGGCAGACGTTCGGTGCGCCCATCGCGGATCGCCAGGCCATCCAGTGGATGATCGCGGACTCCGCGGTGGAGATCGAGGCGCTGCGCTGGCTGGTGCTGCAGGCGGCGTGGCAGGCCGACCAGGGCGCCGACTCCCGGCACGCCCAGTCCATCGCGAAGCTCTACGGCGGCACCCGCGCCAACGAGATCGTCGACCGGATGCTGCAGATCCACGGCGGCATGGGCTACACCCGCGAGCTGCCCATCGAGCGCTGGTACCGGGACATCCGGCTGCTGCGGATCTTCGAGGGCACCGACGAGATCCAGCGCCGCACCATCGCCCGCAACCTGCTCAAGGGCCACGCTTCGGTCAGCGGCGTGCTCGGGTGAGCGTAGGCCCTCGATTTGGTGTCCGAATTGCCGGTAGCCTGGTTGGAGGCGTGACCGACCGGCCCGATTGGGAGCTGCTATGTCGTTGTTCAAGAAGGTGACCGACTTCGCCAAGAGCCCGCAGGGCAAGAAGGCGATCGACCAGGCGAAGCGATACGCGAGCGACCCGAAGAACAAGGCCAAGATCGATCAGGTGAAGAACCGCTTCATGGGCGGCGGCAAGAGCAAGTGACCCGCCCGCACGATGGCCCCCGGCGCGAAGCCGGGGGCCATCGTCATGAGTGCGAGTGGTTCCGCGCCGCCGAGGTGCGCCGCATTCTCGCGGAGGACGCCGAACTGCTCGGGCGGCTCGTCGATCGACCGGCCGGATCTCCGACACCCCGGTGATCAACGTGCTGTCTCCAGGCCTGATCGGCAGTAGGGTTCCGGCGGGCTGATTCCTAGTTGCGGGGATGGTGTGATGGGCCGGGCTTACGTCGTGGGCACGTTCGACACCAAGGCGGCTGAGCTGCGCTACGTCGCTGGGCTGGTCGCCGACGCGGGCGTGGAGGTGGCCACCGTCGACGTGAGCACCTCCGGCGCGGAGTCCGCCGACGCCCCCGACGTGCCCGCCGCCGAGGTCGCGGCGGCGCACCCGCGAGGTGCCGGGGCGGTGTTCACCGGTGATCGCGGGTCGGCGGTGACGGCGATGGCGCTGGCGTTCGAGCGCTGGCTGGCCGCGCGGCCCGGTGTCGGCGGGGTGCTGGGGCTCGGCGGTTCCGGCGGCACGGCGCTGATCACTCCCGCGCTGCGGGCGTTGCCGGTGGGCGTGCCGAAGCTGATGGTCTCCACCGTGGCCTCCGGCGACATCTCGTCCTACGTGGATGCCTCCGATGTCGCGATGTTCCCGGCGGTGACCGACGTCGCCGGGCTCAACCGGATCTCCCGCCAGGTGCTCGGCAACGCCGCGCACGCGCTCGCGGGGGCCGTGCGCAACACGGTCCCGGCGGTCGAGCAGCGGCCCGCGGTGGCGCTGACGATGTTCGGGGTGACCACGCCGTGCGTCACCAAGACCGCGGACCGGCTGGCCGCCGAGCACGACCCGCTGGTGTTCCACGCGACCGGCACCGGTGGCCGGGCGATGGAGAAGCTCGTCGCCGACGGCCTCATCGAGGCCGTCCTGGACATCACCACCACCGAGGTGTGCGACCTGATCGCCGGGGGAGTGATGAGCGCCGGTGACACGCGGCTCGACGCCATCGCGCGCTGCGGCGTGCCCTACGTGGGGTCCTGCGGTGCCCTCGACATGGTCAACTTCGGCTCGCCGGACACCGTGCCGGAGCGCTACCGGGGACGGCTGTTCTACGAGCACAACCCGCAGGTCACGCTGATGCGCACCACCCCGGACGAATGCCGGGAGATCGCCCGGTTCCTGGCCGCGAAGCTCAACGCCTGCACCGGCCCGGTGCGGTTCCTGCTGCCGGAGGGCGGCGTCTCGCTGCTCGACGCACCCGGGCAGCCCTTCCACGATCCGGCCGCCGACCAGGTCCTGTTCGAGACCCTCGAAGCCGAGGTGCACCAGACCGAGCAGCGGCAGGTGCGGCGGATCCCGCACGGCATCAACGACGACGGTTTCGTGGCGGCGCTGTTCGCGGCGTTGCGCGAAGTGCGCCCCGAGGTGGAAGGAGAACGGACATGACGCGGTTCGACCGGGAGACCCTGGTGCGCCGGTTCCGGGGCATGGCCGATCGGGGCGATCCGATCATCGGCGGCGGTGCGGGCACCGGCCTGTCGGCGAAGTGCGAGGAATCCGGCGGCATCGACCTGATCGTGCTGTACAACTCGGGCCGCTACCGGATGGCGGGCCGCGGTTCGCTGGCCGGGCTGCTGGCCTACGGCAACGCCAACGAGATCGTCGTGGAGATGGCGAGCGAGGTGCTGCCCGTGGTGCGCCGCACACCGGTGCTTGCGGGCGTCAACGGCACCGACCCGTTCCTGCTCACCGGGCCGTTCCTGGCGCGGCTGCGGGAACTGGGCTTCGCCGGGATCCAGAACTTCCCGACCGTCGGGCTCATCGACGGCGCCTTCCGGGCCAACCTGGAGGAGACCGGCATGAGCTACCGGCAGGAGGTCGAACTCATCGCCGCCGCGCGGGAAGCGGACCTGTTCACCACGCCCTACGTCTTCTCCGCCGCCGACGCCCGCGCCATGACCAGCGCCGGAGCCGACATCGTCGTGTGCCACCTCGGGCTCACCACCGGCGGCTCGATCGGCGCGGAGACCTCGAAGGACCTCGACGACTGCGTGGCCCTGATCGACGAGTGGTCCGCGGCGGCGGCCGAGGTGCGCGAGGACGTGCTGGTCCTCTGCCACGGCGGCCCCATCGCCACCCCGGAGGACGCGGCCTACGTGCTGGGCCGCACCAAGCGCTGCCACGGCTTCTACGGCGCCAGCAGCATGGAACGCCTCCCGGTGGAGCAGGCGCTGACCGAGCGGACCAGGGAGTTCAAGAACCTCAAGCGGTGAGCCGCACCGCCCGGTGCGGTGGAACACGACGGTGAGGAGCACGTGATGGCACGGTCCTATGCGAGCGCGGTGGTTCCGGCGACGGCCGACCAGGTGTGGGAGCTGGTGCGGGACTTCAACGGGCTGCCGCGGTGGCACCCGGCGATCAGGACCAGCGAAGTCGAGGGCGGCGCGTCCCCGGCGGAGGTCGGCGCGGTGCGGCGGCTGACCCTGGCCGACGGCGGTGTCGTGCGGGAGCGGCTGGTGGTGCTCGACGACGCCGCCCGCGCCTACACCTACGACATCACCGAGGGCCCGTTCCCGGTGCGCTCGTACCGCAGCACGATCCGCGTCCTGCCGATCACGGCGACCGGGCAGGCGTTCGTCGAGTGGTACAGCGACTACGACGCCGACGCGGGCGACGAACCGAACCTGGACGAGGTGTTCGCGACCGGGGTGTTCGGCACCGGTCTGAAGGCGCTGGGCGACCACTACGCCGGCTGAGCGCGTCCGCCGGGCGGGCGCGACGGCCGCCCGGCCTCGTGCCCTCCGCGGCCCGTGGCGCGGTGGGCGGCGGGTGGTGCGCAAGCTGCCATTCGGTGGACGACCGGTGTGGGTTAGGCGACAGCGCTAGGCGGCGGCCCGTTAGAGTTCAGCCGTGCCAAGCAGTGAGACTTCCCCCGAACGAGCGACGGCAACCGAGTCGTCCGAAACTCTGCGTAGCAGCGGCCTACCGGGTGGCGTGGTCGTCACCGGCGGCTCCGGGTTCGTCGGCCGCGCCGTCGTCCGAGCGCTGACCGAACGCGGCACCCCGGTCACCATCGTCGACGTGCAGGAGCCGCCGGAGTCGCTGCGCGGTGAGCTCGTCACCCACGTCGCCGGCGACCTCAGCGACCCGGCCGTGCGCGACGCCGCCGTCACCACCGGCACCGCGGCCGTCGTGCACCTGGCCGCCATCACCTCGGTGCTGCGGTCGGTGGACAAGCCCGCCGAGACCTACCGCGCCAACGTCGAGGTCACCCAGGAACTGCTGGAACTCGCGCGGCAGCGGGGCGTCGGCCGCTTCGTGCTCGCCTCCACCAACGCCGTCGTCGGCGACATCGGCCACGGCACCATCTCCGAAGACCTGCCGCTGCGCCCGCTCACGCCGTACGGCGCGACGAAGGCCGCCTGCGAGATGCTGCTGTCCGGCTACGCGGGTTCCTACGGCATCGCCACCACCGCGCTGCGGTTCACCAACATCTACGGGCCCGGCATGGGGCACAAGGACAGCTTCATCCCGCGGCTGATGCGCGCGGCGCTGGCCGGCGACGGCGTCGAGGTCTACGGCGACGGCGCGCAGAGCCGCGACTTCGTGCACGTCGACGACGTGGTCGCGGGCATCCTCGCGGCCTGCGACAAGCAGTGCACCGGCACCGCGATCATCGGCTCCGGGCGGTCCATCTCCGTGCTGGAGCTCATCGACGCGGTCCGGTCCGCCACCGGTGCGCCGCTGCCGGTGACGCACGTGCCCGCCAAGAACGGCGAGATGCCCGCGGTGATCGTCGACGTCGCCAAGGCCGGCCGCGAACTCGGCTACACGCCGTCGGTGGAGCTCACCGACGGCCTGCGGACCGTGTGGGAGGACTTCCGCGCGGTCACCGCCGGGGCGCCGTGATCGCCGCGCCGGCGCGGCACCTCCGCGCGCACTGGTTGCTCGCGCTGCTGTTGCTCGGCGGCGTCGTGCTGCGCGTGCTCGCGCAGCTCGCGTACCGGCCGGCGCTGCTCTACATCGACTCGTTCCGCTACCTCGACGACCTCGGGGTGTTCTTCCCCGGCGGCATCAACCCCATCGGCTACGAGATCCTGCTGCTGGGCCCGTTGCTGCTGGTGGGGAACCTGGCGTTCGTGGCGGCCGTGCAGCACCTGCTCGGGCTCGCGCTCGGCGTGGCCATCTACGTGCTGCTGCTGCGCTTCGGTGCGCGCCGCTGGATCGCGGCGCTGGCCGCCGCGCCGGTGCTGCTGGACGCCTACCAGGTGCAGATCGAGCACAACATCATGTCGGACCTGCTGTTCCAGGTCCTGCTGCTGGCCGCGATCTTCGTGCTGACCTGGCGCGGCACGCCCGGCCCGCGCACGGCGGCGTTCGCCGGGCTGCTGCTCGCGGTCTCGGTGCTGGTGCGCATCGTCGGCTTGACGCTGGTGGTGCCCGCGGTGGTGTTCGTGCTGCTGGCGGCCGGACTGCGCCCGCGCGACGGGTGGAAGCCCCGGCTGCGCGCCGCCGGAGCCCTCGCCGGGGCGTTCGCCGGGCTCCTGTTCTGCTACGCGATGTACCACCTGGTGTGGACCGGGACTCCCGCGCTGGGCGGCTCCACCGGCAGCGTCGTCTACGGCCGGACCGCCGTCGTCGCGGAATGCGACCGGCTCGGGCTCACGCCCGAGGAACAGCTGGTGTGCCCGAAGGAGCCGGTCGAGGCGCGGGAGAAGCAGGGCATCGACTTCTACATCCACTTCTGGCACGTCTCGGCCAACACCGACAAGCTGCCGGACGACTTCGACCTCAACGCCGCGCAGAGCGGCATGGCGGCCAAGGTCCTCGCCCAGCAGCCGCTCGACGTCGTGGGCGGGTTCGTCGCGGACTTCCTGAAGGGGTTCGCGCCCACCCGCACGCAGACGCCGGGCGACGTGCCGCTGGACCGCTGGCAGTTCAAGACCGAGTACCCGATGTACGCCGACCCCTGGTACGTCGCCGAATGGGCCGAGCTGCACGGCGACGGCACCCTGCGCGCCGACCCCGAGATCGGCGGGTTCCTGCGGGCCTACCAGCTCGGCGGCGGCTACACGCCGGGCACCGCGCTCGGCGGCATGCTCGTCCTGTCCGGCTTGGCCGTGCTCGGCTTGGGCCGGGCGCGGCGCAGCGGGCTGCGCGCCGTGACGCTGCTGCCCGCCGGGCTGGCCACCACGGTGCTGACCACCGCGGCGGCGATGGAATTCTCCTGGCGCTACCAGCTGCCCGCTCTCGTGCTGCTGCCGCTGGCCGGTGGGCTGGCCCTGACCGCGATCATCGGGCCGCGCCGGACCCGCTTACCCGACCGACCGAACACCCCGAAGGAGACCACCATGTCCACGACCTATCCCGACGAGGTCGACCGGGCGGCGCTCGACGGCTACTCCGAGCGCTACGGCGATCGCGGGTTCGCCTCGGTGGTCGTACTCATCGCGGCCTACAACGAGCAGGACGCCCTGGGCGCGGTGCTCGACGGCATTCCCGCGCAGAGCTGCGGGCTGGACGTGGACGCGCTCGTCGTCGTGGACGGCGCCACCG
The DNA here is from genome assembly GCF_026241095.1 of Saccharopolyspora sp. NFXS83. Lineage (GTDB taxonomy): Bacteria > Actinomycetota > Actinomycetes > Mycobacteriales > Pseudonocardiaceae > Saccharopolyspora_C. Next base: position 334,840 of record NZ_JAPFGB010000004.1, on the reverse strand, counting down.
ACGACACCGCGGAGGTCGCGCTGCGCCACGGCGCGCAGACCTGCGTCGCGCCGGTCAACCGCGGTCAGGGCGCGGCGCTGCGTCTCGGCTACCGGCTCGCCGCCGAGCGCGGCGCCCGCTACCTCGTCACCACCGACGCGGACGGCCAGTACGACATCGCCGAGCTGCCCCGGCTGCTGCAGCCGTTGATCGACGACGAGGCCGACTTCGTCACCGGTTCCCGGACCCTCGGCCGCACCGAGAGCACCGACCTGGTGCGCCGGGCCGGGACCCACGTGTTCGCGTGGCTGGTCAGCGCCCTGACCAGGCAGAAGATCACCGACACCTCGTTCGGCTTCCGCGCGATGAAGATCGAGGTGCCGAACTCGGTGCGGCTGGAGCAGAAGCAGTACCAGTCCTCCGAGCTGCTCGTCGGCCTGCTCGCCCGCGGCTACCGGGTCCTGGAGCAGCCGATGACGATGCTGGCGCGCACCGCGGGCCAGAGCAAGAAGGGCAACAACGTCCTCTACGGCTACCGCTACGCCAAGGTCGTCTTAGGCACCTGGCTGCGGGAACGGCGTTCCGCGCCGCAGCCGCAGCACCGGCCCGCGGCCGAACGGATCAACGAGCCCGCGGTGGCCGTTCCCGAGCGGTGAAGATGAACCGGTCGATGATGAAGAACTTCACCACGAACATCACCAGGTAGGTCGCCAGGAAGGCACCCCACACGATCGCCACCTGCGGGAGGCGGTCGTGTGGGAACGCGCCCAGTGCCAGCCGCTCGGCACCGCTGGTCGCCAGCGCCGCCAGCAGCGCGGTGCCCACCGACAGCGCCGCGTAGCGCACGATCTCCCCGCGCAGCGCCGACCTGCCGCCGCCACCCCAAGTCCGGCGGTTGAGCACGAAGTTGGGGACGGCTCCCGCCAGCCACGCCAGCACGGTCGAGACCACCGGCAGCGCCCCCAGGGCGTAGGAGCCGACGAACACGAGCTGGCTGATCCCGGTCGCGACCACGGAGGCGGCGGCGAACCTGCTGATGAGCCGCCAGTAGCCGCCGCGGCGGCCGGTCGGCAGCGCGGTCGCGGTCTCGGTGGCCTGCTGCACTGATCGGTCCTTTCGCGCTGCGCCGAGCCCGGAACGGGCCACGTCGCGGTAGCACGATACCGGGGAGCCGCCGCGTGCCTTTCCTCTCGGCCCCCGCTTGCTTTCGGCTCTTCGCTCCCGCGCCGAACAATGAGAGCATTCCGGATGTTGGCGGGAGCGAGGTGGCGCCGGGGGCCGTCGGCGTCCGCTCCACTTCGGCCTGGCAGCGCTTTTCCTACCGTGCCGACTGGCTCCGGAGCACCTCGGTGCCCGGAGGATCCGCCACCGCGGCGCCCTTCCTGGCCGCCGGTGGCACCGCAATGATCTAGAGGGAGAAGAAGGCGTGCGAATCCTCGTCCTCGGGGGCGACGGCTACCTTGGCTGGCCGACCGCTCTGCACCTGTCCGACCGTGGCCACGAGGTGGCGGTGGCCGACAACTTCGCCCGGCGCGGCTACGACCACGAGATGGGCGTGCAGAGCCTGGTGCCGATCGAGCCGATGCAGACCCGCGTCGACGCGTGGCACGAAGTGTCGGGCAAGAGCATCAAGTCCTACTACGGCGACCTCGTCGACGCGGACTTCACCTACGAGATGGTGCGGGACTTCCGCCCGGACACCATCGTGCACTTCGCCGAACAGCGCGCGGCGCCGTACTCGATGATCGACCGCAAGCACGCGGTGTACACCCAGCAGAACAACGTGGTCGGCAACCTCAACGTGCTGTTCGCGATCCAGGAGATCGACCCGTCGATCCACCTGGTGAAGCTGGGCACCATGGGCGAGTACGGCACGCCGAACATCGACATCGAGGAAGGCTGGCTGGAGGTCTCGCACAAGGGGCGGACCGACCGGATGCTGTTCCCGAAGAAGCCGGGCTCCTTCTACCACCTGAGCAAGGTGCACGACAGCCACAACATCGAGTTCGCCTGCCGCATCTGGGGCTTGCGCGCCACCGACCTCAACCAGGGCGTCGTGTACGGGCAGGAGACGGCGCAGACCGCTCTGGACCCGCGGCTGGCCACCCGCTTCGACTACGACGCGATCTTCGGCACGGTGCTGAACCGCTTCGTCATCCAGGCGGTGCTGGGTCACCCGCTGACGGTGTACGGCAGCGGCGGGCAGACTCGCGGGCTCATCGACATCCGGGACACCGTGGAGTGCATCCGGCTGGCGGCGGAGAACCCGGCGGATGCCGGCGAGTTCCGGGTGTTCAACCAGATGACCGAGAGCTTCTCCGTGGAGGAGATCGCGAAGGTCGTGGCCAACGGCTTCGACGGCACCGTCGACGTCGAGTACCTGGACAACCCGCGCGTCGAGCAGAGCGAGCACCACTACAACGTGGTGCACACCGGGCTGGTCGAGCTGGGCCTGGAACCGCACCTGCTGTCGAACACGCTCATCGATTCGCTGTTCGGCGTCGCGAAGGCGCACGTGGACCGGGTCGACCTGGGCGCGATGCGCCCGACGGTGCAGTGGCGTTCCGCGGCCAGCCCGATGCGCGCGGACGGCTGAGCGGGGCGACCGTCACGGTGACGGATGTGCGGGCGGGCGGCATCCGTCACCGCTGGGCACGGGAGGGCGGACCGGATCGATGTCCGGCCGTGCTCGAACTGTGCGCTCAGAGGCCTGGAATATTCCATGATTGACGTGCACACTGAGTGCCACGCGTCGCTGGACTCCGCACGGACGGTGCGGGTCGGCTGCCGATGGGGATCCGGTGGCGTTCGCCCGGTTTCCCGGGCGGAGAACGAAGTGGCCAGTCGGTGGCCGCAGGTACGGGGAGCGGCGTCCCGGGCGCGAGAACGAAGTTCGCACCCGGGGCGCCTACCGCGTGTCGGGGGGCTTCCACACGGCCTATCGAACCGTAGCCCTTTCGTATGACTAGCGCGATACGGCACGTGGGTAATGCCTGACGCTCCGTGTGTTAGCTGTAGTCACGCAACAACCGGTCGAGCTCGGCCGCACCGACCACAACGCCCGTCCGCGACAGCGTCGCGGACGGGCGTTCGTCGTCTCGGCGGCGGCGGATCAGCTGCGCACCGGCTCGCCCGCGTCCTCCGGGAGCTCCTCGCGGCGGTCGCGCACGATCTGCCGGACGGTGTAGGCCAGCGCGGCGACCCAGGCGAGCACGATGACGGTGTAGAACACGCCTGGAGCGGGCAGGTCGAACGCCTTGATCAGGGTCCGGGTGTTGGTGAGCACGATGAGCCCGCCCGCGCCGACGCCGATCAGCCGCATCGGCACGATCCGCACCAGGTACGCCGCCAGCGGCGCCGCGATCACGCCGCCGATCAGCAGCGCGGCCACCGTCGCCCAGGACAGCGGCTCGTCGGCCAACGAGATGATGAAGCCGAGGCTGGCCGCCACCGCGATCAGGAACTCGCTGGTGTCCACCGAGCCCACGACCTTGCGCGGCTCCACCTTGCCGGTGCTCAGCAGCGTCGGGGTCGCCACGGGACCCCAGCCGCCGCCACCGGTCGCGTCGACGAAGCCCGCGACGAGGCCCAGCGGGGCGAGCAGCTTCGAGCTGACCCCGGTCAGCTGCCTGCGGCGCAGCGGGCGCAGCGCGAAGCGCAGCAGCACGTACAGGCCCAGCGTCAGCAGGATCGCCGACATCCACGGTTCGGCGGCCTCGGTGGAGAGGTTGCTCAGCGCGGTCGCGCCGAGGAAGGCGCCGACGGCACCGGGCACACCCAGGATGAGCACCACGCGCCAGTCGACGTTGCCGAACTTCCAGTGCGAGACGCCGGAGGCGACGGAGGTGCCGATCTCGGCCAGGTGCACCGAAGCGGAGGCCACGGCGGGCGTGAGCCCCGCGGTGAGCAGGATGGTCGTGGAAGTCACCCCGTAGGCCATGCCGAGGGAACCATCGACGAGCTGGGCGATGAAACCGCCGAGCGCGAAGATCAGGAAGGTCTGCACGATCTCTCCGTGGGGTGGCGTTCGAGGGCGCCCCGGTCGTGCGCGGTGCGTGCCGGGGCGGTTCGGGTGATCGGTTCGGGCGGTGCGGCCCCGATCGGCGGACGTGCCGCGGCGCCTGCGCTAGGAGTGGCGGCGCGCGCTCGCCCGCGGGGGCGGCCACCGGCCGCAGCCGGGTCGCGTGGTGGGCGGGAGGGCCGGGGCGGGACGGTCAGCGGGAAGGTCGACACCCGGCGGAGCTGACGCGGAGCAGGTCGACGTGCAGGCGCTGCACGAGCAGGCCCCACTGGTCACCACGCGTCATGTCCGTCAGTGAATCAGATCAACTCTTCGGGTGGCACGCGCATCTCAGAGTGCGGGAGATCGGCCGCAGGCGGTTACTCACGAGTCACTTGAGGCCGTCCGGGGGGTGATGGAGCCGAGTGGTCGAGTTTGTGCTCAAGACCACTTTCAGGCCGATGAGGTCTTGGTCGCCGACCCACGCGATGCGCGCCCGGATCTGATCGATCGTGCAGGTCAGCGCCGATCGTGCGGTCGGGCGCGGCGGTGTAGCGGTCCGATCGGCGCCGTGTCCGGCCGGTCGCTGCGCGTGGTCGCGAGCTCCGTGCCCAGGGGGAATCACTGATCGCGCGGAGCCGATCGCATCGGGTCGCCGATCTTCCGGCCATCCGTCCGGAGTTCGTCGAAGATCGCCTCCGGCAGATCACGACCGTTACCGAAAGGTCATCTTATTTAGTGACTGAACGTGTGCACATGGCGGCTGAACGACAGGCAAAGCTGCACCTAAAGGGTGAGCTCTTGATGGTCCGGATGACCCTTAGCTACCTTTTTCGCTGAGAACGTCACGGTTCAGTCACGAACAGGACTCGCCCCCGAAGAGTTCGCCCGCATCCCCCGGCGGGAGTGACCGAGCCACCCCCGAAGACGGAAAGGCGACCATGGCCAAGCACCGCGAGGAGAGCGGCCACACCCCGAAGACCGCTCTCCGGGAGTCCTTGTTGAACTCCTTCCGCCCTCGTTCCGAGAGCAAGACCTCCCGGGTGTCCACCCGGAACAAGATCGCCGCGGCCGTCGTCGCGGCGGGCGCGTTCGCCGCCGTCGGCCAGCCGCTGGCCGCCAACGCGGACAAGAGCCCCCAGAGCCAGGCCGTCCGCCCGGTGGCCGACCAGCACGTGGCCGCGCAGCAGCAGCTCGCCGCCTCGGTCAACGGTGCCCACGGGGCGCCCGCCTCGGTGCAGCTGCTCGACGCCCGGCCGGCGCAGGGCGCGCACCAGGAAGCCCAGAAGGTGGCCAAGGGCGAAGAGATCGCCCAGCAGAAGGCCCAGGCCGCCGCGGACCAGAAGGCCGCGAAGGAAGCCGCGGACAAGGAAGCCGCCGAGAAGCAGGCGGCGGAGAAGAAGGCCGCCGAGGCCAAGCCGGCCGCGTCGGCCCAGCCCGCGAAGGCGAGCAACGGCTACGTCAAGCCCGCCGAAGGCACCTTCACCTCCGGGTTCGGTTCCCGCTGGGGCAGCACCCACAAGGGCATCGACATCGCCAACAGCATCGGCACCCCGATCGTCAGCGTCAGCGGTGGCGAGGTCATCAGCGCCGGACCGGCCAGCGGCTTCGGCCAGTGGGTCCGGGTGCAGCACAACGACGGCACGATCACCGTCTACGGCCACGTCAACACCATCGACGTGAGCGTGGGCGACAAGGTCAGCGCCGGCGAGAAGATCGCCACCATCGGCAACAAGGGCCAGTCCACCGGCCCGCACCTGCACTTCGAGGTCATCGAGGGCGGCAGCAAGATCAACCCGCTGCCCTGGCTGAAGGAGCACGGCATCTCCGTGAAGTGATGCCACGACACCCGGTGAGCCGGGCGACGGCGAACCGCCGCCCGCTCTGCCGGGTGTTCCGGCGTTTCGGCGCCCCAAGACCGGCCGCCCGAGGTTCGGAGTCACCCCCGACCGAGCCTCGGGCGGTCTTCCACGTCCAGGCCCCGCCGCGGCGGGTGCCGGTCAGTCCGTGGTGGCGGTCTCGGCGGGCGGTTCCGCGTTCTCCAGGCGTTCCCGCAGCCAGGACAGGGTCCGGGACAGCAGCCGGGAGACGTGCATCTGGGAGATGCCGATCTGCTCGGCGATCTGGGTTTGCGTCATGGACCGGAAGAACCGCATCACCAGGATCCGCCGTTCCCGCTCGTCGAGTTCGGCCAGCAGCGGGCGGATCGTCTCCCGGTTCTCCACTTCGAGCAGTTCGGCGTCGTCGGAACCGATCGCCGCGCCCAGCGGGATCTCGTCGGTGGCGGTGAGCAGTTCGTCCAACGAGGCGCTGCGGTAGGCGTTGCCCGCTTCCAGGCCGCGGAAGACGTCGTCCCGGCTGATGTCGAGGTGTTCGGCCAGCTCGCTGGGAGTGGGCGCGCGGCCGAGTTCTTGCGAGAGCCGGGCGATGGCCGAGGACACCGCCAAGTGCAGTTCCTGGAGCCTGCGGGGCATCCGCACCGCCCAGCCCGTGTCCCGGAAGTGCCTGCGCACCTCGCCCATGATCGTGGGCACGGCGTAGGACAGGAAGTCCACCCCGCGGTCCGGGTCGAACCGGTCCACCGCGTTGATCAGCCCGAGGGTGGCGACCTGGGTGAGATCCTCCTGCGCTTCGCCGCGGTGGCTGAACCGCCGCGCGATGTGCTCCGCCACCGGCAGGTGCGCGGTGACCAGCCGGTCCCGGAGCCGCGCATGGCGGGGATCTTGTTCATCCACACCCGCGAGTTCGGCGAACAGGGGCGCCAGTTCGTCGTAGCGTTGATGTCGCGAGTGCGCAGCGTGATCGGAATCCGCCTGCTTCACTCGTGTGCCCGTCCCTTGGTCAAGTCGATGCGGACCACATGGCCACTGCCGGTGTCCGCGTCCGATTCCACCGAGGTTGACACATCGTCGGTCAGCGCGCTCAGCACGCGCCAGCTGAACGTGTCCTGCCTGGCCTCCTGCGGATGGTCGCTGATGACCGAGGCGGAGACGCCCAGGCTCTGCTCGTCGCCCTGGAACCGACAGGTCAGGGTCTGGCCGCTCGCGGCGAGCCGGATCAGCGAGGAGCACGCCTCGTCCACCGCCAGTCGCAGGTCGGCGATCGAGTCCACGTCGAAATCGGCCCGCATCGCGAGATCTCCGGTCACGGCCCGCAGGACCGACAACTGGGACGCCTCCGCGGCGACCCGGACCTCCACGACGGACGCCCCCGAGGCGGAGTCCGCGCTCGGACGGGGAGCGGGAGCGGTCTGCTCACCGCGTGCGGGCTGGGGTGCTGACACTGGTACACCTCGCTTTGCGCTGGGGAACCTCGTACCGGGCCCGGAACCCGGCCGTCCTGGCCGGACTCCGGGTTCCGATCGCGCACCGGGTTCTGACCGCATCACGCGCCACCTCGATCGGGTCCGGTCCGCGGTGCCGCGTGCGGCGTCCGCGTCGCGAACGTCGTCGGCCGGGGAGCCGGGGGAATGCGAATACCATTACTCACAGTCACCTGGTACCCGGCGTGGTGGCCGGACAAACGGGTGTTCCAGCCCGGTGTGCGACTTCTCTAGATCAGACTTGTCCAGTAGCTCCAGAACGCCTGCAGCACGAGCACCACGATCACCAAGTACCACACCACCAGCCCGAGGCTGTGGAAGCGGCTCAGCGCGGTGCCCGCGGTGACGCCGCCGCCGAAGTGCCCGGAGCTCAGGGTGTGCAGGGTCGTGTACCAGAAGATCGGGATCGTCACGGCCCACACGACCATGCAGTACGGGCACAGCGCGCCGATCTCGTACAGGCTCTGCGCGATCAGCCAGTGCACGAACACCACGCCGAGCGTCGTGCCGAGCTGCAGGCCGAGCCAGAACCAGCGCGGGGCGGCGAACCCGGCCAGCAGCGCGGCGCCGACGGCCATCACCACGGGGAACGCGGCGACGCCGATCAGCGGGTTCGGGAAGCCGAACAGCGCGGCCTGCGTGCTGTCCATGACCGAACCGCACGACACGATCGGGTTAAAGCTGCACGACGGGACGTAGCCCGGGTCGCCCAGCTTGTTGATCTTCTCGATGAGCAGCGCGGCGGCGGCGACGAGGCCGATCGCGCCGCCGATCAGGTACAGCCAGCCCAGCCCGCGAGCCGGCGCGCCCGAGCTCGCGGGCGCGGGCTCGGCCGCGCGGGCCTGCTGGGTGGCGGTCACTTCGCCAGCTCCTGGTTCAGCTTCTCCCGCAGCTGCGCGGCCACGTCGCCGTAGTTCTTGGCGTTCTGGCTGGGCTCCCACTTCTGCCCGTTGATGAAGAACGTGGGCGTGCCCTCGACCCCGGCCTTCTGCGCATCCGCCTGGTCGGCCTTGATCCGCTCGGCTACCGCGGGCGAACCCATGTCCGCGTGGAACTTGTCCACATCCAGCCCGCTCTGCTGCGCGTACTGGGTGAACAGCTTGTCAGCGCGAGCCTTGTCGTCGCTGACGCTCTGCCCGTCAGGACTGATGGCCCAGGCGCGGTAGTTCTCGTAGAGGGCGTGGTACATCTCCTTGTACTTGCCCTGGGCGGCACCCGCTTCGGCGGCCTGAGCGGCGGTTTCGGCCAGCGGGTGCGCCTTGGCGATCGGGAAGTTGCGGTTCACGAAGGTGATCCGGCCCGCGAACTCCTTCTCGATCGTCTGAGTGACGCCGGTGTAGTAGTTCCAGCACGTGGGGCACTGGAAGTCGAGGAACTCCGCGACGGTGACCTTGCCGTCGGGCGCTTCGAGCAGCTTGTTGCTGTCCGGGTGCGCGACGATGCCGCTGACGTCGGCACCGGGGGCCGGGGCGGGACCGCCGCCACCGGCCTGGTCGTCGCCCTTCTGGGAGGCGGTGAACAGCAGGATCCCGCCGACGATCAAGATCGCGCCCACGACCACCACGATGCTCAAGATCATGTTGGTGGAGGGGCCGCTCTTCTTCAGCAGCGGGTTCGTAGTCTTCGGCATCGCTCGGTGCACCTTCAGCGGTCGGCTCGGGCGGGCGTACCCGCACCTGCGGCAGATCAACTCCAGTTTCCCGCACCATCACGAAAGTGTGAGAGAGCGGGTGGTCAGGGGGTCGCCCTGCCCACTACGGGTATACCGCATGCGTGACCGAAGCTGATCCGCTCGACCTGCTCGACTCCGATCTTCGCCCGCTGCTGCGCGGCTGGTCGGGGGAGTGGCTGGCGCCGGAACTGGCCACCCGCACCGACGCCCGCTTCTCCGACCCGGACTGGGTGTTCGAGCGCAAGCTCGACGGGGTGCGGGTGGTCGCGGGGCGCGACGGGGGAGCTCCGGTGCTGTGGTCGCGCAACCACAACCGGGTCGACTCCGCCTATCCCGAGGTCGTCGAGGCGCTGGCCGGGCAGGCGGACCGGTTCCTGCTGGACGGCGAGGTGGTGGCCTTCGACGGCGACCGCACCAGCTTCGCCAGGCTGCAACGCCGGATGCACCTGACCGATCCGCGCGCCGCCCGCCGCACCGGAGTGGCGGTGCACTACTGCGTGTTCGACCTGATGGCGTTCGGCGGCGTCGACCTGACCCGGTTGCCGCTGCGGGCCCGCAAGCGGCTGCTGGCGGAGTGCTTCGAGTTCACCGGCCCGCTGCGCCTGAGCGAGCACCGCAGCGGGGACGGCGCGGACTTCTTCCAGCAGGCTTGCGCTCGCGGCTGGGAGGGGCTGATCGCGAAGCGCGCGGACCGCCCCTACCGCAGCGGTCGCAGCCGGGACTGGCTGAAGTTCCCGTGCCTGTCCGGGCAGGAGTTCGTCATCGGCGGCAGGACCGAGCCGAAGGGGTCCCGGTCCGTTTTCGGGGCGTTGCTCGTCGGCTACTTCGACGGCGGCGCGCTGCGGTACGCGGGCAAGGTCGGCACGGGCTACGACGAGGCGACGTTGCGGGACCTCGGCGGCAGGCTCGACGAGTTGTCCCGGCGGGAGTCGCCGTTCGCGGACCGGATTCCGGAGCGGGAGGTGCGGTGGGCCGAGCCGGAGCTCGTCGCGGAGGTCGGCTTCACCGAGTGGACCCGGGACGGCAGGTTGCGGCACCCGAGATTCCTGGGCCTGCGCAACGACAAACCGGCCACCGACGTGGTGCGCGAGGATTGAGCGGCCCGCGCCCACCGCGCTCCGGCTAGCGCAGGACGCTGACCATGGCGCCGTTGGGCGCTCCGGTGGGTTGCTGCACTGGGGACTGCGGTGAGGACCATGCGGCGAGTACGACGGTCATCAGGACCATCATCACCGTTCCGACAACCGACACGACAGTGCGGCTGCTGATCTGCATGGTTCGTGCCCCGCATTCCTGGGAGAAGGTAAAGCTGCTGCTGGTGGTGGTGGCGTCGAGCTCGGGAGACGTGGTTTCCGGTGTGCCCGCGGGCCGCCGAACGCCCTTCGGAGACCCGTGAATCGGCCGGGGCCGATCCGAGGATCGAAGGGGGTGACGTCGCCGCGAACTCGAGTGCCACCGAGCATGTCGCCGCAGGTAGAGAATACGTTACGTACCCGAAATATTCCCTGGTGGCGTCCGTCTCGCCCACGTGAGGGAATGGTCGCCGACTCCGGCTGCGAAGCGCTATCGAACAGGCCGGAGTTCACTGGAACGTGCGATCACTGCTCCCAGAACCCCTGCTGGTCCAGCTGCCTGATCAGGACCTGCCCGTTGTGCGTGAGGTGCTCGTGCATCGCGCGCCGAGCCGCCTCCGGGTCGCGGTTGTGCAGGGCGCGCAGGATCGCGCGGTGCTCCGGACCGGTCGACTCGGTGAAGTCCGCCGCGGCGGCCAGCTGCCGCCGCGGCACGTACCGCGAGGCGAGCTGCACGAACCACGCCAGCTTCGCCGAATCGGCGATGTCGTAGATGACGTGGTGGAAGCGGAGGTCGAGCTCCGCGGCGTCGCCGATGCCGAACCGGCCGGCGTGCTCCAGCTCCGCCTGCACCTCCTCCAGCCCGGCCAGCTGCGCGACGCTGATCAGCTCGGCGGTGCGCGCGGCCAGCTCGCCGGCCAGCATCGCCTGCACTTGGCTGGTGTCCTCCATGTCCTGGCGGTTCAGCGGCAGGACGGTGAAACCGCGACGGGGCTCCAGTTCGACGAACCCCTCGCCGCGCAGCGCCAGCAGGGCTTCGCGGACCGGGGTGACGCTGACGCCGATCTCCTCGGACAGGCGCTCCAGGTGCAGGTGTTCGCCTTTGCGCAGCCGTCCGGTCACTATCCGGTCGCGGATGCGGGCGGCCACCTCGTCGGAGAGCTGGGCGCGGGGTCGTCGTTGGGGCAGTCCTGCTCCGGGCATCGCTCTCTCGATCATCGCCTGATTTCGATCGTCCCTGGTCGATCGTGGTGGGGTGCGCCGCCGGTCACGGCGAAGGGTGATGCTGCGAACTTGATACCAGGCGTGCGGCGCGACACGATCGCTGATCGTTCCTCCACGGGTATCGTCGCAGGACGTGGCCGCCGATCCTGCTCGTCCGGTGCCCGATCCCGGGCACGCGATCACGCATTCGCTGGCGGCGGCTCGGCTGGGTGATGCCGAGGCGCTGGCCGGGCGGTTGATGGCGGCGATCTTCACCGACAACCCGGAGTGGACCGATTACCGCCCGGTGCCCCGCGAGGACCTCTACGAGGGCTGCCGCCGCTACCTGCAGCGGGTGCTGGAGATCCTCAGCGGTGCCGCGGGCGACCCGGACGGCGATGACGTGGCCGCGGCGATCGGCCGCCGCCGCGCGGAGCAGGGCGTGCCGCTGGAGGTCATGCTGCGCACCTTCCGCCTCGGCGGGCGCATCGTGTGGGAGGCCATCGTCGAGCAGGCGCACGCGGATCGCGCCGACCCGGACGTGGTGCTGGGGGCGGCGACGTCGATGTGGACGGTGATCGACGGGCTGTCCTCGACGCTGTCCACCTCGTACCGCAACACCGAGCTGGAGCGGTTGCGCCGCGACGATCAGCGCAGGCACGCGCTGGTCGAAGACCTGCTCAGCGGCCGGGCGCGGGACACCGCCTTCGCGCAGCGGACGGCGAAGGAGCTGGACCTGCCCGCCGCCGGTCGCTACCTGGTCGTGGTGGCGGAGATGCGGTCCGACGGCAGCTTCGCGCTCAGCGGCCAGCACGACGCGTTGGGCGGGGTGCACATCCGATCGGTGTGGCAAGTGCGCGCCGACACACTCGTGGGCCTGGTCGCGCTGGAGCAGCGCAAGGCGGCGGGTGCGCTGGAGGTGCTGCGCCCGTTGGCCCGCGGCCGGGTGGCGGCGTCGCCGGTGGTGCGCGGCCTGGCCGAGGTCGGATTGGCGCACCAGCTCGCGGTGACGGCGATGGGCACCGCCTCCTACGGTTCCGCGCAGCTGGTGTCGCTGGACCAGCGCTATCCGGAGGCGCTGCTGGTGCAGTCCCCTGACCTGGCGCAACGCCTGCTGGATTCGCAGCTGGGGCCGTTGCTGGACTTGCCGGTCAAGGAGCGGGACATGCTGCTGGACACGCTCACCGCGTGGCTGGAGGAGAACTGCTCCACGGCGAACGCCGCGGTGCGGCTGCACTGCCACCGCAACACCGTGCTGAACCGGCTGCACCGGATCGGCACGTTGATCGGGCAGCCGCTGCACGGGCGGGCGGCGTACGTGTCGCTGTCGCTGGCGCTGTCGGCCCTACACCTGCGCGACGGACTGCGCGACTGAGTCCGGCGGCGAAAATTTCCCGTTTTTCTCCTCTCCGCGAGGTGGTCGTGTTTTCCCCAGTCCGCCGGCGGTAAGGTCTCACGGAAAGTGAGATGTGATCACTGAGGGTGCCGATCGAGGCTGGGATTGTGCGCTGTGCACAGCGACCGTCCGCGAAGTCTGGGCGGTCGCGCATAGCGCGGAAGTGGCCGCGCTCACGACACTCTGAGTGAGAATCACCCGATATTCACCCGGCTGCGAACCCGCCCGTTGGCGCGGTCTCGTGAGGGCTGGTGCGGCTCGAAGGAGCACATCGAAGTGCAGGAATACGACCTCCTCGTAGTGGGCGGCGGCCCCGGCGGATACGTCGCGGCGATCCGGGCCGCGCAGCGCGGTTTGAACGTGGCCGTGGTCGAGAAGGAACGACCCGGCGGCGTGTGCCTGAACTGGGGCTGCATCCCGACGAAGGCGATGCTGCGCTCGGCCGAGGTCTACGAGACGGTGCTGCACGCCGCCGACTTCGGAGTGCGCGCCGAGAACGTCGGCCTGGACTACGACGCGATCACCCGTCGCAAGGACAGCGTGGTCAAGGGCCTCACCGACGGGGTGGCGGGCCTGCTCAAGGCCAACGGCGTCACCGTCGTCAACGGCCACGCCCGCTTCACCGGCCCGACCACGGTCGACGTGTTCGCCGTCGGCGAGTCCGCGCTCGGCGCGAACGGCCCGCGCTACGCCGCCGACCCGGCCGGTGCGGAGCCCGTCGACCGGATCAGCGCCCGCGACGTGATCATCGCGACTGGCTCGGTCCCCGTGCAGCTGCCGCTGCCCGGCGCGGAACTGCCCGGCGTGATCACCTCCGATGGCGCCTTCGGCCTCACCGAGGTCCCCGGAAAGCTCGCCGTCATCGGCGGCAGCGCTGTCGGCGCGGAGTGGGCCAGCTTGTTCTCCTCGCTGGGCAGCGAGGTCACCATCATCGAGATGCAGCCGACGCTGGTGCCCGCCGAGGACGCCGAGATCGGCAAGGCGCTCGGCCGCTCCTTCGGCAAGCGGGGCGTGCAGGTGCTCACCGGCGCCACCGTCTCGAAGATCGAGAGCTCCGGTCGCGGCAAGAACGCCGCGCTGAAGGTCGCGGTCGACGGCGCGAAGGTCTCCGAGGTCGACGCGGACGTGGTGCTGGTCGGCGTGGGCCGCAAGCCCAACACCGCCGCGCTGGACCTCTCCGCCGCCGGAGTCGAGGTCGATGGCCGCGGCTTCGTGCAGGTCGACGACCAGCTGCGCACCAACGTCGAGCACGTCTACGCGATCGGCGACGTCACCGGCAAGGCGCTGCTCGCGCACGTCGCCTCGCACCAGGGCGTCGTGGCCGCCGAGACCATCGCGGGCCACCACGCGGCGATCGACTACGACGTCATCCCGGCGGCGACGTTCACCCACCCGGAGATCGCCAGCGTCGGGCTCACCGAGAAGCAGGCCACCGACGCCGGCCACGAGGTCGTCGCCGCGAAGTTCCCGTTCGCCGCGCTGGGCCGCGCCCAGACCTTCGGCGACACCGAGGGCTTCATGAAGATCGTGGCGGGCAAGCAGTACGGCGAGGTGCTCGGCGTGCACGTGTTCGGCCCGTCCGCCAGCGACCTGATCACCGAGGGCGCGTTGGCGATCACCTTGGAGGCGACGCTCGACGAGCTCGCCGAGACGATCCACGCGCACCCGACGCTCGGTGAGATCGGCATGGAGGCGGCGATGTCCGCGCTCGGCCTGCCGGTGCACACCGCGCCGCCGAAGAAGCGTTGATCCACCCGTTCCGCTCGACGCATCGAAAGGGTTCCGTGATGGCTGAGACCGCGACCCGCACCAAACCCGCCACCCGCGCGAAGTCCCGCCGCGGCACGGCGAGCGCCGCTAAGAGCGGCCCGTTCGCCGGGGAGTCCGCCGAGCTGCTGCGCGGCTACTTCCAGCAGATGACGCTGATCCGCCGCTTCGAGGAGCGCGCGGCGCAGGGCTACACCCAGGCCAAGATCGGCGGCTACTGCCACCTGAACCTGGGCGAGGAGGCCACCGTCGTCGGCTTGATGTCGGCGCTGCGCAAGACGGACCTGCTGTTCACGAACTACCGCGAGCACGGCTACGCGCTGGCCAAGGGCATCGAGCCCGGCCGCGTGATGGCGGAGCTCTACGGCCGCACCACCGGCACTTCCAAGGGCTGGGGCGGTTCGATGCACATGTTCGACGTGGAGGCCGGGCTGCTCGGCGGCTACGGCATCGTCGGCGGTCAGATCCCGCTGGCGACGGGTGCCGCGCTGGCCATCGACTACCGCGACGGCGACCAGGTCGTGATGTGCCAGATGGGTGACGGCACCACGAACATCGGCGCGTTCCACGAGGCCCTGAACATCGCCGCGCTGTGGAACCTGCCGGTGGTGTTCGTGGTGGTGAACAACTTCCTGGGCATGGGCACCACGGTGGAGAAGTCCTCCGCGGAGTCGGAGCTCTACAAGCGCGCCTCGGCGTACCGGATGCACGGCGAGCGGGTCGACGGCAACGACGTGCTGGCCGTCCGCGACGCCGCGACGCGGCTGGTGGAGCGCGCCCGCGAGTCGGGCGGCCCGGCGCTGCTGGAGGCGGTCAGCCACCGCCTCAAGGGGCACTCCGTCGTGGACCCCGCGAAGTACCGCAGCGAGGAGTCGGTGCAGGAGGCCCGCGACCACGACCCGGTGGTGAACTTCCGGTCGCGGCTGGTCGAGGCCGGCGTGCTCGACGAGGACGGCGCGAAGGAGATCGAGCGGCTGGCGCAGGCCGACGCGGACGCGGCGGTGGCCTTCGCCGACGACAGCCCGCACCCCGAGGTCTCGACGCTGTTCGACTACACCTACGCCACTCCGGTCGCCAACGACTCGCGCCGGCTGCCCGCAGACCCGGTGTTCTGACCGCACTCTCATCTCTCGTCGTCGCGCGGTGCCCGGTGTGCTTCGCCGGGTGCCGCGCGCGGCATGTCTTCAGGAGAACGACTCTTGGCCGTCATCACTTACCGCCAGGCGCTGCACGACACCCTGCGCGACGAGATGCACCGCGACGACGACGTGTTCCTCATCGGTGAGGAGATCGGCGTCTTCGAGGGCTCGTACAAGATCACCGCTGGGCTGCTGGACGAGTTCGGCGAGAAGCGGGTGCGCGACACCCCGATCGCCGAGGAGGGCTTCGTCGGTGCGGCGGTCGGCGCCGCGATGCTGGGGCTGCGCCCCGTCGTCGAGCTCATGACGATCAACTTCTCGCTGGTGGCGCTGGACCAGATCGTCAACCACGCGGCCAAGATCTACGGCATGTTCGGTGGCCAGACCAACGTGCCGATGGTGCTGCGCACGCCCGGTGGCGGCGGTCAGCAGCTGGGCGCGACGCACTCGCAGAACATCGAGCTGTACTACGCGTTCGTGCCGGGCCTGAAGGTCGTCGCGCCGAGCACGCCCGCGGACGCGAAGGCGCTGCTGCTGGCGGCGATCCGGGACGACGACCCGGTGCTGTTCTTGGAGAACCTGGCGCTCTACAACACCAAGGGCGAGGTTCCGGACCACGTGGAGCCGGCCGAGATCGGCAAGGCCGCGGTGACCCGCGAGGGCTCCGACATCACGATCATCGGCTACTCCCGGATGGCCGGGGTGGCCACTCAGGTCGCGGAGAAGCTGTACGAGCAGGACGGCATCAACGCCGAGGTCGTGGACCTGCGCAGCCTGCGCCCGCTGGACCGCGAGACGTTCGTGAACTCGGTCCGCAAGACCGGGTGCGCGGTCGTGGCCGAGGACGACTGGTTGACCTACGGCATCGGAGCGGAGATCGCCGCGTCCATTTCGGACGGTGCGTTCGACTACTTGGACGCCCCGGTGCGCAGGGTCGCGTCCGCCGAGGTCCCGCTGCCGTACGCGAAGCCGCTGGAGAAGGCCGCGCTGCCCTCCGCCGAGTCACTCACGACCGCGGTGCGTGAGACTCTCGACGCCGTCGGCCGTCGCCGCTGAGCCTGACCCGAGTCGTGCGTTCGGGTCGGATCCCGGGAGCCACGACGAACCGGTTCACCACGAGACTTGAGAGTTCCCGAGGAATGTGCAGATGACTGAGATCCAGATGCCCCGCCTGTCCGACACCATGGAGGAAGGCGTCATCGCCGCCTGGCGCAAGAAGGTGGGCGATTCGATCGAGCGCGGCGAGGTCGTCGCGGACATCGAGACCGACAAGGCCATCATGGAGCTGGAGGCCTTCGACGACGGCGTGCTGGAGCAGCTGCTCGTCGAGGAGGGCCAGACGGTGCCGATCGGCACGCCGATCGCCCTGATCGGCGACGGTTCGGGCTCCGCCGCGCCGTCGGCTCCGGCCGCCGCGCCGGAGGCGAAGCCGGAACCGGCTCCGGCCGCCGAGCCCGCCGCTCCGGCCGTCGAGCCCGCTCCCACCAACGGCAACGCGGTCGCGGAGGGCGCGAAGCCGAAGGCGTCGCCGCTGGCGAAGGCCGTGGCCAAGGACCTCGGGGTGGATCTCGGTTCGGTCGAGGGCACCGGCCCCGGTGGCAGGATCATCCGCGCCGACATCGAGGCCGCCGCGTCGTCCGCCCCCGCTCCTGCCGCTCCCGCCGCGCAGGCTCCGGCCGCCCCGGCACCGGCACCGCAGGTGGCGACTCCGGCGGACGCGGAGGAGGTGCCGCTGAGCAACATCCGCAAGGTCACCGCGAAGCGGCTCACCGAGAGCAAGCAGCAGGCCCCGCACTTCTACTTGACCAGCGCCATCGACGTCACGGAGCTCGTCGAGTTCCGCGCGAAGCTCAACGAGCGGCTGCAGGCGGCCGGTGGCCCGAAGGTCAGCATCAACGACCTGGTCGTGAAGGCGGTCGCCACGGCGCTGCGCGCGAACCCGTCGGTGAACGTCTCCTTCGGCGGCGACAAGCTGATCAAGCACAAGCGGATCAACCTGGGCGTCGCGGTCGCCATCGAGGACGGCCTGATCGTTCCGGTCATCCCCGACGCGGACCGCAAGAGCGTCTCGGAGATCGCCGCCGAGGGCCGAGAGAAGGCGGGCCGTGCCCGCGAGGGCAAGCTGAAGCTGGACGAGATGTCCGGCGGCACCTTCACCATCTCGAACCTGGGCATGTTCGGCATCGAGCAGTTCTCCGCCGTGATCAACCCACCGGAGGCCGGAATCCTGGCCGTCGGCGCAGCCAAGGACGAGCTCCAGCTGCGCGACGGCGAGGTGGTGGCCCGCAAGATCCTTCGGGTGACCCTCTCGGCCGACCACCGCGCCATCGACGGGGCCGTGGGTGCCGCGTTCCTCCAGCAGTTCACCGCCTTGTTGGAAGACCCGCTGCGCATCATCGCCTGACGCATCGGCACCCGAACGGCCCGTTCACCCCGCGGCGAATCCGCCCCGGGGTGGGCGGGCCGTTTCGCCGTGTGCTGGTCCTGTTCCGGATCAGTCGATGTCTTCCGGCGGGTATTTTCGGAGGGCGTCCTCGGTGATGTCGAAGAAGCAGACTTGGCCGGGGCCGAGGAGCTTGGTGTGGCGAAGCTGCTCGGTGGCGTCGTCGTGGAGTTTGCGCGCGGCTTCTTCCGCGGACAGGTCCCAGGGGTGGAATCCGGAGTGGCGGGGATGTTGCCGAGGTTGCCGAGGACGTCGCCGAGGTCGCTTCCCCAGTCGCCGGGTCCGGAGGCGGAGTCGGTGGCGATTTCGCCTGCTTGCCCCCAGAAGCCGGGTCGCGCGGGTGCCGCCGCGGTGAGGTCGAGAACCGCCGTGCGGGTGCGGTCGCCGGTTTCGGCTAGCTGGGTACGGGCGCGATGCAGCAGGTCTTGGGCTGCGGCGCGCTTGTCGGCACCGGGGTCGGTGAAGGGGATGGGTGCGGCCGGTGTGGCGGTGTCGGTGGATCGTTGCTGTTCGCGGGCAACGCGCCGTGTTCGGCTCGTGCTCGTTCGGTGGCGGCTTCGGCTTCCTGCCGCAGGGCGAGCGCTTGGGTGGCTTGGTCCCGCGCCCATTCGAGGACTTCGACATGTCCGGTGAGGAGTCGGCGGCGTCGCGGAACGCGTCGGAAGCTTTGAGCCAGTCGACGGGGTGCCCGTCGAACGCGTCGGCGGCCTCACCTCGCCAGTCGGCGGTGTCGAGGGTCCGAAGCGCCTCTCCGGCACGGCCGAGTCCGGCTGCGTAGCGGTTGCACAGGCGATCTCGCCGCGCACCGTTTCCGGATTGCCGGGAATGAGGGCGCGCGGGTCGGTGGCGCCTCCGAGTTCGGCCGTGCTCACCGCCCCTGCACGAACCGGTCGATGTTGACGTTCTCCGTCTCGGCGTAGGTCTCGGCGGAGTCGTGCAGGGATTCGCTCAGCCCGGTGGCGTCCCGCATCAGGTCGCCCAGGCCGTATCCCCAGGCGTCGGCGAATTCGCTCACGGCTGTCGCTAGCTGTTCGTGGCCGTGGTCGCCGTCGGCGCCGAGGTCCGAGATGTCTTCGGCGCCGACGGTGCTCACGTCCTCGATGACCTGGTCGAGGCCCGTCGAGGCGTTGATCAGTGCGGTCAGGGTGACTTCGACTTCGCCGTGGCCGCTCATGCTGATCTGTTCACTCCGAGTGCGGCGGCGGCCTGGTCGAGCAGGTGCGAAGGCAGGGGCAGGGCGTGGGCGTCACCGGGGTCGAGCACGAGTCCGATCCCGGTCGGGGTGAATGCGAGGTAGTCCACACCGGGCATGGTGATCGCGTGGCATTCGCCGAGCGCGGCGGCAAGGCGTTCGCGGGTGCTGAACACCGAAACCCACCTCCCCCGCTGGCCGAGATCCGCGACGTGCAGCTGCGGTGATGGGTGTAGAGGTGGGAACGGCCCAGTGCTGCGCACACCGCACCGGTTCCTGCTTCGGACCTGTGCGCGCGTTCGGCCACGACGACGAGCTCCGGTTCCGCCGACACCAAGACGCTTCCTCTTGATCGCCCGGCCGGGACGGTACCGACGGAAGGTGCCGGTTCGCGGCTGATTCGGTGAGACCCACCTGCTCGGGCTTCGGCTCGAGCAGGTGGGTCTCAACGGCTTCCTCGTGGGGCGACCGGTTCTCCTGTGGCCGCTTGCGACGTCGAACCTGTCGCTGGGAAGTCGTTGAGCACCGGGAAACGTGAGTCCGGGAGGACTCGTTACCTCGTCTCGGTGACCAGGTGGTGGGTGATCAGGGGTGTCACTTCGATGTCGGCCCAGGGCCAGATCGGCAGGTCGGAGAGCACCGCGTGCAGTTCCTCGGCGTCGGCCGCGACCCAGACGCCGACGTTGGCCCGCTTGCCGACCAGGGTCCAGAAGTGCTTGATCACGCCGCGATCGAGCAGGTCGCGTCCGCGTTCCTGCTCGCGCCGGATCACGTCGTCGCGTTCGGCGGCGGGTAGTTCGAAGACGCGGGACACGTTGACGTGGACGAGGAATTCCAAGGTGTGCTCCTTCTGCTCGGGTCGCCCGCTTCCGGCGGCCGGGAGCACGACCATATATCGAAGTTCGTCGAACTTCGAATGGGTGTTAAGGTGTGGACATGGCGCGCACTCCGGATCACCCCGAGCTGAAGGACGTCCGGCTTGCGAGGATCTTCGCGGCCTTGGGCGATCCGGCCCGGTTGAGCATCCTGGCGGTGCTCGCGGACCGCGCCGAGCATCAGCGGGACGACTTCGCGGTGGAGGTGGGGCCGTCGACGCTCAGCCACCACATGAAGGTCTTGCGGGAAGCGGGATTGGTGCACTGCCGGTTCGAAGGCACCCGCTGCTTCGTGTCGCTGCGCGCCGACACGTTGGACCGCTTTTCCTCGGTCCTGGACGGAGTTCTGCTGGCCGTCGCCGATGGCTGATCACGGGGTCTTCGTGCTCGAACGAACGGTGCCGCGCGAGTACGCTCGGTGTGGATCGTCGCCGGTCGCGGATGGCGTTTCCGCGATCGGCCGCTCCGCGGGGTGAGGCGGATGCACCGTCGCCGGAAGAGAGGGGCCGTCGAATGAGTGCGATTTCCGTCGCTGGGCGCTATGTCAACAAGCTCGCCGCGCCGCTGGTGAAGAGGTTTTCCCGGTGGCCGTCGGAGGTCGGCCGCACGGGCATGGCGGCCGTCTCCTACCGAGGACGGCGTTCGGGGAGTGAGTTCTCACTGGTCGTCGCCGTCCGGCGCACCGAATCCGGCGCCACCATCGACGTGATGGCGCCGGATCAGAAGCGCTGGTGGCGCAACTTCCTGGCAGAGCGCGCCCCGATCGCCCTCGAAATGGGCGGCGAGCGGCGCACCGGACATGCCCTCGCGGTCCGGGACGAGGCCGGGAAAGTGCGGGTCCGCGTCGAATTCGACTGACCGGACGCCGTCGCTGATATCAGCCGCGGCAAGCAGGTCCGCGTCGAATTCGACTGACCGGACGCCGTCGCTGATATCAGCCGCGGCAAGCAGGTCCGCGAACGCGATGGTGCCGTTCGCATCGTGACGTGTCCGGCCCGGCATGGCATGAGGTCACCACGGGTAGGCGCCGTCGTCGTGGAAGAACCCGCCGGTGGGGCCGTCATCGGCGAGGGTGGCGAGCCGGACGGCGATCGCGGCGCCCTCGTCGGGGGACCGGTGGCCGCTGAAGCCGTTGATCGCGGTGTTGACGAATCCCGGACAGCAGACGTTGACGAGGATGCCGGTGCCCTCGAGTTCCTTGGCGTACTGCACCGTGACCGCGTTGAGCATCGACTTGGACGGCGCGTAGGCGGCGCTGACCGGGCCCGTCGGAGCGTCGGGGTCCTGTTGCAGGGTAATCGAGCCGACGCCGCTGGACATGTTGACGATCCGCGGGTGCGCCGATTCCCGCAGCAGCGGCAGCAGCGCGTTGGTGACCCGGATGACGCCGAAGACGTTCGTCTCGACCGCGGCCCTGATCGTCTCGATGGGCAGCCGGGTCGCCAGTTGCGTCGGCCCGCCGCTGATCCCCGCGTTGTTGACCAGGACGTCGAGGCTGCCGCGCTCGCGCAGCAGCCGGGCCGAGTCGGCCACGCTCGTGTCGTCCGTGACGTCGAGAGGAACGCCGAACGCGTCGATGCCGTCGGTCCGCAGCCTCCGCACCGCGTCCGCACGGCGGGCGTCGTCGCGGGCGCCCACGCCGACGCTCCAGCCGAGCGTTCCCAAGCCCTTGGCGATCCCGAAACCGATGCCCTTGTTCGCGCCGGTGACCAGCGCGGTTTTTCCGCTCATGGAAAAGATCCTGCGTCCTCGCCGGTCGCCGTTTCCAATGCCGGCCGGGCGCTGATCGATGCCGTCGGGTTATCGGTGCGGGTAGCGTCGTTCAGCGTGGAGACAAGGGAACTGCGGTGTTTCGTCACCGTCGCCGAAGAGTTGCATTTCGGGCGCGCGGCGGAGCGGCTCGACATCGCGCAGCCGGCGTTGTCGCGGACCGTCCAGAAGATCGAACGCCGTCTCGGTACGCCGCTGTTCGTTCGGTCCAGCCGCGTCGTGAGCCTCACCGGTGCCGGGGCGGTGCTGCTGGAGGAAGGCCGCAACGCCCTCGACGCGGTGGACGCCGCCGAACGCCGCACCCGCCGCGCCGGACGGTCGGAGTCGGGACGACCCGGCCTCGTGCTGGTGACCATGGCGGGCGTGTTCGGCGAACTGGTGGCCAAGTTGCTCGACGCCTACTCGGCCGAGGCGGACGCGGTGCCCGTTGAAGTAGCACTCGTGCACTGCGGTGTCGGCGAGCCGGAACGAATGTTGCGCGACGGTCGCGCGGATGTCGCGCTGCTGCACGTGCCGTTCAACTCGTTCACCGGCCTCGACCACGAAGAGCTCGCCGCGGAAGGCCAAGTGGTGGTGCTCCCGGCCGGGCACCCGCTCGCCGCGCGGGAGGCGCTGCGGATGGCCGACGTCGCCGACATTCCCGGCCTGCCGATGCCGCGCTGGCCGCACCCCGACGGCACCTACCCGGACGGACCCGGCCCGGCCTTCCGCGACGGAACACAGCTGCTCCAGCTCATCGGGCTGGGCAAGGCCTGCGCTGTGCTGCCAGAGTCGACCCGCACGCAGCTGACCGGCAACGTCGTCGCCGTCCCGCTGGCCGACGCGCCCGCCGCCACGGCGCACCTGGCCTGGCCGTCGCACAGCCGCTCCCTCGCGGTCGCCGCGCTGGTACGCGTGGCCTGCGGGCTCTAGCGGCTAACTGCCCGCGTCACGATGAAACGGCTGGTGGTGGGAGCCGTTGCGATCTACCAGCTCGGCCAGCTTTCGGCTGCTCATTCCGATGGCTTGCCGTGCGTTCCGAAGCTCGACTCCAAGCGCGAGCCCTTGGAGTGCCTGCGCTGCTCGCCATGTCGAACATCGCAAGTCGTGACTTCCTGTCCAGATAGCTGCATGCATCAGTAATGCCTCTGAGGGCCCTCCACCTCGTTGTAAAGCTGATCAAGGGGGCACGGCTCGTGGATCAAGAACAACGGCGGTCTCGTCGCCGCCTTCCCCGTGCGGGTGCGGTATCGGGCCGGGGTGGTGGGGGCGGTCAAGCGGGTCGTGCATGTGGCGATTCCGTTGGCGGACGGCGATTTCCTCGCGCTGTGCGAGACGCGGCTCGCCGACGCCGAGGAGATCGCCGATCTGCTGGGAATGCCGTTGCATGGCGTGCACGCGAATCATGGAGCTGCGGTCCCGAGTGACGGCGTGCGAGGGTGCCCGCGTCCGCTCCCTTCGGCGGGCGCCGGTGCGCCGGGTGGCGCCGCGCCCCGCGCCACCCGGTGGGTCTCCCCGCGCGGTCCCCCCACCGGACCGCACGGGGAAGCCGCTACCGGAAGAGCCCTTCGGCCCCCGTTTGACCTGCGGTTTCGGGACGTGCGGCGGCTGCGTTCACCGGGGGCGGCGCTCAACATGGGTGGGACGCGACCGGGGGAGGGCGTGATGACAGGACGGGTTCAGGAGGCCGTGGGGTGGCCACGGCTGCGGGTCGACGAGTGGGCCGACACGCGCGAGACGTTGCAGCTGTGGACGCAGATCGTCGGCAAGGTGCGGCTGGCGCTGGCGCCGATGATGAACCACTGGTGGCAAGTGGCCCTGTACGTGTCGCCTCGGGGCCTGACGACGTCGGCGGTGCCGCACGGCAGCGGGAACTTCGACGCCGAGTTCGACTTCTGCGACCACGTGCTGCGCATCCGCTCCGCCGACGGCGGGCAGCGGGAGGTGGTGCTGGAGCCGAAACCGGTGGCGCTGTTCTACCGCGAGACGATGGCCGCGCTGGACGAACTGGACCTCACGACCTCGATCCACGCCGCGCCGAACGAGGTGGCGCAGGCGATCCCGTTCGACGAGGACACCGCGCACGCCTCCTACGACGCGGCGAGCGCGCACCTGTGGTGGCGGCAGCTGGTGGCCGCGAACCGCGTTTTCGGGGAGTTCCGCGCCGAATTCCTCGGCAAGGTCAGTCCGGTGCACTACTTCTGGGGCGCGATGGACCTCGCGGTCACCCGGTTCTCCGGCAGACCGGCGCCGCCGCATCCCGGCGGTGCGCCGAACTGCCCGGACGAGGTGATGGTGGAGGGCTACTCGCACGAGCTCAGCAGCTGCGGGTTCTGGCCGGGAGGCGACGGCGAAGGGCTGTTCTACTCCTACGCCTACCCGGAACCCGCCGGGTTCGCCGAGCACCCGGTACGGCCCGCCGACGCCGCGTACTTCCCGGACCTCGGCGAGTTCGTGCTGCCCTACGAGGCGGTGCGCACCGCGGACGATCCGGACGCGATGCTGCTGGAATTCCTGCGCTCCACCTACGCGGCGGCGGCTCAGAACGGCGACTGGGACCGGACCTTGCTCGAGGTGGATCCGTCCCGGCTCCCGTCGCCGCGATGATCGAACGCGGACGACCCGGCCGCGGTGGGCCGAGTCGTCCGCGGCGCGACCTCAGAGCTTCTGCAGCGCCCCGGTGAGCTGGGGCGTCAACTTGTCCAGCGCGAACGGGATGCTGGACACCGTTGCCGAGCCCAGCGCCATCGTCAGGTCGTAGTCGTCGAGCAGCAGCAGCGAGCCGCGCTTCGCCGCGGGCAGGTTGTTCAGTAGCGGATCCGCCTTCACCGCCGCCACATCCGTGGGCTTGGCGGTGGTGACGATGACGACGTCGGCGTCGAGCAGCGACACCTGCTCCTTGCTGACCTTCACGTTGAACTTGCCGCCGCTGTCCATGCCGTCGATCGACGGCGCCAGCTTCAGCCCCAGCTGCTCCAGCAGCGCGGTGCGGGCGTCCTGCTTGGTGTAGGCGGCGTACGTGCCCGCGGAGTCGGTGCGCACCGTGACGTGCGTGCGGCCCTCGAACAGCGGGTTGGCCTGCCGGGTCTGGTCGATGAGGGCCTGGGTGGCGGCGATCAGCTCGTCCACCTCGGCCTTCTTGCCCAGCGCCTGCCCGATGGTCTCGGCCTGCACCCGCCAGTTCACGCCGTAGTCGATGGCCTTCGGCGGCTGCGCCACGACCGGCTTGAACGCGCTGAGCCGGTTGTACTGGTCCTGCGTCAACGCGCTCTGCACGCCGAGGATCAGGTCGGGCATCAGCGTGATCACGGCCTCGACGTCGACGTCGGTGCCGAGCTGCTTCGGCTTCGCCTGGCCCAGCATCGGCTCGACCCACGGGCCGACTCCCGATTCCCACGGTCCCCACGGGGTGAGTCCGGCGGGCACGATGCCGAGCGGCAGCAGCACGTCGTGGTCGGTGATGCCCAGCGACACGATCTTGCCGGGGGCGGCGGGGATTTCGGCGGTGCCGAACTTGTTCGGGATCCGCACGGGGAAACCGGGGCCCGCGGGCTGGCCGGAGGGAGTGGGCGACCCTCCCGCGCAGCCTGCCAGCCCGGCGGCGAGCAGACCGGTCGCGCCGGCCAGGAAGCCGCGCCTGCCCAGGCGGGTTCCGCCTCGGGAGGCTTCGTCCTGCGGGTGCGTTCGGTCAGCAGTGGTCATCGCGCATCCTTCATTCGGTGCAATCAAGCGAAGGCTAACCTAACAAACACGCACGTCCTCGTGGTGTGAGTTGCGCGGCTTCCAGGTCACTCCTCGACGAGCTCCCGGCGGGCGACGGCGGTGCGCCGCGACGGCTGCACGCCGTCGAGCTCCGCGTTGATCGTCGCGCCGAGCAGCACCGCGAACGCGGTGACGTAGAGCCACAGCAGCACGCCCATCGGCGCCGCCAGGGCGCCGTAGACGGGGGAATGCTCGATCGTCACGTCCAGGTAGACGCGCAGCGCCAAACTGCCGCCCACCCACACCAGCAGCGCCAGCGCGGCGCCCGGCAGGTGCTCCAGCCACGGCGCGCGCAGCGGCAGCGACAACGAGTACAGCGTGCACAGCGACGCGATCGAACCGATCACGATCACCGGCCAGTACAGCGAGTACACGATCACCGCGACCTGCGGGAACCAGTCGGCGATCACGGAGGGGCCGACCGCGAGCATCGGCAGCAGGACGATCCCGCCGAACAGGGCCGCGGTGTAGAGGCCCACCGACATCAGCCGCTGCCGCACCACGTTGCGCTGCCCGCCCATGCCGTAGACGACGGAGATCGTGTCGATGAAGACGTTCAGCGCCGCCGAACCCGACCACAGCGCCAGCACGAAACCGATCGAGATCACCCCGGCCCGCCCGGAGCTCAGCACCTCGTCCAGCACCGGTTGCAGCAGCTCGTCGATCGCCTGCTGGGACAGCACCGCGGAGGCTCCGGTCACCAGCGCTTCGCGGACGGCCGCGATGGTGCCGTCGCCGAGCACGTCGGCCAGGTAGCCGAGCGTGCCGACCAGGCCCAGCAGCACCGGGGGCATCGAGATGAGGGTGAAGAACGCGGCCTCGCCGGCCAGGCCGGTCAGCCGGTGCCGGGAGCTGGCGACGATCGTCTTCTTCGTGAGCCGCCACAGTCCGCGCAGCTGCCGATTCCGCGGCTGCGCACGCCACAGCCGCTCGGCGAACGTCCTCTGCGGTGTCAACACGGTTTTCCCCTTCCGGCCCTGCGTCGTCACCGACGCCGGTCGCGGCCACTCTGAGTTCCCCACCGCACCCGGTGTTACGCCGAAGTGCGGTATGTCACGAAAATCGGCGTGCTAGCGGAGTGATCCGGTCACGAGCGGTGAAACCGGGCCGTATACCTTGCTGGGGAAGATCCGCCGTTCTTGGAGCACCATGAAGAACTTCGTCGCCGGTGTCCGCACGCTGGGAACCGGGCTCGGCCTGATCCTGCGGTCCCCGCGCCTGCTGCTGATCGGCGCGATTCCCGCGCTGATCAGCATGTTCCTGCTGCTGGGCGCGCTGGGAACGTTGCTGTACTCCAGCGGTGACCTGGTGTCGTGGCTGACGCCGTTCGCCGACGGCTGGGCGGAGTGGCTGCGCCAGGCGTTCCGGGTGGTGCTCGGCGTGGCGCTGGTCGGTGCGGCGGCGCTGCTGGCCTCGGTGTCGTTCATCGCCGTGACGCTGCTGATCGGCGGACCGTTCTACGAGCACATCGCCGAGCAGGCCGAGCAGCGGCTCGGGCTCGACACCCACGACGACGGCGCCGGGATGGCCAGGCAGCTCGGCCGGGGCGTCCGCGATGCGCTCAAGCTGGTGCTGGTGGCGCTGATCGGGGCGGTGCTGCTGTTCTTCCTCGGCTTCATCCCGGTCGTCGGGCAGACGGTGATCCCGGTGCTCGCCGCCGTGTTCGGCGCCTGGGTGGTGGCGCTGGAGATGGTGGGGCTCGTGTTCCAGCGGCGCGGCCTGACCATGCGCGACCGGCAGCGCTCGTTGTCGGCGAACAAGGCCCGCACCCTCGGCTTCAGCCTGCCCGCCTACCTGCTGTGCCTGATCCCGGTGGCGCAGCTCGTGGTGATCCCGGCGGCGGTCGTCGGCGGCACCCTGCTCGCGCACCGCTACCTCGACGACACCGAGGCCGACGCCCGCGCCTGATCGGCCGGTGGGATCACGTGGTCATCGGTGCGGCATACAGTGCGGGAATGACTGTTCCCACCACGCCTGACGACTCGTACTTGAAGTCGGTCGCGGCGGCGACCGAACGTGCCGTGGCCACCGCCGAACCGATCCGCTCCGAGTTCGACGGCGCACCCGAAGGGGTGCGCGCCCGGGTGGAATCCCGGCTCGACGAGCAGGCGGACGCGCTGCTCGGGCTCAGCCACGACCTGCACGCGCACCCGGAGGAGGGTTTCGCCGAGCACCGCTCGGTGGCGGCGGTCGCGGATCTGCTGCGCGGCCAGGGGATCGAGGCGCAGGTCGGGGTCGGTGAGCTGCCCACCGCGTTGCTGGCGAGCACCGGCTCGGGCGGCCCGCACGTGGCGGTGCTCGCCGAGTACGACGCGCTGCCCGGCGTGGGGCACGCCTGCGGGCACAACATCATCTGTTCGGCGGGCACCGGTGGTTTCCTCGGCGCCGCCTCCGCGCTGGACGAGGTCGGCGGCAGGCTGAGCCTCATCGGCACGCCGGCCGAAGAGGGCGGTGGGGGCAAGGAGATCCTGGCGCGCGCGGGCATCTTCGACGACGTGGACGCCGTGGTGATGCTGCACCCGTTCTCGCACGACGTGGCCACCCACCCGTTCCTCGGGCGCCGCCAGGTCGACGTGATCTTCCACGGCATCGCGGCGCACGCGTCCGCGCAGCCGTTCATGGGGCGCAACGCGCTGGACGCGGTGGTGGCGACCTACCAGGGCGTGTCCGCGCTGCGCCAGCACATGCCCTCCGGTGACCGGGTGCACGGCATCATCACCGACGGCGGGCAGCGTCCGAACGTGGTGCCGGAGCGCGCCGCCGCCCAGTTCTACGTACGCTCGGCCGACCCGGATTCGTTGCGGGACCTGGCCGACCGCATCGACCGGATCGCCCGCGGCGCCGCCGAGATGACCGGCTGCGGTGTGGAACTGGTCTGGGACCGGCAGTGCCCGTACCTGCCGATCCGGCACAACGACGCGCTCGCCGCGCGCTGGGCCGAGCACCAGTCCCGCCGGGGTCGCACGTCGCTGCCGCGCGGGGTCGTGCCGGAGTACCTCACCGGTTCCACCGACCTCGGCAACCTCAGCTTCCGGATGCCCGCGATGCACCCGATGATCGGCCTGGGGGATTCCGGGTTGTCCTTGCACACGGCCGGATTCGCCACCGCCGCGCGCTCGGAGGCTGGCGACCGCGCGGTGCTCGACGGGGCGGCGGGGCTCGCGCTGACGGCGATCGACTACCTGGCCGATGAGCGCCTCCGCGACGCCGTGCACGCGGAGTTCGAGGCGGCGGGCGGCCCGCTGGACGTTCCCCGCTTCTTCGACTGACGCCGAGCCCTCACCGGCACCTTCGCGTCGCCGGTGGGGGCCGCGGCGGCGGTCCTGCCCGTCCGGGAGCGGGGCGCTGCGTACGATCGGCACCCGTTCGATGGAAGAACCCCGAAACCCTGGTGTGTCTACTGTGGACGAATTAGTCAGGTCGTGGAGCGCGCAGCTGCTCGACTCCGGTTCCGCGCTCACGTTGCTGCTCGGTCTCGTCGCGCTCGGCCTGGTGGTCAACCGCGGCACGTGGCTGCTGCTGCGCAACGTGGTGACCATCGCGCACGAAGGCGGGCACGCCGTCGTCGCGCTGCTCAGCGGTCGCAAGCTCAACGGCATCCGGCTGCACTCGGACACCTCCGGGCTCACCCTCTCCACCGGCCGCCCCACCGGGCCGGGCATGGTGTTCACCCTGTTCGCCGGGTATCCGGCGGTGTCGCTGCTCGGGCTGGGCGGGGCGGCGCTGGTCTCGTTCGACCAGGCGCGGCCCGCGCTGTGGGCCGCCATCGCGCTGCTGGCGCTGATGCTGCTGGCCATCCGCAACGCCTACGGCGTGCTCTCGATCGTCGTCACCGGCGGCCTGCTGTTCGCCGTGTCCTGGTTCGCCAGCCCGCAGTGGCAGGCCGCGTGCTGCGTGCTGTTCAGCTGGTTCCTGCTGTTCGGCGGCCTGCGCCCGATCGCGGAGCTGCGCGGCAAGCGCACCAGGGGCCGCGCGCCGAGCTCCGACGCCGACCAGCTCGCCCGGCTCGTCCGCGTCCCGGCCGCGGCCTGGCTCGGCATCTGGTTCCTGATCGGGGGCGCCGCGCTGGTCGTGGGAGGGCGCTGGTTGCTGCTCATCCCGCAGCTCTGACCAGCGGGTCCGCTCGTCGTCGTGACCGGGTGAGCCGGCCCCGGCGCCAGTGGACCAGACCTGTGACGAGCATCGATGCCGCCCGGCCGTCCACAGTGGCCGCCTCCGGAAGCCTTGCCCTGAACCGGTCCCGTGACGCAGCATCACCGGGTGACGACGACCAACGTTCTCGACCTCCCCGGTGTCCGCCCGGTGCACCGCATCGGATTCGGGGCCATGCAGCTCGCCGGTCCCGGAGTCCTCGGCCCGCCCACGGACCCGGCGCGCGCCGAAGCGGTGCTGCGCCGCGCGGTGGAGCTGGGCATCGACCACATCGACACCTCCGACTTCTACGGCCCGTGGGTGGTCAACGAGCTCATCGCGAAGACCCTGCGCCCCTATCCCGAAGGCCTGGTGCTGGCCACCAAGGTCGGTGCTTACCGCGATCACCACGGCGGCTTCGCGCCGCTGGGGCACCCGGACGCCTTGAAGTCCCAGGTGCACGACAACCTGCGCCGCCTGCGCCTGGAGACCCTCGACGTGGTGTACCTGCGCCACACCGTCGACCGGCCGGGGATCACCTTGGAGGACCAGCTCGGCGCGCTCGTCGAGCTGCGCGAGGAAGGCCTGCTGCGCGGCATCGGCCTGTCGAACGTGACGCCCGAGCAGTTCGAGCAGGCGCAGGCGGTGACGCCGATCGTCTCGGTGCAGAACGCCTACAACGTCTTCGACCGCGGCGCGGCGGCGCTGCTGGACCGGACCGCGGAGCTGGGCGTGCCGTTCGTGCCGTTCTTCCCGCTCGGTTCCGCGTTCGTCGCCGACAGCAGGGTGCGCGGTGACCAGGTCGTCCGATCCGTCGCGCAGCGTCGTGACGTCACTCCCGCTCAGGTGTCACTGGCCTGGCTGCTGCGCCGGTCGCCGAACCTGCTGCTGATCCCAGGAACCTCGTCGATCGAGCACCTGGAGGCGAACTCTTCGGCCGATCGGGTGGAGTTGACCGACACGGACGTGGCCGCGCTCGACGACCTCGTCCCGGAAGGCGCGGCGCTGGAGCGAGCCCAGTGATCGGAACGCCACCGTCCGAGGGATGATGATCACGAACGTGGCGCGGATGGTGGTCGGATGAGGCATGTGGACGGTGCTCCGCGTACTGGACATCACCCAGTAGTCTTGCGGACACGGGGAGACGTTCGGGGACCAACGTGGTGCGACGAACCCGGAGGCCGGGCAGCCTCCGGGCGAGACGTCCGCCTCCTGGTGACCGGTCATCTCGCCTGGGCCGGCGCTAGGTCCGCCGGTGTGGTCGACGGACAGGTGAACTGAGCATGGGTGACCCCCTCGACGCGGGGAACGGGGCCGGGCCGCTGCCGGAACGAACCGGATGGCGCGCGACGCTGGTCCTGCGGTGGGCGCAGCGGCTCACCGAGTGTTCCCCGGACATCCGCTTGGCGGGCGCGGAGCTCGAGCACGAGCTCGCGAAGCTCGTCGACGAGCTCGCCGAAGCGTTGCAGGACCCCGCGCGAGCGGAGGAATCCGGCCGCATCGTCGGAGAGCGGTTGATCGGGCTGCGCGCCACCGGTGATCGCAGCCTGCCGTGCACGCTGGAACTCATCCGGGACTGCGTCGTCGGCGAGTCCGGAGTGGGCGCGGTGGGGCACCTGCTGCAACTGCTCACCTCGATCGCCGCGGCCTACTCGGCCGCCGACCGGGAACGCGCCGAAGTCCAGCAGCGCACCACCACGCAGGCGCTGCTGCGCGCCGGTCGGGAGCTCAAGGCCAGCGACGCCCGGTTCCGCGAGGTGTTCACCAGCACGCCCATCGGCGTCGCGATCTGCGACCTCGACGGCCGGTTCAGGGAGGTCAACCCCGCGTTGGCCGAGATCCTCCGGCACCGCGAGGACGACCTGCTGGCGATGGCGATCCACGACCTGTTCCACCCGGAGGAGGCCGCGTACCTCAACGCCGCCTACGCCGAACTGGCCCAAGGCGGCCCGGCGCAGCGGCTCCGGGAGCGGCGCAGGCTGCTGCGCGCCGACGGCGAGCAGGCCTGGACGTACCTGGCGGTGTCGCTGCTGCGCGGCGCCGACGGGGAACCGAAGCACATCGTCACGATGGTCGAGGACATCAGCGACCTCTACCTGCTGCAGGAACGCATCCAGTACCAGGCGCTGCACGACGCGATGACGGGCCTGGCGAACCGGCAGTACTTCCGGACCCGGTTGGAGGCAGCGCAGGGCAACTTCCCGCCGGACGGCATGCTCACGCTCTACCACCTGGGGCTGGACGGCTTCGAGCTGATCAACGACGGGCTCGGCTACGAGACCGGCGACAAGGTGATCCGCGCCGTGGCCCACCGGCTGGAACAGCTGGTGGAGAACGAGGAGGCGCTGGTCGCCCGCTTCGGCGGCACCGAGTTCGCCATCCTGATCAGCGAATCCCCGCACACGCCCGCCATCCCGGAGTTCGCCGCGCTCATCAACGAGGAGCTGTCCGAGCCGATCTACGTCGGCAGGCACGGCATCGCGACCTCGGCGAGCATCGGCGTGGTGCGGCGCCCGGTCTCCGAGGGCGACCCGACGAACATGATGTGGGCCGCCGACGTGGCGCTGCGCCGAGCGGAGATCGCCGGGGCGCGGCAGTGGGAACTGTTCGACCCGGACCTGGCACCGGACGAGCGGACCGAGGCGCAGCTGGCGGCGATCATGCCGGGCGCGTTGGAACTCGGCGAGTTCGAGGTCTGCTACCGGCCCACGGTGAGCCTGAACACCGGAGACCTCATCTGCGTCGAAGCCCAGCTGCGGTGGAGCCCGCCGGGCCACGGGGTGCTCGGGCACGGCGAATGCCTGGAGCTCGCCGAACGTTCCGGCGTGACGTTGTCGTTGCGGGACTGGATGTTGCGCGCAGCCTGGGAGCAGGTCGGCACGTGGCATCGAGCCGGTTTCAGGACGTGCTTCCTGGCGGAGCTCAGCGAGAACCAGGTCCGCGACCCCGACTTGGTGGCGCTGGTGCGGTCGGTCCTCGACGACGGCGACCTCGACGCGAGCTGGATGCACCTGGCGGTGCCGACGAGCGTGATCATGGACGCCTCCGAGGAACTGCTGGAGAACATCCGCGTGCTGCGGACGCTGGGCGTGCGCACGCTGCTGCACAGCTTCTCCGGTTCCGCGCCGGAACTCCGCTCGCTGCGCCGCATTCCCGTGGAAGGCGTGCGACTGGACGACGAGCTGGTCGAGATGGTGCACGGCTGCGACGACCAGAACGATCCGGCGGTGCGCGCGGTGCGGCAGTTGCTGCCGTTGATGCACGACAGCGGCGTGAAGATCTGCACCGGGGACGTGGCCGACGAGAAGCAGCAGCGGCATTGGGCTGAGGCGGGCTGCGACTTCGCCGTGGGGCCGCTGTACGGGGATCCGGTCACGGCGTGGGACGTGCAGGCGTTGCTGCGCGAGTTCGGTGCCGCGCGCCCGCCGCATTCGCACGACTGAGTTCGCCCGAGTCCTCGCCCTTCCCGCGTCGGTGTCCCCGACGGAACCTCAGCGGCCTTCGCGCGGCGGGATCCGCCCCCGTCGTCGGGTGACGGTCAGGGGCCGAGGAACTCGAGGACTTCGCGGACGAACCGGTCGTGGTGCTGGAAGATGCCGCCGTGCCCGGCGTCGGGGTAGATGCTCACCGTGGCGTTGGGCAGTCGTCGGGCCAGTGCGGTGGTGTTGCTGGTGGGGACCATGCGGTCGTGCTCGCCGTTCGCCACGAACACCGGGTGCTGGATGGTCGACAGGTCCCAGGGCTCCTGCTTGCCCCACCGGCGGATGGCAGCGAGTTGGTTGCGGAACGCGGTGATCGAGACGGGAGCGTCCCGGTCCTCGGTGCGCTCGTGGAGTCGCTGGAGGAAGGAGCGCGCCGCTGCCTGGCCGTTCGCGGTGCTGGTGAAGAAGAGGTAGTGCTTCGGGTCTCGGCGGGTCAGTCCACCTCTGATCATGTCGAGGACGGTGATGGGGGTGACCTCGTCGATCCCGACACCGCCGGCCGGTCCGGTGCCGGCGAGGACGACCTTCCGGATGAGATCGGGTGCGCGCCGGGCGAGCACCTGGGAGACGAAACCGCCGAGGGAGAACCCGAGCAGGTCGACCTGGCTCAGTCCCAGAGCGCGGATGAACGCGACGGCGTCGGTGGCCATCTCCTCCACTGATCGCGGGGTTCGTCCCTCGGAGGAGCCGACACCGCGGTTGTTGAACACGATCACGTCGCGGGTCGCGGCGATGCCGTCCACGACCCGCGGATCCCAGTTGTCCAGGACCGCGCTCAGATGGTTGAGGAAGATCACCGGTGGTGTTGCGCTCGGACCGAGCCGCCGGTAGCTGAACCGAGTCCCGCCGACGTCGATCCACCGGGTCGGTGCGTCGCGATAGCTTCGTGTGGCCACGATGTCTCCTGAGGTGCGGGCTCGAATGACGGCGACTCGGCGGAGGGGCGAGGAGGTCGGCATCAGGTCATCGTGACGACGACCTTGCCCTTGACCCGGCCCGAGCGCGTGTAGTCGAGGGCGGCAGCCGTGTCGGCGAAATCGAAGACGCGGTCGACGATCGGCCGGATCGTCCCGGAATCGACCAGCCCGGTGATCCGCTGCAGTTGCTCGCCGTCGGCGTGCATGAACAGGAAGGAGTAGTGCACCCCGAGCTTGCGGGCCGCGGCGCGCACCTTGTGGCTGAGCACGGCGAGCACCGGGCGCAGCAGCGGCTTGCCGAGCCGGGTCGCGAAGTCCGGGTCCGGCGGACCGGCGAGGCCGATGGCCGAACCGCCGGGGCGCAGGACGCGCAGCGACTTCGCGAGGGTCTCCCCGCCGAGGGAGTCCAGGACGACGTCGAACCCGTCGAGTTCGCGTTCGAAGTCCGCCGTGCGGTAGTCGATGACCTCATCGGCGCCCAGGTCGCGCACCCAGCCGACGTTGGCCGTGCTGGTAGTCGTGGCGACGTGGGCGCCGAGGTGTTTCGCGAGCTGGATCGCGATCGTCCCCACTCCACCGGAACCGGCATGGATCAGCACCTTGTGGCCGGGCTGCACGTTCGCCTTCTCGATGAGCGCCTGCCACGCGGTGAGCGCGACCAGCGGCAGAGACGCGGCCTCGGCCATCGTCAACCTGGCCGGCTTCGGAGCGAGATCGCCCTCGTCCACCGCGATCAGCTCGGCGTAGGTGCCGATGCGCTCCGCGGCCGGGCGGGCGTAGACCGCATCGCCTGGCGCGAACTTCCGCACGCCACACCCGACGCGCTCCACGATCCCTGCCAAGTCGTTGCCCAGCACGAACGGTGGTGTGTAGGGCAGGATCCGTTTGAACTCCCCAGTCATGATCTTGCTGTCGAGGGGGTTCACGCCGGATGCCTGAATCCGCACCAGCACGTCCCGGTCGCCGACCTCCGGTTCGGGGCGCTCGGCGGCCCGCAAGGTGCTGTTCTTGCCGTACTCGTCGACGATGAACGCCTTCATGGACCTCTCGTTCCTTCTGGAGAATGACCGCTGCTGGCGCGCTACCGAGCACTGGCGGTCGGCGTCGGACGCAGGAGAGACGCTTCGTCGGTGTTCGGCGCGAGGAAATCCAGGAGCCTTCGGGGCCGTGTGGCGGTGTCAAGCCCGATCAAATTGAATTATGCTCGTAATATTACGACCGTACGATAAGCTGTGGTGAGGGTCAAGGCGGTGGTGAGCGATCGGAGGGGCCTGTGGCGAGGTACGGCGCCGAGCACAAGCAGGAGACGAGGCAGCGGATCATCGAAGCGGCCGGACGCCGGTTCAAGCAGGACGGCATCGATGGTTCCGGGGTCGCGACGTTGATGAGCGACGCCGGCCTGACCAACGGTGCGTTCTACGCCCACTTCGCGTCCAAGGACGACCTCGTCGCCGCCGTGGTCGCCGCGCAGCTGGCCGAACAGGACGCGAAGTTCGAAGCTCGCGCTGCCGAGCCCGACGGCCTCCAGCGGATCGTTTGCGAGTACCTGACCCCCGAGCACCGGGACGACCGCCAGAACGGCTGCCCCTCGGCCGCCCTGCTGGACGAGATCGACCGGTGCTCAGCGGCGACCAAGCAGGCCTACACGGGCGGCCTGCTCTCCTTGGTCGACAACATCGCCGCACGCGTGGCACCGCAGGACCCGGATTCCGCTCGCCTATCGGTGCTCGGCGTCGTCGGGCTGATGATCGGGACGTTGCAGCTCTCCCGCGCGGTCGCCGACCAGGAACTCGCCACCGAGATGCTCGAACACGGCGCACGCACCGCACTGGCCATGCTGCAGCGGGAGTCCTGAGCGCGGGCCGCGCCGCCGCGGGCGAGCCGGGCAGCGGATCGGGAATCCGACCGGCTGCGACCTTCGCGGACCGCGTCACCCTTCGGCGCCGTTGCTCGTTCATCGCGGCGCAGACGCCGTGCAGCAGCCGCGAGCTCGTCGCCGTCCTTCGCGGCTGGGCAGTTGCTCGCTGCGCCCGGCGCATTCCGGGGTTCGGACGTGAATCGGCCCCGCTCGTGCGTGACGAGCGGGGCCGATCGGCTGCTCGGTTCAGCCCGCGTAGACCGGTTGGGTCTGCGGGTTGAACTCCTCGTAGCGGACGTCCTTGGCCGGGTCGGTGCGCGGGTCGTTCAACGCGAGCACGTCGAGGCCTTCCTGGATGCCGCTGGAGTAGATGTGGCCGTTGTAGTAGTACGCCGACCACGAACCGGCGAGCTGCAACTCACCCGGGTCGAACGGCGGGCGGTCGAAGTGCGCGATCTCCTGCGGGTTCGCCGAATCGGTGAAGTCCCACACCGACACGCCGCCCTGGTACCAGGCCTGCACCATGATGTCGCGGCCCGGAACCGGGATCAGGGATCCGTTGTGCGCCACGCAGTTCTCGGTGTCGGCCTGCTCCCGGGGCAGCTTGAAGTAGCTGCGGAATTCGAGCTTCGCGTCCGCGCCCGAGCCGGTGAGGTCGTAGACGCCGTTCGCTCCCCGGTGCGGGCCCACCTGCGAGTTGCAGGTGGCGGCGGCGCCACCGCCGAGCTCGTCGGTGAACACGACCTTCGTGCCGTCGTTGTTGAACGTGGCGGAGTGCCAGAACGCGAAGTTCTCGTCGTCGCGGACCTGCTCGGTCACCTTCGGCTTCGCCGGGTCGGAGATGTCGAACAGCACGCCGTCACCCATGCACGCCCCGGCGGCCAGGTCGCGCTCCGGGAACACGGTGATGTCGTGGCAGCCGGAGGTTTCCCGGATGCCGTCGGGCACGCCCGGGTTGCCGCCGTCCGGGAACAGAACCGGGGCGTCGATGAGCTCGGGCGCTGCCGGGTTGTCCAACGGCACTTTGACGATCGAGATCTTGTCGTGCGGCGGCTGGCAGTTCGGGAACTCCGCCGACGGCCCGTAGGACGAGACGTAGAGGTACACGGCCTCGCCGGCCTTGTCCGGCACCAGCGTGTGCGTGTGCGAGCCGCAGTCGGTGGGGATCGCGGAGACGTAGCGCGGCTTCGCCGGGTCGCTCACGTCGAAGACCTTCATGCCCTCCCAGGCCTGCGGGTCCGCGGAGTCGGCTTCCTGGCTGTTGCAGCTGTCGTCGGTGCGCGGGTAGTCCGTGGAGACGAACAGCAGGTTCCCGGAGATCGACACGTCGCCCTGCCCGCCTGGGCAGACGATCTGGGTGAGGACCTTCGGCTTCTCCGGCTTCGCGATGTCGTAGACGACGACGCCGTCGTAGTTGCCGACGTAGGCGTGGTCGCCCTTGAAGGCGATGTCGGTGCCGTAGCTGTCGATGCCGTCGAACGGAGCCAGCTTCGGCAGGTTCGCCAGGTGCTCGATGTTCGGGCTGTGATCGGTGTCCGCCGGTCGTGCCTGCACGGTGGCACCGGAGGTTTCCTCGGGATGCTCGTTCGGCGGCGTCGCCGACGAGGGGGCGGCGAACACCACCCCGAGCACTAACGGCACCGTCGCGGCGAACACTCCCGCGACGCGCCTCCTGCTGCGCTGACCGATACCCACGCCATCACCCCATAACCTGCCGGCCGATTACCGACCGTCGTCGAACAGCGGTTACCCCGACCGCGTCTGATCAGTATCTTGGCCACGGATGGTTGACCCAATAGTCCGAGTGGTTGTTTCAGCATGTGAAATCCCTGCTCGTCGCCGGGTCGGGAAGAGTTCGGGGGGAGAAATGCCGGTGTTCGGACGTGTCGCGGCCGGCCGTGCCCGGGGGAGCGCGGCGGGCTGCTGCCTCGCCGCGCTGCTGGCGGCGGCGGGTTGCACGAGCGAACCGGGTGCCGCGCCGGAGGAACCGGCCGGTGCTCCCGTGGTCCTGCCCGGTGCGCCCGGTGACGAGCCGTCCGTCGTGCCGTCGCTGGACCGCGACCGCCTCGCGAGCGCTGAACCGGTGCAGGCCGAAGCGGACTACGTGCGGATGATGATCGTGCACCACGAGCAGGCCGTGCGGATGACGGACCTGGCCGAGACCAGGGCCGAGAACCCGAGCGTGCGCTCGTTGGCGGCGCGCATCGGCGCCGCGCAACCGGCGGAGATCGGCGCCATGCGCGGCTGGCTCGCCACCCACGACCTGCCGGAGCAGGCGCAGGGGTCAGGGCATGAGGGGCACTCCGGGCACGGGCACTCCGGTCACGGCGCCGAACCCGGTCCGATGCCGGGCATGGCGACACCCGAGCAGCTCGCGGCGCTGGAGGCGTCCGGGGGAGCGGAGTTCGACCGCCTCTTCCTCCGGCTGATGACCGCGCACCACGAGGGCGCGGTCGCGATGGCCACCGACGTGCTCGCCACCGGCCGCGACGAGCAGTTGCACGAGATGGCCCAGGACGTCCTGGTGACCCAGACCGACGAGATCGCCACCATGCGCGGACTCGCCGCCGGAGGCTGAGCTCGCGGGCGGACTCAGGGATCCCGGGCGGGCTCAGGTGAGGTCGTCGAACTCCCCGGCCTTGACGCCCTGCACCCACGCGAGCATTTCCGCGCGGGTGAACAGGACGGCGCCGTCCTCGGGGCGCTTGCTGTTGCGCACCGCCACCCGCCCGTCGGGCAAGGCGGCAGCCTCCACGCACTGCCCGCCGCCACCGTTGCCGCCACCGGAGAAGCTGCTCTTGCGCCACTCGGCGTTCGTTAACGGATCCACCCGCATGGTCGGCTCCTTTCTGCGATCACTCGTCATTGCTGAGCGCTTTCATGATCGCATCGTTCGAGTCGCCTTGGGAGAGCGCGATTTCAGTGAGGGCCCCGAACCGCAAGGTGCACATCCGAACCTGCTCGCGCTCCTCCAGGTAGAGGCTGCCCGCAGGGCTGTTCGCCGTCGTCCAGGAGTACGGGCTCCGGGCGGACGGGCGCGTGGCCGCGTGGGGAATGGCGCTGCCCGACCGGGTCGAGGTGGTCTCGGTCGAACGCGGGGGGCGCCGCAGTGCGGCCACCGCCGAGAAGTCCATTGTGGATTTCCGCATCGGTGCGCACATCCGGCCTCGGCTGGTCTGGGTGGATCCGGCGAAGGCCACTCCGGAAGGCGGTGCAACCGGGACCGAGATGAGCGGGCCGGGGACCGATGGCACATGATCGGGTGGTGGCACCGAACGAGATTCCGAACGACGAAGCCGACGAGATGTTCGCCGCGTGGATGCGGCAGAACCTGGACCGGGCCGCCGAGCACTTCGCGGTGCGCGTGGTCGGCGAGCCGGTGCTCGGCTGGCGGCAGCGCTCCATCGGCGCGGCCGTGCTCAGCCCCGACGGCCCGCGCTGGCTGCGCGTGGTGTCGGAGGAGATCCAGTGGGCCGAAGGGGACTGGTGGACCGGCAACGCCGACTCCAACGCGATCACCGGCGTGCGCAAACCACGAGTCCTCGGCCTGGTGGAGTGGGAGCTCGCGGAGACGCGGCGGCAGCGCGCCGAGCTGATGACCTTCGTGCCGGGGCAGCGCTGCTCGGATACCGACGTGCTGCGCGAGGAACCGGACCTCTCCGACGGCTGGTGGGCCGAGCTGCGCGCCGCGCTGGACACGATTCGGGTGGTGCCGACGCTGCGGCTGCGCAACGACGAACCGGACATCCAGCAGGCCGTGCGCGACAAGCTCGGCCACGACCTGGACATCGAGCACTGGGACACGGTGCACGGCGACCTGCACTGGGCGAACCTGGTGCGCCCGCGCTTCGGCCTGCTCGACTGGGAGCTGTGGGGGCGCGGCCCGGCGGGCACGGACGCGGCCTCGCTGTACTGCTACAGCCTGCTCGTCCCGCCGGTCGCGGCGAAGGTGCACGACACGTTCGCCGACGTGCTCGACACCGACGACGGCCGCACCGCGCTGCGCTACGTCGCGTCCCGCGCCCTGCACCGCGTCGACATGGGAGACCACCCCGACCTCGCCGACCCGCTGCGCGAACTCGTCGCCCGGCTCTGAGGGCGCCGTTCGAACGCGGCGGGTTCTCGGCGGCCTCGCGAGGAAACCGCTGAGAACCCGCGCGGATCCCCCGCAGGAGGTATCGGTGAGCGGGGTGGTCACCGGCGAGGGCGGCTCAGTGGATGAGCTTGAGGCCGATGACGCCGCCGACGATCGCCGCGAGGAACAGGACCTTGAGCACCGACACCGACTCATCTCCGGCGGCCATCGCGTAGGCGACGGTGAGCACCGCGCCGATGCCCACCCACACCGCGTAGGACGTGCCGACGGGGAGGTCGCGCATCGCGTAGGCGAGGCCCGCCATGCTCGCGGCCAACGCGGCGAAGAAGACCACCGACGGGCCGAGCCTGCTGAGGCCTTCGGACTTGCCCAGCGCCGTCGCCCAGACGGCTTCGAGCACACCGGAAAGAACGAGAACGATCCACGACATCACGGACTCCTCCGGGCCGTCTTGTCGCACACCGGGTACGGCACCCCTCGTCCGGGAGCCACGTCGTCGGGCTCACGACCAACGTCTCACGCCCGTGCGTCGGGTGGCAACGAGTGCCGCCTCACCACGCGGGCGCCCACCGGATCACCTCGGCGGGCGGCGGCATCGGCCGCGAGCAGCGGAAGCGGCCGGGGCACCGTCAGCTCTGCGGCAGCCCCAGCGCGGCGCGGACGAGCCCCAGCGCTTCCTGCGGCGGGATGCCGAGGTCGCGGGTGGCGCGGGCGTACTCCGCGGCGGCGTCGGCGGCGCGCTGGGCGCTGCGGTCCCCGGCGGCGCTGACGAACGTGCCCGCGCGCCCGCGGGTCTCGATGAGCCCGGCCTGCTCCAGCTCGCGGTACGCCTTCGCGGCGGTGTTCGCGGCGATGCCCACCTCCGCCGCCAGCCCCCGCACGGTCGGCAGCTTCGCGCCGACGGGCAGCGCACCGGAGTTGATCCGCTCCGCTATCCCGGACCGCACCTGTTCGAACGGGCTCACCCCGGAATCGGGGTCCACGCTGAGATCCATTCCCGCATTGTCCGCCACCGCACCGGCCTCGCGGACCGGGCGGGCGTTCACGGAGTCCGTTCGAGGTCGGTGAACGCCGCGACCAGGTCGTGGGGTGCGCCTGCGCCGAACATGAGCTCGTGGAGTTCGTCGCGTTCGACGGCGGCTTCGGCGCTGCGGGCGAACATGGCCTGCTCGTGCTCGGTGAGGGCGGCTTCGGCGTCGTCCGGGTGCGCGGCGATGGCCTTGCCGAGTTCGGCGCCGTCGCGCGGGGCCAGGTTGGCGCCTTCGCCGTTGCCCCCGGCGGGCTCCGGCTGGGAGGTCATCGCTCGCGGGCGTCAACCGGCGAGTTCGTGCGGGACGCCGAGTTCGTCGTAGAGCCGCGCCGCGGTCCGGCGCTGCTCGCGGGCCTGTTCGGGGCGTCCGGTGCGCTCGTAGAGGTCGGCGAGCCGCTCGCGGTCCAGGGCCTCGCCGTAGCCGTACTCGGTCTCCTGGTGCAGCACCAGCGCCTGTTCGAGGTGGTCGGCGGC
The DNA here is from genome assembly GCF_026241095.1 of Saccharopolyspora sp. NFXS83. Classification (GTDB taxonomy): domain Bacteria; phylum Actinomycetota; class Actinomycetes; order Mycobacteriales; family Pseudonocardiaceae; genus Saccharopolyspora_C. The sequence goes on along the minus strand of NZ_JAPFGB010000004.1, from coordinate 293,280 downwards.
CTCGTCGGTGCTGCCCATCGCACCCAGCACCAGGCCGATCTCGCTCAAGCAGCTGGCCTCGTTGCGGCGGTCGCCGTGCGAGCGGCGGATCTCGATGGCTCGCTGCAGGTGCGGGATCGCCTCGTCGAACTGCCCGAGGCGGCACTCCGCTTTGGCCAGCGCGCTCAACGCGGTGGCCTCACCCCACTCGTCGCCCAGCGCGACGTGCATGGCGAAGGCGCGCTCCAACGTCTCGTCGGCCTCCGCGTCGCGGCCCAGCCCGTAGTACGCGCTGCCGAGGTCGCGCAGTGCCCACGCGTGCGCCCACTCCGGGCCGACCCGCTCCCACAGCGAGACCGCGCGCTCCAGCTCCGCCAGCGCCTTCTGGTGTTCGTGCACCGTTCCCCACGCGATGGCGTCGCTGGTCAGCAGCCACGCCTCGGCGAGCTCGTCGCCGAGCGCGCGGGCGGACGCGAGCCCGACGCGGTGCGTCTCCAGCCAGTCGGCCACCGGCCGCCGCGACAGCATGAAGGCGAACATCGCCACCGGCAGCTGCCAGCCGAAGACGTGCTCCCCGCGTGCCGACGCCTGCCGGACCGCGGCCTTCAGGTTCTCGCGCTCCTCGTCGTAGAAGTGCAGCGCGGCCGGGCGATCGGCGAATTCCGGAATCGAGCCGGGGGAGTCGGGCGCGTCCATCGGGATCCGGGTGAAGCTCGGCGCGGCCTGCCAGGACGCGGCGATCGTCGCGTGCAGGTACCAGGACAGCAGCCTGCGCACGGCAGCGTCGCGCTCCGCCTCGCTCTCGTCGTGCCGCGCGCATTCGGCGGCGTAGAGGCCGAGCAGGTCGTGGAAGCGGTAGCGCTGCGCCCGGTGCTCGTCGAGCAGGTGCGCGCCGACGAGGGAGTCCAGCGACCGACGGGTCTTGGTGCGCGGCAGTCCGCTCAGCGCCGTCGCGGCGTCCAAGCCGATGTCGGGGCTCTCCGCGAGCCCGAGCAGCCGGAACAGGCGCGCCGCGTCCGCTGGCAGCGAGCGGTAGGACCAGGAGAAGACCGCCCGCACCGTGGTGAACTCGTCCTCCTCGACGGTCAGCGCGTCCAGCCGTTCGCGTTCGTCGGCCAGCTCCTCGACGAGCTCGGCGACCCGCAGGTGCGACCCGGCGACGAGCCGTTCGGCGGCGATGCGCAGCGCTAGTGGCAGGAATCCGCAGTACCGGGCGAGTGCGACCACGGCGTCGGGTTCCGCGTCGACCCGGTCGGCGCCTGCGGCCTTGCGGAGCAGTTCGATCGCGCGGTCCGGTGGCAGCACGTCCAGCGACATCCGGGTGGCTCCTTCCCTGGCCGTCAGGCTCGTCAACCGGTTACGGCTGGTGACCAGCACCCGGCAGGGCGCGGAACCGGGCAGCAGCGGGCGGACCTGCTCGGCGGTGGCGGCGTTGTCGAGCACGATCAGCATATGGCGGCCGGTGAGCAGCGTCCGGTACATCGAAGATTTCGCGGCGGCGTCCACGGGCAGCCGATCGCTCGGGACGCCCAGCGCGCGCAACATCTCGTCGAGCGCCTCGCTCGCGTCCCGCCTGCGGTCGACGTGGTGGCCGCGCAGGTCCACGTACAGGTCGCCGTCGGGGAACCGGTCCCGCACCCGGTGCGCCCAGCAGGCGGCCAGCGAAGTCTTCCCGACACCTCCGGAACCGACGATCAGCCAGGTCGGCGCGGCGGACTCGGCGGGCTCGGCCAGCCAGGAATCCAGCGCGCCCAGGCTGGTCTCGCGATCGGTGAAGTGCGTGACGCCCGCCGGCAACTGCCGTGGCACCGGGATCTCCGGCGCCGCCCGCTGGTGGAAGTGCACGTCCCCGTGGACCTTCCCCACCTGCACCACGTTGCGCGCGGTTCCGGTGAAGACGTTGCGGATCTCCTCGGTCATCCCGACCTCCGAAGCGAGTGCCCGAGAACGGTGTACCGCCTCCGGACACCCCGGCACGGTCGAAACCTCCCGAAAAGGCCGGAAAACCGGCCATCCGGAGCAGCCGAGCTCCCCGAATGCCCCGGCCGCGGACCGGTGTTCGGCGAGGGCGTTCGGGGCCGCTCAGCGGAGGGTCTTCGCGTACCAGTGCTCCGCATCGCCGTGGCTGTTGCGGGGCGCCGTTTCCCGGTAGCCGTGGGCGCCGTAGAGGGTCCGCGCCTCGACGAGCTCCGTCCTGGTGTCGAGGACGATCCGCGTCGCGCCCAGGTCCGCGGCGGACCGCTCGGCGGCCACCAGCAGCGCACGGCCCAGGCCGACACCGCGGTGCGCGGGGCGTACGTACATGCGCTTGAGCTCCGCGGTCGCGGGGAGGTCGTCCAGCAACCGCGCGCCGACGCATCCGATGAGATCGCCGTCGTCGTCCCGCGCGACGAGGAACGCTCCCCGCGGTGGGGCCAGGTCGCCGTGCGGATCGCGATCGAGCACCGCCCGCAGCTCCGCGTCGGTCGCCGGACGCCCCAGGAGACGCCGACCGACCTCGGCGACGTACTCCCAGATCGCCGCGTCGATTCCCGCGCCGCCGACCGGCTCGGCCTCGATGATCCATGCGGACATGCGGTTCACGATCCTCGAACGCCCCGGGCGGTTCCAGCGAACCGGGCTGCGGGCGCCGGTCAGCGGGCGCGGAACGCGCGCAGCAGCCGCTCCGCCGCCAGGGAGGCGGTGAGTTCGCCCGCGCGGACGTGGGATTCGACCTCGTCGACGATCCCGCGCACCTCGGGGTGGGTGACGAGCTCCGCCATCAGCTGGTCGCGGACCAGCGCCCAGGTCCACTCGACCTGCTGGCGGCTGCGCTTGTCGGCGAGTTCGCCGGTGTCGGTGAGCGTGGCGCGGTGCTGCTCGATCTGCTCCCACAGCGAGTCCAGCCCGGTGCCGGTGAGCCCGCTGCACGTCACCACGGGCGGCGTCCACGAGGCGCTGACCGGCGTGAGCAGCCGCAGCGCGCCGCGCAGTTCGCGGGCCGCCTTGCGCGCGTCCATCTCGTGCGGACCGTCGGCCTTGTTGACCGCTACCAGGTCGGCGAGCTCCAGGACGCCCTTCTTGATGCCCTGCAACTGATCCCCGGTCCGCGCCAGCGTCAGCAGCAGGAAGCAGTCGACCATCCCTGCCACCGTCACCTCGGACTGGCCGACGCCGACGGTCTCCACCAGCACCACGTCGAACCCGGCGGCCTCCATCAGCACGATCGTCTCGCGGGTGGCCCGCGCGACGCCGCCGAGCGTGCCCGCCGACGGTGACGGCCGCACGAACGCTGCCGGATCAGCCGACAGCGTGGCCATCCGCGTCTTGTCGCCGAGGATGCTGCCGCCGGTGCGGGTCGAGGACGGGTCCACCGCCAGCACCGCCACCCGGTGCCCGGCGGCGGTCAGCGAGGTGCCCAGCGACTCGATGAACGTGGACTTGCCGACGCCGGGCACACCGGTGATGCCCACCCGGTGCGCCCCGCCGCTGCGCGGGAGCAGCTCGACCAGCAGCTCCTGCGCTTTCGCCCGGTGCGCCGGTTTGGTCGACTCGACCAGCGTGATCGCCTGCGCCAACTTCGTGCGGGAACCCTCCAGCACGCCCTTGGCGTAGTCCTCGACGTCGATCTCGCGCGGCATCAAAAGTCCTTGCGGGGTGGGCTGCGTAGCGGGTCGTTCAGCGGAACCTCAGCTGCTTCCTCGCTGCGGGATCGATTTCTCATGTAGGTCCCTGCACCACGAAATCGCTGTTCTCGCGAGGAAGCAGCTGAGACCCCGCCGGTGGTCCGGCTGCGTGCGTGGTCACTGCTCATCGGCTTCGCCGCTGACAAGACAGAAACCATGCGGTGACTCCTCAGTCGAGTTCGAGCCGGGACCGGAGTTCCTCGAGCAGGCCGAGCGCCGCGTCGGCGATCACCGTGCCTGGAGGGAAGATCGCGCTCGCGCCCGCTTCGCGCAGCGCGTCGAAGTCCGCTGGCGGGATGACGCCGCCGACGACCACCATGATGTCCTCGCGGCCCACCGCGGCGAGCTCGTCGCGCAGCGCGGGCACCAGCGTGAGGTGCCCGGCGGCCAGCGACGACACCCCGACGATGTGCACGTCGGACTCGGCGGCTTGACGCGCCACCTCGGCGGGCGTCTGGAACAGCGGGCCCACGTCCACGTCGAAACCGAGGTCGGCGAACGCGGTGGCGATCACCTTCTGGCCCCGGTCGTGGCCGTCCTGGCCCATCTTCGCGACCAGGATCCGGGGGCGGCGGCCTTCGTCCTCGGCGAAGCGCTCCACGACTTCGCGGGCGCGCTCCAAGGACTCCGACGGCCCCGATTCCTCCCGGTACACGCCGGAGATCGTACGGATCTGCCCGGCGTGGCGGCCGAAGACCTTCTCCATCGCGTCGGAGATCTCCCCGACGGTGGCCTTCGCGCGGGCCGCGTCCACCGCGAGGGTGAGCAGGTTGTGGTCGAGGTCGTTGGGGCGCTCCTCGGACATCGAGGCCTCGGCGGCACCGGTGAGGCGGCGCAACGCGTCCTGGCAGGCGGCCTCGTCGCGCTCCTCCCGCAGCCGCCGCAGCTTGTCCAGCTGCTCGGCGCGGACCTCGGCGTTGTCGACCTTGAGGACCTCGATCTGCTCGTCGCCGTCGAAGCGGTACTTGTTGATGCCGATCAGCGGCTGGCGCCCGGAGTCGATGCGCGCCTGGGTGCGCGCGGCGGCCTCCTCCACTCGCAGCTTCGGGATGCCGGCGTCGATGGCCTGGGCCATGCCGCCCGCGTCCTCGACCTCGGTGATGTGCGCCCACGCGCGTTCGGCGAGGTCCTGGGTGAGCCGCTCGATGTAGTGGCTGCCGCCCCACGGGTCGATGACGCGCGTCGTGCCGGATTCCTGCTGCAGCACCAGCTGCGTGTTGCGGGCGATGCGCGCGGAGAAGTCCGTGGGCAGCGCCAGCGCCTCGTCGAGCGCGTTGGTGTGCAGCGACTGGGTGTGGCCCTGGGTCGCGGCCATCGCCTCCACGCAGGTGCGGGCCACGTTGTTGTAGACGTCCTGCGCGGTCAGCGACCAGCCGGACGTCTGCGAATGGGTGCGCAGCGACAGGGATTTCGCGTTCTGCGGCCCGAAGGTCTTCACCAGCTTCGCCCACAGCAACCGGGCGGCGCGCAGCTTCGCGACCTCCATCGCGAAGTTCATCCCGATGCCCCAGAAGAACGACAACCGGGGTGCGAACGCGTCGATGTCCAGTCCGGCCTGCTTGCCCGCGCGCAGGTACTCCACGCCGTCGGCGAGGGTGTAGGCCAGCTCCAGATCGGCCGTCGCCCCGGCCTCCTGGATGTGGTAGCCGGAGATGGAGATCGAGTTGAACTTCGGCATCTTCTGCGAGGTGTAGGCGAAGATGTCCGAGATGATCCGCATCGACGGCTGCGGCGGGTAGATGTAGGTGTTGCGGACCATGAACTCCTTGAGGATGTCGTTCTGGATGGTCCCCGCGAGCTTCTCCGGCGCCACGCCCTGCTCTTCGGCGGCGACGATGTAGAGCGCCATCACCGGCAGCACGGCGCCGTTCATGGTCATCGACACGCTCATCTTGTCCAGCGGGATGCCGTCGAACAGCTGGCGCATGTCGTAGATCGAGTCGATCGCCACCCCGGCCATGCCCACGTCACCGGACACCCGGGGGTGGTCGGAGTCGTAGCCGCGGTGGGTGGCCAGGTCGAACGCCACCGACAGGCCTTTCTGCCCGGCGGCGAGGTTGCGGCGGTAGAACGCGTTCGATGCGGCGGCCGTGGAGAAACCCGCGTACTGGCGCACCGTCCACGGCTGGTTGACGTACATCGTCGGGTACGGGCCGCGCAGGAACGGCGCGATGCCCGGCTTGGTGCCCAGGAAGTCCAGGTCCTCGGTGTCGGCCGCGGTGTAGAGCGGCTTCACCCCGATGCCCTCGGGCGCTTCCCACACCAGGGCGTCGGCTTCCTTGCCGGTGGCCGACAGGACCGCCGAGTCCCAGTTCGCGTCGCCCTCGGCCGCGTCCCGGTCCAGCGGGACGTCGGCGAAGTTCGGGATGCTGTGGTTCATCACTCGACTCCCAACGTGCGGTGCGCCGCGCGCAGAACCTGGATCGCGTCGCAACCGTCGAACACGTGACCGTCCACATCGTCCGGTCCTCGGCCGGGTTTTCCGGCCAGCAGCACGCTTTTCGCGCCCGCCTCCTTGAGCGCCTGCACCGTCTCGGCGGCGCGCTCGGCGTAGACCTTGTCCGCCGAGCACATGCACACCACCGGAGCGGGGTGCTCGGCGTAGGCGGCGAGGACGTCCGAAGTGGACTCCGTCGGCCCCGCCTCGGTCGCCGCCAGCCCACCGGCGGCGAACAGGTTCCGGGCGAACGAGGCCCGCGCGGTGTAGGTGGCCAGCGGACCCAGCGTGGCGAGGAAGACCTCCGGTCGCTGCGGCTGGGCGTCGGCGGCGTCGCGCAGCGCCTCGAACTCCTCCGCGTAGCGCACCCTGGGCAGCCCGCCCGAAGGCGGTTCCGGCGCGGGTTCGCGCTGCAGGGGACGTTCGTCGAGGTTCGGGAACTCGCTCACCCCGGTGATCGGGTCGGAGCGGTCGGCCACCGCGGTCTTGCGCCGCTGCCAGGTCGCGGCGAGCCGGTCGGCGACCAACCCGGAGCGCAACGCCTCCGGCAGCCCGCCCGCGCGCTCGATCTCCTGGAACCACGCCCACGCGGCGTTCGCCAGCTCATCGGTCAGCGTCTCCACGTACCAGGAACCCCCGGCAGGGTCGATGACCTGCGCCAGGTGCGACTCGTCGAGCAGCAGCGCCTGCGTGTTGCGGGCGACGCGGCGGGAGAACTCGTCCGGCGAGCCGATCGCCGCGTCGAACGGCTGCACCGTCACCGCCTGCGCCCCGCCCGCACCGGCGGCGAACGTCGCGATCGTCGCGCGCAGCATGTTCACCCACGGGTCGCGCCGCGTCAGCATCGCCGAGGAGGTCACCGCGTGCTGGTGCTGCGCCCGCGCCGGTTCCGCGGCACCGCAGCGGCGCGCGACCTGCTCCCACACGCGGCGCGCGGCGCGCAGCTTCGCGATGGTGAGGAACTGGTCGGCGGTCGCCGCGTAGCGGAACTCCAGCAGGCCGCACGCGGTGTCCACGTCCAACCCGGCCTCGGTCAGCCAGCGCAGGTAGGTGACGCCCGCGGCCAGCGAGGCGCCGAGCTCTTCACCGTCCGAGCCGCCCGCGTCGTGGTACGGCAACGCGTCCACGGTGATCGCCCGCAGTCCGGGGTGGTCGGCGGCGCAGCGCTTCGCCAGCTCCACGGCCTGCTCCGGGCCGGTCTCGCGCCCCGTGCGCGCCTGCACGCCCAGCGGGTCGGCGCCGAGGTTGCCGCGCAGCGCGCTCGGCGCCACGCCCTGCTCGGCGGCGATCTCCAGGAAGGCAGAGGCGGCGCTCGTGGCCTGCTCGCCCGCGTCCAGCACCACGCCGATCATGTCCAGGTGCACGCCGTTGAGCACGTCCGGCAGCGAATCCACGGCGATCCCGCCCTCGCCGAGCCGCAGCACCAGCGAGGTGACGCCGCCGTACAGGTCGGCCAGGACCTCCCGGTTCGTCGCGGTCGCGTCCGGGTTCCCGTGCGACTGGCGCACGTCCCAGCCCTCCGCGGCCGAGCCCTGCGGCCTGCTGCCCCGCACGAACGGGGCGAAGCCCGGCAGCCCCGAGCCGGGCGCGTCCTCGCCGGCGGAGTACAGCGGGCGGACCGCGACCCCGTCGTAGGTCCGCGTCGCGAGCAGCTCGGACGGATCGTCGGGGGCCGGATCACCTTCCGCGATGCGGCCGGTCCTGCGCAGGACCTTCTCCACCTGATCGAGCCACTGCCGGTGCGTGGGCTCGGGGAATTCGCCGCCCAGGCTGAGGCTGGGCCGGGGGCTGCTCGTCGTCGAGAGCCGGTCAGAGGGCGCCATGGGAACCGATGGTAGGACTCGGAACCCCCCTGAAACGGCCGGTCTCTTGTGACTCACGTCCCAACTGATTCCACGGCTCGTTTTGCTCTGGGGGCAGGTGGCGGAGCCTCAGCGGCTTCCTCGCTGCGGGATCTTTTTCCCGAGTGGCTCCGCCCCGAGGGAAAAGCTGTCCTCGCGAGGAAGCCGCTGCGAACCCGCGGGTGAGCGGCTTTTCGACGTGGGCTATGCGCTGGCGCGCATACAAGCACGGCTGCGCCGCAAGGCAGGCGTGGCTTCGCCGCTCACTGCACGGCCTTCGGCCGCAAGACAGGCGGGCTTCGGCGCTCTGATCAGTGGCCGTTGAAGTGGTATTCCCAGCCCGAGTCCGGCGCGTAGTGGAGGCGGTAGCAGGTTTCGATCTTGGGGCCGTCGTGCAGGTGGACGTGGCGGAGCAGTCGGCCGTGCACCGCCTCGGAATCGCGCAATCCCTGTTCGCGCCCGTCCAGCGGTCCGCCGACGAATCGCACCTGTCGCTCCGGCATGCGCACAGTGTCGATGATCCCCACCGGACCGATCCAGCCCCGGCCCGCCGCCTTTCACTCGATGGAGTGAGTTCCGGTGGCTCGGATGGCCCATGTCGTCCTCCCTCGAACCCGCACCGGACCCCGGCTGAGGTGCGCACGAGCGCGCCAGGGACGATTCGAGGGCCATGAAGCTCACGGACCACCTCCCCAGCGCACCTGACCCCGACGTCCTGCTCGACGCCTTCACCACCTGGACGACGGGGCAGGGCATCGAGCTCTACCCGGCGCAGGAGGAGGCGCTGATGGAGGTGGTGACCGGGGCCAACGTCATCCTCAGCACCCCCACCGGCTCGGGCAAGAGCCTGGTCGCCACCGGTGCGCACTTCACCGCGCTGGCCGGGGGGAAGCGCAGCTACTACACGGCGCCGATCAAGGCGCTGGTCTCGGAGAAGTTCTTCGCGCTGGTCGACGTCTTCGGCGCCGAGAACGTGGGCATGATGACCGGCGACAGCAGCGTGAACGCGGACGCGCCGATCATCTGCTGCACCGCCGAGATCCTGGCGAACTTGGCGCTGCGCGACGGCGAGCAGGCCGACGTGGGCCAGGTCGTGATGGACGAGTTCCACTTCTACGCCGAGCCGGAGCGCGGCTGGGCCTGGCAGGTGCCGCTGCTGGAACTGCCGCAGGCGCAGTTCGTGCTGATGTCGGCGACGCTGGGCGACGTCGCCCGGTTCGAGAAGGACCTGGTGGCGCGCACCGGCCGGTCGACGGCCGTGGTGAGCTCCGCGGAGCGGCCGATTCCGCTGACGTACCGCTACGCGCTCACCCCGCTGCACGAGACGATCGAGGAGCTCCTGGGCGGCAACCAGGCTCCCGTCTACGTCGTGTACTTCAACCAGGCGTCCGCGATGGAGCAGGCGCAGGGCCTGATGAGCGTGAACGTCGCCTCCCGCGAGCAGCGGAACAAGATCGCCGAGGCGATCGGGGACTTCCGGTTCACCGCCGGGTTCGGCAAGACCTTGTCGCGGTTGGTGCGCCACGGCATCGGAGTGCACCACGCGGGGATGCTGCCGAAGTACCGGCGGCTCGTGGAACAGCTCGCCCAGGCAGGCCTGCTGAAGATCATCTGCGGTACGGACACGCTCGGCGTCGGCATCAACGTGCCGATCCGCACCGTGCTGCTGACCGGGCTGACCAAGTACGACGGGGTCCGCACCCGGCACTTGAAGGCGCGCGAGTTCCACCAGATCGCCGGTCGCGCCGGCCGCGCGGGCTACGACACCGCGGGCTACGTGGTGGTGCAGGCCCCGGAGCACGTGATCGAGAACGAGAAGGCGCTGGCCAAGGCGGGGGAGGACCCGAAGAAGCGGCGCAAGGTGGTGCGCAAGCAGGCGCCCGAGGGCTTCGTGTCGTGGAGCGAGAAGACCTTCGACAAGCTCGTCGAGGCCGAACCGGAACCGCTGGTCTCCAGCTTCCAGGTCAGCCACTCCATGCTGCTCAACGTGATCAACCGGCCCGGCGACGCGTTCGCGGCGATGAAGCACCTGCTCACCGAGAACCACGAGGACCGCCCGGCGCAGCGCAGGCACATCCTGCGCGCCATCGCGATCTACCGCGCGCTGCTGGCCGCGGACGTGGTGGAGCAGCTCGACGAGCCCGACGCGCAGGGCCGTCAGGTGCGGCTGACCGTGGACCTGCAGTTCGACTTCGCCCTCAACCAGCCGCTGTCGCCGTTCGCGCTGGCCGCGATCGAACTGCTCGACGTGGACTCGCCGAGCTATCCGCTGGACGTGCTCTCCATCATCGAGTCCACGTTGGACAACCCGAGGCAGGTGCTGTCCGCGCAGCAGTTCAAGGCGCGCGGCGAGGCCGTGGCGCAGATGAAGGCCGACGGCATCGAGTACGACGAGCGGATGGAACTGCTCGAGGACGTCACCTACCCGAAGCCGCTGCAGGACATCCTCGAAGCGGCCTACGAGATGTACCGCAAGGGGCACCCGTGGGTCGCCGAGCACGAGCTGTCGCCGAAGTCGGTGGCCCGCGACATGTTCGAACGGGCCATGAACTTCGTCGAGTTCGTCAACCACTACGGCCTGGCCCGCTCCGAAGGCCTCGTGCTGCGCTACCTCGCCGACGTCTACAAGGCGCTGCGCCACACGGTGCCCGCCGACGCGAAGACCGAAGAGCTCACCGACCTCATCGAATGGCTCGGCGAACTGGTGCGCCAGGTCGACTCCAGCCTGCTCGACGAGTGGGAGCGGCTGCGCAACCCCGGCGCCGAGCCCACCGCCGAGGCCACCCCGGTCGACGAGGGCCCGGCCCGCGTCACGCAGAACAAGCGCGCGTTCCGGGTGCAGGTGCGCAACGCGCTGTTCCGCCGCGTCGAGCTCGCCGCCCGCCGCTGGACCACGCCGCTGGGCGAACTCGACCCCGAGTTCGGCGCCGAGGCGTGGGCGGAGGCGCTGGACGGCTACTTCGCCGAGTACGACGAGATCGGCACTGACGCCGACGCGCGCGGACCCGCGATGTTGATGATCACCGAGGAGTCGGAGCGCTGGCTGGTGCGGCAGATCTTCGCCGACCCGGCCGGGGACCACGACTGGGGCATCAGCGCCGAGGTCGACCTCGCCGCCTCCGACGAAGAGGGCGCCGCCGTGATCCGAGTGCAGGCCGTGGACCAGCAATAAGGAGTCCTAGGACGGTGGCACGGCCCGCCCCGGTGCCATACGATCAAGGTTTCCGGCCGCGATCGAGAGGAACGCGATCATGCCGCAGACCGTGGTAGCAGGTATCGACGGGTCCGAGGAGTCCAAGCGGGCGCTGCGCTGGGCCGCCGAGTACGTCATGAAGGTGGGCGGACTGGTCCACGCCATCACGGTGTGGCACCAGCCGGTCCAGTTCGGCTACCGGCTGCCCACCCCGGACACCGAGCTCGAACAGCGCGCCCGCACACTGCTCGACGAGACGACAGAAGCAGTGAAGGCGGAGTTCCCGAAGGTGGACATCCGGCCCCGCCTCGTCCGCGGGCACGTCATCGACGAACTGGTGGGGCTCTCCCCGCAGGCGGACATGATGGTGGTCGGCAACAAGGGCCACGGCGCCTTCACCGGCATGATGGTCGGCTCCGTCGCCCTCAAGCTCGTCCACCACGCCCGCTGCCCGGTCCTCGTCGTGCGCTGATCGGGTCGGATTCAGAGCTGGGGTGGGGCCTCGGGTTTGAGGGGCTTCCCCGGTTCGGTCGTGTGGTTGGCGTGGTGCCTGGCTGCGGGATCCTCTTCCTGAGTGGTTCGGCCACGAGTGGAGAACCCGCCAGTGAGCGGCTTTTCGGCGTGGGCCACGCGCTTCGCGCATCCGGGCACGGCCTTCGGCCGCGAGGATTCGGTCTCGCCGTTGCGGTGCCAACGCACGTCGCCCGTCGGTCCGAAGTGGACTCGGCGGGCGACGTCGTGGTGCGAGGCTTCAGGATTCCAGGCGTGCGGTGAGCATCTGGCTCACTTCGTGGAACTTCTCGTGGAAGCCGATGAACTTCCTGCCGTAACCCGCGGCGATCTCCAAGCCGGGGTCGCGGCGCACGGTCCAGCCCTTGCCGGTGAGCACGTCGCCGGGGTCGGGGCGGTCCTCGATGCTGAACAGCGAGGGCAGGTCGATGCCCCATTGCTCGGAGACCTGCTGGATCTCGTCGCCCACCATGTGGCTGCGGTCGCCCGCGATGTGCTCGATGGACAGGCGGCTGCCCGGTGCGGAGAACGCGTGGATGGTCTCCAGCAGCTGGGCCTCGGCTTCCGCGGGGAGGTAGGGCAGCAGGCCTTCGGCGAGCCAGGCCGTGGGCACCGAGGTGTCGAATCCGGCTTCCTGGAGCGCGCCCGCCCAGTCGTCGCGCAGGTCGGCGGAGATGGCGTGCCGCTCGGCGGTGGGCTTCGCGCCGATCGAGTCGAGGGTCTGGTCCTTGAACTCCAGCACCTTCGCCTGGTCGACCTCGAAGATCCGCAGCCCGCTCGGCCAGTCCAGCCGGAACGCGCGGGTGTCCAGGCCGGACGCGAGGATCACGGCCTGGCCGCACCCGCCCGCGGCGGCGCGCAGGAAGAACTCGTCGAAGAACCGGGTCCGCACGCCCATGTAGTCCGACACCAGGCCGCGCATCAGCTCTTGGGCTTCGCTGCTGGCGAGCTGGGGCGCGTCGGCGGCGTCCACCAGGGCTCGGGCGTACGGGTCGTTGATCAGCCGGTCCTCGCGGGCCGATTCGGCGGCGCGGCCTTCCGCCACGGCGAGGGCGGTGATCCCGACTCCGGAAACGATGTCCCACTGCTCGTGCGTGCTGGTCACCTGAGCACCTTTCAGTCCGCTTCGAGTTCCTTTGCGAGGCTAACTGGAAGGTTGTGTGACACAACTATGTGTGACTCATTCGCTCGTCGCCCATTTCGGGCGAACAGCCTAGTGCGCTCGACCGGCGGGCGGCGGTGGTCGAGCGGACGTGCAGGTGGTGGCGGTTTCAGTGCCGGTCGGGAGGCGCGCGGCGGCCCGGTCGGCTGTCATCCGATCAGCAAAAACTCGGTGGGCCTTCCGGTGCCGTCCGATGTGCGATCGATGTTCTGCGAACGTGGAAAGCGCACTCGTCACCCGATTTTCGCCCAGGAGAATGGCGGTCATCGCATTTCCGGGTGGCCGCTCACTCGGCCTCGCTTTCGCGGCGGCGCTGTTCCTCGCGATAGCCGTAGGCGGCCTGCCGAACCGCCGCGTCCGATTCGAGGCTGGATCCCAGCGCGCCCGCGACGATGCCCATCGTCGTGAACCCCCAGGCCAGCGTCAGGTAGCGGCTGAAGTCCGCGGCATGCCCCAGCGTGCTCGCCAGCAGGTTCGGCGGGACGAGGAACAGCGCGACCAGCAGGTTGATCACGAACAGCCCGGCGTACATGAAGCCCACGCCGATCGTCAGCGTGAGCACCGTTGAGGTGTTGTACAGCAGCGCCTGTTCCGGGTCCCGCATGCTGTTGTCCCAGCGCTTCTCCCACAGGCCGTGCGCCGCGATCAGCCAGCCCACCAGGATGATCACCGAGCCCAGCGCCGCGATGATCTGGCGCTCGGCGCCGAGCTGATCTCCGATCTGCCAGATGGTGCTGGAGGACAAGCCGAACGCGCTGGTGGCCACCGCCGCGGCCAGCGCGTTGCGCAGCCCGAACACCAGCCGCCACGGCTGGTTGGTGCGCACCATCCCGCTGAGCAGGCGCAGCCGGCCACGGGTCCGGGTGGCCGTGTAGCGGATGTCGACCTCGTTGTCGTCGTCGTGCTGCGCGCGCTCGCGGCGGATCGGGGCGACCAGCTCGGTGAGCTTGCTGTCCAGCCCGTACCGGTGGTCGGCCCCGCCTTCCCGGCCGGTGAGCTCGTCGGCCAGTTGCAGCACGACCTGCCGGGAACGCCGGTACGGCTGCGTGCCGCCGAGCGCGGGTATCGACACCACCGCGACGTGCTCGCCGATGTTCGCGTCGGCCACCACCGGTCGATGGTTGGCCCGCACCGGGAGGTCGGTCAGCGTGATCGCGTAGTCCCAGTGGCGGTGATCCATCCGGTCGCGCGTGGCGCGGAGGATGTCGCGGGTGCCGTGCCTGCCCGCGGTCATCGGGTCCACGTCCACTTCGACCGTCCACTCCCGCAGCTCGTCGTCGAGGTGCCTGGGGAGTTCGTCGGCGAGGTGCCGGGCCACCCGCTCGGGCATGTCCGGGTCGGTGATCAGGCCCAGCGTGACCCGTTCGGCCGGGGAGCCGGATCCCTGCTCCTCGGTTCGGTCGTTGCGGCCGTCGTCCTCGGCGCTCACGGTCCTCCTCCGGTTCGGTGTGGTCGTGCACCGGCCTCGGGGTTTCCATCCGGGGCGGCGGCAAACATCATCATCGCCGATGCGGACGTGATCTGCGGGAGCAACGCTCCGGCGCGGTCGCGCTCTTCCTTGTCCCACAACCGAATCCGGCTCGACGGCCGCCGGAAGTGATCAGCGCCACGCGCGGGAGCGCAGCAGGCGCAGCCCGTTGAGGCCGACCAGCACGGTGGACCCCTCGTGCCCGGCGACGCCCAGCGGCAGCGGCAGATCGCCGACCAGGTCCCACGCCACGAGGACCGCGATGAACGAGGCCGCGATGACCAGGTTCTGCCGGACCAGGCGCCGCGCCCGCCGGGACAGGTCGACGAGCTTGGCGACGGCCGCCAGCTCGTCGCGCACGATCACCACGTCGGCGGTCTCCAAGGTGAGGTCGGCGCCCGCCCCGCCCATCGCCGCACCGGTGTGCGCGGCGGCCAGCGCGGGAGCGTCGTTGATCCCGTCGCCCAGCATCAGCGTGCGCGCGCCGAGTTCCCGCACGGCGGCGACCTTCTGCTCCGGAAGCAGCCCCGCCCGCACCTCCCGGATCCCCACCTCGGCCGCGATGCGCCGGGCGGCGAGTTCGTTGTCGCCGGTGAGCAGCACGGGTTCGGCCCCGGTCAGATCCCGCAGCGACCGCACGGCCGCCGCGGCGTCCGGCCGGATCCGGTCGGTGAGGCCGAGCACGCCCGCGACGACTCCGTCGGCGAGCACCACCACGGCGGTGCGCCCGGCGGACTCCACGGCGGCCACGCGCTCGGACCGCTGTTCGGGGCCGCGCACCTCGATCCGCCGTCCCGCGACGAGCGCGGTCACGCCCCGCCCCGGTTCGGCGCGGAAGTTCGCGGCGTCCGGGATCGGCAGGCCGCGTTCGCGGGCGGCGGTGACCACGGCCCGTCCCAGCGGGTGCTCGCTGCGGTGCTCCGCGCCCGCCGCCAGCGCCAGCACCTCGTCCGCGCCGTGCCCGGATTCGGGGTGGATCTCGGCGACCACCGGCACCCCCTCGGTGAGCGTGCCCGTCTTGTCCAGCGCCACCCGCTCGACGTCGGCGAGGCGTTCCAGCACCACCGCCGATTTCACCAGCACCCCGCGCCTGCCCGCGTTCGCGATCGCCGACAGCAGCGGCGGCATCGTCGCCAGCACCACCGCGCACGGCGAAGCGACGATCATGAACGTCATGGCGCGCAGCAGCGCGTCCGACACGGCCTCCCCGAACAGCAGCGGGACGCCGAACACGGCGAGCGTCGCGAGCACGATGCCCATCGAGTAGCGCTGCTCGACCTTCTCGATGAACAGCTGGGTCGGGGCCTTCGCCTCGCTCGCCTCCGCCACCAGCGCCACGATGCGCGCGATCACCGATTCCGAGGCGTCCCGCGCGACGCGCACCCGCAGCGCGCCGGAGCCGTTGAGGGTGCCGGCGAACACCTCGTCGCCGGGGGTCTTCGCGGCGGGCATCGGCTCGCCGGTGATCGTGGCCTCGTCGATCTCGGTACGGCCGTCGAGCACCTCGCCGTCGGCGCCGACGCGTTCACCGGGGCGCACCAGGATCTCGTCGCCGACGATCAGGTCGGCGGCGGGCACGGTCCGCTCCACGCCGTCGCGGACCCGCACCGCGGTTTCCGGCGCCAGGTCCAGCAGGCCGCGCACGGAGTCCTCGGTGCGTGCGGTGGCGTAGGCCTCCAGGGCCCCGGAGGTCGCGAAGATGACGATGAGCAATCCGCCGTCGCGCACCTGGCCGATGCTCGCGGCGCCGATCGCCGCGACGATCATCAGCAGGTCCACGTCCAGCGTGCGCTCGCGCAGCGCCCGCAGTCCCGCCCAGGCCGGTTCCCAGCCGCCGGTGGCGTAGCAGAGCAGGTAGAGCGCCCAGGAGGCCCAGTCCGGTCCGCCGCCGAGGTCCACCGCGAGTCCGAGCAGGAAGGCCAGCAGTGCGGCTCCCGCCCAGCGGCTCTCGGGCAGGGCGAGCAGACCCCGGCGGCGCGGTGCGGCCCGTTCGGCGGGTGCGGGGCGGTCGGTGAGCGTGGTCATCGCGGTTCCTCGGGAGCGGGGGTGCGGCGCCCACAAGGTACATGAATGACTGTTCAGATGTGCAGGTGTTCAGGTGGAGACGTGGCTACACTGCGCGCATGGGTCATGGAGTCGAGGGCGTCGCGCCCGCCGCCAAGCTGGACGCGGTCTCGGCGTCTTCGGTGGCCGAGACCCTGCAGGCGCTGGCCGCGCCGTCCCGGCTGCTGATCCTCAGCGAACTGCGCCAAGGCGCGCGGCCCGTCGGCGAACTCGCCGAGGCCGTCGGCATGGAGGCCTCGGCCGTGTCCCACCAGCTGCGACTGCTGCGTTCGCTGGGCCTGGTCAGCGGCAGCCGCACCGGGCGCAGCGTCGTCTACAGCCTCTACGACGACCACGTCGCCCAGCTGCTCGACGAAGCCGTCTACCACATCGAGCACCTGCGGCTGGGCTTGTCGGGCTGAGGGGCCGTTTTCGTCGAAGCGGCCGGGTGCTGCCGATAGCCTCGGGGTCATGGCTGACTACGTGCAGGTCGTGACGACCACGGATTCCGAAGCGGCGGCGGCGGAACTCGCCCGGGGCATCGTCGAGGCGCGGGCCGGGGCCTGCGTGCAGGTGGTGCCGATCCGCAGCTTCTACCGCTGGGACGGAGCGGTGCAGGACGACCCCGAGTGGCAGTTGCAGGTCAAGACCTCCGCGGCCCGGATCGACGCGCTGATCGCGCACCTCCAGGCGCACCACACCTACGACGTTCCCGAGATCATCGCCACCCCGATCGTTGGCGGGAATCCCGCCTACCTGTCCTGGCTCGACGAAGAAACCCGGGGCTAGTTCGGCGCTGCGCCGCTGAGCGCCGTCGGACGATCCCGGCGGTGCCGCTGATTGCAGTGGTCCACCGAGGACTGATTTCGGTCCTCGGTGGACTCCTCTCAGTCCTCCCGCAGTGCGATGGCCGCCGCCGGGCACAGGGCCGCGGCTTGGCGGGCGGCCTCGTGCCGCTCCGGGGCGGGGGAGTCGTCGAGCAGCACCACGACGCCGTCCTCGTCGCGCTGGTCGAACACGTCCTCGGCGGCCAGCACGCACTGGCCCGCTCCGATGCACCTGTCCTCGTCGATCTCGATCTGCACGGCTCCTCCTCCGGCGCTGGTCCACCCCGTGTCCGCCGCTGCGCTGCGCGGGCGGCCGACTTGAAGTCACGCTAGCATTTAAGTCAGATGTATTTCTTAATGAGCGATCGATGGCGGACGAGGACCGCGGCACCGGCGGCCCGGTGGTCGCTCACGAGAACCGGGCCGAGAGCGCACCGAGCAGGCCCGTCGCGAGTGGGCTCGGCGGAGCGCCGGTGCGGTGGTGAGACGATGACCGTCGTGGACGCGGAAACGGTGCCCAGCAGGCACGGTCGAGGAACCGGCGCCCGGCGCGAGCAGGCCGACGCCACGCGGGCGCTGCTGCTGCGCACCGCCGAGCGCCTGTTCGCCGAGCGCGGGCTCTCCGAGGTGTCCAACCGGCAGATCGTCGAAGCCGCAGGGCAGGCCAACAACTCCGCGCTGGCCTACCACGTCGGCACCCGCGAGGACCTGCTGCGCGCCCTCAGCGACGCCCACAGCGAGCCGATCACCCGGCGCACCCGGGAACTGCTCGACGCGGCGAGCGGCTCCGACGACCCGCGCGACCACGTGGCCTGCCTGGTGCTGCCCTACGTCGAGCACCTGGCGAGCCTGGGCAACCCGAGCTGGTGCGCGCGGTTCACCGCGCAACTGGCCACCGATCCGGTCCTGCGCGACAACCCGATGCGGGCGCCCGAGATGGAACCGCTGCTGCGCGCGGCCGACGAGGCGCTGGCCGGGCACAAGCCCGAGCTGCCGCCGAAGATCGCCGCGATCCGCCGCGAAACGGCTCGGCTCGCGGTCCTGCACACCTGCGCCGAGCAGGAGCGCGCAGCCGCCGAGACCGGCGCTCCGGCCGACTGGGACCTGGTCGGCGTCGCCTTGACCGACGGCCTCACCGGCCTGCTGCTCGCACCCACCCGCTGACTCCTCCCGGAGCGAGCCCCGCGCCCGACCGGCTCGACGTCACCCGGTCGAGCGGCCCGCACCTGGCCTTCGTCCAAGCGACCACTGGTGCCACCTCCGGTAGCCGGCGCGCGTCGAGGTGCGCCCGGCTCGAGCCCGAGGTGCCTCGCCCGACATGATCGTCCACGGCGCCCACGGCTCCCGATCACCTCGCGGTGATCAGGGGGAGTGGCGGGCGGCTTCCGCGGCGTGGGCGTCGGCCTCGTCGGCCGCGCCCTGGTCCGCGTTCGCGGCGGTGAGGTTGATCCGCGCCAGGATCGCCGCGCCGCGGGCGCAGGCCGCGGCCAGCGCGGCGGCGGTGTGCGCGTCGCCCCGCAGTGCGGGCGTCGCCTCGGCCGCGACCTCGGCGGCGAGCGCGGCGACCTGTTCCGCGAGCGCGGCCAGCGCGCTGGGCGGCCCCGCCGCTTCGATCAGCGCCTCCGCCAGCGCTGCGGCCCGGCCCGGATCGTCCTGGCCGCGGCGCTGGGCGGCCAGAACGCCTCGGTAGGCATCGGAATCCGCGACCGCCAGCTCCGTCGCCCGCTGCCGCAGCGCCTCCGCCCGAGCCGCCCGCGCCGCGTCGCGGCGCAACCGGGCCGTCATCGCGAGCAGCCCGGCCGCGGCGGCGACGGTGACCGCGCCGACGACGCCGCCGGTGGCGGACGGCGTCGGCGCGGCCACCTCGTCGAGGAAGTCCCGCACGCTCACGTCGAGATCGGTCAACTCAGCCCCACGACCTGACCGTGCTCGTCGATGTCGATGCGCTCCGCCGCCGGATGCGACCCCAAGCCGGGCATGGTGCGCATGTCACCGCAGATCGGGTACACGAACCCGGCTCCGACCGAAGCCCGCACCTCCCGCACCGGCAAGGTCCAGCCGGTCGGAGCGCCCAGCAGCGTCGGATCCGAGCTCAGCGACAGGTGCGTCTTCGCGATGCACACCGGCAACGTGCCGAACCCGTTCGCCTCGTAGTCCCGCAGCGAGCGGGCCGCGGCCGGGGTGTAGGACACGCCGTCGGCGCCGTACACCCGCCGAGCCACCACGTCGATCTTCGTGCGCAGGTCCGCCGAATCCGGGTACAGCAGCTGGAACCGGCTCGGTTCCGACGCGGCCTCCACCACGGCCTCAGCCAGTTCCTTCGCGCCCTTGCCGCCGTCGAGGAAGTGGCTGCTCACCGCGACCCGAGCGCCCGCGGCCTCGGCGACCTCGCGGATCGCCGCGTGCTCGGACGGGTGGTCGGTGGGGAACGCGTTGACCGCCACCACCGGCGAAACCCCGTGCAGCCGGATGTTCTCGATCTGCTTGCGCAGGTTGTCGGCGCCGGCCCGCACGTCGTCGGGGTTCTCCGCCAGCAGCTCCGGCGGCAGCGGGCGGCCCGCCACGATCCGGTGGTTGCCGGAGTGCGCCTTCAACGCGCGCACCGTCGCCACCAGCACCGCCGCGTCCGGGCGCAGTCCCGAGGTGCGGCACTTGATGTTGAAGAACCGCTCCGCGCCCATGTCCGCGCCGAACCCGGCCTCGGTCACCACGTAGTCCGAGCAGCGCCCGGCGATGCGGTCGGCCACCACCGAGGAGTTGCCGTGCGCGATGTTGCCGAACGGTCCGGCGTGCACGAACACCGGAGTGTTCTCCGTGGTCTGCATCAGGTTCGGCTTGATCGCCTCCCGCAGCAGCACCGTCATCGCGCCCGCCGCGCGCAGCTGCTCCGCGGTGACCGGGGAGCCGTCGCGGGCGTAGCCGACGACGATGCGCCCCAGCCTGCGGCGCATGTCGTGCAGCGAGTTCGACAGCGCCAGCACCGCCATCACCTCGCTGGCGGCGGTGATGTCGAACCCGGTCTGGCGCGGCGCGCCGTCGGCGGGCCCGCCCAGGCCGGTCACGATGGAGCGCAGGTCCCGATCGTTGACGTCGAGCACCCGGCGCCACGTGATCCGCTGCGGGTCGATGTCGAGCGCGTTGCCCTTGTGCAGGTGGTTGTCCAGCATCGCCGAGAGCAGGTTGTGCGCCGCGGTCACCGCGTGCATGTCGCCGGTCAGGTGCAGGTTGAGCGCCTCCATCGGCACCACCTGGCTGTAGCCGCCGCCGGCGGCACCGCCCTTGATGCCGAACGTCGGCCCCATCGACGGCTGCCGGATCGCCACCGCCGAGCGGTGCCCCAGCAGTCGCAGCGCCTGCCCGAGCCCGACGGTCGTGGTCGTCTTCCCCTCGCCCAGCGGGGTGGGCGTCACGGCGGAGACGAGGACGTACTTGGCCGCCGGGCGGTCGGTGAGCTCCTCGATCGCGTCGAGGGACACCTTCGCCACCTGCCTGCCGTACGGTTCCAGCAGGTGCGGGCCGATGTCGAGCTGCGCGGCGATCTCGTCGATCGGACGGAGCGCCGCGGCTCGGGAGATGTCCAGGTCGGACGGGATGGTCATGCGGGAACCTCCTGGATCCGGGCGAGGGCGTCGTCGCGCCACTGGACGGTCCGGTCGAGTTCGTTGAACGTGAACAGGTGCCACCCGGCGATGCCCGGAGCGGGCTCGTCCAGGTGCGGCCAGAGCCCGTCGACCAGGGCGTCCGGCGTGTACGGCGCGAGCAGCCTGGTGACCAGGCCGTGCTGCTTGCGCAGGAACCGCAACGACTCGCCGAGGCCGATCTTCATCGACATCCGCAGCAGCTTCGTCACGTCCACCGCACCGGGCAGGCCGATGTGCACGGGCAGCAGCACGCCGCGCGCGCGGACCTCGCCGAGCCAGTCGGCGATGCGCCGCGGGTCGTAGCAGATCTGCGAGACCACGTAGTCCGCGTAGCGCGCCTTGTCCGCCATGGCCCGGATCGTGGCGGCGTCGGACAGGAACGCGTGCCGTTCCGGGTAGCCGGTGATGCCGACCTTGCCCGGCCTGCGGCCCAGCTCCTCCATCGTCCGCAGCAGCGCGAGCGCGTCCGGGAATTCCCCGGCGGGAACCGGGGAATCGCCCGCGACGACGAAGACCTCGTCGCTGCCCAGCGCCGCCGCGCGGTCCAGCAGTTCGGCCAGCCGCGCCCGGTCCGGGATGGAGCGCGCCGCCAGGTGCGGCACCACGTGCAGTCCGGATTCCGCCAGCCGGGCAGCGACGTCCATCGTCGCGTCGGGGCCCTTCGCGGCGGAAGCGGTGACGGTGACGGCGCTGCCGGCGGGCAGCACCGCCGCCCGCTCCGCCGCGCCGCGCACCGGCAGCACCTCGAACCTGCTGCGGCACAACATCTCCTGCAGCCGCTGAGTGCTGGTGTCCATCAGCTCGACCCCCGCCCGCTCACGCCGAGGCCGTGCGTTCGAGGTGCTTCGGGATGTCCTTGTTCGGGTCGTGGAACGGCTTCTCCACGACGATCGCGTCCTGCGGGCCGTGCTGGGTGTGCACCACCAGCTCGGTGCCCGGTTCCTGGTAGGCCACCGGGACCATGGCGAAGCCGATGTTGCTGTCCAGCCTGGGGGAGTGGCAGGCGGAGGTGACCTCGCCGATGCGCAGGCCGTGCGGGTCGTGCACGTCGAACGGTTCGATCATGCTGCCGTCGTTGAACGAGCCGATGCCCGGCCCGCCCATGCGCACCCCGACGAGCTTGCGCGCCACGCCTTCGGTCTTGATCCGGGTCAGCGCCTCCTTGCCGATGAAGTCGGCGTCCTGCTCCAGATCCACCATCCACGTCTTCTCGAAGCCGTAGCCCGCCTCGAACGGGTTCGTCTCGTAGGTGATGTCGCAGCCCCACGACAGGATTCCCGCTTCGATGCGGCGGATGTGGCACGGCCCGATGACTTGCATGCCGTGCGGGCGGCCCGCCTCCCAGATCGTCTCCCACAGCTTCACGCCGTCGCGGGTCGCGTTGTGCAGGTAGATCTCGTAGCCCAGCTCGGCGGTGTACCCGGTGCGGGAGACGACCACCTGCATCCCGTTGAGCTCGCGGTCCACCGCGTAGTAGTAGGGAACGTCCAAGATGGACTCGCCGAACAGGTCGACCATCACGTCCCGCGACTTCGGCCCCTGCACCTGCACCGGCCCCACGTCGGGTTCGTGAATGCGCACGTCCATGCCCAGGCCGTGGGCCAGTCCCTTCGCCCACAGCAGCACGTCGCTGTCGGCGAGCGAGAGCCAGAAGTGGTTCTCCCCCAAGCGCAGCAGCACGGGGTCGTTGATGATGCCGCCGTCCTCGGCGGTGACGAACACGTACTTGCACTGCCCGACCTTGCACTTGGTGAGGTCGCGCGGCACCAGCATGTTGGTGAACTCGAACGCGTCCGGTCCGGTGATCTCCACCTGCCGCTCCACGCCGACATCCCAGAGCGTCACCCCCTCCAGCAGCGCCCAGTACTCCGCCACCGGGTCGCCGTAGTGCCGTGGGTGGTAGGTGTGGTTGTAGACGCTGTAGAGGCTCACGCCGTGCTGCCGGGAGGCGTGGAAGAACGGCGACTTGCGCAGCCGGGAGTACTGCAGAATTCCGGGGTTCGGATTCACTGCCATCAGGGGGCTCCTTTGCGGTGGGTGGTCTGTCCGGCCCGGTCGGGGTGCGCGGCGGCGCACCTCGGCGGTGAGCCGGGTGGGCGTGTGCACTTCGGGTATCGCGATGCGGGTGAACGGGGGCGCTCAGCGGCGCATGCGAGCCATGTCGGGGTCGAACACCGGGTCGGCGACGACCGTGGTGGGATGTCGGCGGTCGAAGTAGGACACCCGCAGCGAGGTGCCCGGTTCGGCCAGGTCGGCGGGCAGCCAGGCGTACGCGAGGCTCATGCCCGCGCTGTGGCCGTATCCCGCGCTGGTGGTGAAACCGACCGCGTCGCGCCCGGTCTCGGGGAACACCGGCTCGGCGCCCATCAGCACCGTGCCGTCGGTGACGTGCAGGCAGCACAACCGCCGCCGCACCGGTCGTTCGCGGCGCCGCAGCAGGGCGTCGCGGCCGACGAAATCTCCCTTGTCGGGTTTGACGGCGAACGCGAGCCCCGCCTCGTCGGGGTCGTGCTCGCTCCACATGTCCGCGCCCCACGCGCGGTAGCCCTTCTCCAACCGCATCCCGTTGAACGCGGCGCGGCCGGCGGGGAAGATCCCGTGCGCGGCGCCTTGGGCGGTCAGCAGGTCCCAGAGCCGCCCGCCGAACTCGGCCGAGGTGTAGAGCTCCCAGCCCAGTTCGCCCACGTAGGACAGCCGCAGCGCGACGACCGGCACTTCGCCGACGAACAGGCGCTTCGCGTGGAAGAACCGGAACGCCTCGTGCGACACGTCGACGTCGGCCAGCGGGGCGAGCACCGCGCGGGCGTTCGGCCCCCACAGGCCGATGCAGCAGGTGCCGCCGGTGATGTCGCGGACCGAGGTGGTGTCGTCGGCGTGCGCGCGCAGCCAGGCGACGTCGCGCGGGCCGTTGCACCCGACCTGGAATTCGGTCTCCGACAACCGGGCCACGGTGATGTCGCCCCGGATTCCGCCGGTGTGCTCCAACATCAGCGTGTAGGTGACGTAGCCGGGTGCCCGGTCCAGCTTGCCGGTGGTGAGCCGGTCCAGGAGGTCCAGCGCGCCGCGTCCGCTCACCTCGGCGCGGGCCAGCGAGGTCATGTCGAACATCGCCACGCCCTCGCGGGCGGCCTGGTGCTCGGCGGCGGCGATCGGAGAGGAGTAGCGACCGGCCCACTCGCCGGGGACGACGATTTCCCGCCCGTCGACCAAGGATTCGTTGGACCGGTACCAGTGTGGCCGTTCCCAGCCGTTGGCCTCCAGGAACAGCGCGCCGAGCCGTTCCTCCCGCTCGTGGAACGGCGAGGTGCGCAGCGGTCGCGGGTGCAGCGGGGGCTGCTGCGGGTGCACGACGTCGTAGACCTCGCGGAAGCTCTGCGCGCTGCGCTCGGCCACGTAGGCGGGGCTGTGCGCGAAGTCCTCGAAGCGGCGCAGGTCGGCGGCGCGCAGGTCGATGCCGGGGGAGCCGTCGGCCATCCACTCGGCCATCGCCCGGCCCACCCCGGCCGCGTGGGTGATCCACACGGCCTCCGCGACCCAGAACCCGGCGACCTCCCGCGACGGGCCCAGCACCGGCATCCCGTCGGAGGTGAACAGGAACAGCCCGTTCATGCCCTCGGCGACCTCGGCCCGCTCCAGCGCGGGCAGCAGCTCGCACGCGTCGTCCCACGGCTGCTTGAAGTCCTGCGGGGTGAACGGGTGCACCGAGGCCATGCCCGCCCAGGCGCCGCCGCCCGACGGCGCCTCCGACCCGTCGCCAACGGCGGTCGGTGCCAGTTCCTCGGCGCGCACCGGGATCGCCCGGTGCTGGTAGGAGCCGATGCCGTAGCGGTCGTGGATCTGCCGGAAGTACATCGAGGCGTCCTGGTGCCGCAGCAGCGGCTGCGCCACCTCCTCGCCGCCGTGCTCCTTCGCGGCGCCGAGCCCGGCGATGGGGCTGGTCACCGCGTACTGGTGCGCCAGCGGCTGGACCGGGACGGACACCCCGGCGAGCGCGCCGATCTTCGGGCCCCAGATGCCCGCGCAGCACAGCACCGCCTCCACTTCCACGGTGCCGCCGCTGGTGCGGACCGCGCGGACCCTGCCCTCGGACACGTCGAAGCCGGTCACCTCGGTGCGCCCCTCGAACCGCACGCCGAGCCGGGTCGCCTCCCGCGCCATCGCCTCCGCCGCCCGGACGGGTTTGGCGATGCCGTCGCTCGCGACGTGCAAGCCGCCGAAGATTCGGGAGTGCTCGACCTGCGGGATGCGGTCGGCGACCTCGCGCGGGCCGATCAGCTCGGCGGGCACGCCCCACGCGGCGGCCAGGCCGCGCTTGCGCTTGAGGTCGTCCCAGCGCCGAGCGGTGGTGGCGACCTCGATGCCGCCGACCTGGTGGAAGCACGGGGCGCCGTCGAGGGAGTCGGAGGTGAACCGCTCGACCGTGTAGGACGCCAACCGGGTCAGCAGCTCGGAATTGTTGGTCTGGAAGACCAATCCCGGTGCGTGCGAGGAGGATCCGCCGGTCGCGAACAGCGGGCCCTGGTCCACGACGAGCACGTCGGTGATCCCGGCTCGCGCGAGGTGGTACGCCGTGGAGCAGCCGACGATGCCCGCTCCCACGATCAGGATTCGTGCCCTGCCGCCCATGTGCCGCCCCCTGGCTCACGACGCTGATGCCGGGGCCGCTGCCCCGGAGAATTCGGTTCGATCAACGCATCTCGTCCGAGCGCGCCCGGCCGGAGTCCCCGCGGCGGCCCCCGCAGGGTTGTTGCGCTGCTCACAACTGGCTGCGTTGGACGCAACAGTGCGCTTGCGCGCGGGGACGCGTCAAGCACACGAGAGGGCGAATTTCGTTGGAATGATCGGCTTTTCTCGATCTGCCGGGTGCGTGCGGCGGATCCCGGTTGTTGGTGTGACCGTGCGTGGTTAGCCTCGGCTGCATCAGGACTTCAGGCGTTCCTCGCCGAGTGGGTGATCAGATGCGATCCCGCCCTTCCCGCGCTTCCCGCGGCATCGCGCCGCGAGCCGAGCGGCTGCCGGATCCGCCTGCCCGGCTGTGGCGCTCGGCGGAACCGGAGCGCTCCTACGACGTGGTGATCGTCGGCGCCGGCGGGCACGGGCTGGCGACCGCGTACTACCTGGCCGCCGAGCACGGGATCCGGGACGTGGCGGTGCTGGAACGCGGCTGGCTGGCGGGCGGGAACATGGCCCGCAACACCACGATCATCCGCTCCAACTACCTGCTCGACGAGAGCGCCGCGCTCTACGGGCACGCCCTGGACCTGTGGGAGCGGTGGCCCGCCGAACTGGACTACGACTTCCTGCTCAGCCAGCGCGGAGTGCTCAACCTCGTGCACACCGAGCAGGAGGTGCGCGACGCGCGGCGCCGCGCGTTCGCCAACGGGCTCAACGGGATCGACGCGGAGTTCGTCGGCCCGGACGAGGTCGCCGCGCTGTGCCCGATCCTCGACGTGTCCCCGGACCGGCGTTACCGGGTGCTGGGCGCGACCTGGCAGGCGCGGGCGGGCATCGCGAAGCACGACCACGTGGCGTGGGCGCTCGCGACGCGGGCGAGCGAGCTCGGCGTGGACTTGATCGAGCGGTGCGAAGTCACCGGATTCGTCACCGACGGCGAGCGGGTCACCGGGGTGCGGACCTCGCGCGGGGACATCGCCGCGGGCCGGGTCGGGCTGGCCGCCGCGGGCCGCACCAGCGAGCTCACCGACACCCTCGGGTGGCGGATCCCCTTGCAGAGCCACCCGTTGCAGGCGTTGGTCTCCGAACTGCTGGAGCCGGTGCACCCGTGCGTGGTGATGTCCAACCACGTGCACGTCTACTGCAGCCAGGCGCACAAGGGGGAGCTGGTGCTCGGCGCGGGCATCGACTCCTACAACGGCTACGGGCAGCGCGGGTCGGTGCAGGTGATCGAGCGGCAGCTGGCGGCGGCGCTGGAACTGTTCCCGATCTTCGCGCGGGCGCACGTGATCCGGACCTGGGCGGGCGTCGTGGACGTCACCCCGGACGCCTCGCCGATCATCGGGCCGACGCCGTTCGAGGGGCTGTACGTCAACTGCGGCTGGGGCACCGGTGGGTTCAAGGCCACGCCCGCCGCCGGCCGGGTGTTCGCGCACACCGTGGCGACCGGCTCGCCGCACCCGCTCAACGAGCCCTACGGGTGGGAGCGGTTCCGCACCGGCGCGCTCATCGACGAGCACGGCGCCGCCGCCGTCGCGCACTGATCGGAGGGTGTGATGTTGCTGATCCCCTGTCCCTGGTGCGGGAATCGGGACGAGGTCGAGTTCCGCTACGGCGGGCAGGCCCAGGTCCCGTACCCGGCGGACCCGGCCGCGCTGGACGACGCGGCGTGGGCGGATTACCTGTTCGTGCGGGCCAACCAGCGCGGCGGCTACGCGGAGCGCTGGGTCCACGCGGACGGCTGCCGCCGCTGGTTCGACGTCGTCCGGGACACCGTCACGAACGAGTTCGCGCCATGACCCGGCTGCCCTCCGGCGGGCGCGTCGACCGCGGCCGGACCGTCGAGTGCGTAGTGGACGGCGTGCCGTTGCGCGGACATCCCGGCGACACGCTGGCTTCCGCCCTGCTGGCCGCCGGACGCCTGGAGGTGGCGCCGTCGGTGTACCTGGGCCGCCCGCGCGGTGTCCTCACGGCGGATCCTGGCGAGCCGAACGCGTTGGTGCAGGTGCTCGACGACCCGGAACCGATGGTCCCCGCGACCGAGGTCGAACTGCGCGACGGGCTGGCCGCGCTGAGCCTCTCCGGCGTGGGCCGGGCCGATCCGGGCGGTGCGGCGCGCTGCGAGAAGCGGTACCGGCACGCGGACGTGGTGGTGATCGGGGCGGGGCCTGCGGGCATCGCGGCGGCGCTGGCCGCCGGACGGGGCGGTGCCCGGGTGTTCCTGGTGGAACGCCACCGCGAACTCGGCGGCGCGCTGCTGGACGGCGACGAGCGGATCGACGGGCTGCCGGGCGCGGACTGGGTCGCGCGCGCGGCCCGCGAGCTCGCCGCGCGGCCGGAGACCCGCGTGCTGACCCGCGCGACGGTCGCCGGGCACTACGACCACGGGTACCTGCTGGTCGCCGAGCACTCCGCACCGGAACAGCGGCCTCCGTGGCAACGGCTGTGGCACCTGCGCGCGCAGCGGGTGGTGGTGGCCACCGGCGCCCGCGAGCGGCCCATCGCCTTCCCCGGCAACGACCGCCCCGGGGTCCTGCTCGCCGGGGCGCTGCGCCGCTACCTGCGGCGGTTCGCGGTGCTGCCCGGTGAGCGCGCCGTGGTGGGCACGAACGGCGACAGCGCCTACGCGACGGCGCTGGACCTGGTGGCGGCGGGCGCGTCGGTCCCGCTGCTGGTGGACGCGCGCCCCGAGCCGCCCGCTGCGCTGCTGGCTCGGGCCCGGGCCGCGGGAGTGCCGGTGCGGACGGGTGCGGCGGTGATCGGCACTTCCGGCGAGCGGCGGGTCTCCGCGGCACGGGTGGCCGCCATCGACGATCAGGGGCGGCCGGTGGGGCCGGTGGACGTGGTGGAGTGCGATCTGGTCGCGGTCGGCGGCGGGTGGAATCCGGCGGTGGAGCTGACTCGCGGCCCGCTCGTCTGGGACGACACGATCTCCGCGTTCGTGCCGGAGGGGGATGCGGCGGTGGGCGCTGCGCGCGGCTCGTTCGGAGTGCGGGACTGCCTGGCGCAGGGATTCGAGGCCGGTGCCGCCGCGTCCACCGCGACCGGGTTCCCCGTCGCGGCACCGCCGATCCCGCCGGTCGACGCCGACCCGGAACCGTCCCGCGTTCGTCCGCTGTGGATCGTGCAGGGCGATGAGGGGTCGAGTTTCGTCGACCTGCAACGGGATGTCACCGTCGCCGACGTCCGCCGCGCCGTCGATGCGGGACTGCGCTCGCCGGAGCACGTCAAGCGCTACACGACCCTCGGCACCGGCAGCGATCAGGGCGCCACTTCGAACGTGCTCGGACTGGGCGTGCTCGCCACCCTGCTCGGCATCGGCTCGCCGGGGGCGCTGGGCACCACGGCGGCGCGCCCTCCGGCGCGGCCGATGCGCTTCGAACTGCTGGCCGGGCGGGATCGCGGCGCGCTGCACGACCCGGTGCGCACCACCCCGATGCACGACTGGCACGTGCGGGCGGGCGCGGTGTTCGAGGACGTCGGGCAGTGGAAGCGCGCGCGCCACTACCTGAGGCCGGGCGAGGACATGGCGGCGGCGGTGCTGCGGGAGTGCGCCGCCGCCCGCACCGGGGTGGCCATGATGGACGCGACCACCCTCGGCAAGATCGACGTGATCGGGCCGGACGCGGGGGAGTTCCTCAACCGCGTCTACACCAACGGATTCGCGAAGCTCGCCGTCGGCAAGGCCCGCTACGGCATGATGTGCACCGCCGACGGCATGGTGTTCGACGACGGCGTCACCATGCGGCTGGCGCCCGAGCACTACTTGATGAGCACCACCACCGGCAACGCGGCGGCCGTGCTGGACTGGCTGGAGGAGTGGCTGCAGACCGAGTGGCCGCAGCTGTCGGTGCACTGCACCTCGGTGACCGAGCAGTGGGCCACGATCGCCGTGGCCGGGCCGGATTCCCGCGCGGTGCTGGCGCGGGTGGCGCCGGGGCTGGACGTCTCGGCTGCCGGGTTCGGCTTCATGGAGTTCCGGAACGCGGTGCTGCGCAACGGGATTCCCGCGCGGATCAGCCGCATCTCGTTCTCCGGTGAGCTCGCGTTCGAGATCAACGTGGCGTCCTGGTACGGGCAGGCGGCGTGGGACGCGGTGTTCGCCGATGGCGCCGACCTCGGCATCACGCCCTACGGCACCGAGGCGATGCACGTGCTGCGCGCGGAGAAGGGCTTCGTGATCGTCGGGCAGGACACCGACGGCACGGTCACCCCGCTGGACCTGGGCATGGACTGGGTGGTCTCGAAGCGCAAGAGCTTCATCGGCGACCGCTCCTTCACCCGCCCCGACACCGCCCGCTCGGATCGCAAGCAGCTGGTCGGGCTGCTGCCGGTGGACCGGGACGCGCTGCTGCCGGAGGGCGCGCAGCTCGTCGAGTCCGACGCTCCCCGGACGCCGCCGGTGCCGATGCTGGGGCACGTGACCTCCAGCTACCGCAGCGCGGCGCTGGGCCGCACGTTCGCGCTGGCGCTGGTCCGCGACGGCAGGCGCCGCGTCGGCGAGGTGCTGCACGCGCCGATCGGCGACGCCGACCTCGCCGTCGAGGTCACCGATCCCGTCTTCTACGACCCGGAAGGAGCTCGCCGTGACGGTCACCAGCCCCGCTGAACCGGGAACCACCGGGGCGGCCACCGCGGACCTGCGCCGCAGCCCGCTGGCGGCCCGCGCCGCCGAACTCGCCGAGCACACCGCCCGCAGCGGGGTGCTGCTCGCAGAGGAGCCGTTCCTGGCCCAGGTGAACCTGCGCGCCGCGCCGGACGTGCTCGACCGGCTCGAAGCGGCCGTAGGAATCCCCGTGCCGCGCGGTGTGAACGAGGTGCGCGGTACCCCGGAACGGGCCGTGCTGGGACTCGGGCCGGACGAGTGGCTGATCATCGCCCCGGACGGTGCGGCCGACGGCATCGTCGGTGGACTCGTGGCCGCCGGAGCCGGTTCGGCGGTGGACGTGTCGGCGAACCGCACCACCGTGCGGCTCGCCGGGCCCCGCGCGCGGGACGTGCTGGAGCAGGTCTGCTCGCTGGACCTGCACCCGCGCGCGTTCGCCGCAGGCAGCTGCGCGCAGACGCTCGTCGGCCGCACCCAGGCCGTGCTCTGGCAGCTCACCCCGGAACCCGGCTACCGCCTGCTGGTGCGCGGATCCTTCGCCGGATACCTGGCGGACCTCCTGATCGACGCACTCCCGCGCTGATGTCCCGCCTGCCGGATTCGCCCCTGCCGCGGCGGCGCGGGCGAACCGGTACCGCGCTCGTGCTCGGAGTACCGCTCACGTCGATCGAAATCGAATGCGACTTCGCGAGAATTCGCGGCGATGCCGATTTCCGGCGCCGGGAATCGGGTTGAAATCCCAGCGCACCGGGATGTTCGCGGGGGTGATCACTCGCGGTGCGGCGGTCGGTCGCGCGGGATTTTCGCAGGTGGAAGGCGTAGACCGAAACCCGTCCGATTGTTGCGCAATCAGCAACTCGGTGTAGGGTTCGAGAGGAAAATTCCCCGCAACGGATACGGTTGAACCCGTGGTCAACGCAGGACGATCTCCCAACGGTGAACGGTCCGGCGCACTAGTGCAGTCGGTGGACCGGGCGGTGAGCGTGCTGGAACTCCTGGCACGCCACGGCGAAGCAGGGATCACCGAAATCGCCGTCGAGCTCGGCGTGCACAAGTCCACCGCCTCCCGCTTGGTCAGCGTGCTCGTCTCGCGCGGGCTCGTCGAACAGCTCGGGGAGCGCGGCAAGTACGTCATCGGCTTCGGCGTGGTCCGGCTCGCCGGTGCCGCCACCGACCGGATGGACCTGTCCAGGCTGGGCCGCCCGTTCTGCGAGTCGCTCGCGGGCGACCTCGGCGAGACGGTGAACATCGCGGTCCGCGACGACGACGTGGCGATCAACATCAGCCAGGCCCGCGGCACCGCTTCCGTGACGGCGCACAACTGGGTCGGTCAGCGCACCCCGCTGCACGCGACCTCCAGCGGCAAGGTGCTGCTGGCGCACGCGCCCGTCGACGACCAGGACGTGCTGCTGGACGGCGACCTCGCGCAGTACACCCCGCGCACCGTCACCGACCCGGCCGAACTGCGCGGCGGATTCCAGCTCATCGTGCGCGACGGCTACGCCACCAGCTACGAAGAGCTCGAACTGGGCTTGAACGCGGCGGCGGTCG
Source organism: Saccharopolyspora sp. NFXS83 (assembly GCF_026241095.1). GTDB lineage: Bacteria > Actinomycetota > Actinomycetes > Mycobacteriales > Pseudonocardiaceae > Saccharopolyspora_C. The sequence goes on along the minus strand of NZ_JAPFGB010000004.1, from coordinate 261,683 downwards.
CCGTGCACCGCCACGACGGCGAAGTGGTCGCCGCCCTCAGCGCCTCCGGCCCCTCGTACCGCTTCTCCCGCAAACGCATGCGAGAGGTAGTCGGAGCCATGAAGGTCGCAGCCAAGGAACTCTCCGGCCAACTCGGCTTCCTGGAGGAGTGAGGGGCTGGGCTCGTTCTGCTTTGGTGGTGAGGCGGCGGAACCTCAGCTGTCTTCTCGCGAGGACAGCTTTTTCCCTCGTGGCGGAGCCACTCGGGAAAAAGATCCCGCAGCGAGAAGACAGCTGAGAACCCGCGGGTGGTCGGCTTTTCGACGTGGGCTATGCGCTTCGCGCATCCAGGCACGCCCTTCGGCCGCGAGGAACGGTATTCGGGCGCTTTGCTGTTGTCACTCCCTCTGCAACATCACATCTTCGAGGTCGAGTTCGTGCAGGACTCGGCGTAGAACCTCATCGTCGATGCGGCCTTCGTCGCGGAAGCGCACGAACACCTCGCGTTCCGCGGCGAGCATTTCCGCGCGCAGCCTGCGGTAGGCGGCGCTGGGGCTTTCGCCCACTTCCGCGTCGGAGCGGCCGAGCCGTTCCCAGGCCCGGTTGCTGCGGCGTTCCGCGGCCCGGCGCAGGTGTTCGGTCACCTCTTCCGGCGGCGCTTCGTCTTCGGACAGCTCTTCCAGCCGCCGTCGCGCCGCGAGCGCCGCGTTGTGCGCGGCTTCCGCTTCGGCGAGCGCGTCGGTGTAGTTCTCCTGGCCGCGCACGCCGAGCGCCCGGATCACCCACGGGAGCGTGGCCCCGTGCAGCAGCAGCGTCGCCAGCGTCACGAAGAACGCCAGGAACAGCACTTGAGGCCTCTGCGGGAACATCGCGCCGGAGGAGGTGAACTGCGGGATCGCCGCCGCCGCGGCCAGCGACACCACGCCGCGCATCCCGGCCCAGGACACCACGGCTCCGTAGCGCCACGGCGGGGCGGTGCCGCGGCGCAGCAGCAGTTCCGGCAGCTGCATCGTGGTGAACACCCACAGCGCCCGGACCAGCACGACCGTCGCGGTCAGCGCGAGCCCGACCAGCACCAGCGGCCCCAGCTGCCCCGCCACGCCTTCGGTGACGCCGCGCAGCTGGAGCCCGATGAGCGCGAACACCAGCGCTTCCAGCAGCGTGTCCGCGGACAGCCACACCGCCCGGTCCTGCAACCGCACCGAGGCGCTGCCCGTCGGTGACCGCTGGCCCAGGTAGAGACCGGCGACGACCACGGCGAGCACTCCGGACGCGCCGATCTCCTCGGCCAGCAGGTACGCCGCGAACGGCACCAGCAAGCCCGCCGCGCTCTCCAGCACCCCGTCCGACAGCGCCTGCCGCACCCGGTGCACCACCCAGCCCACCGCGAAGCCCACGACGAGCCCGCCGACGGCGGCCAGCAGGAACACGCCCACTCCCGCCGCCAGCGAGTACCCCGTTCCGATCACGGTGGCCACGGCGACCCGGTAGGCGGTGAGCGCCGTCGCGTCGTTGACGAGGCTTTCGCCGCTGAGCACCGTCATCACCTTGCGCGGCAACCCGAGCCTGCGGCCGATGGACGTCGCCGCGACCGCGTCCGGCGGCGCCACCACCGCCCCCAGCACGAGCGCGGCGCCCAGCGGCATCGCGGGCACCAGCCACCACGCCACCAGTCCGGTGACGACCGTCGTGACGAGCACGGCGCCCAGGGCCAGCGAGCCGATGGGGCGGGCGTTGGCGCGGAATCCGAGCGTGGAGCTGGTCAGCGCCGCCGAGTACAGCAGCGGCGGCAGCACCAGGACGAGGATCAGCTCCGGGTTGATCGAGTAGTCCGGCACGCCGGGCACGAACGACAGCGCGAGACCGGCCAGCACCAGCACCAGCGGTTCGGACAGGCCCCACCGGCGGGCGAGGGCGGTGATCGCCAGCGCCACCGCCAGCAGCACCATCAGATCCGGGAACAGGTGCATGCGTCTCCGTCCTCCCGGCGGCTGGGCTCCGACGGAAGTCTAGGGACGCCGGAGCACTGCTGCGCCTCACCGACCCCGCTGAGCCACGAACGCCTCCGGAGGACTTGCGCAGCGGGTCGGCGGCGGGACCTCGCGCCCGCGCTCGTCAGAGGTGCTCGGCGAAGTGCCGTTCGATCGCGCGGTACAGGCGGAACTGGTTCTCGGGGTTGGCGAAGCCGTGGCCCTCGTCCTCGGCGACGAGGTATTCGACGGGGACGCCGCGGGCCCGCAGCGACTCGACGATGTTGTCGGACTCCTCCTGGACCACGCGGACGTCGTTGGCGCCTTGGGCGACCAGCAGCGGTGTGCGGATCTGGTCGACCATCGCGATGGGGGAGCGGGCCAGCATGTCCGCTTCCTGCGCGGGGTCCGCGGGGTCGCCGACGTAGCGGTACCAGTTGTTGGCCATGTGCGGCCGGACGAACGGCGGCAGGGTGCGCATGAAGTTCGCCAGGTTCGAGATGCCCACGTAGTCCACCGCGGCGGCGAAGCGGTCGGGGGTGACGGTGATGCCGACGAGCGCCGCGTAGCCGCCGTAGGAACCGCCGAAGACGCCGATGCGGTCGCGGTGGGCGCAGCCCTGCTCCACCGCCCAGTCGGCGGCGTCGATCAGGTCGTCGTGCATCTTCCCCGCGAGCTCGCCGATCGCGCTGGTGAGGTGGCGCTTCCCGTAGCCGGTGGAGCCGCGGAAGTTGACCTGCAGCACCGCGTAGCCGCGGTTGGCCAGGAACTGCACCGACGGGTCGTAGCTCCACGTGTCGTGGGCCCACGGCCCGCCGTGCACGAGCAGCACCAGCGGAAGCCGCTCGGGTTCGACGCCGACCGGCAGCGTCAGGAACCCGTGCAGCGGCAGCCCGTCGCGGGCCGGGAAGTGGACCGGCGTCATCGGGGCCAGCTCGGCCGGATCGAGCTCCGGGTACGGGCGGAACAGCAGCCTGCTCTCCCCGGTGCCGTGGTCGTAGAACCAGGTCGCTCCCGGTTCGCGGTCGTGGATGAAGGAGACGACCCAGCGCTGCTCCGACTCGTCCGAGGACACCGAGCCCAGCACGCCGTCGGAGAGCTCGGACAGCGCGGCGTGCACCTCGGCGAAGTGCGGGTCCAGCACCTCGATGATCGGCCGGTCGCCGACGAAGCGGGCCGCGATGACCTCCCCGGTCCGCTTGCTGGTGAACACGGTGGGCGGCAGCCCGGGACCGACCGGACCCAGGGTGCACAGGCTGTGGCCGTCCACGGCCGCTACCACGGTCTCCTCGCCGGTCGTGCGGTCGATGCGGACGAGCCGCAGGTCGTCGGAGTCCTGGTAGGCGCCGACCAGCAGGCCCTGCCCGTCGGGCGTCACCAGCTGCGGGTGCACGCCCACCGGGTGCTCCGGGCCGCCCTGGCGGCGCAGGAAGCGCAGGTCGCCGGTGTCGGGGTCGACGGCGTGGAACTCGTGGGTTCCGTCGTCGGCCAGCGCCGAGTAGAAGGCGGGCCGCGCTTCGCGGTCGACGAGGTAGCCGCCCTTCGGGTCGGGTTGTTCCAGCAGCGTCGTCGTCTCGCCGGTGGCGACGTCGATCCGGAACAGGTCGAAGAACATCGGCCGCCGGTTCATCGAGACCAGCACGCTGCCGGGGACCGACTTCATCGGTTCCGCGCCGAGCATCCGCGATCCCGGCGGCAACGGGGTCAGGTCGACCGCCGGTTCGTCGGGCGCGTCGAGGTCGACGCGGTAGAGGTGCCAGTCCTCGTTGCCGTCGGTGTCCTGCTCGTAGAGCAGCCAGCGAGGGTCGTCGGTCCAGTGGTAGGTGTGGATGCCGCGCCGGGCGTCGTGTGTGACGCACACCGCGTCCTCGTGCCGCTGGTCGATGCCCCGGATCCACACGTTGGTCCGCCCGTGCATCGGCGCCAGGTAGGCGAGCCGCGTTCCGTCCGGCGAGATCGACGCCCCGGCGAACACGGGGTCCGCGAAGAACTCCTCGGCGTCGATCCGCCTCGGCGGGTCGGCCAGCTGCGTGGTCATGCGGTGCTCCGATCGGTCTGCCTCGGCCGGGATCGCGGCGGGGCGGGTGGTCTGCCGCTATCGACGAAACACCTGGCCGTCGCGGCATGCTCAAGCCTCCGCGGGCGTGTTCCCGGTCATATCGGGGCGCCGGGCTTGCGGGGTCGCCACCGAGCGCGCCGGGACGGGACAATTCCCGCAGGAGTTCCGGCGACGAGCGCGGGAGGTGGCCGGTGGCCGCATGCGAGCACTTGCAACAGGCGACGGGACGCGATCCCGAACCGGGTTCCCGGACGGCGTGCGAGGACTGCGCGCGACTGGGGCTGGACGTGTGGGCGCATCTGCGGCTGTGCACCGAATGCGGGCACGTCGGCTGCTGCGACTCCAGCCCGAGGCAGCACGCGACGGCCCACTTCCACGACTCCGGCCACCCGGTGATCCGCTCGTTCGAACCGGGCGAGTCGTGGTCCTGGTGCTACCGGGACGAACGCCTCGGCTGAGGGGTTCTCAGGGCGAGATCGTGGCGTCGTCGGGGTGGCCGAACCTGCCGTAGCGGCGTCGGATGGCGTCGGCGAAGTCCTGCTGGCCCGCGCCGTCGAACAGGGCCGCCAAGCGGGTGGCGAGCTGGGTGCGGTCGGTGTCCTCGGATTCCGGGCTGAGCTTGTCGATCAGCCCGTGCACGTGGTCGATGGCGCTGTGCTCGGCATCCTCGGGCAGGCCCGCGGCGGAACCGGCGGAGAGCTGCCCGTAGGAGAAGAACTGTCCGGAGTCCAAGGTGCCGCTGAACGACAACGAGTCGCGCTGGAACGGCAGCCCGTCGCGGAACGGGGCCTGCCGGGACGAGGGCACCAGGTGCCGGAACTGCTCGGCGATCTCGGTGCCGTTGGCCGCCGCCGACAACTGGGCGAGGGTGCCGATGAGCTCGGCGGCCCGTTCCACGTCGTTCTCGTTGCGCGCCAGCCACCACACGATGGCGCTGCCGGTGTCACGCAGCACTTCGTCACCGAGGTAGGCGCGCTTGCTGCGCTCGTGGTCGCGTTCCCGGTGCCACAGCTGCTCGTCCTTGCGGACCTCGGCGAGCCGGCGCAGCCGGTCGGTGTCGTCCTCGGGCAGCGTCAGCGTCACCTCCGCGGCCCAGGTCTCCACGTGCCCGTGCTGGTCGCGCTGCACCGCGCCGAGCGCGCCCGCCAGCTTGTGCGCCACCACGTCGGCCCCGCCGGGATGTTCGACGGAGGTGATCTCGCGGGCGCGGGTCAGCAGGGTGTCGACTGCCAGTCCGGCCGGGTTCTCGTGCGCCACGCCGACCGCGTCGGCCGGGCGCCGCCACCACACCGTCGCGCCGAACACGAACCGGTAGTCGTCCTCGGAGCTGGGCAGCGCGACGTCCCGCACGAGGCGCTGCCGGGGCGGTTCCGGCTCGGGTTCCGCGGGCGCGGCGGGCCGTTGCTGCTGCACGACCAGCGCCTCCCGAAGCTCCTGCTGCCGGTGCAGCTGGACCAGCCGCCGCGCGTAGGTGCCGACGCAGGCGAGCAGCCCGGCGGCGATCAGCAGCCAGGCCCACAGCGGCCAGCGCAGCGCCAGGACGAGCACGGCGGGCACCAGCGCGGAACCGGCGGCGAGCGCGGCCAGCAAGATCTTGTTGTCGCGGCTCATCGTCCGGCCACTCCGCATCGGTCGCTTTCACGGCGCCGACCACTGTATGGCGGGTGATCATCGCTGCGGTACCCGGCGTCCGGGCGATGCGCGGAGCCCGGTGTAACCGGTTCGGACACCGGGTAGCCGCAGAGCGTAATCACGGGTTCCGGGGGTGGGTGATGAGACGCGGGAGAACGGTTCAACCGCATCCGGTGCACACGGTTCACCGGGTCGGCGCGGTGCTGCTGGGACTGGGGTTGTGGGTGTTCGGCATCCTCGGGCTGGCTCGCGGGCTGGAGTTCTTCTCCACCAGGGGGCACGTGGTGCTGGGGTTGTCCAGCAACGGGCTGCTGTCGGTGATCTCCCTGGTGGCCGGCGCGGTGCTGATCGGGTGCGCGGCGTGGGGCGGCAGGCAGGCGTCCACGGTGACGACGTTCGTGGGGGCGTTGTTCCTGCTCTCCGGGCTGGTGCACCTGGCGATCCTGAACTCGCCGCTGAACCTGCTGGCGTTCCGGATGCCGAACGTGCTGTTCAGCCTCGTGGTCGGGCTGATCTTGCTGTGCACCGGCCTGTACGGGCGGTTGTCGGGCGGGTTGCCGCCGGACAACCCGTACCGGCGGGAGCATCCGATGCGCACCCGCCGCCCCGACCCGGAGGAGCAGCTCGACGACGAGCGGAAACCGGTGGAGACCGAGGAGCAGCAGTACCGGGATGCGGAGATCGCGATGGGCGAGGGCCACCCCACTCCGGAGCAGACCCAGCTCGTGATGCGCGACCAGGCGCGGCGCCGTGCGGTGGAGCGGGCCCGCGCCCGCCGCCGCACCGAGGGAGGGCACGTGTGATCCTCCCGTGGCTGTGGCGCTGGCCGCCGGGACTGCTGCTGGCCGTGCTGCGCGAGCTCACCAGCGACGTCCCGGTGCACCTCGTGGAGTGCGCCGAGGAGGTCCACCCGCCGGAGCCGCCGAGCCCGGCGGCGGACCTGCAACTGCCGGAGGACGGCTTCGGCCCGTTGTTCCACCGCCGCTACTCCGCCGACATCGACCTGCACCTGCGCGGCGCGGAGGAGGTGATGGCGCTGTTCGTCGCCGCACCGGACCAGATGGTCCCGGGCGAGGTGGCGGTCTTCGACCCCGAAGCCGATCACGTGGATCTGCGTCCGGGCGACGACCTGGTGGTGCGGATGCCCGGCCCGTGGAACGGCCCGGTCCGGGTGCTGGACGTGACGCCGACGTCGTTCCGGCTGGCGACCCGGCGGGGCCACCTGGAGGCCGGGCAGATCGAGTTCCGCGCCGCCGATCGCGGGATGCGGCTGCTTTTCGAGATCGAGTCCTGGGCGCGCAGCAGCGGCTGGGCAGCGGACCTGCTCTACGACCGCCTGCGCTTGTCGCGGCAGATCCAGGCGTACATGTGGGTGCGGTGCTGCGCCCGGGTTTGCGCCGCGTCCGGTGGCCGGCTGCGCAACGGAGTGGAGATCTACACCGGCCGGGGCGAACCGGCCGGGGAGCGGAGGTGAGCGTGACCGGTCTGCGGTGCGACGACGACCCGCGCTTGAGCGGGGAACTCGAACGGCTGCGGACGTTGCCGGTCAACTTCGACGTGCACGCCGTCGATCCGGAACGCCCCGGTCCGGAGTGGACGGTGGACGACTTCCGGCAGCCGCTGCCGGGGGAGCCGCCGGGGCCGCCGCTGTCCGGCGGGACGTGGGAACGGGCGTGCGCCCTGGTGCGCGACTACAAGTTCGCCGATCCGACCGTGGTGCGCCGCGCCTGCCGCTCCTCGGACGACCTGGTGGGCGCGGAACTGCTGCTGGAGACGAACTTCCACGGGCTCCTCTTCACCCTGCCGTGCCGGGTCGGGTCGGTCACCGACGCCACGCGCGAGGAGGAACGGGTGTGGGGGTGGAACTACCGCACGCTGCGGGGACATCTGGAGCAGGGGCAGATGGACTTCCTCGTGCGCAAGGATCTCGCCAGCGGCGACGTCGAGTTCCGCGTGCACGCGTTCTCCCGATCCGCCTCGATCCCGAATCCGGTGGTGCGCTTGGGTTTCGCGCTGTTCGGCCGGAGCACGCAGCTGAGGTTCATCCAGAGCGCGTGCCGCCGGATGACCGAGTTGACCGAGCCAGTAGCTCGGCGAGGCGGTCGCATTCGGCCACGGTGACCGTCACCGCCGGATGCCGCAGCAGCCCCAGCGGTTCGATGCCGGGCATCGGGTCGGCGAACCGCACGCACAGGCCGCGCTCTCCGTTGGTGGCGCAGGTGAGCCCGCCGTCTGCCGCCGACACGCGCGCGGGCCCCGCCGTGGACAGCAGCCAGTACGGGCCGGTGATGCCGGTGCCGATGATGTTCGACCGCCCGGTGCGCAGGCACCACGGACCGAAGCGCACGGTGAACTCGCTGCCGCTGACCCGGACCCACGTGGTCGGCGGCGTGATGCCGAACGGCAACCCCAGCAGCCGGTGCGCCCGCCCGAACCGGAACGGGAACACCTCCACGACATCCGACACCATGCCCTCGGGCTACCCGGGAGCGACGGCGGTCGCACCTGGATCATGCCGAGGTTCGGAAACCGGCCGAAACCGCAGAACGGTCTCCGCTCGTCGTCTTGTCAGCGGCGAAGCCGCTGAGCAGCGACCAGCTTGAACGTGGCGACCACCGCCGGGTTCGCAGCGGTGTCCTCGCGAGGACGCCTTTTTCCCTCGTGGCGGAGACGCTCGGGAAAAAGATCCCGCAGCGGGGACACCGCTGAGGTTCCACCACCCGACCACCGAGCGAGCCATCGGCGAGTACTTCCCTCAAGGCTTGCGGCCGACGGCGGCTGCTACGCAGCGTCCCGCCGCGGGAAGCGGTGCGAGCCGAGGCCCGTCCGGCCACCAGGCGTCGGTGACGACCAGGCCGGGATCGAGCAGGTCGAGGCTCGCCAGCATCGCTTCGAGTTCGGCGCGGGTGCGGAAGAATCCGGAACCGAGCCCCGAGCCGAGCAGTTCCTGCACGCGGCGGGCGTGCACGCTGTGCTCGTCCTCCGGGTCGAAGAAGTGGCTGAACGCCACGAACGATCCGGACGGCAGCGCCTCGACGTACTCCCGCACGACGTCGGCGGCGGGCCTGCTCCGCGACGCCTCGTCGTAGTGGTGCAGCGTGCCGACCTGCAGCAGCGCCAGCGGGCGGGTGAAGTCGAGCTTCTCGCGGACCAGCGGGTCGTCCAGCACGCGGCTCGGCTCGAAGATGTCGGCGTCGAGGAAGTGGCTGCGGTCGTTGTCGGCCAGCAGCGCCCGGCTGTGCGCGGCGACCGTCGGGTCGTTGTCCACGTACACCACTTGGGCTTCCGGGTTCACGCGCCGGGCGATCTGGTGGGTGTTCTCGGCGGTCGGCAGCCCGGATCCGCAGTCCAGGTACTGGTCGATGCCGGCCTCGCGGGCGAGGAACCGCACGGCGCGGACCAGGAATGCGCGGCTGGTCAGGGCGATCGTCCGCGCTTCCGGGACCGCCTCGTTGATCCGCCTGCGCAGTTCGCGGTCGACCTCGAAGTTGTCCTTGCCGCCGAGCGCGCAGTCGTAGACCCGAGCCAAGCTCGGCCTGCTCGTGTCGATGGCATCCGACGGATCGGACGGAATCGGAATGGCAACCTCGCAACGGCATCGGGCTCGAAGATCGCCATCACCCTAACCGTCCCGAGATCCGCGGCGATTCCTCCTCTCCGAACCACGTGCGCAGGGGTTTCGCCGCGATTTCCCTTGATCGTCGTGCGTCTTGATCGCCGTGCGATGGTCGCGCCGCTCTCGTCCCGCCGGCCGTGCAACGACCGCTGCGCCGCCCGATTCCCGTCAGAGGCAGCGGACGGTGCGCAGGAAGCGGGACCACTGCTGGGAAGTGGTGCTCAGGTGCCCGGCGGCGCGGTTCTTGGAGTCGCGCACCGCGGCGCCGCCGCCGGGCAGGCCGCCGACCTCGACGCAGTTGGTCTCCTGGCTGCTGTGCGAGGACTTGCGCCACCCCCGCGGCGCGACGCTCATGCCGGGACCTGTTCGCGGGCGGCGATCTCGGCGACGAGCTTGCGGGAGTCCTCCCTGCTCAGCGCGATCCGTTCCAGTTCGTCGCGGGCGGAGCGGAACGCGTCGACCGCGTCCTCGTCCTGCAAGAACGCCGAGGAGCGGTGGTGTTCGAGGTGCACCACCGGATCCGCTTTCGCGAACTCCAGCAGGACGAAGGGGCCCGCGTGCGCGGGCGTCCATCCGGCGGAGGCGGGGATGATCCGGAGTTCGACGTTGTCCCGCTCGGCGACCTCGTCGAGGAATCGCAGCTGGTCGTGCCGCGCGCCGGGCACGCCGATGGGCTGGTGCAGCACGGATTCCAGGATGAGCGCGGTGTACTTCGCCGGTGCCCGCTTGCGGGTGATGATGTCGCGGCGTCCCTGCCGCATCGCGACCCGCTTGTTCGCCTCCCGCTCGGGGATGCCCGCTTCCATGATCGCCCGCGTGTACTCGGCGGCCTGCAGCAGGCCGGGGATGAGCAGCGGCGCGACGTCGGTGATCTTGGTGGCGGTGCGTTCGAATTCCAGCAGGGTCGCGAGCTGGTCGACGCCGCCGGTGGTGCCCACGGTCAGAGCCGGGGCCGGTTCGGCGGCGGCCTCGCGCGCGAGCTTGTGCATGCGGGCCTGCGCGGTGCTGCTGACGCCGAGCACCACGCACACGGCGGACACGGACTCGGCGGACGGCACCCGATCGCCGTGCTCCCAGCGCACCAGCACGGAGTGCGACACGTCCAGGATCGAGGCGAGGCCGCGCAACGTGAGCCCTTTCTTGCGGCGCGCGTCGCGTAGTTCGGCGCCGAGCACATAGGCCCGCGGTCGTGGTGGAGTGGCGGTCATGTCGCTGAATGCTAATCCATTGTCCGCAAGATCGGCGATCATCCGAAGGAGTCATTGCTGCCAGGTCTCGGATTCTGGCATTCTGATTTCCTTCTGATCCCGATGGTCGCGCGGCGTTCGAATTGCGAACTCGATCCGATCCGGGGTGGTCCGGCGTGCCGCGGTGCGCTTCGTGATCTTCGTGGAACCGTTGTGCGCTGGGAAATCGGCATGGCGCGGGTGGATCGTGCGGTCGGATCGAGCCGTGTCCCGGCGATCCGGATCGAGGGCGAAAGGTGTCCGGAAGTCCGAAGCAGGTGGTGTCGGGCGCCGCATCCGAGTCGCGGTGGGCTGCGGCCGTGGGCATGTCCCCGGCGAGGGCTTCGCGCTGAATCGGTCCCGCAACAATGCGATCCACCGTAGTGCAAGTGTATCCACTGAATTCCGCACTGATGCGGAATTCAGTGGATACGTTGCATTGGCGTGCTCGGGTCTTTCCGCGTCTCGAAACCGCGAGTCAGCGGCGCTGGCGCGGAATGCGCGGCGGCAGGCGCTCGCCGAGGTCGGCGAAGACCTCCTCGCCGAGGTGGTACGCGAGCCGCACCTCGGCGATGATGCGCCGCTGTTCGAGCTCGTCCCAGCCCGCGGTGTCCAGCAGCAGCCGGTAGGCGTTGCGCACGCCCGCGCTGCTGGGGACGTCGTCGAAGGTGAGGAAGGCGAACCCCCGGTCGTCGGGCAGGTCCAGGCTGCGCCGCATCGCGGAGCGGATCAGCCGGCCGCCGGAGAGGTCGGCCAGGCAGCGCGCGTAGTGGTGCGCGACGAACCCGCCGGGCCAGGTGAAGCACACCTCCCGCAGCCGCTCGCGGTAGCGCTCGGTGGCCGCGCTGGGCTTGATCACCTCGCGCCAGTCGGGGCCGAGGTAGTAGTGCAGGTCGGTCACCAGGTGCGCCGACCTGAGCAGCCGGTCGCTGATGAACGGGCCGGCGACGACGTCGCCGCGCATCGCCTCCGCGGCCTGTTCGAGCATCTCGTAGACGAAGTAGTGCTGGCCGAGCATCACGGCGTAGGCATCGGCTTCGAGCTCACCGGCGAGCAGGGTTCGCAGGAACGGCAGGGACTGGGCGTGGGCGTGATCGGCGCGGGTGCCGGACCTGAGGCGGGCGGCGAAGTCGCTGCGTACCGGTTTCTGCGCGGGCGAGGACACTCGAACCTCCGACAGTTAGGTAAGCCTTACTTAACATCGGAGATCGTGACATGTGGCGGGGGCGGCTGCCAAGAGTCGTCCGCGCCGTCGACATGTCCTTCGTGGATGATCAGCTGCGGCCTTCGCGCCAGTAGCCCATGAAGGCCACCGAGGCGCGCGGCACGCTGTGCTCCTGTACCAGGAGCCGTCGCAGCCGCTTGATCACCGCCGCCTCGCCGGCCAGCCAGCCGTAGAGCTCGCCGCCGGTGGAGCCGTCCTCCGGTACCTCCCACAGGGTGGCCGCGTCGACGTCCACGTCGTCCAGCCCGGCCGGCTCGGCTCGGCGCGGTCCGAGCTCGCCGAGCGCCCCGGTGACCGACTCCTCCAGCAGCGCTCCGTGCGGCAGCGCGCCGTTCGGCCGTTGCCGCACCAGCCAGCGGATCTCCACGCCGCGCGGCGCGCGCCAGTCCTGCACGTCGTCGGCCGTCGGCACTTCGGCGCACACCACGCCGCGCGAGTCGGCGGGCAGCGATTCCACGATCGCCGCCATCGCCGGGACCGCCGTCTCGTCCCCGGCCAGCACGAGGCGTCGCGCGGTGCGCGGCGGCGACCACTCGCAGCCCCACATCCGGCCGGTGCCCGGCCGATCCGGTCCGAGCAGCGCCACCTCGTCACCCGGTTCGGCCGCGGCGGCCCAGGTGGAGGCGGGTCCGCCGTGCCCGGAGTCCACGCCGTGCAGCACGAAGTCGATGTCCAGCTCGGCGGGCCGCTCGCGGTACGCGCGGACCGTGTAGGTGCGCAGCGTGGGGCGGGTCTCGTCGGGCATGGCCTGCCAGCGGGCGTACCAGCCGTCACCGCCGGGCATGTCCACGAGGGACCCGCCGGGGAGCGGCAGGATCAGCTTGACGCGCTGGTCGCCGCCGCCGATGCCGAAGCGGTGCAGCTCGTCGCCGGTGAACGTGATCCGCGCGAAGCTGGGGCCGAGTCGTTCGGTGCGCGCCACCCGTGCCTGGAACATCACGTATTCGGGACGCAGCACCTCGGGCCGCTCGACCATCGTCACACCTCTTCGCCGCATCGAATCCGCCGATTCGTAGGCTAGCCTAACCTCACCACGAGGAGGGTGGATGATGGTGAGGACAACACGCGTCGCCGGATTGGCGTTGGCGGTGGCCGCGCTGGCGGGCTGTTCCGCGCCCGCGCCGCAGGACTCCGCAGGCGGCTGGACCTACGTCGACGACCGCGGCGTCGAGGTGCGCAGCGACGAGGTGCCGCGCCGGATCGTCGCGCAGGTCTCGGCGGCGGGCGCGCTCAAGGACTTCGGCGTCCCGGTCACCGCCACGTTCGGCCCGCTGGTGCGCGACGACGGCACCACCGAGCCGGAGGCGGGCGGCATCGACCCGGCGGAGGTCACCGACGTCACCGGCCCCGGCTACGGCGAGCTGAACCTGGAGCGCGCGGCGGCCTTGCGTCCGGACCTGCTGGTCAGCGGCAAGTACGCCGAGTTCGACGGGCTCTGGCACCTCACCGCCGAGCAGGAGGCGCGGGTGCGGGAGTTCGTGCCGACGGCCGGTGTGGAGCAGTCCGGCCGCTCGCTGCCGGAGACCATCACGGCCTACAAGGAGCTCGCCCGCTCGCTCGGGTCCGATGTGGACTCGGAACGGATCCGCGCGGACCAGGCCCGGTTCGACGCGGCGGCCGAGCGGTTGCGCGGCATCGGCGACCGGATGCGCGCGCAGGGGCGCAGCATCCTCGCGGTCGGCGGCACCAAGCAGGAGTTCTTCGTCGTCGTCCCCGCCCGCAACCCGGACCTGGACTACTACGTGCGGGAACTGGGGCTGCCGATCCAGACCCCGGCGAACCCCGACACGGCGGGCGGCGGCTACTTCGAGCGGCTCGCCTGGGAGAACGCGGGCGCCTACACCGGTGACGTCCTGATGTGGGACACCCGCGAGGCCTCGCTGCCGCCGGAGCGGATGAAGCAGAACCCCGTCTTCGCCGCGCAGGAGTCGGTGGCGCGCGACCGCTTCGCCGAGTGGGACGCCGTCGCCCCGTTCAGCTACGCGAGCTACGCCGACATCATGACCAAGCTCGCCGACCAGCTGGAGGAGCGCTCCCCGGCCGGATGACGCCGAACGGATGTGGCGGCTGGTTCCTCCGCACCACCGGCGGCTCTGCTCTCGCCCCGCGGGACGTGCGGTTTCGCCGGATGAGCGGCAGACCGCGCCGGAGGTGTTGGGGTACAACGTGATCGTGCTGGAGACGCCGATCGGGTTGCTGGACGGGGAACGGAGGTCGGCGTTGTCCGGCCCGGACGCGGGGGTGCGGTGGTGAGCGGGCAGGTGCTGCACCTGGTCGGCACGGCGGCTCCGCCGGTCCGGCAGCTGCCGGAGCTGGTGGGCCTGCTGAGCTCCGCCGGGTGGACGGTGTGCCCGGTGCTGTCGGAGTCGGCCGCGGCCTGGATCGACGTGCCCGCGCTGGAACGCGCGGCGCGCATCCCCGCCCGGATCACCGCACGCCACCTCGGCGAACCCGACCCGTTTCCCGCCGCGGACGCGGTCCTGGTGGCGCCGCTGACGTTCAACACCCTCAACCAGTGGGCGATGGGCGTGAACGACACGGCGGCGCTCGGCGTCCTCAACGAACTGCTCTGCCTCGGAGTGCCGATCGTCGCCGCACCGTGCGTGAAGTCGATCCTGCGCCGCCACCCCGCCTACGCCACGAACCGGGCCTTGCTGGAGCAGGCGGGCGTCCGCTTCCTCCCGCAGTCCGACACCCTCGTGCGCGCCCCGGACGGCACCGCCACCTTCGACCTTGAGAAACTCCGCGCAGCGGTGCCGGTCCCGGCATGAGGGACGTCGCGTGCACGCGGTCGGCCCGCCGCGGGGAATCGTCGTTGCCGGGGGTACGTCCGTGCCGACCGAGTCCCCGCGGGCCCTGAACGCGGGCTGCGGTGACCTGCCCGATCTGGTTTCCGGAGGTGGCCGGTGCCGCCTCGCCGCCTCCTCAGTCGTCCTCCGTCTCGGCGGGAGTGGCTTGTTCCGGGTCGTACCAGACGATGCGCGGCCGGATGTGCGTGCCGAACCGGTATTCGCGCAGGCAGTCCTCGGCGGTGGGGGCGGTGCTGTGCGCGCGGCCGAGCACGGAGACGACCTGAACGTGGTCGTCGAGCGCGAGCCCCCAGGCGGCGATGCGGCCGTCCACCCGTTCCCCGTACTCCTGCACGACGGCGAACACCCGCGGCACCGAATCGGCCACGATCCCCGCCATGATCTCCGAGAACATCCGCTCGTCGCACAACGGCCGCATCCCGGTCGGATCGTTCACGAGCACGTCCAGCGGGTGCGGTCGCGGTCCGTCGTGCTGCGCCGTCTCATTGGTGATCGACATCAAAATCCTCACTCTTGGTGTTTCGGTGGTAGCGCTGGGTATTCTTCGGTCGACACGAGTGCCGGTGCCGCAGCGAACTGCGCGCGGCGCGCGGTGCGGGGCGGACCCGTACGGAAGTGCGGGTCGTGCGACGAGTGGACGGCGGGTGATCGCATGACTGGTGACGGTTCGGTCGGAGACCGGATCCGGGCGCACCGGCTGCGGCGCGGGCTCGGCCAGCGCGAGCTCGCTCAGCTCGCAGGCCGTTCGGAATCATGGCTTTCCCAAGTGGAGCGCGGTGTCCGGGAGGTCGACAGGCTCTCCGTGCTGGTGGAGATAGCCCGTGTCCTCAAGATCGACATCGAGGTCCTCGCCGGATGCCGAATCGGTTCCGCAGCAAGCGATCAGCTGGCGGAGGGAGGAGCGGCTGAGCTGCGGCGTGCGCTCAGCGGATATCCGGGGTTCGGATCCGAGCCGCCGGCGGTGCGCGAACCCGCTGAGCTGGGCAGGCTCGCCGCGACGGCCCACCAGCGGTATCAAGCTGCGGAGTACCGCGCTGTGGCGCGCGAGCTGGCGGGCCTGATCTCCGCCGCGGATGCGCTGTCCAGCGAACCGCGGGGTGACCCGCGCGCCGTTTCGGCCGCGCAGTGCCAGGTCTACGTGGTGGCCGCGAAGCTCGGGACCAAACTCGGTGACGGCGCGGCGGCGTGGATCGCGGCGGACCGGGCGGCGCAGGCGGCGTTCCGCGCGGATTCGGCGGTGTTGCGTGGGATGGCCGCATATCAGGTGGTCACCGCCTTCATGCGGTCCGGCCGGATCGATGACGCCGAACAGATCGCGTTGACGGCAGCGGAAGCCATCACCGACGACGGCCCCGCCGGGGTGTCCGTGCAGGGCTCGTTGTTCTTGATCTCGTCGGTGATCGCGGGGCGCAGATCCGATGGCGCCGAGGCCACGGCTCGGTTGCGCAGAGCCAGGTACCTCGCCGGAGCGCTGGGGCACGATGGGAATCACGCGTGGACCGCGTTCGGACCGACGAACGTCGCGATCCACGAGGTGTCGGCGACGACGGAGCTGGGCCAGGCGAAGCTGGCCGTCCGGCTCGCCGAGAACGTGGATGCGGCGAGCCTGCCGGTGGGCCTGCGCAGCAGGCGGGCTCAGTTGCACATCGACGCCGCGTGGGCGCACGCGCAGCTGCGCGACGACTCGGCAGCCGTGGTGAACCTCTTGGAGACCGAACGAACCGCGCCGGAAGCGTTGCGCTACAACGTGGTCGTGCGGGAAGTCCTGGGTGAGCTGATGAAGCGGGAGCGGCGCTGCGCGACGCCGGGCCTGCGCGCGGTGGCGGCGCGAGCGGGAGTGCTGCGGTGAGCGGGCGGGTGCTCTACCTGGTCGGCACGGCGGCTCCGCCTGTCCGGCAGCTGCCCGAACTGGCGGGCGTCGCGCGCTCCGCCGGGTGGGCGGTGTGCCCGGTGCTGTCCGAGGCCTCGGCGGAACGGCTCGACCCGGCGGAACTGGAGAGCGCAGCGGGGCGGCCACCGCGGATCTTCCCGCGCAAGCCGGGAGAACCCGATCCGTTCCCCGCCGCCGACGCGGTCCTGGTCGCACCGCTGAGCTTCAACACGCTGAACTTGTGGGCGATCGGCGTCAACAACACGGCAGTGCTCGGCGTGCTCAACGAACTGCTCTGCGCCGAGGTGCCGATCGTCGCGGCGACGTGCGCGAAACCGGCGCTGCGACGGCATTCCGCCTACGCCGCCCACCACGCCCAGCTGGCGGCAGCCGGTGTGCGCTTCCTCCCGCAGGACGACATCGCCCACCGCGACCCGGACGGCACCACGACGTTCGACCTGAACGCACTTGTCGCGGCACTGCCGACCTGAGCACGGCGAACGTCGGGCGATCGGTGCTCCGGAGAGCACGACGGAACGGAAGGTACGCAAGTGCGCATCGGGATCACCGGGCACACGAACCTGACCAGGGCGACGGCTCGTCTGGTGAGCAAGGCGCTCGAAGCCGAGCTCGCCGGGCACGCCGACGTGGTCGGCATGAGCTGCCTCGCGCGGGGCGCCGATCAGATCTTCGCCCGCGTCGTGCTCGACGGCGGCGGATCGCTGGAAGTCGTGCTGCCCGCCGCCGACTACCGCGAACGAAAGGTGAAGCCGGACAATACCTCCACCTTCGACGAGCTCATCGCCGAGGCGACCACCGTGCACACCATGCCGTTCACCGAGTCGAACCCCGACGCCTACATGGCCGCCAGCGAGCACCTCCTCGATTCCGCCGGTGCGATCGTCGCCGTGTGGGACGGGCGACCGGCCGCCGGACGCGGTGGCACCGGCGACGTCGTGGACGCGGCGCGGGAGCGCGGACTGCCGGTCACCGTCGTGTGGCCGGAAGGCCTCGAACGCGACTGACCTGCACCGTCGCGATGTTCGACCCGGTGTCAGTGCGGGCCGCGTCGTCGATCTGAAAGCGGACGGGCCGCCCACGGGGAAAGATCCGAGGGGGCGGCCCGTGCTGTGCGCGTGTGCTCAGTCCCAGGTGAGGGAGGAGCCCGACTGGTACTCCGTCACTCGAGTTTCGAAGAAGTTCTTCTCCTTCTTCAGGTCCATGGCCTCCGACATCCACGGGAACGGGTTGTCGACCTCGCCGAACACCGGGGTGAGGCCGAGCTGGGCGCAGCGGCGGTTGGTGATGAAGTGCATGTACTGCTCGCACAGCTCGGCGTTGATGCCGAGGATGCCGCGCGGCATGGTGTCGCGGCCGTAGGCGACCTCCAGGCGGCACGCGTCGGCGAGCATTCCGCGCACCTCCGCCTGGAACTCATCGCTCCACAGGTGGGGGTTCTCCAGCTTGATCTGGTTGATGCAGTCGATGCCGAAGTTCAGGTGGATCGACTCGTCGCGCAGGATGTACTGGTACTGCTCGGCGATGCCGACCATCTTGTTCCGCCTGCCCAGCGACAGGATCTGGGCGAAACCGGTGTAGAACCACATGCCCTCGAAGATGACGTAGAAGGCGATGAGGTCGCGCAGGAACGCCTGGTCGCGTTCGGGGCCGCCGGTGGCGAACTCGGGGTTCTCCAGGTTCTGGGTGTGGCGCAGCGCCCACTCGTCCTTCTCCGAGATGGACGGGATCTCGCGGTAGGCGTTGAACAGCTCACCCTCGTCGAGGCCCAGGCTCTCGCAGATGTACTGGAACGTGTGGGTGTGCACCGCCTCCTCGAAGGCCTGGCGCAGCAGGTACTGGCGGCACTCGGGGTTGGTGATGTGCCGGTACACGGCGAGCACGATGTTGTTGGCCACCAAGGACTCCGCCGTCGCGAAGAAGCCCAGGTTGCGCTTGAGCATCAGCCGCTCGTCGTCGGTGAGGCCGTCGCGGGAGCGCCACAGGGCGATGTCGGCGTGCATGGAGACCTCGGTGGGCATCCAGTGGTTGTTGCAGCCCGCGAGGTACTTCTCCCACGCCCAGCCGTACTTCAGCGGCAGCAGCTGGTTCACGTCGGCCTGCGCGTTGATCATCGCCTTGTCGTCGACGTTGATCCGGCCGGCGCCGCGGTCGATCTCGCCGAGACCGGTGGCGTCGGGGGTGTGCAGGGAGGTCATCGGCACTCCAATGTCGTGGTCGTCGGGCCGGTCACTGGCAGGCTTCGCACTCGGGGTCGTCGATCGCGCAGGCCTGCGGCTGGGCCGCTGGGGCGGGCGCGACGGGGGAGACGGCGTTGAGCTTGCCGTCGGTGCCGCGCAACGTGGACTTCTCCACGTGCGTCGCGCTGCTCGACCGCAGGTAGTAGGTGGTCTTGAGGCCCTTGCGCCACGCCAGCCGGTACAGCTCGTCGAGCTTGCGGCCACTGGGCGCGGCCATGTACAGGTTCAGCGACTGCGCCTGGTCGATCCACTTCTGGCGCCGCGACGCGGCCTCCACCAGCCACTGCGGTTCGATCTCGAACGCGGTGGCGTACAGGGCCTTGAGCTCGGCGGGCACCCGGTCGATCGGGCCGAGGTCGCCGTCGAAGTACTTCAGGTCCTGCACCATCGCTTCGTCCCACACCCCGGCGGTCTTCAAGTCCCGCACCAGGTCGGCGTTGAGCACGGTGAAGTCGCCGGACATGTTCGACTTCACGTACAGGTTGCGGTACAGCGGCTCGATGGACTGGCCGACGCCGCAGATGTTGGAGATCGTCGCCGTCGGCGCGATGGCCAGCACGTTCGAGTTGCGCATCCCGTTGGCGCGCACCCGCTCGCGCAGCCCGTCCCAGTCCAACGTGGACGAGTGGTCCAGGTCGACGCCGGTCTCGCGGGCCTGCTCCAGCAGCCGCAGCGAGTCGAGGGGCAGCACGCCCCGGCTCCACAGCGAACCTTCGAACGACTCGTACCGGCCGCGCTCGGCCGCCAGGTCCGAGGACGCGCCGATGGCGTGGAAGCTGATGTGCTCCATGCTCAGGTCCGCGAACTCCACCGCGGCCTGCGAGGACATCGGGATGCGCTGCGCGAACAACGCGTCCGAGAAGCCCATCAGGCCCAGGCCGACGGGGCGGTGGCGCATGTTCGAGGTCCGCGCCTCCGGGATCGTGTAGAAGTTCACGTCGATCACGTTGTCCAGCATCCGCACCGCCGTGCGGGTGGTGCGGCGCAGGCGCTCCACGTCGAGGCCGTCGGCCGTCACGTGGTGCGCGAGGTTGATGGAGCCGAGGTTGCAGACCGCGACCTCGTCCTTGCTCGTGTTCAGCGTGATCTCGGTGCACAGGTTCGAGGAGTGCACCACGCCGGTGTGCTGCTGCGGCGAACGCAGGTTGCACGGGTCCTTGAAGGTGATCCACGGATGCCCGGTCTCGAACAGCATCGTGAGCATCCGCCGCCACAGGTCCATCGCGCGGACCTGGCGGAACACCGTCAGCTCACCGCGCTCGGCGGCGGCCTCGTACTCGCGGTAGCGCTCGGCGAACGCGGTGCCGTAGAGGTCGTGCAGGTCGGGGACCTCGTCCGGGGAGAACAACGTCCACGGCTCGTCGGCCTCCACGCGGCGCAGGAACTCGTCCGGCACCCAGTTCGCCGTGTTCATGTCGTGGGTGCGCCGCCGGTCGTCACCGGTGTTCTTGCGCAGGTCGAGGAACTCCTCGATGTCCACGTGCCAGGTCTCCAGGTACGCGCACACCGCGCCCTTGCGCTTGCCGCCCTGGTTCACCGCGACCGCCGTGTCGTTGGCGATCTTCAGGAACGGCACCACGCCCTGCGAGGAACCGTTGGTGCCCTTGATGTGCGCGCCGGTGCCCCGGACCGGGGTCCAGTCGTTGCCGAGGCCGCCCGCGTACTTCGACAGCAGCGCGTTGTTGCTGATGCCGTGGAAGATCCCGTGCAGGTCGTCGTCCACCGTGGTCAGGAAGCAGGAGGACAGCTGCGGGCGCGTGGTGCCCGCGTTGAACAAGGTCGGCGTCGAGCACATGAAGTCGAACGACGACAGCAGGTCGTAGAACTCGACGGCGCGCGCCTCGCGGTCGTCCTCGCGCAGCGACAGGCCCATCGCGACCCGCATCAGGAACGCCTGCGGCAGCTCGAACCGCACGCCCCGCTCGTGCAGCAGGTAGCGGTCGTAGAGCGTTCGCAGGCCGAGGAAGCCGAACGCGATGTCCCGGTCCGCGTCCAGCGCGGCGCCCAGCCGGTCCAGGTCGAACCGCGCCAGCTCCGGGTCCAGCTGCTCCAGCTCGATGCCCCGGCGCACGTAGTCGGCGAAGTACCCGGCGTAGCGGTCCCGCATCTGCACCTGGTCGGCCTCGGCGGGCTCGCCCGCGACGAAGCTCAACGCCTCCCGGCGCAGTTCGTCCAGCAGCAGCCGGGCCGTGACCAGCGAGTAGTTCGGCTCGCCCTCGACGAAGGTGCGCGCGGCCATCGTCAGCGACTCGGCGAGCTCGGCGGCGCCGATGCCGTCGTAGACGTTGCGCCGGACCTCCCGCAACACCCGATCCGAGTCCACATCGGACAATCCGGAGCAGGCCTGCTCGACGACGGTCGACACGCGGGCCCAGTCCAGCGGTACCCGGGTGCCGTCCGGGCCGGTCATCTCCAGCTCCGGAGCGGTGTCCGCGGCCTGCTCGGGGGTCTCGCGGGCCTGCGCGTGCTGCTCCCGGTAGAGCACGTAGGCGCGGGCGGCGCCGTGGTGGCCGCCGCGCATCAGCGCGAGCTCCACCGCGTCCTGGATCTGCTCGATGTGCACCAGGCCCTCGGAACCGGCGTGGCGCAGCACTCCCCGCGCGGCCTGCTCCGACAACTCCGCGACGACCTGGTGCAGCCTCGACGACGAGGCGGCCGAATCTCCCTCGGCCGCCAGGAACGCCTTGGTCAGCGCCACGGAGATCTTCGTTTCGTCCCAACCGGAAACGGTCCCGTCGCGCCGCAGCACCCGCACCCCCGCGGGTACCGCGGTGGCTGCTGACGGCCGGGTCGTGGACTCGGTCACTGGCTCTCTCCCTCGCAAGCTCGGACATCAGCCCGGAACTGCGCGGAACGCGCCAGGACCGCGGTGCGCGCGGCACCGCTCGTCCCGCGACCCTCCCGCGAGGTCCCGGACGGCGCGCACCCCTCGTGCGCGCACCGATGGCAGGTCTTCGGACTCACGGGCACCCGGCGTCGTCGACGCCGGACCTACTGGCCGTCGCTTCCCGAGCATCGCGCTCAGTGCTGCACCACCACGGAAGGTGGTGACGGCGGTCGTTCCCGTTCACCGCTGCGGGGCAGTCCCGGATTCGCACCGGGTTCCCTGTTGTCACACCGGGCGATCCCGGTGAACCATCAGCGGGCGCCACACTACATCTAGGGTTCGGCGCTGATCCGAACCCCATCATCGTCGGCGTGGCGAGGCCGTCAGCCTGCGAAGGGCGGGCGGAGCCGCGCCTGCCTCGCGGCCGAAGGACGTGCCCGTCGAGCGCGCTTGGGACCGCGTGCGCAGGCCGATCCTCCGCCGGTTCGCAGCGCCCCTCGCGCGATGGCGGCGACTTCCCTCGTGGCCGAGCCGCTCGGGAAGCCGGTCCCGCAGCGAGGAGGAGGGTGCACCACCCGGGCACCCGAGCGGAACGATCCCGGGAACTCGCTGGTGATCGGGGCGCGGGTTCGGCAGACTGCTGTGCGAGATCACCGGTCCGGAAGGAACTCCGATCATGCGCGCCTCCCGCGTGCGACGCGGACTCGCCGTCGTCGCCACCGCCCTGGCCACCGCCGCGATGGCCCCCGGCGCCGCCGCCGGGCAGGCGCCGCCGCAACCGGGCACCACCGACGTGCGGCTGATCACCTTCAACGACCTGCACGGCAACCTCGAACCGCCCACCGGATCCTCCGGTGAGGTCGAGCTGCCCGACGGCTCCGCGGTCGAAGCCGGGGGAGCGGCCTACCTCGCCGCGCACCTCGACCGGCTGCGCGCGCAGGTGCCGAACTCGCTGGTGCTCTCGGCGGGCGACAGCGTCGGCGCCTCCCCGGTGAACTCCGCGCTGTTCCACGACGAACCCACCGTCGAGTTCCTCAACTCCCAGGACGTGCGCGCCCACGTCGTCGGCAACCACGAGTTCGACGAGGGCTACGCGGAGCTGCAGCGGTTGCAGGGCGGCGGCTGCCACCCGGAGGACGGCTGCCGGTTCCGGGACTCCTTCGACGGCGCGAACTTCCCGTACCTCGGCGCGAACGTGTCCTTCGAGGACGGTTCCCCGGCGCTGCTGCCGTTCACCGTGCAGCTCTCCGGTGGCGTGCCGATCGGCATCATCGGAGCCACCTTGGAGGACCTGCCGAGCGTGGTGAGCCCGGAGGCCGTCGCGGGACTGCGGTTCGGCGAGGAGGTCGCCGCCATCGACCGCACCGCCGACGCGCTCGACCGCTTCGGCATCAAGGCCCAAGTCGTGCTGCTGCACCAGGGCGACGAGGCCACCGGCGGCGGGCCGGACTCCTGCGAGCTCGAACCGGGCGGTCCGGCCGCGCGCATCGCCGCCGCGGCCTCGCCGAAGGTCGACGCCGTGTTCAGCGCGCACAGCCACCAGCAGTACAACTGCACCGCCACCGACCCGGCCGGGGCACCGCGCCCCGTCGTGCAAGGGGCCTCCTTCGGCCGGTTGCTGTCGGTGCTCGACCTGAGCATCGACCGCGCCACCCGCGACGTGGTGCGAGAGCGGAGCTCGGCGCGCAACGAGATCGTCACCCGCGACATCGCGCCCGACCCGGAGACCGTCGCGCTGGTGCAGGAAGCGCGGGAGAAGGCCGCGCCGATCGCGAACCGCGCCGTCGGGACGATCACCGGTGACCTGCTCAAGGCCGCCGCGCCGTCCGGGGAATCCGCGCTCGGCAGCGTGATCGCGGACGCCCAGCTGGAGTCGACCGCGGCCGGTGGCGCGCAGCTGGCCCTCACCAATTCCGGCGGCGTCCGCGCCGACCTGCCGCACGGCTCCTCCCCGGCGGGGGAGGGCGACGGCGTGGTCACCTACGGCGAGGCGTTCGCGGTGCAGCCGTTCGGCAACATCATGCAGACGATCACGCTCACCGGCGCGCAGCTCAAGAACGTGCTGGAACAGCAGTGGACGCCGGAGGGCGCCACGATCCTTCAGGTCTCGGCCGGAGTGCACTACGAGTACTCCGAGTCCGCCCCGATCGGCTCGAAGGTCTCCGGCCTCACCCTCGACGGCGAACCGGTCGCCCCCGACGCCCCGTACCGGGTCGCGGTGAACAACTTCCTGGCGGCGGGCGGCGACGGCTTCACCGGTTTCACCGAAGGCACCGACCTCACCGGTGGTCCGGTGGACCTCGACGCGCTGCTCGCCTACTTCGCCGCCCACCCCGGAGTGGTTCCACCGGCACCGGACCGGATCACCGTGACGGACTGACGGGCCGGCTCCCTCCGGGAGGGAGTGGGCGTCACCGGCGTACGGGGCGGGGGGCGATGACCGAATCTATGCCCAGTGCGAGTTCTTCCGCGCAGTCGTGCCAGGGGTGCGGGGAGTCCGCGATCTCCGCGCACCGAGCCCGCAGTCCGGCGAGGCGACCGTGCAGCCGCGCGCTGCGCACGCCGCCCGCGAGCAGCACCGAGCGGCGGCCGTGGCGGACCGCGGCGCCGTGATCGCCCAAGGCGAACTTCGCCTCGGCGAGGCTCGCCAGCTCGAAGACCGCGGAGCGCACCTCACCCGGTGCGCGCGCGGCCACGGCGCGGGACAGGTGCAGCGCGGCGGATTCGTACTCGCCCATCGCGAGCTGTATCGACCCGGTCATGCCCAGCAGGTCCGCCTCGCCGAACCAGCGGAACAGCGGGTAGTCCGCGTCGATCTTCGCCGCCGCGTGCAGCCCACGGCCGTGGTCGAGCAGGCGGTGCACCGAATCGCCGCGTTCCCCCTGCGCGGCGGCCCACGCGGAGTTGAGCTGCAGCACCGAACTCACCAGCGGTGACGATTCGGCGCGGATCGACCCGAGCTGGAACAGCTTCAACGCCGAGTTCGCGTCCCCGAAGTGCAGCTCGGCGCGGCCCGCGGCGTAGAGCGTCCGGGCGATCGCCAGCGGGTCGGCGCCGTCGCGGCCGAAGTCCAGCGCCCGCCCGAAGTGCTCGTGGCCGCTGGCCAGCAGCCCGTTCTCCACGGCGGTCCAGCCCGCGGTGGCGTGCAGCTTGCACAAGGTGGCCAGCAGCTCGGAGCGGACGTCCTCGGTCATCGAGGACTCCAGCATCAGCTCGGCGTGCCGGGTCGCGGCGGCGATGGTGCCGTACTGCCCGACTCCGCCGTAGCGCTGGTCGATCCTGCGCAGCGAGCCGATCAGCTCGTCCAGCGCCACCACGTCCGACGCGCCGACCCGGCCGGGCGGGGTGCGCGGGACGTCGAGGTACCGCATCTCGGCGGGCAGCCGCAGCGCGGATTCGGCCGATTCCGCGCGGGAGCCGAGCACGAGGGAACCGGCGTAGGACAGGAACTTGCGGCGCTTGGTCTTCTCGTCCTCCTCCGGCGGGGCGTCGGAGGTGCTCTGCTCGGTGGGCGCGGGCCGGTCTTCGCCGGCGAGCCCCATCCAGCCGCGCGGGATGCCGAGCCCGGTGGCGATCCGGGACAGCAGGTCGTAGCTGCGCACCGCGCGCCCGTTGAGCACATCGCTGACCTCGCTCTGCGCCTGCCCCGTGAGTTGGGCGATGCGGCTCTGCGAGACGCCGTGCGCGCGCAACGCGCGGTAGACGGTGCCGATGTCGCGCACGGCGAGGGCGTCGCGGACCTCCGCGCACCGCCAGACCGTCGGCGGGATGTCCTCAGTTGGCACCGGGCCACCATATACTGAAAGTGATCACTCGACTGCGGAGAGTAAAAAGATCACCGGATCGGATCTCCCTCGCTTCGCAACCCCGGAGCGGGCCGGGGAATGCCAAGCAAAGCAACACGAAGCCACATCCGAGCATTGTGCCCGCGTGCTCGGCGCCGGTAATCTCCGCGGGCCGGGGGATCTCACAGCGGGAGCGAAGCGGGCATGTACGCCGAAGAACGGCATTGGGCGATTCTGGAGTTGGCCCGCGAGGAAGGCCGTGTCGACGTCGCCGCGCTCGCGTCCCGCTTCGACATGACCACCGAGACCGTGCGCCGCGACCTCACCGTGCTGGAGCGCCGCGGCGTGCTGCGCCGGGTGCACGGCGGAGCGATCCCGGTGGAGCGGTTGGGTTTCGAGCCGAACGTGCCCGCCAGGGACTCGGTGATGACGGCGGAGAAGAACCGCATCGCCAAGGCGGCGCTGGAGTTCGTCCCGGATGAAGGCGCCATCCTGCTCGACGCGGGCACCACGGTGGCCCGGATGGCGAACATCCTGCCGACGGACCGGGAGCTGACCGTGGTCACGCACTCGCCGACGACGGCGCTGACGTTGTCCGGCCGCGGCAACATCACGTTGATGCTCGTCGGCGGCAGGCTGCGCGGGCGCACGCTCGCGGCGGTGGACGGCTGGGCGCTGCACGCGCTCGGCGACATCTACGTGGACGTCGCGTTCATGGCCACCAACGGGCTGTCCCTGGAACGCGGGCTCACCACACCGGATTCGGCGGAGTCGATGGTCAAGCGGGCGGCGATCTCGGCGGCCCGGCGCACCATCGTGCTGGCGGATCACACCAAGGTCGGCAACGATCATTTCGCGCGGTTCGGCGAGCTGGCCGACGTCGACACGCTCATCACCGACGACGGCCTCGACGAGCAGGTCGCCGACGAGCTCCGCCGGGCCGGGCCGCGTGTCGAGACGGTCTGAGCCGCGCGGCGCCGAGACGGCCCGGTACGAAGTCCACGAGTTCGAAGCAGTCCGTCCGCCTGGGGGCAGATCGGAAGGAGCCCCGCATGGTGGCTGATCAGCTCGTGCAGGCAGGTCCACTGGGCGAGCTCGTCGGCAGGGACGACGAGCTCGCCCGGATCGCCGAGGCCGCGCGGCTCGCGGCCACCGGGCAGGGGCGGGCCGTGCTGCTGCGCGGCCCGGCCGGCATCGGCAAGACCGGCGTGCTGCTGAGCGCTCTGGAACGGCTCGGCGGCGCCACCCGGACGTTGACCGCGCACTGCCCGGAGACGGGTTCCGGCGCCTACGGCACCGTCCGCGCCCTGTTCGCGTCGTTGCAGGGCACCGAGTTCGAGGGCGGCACCCGGCTCGCGCTGCCCGCGCTGGCCTCGGAGCAGGCCGCGGGCGACACCGCCTCCGGCACCTACGCGGTGCTGCACGGCCTGCACTGGCTGACGGCCGACCTCGCCGCCGAAGGGCTGCTGGTGCTGGCCGTCGACGACGTGCAGTGGTGCGACGAGAGTTCCCTGCGCTTCCTGGCCTTCCTGCTGCGCCGCGCGGAGAACCTGCCGCTGCTGGTGCTGCTGACGCAGCGCGTCGACGGGGTCGCGCAGGCCGACGCGCTCGGCGAGATCGCCGCGATGCCGTTGTGCGACACCGTGGAGCTGCCCGCGCTGGAACCGGACGCGGTCGCGGAACTGCTCACCGGCGCGCTGCCCGAGCCGCCCGGCGCGGACTTCGCCGCGCGCTGCGCGCAGGTGACCGGCGGCAACCCGTTCCTGATCAGCAGGGTGCTGCGGCGGTTGCAGGAGGATCCGGCCGGCGCGCGCACCGACGTGGAACGGCTCGACGAGCTGGGCCGCACCGTGGTGCTGCGTTCGCTGCTGGACCGGTTGTCCGAACGCGGCATGGCGGTGGCCCGCGCGGTCGCGATCCTGCCGGGCGAGCAGCTGGAACTGATCGCGGCGCTGGCGGGCATCCACCAGCGGATGACCGTGACGGCGCTGCGCGAGATGCACGAGCACGACTTGGCCGCGTCGGCGGGTGGTGCCGGGTTCGTGCACGACGTCGTTCGCCATGAGGTGCTGGAACGCACCCCGCCCGCCGAGCTGGACCGGCTGCGGGAACGGGCCGCGATGCTGCTCAACGACGTCGGGCGCCCGGCGGAGGAGGTGGCGGTGCTGCTGCTGGCGCTGCCCGGAGCTCCGAGCCCCTGGATGGCGGAGGTGCTGCGCGACGCCGCGACGCGAGCCGAGCAGCGCGGTGCTCCCGGCATGGCGGCGCGCTGCCTGGAGCGGGTGCTCGTGGTGCAGGGGGCGGACGTCGCCGTGCTGACCCAGGCCGCGCGGGTGTCGGATCCGGCGACCGGGCTGCGCCACCTGGAGCGGGCGCTGGAGCTGATCGACGATCCGCGGGCGCGGGTGCCGATCGCGGTGCAGTACGCGGTGTCCTCGTTGACGGCGCAGAACTCGGTCCGCGCGTTCGAGGTCGTCTCGGCGGTGCTGGACGAGCTCAACGCGGTGCTCGGCGCCGACCCGGGCGACGCGGACCGGACGTTGCGCACGCTGGCCGAGTCGGTGCTGCTGATCTCCGGGATGGACGAGAAGTCCACGCTGGCCCGGATCGACGCCCGGTTCCGCAACGTGGTCCCGCCGCCGGGCGACACATCGGCGGAGCGCCAGCTGCTGAGCATGCTGGCCGCGCGGGGCGCCTTGTTCAACCGGCCGGCGTCGGAGGTCGCCGAGCAGGCGCGGCAGGTGCTCCGGATCGACGACATGGACGGCGGCGGCTGGGCGTTCATGGGCGCGGCGCTGCCGCTGTACCTGGCCGACGACAACGAGTCCGCGCTGGCGGCGCTCGGCAAGCTGATCGAGCACGCCCAGCGCTCCGGGCAAGCGTGGACGTACTGCCTGGCCACCAGCACCCGCGCGATGGTGCACCACTGGACGGGCGACCTCGCCGAGGCGCTGGCCGACGCGCAGACCTGCCACGAGGTGCTGGTGCAGGAGTCCTGGGCCGAGGCGATGACGATGCCGCAGATCGCGTTGGCCGGGGTGTTGACGGTGCAGGGCGAGCCCGCCCGCGCGGAGGAGCTGCTCAACGGGATCACGCGCAGCCGCTTCGAGGACTTCTCGATGGAGTACCACCAGTTCCTGATGGCGAGCGCTCGCGCGCGGGAAGCCGCGGGCGACGCGGAGGGTGCGCTGGAGCGGTTGTTCCGGTGCGCGCAGAGCCTGCGGGAGGCGGGCATCGCGAACCCGGTGTTCGCGCCGTGGTGGTTCGACGCGGCGCGCATCCTCGGTGATCTGGGCAGGCTGGACGAGGGCATGCGGGCCGCGGAGCACGGCACCGTGCTGGCCCAGCAGTGGGGAACCCGCCGCGCGCAGGGAATGGCGCTGGCGGCGCGCGGCGCGGTGACCGAGGGCCGGGCGGCGGTGCCGTTGCTGGCGGAGGCGGTGCGGGTGCTCGCCGATTCACCGGGGAAGCTGGAGCACGCGAAGGCCGAGCACCTGCTCGGTCGCGCGCTGTTGCGGGTGGGCGAGCCGGAAGGCGCGCGCGAGCACCTGCGTTCGGCGCTGGACTTGTCGGTGCTGCGCCGTGATCACGCGCAGGTCGCGTCGTCGTCGGCGGCGCTGCTGGAGGCGGGCGGACGGTTGCGGCGGGGCACGGACTCGCCGGTGCACGCGCTCAGCGGCAGCGAGCGGCGGGTCGCGGCGCGGGCCGCGGAGGGGGCGACGAACCGGGAGATCGCGGAGTCGTTGTTCCTCACCGTGCGGACCGTGGAACTGCACTTGACCAGTGCTTATCGCAAGCTCGGCGTGCGGGGCCGTGCGGAGCTGGCGGGCGCGCTGGAGGACGATCCGGCGGTCCCGGTTCCTTGATCGATCGGCTCTCGGCGGGTGTCGCCGGGGGAGGCTTCGGGGCGTGCCTTTCCCTGAATCGGTCGCGAACGGCAAGGTCATCGCGGCGATGTCCTCTCGTGTGGGAATGATTTTGGTTCGTGTGCGAGAAAGCCCGGTTGCCACTCCAACGGGTGATACGCTGAGTGTCGATTCGACCCCGCTGCATCTTTTCGAGTTACGGGAGGTTTGGCATGGTCGATCTCCCGCCGTTCGCCGCGAATCGGGTTGAGCGTTGTATCGGTTCACAAATCCCTGGTGGCAGCCTTCCTGATGGTGCTGTCGCACAGCGTGAGGTAACCCTTTCCCGCTTTCGCTTGGGGTTGTTTCCGAATGTCTTTCACGTTCGCCCGCTCGTTGTCCGAAACGGTCCCGGACGGCGATCCGGGACCCACGCCGAGTCGGTCGGAGCGTGCTGATGGTCGCCGTCCACGACGCCCCTGAATCCCGGTCGGCGTTGTCCGGCGGACACCACTTGGTGGGGCGTACCGCCGAGCTCGACGTGGCGGGGGAGCTCGTCGACGATCTGCGCCGCGGCCGGTCCGGGTTGCTCACCATCAGCGGTGGCCCCGGAACCGGACGCAGCGCGCTGCTGGAGGCGATGCTCGCCGAGGCCCGCGCGGCCGGGCTCAACACCGCCGCCGCGCAGAGCTCGCCGCTGGAGACCGACGTGCCCTACAGCACGGTGGCCCAGCTGATCGCGCTGCTCTGCCCGCCCGACCAGCTCACCCGGATCAGCTCCGCGTGGGCCGAGGGCGCCGCCAACAACGCGCCGATTCCCTATCTGCGCAAGCACTTCCTCGGCCTGGCGCGGGACCGCCCGCTGCTGTTCGCCGTCGACGACCACCAGTGGATCGACCCGTGGTCGCTGGCCTGGTGCCACGCGATGGCCCGACACCTGGACCAGGCGCCCATCCTGATGGTCCGGACCGTGCGTGACACCGCACCCGAGATGCCGGGTGGCGCGCGCTGGGACGACACCGTGCCGCTGATCCCGAGCCGGGTCCGGCTCTCCGCGCTGTCCACTTCGGACGTTGCGGAGCTGTTGTCCCGGCGCGGCCCCGTCGACGAGGAGTTCAGCACCGCCGCGACGGCGGCCACCGCGGGGAATCCGGCGGTGCTGCGGACCGTGCTCGCGGAGTTCGAGCAAGCGGGGCTGGGATTCGAGGCCCGGCACGTGCCGCGGCTGCGGGTGCACGCCGCCGACGCCGTCGCCGGACTGGTGGCGCGGACCCTGCGCGGGCTGCCCGCCGACCACGTCGCGCTGCTGCGCGCTATCACCTTCTGCGGCGGCGAATTCGACTTCGAACTCGCCTGCGCGCTCGCCGGGTTGCACGGGCACGCGGCGCAGGAGGCCCGCACCGCGCTGTGGCACCTGGGCCTGCTGCGCGAAGAAGGGACCGACGGCCCGCGGGTGTCCACCCCGGCGGTGGCCGCGGGGGTGTTCGGCGAGATGGACCCCGCCGAGCGCGAGGAACTGCACGCGCGGGCCGCGGAGATCGGGCACCGGGCCGCCATCGAACCCGCGGCGTTGGCCGAACTCCTGCTCAGCGCCCCGCAGATGCGCAAGCGGTGGGTGGTGGAAACGCTCGTCGAGGCGAGCGAGCAGCACCGCAGGGCGGGGCGCTACGAACGGGCCACCGAGTTGCTGCGACGCGCCTCGCGCGAACCCGTGCCGACCGCGTGCAGGCAGCGGTTGCTGGCGCAGCTCGCCGCGATCGAGGTCGCGCACGCGCCCGTCGCCAGCGACGGCAGGCTGCGCCAAGTGCTGACCGACGCCGCGGGAACCGGCGACGCCCGACTGCTGGTGCGCGCGGCGGACCTGCTGGTCAGCCGCGGTGACGCGGAGACCGCGCGGCGTGAACTCGCCGCGGTCTGCGCCCGCACCCGGCATCCGGCGCTGGACGCGCTGAGCTGGCTGGCCGACGAGGAGTGCGGGCCGGAACCGGAACTGCTCGCCACCCCGCTGCCGCCGCTGCCCGACGAACCCGCCGACGCCGCGCAGGCCGGTGTGCTGGCTTGGCGCTACGCCCGGCTCGGCCGTCGCCCGGACCTGGTGCGCACGCTGGCACGGGCGGCGTTGTCCAGCAGGGGCGCCGATTCCCCGCTGGGGCCGCGGATCGCGGCGTGCCGGGCGCTGGCCTGCCGGGACGACCGGGAGGAGGCCGCCGCCGGGCTGACCGCGGTCATCTTCGACGCGGGCCGTCGCGGTGCGCGCGCGGCGGCGGCGCACGCGCTGGTGCAGCGCGCGATGCTCGGCGTCGAGGACGGCCGTTGTCCCGCGGCGGCGGCCGACCTGGACGCGGCGGAACGGGAACTCCCGCTGCACTGCCGGCATCCGGCGATGCTGCCGCAGCACCTGGCCACCAAGATCACCGCGCTGCTGCGGCGGGATCAGATCGCCGAAGCCGAGCGGGTCGCCGGGACCGAGCTGCCGCTGGGCGCCGAACGCGGCATGGCGTTCGCCTACCTGCTGCACGCCCGAGGTGAGCTGAAGCTGGCCACCGGCGATCCGGCGACCGCGCTGGGCTATTTCCAGGAGTGCGGCCGGATCCTGCGCGCCAAGGAATGGCTGAACCCGGCAGTGCTGTCCTGGCGGATGCCCGCCGCGATCGCGCAAGGCCGCCTCGGTGAGGCGCGGGCCGCGACGCGGCTGGTCGGCGAGGAGCTCGAACTCGCCGAGCGCTGGGGCATGCCGGGCCTGCTGGAACCGGTGCACCGCACCGCGTTGTCCGCGCTGGCCGTCGCCGGGTCGGGTCCGTCCGGTCCGGGGGCGGCCGGTGTTCCCGCGATGGGAGCCGCGCTGCCCGCGGCCCTGTCGGTGCCGGAGCGCCGCGCCGCGAGCCTCGCCGCCCGCGGACTGTCCAACAAGGACATCGCGGAGGAGCTGGGCGTGACGGTGCGGACAGTGGAGCTGCGGTTGACGAAGTCCTACCGCAAGCTCGGCATCGACGGCCGGTCGCAGCTGCCCGCCGACTTGGGCGAGTGAGGTCGCCGCGGATGCTCGTCGAACGCGAGGCGGAACTCGCGGTCCTGGACTCCGCCGTGCGCACCGTCCGGCGCGGCGCCGGCTCGCTCGTGCTCATCAGCGGCGACGCGGGCAGCGGCCGTTCGGCGCTGCTGCACCGGCTGCGGGAATTGGCCGAGGCCGAAGGCGTGCACGTGCTCGGCGCCAGCGGTGCCGCCAGCGAGCGCTCGTTCCGGTTCGGACTCGCGCGGCGGTTGCTGCACGGCCTGTCCGAGCTTGCCCGGGAGCCCGACTCGGACGAGCACCCGGCGGACTTCGCTCCGGCACCGGACGCGGCGCTGCCGCCCGCGGACGAAGAGCCCGGCGCCGACCCGGCCACCGTTCCCGTCTCGGTGCTGCACGCCCTGCACGCGCTGCTGGTCAGCACCAGCTCGCGCCGACCGGTGGTCCTGGCGGTCGACGACCTGCACTGGGCCGACGACGCGTCGCTGCGCTGCCTGGCGTACCTCGTCGCGCGGCTGCGCGGGATGCGGGTGCTGATCGCGGTGGTGCTCGACCCCGGCACCGGGCGCGATCGGGCCGCGCTGACCCGCGAGATCATCGCGGCGGCCGATCACCGGGTGCGGCCGGGCCCGCTGTCGGGGGCGGCGACCGGCGCGCTAGTCCGGGAGAGGCTGGCCGCCGAACCCGCCGCGGACGCCGACGGGTTCGCCGCCGTGTGCCACGAACTCACCGGCGGCCACCCGCGCGACCTGGTGAGCTTGCTCGACCAGGCCGCCGCGCGAGGCCTGCGGGCCGGGCCGGGATCGTTGCCGATGCTGCGCGAGCTCGCCGAAGGCGACCGCAGGCGCCGGCTGGTGCGGGCGTTGTCCACGACGGAGCTCGCCGCTGACGTGGCCCGCGCCGTCGTGGTGCTCGGCGAACACGCCGACCCCACCTTGGTGCAGCGCCTGTCCGGGCTGACGCCCGGCAACTACGAGCAGGCCCTGCGCGTGCTGGAACCGTGGTTCCGGGTGCGCCCGGACCGGATCGAGGTCGCGGTGCCCGCAGAACGCGGGGGCCTCGCGGCGGAGATGCTGGTCGACGACGTGATCGCCGCGGTCGACGAGTCGATGGCCGAGAACGACAACACGCGGTTGCACCTGCGCGCGGCGGCGCTGCTGCACGGGCACGGCTATCCGCCGGAACCGGTGGGGGACCAGCTGCTGCTGGTGAACTCCACGCTGTCGAGCTGGGGGGTGCAGCGGTTGCGGGAAGCCGCCTACACCGTGCTGCCCCGATCGCCGGAGGACGCCGCCCGTTACCTGCGGCGGGCGCTGCTGGACCTCGACTCCGGCGGGATGGGCAGGGCGAGGCTGCTCGCGGAGCTCGGCTCGGTCGAGCTGGGATTCGACCTGCCCGCCGCGATCCGGCACATCACGCAGTCGGTGCCGCAGCTGCGGGAGACGCGCGATCGGGCCGGGGTGCTGGGGCGGCTCCCGCTGACCGTGGCGGGCGTGGTGCCGCAGGTGGCGGAGATGATCCGGACCGTCGCGGCCGAGCACGGCCCGGCGGAGGAATTGGAAGGGCCGGACCGGGAACTGGCGTTGCGGCTGGAGGCGCGGACCCGCTACACGATGCTCGACGACCCCGCATCGCACGCCGGGGTGGCCGCGCGGATGGCCGAACTGGACGCCCGGCAGCGCGCGCCCGGCGCCGCGGAGCGGGAGCTGCGGGTGGTGCTGCTGTCGTCGATGGCGCTGACCGGCTCGCCGCGGGCGGCCGAGGTGGCGGCGATGGCGCGGGAGCTGCTGGCGCAGGAACCGGCGAACTCCAGCGCGGAGAAGCATTCGGTGCTGCGCTACCTGCCCGCGGTCCTGCTGTCGGCGGGTGCGCCGGAGGGGCTGGAATCGTGGTTGGCGCTGGCCGCCGACCACGCCCGCCGCCAGCGGGCCACCGGCATGGAGGCGCTGGTGGCGGCGCAGCGCAGCCTGGTGCTGCTGGACGCGGGGCAGGTCGCGCAGGCCCGGCGCAGCGCGGTGACGGCGCTGGACCTCGCCGAACCGGACCTGCCCGAGTCGATGGCGGCACCGGTGTTCGTGATGGGCGGGGTGGCGCGCAGGTTGCGGGACCGCGAGCTCTCCGAGCGCGTGCTGCGGCTGCCGCATTCACCGGACGACCTGCGGGCGATGGCGACCCGGCGGCTGGTGCAGAGCGGCTTGGCGCTGGAGGACGGAGATCCGCATTCGGCGTTGACGTACCTGCTGGACTGCGGCAGGCGCTTGGAGCATGCCGGTTGGTACGGCCCGGCGCCGTACTCGTGGCGGCCGACGGCGGCGCTGCTGCGCCACCGGCTCGGCGACGTCCGAGCCGCGGCGGAGCTCGCGGAGGAGGAGCACGCCCGCGCTCGGGACTGGGGCGCGGCGGCCCCGCTGGGCAGGGCGTTGCGGGCGCGGGCGGTGGTGACCGGTGGCGCGCGCGGTGTGGAGATGCTGCGGGAGGCGGTGCAGGTGCTGCGCCCCGCCGCGGACCGGCTGGAGCTCGCGAGCGCGCTGGTCGCCCTCGGCGAGGCGCTGCGCGAGCGGGATCCGGTGGAGTCCGAGCTGCTGCTGACCGAGGGCGGTCAGCTCGCGGCGCGCTGCGGGGTGCAGTGGCAGCCGGGGGGTCTGGCCGCTGAGCTCTCCGATCGCGCGACCGGTCCCGGGGAGCTCTCGGGCGTGCTGACCCGGGGTGAGGAGGCGGTGGCGAAATCGGCAGCGCTGGGCCGCACGAACCAAGAGATCGCGGACGAACTCAGGGTGGGCAGGCGCGCGGTGGAAAAACATCTCACCGCCGCGTACCGGAAATTGGGAATCGATGGTCGCGCGGATTTGGCGAGTGCGTTGAGCGCGGCGCACCAGGACGGTTGAACGCGGTTCCGGACCGGCGCGGCGGCAAAGCCGTGTGTGCTGGGTGATCATGGTGATCACAGGTGGTCGTGAGAAGTGAATGATCCGGTCCGGAAATGTGGCGGCGCCGTCGCGTGATGTTGGTTCGTGTCCGGCCCTGTGGCGGCCCACATGGCCTCGCGCCGTACCC
The DNA here is from genome assembly GCF_026241095.1 of Saccharopolyspora sp. NFXS83. GTDB lineage: Bacteria > Actinomycetota > Actinomycetes > Mycobacteriales > Pseudonocardiaceae > Saccharopolyspora_C. The sequence goes on along the minus strand of NZ_JAPFGB010000004.1, from coordinate 226,517 downwards.
GAACCACCCCGCGAGGTGCGGTACGGTTCGGTACCGAAGCCGCGAAATTGCTGGTAGTGGGGCACCGAACCGAAGGGTTCCGCACCCAACCGAACCAAGGCCGGACTTGACCGCAGGCTTAAGGACGGCGGAGGCGCGCTGTTGACTTGCTTGGTTTTAGATCCATATTCTGACGAGGTCGTTGAATGCTGGCAGTGAATTCGAATAATGATGGAGCTGCGTTTCTCGCCAGCCAGAGAGGAATGGTCGATTTCCTATGACATCGAGTGGCACCATGCGAGCGCGAGTCACGCCTGCCGGGGTGGCGGAAGATTCCAGTGACGATTACCGGGGCATCTTCCGGTCGTTGTTCGAGCAATCCGGTATGTGCATGGCGAACCTCGATTCGGGCATGCGCGTGCTGGAGGCGAACCGGTACTTCTTCAAGCAGTTCGGCCGCGGCGCCGCCGACGTGCGCGGGCGCAGCTTCTACGACTTCCTGCACCCCAGCGTGCGCGGCAAGTTCCAGTACCAGTTCGGACGGCTCACCGAGGGCCGCAACCCGCGGTTCGTCGAGCACGCGGTCGCCATCGGGGCGAAGGACGCGCTGTTCGGCGGTGAGCTGACCGGGATCGCGGTGCCCGGCAAGTCCGGTCGCGTCGAGGGCGTCATGGTCCTGCTCCATCCCGACGAGGCACAGCGCTCCGCCATGGTCGGTGGAAAGGAGAAGCTGCTCAGCGAGGTCGACGCGCGCATCCTCGAAGGGGTCGCGGCGGGTGAGTCCACGGTGCAGCTGGCCGCGAAGCTCTACCTGAGTCGGGGCGGCGTCGAGTACCACGTGACGACGCTGCTGCGGAAGCTCAAGGTCACCAACCGTCCCGCCCTGGTCTCGAAGGGCTACTCGATGGGCATCCTCGGAGTCGGCCAGTGGCCGCCGCGCGTGCTCCCGGAATACGTGAAGTGATCGGTGGCGCCCCCGCCGGGGCGGTAGCCCGCGCCGAGTCCGGCGCGACCGGACGGACGCGGTCCGGCCGGAGATCTTTCGGGAAAACCTGAGATCCGCTGTGCATCGATTGCCCGCCGGGTGATCGAGCTGCAAGGTCAATTCGCCGATGTCGGCCGCTCGCGCCCCGCGCTGAGCAGCCGCACCGGGTGCTCGTCAACTCGGGGAGGGCTGTGCGCGTGATCGTCACCGTCACGGCGAACCCCAGCCTCGACCGCACCGTGCAGGTGCGCAAACTCGTCCGAGGCGGCCTGAACCGGGCCTCGTCCATCCGGGTCGATCCCGGCGGCAAGGGCATCAACGTCGCTCGCGCGCTGGCCCTGCACGGCGTCGACGCGCGGGCCGTCGTCGCCGCGGGCGGCATCGAGGGCGAACAGCTCGTCGCGCTGCTCGCGGGAATCAGCATCGACGTCGTGCGGGTGCCCGCCGTCGGACCGGTCCGCATCAACATGAGCGTCGTCGAACCGGACGCTACCGTCACCAAGTTCAACGAACCCGGCGCGCTGCTCGACGACGGCGACGCCCGCGCCTTGGCCGAGGCGGTGCTGCGCGGGGCCGAAGGCGCGCACTGGGTCGTCATCGCCGGCAGCCTGCCGCCCGGCGTGGACAGCGCCTACTACGCCGGGCTGATCCGGACGGTCGGTTCGCTCGGGGTGCCGGTGGTCGTCGACACCAGCGGGCCCGCCCTGCTCGAAGCGGTGCAGGCCGGCCCGGCTCTGGTGAAGCCCAATCTCCGGGAATTGGAGGAGACCGTAGGTCACCCCCTTACAACGATCGGTGACGTGGCCGACGCCGCCGACGAGTTGTTGGAACTCGGTGCGGGCACCGTCCTGGCCAGCCTGGGAGCCGATGGGGCCCTGCTGCGCGGCCACGACGGGAATTGCTACGCCGAAGCCCCCGTAACCGCGCAGAACGCTGTCGGTGCCGGGGACGCTTTACTCGCCGGATATCTTTCCGAAGGCTGCGGTGGCTTGCCCGCGCTGGTCACCGCGGTGGCCTGGGGCGCGGCAGCGGCCTCGCTGCCGGGTAGCGCCATGCCGCAACCGCACGACCTGCGCACGGATCTGGTGCGCGTCGCCTCCCGGGTGCCCTGGGACCGGCGACTGCAACGGGATCCCTGAGCGGGGAGGCGGTCGGCGAGGCAGAGGACAACGGCGTCGGCGAGGTACGGGAAGTGACAACCATGTCAGGGACGGTCACCGAAGATTCGAGATCGAAGGCGCAGGCGCAGCGGGCTCGCGTCGTAGTGCAACGTTTCGGCGGGCAGCTGGCCGGCATGGTCATGCCCAACATCGGTGCGTTCATCGCCTGGGGGCTGATCAGCGCGCTGTTCATCCCGTCCGGCTGGTGGCCCAACGCCCAGCTGGCGCAGCTCAAAGAGCCGATGATCACGCTGCTGCTGCCGGTGCTGATCGGCTACACCGGCGGTCGCCAGGTGCACGGGCAGCGCGGCGCGGTGGTCGGCGCGGTCGCCACGATCGGCATCGCGATCGGCGCGGAGATCCCGATGTTCCTCGGCGCGATGATCGTCGGGCCGCTGGCGGGCTGGGTGCTGCGCCGGTTCGACGGCACCGTGGGCAAGCGGGTCGCCCCGGCGTTCAAGATGCTGGTGGACAACTTCGCCGCCGGGATCATCGGCGGCATCTTCGCGGTGCTGGGGCTGCTGGCCATCGGGCCGCTGATCGAGAGCGTCACAGTGGCGCTCGGCCACGGCGTGCAGATGTTGTTGCACATGCACCTGCTGCCGCTGGTGGCGATCATCGTGGAACCGGCGAAGGTGCTGTTCCTCAACAACGCCGTCAACCACGGCGTGCTCGGCCCGCTGGGCGTCTCGGAGTCGCTGGCGCACGGCAAGGCCATCGAGTTCCTCGTCGAACCCAACCCGGGGCCGGGCTTCGGCGTGCTGCTGGCGATCACCGTGTTCGGGCCGGCCGCGATGCGCGCGACCGCGCCGGGGGCGCTGGTCATCCAATTCCTGGGCGGCATCCACGAGATCTACTTCCCGTACGTGCTGGCCGCGCCGAAGTTGTTGCTGGCGACCATTTCCGGCAGTGCGGCCGGGCTCTTCGTGTTCAGCGTGACCGGAGCCGGGCTGGTGGCCACGCCCTCGCCGGGCAGCGTGGTGGCGCTGCTGGCGGTGACACCGAAGGGCGGCTACCTGGGCGTGATCGCCGGAGTGGCGGCCTCGGCGGTCGTCTCGTTCCTGGTGGCCTCGGTCGTGCTGAAGCTCGGCAAGCGCGCGGACGGCGTCGCTACCGGTGGAGCGGTCCGATGAGCGCCGGGTCGGCGGCGTCGCGCTTGTTGCGCGCGATCGGCTTCGCCCAGCGCCGGGTTCGCGGATCGCACGACGAGCTGCGGGAGGAGCCCGTGCCGCCGAGCGAGGTCGAAAACGCGCGGCGGGAAGGAGAGGAGCGCTCGATGGGCACGATCGAAGGTTCTGCGGTGCACAAGGTGGTCATCGCCTGCGACGCGGGAATGGGCAGCAGCGCGATGGTCGCCGCCCAGCTCGCGGGCAGGCTCAAGCCCTACGACGTGAAGGTCTCGCACGCCTCCGTCGGCGACATCCCGGCCGACGCGGACCTGATCCTCTGCCAGGAGACGCTGCTGGAGCGGGCGCGGCGGGAGGACACCGGTTCCGCGGTCATCCTCGGTTTCCGCAGCTTCCTCGGCGACCCGGTCTTCGACGAGGTCGAGCAGGCCGTGCGCGAAGGCGGACCCCTCGGGGAGGGCGGCAACCGTGGTCGTTGAGGCCCGTCCGCCCCGCCCGCTGGCGATCCGGCTGGGCCGGACCGCCGCGGGCTGCGCCGACGCCATCGACCAGTGCGGCAGGCTGCTGGTCGAGACGGGCGCGGTGGACGGGCCCTACGTCGCGGCGATGCACGAGCGGGAGCGCTCCGTGACCACTCACCTCGGCGAAGGGGTGGCGATCCCGCACGGCACCACCGAGTCCCGCCGCTTCGTGCGGCGCACCGCGCTGGTCGTGGTCCAGTTCCCCGGCGGTGTGCGCTGGAGCGACGGGGCGACGGTCCGGCTGTGCGTGGCGATCGCGGCGGGCTCGTCGCAGGCCGACGGGTCCCCTGATCCGGCGGGCGCACAGCACTTGGGCGTGCTGGCGGCGCTGGCGACGGTCCTGATGGATCCGGTGCGGGCGCGCGAGCTGCGCGAGGCGCCGGACGAGGCGACGGTCGATCGGCTGTTGCGGTCCACTGAGGAGGACAGGTGAAGGTCGCACGTTTCTACGCCCCCGGCGACATCCGCATCGAACAGGCACCGGAACCGGAGGCCGGTCCGGGTGAGCTGAAGCTGCGGGTGCGCAACTGCTCCACCTGCGGCACCGATCTGAAGATCATGCGCCACGGGCACCACCACATCGATCCGCCGCGGGTGATCGGCCACGAGATCGCCGGTGAGGTGGTCGCGGTGGGTGAGGGCGCGCAGGGCTTCGCGCCGGGCGATCGGGTGCAGGTGATCGCGGCGATCCCGTGCGGTGAGTGCGGGTACTGCAAGCGGGGCAGGCAGACGGTGTGCCCGAACCAGCGCTCGATGGGCTACCACTACGACGGCGGTTTCGCCGAGTACCTCACGGTTCCGGAGCGGGTGCTGCGGGTGGACGGGGTGAACGTGCTGCCGGAGGGGCTCGACTTCGCCGACGCCTCGGTGGCCGAGCCCCTCGCGTGTGTCCTCAATGGACAGGAGCTCGCCGGGGTGGGGCGGGGGGACGTGGTGGTGATCGTCGGCTCCGGGCCGATCGGTTGCCTGCACACCCGGCTGGCGCGGGCCCGCGGCGCGGCGGCGGTGTACCTCGTCGAGCTCAACGGGCAGCGCCTGGAGCAGGCGGCCGGACTGGTCCGCCCGGATGCGGTGATTAACGCGGCCGAGACCGACCCGGTCGCCGAGGTGCTGCGGCTGACCGACGGCATCGGCGCCGACGTGGTGATCACCGCGGCGGCCTCCGGCGAGGCCCAGGAGCAGGCGCTGCGGATGGCGGCGCGACGCGGCCGGATCAGTTTTTTCGGTGGTTTGCCCCAGGATTCCCCGATCATCGACTGCGATTCCAACGCCGTGCACTATCGTGAGCTCACGATCGTCGGAGCCAACGGTTCCACCCCGGAGCACAACCGGCGGGCGCTGCGGTTGATCGCTTCCGGAGAGGTCCCGGTGCACGACCTCATCACCCACCGGCTGCCGCTGGACGGGGTGCTGGACGCGATCCACACCGTCAGCACCGGCGCGGCGATCAAGGTGACCATCGAGCAGTGATCGCGTGCCCGGGGCCCGCGGTTCCGGTGATCCGGACCGCGGGTCCTCGGCGTTGACGGGAGGAGACCGGCGTCGTGCTGCGGGAACGGGAGAACGAGACCACGCTGCTGCGCGCGTCCCTGGAACGGGCGCGCCACGGCGGCGGTGGTCTGCTGGCGTTCTCCGGCCCGTTCGGCATCGGTCGCTCGGCGCTGCTGGCCGACGCCGCGTCGGCCGCGCGGGAGCAGGGCGTGCGGGTGCTGCGGGCCGTCGCGACCACCCCGGAGCGCGGCATCCCGTTCGGCGTGCTGACGCAGTTCTCCTGCTGCACCACCGAATCCGAGGCGGGGTCGGACTTCGCCACGATGCGCAACGGGTTGCTCACCTCCGGCGAACCGGTGCTGCTGCTCGTGGACGACCTGCAGTGCGCGGACGTGGAATCGGTGCGCTGGCTCGACCGGTTGTGCGGGGCGGTGGCGGACTCGCGGGTGCTGGTGGTCGTCGCGCACCGCGACGGGCAGGCGGCCACCGACCCGGCGCTGTTCGCCCGGGTGCTCGACCGCGCCGCGCACCGCCGCGCGCTGGCCCCGCTGAGCGCAGAAGGGGTCGGCGCCGTCGTGCGGGACGTGTTCGGCGTGCCCGGCGATGACCGGTTCATCGCCGCCTGCCACCGGATGTCGCACGGCAGGCCGCTGCTGCTGCAGGCCATCGCGTGCGGTCTGCGGGACAGCGGCAAGCGTTCCGACGAGTCCGATGTGGACGCGGTGTGGTCGTTGCGGCCGTCGGTGGTGGCGGAGCGGGCCAGGGCGGCGCTGAGCGCGCAGCCCGAACCGGTGCTGGCCACCGCGCGGGCGGTGGCGCTGCTCGACGCCGCGGAACCGCAACGCCTCGCGGAACTGGCCGAGCTCGACCCGGCGGAGTGCGCGGGCACCATCGACGCGCTCATCGCGCTGGGCGTGCTCACGGACCCGGAGCGCCCCCGCTTCGCGCACGCGGTGATCAGCGACGTGGTGGAGGGCGGGCTGACACCCGAGCAGCTCAGCGTATGGCACCGCAGGGCGGCCCGGCTGCTGCAGACCGACCAGCGGCCGGTGGAGGTCGTGGCCGAGCACCTGCTGGCCTCGGATGCCTCGCAGGGCGAGTGGACCACCGGCGTGCTGCACGCCGCCGGGCGGCGCGCGCTGGACCGGGGTGACGTGCCCGCGGCGATCCGCTGCCTGCGGCGCGCGCTGCTGGCCTGCCCGACGGCGGGCGCCGATCGTTCCGTGCTGCTGGCGGACCTGGCCGAGGCGGAGCGGTCCAGCGCGCCGGTCGCCGCCATGCGCCACCTCTCCCAGGCACTGCCCAGGTTCGCCTCCACCGGGCAGCGCGCCGCGGCGCTGGCCGAAGTGCCGCCGATGCTGCTGGCGGTGGCGCCGCTGTCGATGCACGCGGCCTTCGAGGAGTACCGCACGCACGAGGAGCTGGAACCCGCGGTGGCGCTGGCCATCGACACCCGGATGCGCGCGGCCCGGTTCGGCGACCCCAGCTGGTGCGCCGACACCCGCGAGCGGTTCGACGCGCTGGCCCCCGACGACCAGGTGGAGCCGGAGCGGGCCGCGGTGCTGCTCTACGCGGCCACCCTCAGCGGTTCCGACGTGGAGGCGGTCCTGCCGTGGGCGCGCCGGGCGCTGGCGAGCGGAACCGAACCACGGCAGGCGTTCGGCACCGTGACGCTGGCGGCGCGGGCGCTGGCGCTCGCCGACGAGGTGGACGACGCGGAGAAGTGGATGACGGAGGTGACCGCCGCGCTGGGCGACCGCGGCGAGCGCGCCGCGGAACGCCTCATCATGGGCGCCGAGCGGGCCGCCGTGCTGGTGCGGGCGTGCCGGTACGGGGAAGCGGTGGCCCTGGCGGAGAGCACGCTGCGCCGCTGCGACCCGGCGCTGGTCTCGGTGGTGTCGCGGTGCTTCGAGACATTGGCGACGGTCGTCCTCGACGCGGTGGACACCGGTGCGGCGGCGCGGGTCCTGACCCGGCACCGGGACTGGGACCAGGCCGTGCAGGTGTGGGTGCGGGAACTGCGCGACGCCGCGCTGGCGGTGAGCCGGCAAGACCGGAGCTCGGCGCTGGAGCACCTGCTGGAATGCGGGCGCGAGTGGGAACGGCTCGGCTGGTCCAACCCGTGCCTGCTGCCGTGGCGGAGCTGGGCAGCGCTGCTCTACCACCGCTTGCAGCGCACCGAGCCCGCCGTCGAGCTGATCTCCGAGGAGTACCGGCGGGCGGTGGCGTGGGGTGCCCCCAGCGGCGTCGGCCGCGCGTTGCGGGTGTGGGGCGCGGTCACCAAGGGGGACGCGGGCGCGGAGCTGCTGCGGCGGGCCGTCGAGGCGCTGCGCGGCGGCGGGCCGGCGTGCACGTTGGAACTGGCCAAGGCGCACCTGATGCTGGGGCGCAGGCTGCTCGGCTCGGACCGGCTCGAAGCCGCCGCGCGGCTCAACGAGGGCGACGAGCTGGCCGCGTCCTGCGGGGTGCCCAGGTTGCGCTCGGTGGACGAGATCGCGGGCGACGGCCCCGGCACGCAGGCCGAGCTGACCCGCGCGGAACTGCGCATCGCGAAGCTGGTGGTCGGTGGCTTGGGCAACCAGCAGATCGCCAACGAACTCGGCGTGAGCTCCCGGGCGGTCGAGAAGCACCTCACCAGGGTCTACCGCAAGCTCGGCGTCGCCGGCCGAGCCGGACTCGCCGAGCTCGCTGATTCTCTTGACGCCGGCTGATTCGCTTCGGTGGTCGGGTGGCGCAACCTCGGAGCCTGTCCTTGATCTTGTCGTTTCAGGTGAGCAGCGTTCTTGGTCTGTGCCTTGTCAGCGGCGGAGCCGCTGAGCAGTGACCCATCAAGCAACCTGCTACCGTCCCGGGTTCCTCAGCGGTCTTTTCGCGAGGACAGCGAAATCACTCTTACCTCCACGGCGAATGCGGGGCGCCCCGGCAGGGACGCCCCGCACCAGGAACCGCGCGCGAGCCGGGTCAGCCCTCCTGCACGGTGATCGCCTGGGAGGGGCAGATCAGGGCCGCCTGGCGGACGTCGTCGGCGTGCTCCGCTCCGGGGGTCTCGTCGAGCAGCGTCACGACGCCGTCGTCATCCTGGTCGAACACGTCGGGAGCGGACAGCACGCACTGTCCGGCACCGACGCAGCGCTCGGTGTCCGCGATGATCTTGAGCATGTGATGGGTCTCCTTCGGGAACGGTGCGTGGTCACCAGCGAACCGGCAGCGCGTGCGGCCCGAACAGCACCGTTCGTACTTGAACGGCAGCTCGTCCACCGGCTTCGCCGACTCCAGCTTAGGGATCCGGTCGAACAGCACCTGGTAGGCGAGCTCCATCTCGCCGGACACCAGGTTCTGCCCGAGCGACTGGTGCACGCCGTAGCCGAAGGCCACGTGATGCCGGGCGCCGTCGTCTCGTGCCCCGCGAACAGCAGCAGCATGGACACCCAGGCAGCTCCGCGGCGAGCAGTCTCCGCACGACGGTGATGCCGGCGCTCCGCTGGCGCAGCCCGCCGGGGTCGCAACCCCATTCCTATCGGGGAAAAAGTAGGCGAAACCCCAATCCCGCCCGGCGCGACCGCCGCGGTCACGCCCCCTTCGGCGTGACCTCGCCCATCTTGGACCAGCCGTCGCCGGGGACGTCGACGTTGATGATGTCCGGTGTCGTGGCGACGGCTTCGGACATCAGCTCGGTGGCGGTCTTGAAGTGCTCGGACTGGACGTGCTCGACCCCGGCTTCCTGGGAGGCGAAGCCTTCGGTGAGCACGAAGACGTTCGGGTCCTCCACGCTGCGGGACCAGTCGAAGAACAGGTTGCCCGGTTCGGCGCGGGTCGCCCGGGTGAAGTCGTCGACCAGCGAGAGCCACTGCTCGGCGCGGTCCGGACGAACGGTGAACTTGACGACGATGAAGATCACGGTGCACTCCTAGCGATCGCTGGCCCTGTCGGGCCTCCTGGCAACGACTGCATGATGACCGCCCTGCGATCACCGGAGAACCGGCGTTGTCACATGCTGATAATCCCTCAGCTCCCCCGCAGCGGCGAAGCCACGAAGGCGGGCGGCGCGGGCCCGCCTCGCGGCCGAAGCCCGCGCTCGAACGCGCAGCGCACAGCCCGCGCGCGCAGATCGACCACCGGCGGATCCCGGCGTTCCTCTCGCGAGGACAGCGATTTCCTCCGTGGCGGAGCCACTGGGAAATCGATCCCGCGGCGAGAGGAACGCCGAGGTACCCGAACACCTACGCGGCAGCGGCCAAGGATTTCACGATCTGATCCGCCAGTGGCGCGGAAGAGGCCGGGTTCTGGCCGGTGAGCAGGTTGCGGTCCACGATCACGTGCGGCTCCCACGGCGCGCCCTCCTGGAAGTCCGCGCCGAGCGCGACGAGGCGGTCCTGCACCAGCCACTTCGCCTTCTCCGCCAGGCCGGCCTGCTGCTCCTCGGCGTTGGTGAACGCCGTGAGCCGGTAACCCGCGAACGGCGAGCTCCCGCCCTGCTCGGTGGCCAGCAGCGCGGCCGGTGCGTGGCAGACGACGCCGAGCGGCTTGCCGGAGTCGAGGACCTCGGTCAGCAACCGGCCGGAGGTGGCGTCGACCGCCAGGTCCTCCATCGGGCCGTGCCCGCCGGGGTAGAACACGGCGGCGTAGTCGGCGAGGTCGACGTCGTCCAGCTCGATCGGGTGGTCGAGTTCGGTGAACGCGGCCAGCCCGTTGGCCACGGCGTCGGCCTGCTCCTGCCCGCCGTTGGCGTCCGCTCCCAGGCTGCCCTGGTCGACGGTGGGCCGGACTCCGCCGGGCGTGGCCACCTCGACCTCGTGCCCGGCCGCGGTGAACGCGCGGTAGGGGGCGACGGCCTCCTCCGCCCAGAAGCCGGTGGGATGCGCGCTGCCGTCGGCCAGCGTCCAGTGGTCGGCGGCGGTCATCACGAACAGGATCTTCGCCATGCGGCGGCCCTCCTGAGGCGTCGGTCGTCATGGCGCACCCGTGCGGGTGCGCCCGGCACACCCGGAACAACCGGGCTCGCCCGCTCACTATTCCGTCTAAAGTGGATCGATCCTTTCCCGTTGCGGTGAAAGCAAAAGGGGGCTCCCGCTTCTCGTTCCGGTGATCCGCTTCCCGGCTGCGCCCGTCCCTGCGCACGGCCTCGGTGCGGCCGGTCGCGGCGTCGTCGGTCTTCCGTTCGACGGGCGGTCCATGGTTATGGTGTGGGCCACACCGGCCGGCCGCGCGCCGCCGCGTGACGCGGGGAGGTGGCTGTGGACGAGGACGTCCGCGAGTTCCAGTCCAGGACCGATGTGCGCGGGCGGGCGCGGGTCCTGGCGCAGGTCCACGACGCCCTGTTCTCCGGCGGCCGGGCACCGGTCCAGCCGCGCGGCCTGGTGGCCCGGTCGTGGCGGCGTGCCCGGGCTCAAGGCGTCGACCCCGACCTGCGGATTCCGCCGGACCCGGCGGGGGCCGCGGAGGTGGAGCGGCGCCGGGAGCGGTCCGGGATCCGGCCGGTGCTGGCGGACCTGCGCGCCGCGCTGACCTCCGTCGCCGAGGATTCGCGGCACGTGATGGTCGTGACCGACTCCGACGGGGTCGTGCTCTGGCGCGAAGGGGCCAGCCGGGTGCGCCGCCTCGCCGACGGCATCGGTTTCGCCGAGGGCGCCCGGTGGTCCGAAGGGGTCGTCGGCGGCAACGCGATCGGCACCGCGCTCGCCGAGGGCGCGCCGGTGCAGATGTTCGCCGCCGAGCACTTCCTGCGGGCGCACCACGTGTGGACCTGCACGGCCGCGCCGCTGCACGATCCGCGCACGGGGGAGCTGCTGGGGATCGTGGACGTCAGCGGACCGGCGGAGACGATCCACCCGATGACGGTGGCCTTGGTGGGCACGGCGGTGAAGCTCGCCGAGGCGAGCCTGCGGCGCGGACACGAACGCCGCCTCGACTCGCTGCGGCAGGTCGCGGGGCCGCTGCTGGCGGGCTCGACCGGGCCGGGGCTGGTCGTCGACGAGCACGGCTGGGTCGCGGCGGTCGCCGGCTTCGCCGGTCCGGACCGGGTGGCCGTGCCGCGGGAGGGGAGACCGCTCGCGGTGCACGGCGTGGGCGACTGCGTCCCGGAGCCGGTGCCGGGCGGCTGGTTGCTGCGCCCGGCGCCGGTCCCCCGGATGCGGCTCACGCTCGACCTGGGTTCCGCTCCGCCGCGGGCGGTGGTCGAAGGGTCGAGCCGCTGGGTACACCCGTTGTCGTTGCGGCACGCGGAGTTGCTGCTCCTGCTCGCCGGCGCGGGGTCGGCGGGCATGTCGGCGGCGCAGCTCTCGGAAGCGGTCTTCGGCGACGGCACGCACCTGGTGACGGTGCGCGCCGAGGTGTCCCGCCTGCGCAGGACGCTCGGCGGCATGGTGCTGGCCCGGCCGTACCGGATCGCTCCGGGCGTGGAGTTCCCGTTGCCCGACCTCACCGCCTGCCCGGTGGTCGCCCGCTCCACCGCCCCCGGCGTCCACCGCCTCGCGAACACCCCCTGATCACCCGCCCGAGCTCCCCGAGAGCACGCGGACGCGCGCCCTGTGGGCGACTCCCGCGATCTCCCGAGGAATCGTTCAGCCGCCACTCCGGGAGGACACCGAACGACCAGCGGCGACGTTCCTCCTCGGGGTGGTCCGTCGCGCCCCGCCTCCCGGTTCGCGGGAGTGCGGAGCGCGAACCGGGGCGTGGACGCTCACGCGGTGTGGTGCACCTCGGGGACGCCGTAGACGGGGGTGGGGATGCCTTCCGCTCGGGCCTTGAGCTGCAGGGCCAGGTAGAGGGAGTAGTGCCGGGACTGGTGCAGGTTGCCGCCGTGGAACCACAGGCCTTCCTGCCTGGTCGGTTTCCACATGTTGCGCTGCTCGCCCTCCCAGGGGCCCGGATCCTTCGTGGTGTCGGAGCCGAGGCCCCACACCTTGCCGACCTTGTCCGCCACGTCCTGTCCGATCAGGTCCGCGGCCCACCCGTTCATCGAGCCGTAGCCCGTCGCGTAGACCACGAGGTCCGCGGGCAGTTCGGTGCCGTCGGCCAGCAGCACCGAGTCCTCGGTGAGCTCGGCGACCTGCCCGTGCGCCAGCTTCACCCGCCCGTCGGTGATCAGCTCGGCGGCCCCGACGTCGATGTAGTAGCCCGAGCCCCGCCGCAGGTACTTCATGAACAGGCCGGAGTCGTCGTCACCGAAGTCGTGCAGGAAACCGGTTTCCGCCAGCCGCGCGTAGAAGTCCGCGTCGCGCTCCTTCATGGCTTCCACGGCCGGTTTCTGGAATCGCGGCATGATCCGGTACGGCATCGACGCGAACGTCATGTCGGCCTTCTGCGTCGTCATGCCCGCCGCGACCGCTTCCTCCGAGTACAGCGGTCCCAGCGACAGCTCCCGCAGCGAGTCCGACTTCGAGATGTGCGTGGAGGACCGCTGCACCATGGTCACGTCCGCCCCGGCCTCCCACAGCGCCGCGCAGATGTCGAACGCGGAGTTGTTCGAGCCGACCACCACGGCCCGCTCGCCCCGGTAGGCGTCGGGGCCGGGGTGCCGCGAGCTGTGGTGCTGTTCCCCGCGGAACCGGTCCTGGCCGGGGAACGCGGGCACGTTCGGCTTGCCGGACACGCCGGTGGCGAGCACGAGTTGCTTCGGCCGCAACGTGATCGGCGTGCCGTCCCGGTCGAGTTCGACCGTCCACTCCTGCGCCCGGTCGTCGTAGGAGGCGGAGGCGCACCGGGTCGATCCCCAATAGTTGATCTCCATGACCTTCGTGTACATCTCCAGCCAGTCCGCGATCTTGTCCTTCGGCGCGAAGACCGGCCAGTTCCGGGGGAAGTCCAGGTACGGCAGGTGGTCGTACCAGACGGGGTCGTGCAGGCACAGCGACTTGTACCGGCCCCGCCACTGATCACCCGGCCGCTCGTGCTGGTCCACGACGAGGTGCGGGACGCCGAGCTGGCGCAGCCGCGCACCCAGCGCGATGCCGCCCTGGCCGCCGCCGACCACCAGCACGTACGGCTGCCGGGAGCCGCCCAGCTCGGCGAGTTCGGCGTCCCGCGCCTCCCGCCACGTCCGCCGGTCCGGGTCGACGCCGTGCTCGGCGCCCATGGGGCGGCGGTGTCCGCTCGGCTCCTCGAACCCGGTCAGCTCGTGCAGCGTCGTCAGCAGCGTCCACGCGCCCTCGTCGGTGAGCCGCAGGTGCCCTTCGCCGCGGCCCGCCGCGGTGTCGAAGCCGAACCACGCTTCCACGATCCCGTCGGACTCCGCCGGTTCCTCGGTGACCCGGAACTCGCGGGCGTCCGCGGCGTCCATCGTGGCGCGCAGCAGGTCGGCCACGCCGTCGCGGTTCTCGACCGTCTTGAGGTTCCAGGTGAACGCGACCAGGTCGCGCCAGAACGAGGTGGTCGCGAACAGGTTGGCCGCCCGCTCCGCGTCGCGCGCGGTCAGCGCCGCCTCGAACTCCGCCAGCCACGCCTGCGCGCGATCCCGAGCGGAGGTGGCGGTCGTCGTCTGGAGGGTCTGGGACATGGAGGTCCTCCCGCCGAACCGAGGTCATCCCCGATGATGACGTCTTTCCAGCAGGGAACAGCAGGCCCGGCATCGTGCGGAAGGGTTGCCGGACCGTTGCGAACCGATGTCCCCCGTTCGGTGGGACGCGGGCGGGGTCAGAGGTCGAGCGCCTTCGCCCGCCGCGGCGGTGGCCCCACCACGACGAGATCGAGGTCGGCGGCGGCGAGCTCCGCGGGATCGACGGCCAGTCCGGCGGGACCTTCGGGGTGCACGTGCAGCTCGGTGGGGCGGCCGGTGAGGTCGAAGAACGGTTCGAACACGTCCGGGGTGAGGATGCCGAGCATCCGGGTGTTGTGCGCGTCGAACGAGAACGTGTGCACGGTGCCCGCCGGGGCGTGCACGAAGTCGCCTTCGGTGAGCAGCACCTCGTGCCCGTTGACGTGGAGCCACACCCGCCCGGACACGCACACGAAGTTCTCGGTGTGCAGCCGGTGGAAGTGCCGGATGAAGTACGGGGCCCGCGCCCCGATGGTGTCCACGGCGAAGTACCGCCCCGCGGTGTTCGCGCCACGGGTGAGGTAGGTGTTCAGGCCGTCCCCGGTCTCCCGGCGATCACCTTCGCCGAGCCGCAGGAAGTACGGCTGCACGCCCTGCGGCAGCGCCGAGTCCCACACGTCCTGCGGATCCGGCAGCGGCAGGTCCAGGAAGCCGATCCCCAGCGGCTCGCCTGCCTCGGCCAGTCGCCGAGGCAGGACCGGCGAGACCGAGCGGTCCGAGTGGACGTGGCGGTCCACCGGAGTTCCCACCGACTCGGCGAAGTCGAGCGATCCGCCGGGAGCGGCCCAGGTGAGCAGCCGGGTCAGGTGCGCCAGCATCCGGTAGGCCACCGGTGTCCCGGCGGGGACGTGCAGCGAGTCGCCCCGGCTCAGGATCCGGCTCTGCGCTCCCAGCCACACCTGCACGCTGCCGTCGAACACGTAGAACGAGCGGTGCTGGCGGGCGTGCGAGTGGAACGGGACCTCCGCGCCCCGGCCACCGCTGACGTAGGCGGCGTCGAACAGCCCGCCGGTGTCGCAGCCGCGCGCGATGATCGTCCAGAGCAGCCCGCCGAGCTCGTAGCGCCGCCCTTCACCGCTGGCGAGGTAGTAGGGCACGGGTTCACCGGGAAGCCGGTTGACGACCGGCGCGAGGTCGTGGATCGCTTCGAGGTCCTGGGGCATGGTCGTCCTTGTCGTCGTGCGGCGCGATGGGGCGCCGGTCGGCACCGGCCCGCCGTCCAGGGGCGAACCGCGCGGTGAGCCGCCGCCGGGCGTTCCGATTCCGAGTGTTCCGCCGCGCGGGGCGCCCGCCAAACCGCAGCGGAACAGCCGGCCGGTGCGATGTTCCGCGCGGCGTCGTCGTGGCCTGTGCTCCGGTTCCGTTGCTGCCGAGGGGAAATCCGCGCGGTCGTCCGGTCGGCCCGAGCGCGGCCCCCGGTGGGAACATGGGTCGGTGGCGAAGTCCGTCGTGCGACCTGGCCGCGGCCCTCAACGGGTCGAGGAGCCGCTGCGGCGCGCTCTGGTCGACCTCGGGTCCGAGGCGGGCCTCAGCGGCGTCACGGTGTCGGCCCTGGCCCGGCGGTCCGGGATCGGCCGGACCACGTTCTACCGGTACCACGGCGGCGTCGGCGCCTACGTCGAGTCCGTGCGCGAGCAGGTGCTCGGCGAGCTGGGCGAGGCGTTCCGGGCCGCGCAGTTGGAGGCGGGCCGGGATGTGGGGCTGTACCCGATCCTCACGGCGCGGATCACCGCGGTCCTGTCGGTCGTCGAGCAGCGCGCGGACCTGCTGCGGTTGTTGTGGCGGGACGCGGACGCCGTGGGCTTCCGGCACCGCGTCCACCTGCTGTTGAGCGGGCTGCTCGCGGACGACTTCGAGGTGTTGGGCGCGAGGGTCGACGCCGCGTACTGCCCGCCGGAGTACCTCTTGGCGTTCCTGTCGCACGCCTTCGTCGGAGCCGTCACCACCTGGCTGGCGAAGTCCCCGCGCGAGCCGATCGAGGACATGACGTTCTACTTGGCCGCGTTGATGAGCGGCAGCACGGCGGAGTTCCTGCAGGAGGGCAGGGCGGCGGTCGGCTCCCGGCTGAGCGGTCCGCCGCGGCTCGGCCGAGGCGGGCTCAGCGGGAGCCGTTGATGATGGTCAGCGCCGCTTCCGCGGACTTGGCCGCGACGACGTCGAGGTCGTAGCCCTGCATGGACAGCACTCCGTCCAGGTAGAACGTGGCGTAACCGTGGGCTTGGGTCAGCAGCTGTTCCAGCAGCAGCAACGCCCGCTCGGCCGAGGGGGACACGGCGAAGCACAGCGACAGGTACTCGTCGGTGAGTTCGCGGCCCGCGGTGCGCAGCTCGGGGAAGCGGTCGCCGCGCAGCGGTCCGGCGAACACGGTGGGCAGTCCCGTGCCGTGGCGGATCAGGTACCGGGTGTAGGCCGCCGCCGCGCCGGCCAGCCGCCGCGCCGGATCGGTGTGGCGCGCGGTGGCGGCGGTGACCTCGTCGTGCAGTTCGTGCGCCACCGACAGCGCCACGGCCGCCAGCAGCGCGTTGCGGTCGGTGAAGTGCCGGTACGGCGCCGCCGAGCTGACTCCGCAGCGGCGGGCGACCTCCGCGACCGAGAACTCGGCCGCGCCGCGCTCGGCGATCAGTTCGCGGGCCGCCCGCACCAGCGCCGCGCGCAGCTCGCCGTGGTGGTAGCCGCGTGACATGTGCGACGTCACAGCCCTTCGATTTGCACTCGATGTAAGAGGGTTCTTACTTTAGAAGAGGTATGCGCACCTGGCAATACCGGTCACGTCAGAGCAAGGAGGACGCCATGACCACGACAGCAGCATTGGCCGCGCCGAAGGCCGGAGCTCCGCTGGAACGCACCACGATCGAACGCCGGTCGTTGCGCCCGGACGACGTGCTGATCGACATCGCCTACGCGGGCATCTGCCACAGCGACCTGCACCAGGCCGCGGAGGAGTGGGGCACGGCGATCTTCCCGATGGTGCCGGGTCACGAGATCGCGGGCACCGTCGCCGCGGTCGGCTCCGAGGTCACCCGCTACCAGGTCGGCGACCGCGTGGGCGTCGGCTGCATGGTCGACTCCTGCGGCGAGTGCGGGCCGTGCCGGGCGGGCACCGAGCAGTTCTGCGAGCGCGGCAACGTGCAGACCTACAACGGCGTCGGCTTCGACGGCGAGAACACCTACGGCGGCTACAGCCAGCAGGTCGTCGTCAAGGACGCCTTCGTCTGCCGCATCCCGGACGGGATCGGCCTCGACGTCGCCGCTCCGCTGCTGTGCGCGGGCATCACGACGTTCTCGCCGCTGAACCAGTGGCACGCGGGCCCCGGCAAGAAAGTCGCCGTGGTCGGCCTCGGCGGTCTCGGGCACATGGCGGTGAAGATCGCCGTCGCGATGGGCGCGGAGGTGACCGTGCTCAGCCAGAGCCTCAAGAAGCAGGAGGACGGGCTGCGCCTGGGAGCCACCGACTACTACGCGACCTCCGACGAGTCGACGTTCGAGACGCTCAAGGGCCGCTTCGACCTGATCATCAACACCGTGTCGGCGCAGCTGCCGGTGGACGCCTACCTCGGCACCCTCGCCGCGGGCGGCGCCATGGTCAACGTGGGAGCCCCGTCGGAACCGTTGTCCTACAACGCGTTCTCGCTGATCGCGGGCAACAAGTCGCTGGCCGGTTCGATGATCGGCGGCATCCCGGAGACCCAGCGGATGCTGGACTTCTGCGCCGAGCACGGCATCGGCGCCGAGGTCGAGGTGATCTCCGCGTCCCAGGTCAACGAGGCCTACGAGCGGGTGCGGGCCAGCGACGTCCGCTACCGCTTCGTGATCGACACCGCGACGCTGTGATGCTGCAGCGGCTCCGCCGCTGACAGGACGACGATCTGAAGGACCCGCGTTCTCCGGGCGCGGCCGGGCGGACACGCTCGGCCGCGCCCGCGTCACATCGCGTCATCCCCGCTCATCGCGAACCGGCCGGCGGCCGATAAGTTGATCTCCGTGTCGGGGGAGGAGTCGCGGAGCGGGAGCAGTGCCATGAGCGTGCGGGAGCGCGTCCGGAACGTCGTCGAAGCGCCCGCGTTCCAGTCGTTCATCGTCGGCGTGATCGTGCTCAACGCGATCACCCTCGGCTGCGAGACGGTGCCCGCGCTGATGGCCCGGCACGGGACGCTGCTGCACGCCGTGGACCGGTTGGCTCTGCTGGTCTTCGTGACCGAGCTGGCCGCCCGGCTCTACGTGCACCGGGAGCGGTTCTTCCGCGACCCGTGGAACGTCTTCGACACCGTGATCATCGGAGTCGCGCTGGCGCCCGCCTCCGGGGAGTTCGGGGTGCTGCGGGCGCTGCGCATCCTGCGGGCGCTGCGGTTGATCTCGGTGGTGCCGAGCATGCGCCGGGTCGTGTCGGCGCTGCTGTCGGCGCTGCCGGGCATGGCCTCGATCGCCGCGCTGCTGGCCCTGATCCTCTACGTCGCCGCCGTGCTGGCGACCACTCTGTTCAGCGCCACGTCCCCGGAGTACTTCGGGGACCTCGGCGACTCGCTGTTCACGCTGTTCCAGGTGATGACCGGCGAGGCCTGGTCGGAAGTGGCCCGCGAGGTGATGGCCGAGCAGCCCCTCGCGTGGATCTTCTTCGTCGCCTACATCGCGGTGACGACCTTCACGGTGCTCAACCTGTTCATCGCGGTCGCGGTGAGCGCGATGGAGTCCCAGGTCGGTCGCGAACGCCTGCGCGAGCAGGACCCGGACACCGTCGGCGAGCTGCTAGCAGAGGTCCGCGAACTCCGCGCCGAACTGCACGAACTCCGCGCCGCTCGAACCACGACCCCAGGCTGAACCGACGCCAGAGCGCACCGCGCCCCGCCCCCGAACTCAGCCTTGTCCTGTCAGCGGCGAAGCCGCTGAGCAGTGACCACCAAAGCAAAAAGACCACCGGCGGGTTCTCAGCTGCTTCCTCGCGAGGACAGCTTTTTCCCTCGTGGCGGAGCCACTCGGGAAAAAGATCCCGCAGCGAGGAAGCAGCTGAGGTTCCGCTACCCGCCCTCTACGCAGGCCAACGGCCACCGGTCACAAAGTCTTCGCCAGCCGGTTCGCCAGCAGCGAGGTGAACTGCGCCGGGTCGCGCAGTTCGCCGCCCTCGGCCAGCAGTGCCATGCCGTAGACGAGCTGCGCGGTCTCGGTGAGGTCCTCGCCTTCCCCGTTCTCGTCGAAGGAACTGCGCAGACCGCTCACCAAGGGGTGCGTGGGGTTGATCTCCAGGATCCGCTTCACGCGCGGCACCTGCTGGCCCATCGCCCGGTACATCTTCTCCAGCGTCGGAGTCATGTCGTGGTTGTCGCCGACGATGCAGGCGGGGGAGCTGCTCAGCCGCGACGACAGCCGCACTTCCTTCACGTCGTCGGACAGCGCGGTGCTCATCCAGGTCAGGACCCCGGCGAAGTCCTCCTTCTGCTGGGCGTCCTGCTCGGAGTCCTCGTCGAGGTCGACCTCGCCCTTGGTGATGGACTGGAACTTCTTGCCCTCGAACTCCGGCACCGACTCGACCCACATCTCGTCGATCGGGTCGCTCAGCAGCAGGACCTCCAGGCCCTTGTCCCGGAACGCCTCGATGTGCGGGGAGTTCTCGATCTTGCTGCGGGAGTTGCCGGTGATGTAGTAGATCGCGTCCTGGCCCTCCTGCATGCGCTCGATGTACTGGCGCAGCGTGGTCTTCTCGCTCTCGTCGCGCGTCGACTCGAACGAGGAGATGTCCAGGATGAGCTCGCTGTTGTCGGGGTCGCCGACGATGCCTTCCTTGACGGCCTGCCCGAAGTTCTCCCAGAACGTCGCGTAGCGCTCGGCGTCGTTGGACTGCACCTCCTGCACCGTGGTGAGGATCTTCTTCACGAGGCGGCGGCGCACCATCTGGATGCGGCGGTCCTGCTGCAGGATCTCGCGGGAGACGTTGAGCGACAGGTCCTGCGCGTCCACGACGCCCTTGATGAACCGCAGGTACTCCGGCATCAGCTCTTCGCAGTCGTCCATGATGAACACGCGCTTGACGTAGAGCTGGGCGCCGCGCTTCTGGTCCCGCGAGAACAGGTCGAACGGCGCGGTGGCGGGGATGAACAGCAGCGCCTGGTACTCGAAGGTGCCTTCGGCCCGCAGGTGGATGGTCTCCAGCGGGTCGTTCCAGTCGTGCGCGACGTGCTTGTAGAACTCGTTGTACTCGGCCTGTTCGACCTCGCCCTTCGGGCGGGCCCACAGCGCCTTCATCGAGTTGATCGTGTCGAGTTCGCGGGTGGATTCGCCGTCGTCGCCGGGCTTGTCCACCTCCATCCGGATCGGCCACGCGATGAAGTCGGAGTGCTTCTTGACGATCTGTGTGAGGGTCCGGGTGTCGGCGTAGTCGAGCAGCCGGTCCTCCTGGTCCTCCGCCTTGAGGTGCAGCGTGACCGCGGTGCCCTGCGGGGCGTCCTCGACCGCTTCGATCGTGTAGGTGCCCTCGCCGCTGGACTCCCAGCGGGTCGCGGTGTCCTCGCCGGCCTTGCGGGTCAGCAAGGTGACCTTGTCGGCGACCATGAAGCTGGAGTAGAAGCCGAGCCCGAACTGGCCGATCAACTCCTGCGCGGCGGCGCCGTCGGAGGTGTCCTTGAGCTCCTGGAGCAGCTCCGCGGTGCCCGACTTGGCGATGGTGCCGATCAGGTCGCGGACCTCGTCCTTGGACATGCCGATGCCGTTGTCCCGGATCGTCAGCGTCCGCTGCTCCTGATCGGGTTCGATCAGGATGTGCAGGTCGTCGGTGTCGACCTGCAGGTCCTTGTCCTGGTAGGAGGCCAGCCGCAACTTGTCGATGGCGTCCGAGGCGTTGGAGATGAGCTCCCGCAGGAACGTGTCCTTGTTCGAGTAGATGGCGTGCACCATCAACTGGAGCAGTTTCTGCGCCTCAGCCTGGAATTCGGCTGTTTCCACCTGCGTGCTCATTGAGTTCCTTCCTGGCCGCACACCACGTCCGGCCGTCGAAAACCGGGGTGTTGTTCGTCCGGCCGGATCGGCCGGGTCACTGGCCGTGAGGTTACTTGGTCGCTCACCGCTTCGTGCACGTGTTCGCCCTAGTCCGGGTGGTCCCGGAGCGGTTCCGGCGGCGCGGCGCCTCGCCCCGGTCGGCCCGATCGTCGCGCGGGTCCGGCATGCTGGGGCGATGTCCGATTCGGAGAACCGGTCGAAGCGTGCGCTGCGGTCCGACGCCCAGCGCAACCACTTGCGCATCCTGGCCGCCGCGCGGGCGGAGCTCGCCGAGCACGGTCCGGTGATCCGGCTGGAGGACGTCGCGCGCCGCGCGGAGGTGGGCTCGGCCACCCTGTACCGCAGGTTCGCGGGCAGGCAGGAGCTCGTGCACGCGGTGTTCGACCAGTACTTCACCGAGGAGATCGAGCCGCTGCTGCACGAGGCCGCGGCCGATCCGGACGCCTGGCGGGGGTTGACCCGCGGCTTGTCCGGGAGCTTGGCGACGGTGGTGGAGAACGAGTCGCTGCTGCTGGCCGTGCGGGAATCGGGCGTGGACATGGCGGATGTGGTGCCGCGCTTCCTCGGCCCGATGGGCGAGGTGCTGCGCCGCGCGCAGCGCGACGGGGCGGTGCGGGCGGACTTGGTCGAACGCGATCTCACGGCGTTCGTGGTGATGGTGCTGGCGGCGGCGGGCAGCGGCGCCGCGAAGCGCGCCACCGGAGAGCCGGAGGGGTGGCGGCGCTACCTCGCGCTGCTGCTCGACGGCAGCCGCGCGGGCGCGGGCGAGGGCTTGCCGTGCGCCCCGGTGGAAGGCGGTTGCTGAAGCAGCTGAGAGAACTCTAAGTGAGAGTCGACTCTCGATTATGTAGTGTCGAACGGGTTCCCCCGCCGACTTCAGGGAGTGCCCATGTCCTCAGCGACGGACAGCTCGGCCGACGCGCCCACCGCACCGGAACTCCCGTTGCACATGCGCCGCAACGGTTTCGACCCGGTGCCCGACCTCGCCGCGGTGCGGGAGGGCAGCGGGCTCGCGCGGGTCCGGACCCCGTTCGGCGCGGACGCGTGGCTGGTGACCCGGCACGCCGACGTCCGCGCCCTGCTCGGTGACGCGCAGAGCTTCAGCAACGTCTGGAAGCGGCCCGACCAGGGCCTCTCCGAGCAGGAGGCGGCGGAACGCAACCGCGGCAACCTGCTCGCCTACGACCCGCCGGAGCACACCCGGTTGCGCCGGATGCTCACTCCGGAGTTCAC
This sequence comes from Saccharopolyspora sp. NFXS83, assembly GCF_026241095.1. Taxonomy (GTDB): domain Bacteria; phylum Actinomycetota; class Actinomycetes; order Mycobacteriales; family Pseudonocardiaceae; genus Saccharopolyspora_C. The sequence goes on along the minus strand of NZ_JAPFGB010000004.1, from coordinate 204,504 downwards.
GGTGCGGCGGATGCGGCGGTTGCAGCCGCGGATCGAGGAGATCGTCGAGGACCACTTGGACGCGATGGAGCGTGCGGGTTCGCCGCGCGATCTGGTCGCGGACTTCGCGCTTCCGGTGCCGTCGCTGGTGATCTGCGAACTGCTCGGGGTTCCCTACGAGGACCGGGCGGAGTTCCAGGAGCGCACCGGCAAAGCCCTCGACATCTCGCTGTCCGAGGAGGAGCGGCTGCGCGTCAACGTCGAGCAGCGCGCTTACATGCGCGAGCTCGTGGAGCGGGCGCAGGCGGATCCGGGCGAGGACATGCTGGGCATGTTGGTGCGCGAGCACGGCCACGACCTGGAAACGCCCGACCTCACGGGCATCGCGAGCCTGCTGCTGGTCGCCGGGCACGAGACGACCTCCAACATGCTCGGCCTGGGCACGCTCGCGCTGCTGCGCCACCCGGATCAGCTGGCGCTGGTGCGGGATGAGCCGGAGCGCGTCGCTCCGGCGGTGGAGGAGCTGATGCGCTGGCTGAGCATCGTGCACTCCGGAGCCCCGAGGGTGACCACCACCGACGTGGAGATCGCGGGGCAGGTCGTGCCGGCGAACTCCGTCGTGGTGTTCGCGCTGCCCGCCGCCAACCGGGATCCCGAGCTGGTGAACGATCCGGAGACCCTCGACATCACCCGAAAGCCGGGCAACCACATCGGTTTCGGGCACGGCGTGCACCACTGCGTCGGTGCTCCGCTGGCGAGGATGGAGATGTGCACGGCGTTCCCCGCGCTGCTGCGCCGCTTCCCGAATCTGCGCGCGGTCACGCCCGACGAGGAGATCGAGTTCCGCTCCTACCACTTCGTCTACGGCCTCAAGCGGCTCGACGTGGCCTGGTAGCCGACCGAGGCGACTGGCCCGTTCGCCCCGTGCGGGCGGGCGAACGGGTCATTCCCCTCCCGCTTCCGGGTAAGACCACCCGCCGGTCGATCACGGACGGTGGTAATCCGGTGACCGAGCGTGGATCACGGCTGTAGGGTCGAACGGGTTCCCCTCGACAGACCAGGAGAGTCCATGTCCTCAGCGACGGACAGCGCAACCGCCGACGCGTCTCCCGCCCCGGAACTCCCGTTGCACATGCGCCGCAACGGTTTCGACCCGGTGCCCGACCTCGCCGCGGTGCGCGCGAGCACCGGCATCACGCGGTTCACGACCCCGTTCGGCGCGGACGCGTGGTTGGTGACCCGGCACGCCGACGTGCGGTCGCTGCTGGGCGACGCGCAGCGCTTCAGCACCGCCGCCTACCGCCCGGACTTCGGTCTCCCGCCGGAGAAGGCCGCGGAGCTCAACCGCGGCAACCTGCTCAACTGCGACCCGCCGGAGCACACCCGGTTGCGCCGGATGCTCACTCCGGAGTTCACGGTGCGGCGGATGCGGCGGTTGCAGCCGCGGATCGAGGAGATCGTCGGGGACCACTTGGACGCGATGGAGCGTGCGGGTTCGCCGCGCGATCTGGTCGCCGATTTCGCGCTTCCGATCCCGTCGCTGGTGATCTGCGAGCTACTCGGCGTGCCCTATGAGGATCGGGCGGAGTTCCAGGTGCGCACCGGCAAGGCGCTCGACACGTCGCTTCCCGGCGAGGAGCGGGCGCGGAACAACGTCGAGCAGCGGACGTACATGCGCGAGCTCGTGGAACGCGCGCAGGCGGATCCGGGTGAGGATCTGCTGGGCATGCTGGTGCGCGAGCACGGTGATGCCGTGGAGGCAGCGGACCTCACGGGGATCGCGAGCCTGCTGCTGGTCGCCGGGCACGAGACGACCGCGAGCATGCTCGGGCTCGGCACGCTCGCGTTGCTGCGGCACCCGGATCAGCTGGCGCTGGTGCGGGATGAGCCGGAGCGCATCGGCCCGGCGGTGGAGGAGCTGATGCGCTGGCTGAGCATCGTGCACTCCGGGACCCCGCGGATGACCACGGCCGAGGTCGAGATCGCGGGACAGGTCGTGCCCGCGGGTTCGACCGTGGTGTTCGCGCTGCCGGGGGCCAACCGCGACGACGAGCTGGTGGACGACCCGGACGCGCTCGACGTCACCCGAAAGCCGGGCAACCACGTCGGTTTCGGGCACGGCGTGCACCACTGCGTCGGTGCTCCGCTGGCGAGGATGGAGATGTGCACGGCGTTCCCCGCGCTGCTGCGCCGCTTCCCGAATCTGCGCGCGGTCACGCCCGACGACGAGATCGAGTTCCGCGCCTTCCACTTCGTTTACAGCCTCAAGAAGCTCGAAGTCGCCTGGTAGCCGGGCGTTTCGGGGTGTCCGGCCGGTGCTCGCCGCGAGTCGGGGCGATGAGCGGGCACCGGCCGGACGTGCGGCCCGCCGCCGCTCGGGGGAGGGGCGGGACGGCAGGCCGCGATCAGGGGCGGATCAAGCGGCTCGCGCGGTCGAGGAGTGCTCGACGCGCAGTGCGATCCACAGCGGATGGAGTTCGGCGCGGACTCCGGGTGCGTCCGGGTCGGTGTCCGGCCACGTGATCGGCGGATCGGGATCCGGCGGCGCCGTGGCGCGGTACGACCGGCGTTCGGCCATCACCACGAGCGCGTCCTCCAACGCCGGGAACCGGACGTAGCTCGGTCGCGTGCTGGTGGCGGCCACGCACGCCTGGCATACCTCGCGGGTGTCGAGCGGCGGCGGCCGGTCGAAGACCCGCGACATCCGCCCGCTCACCGGATGCCCGCACGTCGCGACGATCACCGCCCCACACGCGGCCTTGCCGCTGAGGTGCCAGGTCGAGCACCACTCCGAAGTGATCCAGGCGGGTTCGTCGCTCCGTGCGGTCATGAGCCGACCGCTTCCACTTCGCGGCGGACCCCGTCGATCGCCGCGCCGAGCTGCCGGTGCAGTTCCTCGGCCTGCGCGAGGTCGAGGATCGCATGAGCTTCTTCGGGAACCCGGAGGCTGATCCCGCGCCGGATCCGCCCGAGGTGCACGGCGCGGTCCCGGAACGCGATGTCCCGGCACGGGACGGTGATCGTGCGGTGAGCGGGCATCGAGCCCCCTTCAAGTCGGGCCTTCGGACGGAAGGCGGAACGGGGTGAGCGGGTGGCGGGCCGCGTAGATCCGGGTGCAGCCCTCGCAGTAGGAGTCCCGTGGCGGCCGGGCGCGGCGAGCTCCTCGTGGGACGGTGATCACGGCGCCGCACAGGGCTTCTGCGACGCGTGCGTCGCCCCATTCCTCGGGCGCGTCGGTGGTGGCGTGGATCGTGTGCGATCCGTCGGGGAGCACGAACCGCACGCGGGTCACGGCCACCACTCCCGCCGCGCATCCGCGCGAGCACCGGGCAGCCACCACAGCAGGAACACCGGCCCGAACACGAGCGCCCACGCCAACAGGCCGAGCAGGATTCCGATGGTCATCCACACCACGTTCCAATCGTCGATGCGCCAAGTGCACCAAGTGCGCCATGATCTTGAATTGCCCGGTTTGGGGCCTGCTCGCGTCGAACGTCTGGAGACGCTCGACCGAGTGGAAAAACCTTTATGGAAGCCAGTTTCGCTAGTCGGAGAAATCGATAAGCGAATCAACTTGGTGCGGCAACGTTAGCGCCAGCTGCGCCAAGGTGGCGATGACTCCTTCGGGTGATGTCTCACCAGTGGAGCTGCGACGATCTAGGCTTGGTGCATGAGCCGCAACAGGACCGGATCACCGCGCAACCGCGCACTGGGCGCCGAGCTGCGCGAAATACGCGAGCGCGCCGGGGTGACGGTGCGGGAACTGGCGCACCGAATCGGCGGCCACCACTCGAAATTCACGCGCAACGAACAGGCGACTCGGTCACCATCACCCGAAGAGGTGGCGTCGATCATGACCGCGCTCGGCACCTCGGAGGCCGAGCGCGATCGCCTCGTCGAGATGGCGCGGGAACACGACGGCGGTGGCAACTGGCTGAAGTCAGGTTCGGCGGGCTCGCTTGGCATTAACCACGAGCTGACCGACCTGATGGAGTTCGAACGCACCGCGACATCGATCACTGACGTCTCGCCGATCCTGATCCCAGGACTTCTCCAGACCTCCGACTACGCCCGCGCAGTCATGAGCGGGATGCCCTCGCACGAAGTGGACGCACGCGTAGCGATGCGTGTCGGTCGCCGCGACATACTGATGAGGCGGAACGGGTCACCTGAGTTCCACGCGTTCATCGAGGAGTCGGCGCTGTGGAAGAAGCTCGGCGGCGATGAGGTCATGGCCGATCAGCTCCGCCACGTGGCGGCGATGTCCGAGCAGCCCAATGTGACGGTTCAGGTAGTCCCCGCGGACCTGACGTCGTGGAACGCGGCGCTCGGCGGCTCGTTCATCTACTTCGAGTTCCCGAAGGCCGGGCCGATCGTTCACCTCGAACACGTCAGTTCGTCCGCTTTCCTCGCGGAGCCTGAAGACATAGCCGCGTACCAACTGGCTGTCGATAGCGTCTCGCGGGTGGCGATGACCGTCGACCAGTCATCGAAGGTCATCGCCCGGCAAATCACCGAATTGGAAGGGGCATGATGAGCACCGAGCCTCGCGGCTGGCGCAAGTCCAGCAGGTCGGCCCAGCAGACCAGTTGCGTCGAGGTCGGACGGGTCGCCGATGGCGCCGCTGTCCGTGACACCAAGGATCGCGCGGCGGGCTATTTCACGGCGACGACCGGGCAGTGGTCGGCGTTCGTCGGTGCGGTGAAGTCCGGCCGGTTCGACGGCTGACTCACTCCGCGGACGAGCCCCGGCGGTGCGAGTCCGCCGGGGCTTCGCCGCTCCGGCTCGTCAGAACGAGCTGAGCGTCGGGTCGTGGTCCGCCTCGCCGACGGGGTACATGCTGGTCATCCAGTGGTAGAAGTTGTCCCCCCGGTCGCGCAGCAGCGCGTAGAGGCGGCGCAGCATCGCGTTGCGGACCTCGCGGACCTCCGGGTGCTCGTAGCGGTTGTGCAGCTCGTCGGGGTCCAGCTCCAGGTCGTAGAGCTCGTTGTGCGACTCGGGGTTGATCACCAGCTTGTAGCGGGCGTCGCGCAGCATTCGCTGCGGGTACGGGAAGTGGTGGCCGTGGTACTCGGCGACCAGGTCCGGCGCCCACTCGGGGTGCTCGCCGCGCACCAGCGGCAGCAGGCTCCGGCTGTCCACGGCGGGCGCGGGGTCCTCGCCGGCGAGCTCCAGGATGGTGGCGGTGAAATCGGTGAGGCTGACGAACTCCTCGCGCACCTGCGGGGCCTCGCCGGGCACCGACACGATGCCGGGGATGCGGTAGATGTCGTCGTACATCGCCGGGCCCTTGTCGTGCAGCCGGTGCGCGCCGGTGAACTCGCCGTGGTCGGCGGTGAACATGATCGAGGTGCTGTCGCTGAGCCCGAGCTCGTCGAGCGCGCGGCGCAACCGGCCGACCTGCTCGTCGATGAGGGTGACGTAACCCCGGTAGACGGCGATGAGCTTGCGGCTGTCCTCCGGCGACATGGTGTCGAACGCCCAGTGCGCGCTGTAGTTGCGCTGCACCGGCGGCTTGCCCTCGAAGGTCTCCTGGACCGAGCGGGGCAGTTCGATCTCCGCCGGGTCGTACATGTCGTAGTGGGAATCCGGCAGCAGGTACGGCAGGTGCGGCCCGAAGTAGTGCGTAGCCAAGAAGAACGGTGCGTCCGAAGTGGACTCGTCGGCGGCGAAGCGGCGCAGCATCTCGATGGTGCGGGTGGTCAGGTAGTGCTCGAACGTCGCCTCCACCGGCTGGTCGAGCCGCGCGGCGAGCAGGTTGCCCGGGTTCCCGTTCGGCGCGGTGCCGCGCACCTCGTCCCGGATCGAGTACGGCGGAAGACCGCGTTCTTCCAGATATGCCCGGTAATCCGGGTGGTCGACGGGGTTGTGCCAGCCCGGCAGGTCCGGCCCCTGGAAGCCGTAGTCGGCCGCGTTGCGCCGCACCCCGCCGTGCCACTTGCCGAGCAGGCCCAGGTTGTAGCCGCGCTCGGCGAGCCGCTCCGCGAAGGTGAACTGGTCGGGCGCCAAGTCCTCCAGGTAGCCCACGTTGCGCTCGTAGTTCGCCAGCAGTTTGTGCCGGAACGGTGCGTAGCCGGTGAGCAGGCTCGCGCGGGCGGGCGTGCAGATCGCGGTGGGGGTGAAGCAGTTGTCGAACCGGGTGCCGCCCGCGGCGAGCGCGTCCAGGTTCGGGGTGCGCACGGCGGTCGGGTCGCCGTAGCAGCCGATCGTGTCGATCCGGTGCTGGTCGGTCATCAGGAAGAGCATGTTGCGCGGCACGGGGAACTCCTCGGCGGGAAGCGTCGGGCGGGGTCGGATCGGGTCAGCCGCCGGATTCGGCGTCCGGCGCGGCGGCCTGCTCGGAGTGCTGCTCGGAGTGCTGCGGCAGCGGATAGCGGGCCAGCAGGGGAGATTCGTGCAGCGCGAGCGCCAGCCCGCCCAGCGCGCCGCCCCACGGCGCGGTGCCCGCGGTGCCGAACTCGACGCCGCCGCGCAGCGACCGCATCGCGCGCCGGGCGAACGATTCGCGCAGCGGGCGCAGGAACGGTTCGCCCAGCTCGGCGAGTTCGCCGCCGAGCACCACCCGGCCCGCGTTCACCGCCGTGCACATCGCCGCCAGCGCCGTCCCGGCGTGCTCCCCGGCCGCGCGGACCGCCTCGGATTCGGCGCCGCCGTGCTCCACGGCGTCCCGCAGGACCGTCCAGCGCCGATGCCCGGTCGCGCGCAGCACCGCGGGCACCGAGGCGTAGCGCTCCAGGCAGCCGCGCCCGCCGCACCAGCACTCCGGGCCGGTGTCGTCGACGCACAAGTGCCCGAGCTCGGCGGCGACTCCGCCGGTGCCGCGGATCAGCTGCCCGCCGATGATCAGGCCGCCGCCGGTGCCGTGCGAGAAGTGCGCGTAGAGCAGGTCGGAGGCCCCGGCGGCGGCGCCCCAGGTCGCCTCGGCGAGCGCGGTGAGCCGGGTGTTGTTGTCCACGCCCACCGGAACCCCGAACGCGCGGGCCAGCCGGTCGGCGATCAGCTCCCGCCCGCGCAGCCCGTCCGGCGCGTCCAGCCCGGCGGCGGGCGCGAGCACCAGCTCACCGGGCCCAGTGGAGCCGACGCCGATCCCGGCGAGCGTTCCCAGCGTGATCCCGTTGCGGTCGGCGGCCTCCCGCACGGCGCGCTCCGCCAGCGCCAGCCGGTCCGCGGCGGCGCGCGCCGAGCCGTAGGACAGGTCGTCGCGGACCTGCACGCGGTGCGCGGCGTCGGCCAGCACCAGCCGGATCCGGTTGCGCCCCAGCTCAAGACCGAGGTAGTGGCCCGCGGCGGGATTGAGCGCCAGGCCACCGGTGGGGCGGCCCCGGCGGTTCGACGGCGGGAGTTCGGTCTCCACGACCACTCCGCGGCGGATCAGGTCGCCGAGGATCGCCGAGAGCGTCGTGCGGGACAGCCCGCTGCGCTCGGCGATCGCGGCGCGGCTCAACTCGCCGTGCCTGCGCAGGCAGCCGAGCACGCGCTCGGCGTTGCTCTGGCGCAACCGGTGCAACGCGGTCGGGGCGGGGTCGGTCATGGCCGCAGCGTAACCCGCCGATCGTCCGTTTACGAACGGGCTTCGTCAAAAATCGGTCCACATTCTGACCGAGTGTTGACGTAAAACAGGGCCGGTGCCACTCTCCATCGCACTGATCACGGTCGCTCCGCGCGGAACGCCGTGCTGCCACCACCGGAAGTGGAGAGCTCCACATGTCCGAGTCCCGATCGACGAGTTCGTCCGCCACGGCGCGGTCCGTGTTCTTCTTCGGTTCCTTCGGCGGCATCCTCGCCGGGTACGACCAGGGCATCGCGGCGGGTTCGCTGCTGTTCATCGGCCCGGCGCTGCAGCTGACGCCGTGGACGAAGGGCCTGGTGGTGAGCTCGCTGATGTTCGGCGCCATCATCGGCAGCCTGGTGGCGGGCGCGCTGGCGGAGCGGTGGGGGCGGCGGCCGATCCTGCAGCTGGCCGCGGCGGTGTTCGGGCTCTCGGCGATCGGGATGGCGGTCGCGCCGGGAGTCGCGACGTTGGTCGCCGCGCGGGTGCTCGGCGGTCTCGCCGTCGGCATCGCCTCGGTGGTGGTGCCGACCTACCTCTCGGAGCTGGCGCCCACCCGCAACCGCGGCGGCATCGCCACGCTGAACCAGCTCATGATCGCGGTCGGCATCTTCGCCGCCTACCTGACGAGCCTGCTGCTGTCGCCGTGGGGCGCGTGGCGCTGGATGCTCGGCATCGCGCTGATCCCGTCGTTGCTCCTGCTCCTCGGCGTGTCCCGCTCGCCGGAGACACCGCGCTGGCTCGTCGCCCACGGCAGGCCCGACGAGGCGCGGCGCGTGCTCGGCACGCAGGTCGGCGAGCAGGAAGCCGACGGGGTGCTCGCCGACATCCAGCGCACGAAGGAAGCCGAGCCGGCCGGTGACCGCGCGCGGTGGAGCGAACTGCTCACGCCCGCGCTGCGCCGCCCGCTGCTGATCGCGGTGGGGCTAGCCGTGCTCCAGCAGTTCATCGGCATCAACACGATCGTCTACTACGCGCCGACCATCCTGCGGGCGGCTGGTTTCGGCGACAGCGCCGCGCTGCTCAACAGCGTGGGCCTCGGCGCGCTGTCCATCGTCACCACCCTCGTCACGGCGCGGGTCGTGGACGGGGTCGGGCGGCGGCGCCTGCTGCTGATCGGCGGCACCGCGATGCTGCTGAGCATGTCGGTGCTCGCGGTGCTGTTCGGCGGCGACCTGCTCGGCGGCCTCGGCGGCGCGACCGGCGCGGTGATCTGCCTGGCGGTGTTCAAGGTCGCGTTCTCGCTGAGCTGGGGCCCGCTGATGTGGGTGCTGCTGCCTGAGCAGTTCCCGCTGCGGGTGCGGACGATGGGCGTCGGCGTCGGCTCGTTCGTGAACTGGACGGCGAACCTGCTGGTGTCCCAGTTCTTCCCGGTGCTGCTGGTGTTCGGGGCTGGTGCGGTGTTCGGCATCTTCGCCGGTTTCGCCGCGCTGGCACTGGTGTTCACCGCGCTGTGCGTGCGGGAGACCTCCCGCCGCAGCCTCGAAGACCTCGAACTGGCGGGGTAGCACCCTCGCCGGGAATCAGCGGCGGTGCGCGTCGAACCGGTGCGGAGGAACGGGTTCCCTCGCGGACGATCTCCCCGGAACGGGTTCGGCGACGCCGAGCCGAGTCCTCTTCCGGGGACGCCGCCCCGGCTCGGGGCGCTCCGGCAGCTGGCCGGAAACCCAGACGCAACGGCATACCTGAACGCTCTACCTGGCCTGATGGTCCAAGAGCTCCGGCCTAACAGCCGACCCCGGGCGGCCTGTCGGATGAGGCGCGCTCTCCTCGTGCGCTGCGAACGTTGCTCCCGATCGACTTCCGCACCAGCGGTTGCGCCGAACGGCGCGCATCGGGACCGAGGAGAACAACACATGCAGCAGGGGCACATGCCGGGGAGCCGGACGGTGCTGGCGGGCCACGGCCTGGCGAAGCAGTACGGCGAGCACTGGGCGTTGGGCGGCGCCGACATCGAGGTACAGGCCGGTGAGGTGCTGGCGATCGTGGGCCCGTCCGGCTCCGGCAAGACCACCATGCTGCACGTGCTCGCCGGGATCCTGCGCCCGGACCGCGGGGAGGTCGTCTTCGGCGGGCGCCGCGTCGACCAGCTCTCCGAGACCAAGCGCAGCGAGCTGCGGCGGCACGAATTCGGTTTCGTGTTCCAACAGGGCATGCTCGTCGGCGAGCTGACCGCCGAGGAGAACGTGGCCCTGCCGCTGCTGCTCGGCGGCACCGACCGGCGCACGGCCACCGGCACCGCCCGCGAGTGGCTGGCGGGGCTGGGGCTCAGCGGCATGGAGCAACGACTGCCCGGCCAGCTCTCCGGCGGCCAGGCGCAGCGAGTGGCGATCGCGCGGGCGATGGCGCACGAGCCGAAGGTGATCTTCGCGGACGAACCGACCGGCGCACTGGACACCCGCACCGGTGAAGCGACGATGAGCGCGCTGGCGGGCAGCGCGAGCCGTTCCGGTGCCGCGGTCGTCGTGGTCACCCACGACCGCGAGCTGGCCGCCCGGTGCAGCCGGGTGGTGGAGATCCGCGACGGCCTCATCGCGAACGACGCACCCGCGCGCGGCGGGGCGGTGGCCGGATGAACCCCCTGCAGCTGGCCGTGCGGGTGCTGCGGCACGACTCCCGCACCCGCACCTCGGCGATCCTGACCGCCGCGGGCGTGATGGTGGCGACCGCGCTGGTCCTGATCCTCACCGCGTTGCCGAACGCCGCGCAGGCGCGCACCGAACGCTCCTCCTGGCAGCACGGGCACCAGGGCGTCTCCGACGCGGGTGGGGTGGAGCTGGCCTCCCAGGACTACGTGCAGGGTGAACTGATCACCCGGCTGGACGTCTCCGGCACCCCGGGCGGCGGGAAAGCCCCGAAGTACCCGGCGCCCGGCGAGGTGCTGCTGTCCCCGGCACTCGCGCAGAAGGTGGCCGACCTTCCGGACGACGCACTGGCCGACCGCTTCCCCGAGCGCATCGCGGGCACGATCGACCCGCAGCAGCTGCGCTACCCGGAACAGCTCGTCGCCGTCGTCGGGCACCCGGAAGGCGTCCTGGACCAGGCCGCCGAGATCGCGAGCCCCTACTCGCTGGTGACGATCAAGGCGGACTCCGAGGACCTGCTGCTGCAACCGATGGCGTGGTTCGGCTTGTTCATCCTCGCGGCTCCCAGCCTCGTCCTGGTCGCATCGGCCTCGCGACTGACCGCGGCACGCCGGGAACACAGGATGGCGTCGTTGCGGATGGCGGGTGCGACTCCGTCCCAAGTGGTCTCGACGGTGGCCGCGGAGACCGGGCTCGCCGCGGCGGCCGGAACCGTGGCGGGGCTGCTGCTGACCTGGCCGCTGCGGTATCTCGTCGCCCTGGTCCCCTGGGGCAGCGGCACCTGGCTCGTCAGCGACATCACCCCGTCGATCTGGGCGGTCCTGGGCGTGGCGATCGGCGTTCCCGCCCTGGTGGTGGCCTCGTCCGTGCTGGGCGCCGGCCGGGTCGTGCGCGCGCCGCTGAGCGCGGCCACCCAACAGCAGCGCGGCAGGCCCAAGGCGTGGCGGCTGCTGATCATCGCGGTGGTCGCCGGGTTCTTCTTGCTCGGCATGATCAAGTACGACGAGGGGGCGGGTTTCCTGGTGCTCGTCGTCCCGATCGTCGGAGTGGTGTGGTCGTTCTCGCTGGTCGGGCCCTGGATCACCGCCACCATCGGCCGCCTGTTCACCCGGGTGTGGCGCCGCCCCTCGGTGCTGCTGGCGGGCAGGCGGCTGGTCAGCGACCCGAAGAGCGCCTACCGGTCGTCCTCCGGCATGGTGCTCGCGGTGTTCATCGGGGCGCTGGCGCTGACGGCGTTGCCCGCCATGACCGCCGGGCCCGATTCGATGGGCAGCTCGAACAAGCAGGGCGTGATCCTCGCCGACGTCTCCAGCAGTCAAGCACCGGAGCTGCGCCAACGTCTCGCCGACGAACTGGCGCGGCTGGGCGTGCGGGCCACCGCCGCCAGCTACGAGAAGGTCAGCGTTGAGGGCCCCGGCGGCGAGTTCGCCACCGGGCTGCTCATCGACTGCCGCGCGGCTCGCGAGGTGACCCCGTACCAGCCCTCGTGCGAGGGTCCGCCCCGCATCCACGTGCCGAGCGACATGCCGACGTCGGAACTCGCCGTCACCCCGGCCGTAGCCGTCAAGAACCCGCTCGCCACGCCGGTGCCGCCCGGAACCCCGGTCGCCGCCGAGCCGAACCTGGACGCGGCGATCATCGACCCGGGTGCCGTGCCCGCGCTGGCGGGCTCGCAGCAGGCAACGTTGACCGTGCTGCCGCCCACCGAAGCCGACCGGGCCACGGTGCGCACCGCCATGGCGCGAGTGGTTCCCGGCGCGGACATCGAGTCGATCGAGTCGCGCAGCGTCGCCAGCGAGGTCATGACCGGTGACCTGCACCGGATCACGGTGATCGGATTGTCGATCGCGTCGGTGCTCGCGGCGGGCAGCGCGGCGATCACGGCCGCGGGGGCGGTCATCGATCGGCGCCGCACGCTGGGGGCGCTGATCGCGGCCGGAACGCAGAGCCGGGTGCTGGTCCGCGCCCTGCACGTCGAGGCGGCGCTACCGGCGCTGGTCGCGGCGGGCATGGCGACCGCGGCAGGTGCCGGTGTCGGCCTCGGGTTGCTCAACGCTCTGCAGCAGAGCACCACGCTGACACCGTCGATCCTGGCGCCGATCGTGCTCGGCCTGCTGGTGGCGGCGCTGGCGGCGACGGCGAGCGGGCTGATGCTGCGCAAGATCACCGCGGAGCCGCTCGCCGACGAGTAGCGGGGCACGGCGGCGGGCGCACAGTGCGCCCGCCGCCGCGTTGCTGCTAGTCCTCCGGCAGGACGCGGAAAACGGGGGTGACTGCTCGGCGATCCCCTTGACGCTGAACGAACTTCCCGACCGGTAGGCGCTCTGGTCGATCAGCGTCATCCCCGCGTCGGCACCGGCTCCGCAGGAGGCGCCCCGAACCGGCGGCGATAGGCCGACGGGGTGAGGCCGGTGTGCTCGCGGAAGCGGGCGCGGAGGTTGGCCGAGGTGCCGAACCCGCTGCACGCGGCCACGCGGTCCAAGCCGAGCTCGCCGCGTTCGATGAGGCGGCGGGCCAGCGCGATCCGTTCGGTGGTGAGCCAGGCCAGCGGTGTCGTGCCGAGCTCCGCGCGGAACCGCCGGTGCAGCGTCGCCTGGCTGGTCGCGAGCCGCGCCGCCAGGTCCGCCACGGTCAGCGGCCGGTCCAGGCACGACCGGGCCCAGTCCAGCGCGGGCGCCAGCGACGTGTCCGGGACGTCCGGCACCGGCCGTTCCACGAACTGGCGCTGGCCGCCGTCGCGGTGGCCGGTGAACACGAGCCGCCTGCTCACGGCGTTGGCGATCTCGGCGCCGTGGTCGCGGTTGATCAGGTGCAGTCCGAGGTCCAGCGCCGCCGCGCTGCCCGCCGCGGTGAGCACCTCGCCGTCGTCGACGTAGAGCACGTCCGGTTCCAGGCGCACCGAGGGGAATCGCCGCGCGAACTCCTCGGCCCAGCGCCAGTGCGTCGTGGCGCGCCGCCCGTCCAGCACGCCCGCTTCGGCGAGGGTGAAGGCTCCGGTGCAGAAGCTCACCAGGCGAGCTCCGCGCTTCGCCGCGCGCTCGACGGCGGCCAGCGCTTCGGGCGAGGCGGGCACTTCCGGATCGGGCCGGTTGGGCACGATCAGCGTGTCCGCCGCGTCCGCGACCTCCGGCCCGGCGACGTCGGAGAGCGTGAACATGCCCAGGTGCATCCGCACCCGGGGTCGCGCCGCGCAGATCGCGAAGTCGTACCAGGGGCGGTCCAGTTCGGGGCGGCGCAGGCCGAACAGCTCGGTGGCCACGCCCATCTCGAACGGGTTCGAGCCTTCGTCGACCAGCACCACGACCCGGTGCGAGGATTCTTGCGGCATGTGCAATTCCTAGCACTCGTGGTGGCTCGCGGCCCGGCCGAGGATGGCGGCCATGACCACGACCCCGATCGACCTCAAGGCCGCGCTGGACGGATTCGACGCCGTGTGGAGCCCGCGGATCATCGCCTACCTCAACGACTACGACATCCGGCTGGCCCGGTTCCACGGCGAGCACGTGTGGCACGTGCACCTGGAGACCGACGAGTTCTTCCTGGTGCTGGACGGAGAAATCGACATCGCGCTGCGCGAGCAGGAGGGGGAGCGAACGGTGACGCTGCCGCGCGGTTCGGTGTTCGTGGTGCCGCGCGGCACGTTCCACAAGCCCTCGTCGACCGGCGGCGCGGGGGTGCTGCTGGTGGAGCCGACGGGAACGCTGTCGGTCGGCGACGACCACGACGAGGTCCCCGAGCACGTGGACGTCACCACCGGGCACCCGGTGCGCGCGGAGTGAGAAACCCTTTCGAACGTGTAGGTGTCCGGGTGGCGGAACCTCAGCGGCTACCTCGCTGCGGGGTCGATTTCTCATGCGGCCGTGCGCAGCGAAATCGCTGTCCTCGCGAGGAAACCGCTGAGAACCCGCCGGTGGCCGGTCGCTCGGGGTGGTCACTGCTCAGCGGCTCCGCCCCTGGCAGGGCAACGATTGAGGGGAGGACTCGCAAACCGTCCCGCGCGGCGGGCGCCGTCCCCCGTTCGCCGCTGTGCGAGGGAAAGCCCTTCGCCGCCGTGCGTCGTTGCGGGTGAATTCGCCCGCTGCCGTCCCGCCCCGTCTCAAGATCATGTTCAATGTCCGTTGGGCCGCAACGGAAAACCGGCGGCCCTGGTTTCCGGCGCTACGCCGTTCGGCCGAGCGTCGCGTTCGTCCGCACGGCCGCAGCGCTGTGGCGGAAGGAGCGGACAGGACCATGGAAGCGGGCGGCCACGCGTGCACCGGAGCGTTGGCGGGAGCGGTGTCGAGCAGCACGGTCGGTGCGCTCACCGGCGCGGACCTCGGGGTGGCGGGAACGGCGGTGGGGGCGCTGCTGGGCGCGGGCGCCGCGCTGCTGCCCGACCTCGACGCCGACGGCGCGACGGCCTACCGCAGCGGCGGCCGGGTCACCGCGCTCGTCGGGGAGTGCTTCCAGTTCCTGGCCCGCACCACCTACGGCAGGACCCGGTTGCCGCACGACCCGAGGGGCGACGGCGAACACCGCGGCCTGGTGCACACGCCGATCTTCGCGGCGTCGTTGGGACTGCTCGTCGGGCTCGGCGCGCTGCTGACGCCGTGGGTGACGGGCATCGCGATGGTCATGGTGCTGGCGCCTGGGATCAGCGCCCTGTCCCGCTCCGGCCCGCGCTGGGTCCGCCGCAGGCTGTGCACCGATCAGGACCCGGTGGCGCTGCTGGCCGCGGGCGCGATCACGTGGTCGCTCGCGGTGGCGGGGGCGATGGCCGAGCTGGGCTGGTTCGCCGGGCTGTCGATCACCATGGGCATGGTGGTGCACTCGGTGGGGGACTCGGCCACGCGCAGCGGCATCTGCTGGACCTTCCCGATCCGCCGCCGCTGCGCCAAGTGCAGCCGCAAGGCCGGCGCCCGCTGCTCCGGCGCCCGCTGGCGACGCGGCCACGTGCTGCCGAAGTCGATGCGCTGGAGCGTCGGTTCCCGAGGCGGCAAGCGCATCGAGCGCGCCATCGAACTCGTCTGCCTGGTGCTGGTCGCGGCACTGCTGGTGCCGGACCTCGCCGAGTTCGCCCGGACGTTGACCTGGTCCGGGCACGGCGACAGTCCCGGCTCGCGCCCGTGAGCACGACGCCGGGGCCCTCGCCGACGGCGGACCCCCCGAGATCCGCCGTCGGACGTCGCACAGCCAAGAACCGCACGGCAGCCGCAGCCGTGCGGCCGTCGCGCTTCGGCTGGCGGATTCAGCGCCGATCGGATTCAGCGCGCTGGCGGCCGTCCCCAGGCCCGGTCGCGCAGCACCAGCACCGCGGCGGCGATGCGCCGGCACCGACGAGGACCAGGGGCAGCGTGGCGAAGCCTTGCTCGGCTCGCCAGGTCGCGAGGATCGCCGCGGACCAGGTGAGCGGACCCATCCGGGTGCGCCTGCGGTGATTCGGACGCACGCTCCGGGGGCCGAGCGGTCAGCGGTTCGATGCGTGGAAGCCGTTGCCATGGTGGAAGAACCTCCTTGCGGTAGCGCGGAGGCGGCTGTTGTTCACCACCTTGCTAGGCCGCACGGGGAAGGATTTTTACGTCGGAATCCACATTCGGGGCATTGTTCGCCAGTGCGGTCGATCCGCCGCCATCTCGTTGACGTCGCCTCCGCCTCCTTGCGGGATCGGTGGCCGGTTCGGGTGATCTGAATTCGATCGTGGTCGTGGGCGGTTTGCTCCGATCGGGAGTTCCCGGTCGTGTCCGCGATTGCCGAGGTGTCCCGGAGGTGCACCGCCCGAACCGAGCGGGGGAGCGTCCGGTCGTCGAACTCGGTGCCGGGTCGCGAGCGCCGGCTCGCGCGGTGAGCGGAATCGGCGCGTCGATTCCTGATCCCGCGGCGAGCTGGCCGCCTCGACCGTTCGTCATCGGGATCTATCGCAGGCGGATGCGGAAATGTCGCGGACCGCTGATCGAGTCGTGCTATTCGAGAGTTGTTGAATCCGGTTCCGCGAAGGCGGTGCCGGTGCGCGGTGAACTCCGTTCCGCGGTTCTCGCGTCCGCGTGCCTCGCCGCTGTGCGGCGGGCGGCGCGCTCTTGATCATGAGTCCATCGGCGCACCGAAGGGCTCTTTGTGATTGTCGGCACTCTTCCAGGGTTGGCGATCGTGTGATCTCCTGGAAGCGTGCTCGACGAGTTCGAGCACGGGCCTTCTGGACGGTCGACGCCGCCCTTCCATGGGCACTCAAGATCCGCTATCCGGTCAGCGTTCCCGATTCCCGATCGGGATCAACCGCTGTTCCCGCGATTGCCCGTTGTGTCGTGCCCGGGGCGTTCCGGTGAGAATGTTCCGGTGGAATTGACCGAATTCGGAGAAGCCTGTGCATTGGAATTGGAACGACTCTCCGGGGTTCGACGAGGAAGCATTCTTGGTGGCGGCGATGAGCTGGCACTTCTCGCCGGAGACCGGTTCGAGGTTCTGGCTGGACCGGGCGTCCTCGCTCGGCTTCGACCCGCTCCGCGACGTGCGGACCCACGGCGACCTCGCCCGTTTTCCCAACTTGGTCAACGAACTCCGCGACGCGCCGATCCGCGACCTGGTGCCCCGCGGCTACGGCGACCGCCCGGACGTGCTCGGCGCGTTCGACAGCGGCGGTACCACCGGGGCGCCGAAACGCGTCGTGCTGATGCAGGACTGGCTGGAACGGTCGTTGGCGTGGAAGTCCGCGCGCATGGACGACCTCGGCTTTCCCCGTGACGCGAACTGGCTGACCGTGGCGCCGAGCGGCCCGCACATCTTCGGCAGGCTCATGGCGGAGCTGCCGCGCATGCGCGGCGGTGTGGCGTTCACCGTCGACCTCGATCCGCGTTGGGTGCGCAAGTGCATCGCCGAAGGCCGTGGCGCTGAGGCGGACCGGTACGCCGAGCACGTCGTGGACCAGGTCGAGTCCGTCCTGGACGGCCAGGAGGTCGGCGTTCTGGTGGTGACTCCGCCGTTGCTGGAGCGCATGTCCGAGCGCGGTCGGCTCGCGAAGCTCATCAACGAGAAGGTCCACACGATCATGTGGGGCGGCGCGCACATGGACGCGGACACGCGCTACCTGATGCGGCAGGAGGTGTTCCCCGACGTGGCACTGCGCGGCCAGTACGGCAGCACCATGATCCTCGGCGGCAGCATGGAACGCGTCTCCAGCACTGACGACCGCTCCTGCGTGTTCGACTCCTTCTCGCCGTACACCACGTTCGCCGTGGTCGACCCGGACACCCACGAGGAGGTCCGGGAGGGGGAACGCGGTCAGGTCGTGATGCACCACGTGAGCAGGTCGATGCTGCTGCCGAACAACCTCGAACGGGATGTGGCGACCCGCGTGGCGGCCCCGCCCGGCGCGCTCGGCGTCTCCGTCGCGGACGTCGCCCCCGTCGCGACCTTCGAGAACACCTCCGTCATCGAAGGGGTGTACTGATGAGCGATCCGCGGATCCTGGACGCACTCGGCACTTCCGGTTCGTTCACCGCTTCCCGCAGGCACGCGGTCACCGGTGTCGACGGTGCGGTGCTGGCCGAACTCAGCCAGGTGCCGCGGCTCTACATCAGGCGCACCATCGCCGAGCTGCGGCGGACCGAGCCGATGTCCGCCGGCCAGCGCCACCGCGCGCTGGCCGAGGCCGCGCGGATCTTCTCGGGCACCGTGGACGGAATTCCGCTGCACGAGCACGAACGGGAGGTGTGCCGCGCTTCCGGAGTGGCGATGCCGGTCGTGCGCGCGGCCTCCCGAACCTTGGCGCACAGCGCGGAAGTGGCGGCTGAGTCGGTGGCGGCGGCCCGGCCGGCCGGTTCCGCCGCGAGCTGGCGGGACAACGCAGGGCCGGGCGCGGTGTGGGCACGCCGCGGCGAGGTGCTGGCCGTGCACGCGCCCGGAAACCACCCCGCGACGCACGCCGAGTGGATCGAGGCCCTCGCGCTGGGCTACCGGGTCGCGGTCCGCCCGTCCAACCGGGAGCCGTTCACCCCGCACCGCCTGGTCACGGCCCTGCGGCAGGCCGGATTCGGTCCCGGGCACCTCGCGCTGCTGCCCACCGGGCACGACCTCGCCGACGAACTCGTCCGCGCCGCCGACCTGTCCCTCGTCTACGGCGGCGACCAGATCGTGGAACGCTACGGCGCCCGCGCCGACGTGCTGGTGCAAGGTCCCGGCCGATCAAAGGTGCTGCTCGCCGACGGTGATCCGCAGGGACACCTGGCGACGGTGGTGGATTCGGTCGTCGGCCACGGAGGCACGGCGTGCGTGAACGCGACCGCCGTGTTCGTCGACGGAGACGTCGCGACCGCGGCGCGGGATATCGCCGACGCCTTGGCTTCGATCCCGGTGCACGAGCCGGAGCACGATCAGGCCGTTCTCCCGGCGCACGAAACCGGCCGGGCGAACGACCTCGAGGCCGGTCTGCGGGCCGCGCTCGGCGGTGCCGAGCTGCTCACCCCCGGCAGCTTGGTGCACGAACTCCCCGGTGGCGGCGCCGTGCTGCGGCCCGCCGTGGTGCTGCTCGACGATCCGAACGCCGCCCAGGCCGGAGTGGAACTGCCCTTCCCGTGCGTGTGGGTGGCCCCCTGGTCCAGCCGGGACGGCATCGGGCCGCTGCGGAACTCGCTGGTGCTGACCGCCGTCACCGAGGACGAGCAACTGCTGGCGCGGCTCGTCGACGAACCTTCGATCAGCAACGTGCACATCGGCGACAACCCCACGCACCTGATGGCGCCGGGGCTGCCGCACGACGGGCACCTCGCTGAATTCCTCATGCGCAGCAAGACGGTCCTGCGAACGAGCGCGGCCGTCACCGACCCGCACACGAGGCTGCTCTCCATCCTGTCCGGGCACTGGTCGGCCAGGGCCGTGCACGCCGCCGCGGAACTCGGTGTCGCCGACCAGCTCCGCGACCGGGCGCTGACGGGCGTGGAGCTGGCCGCGCGGCTGGGTTCGGATCCGGAGGCGACCGCACGGCTGCTGCACCACCTGGAGCGGCTCGGTCTGGTCAGCTCCAGCGGTCCGGGTGGCTACACCACCACCGCCACCGGCGACCTGCTCCGCGGAGACGATCCGTTCAGCGACCTGGCGCGCCTCTACGGCGGCGAGTTCTACCAGGCGTGGAGCGAATTCTCCTCGTCCGTGCGCACCGGCGGGACCGCCTTCGGCCACCGCTTCGGCGTGGAGCACTTCGACTACTTCGCCGCCCACCCGGACACCGCCCGCACCTTCGACCGGGCCATGCAGGCGGTCACCGAGCTGGTCGGCGAAGCGCTGCCCGGCGCGGTCGACTTCCCGGCCGGGAGCACCGTGGTCGACGTCGGCGGCGGTAACGGCACCCTGCTGCGCAGCGTCCTCCGCGAGAATTCGCAGGTGTCGGGAATCGTGTTCGACCGCGACCACGTCTCGGCCGACCTCGGGGACGACCTCGGCGGCCGGTTGAGCGGTGCCGCGGGGGACTTCTTTCAGGACGTCCCGCCTCGCGGTGATTTCTACCTGCTGTCCAGGGTGCTGCACGACTGGAACGACGAGCAATGCCTGCGGATCCTGCGCGGCTGCCGCGAAGCCTGCCGAGCCGGGACCCGGTTGCTCGTGCTCGAACGGCTCCTGCCGGACAAGGCAGGCGCGGAATCGCTCGCGCCGGCATGGGACATGCAGATGCTGGCGATCACCGGCGGTCGCGAACGGCACCGCGACGAGTACGAAAAGCTGCTGGCCACCGCCGGTTTCGAGGTCGAATCGGCGGAGCGGCTGCCGGTCGATCTGTGGCTGCTCGGAGCCCGCGCGGTCTGACGCGATCCCGCGCCGTCGGAGCATTCCCGCCCCGTCGGGGCGTGGCCGGAAGCAGAGCGCCCTGCCGGGCTCGACGCGGCAGGGCGCCTTCGTATTTTCGCCGCCAGGTTCCGGCTCAGCCGGCGTCACCGGGGTCTCGCCGCAGGCCGTCCAGGACGAGGTCGATCAGGTGGGTGGTGCGGGTTTCCCGGTCGTGGCCGTCGATTCGCCACCGGAAACCGACGAGCAGCAGCACCTCCTCGGCGTCGACGTCGGGGCGGAGCTCACCGGTTGCTCTGCCCGCGTCCAGCAGTAGTGCGACCGCGTCGCTCCTCCGCTCGTAGTACTCGCCGGTGAGGTCCGCGCTGGTGGCGGCTTCGATCGCCTGCGCCGCGCCATGCTTGTTCCGGCGGTAGGCGGCGAGCCGGTCGAGCCAGCGGCGCAGGGCCTCCAGCGGTGGGTGCGCCGCGAGAAGTTCCGGCGCCGCCTCGTTCACCGCTTCGGCGTCGTGGCGGTACACCGCGAGCAGCAGTGCTTCGCGATTGGGGAAGTGCCGGTGCATGGTGCCTTGGCCGACCCCGGCGCGTTTCGCGATGAGTTGAGCGCCGTCGTGCTCGACTCGGCCAGCGCGGTGGCCGCGATGCCGAAGATCCGGTTCCTGTTCTGCTCGGCGTTCAGAACACGTGGACCTCTCACGTGCCTCGGTCACTTGATCCCGTGTCGACCGGTGGTGCCGTCCTCGGTTCGGTGCGTGGGAGTCGTCGCCATCATGGAGAACTCCTTGCGGTAGCCCGAATCCGCCGTTGTGCGCCTCAGCGAAGACCGCCCGGACCGCTGTTCCGCATCAGAAGTCACTTCCACCCGATCTTTCGCCGACACGGGGCGCGCGACACCTGACGACGGAGGACGGCCGAAGTGGGACTGGTCGGCGGCGGAGCCCCGATTTTTGGTCAGTCGCTTGACTTAATAATGGGTTGGCGGTTGACTGGGGATGAGCGGGAGAGCGTTCTGCTGCTCCGGGTGCGCGGTTCGAGGAGGGGCGTGGGCATGGCGGACCGCACGGTGCGCGGTGAGCGGGTCGGGGAGACCAGGGAGTCGATCCTGGTCGCGGCGGAGCGGATGTTCGCCGAGCACGGCGTGATCACGGTGTCGAACCGCCAGGTCAGCGAGGCCGCGGGGCAGGGCAACAACGCGGCCGTCGGCTACCACTTCGGCACCAAGGCGGACCTGGTGCGGGCGATCGTGCGCAAGCGCTCGGCACCCATCGAGGCGATCCGGGTCGGCATGGTGGCCGAGCTCGGCGCCGACGCGGGGGTGCGGGACTGGGTGGCGTGCTTGGTGCGGCCGAGCCTGGAACACCTCGCGGAACTGGGGAATCCGACCTGGTTCGCGCGGTTCGGCGCGCAGGTGATGACCGATCCGGCGTTGCGCCCGATCATGGTGGAGGAGGCGCTGAGCGCTCCGTCGCTGCGCCAGATCATCGACGCGCTGCACCGGTGCCTGCCCGCGATGACCGACGAGGTGCGCGCGGAACGGGGCGACATGGCGCGGCAGCTCATGGTGCACATGTCGGCGGAGCGGGAACGCGCGCTGGCCGAGGGCGCGGGGACGCCGCGGGCCAGCTGGAGCGGCGCCGCGGCCGGGCTGATCGACGCTCTCTGCGGTCTGTGGCTGGCACCGATCACGACGCACTCGTGACCGCGCCCCGCGCGACGGTCGTCCATCGTGGACGTTCGACGTCCTCAACCCAGATGAATCTTCCCGCGCGGAGCGGTTTTCGGCCGCACGCGCGTGGACGACGTGGCACTGCGGAAAGAGGAGCACGATGACGAGCACGGTGAATCGGTCCGACGTCCCGGAATACCCGATGGAGCGGGCCGCCGGATGCCCGTTCGACCCGCCGCCGGCGCTGCGGCCGATGCAAGAAGAGGCGCCGCTGGCGAAGGTGCGGCTGTGGGACGGCAGCACGCCGTGGCTGGTGACGCGGTACGCGGAACAGCGGGCGCTGCTGGGGGATTCGCGGGTCAGCGCCGACATCACCCGCCCCGGCTACCCGAGCTCCGCTCCGGTTCGCCCCGGTGGGCCGCGCATCGGCTTCATCCTGATGGACGACCCGGAGCACGCGCGGCTGCGGCGGATGGTGGCGAGCCCGTTCACCATCAAGCGGACCGAGGCGCTGCGGCCCGCCGTGCAGCGGATCGTCGACGAACGCATCGACGCGGTGCTGGCCGGTCCGAAACCGGCGGACCTCGTGCGGGACTTCGCGCTGCCGGTGCCGTCGCTGGTGATCTGCGAGCTGCTGGGCGTGCCGTACTCGGACCACGACTTCTTCCAGGACAACAGCAAGATGCTCATCAGCTTGGCCGTGCCGCCGGAGGAGCGGACGGCCGCGCACGGGCGGCTGGAGGCCTACCTGGACGACCTGGTGGGCGCGAAGCTCGCCGAGCCCGGTGACGACCTGCTCTCGCGGCTCGCCGAGCGGGTCGAGGCGGACGAGATCACCCGCGGCGAAGCCGCGCAGATGGGCGTGCTCCTGCTGCTGGCGGGGCACGAGACCACCGCGAACATGATCGCGCTCGGCACGCTGGCGCTGCTGCGGCACCCCGATCAGCTCGCCGTGCTGCGCGACACCGAGGACCCGAAGCAGATCGCCTCGGCCGTCGACGAACTGCTGCGCTACCTGAACATCACGCACAACGGCCGCCGCCGGGTCGCGCTGGAGGACATCGAGATCGGCGGTCAGGTCATCCGCGCCGGTGACGGGCTGGTCGTGCCCAACGACATCGGCAACCGCGATCCCGCCGTGTTCGACGACCCGGACCGCCTCGACATCGACCGCGACGCGCGCAGCCACGTGGCCTTCGGCTTCGGCGTGCACCAATGCCTGGGCCAGGGCCTCGCCCGCATGGAGCTGCAGGTCGTCTACGGCACCCTCTACCGCCGCATCCCCGGCCTGCGGCTCGCGACGGACATCGAGCAGGTTCCGTTCAAGCACGACGGCGCCGTTTACGGCGTGCACGAACTCCCGGTGACCTGGTAGCGGAGGCCCGCGTCAGCCCTCGTGCAGCAGCCGTTCGGTGATGGTGACCGTCCGGCCGTCCGGCACGAGGAGCTCGGCGGCGGCTTCGGTCCAGGCCGCGAAGTGCGGCGAAGCGCGGTGCGCTTCGAGCGCTGCCTGGTCGCGGTAGACCTCGTAGAGGAAGAAGTGGTGGTCGTCGTCGGTGTCGACGACGACGTCGAAGCTCACGCAACCCGGTTCGTCGGCGACGGAGGCCTCCGCGTCGGCCCTGATCGCGGTCAGGAAACCGTCCCGGTGACCGGGCTTGACCTGGAGAGATGCGACGAGGACGAGCACTCGGTTCTCCTGCTTCCGTTGTGGCTTCCCCGGAACGGGGCGGCCTCCTGATCGGCCGGCACCGTCGAACCTACCGGTGCCTGCGGTCGGGGCGGCGATCCGGTGATCCGGAACTCCGCACGGGCCGGAGCGCCCCGTGATCTGTCCATACTGGGGCCGTTCCGACGGACCAGTGGCAGAGGAGACGATGGTGATCCGGGTTGATGGCCGCACGTTGCGGTGCGCCGACGTGGCCGATGCGGCGCGGGCGACGGGGCCGTTGCAGATCGACCTGTCCACGGCGGCCTTGCGGGTGGCGGAGCACTCGTGGCGGCTCGCCGAGGAGCTCAGCACCGAGCGCGTCGTGTACGGCAGGACGACGGGCGTGGGCGCCAACAAGGACGACCTGGTGGGGGACGGGGAGTCCGCGGAGCACGCGCTGCGGCTGCTGCGCAGCCACGCGGGCGGCAGCGGTGAGCCCATGTCGGCGGCGCAGACCAGGGGGATGCTGCTGATCCGCCTCAACCAGCTCGTCGCGGGCCGCGCCGGGATCAGCCCCTCGCTGATCACGGCGCTGGCCGAGGCGGTGCGGGTCGGGGCGACCCCGCTGGTGCACCGGCTCGGCGCCATCGGCACCGGCGACCTGGCCCCGCTGGCGGAGACGGCGCTCGCACTGGTCGGCGAACGGCCCTGGCTGACGGGGCGGGTCGCTCCGGTGCAGATCCTCAAGGGCGACGCGCTGGCGTTCATGAGCAGCAACGCGGCCACCTTGTCCGAGGCGACCCTGGCGACGCTCGACCTCGAACGGCTCACCCGCGCCAGCCACGTGGTGGCGGCGCTGACCTACGTCGCGCTGGACGGCAACCCGGAGGCATACGCGACGCCGGTGCACGAGGCCCGGCCGCACGCCGGCCAGGTCGGATGCGCGGCGGAGATGCGGCGGCTGCTGGGCCTGGACAGCACGCCGAAACCGGGCAGGCGGATCCAGGACCCGTTCGGGCTGCGCGCGTACCCGCAGGTGCAGGGCGCGGCGGTGGACGCGGTGCACTACCTGCGGGACGTGCTCGCCATCGAGATCAACGCGGGCACCGAGAACCCGATGATCTCGGTGGTGCACCGCGACGCCTACCACCACGCGCACTTCCACACCGCGTACGTGGCCTCCGCGCTGGACTGGGTCCGGGCCACCGTGCACCAGGTCGCCGAGTTGTCGGCCGCGCGGCTCGGGGACCTCGTCGAGCCGGAGTTCACCGGGTTGCGCCCGTTCCTCGCGGCGGGCCCGGCGGGCAGTTCGGGGGTGATGATCCTCGAATACGTCGCGCACGACGCGCTCGCGGAACTGCGCCACGCGGCGTTGCCCGCGACGCTCGGCACGGCCGTGGTCTCCCGGGGGCTGGAGGACCACGCGAGCTTCTCCACGCAGGCCGCGCGGGCGACGACGGCGGCGGCGGTCGCGTACCGGCGGCTGCTCGCCTGCGAACTGGTGGCGGCGGTCCGCGCGTTGCGGATGCGGGAGGCGGACCTGGTGGACCTGCCGGTGCGCGCCGCTTACGAGCTCGCCGCGGAGACGCTGGACCCGAGCGTGGAGGACCGCCCGCTCACCGAGGACATCGGTCGCGCCGGGACCGTGCTGGACGATCTCGTGCGGTTCTGAGCCGTGTTCACCGGTGCGGGCGCAGCGTGCGCCCGTGGAGCCGGGTGAGGGCCGCGCCGTCGAGGGGGCCGCGGCGCTTCACGGCGACGAGGGTCGCCGCGAGCCCGGCGCCGAACAGGAACACGGCCCCGCCGAGCACCGAGCGCACGAGGTTCCAGCCGCGCCCGGCGTGCTGGATCTCGCGCTGTTCCGCGTAGCCGACGAACCGGCCGCCGCCGTCCCTGGAGACGATGTGGCAGGACTGGTCGGGGCGCATGATCTGGGCGCCGCAGCGGACCGCCAGCGGGTCGCCGCCGACCGGCGCGGACTGGACGAGCGCGAAGCCGCCGAGCAGGAGCAGCGCGATGGCCACGAACCACGCTTGGACGAGCGAACCCATTGGTCCTCCGGTGCGGTCGACGATGACCTTGCGGCGTCGCTTGCTCGGCGCTGGAGTCCAGTGTGGCGGGCGGCGACGCTCCACCGGGTGGTCTGTACATGTTGGAGGGTGGAAAACGGCTGGTGGCGGGCCCGGTGTGGATTTTCCGGTCCGGATCGGTCCGCCGGTCACCGACGCCGGAGCCCGGCGAACGGCGGGAGGGTGCGCCGCGCGGGAGCGCGCGGCGCACCCGGCGTGCTACTCGGAACCGGTCGATCCGGAGCCGCCGCTGAGGGCGTCGGCGAATCCGTTGGCGACGCCGGCCCCGGTCTGGAGCCCGCCCGCGATCAGGTCGAGCGGTGTGGTGGTGGTGTTCTGCTCCGGCTCGGCCTGGGCGAGGCCCAGCGCCGAGCACATCAGCACTGCCGTGGTTCCGGCGACGACCGCCGCTCGGTTCGCTGCGAGACGCATCCGTCCGCTCCTTGCTTCCGGGATCAATTCCGCCGGGCAAGGTTCCACGGAGCCGGACCCGCTGCCAGCGCGACCACCCGCTCGACGGTCCCCTGAACGACGGCCCTACATGCCGTCGTCGAACGGACTCCCGGTCCGGGCGAGCCCGCCCGGACCGGCGGGCGCCGGATGGTCCAGGGTGGGGGCGAACAGGGGCGAGGGAGGCCGACGCGTGGGACGACGTTTCGAAGAGCTCGACTGGCAGGACACACCGATCGGGGAGGTCAGCCTGCGCCGCAGGCTGGACCCGGCGCTCGGCGTGGACGTCTACGAGGTCAAGCTCGGCGACGAGTTCCTGATGTCGAGCGTGTTCACCGTGGCCGAAGAGGAACTGGCTCGGCTGGGGTTGGCCGCCGTCACCGGATCGGACCTCGACGTGCTGGTGGGCGGGCTCGGGCTCGGCTGCACCGCGCAGGCCGCGCTCGCCGACGAGCGGGTGCGCTCGCTGGAGGTGGTGGAGGCGCTGGGCGCGGTGATCGACTGGCACCGGCGGGAGCTGCTGCCGTTGGGGCACGAGCTCAACTCCGACGCGCGGGTCCGCTTCGAGCACCGCGACTTCTTCGCCTGGGCCGCCGAGCCGCCGCAGCGGCGCTACCACGCGATCCTGCTCGACATCGACCACTCGCCGACCAACGTGCTCGACACCGGGCACGCCGGCTTCTACCGGCCGTCCGGCCTGCGCCTGCTGGCCGAACACCTGGAGCGGGACGGGGTTTTCGCGCTGTGGTCGGACGATCCGCCGTCGGAGGAGTTCACCGCGGCCCTGGCCGAGGTCTTCGCGACCGTCCGGGCGCACGTGGTCGACTTCGACAACCCCTACGGCGGGCCGCGGGGTTCCAACACGGTCTACGTCGCCCGGAACTGATCCCGCCTCACCTATCCGGGCGCGCAGTGCGACATCCCGTCGATCCTGCACTCGTTCTCCTTCGCGCCGAACCCGGAGTGGAGCAGGCTCTACCCGCTGCAACCCGAGATCAAGGAAAGCCCGCTGCTCGGCCCGGTCCTGCGCGACACCCAGGTCACCGTGCGACCGCGCTGACCCGCTCCGGCGGGGCGAGGTGGCTGAGCAGGCGCTCGTGCCGGAACTGGTAGTGCGCCCCGTGCGTGCGCAGCACCTGGCGGTCCCTGGCGTCCTCCAGGAACGCCGCGGTCCGCCACGGCAACCGGCCCACCAGCGGCAGCCAGATCCGGCCGAACGCGATCCACTGGCCCCAGGCGGTGAAGCCGAGCGCGATCGAGATCCCGCCGCCGAACGAGCTCAGCAACCCCAGCCGAACCGCCTCCCACACGCTCCATTCCAGCCGGAACCCCCACAGCGACCCGCCGGACAGCGCGTGCACCGCGAACCCGGTGAGGGCGACGACGATCCCGAACACGACGGCGAACACGGCGACGGTGCCCAGCGTGGTGCGCCGGTTCGACCGCAGCAGCTCGATCGGCTCGGCGGTCGTGCGCACGTCGACGGGAGCCTCCAGCAGCGAGACGACGCCGACGGCGATCAGGGTGCCCGCGCCGAACATGGCCGCGAACAGCGCGCCCTCCACCCAGCCGCCCAGGAGCGCGTCCGGCTCGTGCCGCAAGGCTCGGAGCGCTCCTTCGGCGAACCTGGCCGCGAAGCCGAACACCGCTCCCGCGACGACCGCCAGCAGTGCCCGAGCGGCCAGCCAGCGCCCGTTGCGCGGGAGCCGCTGCTCGCCGGGGGAGGCCCGGAACAGCAGCCGCACCCGGGAAGGTTCCGGGATGCCCCTGCCCGCGAGGTGGGCGATCCAGTGGGCGCCTCCCACGGCGAACCCGGCCAGGGGTCCGTTGAACCCGGCGTCGCGCAGCCCCTCGGTCAGCGCCCGCAGCGGAGCGAAACCGCCGGGGAAGAGGTAGATCGCGCTGTGCACCACCGTCACGAGCGCGGCGACCACGAGCCCGCTGAACAGCGCGATCACCAGCGACCGGGTTCCGGCGCCCAGCATCTCGCCGACCCGCCACCACGCCAGTTCCTGCCCGCGCGAGTCCCGCACGTGCCGGGCGAGGTGCGCGAGCCAGCGCCGCGGGCGTGCCTCGGGCCACGGCCGGTGCTGCCCCTTCGGCCAGAGCTCCGGTTCGTCGCGGTACGCGGTGGGCACGAACTCCTCCAGCAGGTGCGCTTGCAGCGCCGCGCCGGTGGGGAAGCGCGCGGTGTCCAGCAGCTCGTCCGGCTCGCGTCGCCTGCGGTAGACGGTGCGCGCCAGCGACATCATCAGCGGATTGCGCAGCACGGAGGCGAGTTCGGCGCAGGCGGGCTCATCCGGATCCTCGCGCAACCGCCGCAGCACCGGCTCCCACGGGTCCGCGCCGGGGAAGGCGGTCGTGGCCGGGAGCGTCGCCGCGAGATCGTCGCGGTCGAGTTCGCTGAGCACCACGACCTCCGCGTCGGGCAACGCCCCTTCCTCCCGGAGCGCCTCCCGGTAGGCGCAGGTGCGGCTGGTCAGCACGAACCGCCTGCGGTACCCGCCGAGGTGCCGCAGCGCGGCGGCGTGCAGCTCGTCGGGGATCTCGTCGAAGCCGTCCAGGACGGGCAGCACCTGCTCGTCCAGCACCAGCTTCCGCGCGTCCGCCACGCCGCCGGGCAGCGGGTAGTCCTTCGACAGCCGCTCGATCAGCCAGTCCTGCAGGGAAACGGCGCTCGGGTTCCACGAACCCAGCGAGTACAGCACCGGCACCGGGCCGTTCGGCGCGCGCCGCTCCAGCGCGGTGAGCACGAAACGCATGCACAGCACGGATTTCCCGACGCCCGCGTCACCGAGCACCACCAGCCTGCGGGGGGAGATGTCCCGGTAGAACTGCGCGATCTCGCGCACCTCGCGGGGATCGTCGCGGCCGGATCCGTCCTCGGTCGCCCGCGCCGGGATCGGGTGCCACCGCACCGGCAGCTCCGGCAGCACGAGCCGCCTGCGCTCCTCGCGCTCCCACCGCTCGCGCACCTCGCGGGCCAGCTCCCGCAGCAGCGGGGCGTCCGGTGGTTGCGGGGCGAAGGTGGCCGACCCGTGGATCTCGCCGATGTTGTGCACGTCGCCGCCGACGTGCCCGCTGATCTCGTTGCGGATCGCGTCCCGCTCGTCCCGCTGCGGCATGGGCGCCCCCTCGACAAGCGTCTACCCGCACTCCGGAGATCACAAGATCCCACAAACCCGGGCCGTGCAACATCGATTCGGGGCGAGTTCTCCCCGAAACCAGGGACTGGCGGCACGCTCACCCGGGTGGCAGCTGTTCACGGGAGCGCGGTGCTGGTCTGCTGTCGCTGATCCCGTCAGGGGAGGCGGGACATCATCGGATGGGGGATCCCGGATGAGAACGCCCATGCGCGCCGCCGCGCGCCGCTGCGCCGCCGCGCTGTTCTGCCTCACCGCTGCGTCCGCGCTCGCCGCACCCGCCGCGACCGCCGCCGCCGCGCCGCCGCGCTTCGACGACGGTTTCGGCATCACCGTGCTCGAACAGCCGGAGTGGGTCGACGAGAACCACCGCACGTTCACCATGACCGTCGCCACCGACCAGGTCCCGGAGTACCCGACGATCGGCGACCAGGTCTCCGGGGAGCACGCGGTGCTGGTGGTGCTGCCCGAGGACTACGACCCGGGCGTCCGCTACCCGGTGAACTACCTGCTGCACGGCGCGCCGGAGCGGCCGGACTCGGCGCGCTACCAGACGCTGACCGAACGAGCGACCGAAGACGTCCCGCTGATCACCGTGACGCCCAACGGGGGCGGGCGCGGCTGGTACTCGAACTGGGTGGCCCCCGGCGCCTCGGGCGTGCAGAACTGGGAGTCCTTCCACCTGGACCAGCTGATCCCGCTGATCGACGCCAACCTCAGCACCATCGCTTCGCGGGACGGCCGGTCGATCTCGGGGCATTCGATGGGCGGGTTCGGCGCGTTCCACTACGCCGAGCACCGGCCAGAGCTGTTCGGCCACGTCGGCAGCTTCTCCGGAGACCTCGACCTGCTCGACCCGCGGATGCGGGGAGCCATCGTCGGGTCCACGCAGTTGACCGAAATGGGCGCTCCGCTGGACCCGCCGGACGCCATCTTCGGCTCGCCGGTGTGGCCGCTGGACGGGGTGTGGAACGCGCAGAGCCCGGCGCACCACGTCGAAGCGCTGCGCGGGATGGGTGTGGCGTTCTACGCGGGCAACGGGGCGAACCTGGCGGAGAACCCGATCCTGGCGGTGGGCGAGGCCTGGGTCCGGGACACCGCCGTGGTCATGTCCGGGCAGTTGACCGCCGCCGGGATCCCGCACCGCTTCGTCGACTACGGCGACGGCACCGGTTGGGGCGAGGGCTGCAACGGCAAGCACGGCCAGGACCCCTGCATCCAGGCCGATTTGAACGACTACGTCGGTTTGATCATGGAGCGCCTCCAGCGCCCCTGATCCGGTTTCCCGGCGATCCTGCTGAACAGGTCACCGTCGCATTCGCCCTCTTGTGCGGGCGGATGCGGCGGTGGCCTGCTGCCGCCTCCGCGACGCCATAATAAGACAGTCGTCTGACTTATCTGCTAGCGTGGCCGAGTCCCGAACGTTCGACCACAGGAGTCGTGGATGACCACCGCGGAGCCGAAGTCCTTCCCGTTCAGCGAACCGGAACGGCTGGACCCGGAGCCCCTGTTCGAGGAGCTGCGCAGGCAGCCGCTGATCCGGGTGCGGCTCCCGTACGGGGAACCCGGCTGGCTGGCCAGCCGCTACGAGGACGTCAAGCTCGTGCTCGGCGACAAGCGGTTCAGCCGCGCCGCCGGAGCCGGGCGCGACGAAGCGCGGATGCGCCCGATCCAGGGCAACAGCGGCAACATCATGAGCCTGGACCCGCCGGAGCACAGCCGGTTGCGCCGGCTGGTCATGAAGGCGTTCACCCAGCGCCGGGTGGAAGGCCTGCGCACGCGTGCGCAGGAGATCGCCGACGGCCTCGTCGACGGGATGGTCGAGCGCGGCGCGCCCGCGGACCTGGTCGAGGACTTCGCGCTGCCGCTGCCGATCACCGTGATCTGCGAGCTGCTCGGCGTGCCCTACGAGGACCGCAAGGACTTCCGGGTGTGGTCGGACGCCTTCCTGTCCACGACGAAGTTCACCTTGGACGAGGTCATCGAAAGCGTCGGCCTGCTGCGGGAGTACATGGCCCGGCTGATCGCCGAGCGCCGCGAGAGCCGCCACGAGGACGGGCGCGACGACCTGCTCAGCGCGCTGGTCGCGGCCCGCGATGACGACGACCGCCTCACCGAGGACGAGATGCTCTCGCTGGCCGAGGCGATCCTGGTGGCCGGGCACGAGACGACCGCCTCGCAGATCCCGAACTTCGTCTACGTGCTGCTCCAGCACCCCGGCCAGCTGGAGCGGCTGCGCGCCGATCCCGCGCTGATCCCGCGCGCGGTGGAGGAACTGCTGCGCTACGTCCCGCTCGGCAACGGCGCGGGCATCCCGCGCTACGCGCTGGAGGACGTCGAGCTGGGCGGGGTGACGGTCAAGGCCGGGGAGGCGGTGCTGCCGAGCACGGCCTCGGCGAACCGCGACGCGGCCGTGTACTCCGAGCCGGACGTGCTGGACCTGCTGCGCGAGGAGGCGTCGCACGTGGGTTTCGGGCACGGCGCGCACCACTGCCTAGGCGCGCCGCTGGCCCGGATGGAGCTGCAGGTCGCGCTGGACACCCTGCTGCGCCGCCTGCCGGAACTGCGCCTGGCCTCGGGGGAGGACGGCGTCGAGTGGAAGGACGGCCTGTCCACCCGCGGCCCCTCGAAGATGCCGATCAGCTGGGGACCGGCGGGCTCGTGAGCGACGTCCGGGCGCGGCGCGGTCCGCGCCCGGACGTGGCGCTCCGCCGCACCCGGATCACGGTGCGGCCCGAGGTCTGCGGCCGTTCTCCTTGCTGCGCCGCGCATGTTCGGTCGCCGCCAGGTGGTCTCGGAGGCGCCCGTGCCGGAACTGGTAGACCGAACCGTGCGTGCGCAGCACACCGAGCTCGTGGGCGTCCTGCAGGAAAGCAACCGTCCGCCAAGGCAATCGTCCCGTCAGCGGCAGCCAGAGCCGGCCGAACACGAGCCATTCGCCCCAGGCGGTGAAGCCGAGCGCGGCGGAAAGACCGCCGCCGACCGTGCCCACCGCCGCGTACTGGATCGTCGCGGCGACGTCCCAGTAGAGCGGGATGCCCCAGAAGTTCCCGTCGAACAGCGTGACCAGCGCACTCCCGCTGAGCCCGACGGCGGCGCCGAACGCCGGCCCGAAGATGAGCAGCATGTGCAGAGTCGTGGCGCGGTTGCTCCGCAGCAGGCTGATGGGGTCGGCGGTCGACTCGGTCTTGATGGGCGCCTCGAGCACGGCGGCCGTCCCGAAGACCACTGCGGCACCGGTCCCGTACATGATCGCGTACAGCACGCCGTCCACCCAGAGGGACGCCAGGTGCAGCGGGTTCTCCAGCCATGCCAGCAACAATCGCGTGCCGGATCCGCTCATGAAGCCGAACCCGAGTCCGAGCAGCGAGGCCACGGCGGTCCGGGTCGCGATCCTCCTGCCGGACCTCGGCTGCGCCCCCCTCCTGCCGCGAAGCGGCAGCCGCATCCGAGAAGGTTCCGTCCGCGCGCGGTTGATGACGAGCGCCGTTCCGTAGGCGATGCCGAATGCGGTACCGGCCACGACTCCGCTGATGAGCCCGGAGGTCATGCTCGTCCGCAGCGCATCGCCGATGTCGGCCCCGGCCCACAGGAAGATCGTTCCGTTCATGAGGGACATGGCCAGGAAGATGATCAGCCCGGTCACGAGCGCGATCACGAGGGCTCGGGAGCGGCGGTGCATGGTCCCGGAGATCTCCCACCACGCGAGGTCCTGCGTGTCGCCGAGTCGCTGCAGGTGCCGCGCGAGCCGCCCCAGCCAGTGCTCGACGTTCTCCGGGTTCCACTCGCGGGAGGCCGCTTCGGAGTGCCCGCCGGGACGCGGGTCGAACACCGTGGGGACGAGGCTGCTCAGGAGGTGGTCCTCCACCGCTTCCCGGGTGCCGAACCGAGTCGTGTCCAGCAGTTCCTGCGGGTCGTTGCCGTACTGGTAGATGGTTCTGGCGAGCCAGACCATCAGCGGCGAGCTCAGCGCCGCGCCGAGTTCTCGACAGCCTGGGGCGTCCGGGTGTTCGCGCAGCCGCTCCAGCACCGGACCCCACTTGGTCCAGGTGCTGCCGTCGTGGTTCATCTCCTTCTTCGCGGTGCGCCACAGGTGCTCGGTCGCCTCGTCCGGGGTGAGCTCGCACAGCTGCACGACGGTCGTTCTTTCCAACGCCTTGGTGGCGCTCACCGCCGCCGCGTACTCGGCCGGGCGGCTCGTCAGGAACAGCGGGCGCGGGTACTCGTTGATCACTTCCAGCGCGACACCTCGCAGGCCTTCCGCGATCTCGTCGAAGCCGTCGAGAACGGGCAGCACGTGACCGTCTCGGAACAGCGCGGCCGTGTCCGATTGCGGGAAGTCGAGCGCCAGCCGTTCGAGCATCCACGTCGTGAGCGAGAGGCCGGTGGGGTCCCAGGAACCGAGGTTGAAGATGATCGGAACGGCTTGGTCGTCGTGGCGGCCCTTCAGCACGTCCAGCACGTTCAGCACGAATCGCGCGGCGAGGAACGTCTTGCCCGACCCGACCTCGCCCAGGACCACCAACCGCCCGTCCGGAGTGCCCCGGAACACCTCCGTGATCCGGCTCAGCTCTCCGGCCGGGTCCGGCGGTTCGCCGCCCGCGTGATCGAGCATGTTCGCGTGGTGGTCCGTCAGCGCTTCCGGTGCTTCCCGCCATCGCACCTGAATCGGAATCCGCGTCGGCCGCTCGCTCTCCCACCGATCGCGGACCGCGGCCGTGAGCGCGCGGAGCGGTTCGGCGTGCGGCCCCTGGGCGGGACGGATGTGCTCGTGGATGATCGTGACGTCCCTGGCCAGTCCGATCTGCACGACGTCGCCCGCCGTGTCGGCGCTGTTGGTGACGGTGACTTCCGGTCGCCGCGGCGAAACTCGTGCACCGGGCTCGTGGCGGGGCGCTGGATCCGGCATCCACGCCTCCTCGGACAGCGACGTGCACGGCCGTTGAACGAACAAGATCCCACAACGGGGCGCGGCTGAACATCTTCCGCAGGCACGTGTTCGACGAGAACCGTTCCATGCCAACGGATTTCACCGAAACGGCATAGTGCACAAGCGGGTGCACGGCCGGTCCAGGCGAACGCGTCCTCCGTCCGACCGGAACGGGCGAAGGACGCGTGCACCTCGCGAACTCACACCAGGAAGTGGAACAGCGGGCTGTCCGGGGGGACCTGCTGGATGCGGTGCGGGATCGCATCCATCCGCTTGAGCATGGGATCGAGGTTCTCTGGGGCGCCGAGTTCGATGCCGACCAGCGCGGGGCCGGTCTCGCGGTTGTTGCGCTTGACGTACTCGAACAGCGCGATGTCGTCGTCCGGGCCCAGCACGTCGTCCAGGAAGCGCCGCAGCGCGCCCGGTTCCTGCGGGAACTCGACGAGGAAGTAGTGCTTGCGGCCCTCGAACACGAGCGCCCGCTCCACGATCTCGGCGTAGCGGCTGACGTCGTTGTTGCCGCCGGAGAGCAGGCACACCACCGTCGAACCCGGTGCCAGCCCGAGGTCCTGGGCGAGCGCCGACGGCGACAGCGCGCCCGCGGGTTCGCTGATGATGCCGTCGTTCTGGTACAGGTCGAGGATCTCGACGCAGATCTGCCCCTCCGGCACGGAGACCAGGTCCGGCGGGTCCGTCGCCGCGATCGCGTGCGGGTTGCGGCCGACGACGCGCACCGCCGCGCCGTCCACGAACGGATCGAGGTCGTCCACGGGCGACGGTTCACCGCGGTCGAGGGCGAGCGCCATGCTCGCCGCGCCCTGCGGCTCGGCCCCGATGACGCGCACCTCCGGGTGCGTCTCGCGCAGCCACGAGAGGGTGCCCGCGAGCAGACCGCCGCCGCCGACGGGCACGATCACCGCGTCCGGCGCCCCGCCGAGCTGCTCGACGACCTCGCGGATCACGGTGCCCTGCCCGGCGATGGTGCGCGGGTCGTCGAACGCCGGGATCAGCGTCCTGCCGGTCTCCGCCGCGTGGGCGCGGGCCGTGGCGTCGGCGTCGTCGTAGGTGTCGCCGTGCACGATGACCTCGACGTGGCGCCCGCCGAACCGGGCCACCCGCTGCCGCTTCTGCCGCGGCGTGGTGCGCGGCAGGTACACGCGGGCGGTGACGCCCAGCGCCTCGCAGGCGAACGCGACGCCCTGGGCGTGGTTGCCGGCGCTGGCGCACACGACGCCGCGTTCGCGCTGCTCGGGGGACAGCTGGGAGATGAAGTTGTACGCCCCGCGGACCTTGTAGGACCGGACCGGGGTGAGGTCCTCGCGCTTGATCCACACGTCGAGCCCGTGGCGAGCGGACAGCCGCTCGTTGCGGTGCAGCGGGGTCGTGGGGATCGCTGCGGCGAACCGCTCTGCTGCGGCGTCCACGTCGGCGGCGCCCACGGGGCTTGACGACACGGCGTTGACCTCCTGGCGTTGGTTCTGGGAAATGGGAACGCGAGACGAGCATGCGCCACCGTCCGACCGCCCCGGCGGCGGGGGTCACGTTCCGGCAACGCGGAACGAGCCCCTACCCACCAGGGCAGGGGCTCGTCCACGACGAGAGGTCCAGTTCAGCGTCCTCAACGGCCGAGCCGGCGAAGGCGAGAAGCCGGTTCTTCGCGGCCGAGGGCCGTGCAGTGGGCGGCGAAGCCACGCCTGCCTCGCGGCCGAAGGCCGTGCCTGGATGCGCGCCAGCGCATAGCCCACGTCGAAAGGTGACCACCCGCGGGTTCTCAGCCGGTCTCTCGCGAGGACGGCTATTTCCCTCGTGGCGGAGCCACTCGGGAAAAAGGTCCCGCAGCGAGAGACCGGCTGAGGTTCCGCCACCCGACTACCAGAGCAAAACGAGCCCAGAATCAGGCAACGTCGAACCGGTCCAGGTTCATGACCTTGTTCCAGGCCTTGACGAAGTCGCGCACGAACTTCTCCCCGGCGTCGTCGGCGGCGTACACCTCGGCGACGGCCCGCAGCTCCGAGTTCGAGCCGAAGACCAGGTCGACGCGGCTGCCGGTCCGGGCCTGCCCGGAGCCGTCGGTGCCTTCGAAGGTCGTCGAGGCCGCGTCGGCGGGCTTCCACGTCGTGCCCAGGTCGAGCAGGTTGACGAAGAAGTCGTTCGTGAGCGTGCCGGGACGGTCGGTGAGCACGCCCAGCTGCGACCGCCCGTGGTTCACGTCGAGCACCCGCAGGCCACCGATGAGGACGGTGAGCTCCGGCGTGCTCAGGGTGAGCAGGTTCGCCTGGTCGATGAGCTGGTACTCGGCGGGCAGCACCGAGCCCTTGCCCAGGTAGTTGCGGAACCCGTCGGCGGCGGGCTCCAGGTGCGAGAACGACTCGACGTCGGTCTGCTCGGCGGTGGCGTCGCCGCGGCCCGGCGTGAACGGGACCTCGACGTCGAACCCGGCGGCCTTCGCGGCCTGCTCGACGCCGACGGCACCGGCCAGCACCACCAGGTCGGCGAACGAGACCTTCTTGGCGCCGGACCCGGCGTTGAAGGACTCCTGGACGCCCTCCAGCGCGGTGATGGCGGTCGCGAGCGCCTCCGGCTCGTTGACCTCCCAGCTGCGCTGCGGTTCGAGGCGGATGCGGCCACCGTTGGCGCCACCGCGCTTGTCGCTGCCGCGGAACGTGGACGCCGAGGCCCACGCCGTGGAGACCAGCTGGCGCACCGTGAGCCCGGAGGCGGCGATGTCGGCCTTCAGCGCCGCGATGTCGGCGTCGCCGATGAGCTCGTGGTCCGGCTTGGGGATCGGGTCCTGCCAGATCAGCTCTTCGGAGGGGACCTCGGGGCCGACGTAGCGGTCGACGGGGCCCATGTCGCGGTGGGTCAGCTTGAACCAGGCGCGGGCGAAGGCGTCCGCGAACTCCGCCGGGTTCTCCCAGAACCGCCGCGAGATCGGCTCGTAGATCGGGTCGAGCTTGAGCGACAGGTCGGTGGTGAGCATGTTCGGCGCGATCTTCTTCGCCGAGTCGTGTGCGTCGGGCACCGTGCCGTCACCGGCACCGTCCTTCGGCTTCCACTGCCAGCCGCCGCCGGGGCCCTGGTAGAGCTCCCACTCGTAGCCGAAGAGGTTCTCGAAGAAGCCGTTGCCCCACCGGGTCGGGGTGGAGGTCCAGGTGACCTCCAGGCCGCTGGTGATGGCGTCGGCGCCCTTGCCGGTGCCGTGGGCGTTGGACCAGCCGAGGCCCTGCGCCTCCAGCGGGGCGGCCTCCGGGTTCGGGCCGAGGTTCGAGTCCGGGGCGGCACCGTGGGTCTTGCCGAAGGTGTGCCCACCGGCGATGAGGGCGACGGTCTCCTCGTCGTTCATCGCCATCCGGCCGAACGTCTCGCGGATGTCGCGCGCGGCGGCCACCGGGTCCGGCTTGCCCTCCGGGCCTTCCGGGTTCACGTAGATGAGGCCCATGTGGGTCGCGCCCAGCGGCTGCTCCAGGTTCCGCTGCTCACCGCCGGAGATGCGCTGGTCGCTGCCGAGCCAGGTCGTCTCGGCACCCCAGTACACGTCGTCCTCGGGCTCCCAGCCGTCGACGCGGCCACCGGCGAAGCCGAAGGTCTCGAAGCCCATCGACTCCAGCGCCACGTTGCCCGCGAGCACCAGCAGGTCCGCCCAGGACAGCTTGCGGCCGTACTTCTGCTTGACCGGCCACAGCAGGCGGCGGGCCTTGTCCAGGCTGACGTTGTCCGGCCAGCTGTTGAGCGGCGCGAACCGCTGCTGCCCGGAACCGGCGCCGCCGCGGCCGTCGCTGACCCGGTAGGTGCCCGCGCTGTGCCAGGCCATCCGGATCATCAGCGGGCCGTA
The DNA here is from genome assembly GCF_026241095.1 of Saccharopolyspora sp. NFXS83. Lineage (GTDB taxonomy): Bacteria > Actinomycetota > Actinomycetes > Mycobacteriales > Pseudonocardiaceae > Saccharopolyspora_C. The sequence goes on along the minus strand of NZ_JAPFGB010000004.1, from coordinate 166,904 downwards.
GTGCCCGAAGTCGGCGGGCCACCAGTCCTGCGAGGTGGTGAGGACGTCGAGGACGTCCCGCTTCACGGCGGGCAGGTCCAGGGTCCCGAACTCGGCGGCGTAGTCGAAGTCCTCGCCCAGCGGGTCGGCGACCGCGGGGTTCTTCGCCAGGAGCTTCAGGTTGAGCCGGTTCGGCCACCAGACGTCGTTGCCGTTCCCCTGCGTGGGGTGGGGGATGCGACCACCGTGCGCGACGGGGCAACCGCCGGTCTCGGTGTCAGGGCTGTCGGTCACCGGGAGTCCTTTCGGGATCAGTGCGTTGTTCGGGATCAGAGGTGGAGCAGGCGGGGCACGTTCCCCAGTAGATGACCTCGGCCTCGTCGATCGCGAAGCCGTGACCATCGGAGGCGTTCAAGCAGGGAGCCGCACCCACCGCGCAGTCGACGTCGGCGATGACTCCGCACGACCGGCACACCACGTGGTGGTGGTTGTCCCCGACCCGCGCCTCGTAGAGGGCCACCGAACCCATCGGCTGGATCCGGCGCAGCAGCCCGGCTCCCGTCAACGCGCGCAGCACGTCGTAGACGGCCTGGTGCGAGACCTTCGGGAGCCGTTCGCGCACCGCTTCGAGGATCGAGTCCGTGCCGGCGTGGGGGTGTGCGTGCACCGCGGACAGCACGGCCGTGCGCGGGCGGGTCACGCGCAGATCCGCCTCGCGCAGCATCCGCTCGAAGTCCGCGGTCGTTCGTTGCACGTACAGCATTCTGATCAACGGTCTGGAATCAATCAAGTTTACCGATGAGATTTCGGTGGGGCGCTCACGATGTGAGAGCGCGCCGCTGAAGTACCGACGAGCCGAGGATCGCGGCCTGCGAGTGCGCGTCACGTTGATCATCAGCATCGTCGCCCCCCGTCATCGCGCCCCTCGCGGGCGGCGGGATCATCACGAGCTTCGGCTGGCGCTCGGTGTTCTCCGCCCTGCGAGGCTCCGGCCACCATCTGAGGTTCCGCCGCCCGACTCCTGATCGACTCACTCCGTGGCGGTTCCCGATTCGCGAGTCGTTCCGCCGGGACCTGCACGAGACGTCCGAAGCCGGAACGGCGGGAACTCGCGGCCTGAGCGCTGGAGCCCGCGATCACCGCGGGAACGGGTGGGCTGATCTGCTCGTGCGCGCACGCGGTCGCGTTGCGCTCAGGTGGCGTCCGCGGGCGCGTCGAGCGCGGTGGCGAGCAATCGTGTGAACTGCCCCAGTTCCTCTGGTGTCAGGCGGGCGAGCGGGGTCACCTGCAACGCGGCGTCGATCACCTCGGACCGCACGCGCCGTCCCTCCGGCGTCAGGTTGACGACGCGGGAGCGGCGATCGTTCGGATCGACCGAACGCTCGATGAGGCCGCGCTCGGCGAGCTGATTCATCACGAAGCTGAGGTTGGGGGCATTGCAGAACAGGCGGCTCGCCACGGTCTTCATCGAAGGCGCCGGTTCCTCCGGGGCGATGGCCCACAATGCCTGCGCCGTCGCGTAGGTCAGATGGTGCGCGGAAAGTGCCTCCGCCAGCAGCGATTCCGACTGCGTGACGAGCGATTGACCGGCCACCACCGCCACTTCCAACGCGCTTCGTGCCATGGCTCCAGGCTAACAGCGATGCTTCAAGTCTCGAACCAGTGGTAACTTCGAGTATCGAAGTAATTGCCCGCCGGGCAACGTCGCGATCAACGATCGCGCTGCGAGCCGAACGACCTCGAAGGAGCGCTCCTCATGCCCGACTACGCGGGCTCGACAGTCCTGGTCACCGGCGCGTCGAAAGGGCTCGGGGAGGCGTACGCGCGTGAACTCGCCTCGCGCGGAGCGGACCTGGTCCTCGTCGCGCGATCCGCGGACGCCCTCGAACGAGTCGCACGGCGCATCCGCGCCGAGCACGGCGTCCGCGTCGACGTGATCGCCGCCGACCTCGCGGACCGCGAAGGTCTCGGCGCGCTGCTGCAAGAGCTCGACCGAGCCGACGGACCGATCGACCTGCTGATCAACAACGCCGGAATCGGCGCGGTGGGCCCGTTTCTGGACGGCCCGCTGGAGCCCGACCTGCGATCGATCGACCTCAACGTCACGGCGCTGATCACCCTCGTGCACGCGATCGGAGGCCGCATGCGGGCACGAGGACGCGGCGGCATCATCAACGTCTCCTCCCTGGCCGCATTCCAGCCCATGCCGTTCCAAACCACCTACGCCGCGAGCAAGGCGTTCCTGCTCTCCTTCACCGAAGCGCTCTCAGAGGAACTCCGCGGCACCGGCGTACGGGTCATGGCAGCTCACCCGGGCCCCGTGCAGACCGGTTTCTTCGACGCGACGACGGCGGAGGTCCCCCCGGACGCGGATTCGCCGGAGAGCGTCGCTGCCAAGACGCTCGACGACTTCGCGCGCGGCAGGACGAACTCCTACCCCGGCCGGGCGTCTCGCCGGCTCGGCACCTTGCCTGCCCGCTTCCTGCCGCGTCGCGCGGTCGTGCGCCTCGCCGGCGGCTTCACCCGCAGAGCGGGATTCGCCGAGGCGAGAAATTCGGAGGCGCCCGAGGGCAGGTGATTCCGGGCCGAGGAGGCGCGCCACGATGCCTCAGCCCTGCGGAGCGAGTTCGGTGATGTCGTGGTCGCGGACCGTCACATCGCGTTAGGCTGAGCCCGGTGATCTTCGGACGGCAAGGGGGATCGACGGTGACCGGCAACTACTTTGACGGATCGGCCCACGCGGTCGCGCAGGCCGGGCACGTCGAGGGCGGCATCCACTTCTACGCCCCGTCCCGGCCCGCCGAGCACCCGCCCAGGCAGGTGCCGCAGCCGACCCGGTCTTACACCAACAACGAGCGCCAGCTCCGCGCGATCACCGAAGCCGTCCGCTTCGCGGAATCCGGCGACGAGGCACCTCGGGTCGTCGTGGTCCGGGGCCCGGTCGGCGGTGGCAAGAGCGAGACGGCGTTCCGCTGGGTCGCCGAGCACGGTGGTGAGTTCGCGGGCCGGTTCTACGCGCGGCTGTCCGGAACCGACGGCGAGTCCGGCGCGGAGAGCGAAGCGCTGCGCGAATTCCTCATCGCCGTCGGTTACACCGCGGCGGAGATCCCCGCGACAGTGCAGGGCCGGTCCAACTTCTTCCGCTCCTGGAGCAGTGGCAAGAACGTGGTGGTGGTCGTCGACGACGCCGTGACCGCCGCGCAGGTCCGCTGGTTCCTGCCGGGGGAGGGCCGCTCGGTCGTCCTGGTCACCGAGGCCGGTCCGCTGGGTGCGTTGCGGCAGCGGGAGAAGGCCGCGTTCGTCGAGCTCGATCCGCTGAGCCCGGAATCCTCACGGCTGCTGCTGCGCCGGATCCTGCCCGCCGACGACCCGCGTCCCGAGTCGGAACCGGAGAACGTCGACGCGCTGGTGGACCGGTGCGAGGGGTCCACGCTGGCGCTGTGCGTGGCGGGAGCGCTGCTGGCCGACCGGCCGCAGCGCCCCGTCGACTGGCTCGTGCGGGAACTGGCGCGCGAGGACCGGCGCCTGGCCGTGCTGTCCCGCGACGAGTCCCTGTCGATGACCGCCGTGCTCAACACCGCCGTCGACCGGCTCGACGAGCGCGCCCGCCTGCTATACGCGGCGTTCGGCCAGCACCCCGGTTCCGGTGACGTGGGCGTGCCCGCGTTCGTCGCGGCGCTCGGGGAGGGCGAGGACGACGTCCGCGACGGGCTGGACCGGTTGGTGGACGCGCGGTTGGTGCAGGAAGGCGCCCAGGGCCGGTTCTTCGTGGACGGGCTGGTGCGCGCCCACGCGCGTCGACTCGGCGCCGACCCCGCCGTGCGCGCGGGATTCCTGCGGTTCTACCTGGACATGGCGCTCCCGGCGGGCAACGCGGTGATGCCGCAACGCGGCTGGCTGGAACGGATCTGGCCGGACCTGGACTTGACCGGGTCGGTGTCCGCCCCGGAGGCGTGGCTGGAGGCCGAACGCGCCAACCTCCGCGCGGTGGCCGGACTGCTGCGGGAGGACGGCGACGCCGAGGTGTGCCGGTTGGCGGTGGCGTTGTGGCCGTTCCACGAGCGGGCCAAGCACCTCGACGACATGGACGCCGTCAACGAGCACGCCGTCGCCGTCGCCGACCACGGGCACCCGTTCGCGGCCGGACTCGCGCTCGTGCAACGAGGTTTCGCGTTCCGCCACCGCGGCGAGTGGGACAAGGCGGCGGAGCTGTTCGCCCGCGCCGAACGGATCGCGCACGAGCAGGAGCTGCCGGACCTGCGGGCGACCGCGGTCGAATCGCTCGGAATCGCCCGTCGCGAGCAAGGGGACCGCGAGGCGTCGCGGGAACTGCTCCGGCGCAACCTCGACATGGCCGCGGAGATCGACGATCAGCGCCGCACGGCGCTGGCGAAGATGCACCTCGGTGCGGTGGAGCACCCGGAGGCGGCCGTCGCGCTGCTCGACGAGGCGATCGAAGGATTCCGCTCGCTGTCGAAGCCGGACGTGCACAACGAGCACAAGTCATTGCTGTGGCGCGGAATCCGCTCGGTGGAGCTGCACCGACTGGAGCAGGCGAACACCGATCTCCGCGCGGCGCTGCGGCACATGACCGAGGAGAACCGCCAGTTCGAGATCGCGCAGATCCATCACGCGCTCGGCGTCCGCGCCGTCGCCGCAGGTGCCCAGGCCGAGGCGCGCGAGCACCTCGAACTCGCCGAGTCGATCCACCGCAGCTGGGGATTCCTGGACCAGGCCGAGCGAATCCTCGCCGAGCTGGGAGAACTTCGTTCGGAGTGATCCGCGGGCTCAGCCCACCTCGACCCCCGCGGACACGACGCGTCGGCCCAGCCGGAAGGACACGGTCGAGGGCAGGACGCGCGCCTCCGCGGCGATCCGGTGGTGCACGAACGCGGCGAACACCGGGCCGAGATCGTCCGGGCCGGTGAAGCGCACGAGGGGCGTGTCGCGACCGCCCACCACCCAGCGCCCCGCCTCGTCCCGCGTCACCGCGAGCGTCGCGGCCGGCAGCCGGGCGAGCGTGGCGCGGATCCACTGCTGCGGATCGGCGCAGCGATCGTCGTGGAGCAGGATCTCGGCCCACTCCAGCCAGCGCCGGGTCGGTTCGGACGTGGTGGCGACGAGCACCGCGTCAGCGGGGAGCCGCGCCGCCTCCCGCAGCGATTCGGCGGGCAACCGCGTCGCCACGGCCTGGTGCTCGTCGACTTTGAGGTGCACGACCTGGCTGCTCGGCTCGGTCGGCGCCGCGGGCGGGACGGGCACGGCGATCGTCTCGGCCTCGAAGAACGGTTCGTCGAGCTTGAGCCGCTCGTACACGGTGGACCGCAGCAGTCGAGCCGATTCGCCCGGGACCGACGTGGTGTGCTCGACGATGGAGTCGTAGCGATCCGGTTGGTGCGCGGTGATCGCCGACTCGATCTGGGTGGGCAGGTCGCCGTCCGGATCGAGCCGCGGTGCGGCACGCAGGAAGCGGGCGATCGGCGACACGGCGTCGACGGCCTCCACCGGAGCCGAGGCCAGCAGCACCGGCACGCCGAGCGCCGCCGAGTAGAAGGTGACCGAGCCGTGGTCGCCGATGGTGACGTCCGCGGCGACCAGCGCGGCCCGCCACCCCTCGTGCGGCGGCAGGACGGTGGCACCGGCGCGCGTCCACTCCTCGGTCCAGCCGCGGACCTGCCACGGCGTGTGCGCGGACCAGATGTTCGGGTGCAGCGCCACGACGATCCGGTACTCGTCGAGCGGCAGGCGCCGCGCGAGCCGGGCGACGAGCGTCGGGCAGCGGGCGAGCAGCGATTCCCCGCCCCACGTCGAGGAGACCACGACGACGCGGCGGTCCGGGTCGGCGGCGAACCGCTGCCGGTAGGTCTCGCGCAGCGGACGGCTCGCCAGCATCCGGTCGAAGCACGGGTCACCGGCGATCAGCGCGACGTCGAGGGCTTCCGGGCAGTACTCCCGCAGCCGCTCCCGCTGCTCGGCGTGGGACAGGACCGCAACGGACGGAACGAGCCGCCCGTCGTGCACCAGAGTGGATTCGGAGAGGCCGAAAACGGGATTCCGAGCCGATTCCCGGTGCCTGGCCCCGGGTGCGAACTTGTTGTACCCCATTCCGTGCGGGAGGACGATCAACGGAGCTCGGAGCGCGTGCAGCGGACCGCCGTAGCTCGCGGCGACGGCGAGGTCGAATTCGCGTTCCACCGCCTGTTCCCACGGGATCGGCTCAATTCCCCGCTCCCGCAGCAATTCTTCCGTCCCGGTGGTGAAAGCACTGGTCCGGGTGCAGGTGAAGGCGGTCTGCACCCGGTGGTCGCCGGACCAGAGCCCGAGCACGTCGAACAGCCGGGTCGCCGCGGTCACGGTGTGCACCACCACGAGCACCGATCGCTCCTGCGGAACGGTCCGCCATGACCGCCCCTGCCCGCCCACCAGCACATCGGCCCACGGCAACGACCACATGGCCGCGATCTTAACGTCTCATGATCGCCGGAGCCGCTGTTCAGCGGAGTCCGGGGAAAGCCCGGCGCGATCAAGGCGAAACCGGCACCCGGATTCCACGACACCGCCGCCCGGATGAATTCCGGTGCGGCTTCCGGCGCGAAATACGTGAAAACATTGGGCGAATCGACGGGTCGCACGCGTTTTACGATGAGATCGACATCCCCGGACCACTCCGAGAGGGCTCATGCGGAAAACAGCGTCCTTGCTCGCCGTCGCACTCCTGCTGCTGCTCGGCGGAGGCGCGGCGACGGCTCGGGGAACGTCGGCCGCCGACCGCACGATCACGTTCGCGAACCGCTCCGGCGAGACGGTGTGGATCGGCAGCAACGTGAACGCGGACGGCTCGCAGCAGCTCACCGACCTGCCGGTGCTGGCCGACGGCGAAACGGCGACGATCACCGTCCCGGAATCCGGCGAGCCGCAGCACTGGCGCGGCAAGTTCTTCGCCCGCCAGGACTGCTCCGGCGAACCGGGCGAGTCGTTCCACTGCGCCGTGGGGGATTGCGGCCCCGAAACCGGCACTTGCACCACGGGTGAGCAGCCGACCGGCCTGGCCGAGTTCAACTTCGACCCGAACGACTCCGGGGCGCCCTGGTACAACGTCAGCTACGTCAACGCGGTGGCCCTGCCGATCACGATCGAACCCACCGGCGCCGCGCCGCCGCCCGACTCCGGCCAGTGCGAACAGGTCGGCTGCTCCGAACCGCTGCTGCAGCACTGCCCGCCGGAGAACCTCACCGACGGCGCGGACGGGCAGCCGCAGCTGTGCACCAACCCCAGCCGGGACGAGCAGACGCCCTACAGCGACGCGGTGAAGGCCCACTGCCCGCGCGCGTACGCGTGGTCCAAGCACGACCAGGAACCCGGCAACGACGTCATGCGCAACTGCCCGTCCTGCAGCGGCTTCACCGTCACCTTCCACAAGGGGATCTGATGGTCACCCGGAAATCGCTGCTGCCCGCGCTGGCGGCGGTCGTGGCCCTGCTGCTCGTCCCCGCGGCCTCCGCGGCCGACGACGCCGAGAAGAAGGGCGTCAGCGTCACCGACGTCGCCGGCGTCGACGAAGCGCTCGGCGACGCCGGGGTGAGCTGGTTCTACGACTGGTCCGTCGACGATCAGGACATCACCCCGCCCGAAGGCGCCGAATTCGTCCCGATGATCTGGGGAGCCGACGAGGTGAACCAGCAATCCCTGGACGCGGCGAAGGCATCCGGCTCCACCCTGCTGGCGTTCAACGAACCGGACATGGCCGAACAGGCGAACATGGCCGTCGAGCAGGCCCTCGACCTGTGGCCGGAGCTGCAGGAGACCGGGATGCGGCTGGGTGCCCCCGGCGTCGCCACCGGAGCGGACCTGGAGGGCGGCTGGCTCGACCGGTTCATGCGGGGCGCGGCCGAACGCGGCCACCAGGTCGACTTCATCCCGCTGCACTGGTACGGCGCGGACTTCTCCCCGGAGGCGACCGAGCACCTCCGCAGCTACGTCCAAGCCGTCCACGACCGCTACGGGAAACCGGTTTGGGTCACCGAATACGCGCTCATCGACTTCTCCGGCGGGCAACCGCGCTACCCGAGCGAGCAGGAGCAGGCCGACTTCATCCGGACCTCCACCGAGATACTCGAAGGACTCCCGTTCGTGGAGCGCTACTCCTGGTTCACGCTCTCCACCGAAACCAGCCCCACCGGCCTCTACGAGGGCGCGCAACCCAACCTCAGCGGCACCACCTACCGCGACGCGGCGGCGGGCCGCTAGGGCCGTTCGCATCAGGACCCTCGCCCAGCAGCCGCGGAGCGCTTCGAGATCGCCTCGCGACGCAACCCGCGGCGGATCGAGGCGTCTTCCGGGGAGGAGCGCCATCGCAGCGCCCGGCCGCGGGAGTGAGGCGGCCTGGGCAGCACCGTGTCCGGGTGAAGATCTCCCGCGATTCGGCGATGGCCGTCGTCGTGAGGGAGGGAAAACGTGGACACCGGGTCCCTTGTGGACGGCGTCATGCACGTCGTCGCCATGGTGGGTTTCGTCCTCGTGATGGTGATCGGCGCGGCGGTCGCGTCGGTGCTGCAGCCGAAGAAGAAGCGGCGCAGCCGGTGGTGGGGCGGGGGCGGTGGTGATGACGGTGGCGACGGCGGCTGAGCGGCGGCCGGCCCCGGCGCGCCACCCGCACCCGGATGCGCGGGGCGACTCCGCCGGGCGAGGGTTGTCCCGAAAGAGATCGATCCGCGGCACTGAAACCCCGCTGGAACAGCGATGATCGCGGTCGCCGGGAGAGCGCGGATCACGCCCGCGCCCCGCCGTGGCGTGATGCCCCAGAGGAGGAAGAACGTGAAGCGAGTCGAGATCCCCATCGCCGCCGTTGTCGCCGCGGGACTGCTGCTGACGGGCTGCGGAGCACCGGCGGCACCCCCTGCGGACACTCCCGTGGCAGGCGCGGACGGCGTCGCCGACCTCGTGCGGCTGGCGGAGGAGCGGGCGGTGCTCTCCGACCAGGTCGCGGCCTCGAAGTTCGGCACCGGCAAGGCCGTCACCGACCCGGCCCGCGAAGCCGCCGTCATCGACGGCGCCCGCGCCGACGCCACCCGCGGCGGAGTGGACCCGGAGTGGGCTGCGCAGGTCTTCCAGGACCAGATCGCCGCGAGCACCCAGGTCCAGAACGACCTCCTGCGCCAGTGGTCCGAGCAACCCGCCCTTCGGCCATCGGAGAAACCGGACCTCACCGCGATCCGCCCCGAACTCGACCGCATCGGCACCGCGATCATCGCCGCCCTCAAAACGGCGGAACCCTCGCGTGCGACCCCCGGCTGCGCCAAGACCCTCGACCAAGCGTTAGCGACGGAGTCAGCGGACCTCGACCAGACCCACCGCGCGGCCCTGGACAAGGCCCTCGACTCGATCTGCGCTCGCTGACCCGACGTGAGCGGAGCCGCAGCAGTGCAGCGTCGGCGCGAGAACCCCCTTCCACGGTCGTCGCAGGGGACGCGCCCAGAAGCGGTGTTCGCCGACCGGCGGGGTTCGTCGCGTCGTCGGGTGACACCTGGCCGTGAACGCGCGGAGAGGCGCACGACCATCGGGAACGTCCCGGCACCGCTTGCTGGAGATTCACTGACCAGGTCGCACGCACGACCGCCATGCATCGTTCACCGAGGATGATCACAAGGCTACGATGCGTTGCAGATCACCCGGCCGGGACACAAAGGATCATGCGAATGAGCAAGATGGACGAGGATCCGTTTCCTCCTCAGAGCGTGGATCTGAGCAAGCCCAGCGTCGCGCGTGTCTACGACTTCTACCTCGGTGGCAAGGCGAACTGGGCCATCGACCGGGGCTTCGGGCAGAGCGTGCTCGACGAGTATCCGGTGCTGCGCCCGATCGCCATCAGCAACCGGTTGTTCCTGCACCGAGCGGTGCGCCGCCTGGTCGCGCACGGCGTCCGGCAGTTCATCGACATCGGATCGGGCGTGCCGACCATGGGCAACACGCATTCGATCGCCGATGAGCTCGAACTCGACTCGCGGGTCGTCTACGTCGATCACGAACCGGTCGCCGTGGCGCACTCGCAGACGCTGTTGGAGAGGCACGGCGATCCGGACCGCCACGCAGCGATCAACGCCGATTTCCGGAACCCGAACAAGTTGTGGCAGCGCGCCATCGAGACCGGCGTGCTGGACATGGACCAGCCCATCGCCGTCCTGCTGATCGCGGTGCTGCACGTGCAGCAGCCCGGCCCGGACGGCGTCGACATCTCACCGCTCGTGATGAAGCGCTACCGCGAACTGCTGTCACCGGGGTCCTACCTGGCGATCTCGCACCTGACCGACGACGGTTTGCCCCCCGGCATGGATGAGAACCTCGCCGGGATCAAACGCATGTACGACGCTTCGTCGAGCCCGGTGATCTGGCGGACGCGCGACCAGATCCGCGAACTGTTCGGTGATTTCGAGATGATGGATCCCGGGATGGCCTGGACCTGGGAGTGGCATCCCGAGGACTACAGCCCGAACCACTCGGCGAAGCTGAAGTTCTCGGAACCGGCGCAGTCGTCGATCTGGGCCGGCGTCGGCCGCAGACCGCAGCCCTGACCGACGAGCCGGGCTCCAGCGGGGCGAAGGCGTTCGGCGGTCGGACCGCGACGCGCTGCGAGCTCCGGATCTTCGACGCGCTCCTGCGCTCTGCCAGCGCGGTGGAGAGGTCTGTCCGTCCGTAGCCGCGCGGAGTTGAGCACCGAACCGGTCCACGTCGTAGGGGAGCCGGAGCACGGAGGCGACGCCGGGTCCGTACTCGTCCGCACGTCGACGCAGGCGTCCCGATCCTCCCGTGCGACCGCAACCCCGAGCAGGTCGGATCGTTCCGCGGAGTCCATTCCCCGTGCGGGGTCAACCAGACCAGCGCATCGGCATCGAGCAGATCGGTGCGCTCGCGGCTGATGGTGCCCCCGAACCGGTCACCGACCATCTGGCCGACCCAGGATCGGTCCGGTTCCTGCGTCGCGATGTGCTCGAACGGAAGGCCGTCGCCTCGCCTGAGCGAAACCTCAAGCCATGTCGCGTCCAGCCGGAAGAGCACCCAGCTGCCCGGCCGAGGGCGTGGAGAACGAAGGTCAACGCGAAGACCACCGTCAGTGAACGCAGAACCGCGTCGCGAACAGCGGCCATGTCGCCAGCTCGAGAACGTCGCCGCCGAACGATGGCGAATCGCGCTGAAAATTGCAGCTCACGGGCCGAATGCCATCGTGACGATGCTGTACGTGCCCCCGGTCAGAGTCGAACTGACACTGTACGGATTTTGAGTCCGCCGCCTCTGCCGATTGGGCTACGGGGGCTGAGCGTGGAGTCAGTTTACGGGACTGGTGATCACCGTGTTCGGGTGGGGGTGCGGTGCTGGGCGTGGGGGTGAACCCTGCTGGTAGCACGGGTGTGACGTGTTGGAAATCGGTGTCAGGATGGTCACCCTCCCTGGTCATCTCAGCGCGCGGTGGTGGCCGGTAAGCTGGATTTTCCCGGTGCTGACCGCACTGGACCGTGTCAGAACTACCCCAGGAGGACCCGGTGACCACGCCGGCTGCCGAGGACCCAGGCGAGGCCAAGCCCGTCGAACGTCGCGTACTCGTGGCCGAGGACGAGGCGTTGATCAGGCTCGATCTGGTTGAGATGCTCAAAGAAGAGGGATACCAGGTCGTCGGTGAGGCCGGGGACGGGCAAGAAGCCGTGCGGCTGGCCGAGGAGCTGCGGCCCGACCTGGTGATCCTGGACATCAAGATGCCGAAGATGGACGGCATCGAAGCCGCTTCGAACATCGCGGGCGAGCGCATCGCGCCCGTGGTGATCCTCACCGCCTTCAGCCAGCGCGATCTGGTGGAACGTGCGCGGGACGCGGGGGCGATGGCCTACCTGGTCAAGCCGTTCGCGAAGCGCGACCTGGTGCCGGCCGTGGAACTCGCGGTGTCCCGGTTCACCGAGGTGCAGGCGTTGGAGGCGGAAGTCGCGGACCTCAGCGAGCGGCTGGAGGCGCGCAAGACGATCGAACGCGCCAAGGGCCTGCTCATGAGCAAGCACAACCTCTCCGAGCCCGAGTCGTTCCGCTGGCTGCAGCGGACCGCGATGGACCGCCGGACCACGATGAAGGCCGTGGCCCAGGCGGTGCTCGAGAACTTGGAGTGATCAGCCCTTCGGCTGGTCGCGGATGACGCAGGTCAGGCGTGCCGTGCAGGTGCGCCTGCCCTGCTCATCGGTGACGACGATTTCGTACGTCGCGGTGCTGCGGCCCCGGTGCAGGGGCAGGGCGACACCGGTGACGACGCCTTCCGTGGTCGAGCGGTGATGCGTGCAGGACAGTTCCAGCCCCACCGCGATCCGGCCCTCTCCCGCGTGCAGCGCCGAGGCGATGGAGCCGACCGATTCGGCCAGCACCGCGTTCGCGCCCCCGTGCAGCAGTCCGTAGGGCTGCTTGTTGCCTTCGACCGGCATCGTTGCGACCACACGTTCGGGTGACCATTCGACGTATTCGATGCCCATCCGGTGCTGCAACTGGTCCGGATCCGGGTTCAAGACCTTGGCCATCGCATCGTTCACGGGCTGCTCGTTCTCGGTCGCCGTCACGGTCCACCCCTCCTCGTGCCTCGCCGCACGCGCTGTCGGGGGGTCAGCCTAGACTCCCGCGACGTGATGGCTTCCGAAGACCGACGTCTGCTGTTGATCGACGGCCATTCCATGGCCTATCGAGCGTTCTACGCCCTGCCGAAGGAGAACTTCCAAACCGGCACGGGCCAGCACACGAATGCGGTCTACGGCTTCACCTCGATGCTGATCAACCTGCTGCGCGATGAGCAGCCCACTCACTTCGCGGTCGCGTTCGACGTGTCCCGCAAGACGTTCCGCAGCGAGAAGTTCACCGAGTACAAGGCCAACCGCAGCGCCAGCCCGGACGAGTTCAAGGGTCAGGTGAGCCTGATCCAGGACGTGCTCGGGGCGCTGTCGGTGCCGGTGCTCAGCAAGGACAACTACGAGGCCGACGACGTCATCGCGACGCTCACCACGCAGGCCACCGGCGAAGGCTTCTCCGTGGCGATCTGTACCGGGGACCGCGACGCGCTGCAGCTGGTCACCGACAAGGTCACCGTGCTGTACCCGACGAAGGGCGTCTCCGAGCTCACCCGGTTCACGCCGCAGGCGGTCGAGGACAAGTACGGCCTCTCGCCCGAGCAGTACCCGGACTTCGCGGCGCTGCGCGGCGACCCGTCGGACAACCTGCCGAAGATCCCCGGTGTCGGGGAGAAGACCGTCACCAAGTGGATCCAGCAGTTCGGCTCGCTGGCGGGGCTCATCGACCGCGCCGACGAGGTCAAGGGCAAGGCCGGTGAGGCGTTGCGGGCGAACCTGGCCTCGGTGCAGCTCAACCGCGAGCTCACCCAGCTCGAGCACGAAGTCCCGCTGGGGGTCGTGCCGGACGACCTGGTGATGGCCCAGTGGGACCGGGACGCGGTGCACAAGCTGTTCGACGACCTGGAGTTCCGGGTGCTGCGGGAACGGCTGTTCTCGACGCTGTCCGCGGCGGAACCCGAAGTGGAAGAGGGCTTCGAGGTCACCGGTGGCGCGGTCGCACAGGGCGAGCTCGCCGGGTGGCTGGACCGGCACGCCCGAGATGGGCGGCGGACCGGGTTGGCGTTCAGCGGGACCTGGACGACCGGTGCCGGTGATCTGCAGGGCATCGCCTTGGTGAACGCGGACGGCGCGGGCAGCTACGCCGACGTCACCGAGCTGAGCCCCGAAGACGACAAGGCGCTGGGGGAGTGGCTGGCCGACCCGGCGCTGCCGAAGGCCGCGCACGACGTGAAAGGCCCGCTGCACGCCTTGCGCGGTCGCGGCTGGGCGTTGGCGGGGCTGACCAGCGACACCGCGCTCGCCGCCTACCTGGTGCGGCCGGGGCAGCGCTCCTTCGACCTGCCCGACCTGGTGGTGCGCTACCTGCAGCGGGAGCTGCGCGCCGAGCAGGACAGCGGTGACGGGCAGCTTTCCCTGCTCGCAGACGAGGAGCAGGACAAGGCCGACGCGGCCAACGCGGAGCTGGTCAAGGCCCGAGCGGTGGGCGAACTCGCCGACGCGCTCGACGCGGAACTGGACCGCATCGACAGCCGGAGCCTGCTCACCGACCTCGAACTGCCGCTGCTCGCGGTGATCGACGAGCTGGAGGCGGCGGGCATCGCCGTGGACTCCGACCTGCTCGACGAGCTCGGCGCGCACTTCGCGGGCCGCGTCAAGCAGGCCGCGCAGGAGGCCTACGAGGTCATCGGCAAGGAGATCAACCTCGGTTCGCCGAAGCAGCTCCAGGTGGTGCTGTTCGAGGAACTGGGCATGCCGAAGACGAAGCGCACCAAGACCGGCTACACCACCGACGCGGACGCGCTGCAGGGGCTTTACGAGAAGACCGAGCACCCGTTCCTGCAGCACCTGCTGGAACACCGCGACGCGACCCGGCTCAAGACGACCGTCGAAGGGCTGGTGAAGTCCGTCGCCGACGACGGGCGGATCCACACCACGCTGAACCAGACCATCGCGGCGACCGGCCGGTTGTCCTCGACCGACCCGAACCTGCAGAACATCCCGATCCGGACCGAGGAAGGCCGCCGGATCCGGGAGGTGTTCGTCGTCGGCTCCGGTTACTCCGAGCTGCTGACCGCCGACTACAGCCAGATCGAGATGCGGATCATGGCCCACCTGTCCGGCGACGAGGGCTTGATCGAGGCGTTCCGGTCCGGGGAGGACCTGCACAACTTCGTGGCCTCCCAGGCGTTCGGCGTGCCGATCGACCAGGTGGACCAGGAGCTGCGGCGCCGGGTGAAGGCCATGTCCTACGGCCTGGCCTACGGGCTCTCCGCGTTCGGCCTGGCTCAGCAGCTTCGGATCTCGGCCGAGGACGCGAAGGCGCAGATGGACGCGTACTTCGCCCGCTTCGGCCGCGTGCGCGACTACCTGCACGAGGTCGTGTCGAAGGCGCGCGAGGACGGCTACACCTCGACGATCCTCGGTCGTCGCCGCTACCTGCCGGACCTGCTCAGCGACAACCGGCAGCGCCGCGAGATGGCGGAGCGGATGGCGCTCAACGCGCCCATCCAGGGCAGCGCGGCCGACATCATCAAGGTCGCGATGCTCGGTGCGCACCAGGCGTTGCGCGAGGCGGGGCTGCGGTCCCGGATCCTGCTGCAGGTGCACGACGAACTGATCATCGAACTGGTCGAGGGGGAGCGCGCCGAGGTCGAGCGGATCGTGCGGGAGCAGATGGGCTCGGCGTACCCGCTGGACGTGCCGCTGGAGGTCTCGGTGGGCGCGGGCCGTTCCTGGGACTCCGCCGCCCACTGAGGGGCCGCACACTGGGGGAGCCGCACACCGAGTGCGGAGCGGTCGCCAGCGGGTGCGGCCGGGGGTGACCGTCCGGCCACCGGGTGTTGGCATATGCCGAGGACATGGTCTCCGAGCTGCGGAGATTGCGGCTTGATCACGATGAGATCATTTCGCGGCGCCGAGGTCGTCTCAGCCACTGAGATGACCGGAACGTGAGCGAGGCGGGGCCCCAGTTGGACCTTTCGGGTGATAGCCGGGATAGCCTGCCTACTTCGCGGAACAGCGGATGCCGACGAGCCGGCGCGCGGCGCGCACGGCGGACCCGGGACGGAGATCCCGGAGGAGGAAAATGATCAACATCGACAGAGTGGACCACTTGGTGCTCACCGTGGCCGATGTCGATCGGGCGGCTGAGTTCTACGAGCGCATCCTCGGGATGCGCACGGTGACCTTCCCCGGTGACCGGCGGGCCGTGAGCTTCGGGCAGCAGACCATCAAACTGCACGCCGCCAGCGAGCTCGTGGAGCCCACCGCGACGCACCCGGTGCCGGGCTCGGCCAACCTGTGCTTCGTGACCGAACAGCCCATCAGCGAGGTGCAGGAGCACCTGCGGGCCAACGACGTCCGCATCGAGGAAGGCCCGGTGGGCCGCACCGGCACCTTCGGCCCGATCACCTCGCTGTACCTGCGCGACCCCGACGGCAACCTGATCGAGGTCGCTCGATACGACGAAGAGGCCGAGGCCGCGACCAGCGCGGAGTGATCCCGAGCGGGAGCACTCCCGCACCGGGGACGAAGAACGGGGCCGTCGAGCACACGCTCGACGGCCCCGATTCGTTCTCTCAGGAACCCTTGGCCGACGATTCCGGTCGTCGTCCTGCCAGCGGCGGAGCCGCTGAGGTTCCGCTGGGTGACCGGCTGGGGAACGCCCCTCCGGTCACAAGGCCAGTTCCGGCTTGAGCCTGCCCGGCGTCCACACGCGCTGCCGCCACGCGGCGATGGTGCTCAGCATCAAACCGGCCGCCAGGTAGGCGAGCAGCACCAGGGCGGAGGTGCCCGCGGCTTCCAGGCCGGGCCCGCCGTAGAGCAGGTGCCGCAGCGCGGTCACGACGTAGCTCAGCGGCAGCACCTGGTGCAGCGGGTGCAGCGGTGCCGGGATGGTCTGCCACGGGAACGTGCCGCCCGCGGTGACCAGCTGCAGCACCAGCACGATCAGTGCGATGAACTTGCCCTTCGGCCCGAACGCCGCGTTCAGCGAGTGCACCACGGACGTGAACGCGAACGAGGTGAGCACCAGGAACCCGAGCGTCAGCCACGGGTGCGCCGGGTGCACGCCCACGCCGAACACGACCACGAGGTACAGCAGCACCGCTTGCGCGATGCCCACCAGTGCGGCCGGGAGCCATCCGCCGAGCGCCACCTTCCAGGCCGCCACGCCCGAGGCCAGCGCTCGCTGCGACAGCGGACGCATGATCAGGAACAGCACGAACCCGCCGATCCACAGCGCCAGGCCCATGAAGAACGGGGCCAGGCCCGCGCCGTAGGTGGCGGCCTTGACCTGCGCGTCGTTGTTCACGGCCACTGGATCGCCGATGGTGCGGGCGGTGTCCTCCCGCGTGGCGTCGTCGAGGTTCGGGATGTCCTGGGCGCCCTTTCCGAGTTCGTCGGCCAAGGTGTGCGAGCCGTCGGCGAGCTGCCCCGAACCGTCCGCGAGCTGGTGCGAGCCGTCGGCCAACCGGTCGGCGCCGTCGACGAGCTTGGTGGTGCCGGTGACGGCCTGCTGTTCGCCCTGGTGCAGCTGCCGGGCGCCCGAGTCCAGTTCGCCCGCGCCGTTGGCGAGCGTTCCGGCACCGTCGTTGAGCTGGCCGATGGCACTGGTCAGCGCGGGTGTGGAGTCGGCGAGCTTGCGGTTGCCGTCCGCGACCTGGCGGGCTCCGTCGGCGAGGGTGTCGAGCTGGCCGATCTGGCCCTGCACCTTGTCGTTGGCGTCGTTGATGGGCTGGTTGAGCTCGTCCAGCCCGTCGAGCACCTTCTGCACGGTCGCCTCGTCGGCGCCGGTGGCGCGCAGCTGCTCGGCGATGCGGGTCTTGGTCTGCTCCAGGTCGTCGACGAAGCCCTGCGAGACGTCGCCGAGCCTGCCCGCGGTGTCGGCGAGCTTCTCGTTGCCCTGCGCGACCTGCTCGGCGCCGTCCGCGAGCTTCTCCGACTGCTCCGGCAACGGCGCGGTGCGCTCCTGCAGCTGCTGCAGACCGCCGCTGAGCTGGTCGGCGCCGGAGCTGAGCCGTCCTGTGCCGTCCACGAGCCTGCCGGAGCCGTCCAGCAGCGCCTGTTGCCCGTCGAGCAGCTGGTGGGCGCCGGAGGAGAGCTGCCCGGTGCCGTCCTCGGCGGTGCCGATGCCGTCCCGCAGCTTGCCCGCCCCGTCGGCGAGCTTGCCCGCCCCGTCAGCGGCCTGGATCGTCTTCTCGTGCACCGTGCCGAAGCCCATCAGCAGCTGGTCGGCGGCTTCGGTTCCGGCGTCGGCGGCGACGGCCTTGCGGACCTCGCCCGCGACCTTGTCGGCGATGGTGGAGATCAAGTAGTTGTTCGTGTCGTTGGTGACCAGCCGCAGCTGCGCCTGCCTGGGTTCGAAGTCGCCAGGCGACATCAGCGCGGCCGAGAAGTCCTTCGGCACGACCAGCGCGAACGTGTACTTCCCCTGCGCGACGCCCTGCTCGGCGTCTTGGGCGCTGGTGCGCTCCCAGTCGAACGAACCGGAGTTCTCCAGCTCGTCGTAGACCTTGTCCCCGGCGTCGAGCCTGCTGCCGTCGTCGCGGGCCGCTCCTTCGTCGTCGACCACGACGGCGGCGGGCACCGAGCCGAGCCGGTTGTACGGGTCCCAGTTGGCGTAGAGGTACATCGCGCCGTAGAGCAGCGGCACGAGAGTGATCGCCACCAGGGCGAGCCGGGGGAGCTTGCCGGAGGTCAGCCTGCGCAGTTCGGTCAGGGCCAGGCGGAACGTGGTCATCGGGCACCTTCTTCGGCGCGGTTGTCCGCGCCCACTCGGGCATGGGGGACGGCGAGCCGGTCGGCGGAGTGCGGGGTGCACAGCACGATCACCGCGCGCTCCCTGCGGCATTCCCGGCGGGCCAGCCGGTGCCAGACGTGCGGGTCGCCGCCGTGCCGGTCGGGGGTGTCGAGCACCAGCGCTTCGGTCGTCTTCGCCGCGCACGCCAGGTCGACCAGCAGCCGGGTCCGCTCGGCCGCGGGGAGGTTCTCCACGCGGGTCGCGGCGTGCTCGGCGAGGTCGTGGTCGGTGAGCCAGGCGCGGACGGCGGAGCGTCCGGAGCGGCGTCCGGCGATGCTCAGGGCCTCGGCGACCATCGTGCGCACCGGCACGCTCGGTTCGGGTTCGGTGATGTCGGGGCCGTCGACGATCGCGACCCGGCGCCGCAGCGCCTTCGGGTCGTCGGCGCCGTCGATCAGGACCCGGCCGCCGCCGGGCTTGAGCCGGCCGGACAGGGCGAGGGCCAGCGCGGTGTGCCCGGAGTTCGGTTCCCCGGTCACCACCAGCAGGTCTCCGCTGCTCACGTGCAGCGAGGTGGGGGCGAGCAGGGTGCTGTGCGCTCCGTTGACCTCGACTGCGTCAGCGACGATCTCCACGCGTCGTCTCGACTCCTTCACGTGGGAGATCAGCGCAGCGCCGTTGCCGGGCGCACCTCCCACATCGTCCACAGCGGCCGGTAGCCCTGGCGGGGCCAGAACACCGACGACAGCGGGTTGGGCGGGTTGTAGTACAGGAAGCTGCCGACGACGCCGGCGCGGGCGAACTCGTCGTGCGCGGTGGCCATCAGCTGCTGTCCGACGCCGCCGCCGCGGGCCTGCTCGTGCACCGACACGCAGTTCACGTAGGCCCACCGCCCGGATCGGAGCCGGTGGCCGCCTGCTTGGCGGTCCGGGTCGATCCAGCCGCATTCGGCGAGCGCGATCGGTGTCCCGTCCTGTTCGGCCAGCCACACCGGATCACCTCCGGGGCCGCTGCCCGCGGCGAGCCGGAGCCGTGCGGCGATGCGTTTGAGCTCGGCTGCCTCAGGGCGGTGCACCGATGCGCCGACCAGGGCGGCGTAGGCGTGCTCGGCGAGTGCGAGCTCGACCACGGAGTCCAGATCGGCCGGTCCGGCGCGACGCACCTTTACGGTACCAGACAGTTTCGTATCTTCGTCGGGAGACGGTCCCGGCGGGCGGATCGCCAGGCAGGAGAGCGGGACGAAACCGTGGTCCAGCAGCGCGCGCGTCGCTCGCGCGTCCCGGCTCGGCCAGGTCACCACGCACGACGAATCCGCTGCGGGGGCCTCCTGCGCGGAGAGTCGGCGCCGCCACTCGCTCAGCAGGCCGTCCATGCCCTCCTGCGGCCGGTCGCCGAGCAGCGGGAACAGCTCGAACGTGTCGGTGGCCTGCCACAGGCTCTGGCTGGAGCCGCGCGGAACGCGGTTGTGCACGACCAGCCCGGCGACGGTCCCGCCGCCGGGGAGTCGCGCCATCAGCGGATCGCCCTTCGGCAACAGGTATCGATCCGGCAGGTCCCGGTCCAGCTCGGCGAACCGCGCGCACTGCCGGTCCACCAGTTCCTGCGCGTCACCCATGGCCGCTGAACCCCTCTCCGCGCCGCCCGGCGTCCCGGATTCTGGCAGCTCCGGGGTGATCACCGCGTCAGGTTCGGCCGGACAGGGGGCCGGAGCACGTCAGCGCCCCGGGGGGCGGGTCCGCTCCGGGGCGGATCAGTCCAGCGTGCAGCAGAAGATCGACGTGCCGGGGAACAGCCTGCCGCGCAGGCGGCTCCACTGTCCCCAGGTGTGGTCGGCGCCTTCGGGCCACTCCGGCTCGATCAGGTCCACCAGCCGCATGCCCGCCGCCGTGAGCTGGCGGACGTAGTCGCCCAGCGTCCGGTGGTGCTCCACGTAGGTCGCCTCGCCGAACGCGTTGATCTCCACGTACGGCGACCGGTCGAAGTACGACTGCGCGACGGTGAGGCCGCCCGGCCCGGGGTCGTCGGGGAAGATCCACCGCATCGGGTGAGTCACCGCGAACACCCAGCGCCCGCCCGGCCGCAGCACGCGCGCGACCTCCTGGAAGACGGCGCCGGAGTCGGACACGAACGGCACCCCGCCGAACGCCGAGCAGGCCAGGTCGAAGCTGTTCGCCGCGAATGGCAAGGTGTCCGCGCTGGCCTGCACCAGCGGCACCTCGATACCGCTGGCCGCCGCGCCTTCGGCGGCGTGGCGCAGCATCCCCTCGGAGATGTCCAGGGCCACCGGCTCCGCGCCCTGCGCCGCCAGCCACCGCGAGCACGAGGCCGAACCGGACCCGACTTCCAGCACCCGCTTGCCCGCCACGTCGCCGAGCAGCCGGACGTCGGCCTCGCGCACCCGCTCCGGGCACCAGACGAAGTCGCTGACACCGAGGAACTCGCCGTGCTCGGCCTGGTAGTCGTCGGCGTCGGCGTCCCACCACAACCGGCTCGCCTCCCGGGACTCCACGGCTCCCGCAGTGCGTTTGCTCACACCCATCGTGCCGAGCGCGCGCTCCGCTGAGGCGTGCGCGGAACCGCCGTCCAGCTGTTCTCCTGTCGCCGAGTCGGGTGAAATTTCGGTGGGCGCCGAGTGGTCGTGCGACATGAGAAGTCCTGTGGTTCGGTGTTGCGCCGGTAAGTGGTTTGCTCCGCGATCGCGCGAACGCGTACGATACCGCCCGCGCCGTGGGTCTTAACGTGTCCGTGCATTCTGGCTGGGGAAAGACGCCCGGGACCGGTTCCGCCGGTCGGCTTCGCCGACCGCCGCCGCCGGAGCCGAGCTGCCCGACCGGTTGCCGTGCCCCGATCGGGATTAGCGATGGGGGGTCCAGCGTTCGACCGTGGTGCGGCTTCGCCGAGTCGGCAGACGCGGGGCGGCCGTACCGGCCGGGGATCGCCGACGGGAGACCGTCGGGCCGGGAACCGGGAGTCGTGCGCCGCTGGTCCGGACCTGTTACACCGGGTTCCGCTCGCAGAGGTGTCGGTCCCGGAGGCTAAGATCCAGGGTGCAACCCTCAGCGGGTCGTGCGCGGATGCGTGCTGGGACTTCCGTCCAGCCGTCTCGGCGCGGGCCGAAGCGGGGGAGAACCGTAGGCAACCGACAAACTATCCGTACCGGAGCAACCCACCTGATGTCCACCGACACCACCACCGTTCCGACCACCGCCACCAAGCCGCAGGTCGCGGTCAACGACGTCGGGACGGAGGAGGACTTCCTCGCCGCCGTCGACCTAACCATCAAGTACTTCAACGACGGCGACATCGTTGAGGGCACCATCGTCAAGGTCGATCGTGACGAGGTGCTGCTTGACATCGGTTACAAGACCGAGGGCGTCATCCCGTCCCGGGAGCTGTCCATCAAGCACGATGTCGACCCGGCTGAGGTCGTCACCGTTGGCGACTTCGTCGAGGCCCTCGTCCTCCAGAAGGAGGACAAGGAAGGCCGGCTGATCCTGTCCAAGAAGCGCGCCCAGTACGAGCGCGC
This sequence comes from Saccharopolyspora sp. NFXS83, assembly GCF_026241095.1. GTDB lineage: Bacteria > Actinomycetota > Actinomycetes > Mycobacteriales > Pseudonocardiaceae > Saccharopolyspora_C. Next base: position 145,072 of record NZ_JAPFGB010000004.1, on the reverse strand, counting down.
CTGGGGCACCATCGAGGAGCTCAAGGACAAGGACGAGCCCGTCAAGGGCACCGTCATCGAGGTCGTCAAGGGCGGCCTCATCCTCGACATCGGCCTGCGCGGCTTCCTGCCCGCGTCGCTGGTCGAGATGCGCCGTGTCCGCGACCTCCAGCCGTACGTCGGCCGCGAGCTCGAAGCCAAGATCATCGAGCTGGACAAGAACCGCAACAACGTGGTCCTGTCCCGTCGCGCCTGGCTGGAGCAGACCCAGTCCGAGGTCCGCAGCGAGTTCCTCAACCAGCTGCAGAACGGCCAGGTCCGCAAGGGTGTCGTGTCCTCGATCGTCAACTTCGGTGCGTTCGTGGACCTCGGTGGTGTCGACGGCCTGGTGCACGTCTCCGAGCTGTCCTGGAAGCACATCGACCACCCGAGCGAGGTCGTCGAGGTCGGCCAGGAGGTCACGGTCGAGGTCCTCAACGTCGAGATGGACCGCGAGCGCGTCTCGCTGTCGCTGAAGGCGACGCAGGAAGACCCGTGGCGTCAGTTCGCCCGCACCCACGCGATCGGCCAGATCGTGCCGGGCAAGGTCACCAAGCTGGTGCCGTTCGGCGCGTTCGTCCGCGTCGACGAGGGCATCGAGGGCCTGGTGCACATCTCCGAGCTGGCCGAGCGCCACGTGGAGATCCCGGAGCAGGTCGTTCAGGTCGGCGACGACGTGATGATCAAGGTCATCGACATCGACCTCGAGCGTCGCCGGATCTCGCTGTCGCTGAAGCAGGCCAACGAGGGCTTCACGCCGGACTCCGAGTTCGACCCCACTCAGTACGGTATGGCCGCCGAGTACGACAACAACGGCGACTACATCTACCCCGAGGGCTTCGACCCGGAGACCCAGGAGTGGCAGGACGGCTACGAGACCCAGCGCGAGGAGTGGGAGCGCCAGTACGCCGACGCGCTGTCCCGCTACGAGCAGCACATGAAGCAGGTCGCGAAGGCCGCCGAGGCCGACGCCGAAGCCGCTGCCGCGGGTGCCGCTGGCGCCACCTCCGAGTCCCAGGGCGGTGGAGGCGGGAACTACTCCTCCTCCGGTTCGTCCGAGCAGCAGGAGGACGCGGGCTCGCTGGCCAGCGATGCACAGCTGGCCGCGCTGCGGGAGAAGCTCTCCGGCGGAGCGTGAACGCAGGGTTGACCGTCCCGGTCTGATCCGGCACGGATAGCCGCGCACGGCCCCGCACCTGTTCGCAGGTGCGGGGCCGTCGTGCGTTCCAGGCCTGGCAAGATGGCCGCATGTTGCGCGTGGGGCTCAGTGGCGGGATCGGATCGGGCAAGTCGACGGTGGCCGCGCGCCTGGCGGAGCTGGGCGCGGTGCTCATCGACGCGGACGTCCTGGCCCGCGAGGTCGTGCAGCCGGGCAGCGCCGGTCTGGCCGAGCTCGCCGAGCGGTTCGGTCCCGAGATCCTCACCGCCGAGGGCGCGCTGGACCGCCCGGCGATGGCGCGCACCGTGTTCGGCGACGATCAGGCGCGAGCAGACCTGAACGCGATCACGCACCCGAAGATCGGTGCGTTGACCGCGCAGCGCATGGCTCAGGCCCCGGCGGACGCGATCGTGGTGCACGACGTCCCGCTGCTGGTGGAGAACGACTACGCGCCGAACTACCACCTGGTGCTCATCGTGGACGCTCCGGAGCAGGAGCGGGTCCGGCGGCTCACCGGTCGCGGCCTGGACGCCGAGGACGCGCGGGCGCGGATCCGGTCGCAGGCCACCGACGAGCAGCGCCGCGAGGCGGCGGACGTGTGGCTGGACAACACCGGCGCGGTCGAGGCCCTGACCGCCGAGGTGGATCGGCTGTGGTCGGAGCGGTTGGTCCCGTTCGAGGCGAACGTGCGGGCGGCACGACGGGCCCCGAAGTGCGCGCCGCGGATCGTGGAGCCGGATCCGGAGTGGCCGCGGGCGGCGCGGCGGCTGAGCGCCAGGGTGCTGTCGGCGGCGGGTGAGGAGGGGCTTCGGGTCGACCACATCGGCTCGACCTCGGTGCCGGGGCTGCCCGCGAAGAACGTCATCGACCTCCAGCTGGCCGTGTGGTCGATGGAGCACGCGGACGCGGTGGCCGCCTCCTTGGGCGAGGCCGGATTTCCGGCGTACCACGGGATTCAGCACGACAACGTGCACGGCACCATCGATCCCGACCCGGCGGGCTGGCTGAAGCGCTTCCACACCTCGGCCGATCCCGGTCGTTACGTGAACTTGCACGTGCGGGTGCTGGGCTCGCCGGGGTGGCGGGTGGCGCTGCTGTTCCGCGATTGGTTGCGCGCCGATGCGGACGCCCGTGCCGGGTACGTGGCGGTGAAGCGGGAGCTGGCGCAGCGCTATGGAACGGATCCCGATCACGAGCGGTACGCGGAGGCGAAGGAGCCGTGGTTCCTCGCCGCGCTGCCGAGGGCGCAGGAGTGGGCCGACCGCACGGGGTGGACGCCCGAGGAGAGCTGATCGCGCGATCAGGTGGTGGTGAGGATTCCCGTGGTCCGGGGCGGAGCGTCCGGTCCGCGGGGACGCCGCGGATCACCAGAGTTCGAAGATGCCGCGGTAGGCGAGCCACTGGTTGATGTCGCGGTGCCGGGACAGCTCCTCGAAGGTGCGGTGCACGGTGCGCAGCGCGTAGTCGGCCTCGCTGAGCCGGATGATGCCGCCGGAGATGGCGGTGGCGAACTCCTCGGCCTGCACGATCCGAGCGGAGCCGTGGTCGGGCACCTGCAACCCGAGCAGCAGGTCCGTGGTGGTCCACGATCGGGTGTCGCGTTCGATGTGCACCACGGTCAGGCTGCTGGGCTCCCGCCGGGAGTGCCTGCGGCGGGACCGGCGCCGGGTGAGCCGCAGCCCGAGGTCCGGCATCAGCCAGGTGACCTCGCCTTCGTGGGTGGGGTCCTCCGGCGTGGAGCATTCGATGGACAAGCCCCAGCGTTCCACCTGGCATCGGTCCAAGGGCACTACCGCACCAGAAGAATGCGAACGCTGCGCAGCGAACAAGTCGACGGTGTCCACCAGCTGAGGTGTGATAACGGTGCCCACGACTCCAGACCGTAGCGCTGTTTCGGGGTCAAGTGATCGTCAGTACCGTTTTTTAACGTAACTTTCCCGTGCTGTCCGGATATCGATTCGAGTCGTGCCCGGGGCATCACCGCTTCGGCGGTACAAGGGAAGATCGCACTGCGGGATCGTGAGCGGATTGTCCGGGCCAGGACAGTTCGATTCCCAGTTCGCGCAACCAGCCGTCGAGCCGGTAGCCGTGCCTGGCGAGCCCGTCCAGCGCGGTGCACGCCGACCGCATCGCGCGTTCCGCGGTCGCCTCGTCGAGCAGTTCAGCGTGCACGGCCTGCGTGAACTCGTCGACGTCGAGCAGCTCGGTGCGCACGCCGTCGGTGACCAGGACGTCCAGGTAGTGGTCCACCGTCCGCCACCGGGCGGGTCCGGGTTCGATCCGCGCGATGTCGACGTAAAAATCCCAGTCGTCGGAATGGCCGGGGTGCAGCTTCCAGCGCGTGATGCGCAGATCGTGCTCGGGCAGCAGCCACGATTCCAGCGCGCGCAGTTTCGGATGCCCAGGCATCGCGCGGCGCAGGTAGAGCCCGAACGGTTCCAGCCGGTATTCACCGACCTGCCGCACGATGCCCTTCGGATCGGTGTTGGTCTTCGCGTCCAGGTCGAAGATCTCGACCTTGGGCGGGTGCACGGGCAGTCCGAGGCGCTCTGCGATCTCGCGTTGCGTGGTCACGACGCCACTGTAGGGCGGAGGGGGCCGTGAACGGCAGGGCCGATGAGGGCCCGATCGGTCCGCAATGCTCCCGTCGCGGACACGCTGGGTGTCCGGCCGGGCGCGCCGAGTCCGTCGGGTGCCGGTCCGGGGCACGCTGTCGGTGGAGGCTCGTACCCTCGGGGACGTGGCTTTCGCGACTGAGTACCCGACCCCGGCCGACACCACCTTCCGGCCGGTCAGCGACATCCCGCGCACCGGTGGCCGCTTCCGCATGGTCAGCGACTACGACCCGTCCGGCGACCAGCCGGCGGCGATCGACGACCTGGAGCGGCGGATAAAGGCCAACGAGGCCAACGTGGTGCTGCTGGGTGCGACGGGCACCGGCAAGTCGGCGACGACCGCGTGGCTCATCGAGCGCCTGCAGCGCCCCACGCTGGTGCTGGAGCCGAACAAGACGCTCGCCGCGCAGATGGCCAACGAGATGCGCGAGTTCTTCCCGGACAACGCGGTCGAGTACTTCGTCAGCTACTACGACTACTACCAACCCGAGGCCTACGTCCCGCAGACCGACACCTACATCGAGAAGGACTCCTCGATCAACGAGGACGTGGAGCGGCTGCGGCACTCGGCGACCTCGAACCTGCTGAGCAGGCGGGACTGCGTGGTCGTGTCCTCGGTGTCGTGCATCTACGGCTTGGGCACGCCGCAGTCGTACCTGGACCGCTCGGTGCAGCTCGACGTCGGCGGCGAGGTCGACCGGGACATGCTGCTGCGCGCGCTGGTGGACATCCAGTACACGCGCAACGACATCGCCTTCGCCCGCGGCACGTTCCGGGTGCGCGGGGACACCGTCGAGGTGATCCCGGCTTACGAGGAGCTGGCGGTGCGCATCGAGCTGTTCGGCGACGAGATCGAGCGGCTCTACTACCTGCACCCGCTGACCGGGGAGATCGTCCGCGAGGTGGACAGCGTGCGGATCTTCCCCGCCACGCACTATGTCGCGGGCCCGGAGCGGATGGAGAAGGCCATCCGCGGCATCGAGGCGGAGCTCGAAGAGCAGCTGGCGAAGATGGAGAAGCAGAACAAGCTGCTGGAAGCGCAGCGGCTTCGGATGCGGACCCAGTACGACGTGGAGATGATGCGCCAAGTCGGCTTCTGCTCGGGCATCGAGAACTATTCGCGGCACATCGACGGCCGCGAGGCGGGGACGGCGCCCGCGACGCTGCTGGACTACTTCCCGGACGACTTCCTGCTGGTCATCGACGAGTCGCACCAGACCGTCCCGCAGGTCGGCGGCATGTACGAGGGCGACACGTCCCGCAAGCGCACCTTGGTCGAGCACGGGTTCCGGTTGCCGAGCGCGATGGACAACCGCCCGCTGACCTGGGAGGAGTTCGCGGACCGGATCGGGCAGACGGTGTACCTGTCGGCGACGCCCGGCCCGTACGAGATGGGCCAGGCCGGCGGTGAGTTCGTCGAGCAGGTCATCCGCCCGACGGGCCTGGTCGATCCGGAGGTCGTGGTGAAGCCGACCGAGGGCCAGATCGACGACCTGGTCGGCGAGATCCGCGAACGCGCGGAGCGCGACGAGCGGGTGCTGGTGACGACGCTGACGAAGAAGATGGCCGAGGACCTCACCGACTACTTCCTGGAGCTCGGGGTGCGGGTGCGGTACCTGCACTCCGAGGTGGACACGCTGCGCCGGGTGGAGTTGCTGCGGCAGCTGCGGCTCGGCGAGTTCGACGTGCTGGTCGGCATCAACCTGCTGCGGGAGGGCTTGGACCTGCCGGAGGTCTCGCTGGTGTCGATCTTGGACGCGGACAAGGAAGGTTTCCTGCGCTCGGGCACGAGCCTGGTGCAGACGATCGGCCGCGCGGCGCGCAACGTCTCCGGGCAGGTGCACATGTACGCGGATCGGATCACCGATTCGATGCAGCACGCGATCGACGAGACGAATCGCCGCCGGGCCAAGCAGATCGCCTACAACACCGAACGCGGCATCGATCCGCAGCCGCTGCGCAAGAAGATCGCCGACATCCTGGACCGGGTGTACACCGAGTCCGAGGACACCGCGGAAGCGGTGTCGGTGGGCGGCTCCGGGCGCAACTCCTCGCGGGGCAAGAAGCCCAGCGGCGAGGCGGTCGCCTCCTCCGGCGTGCTGGAGGGCCGGGACACGAGCTCGATGCCGCGTGCCGAGCTGGCGGACTTGGTGCAGCAGCTCAACGACCAGATGATGAACGCGGCCCGCGAGCTGCAGTTCGAGCTCGCGGCACGGCTGCGCGACGAGATCCACGACCTGAAGAAGGAACTGCGCGGCATGGACGCCGCGGGGATCAAGTAGGTCGTCCGCGCCCCGCACCCGGCTTGGGCACGGGGCGCGGACGCCCGATCAGGCCAGTCGTGCCGCGATCAGTTCGAACAGCTCCTGGTCGAGGGGCATTTCCCAGCGCCGCGCCGCCTCGTCGGACAGCGATCGGGTCCACTGCCAGCTTTCGCGTGCGGCGAGGGTGACTTCGTCCGGCACGAGCCGCGAGGTGGTGGCGGCGTGACGGGCGTAGTCCTCGGTGGTGAGGTCGTGTTCCAGGCGGCGGCTCGGGGTGAGCCAGTTGTCGACGGTGCCGCGCAGCAGGCGGCACAGGCGCAGCTGGAACGGTGCGACGACGCCGGTGAGCAGGGCGTGGCCGCGCGCCGTTTCGCCGCGGGCGAGCAGGTTCGCGGCCATCAGGGTCCAGTTGGTCAGGTCGTCGACGAGTTGCCGTGCGGTGGCGGCCGGCTCGGGGCGGTGCGGCTCGGTGAGCACCGCGGCGGCGTCGGTGAGCCCGCCGGTGCGGTCGAGCAGCACGGCGCGGTCCGGATCCGGCAGGTGGATCATGCCGCGCCAGGAGCGGACCTGGTCCACGGAGCTCGCGGCCTCGGCGTGGAATTCACCGCGCATCAGGTCGTCGAAGATGACCGCGTTGACTCCGTGCTGGTTCACGGAGGCCAGGCGGATCTCGGCGACGGTGCCGAGGAACGCGGCCACGTCGAAGTCGGGCAGCGATTCGTCGTCGATGAACAGGTACGCCTCGATGTCCGAGAACTCGTCGGCTTCGGCGATGGTGTACGAGCCGTACAGCAGCACCGCTTCGATGCGCGGGTCGGCTTCGGCGCGGGCGCGCAGCGCGTTGACCCGCTGTTCCAGGGGAAATGGCAAGATTTCTCTCCAAAGTGACGCGGCCCGCCTCGTTGGGCGGGCTGCGGAATCTGCGTTCACGGGGCGGGTGCTCGTCGGAGCACGAACCTCGTCACCTCGAGAAGACGGCCATGTGCCGGACGATATCGGACGCCCCTCCCGATTCGGGTGCGGGCGGGAGGAACGGGGAGGCCCCGCATGGGCAGGTTGATCTACTCGGCCATCACGTCGCTGGACGGCTGCGTCGCTGACGAGCACGGCGGCTACGACTGGGCCGCGCCGAGCGAGCCGGTGCACGCGTTCCTGAACGATCTGGAGCGGGAGATCGGGACTTACCTGCTGGGGCGCCGGACCTACGCGGAGATGATCGTGTGGGACGCGTTGCCGTTGGCGGACCAGCCGCGGGTGATGCGTGACTTCGCGGGGATCTGGCTGGCGGCGGACAAGGTGGTGTACTCCGGAACGCTGGAATCGGTGTCCACCGGCCGGACTCGGCTGGAGCGCGATTTCGACCCGGCCGAGGTCCGGCGGTTGAAGGAGTCCTCCGCCGCCGACCTCACGGTCGGCGGACCGGGTCTCGCGGCTGCGGCGTTCCGGGCCGGGCTGGTCGACGAGTGCCAGTTGTTCGTGAAGCCCGTGCTGGTCGGCGGCGGTCTGCGGGCGTTCCCGGACGGGGTCGGGGTGGGACTGGACCTGCGGGCGCAGCGCCGATTCGAGGACGGCACCGTGCACCTGCGCTACGACGTGCGGAGCTGAACGGTCCTCTCGCGCCGTTCCGGATCGCGCGAATCGCGGGCGCCGAACGGCTGGAAAGAACGTATCGGAAACCGCCGTTGCAGGAACGGGGATTTCGAGCCGGACATTGTTTCGATCTTGTTCGCGGATCGGTGGCGCAGACGCGTGCGCGGAATCCGGATCGTGCGCTGCTGCGGGTTGGTGCAGCGCGTTCTCCCGTAGGATTCGGTCGTCCGGTCTGATCGAGGTCGTCGTTTCGGCGATACCTCATTTCCCGGGAAGCGATGTCGACCGCGGAGACCGGTCGTTCATGCTCTTCCCTTTCTCGCTCCATCGGAACGGTTGGGGGAACCGAGCCGACCGGAGTTTCCATCGCTGATCGGGGGATGGCAGTGGTGCGGAATGCTCAGGCATCGTCGGATCCGGAGCCGGTTCTCTTCGGCCGGAGCCGGGAGCTGCTGCTGGTCCGGGAATTCATGCGGCGCCCGGAGCACGACGGAGTTCCGGTGAGCAGGCCGGTTCCGATGCTCACGTTCACCGGTCCCCCCGGCAGCGGGAAGACCGCGCTGCTCGACGAGCTCGCCGCCGGTCTGGAGCAGAACGTGCCGTTCGCCCGACTGGACTGCGCGCGGCTCGGCCCGAGTTCGCCGCAGAAGGCGTTGGCAGCGCTGGCCTTCCAGCTCAGCAGGCCGTGCAGGGGCTACGGGACGCTGGAGTTCCCGCGGCTCATCACCGGGCAGCTGGCGCTCGGCGCGGACCTGGACGTCACCCGCTGGAAGCTCGCTCGCAGGCAGGTCGAGGACGAGCTGGTGGCCTACCCGAAGATCAGCGACCCGCCGCAGTTCCTCGCCACGCTCGCGGCCGAAGTGCTCTCCGCGGTGCCTGCCTTGGGAAACGTGCCGGGAGTCGTCACGTTGGGCCAGCACCTGCCCGGCCTGGTCGTCGGCGGGATCAACGCGCTGCTGGGCGGCCGGCGGGATCGCGGCGACGGCAGGAAGTGGTTCGGACACCAGGACAAGGGGCTCGCCCGCGACCCGATCGACGTGCTGGTGGAGCTGAACCACAAGGCGCGGTCGGCCGGGGGGAGCCAGGAGGTGGGCGAGGTGCTGTGGGCGGCGTTCCTAGCGGACCTGCGCGACGGCTTCCGGCGCGGCAGGCAGGCAGATCGGCGGACCCTCAACTGCGCGGTGCTGTTCGACGACGTCGACGCCGGACTCGAACTGGTCTCCGGGCTGGGGATCGCGCACCGGCAGCGGGGCCCGCTGGCCGTCGATGATCCAGATCCGCTGACCGTGGTCGCGACCAGCAGCAGGAGCGCACTGGTGCGGCGGCTGTCGGCCGCCGGCGAGGACCCCGTGGCGATCGAGAGCGCGGGGTACGAGGACTACGCCCAGCGCGGTTCCGGGCGCCACCGCGCCGGTCCTTACCTGGTGCGGCTCGACGATCTGAGCCCGGAAGCGGTCGGCACCCTCGTTTCGGCGCTCGGGCCGCGGCTGAGCGACAACCGCCGCATCAGCGCGATGGTGCACGGGTTCGCCCACGGTCACCCGGGCGCGACCCGGATGTTGCTGGACGCGATAGCCGAGCACCGGCTGGACCCGGTGAGCCTTGACGCCGTGCTCGACGCGGCCGTGCCGGGCGACGGCGAGGTCCGGGTGGCGGACAACATGGTGACCACGTTCCTCGTCGACGTCGCGCCGGACGTGGTGGAGGACCTGGTGACCTGCTCGGCGGCTCGCAACATCGACCAGGCGCTGCGGCTGGCCCGCTACCGCCCGCTGCTGCTGGGCACGGGCGATCGCAATTCCGCGGTCTTCGACGGGACGGTGTGGAGCCGCGTCGACGACGCGGGCGCGCGCACCATGATCCCGGTGCTGCGCAGGCTGCTGCTGCGGCGGCTCGCCGCCCGGACCGAGCACGACCGCGCCGATTGGGCCTCGGTGCACGGGTGGTTGCGGCGCCGGTGTGAGCAGGACCAGGACCGGGCGGGGGAGCTGCACCACGCGCTGGCGCTCGGCGAGGTCGAGTTCGTCACCAGGAAGCTCGCAGACTTGCTCGACCAGGTTCCCGCCCGCGCCTGGCTGGTGCTGCTGCGGGAGGTCTGCGCGGCACCGGACGCCGGTGGCCACGCGCTCTCCCCGGTCGAGCGGGTGCGCGAGCTGACGCGCTGGGCGCCGCCGCGCGACCTGCCGATTGCGCCGCTGGCTCGGCTAATCGTCGCGCTGTGGACGGTCGCCGATCCGTTCCACGGCGCCCGGTACCGCGACCTGGACGGTGAGATCGCCGCTGATCTCGACGACATCGCACCGTACGCCGGTGACGGGCTCGCCGTGCTGCGCGCGGAAGCGGACAAGTACCGGTAGGTGCTCGGAGGAGGGGCAGTGAACACACCGACGAGGTTCGATTTCCACCCGCCGCAGTACGCCAAGAGGGCCGCGCGGGACAGGCGGGTGCGGGTGCTGCGCAACGTCGGTGCGCTGGTCGCCGTCGTGCTGCTGCTGACCGGGGCGTGGGTCGGGGCGGGGTGGTGGCTGAGCGGCTGCTCCGCGGGCATGTGGCGCGGGGTCGACGACGAGTGCGTCGGTGTCAGCGACGGCTCGGCGAGCCTGCACCACGGGCTGCGCGACATCGAGGAGAAGATCGAGGACGAGAACGACCGGATCGCGGGCCTCGGCAGGAAGGTCGTCACGGTCGCGGTGCTCACCCCGGTTCCCGAGCCCGGTGGTGATCGGGGCAGCGTGTCCCTCGACCAGGCCCGTTCGAAGATCATCGGCGCGTATCTGGCGCAGCGGCAGGCCAACTCCGTCGAGGGCGCCTACCCGTTGTTCCGGCTCGTAGTGGCCGACGAGGGCAGCGACGAGCAGGACTGGGAGGAGGTGGTGGACGAGTTGATCGGACTGATCGACGACGAGCGGCCGCTGGTCGCCGTGACGGGCATGGGCGTCAGCGTCGGGGAGACGATCAGCGCCGCGCACCGGCTGGCGGACCACCAGATCCCGATGGTCGGCGCGGTGCTCACCGCGGACGGCCTCAACATGACCGGGGCGGTGCGCCCAGAGGACGGGCCGATCAGAGGGTTGTACCGGGTGAGCCCCAGCAACCGCACCGAAGCCTTGGCGCTGCACGAGTTCCTGGTCCAGCGGCCGCGCGAGTACATGCTGGTGCGGGATCAGAACTTCAACGACTTCTACACCACCGGGTTGCGGGACGACTTCGCCGAGGTGTTCTCCGCTGAGCTCGCGGCAGGGGTGCAGCGGTCCTTCGACGGCACGCCGGGCATCAACGGCACGACCAACCAGTTCAACGAGATCGTGGCCGAGCTGTGCAGTCCGGGCACTCCGGACACGGTGCTCTACGCGGGACGCGCCTCGCTGCTGGACGCGTTCGTCGAGAAGCTCCGCGTCGAGCACTGCGGTAAGACGGTCACCGTGGTGACGGGTTCCGACGCGGCGAAGTTGAACGAGACGGAGCTGCCGGGGCACGTGCAGGTGGTGTACGCGGCGTTGGCCGACCCGAAGGCCTTGAGCGACGCGAGGTTCAACGAGTACGCCGAGGACTACAACGTCAACTTCGACGCGTTCCGGCAGCGGGAGAAGATCGGCTCGAGCGATCTCGCCAACGGCTGGGCGATCATGGAGTTCGACGCGATGACCGCTGTCGTGGACGCGGCGCAGAAGGCCCTGCTGAACGAGACCGAGATCGGCCCGGCCGAGGTCAGGACGGCGTTGGTGAGCTTGACCAGCGAGCGCAACGACATCGACGGAGCGGGGGACCGGTTCCACTTCGACGCCGACACGGGGGATCCGGTCGGCAGGACGATCCACATCATCCACCAGGTCGGGCTCGAATCGAGGCCGGTGCACAAGTACACGTCCTGACGAGATTCTGCGTGCGCAGCGGAAGAATCACACCGAAAGGCGGAGGAGCCGCCGGTGGGCGGGAGTGGTGTCGTTCGGGCGGCCGACGGCGTTAGCAGGTGATCGGGACGGCGAGGGGAGATCACCCTGACGGCGGCGCCGGTGCTCGGCGCTGGTGGCACTGGGTGAGCAGAGGTGCGGCGGTGTTCCCGGAATTGCGCCGCAGGTGGGATCCTGCTGCGGCGATCCGGGGATCTTCGGAATTGTCCGGAATTTCCCCCGGGATCGCTGGGTAATGTCTGCCTCGTCCTGATCGAGGGACGATTTCCGGACCGGCGACAAGGCCGGTTCTCGGTTCGAAACTTGGGGGTTTCGGATGAAACGGCGAATGATGGTGTGGCTCGGCGCGCTCGCGTTGGCAATGGGGACCGGGGGCGTTGCTCAAGCGGGCACGAATTCGGATGGAATGCCGCTGAACGCGCCGACGGCCACGGTGGAGGTGCAGTCCGAAGGCGGCGCCTCCGCGCAGGCCACCTGCTACTACCCGGTGGCATCCGGTGGTGCGCTGGTCTGTTTCAACCCGACCGGCGAGCACCTCTACATCTGCGATCGGGCGGCGGACGGGCATCACCCGGTCGCGCGCTACTACCGCAGTGACAAGTCCGGGTTGAAGACGAAGCACGCGAACGTCGGCAACGGCAAGTGCCTGGATTGGAACCTGTCGATTCCAGAATCCGGGTGGGTCGACTACAGGGCCTGCAATTATGAGGGCAGCACGGCGCTGAGTTGCAGCTCGTTCTCGGGTCGCATTTCGGCGAAGGGCTGATCGTCGGCTGAAAGCGGGCGTCGGAATCCGTTCCCGCGCCCGCTTTCAGCGTCGTCCTCACCTGAAGGCCGTCCTCACGCGAAGGCGCTCAGTCCCGTGATGGACTTGCCGACGATGAGGGTGTTCATCTCGCGGCTGCCCTCGAACGAGTAGACGGCCTCGGCGTCGGCGAAGAACTTCGCCACGTCGTAGTCGAGCACGATCCCGTTGCCGCCGAACAGCTCCCGCGCCCACGCGACGACCTCGCGCATGCGGGTGGTGGTGAAGGCCTTGGCGAGCGCGGCCTGGTCGGCGCCGGCCTTGCCTTCGGCGGTGAGCTGGTTGAGCCGCACCACCATCCCGAACATGGCGGTGATGTTGCCGAGCATCTTCACCAGCAGGTCCTGGATCATCTGGAACCCGCCGATGGGCTTGCCGAACTGCTCGCGGCTCACCGCGTACTCGCGGGCGAGTTCGTAGGCGCGCATCGCCACGCCCAGCGCCTGCCAGGCCACGCCGCCGCGGGTGCGGGCGAGGACCTTCGCGGTGTCGCGGAAGCTGTTGATGTTCTGCAGCCGGTCGGATTCCGGGATCCGCGCCTGGTCGAAGACGATGTCGGCGTTCTGCACGCTGCGCAGCGCGATCTTGCCTTCGATCTTGGTGGCGGTGACGCCGGGAGTGTCCTTGCCGACGACGAAGCCCTTCACCTGGTCGTCGGCCTCGTCGCGGGCCCACACGACGATCAGGTCGGCGAAGGTGCCGTTGCCGATCCAGCGCTTGGCGCCGTTGAGCACCCACTCGTCGCCTTCGCGGCGCGCGGTGGTGCGCATGCCGCCGGCCACGTCGGAACCGCCCTCGGGTTCGGTGAGCGCGAACGCGCCGATCTTGTTCATGTCGACCATGTCCGGCAGCCAGCGGTCCCGCTGCTCCTGGTCGCCGCCGCCGAGGATGCTGCCCATCGCGAGTCCGGTGTGGACACCGGAGAACACGGCCAGCGACGGGTCGATGCGGTTGAGCTCGATGCTGAGGAACCCGGCGAACAGCTCGCTGCGCTGCTCGCCGTCGCCGTACTCGGGGTACTGGTAGCCGGCCAGCCGCAGCTTCGCGAACTTCTCGATCGCCTCGAACGGGAACTCCGCCTTGTCCCACGCCGGGTTCGCCAGCGGGGCGATCTCGCGCTGCAGGTAGTCGCGGATGTCGGCGAGCTCCGCGCGCTCGGAGTCGCTGAGCAGTTCGGCGTAGCCGAAGAAGTCCGGGTCGGTGTTGACCTTCTTGGCCATGGTGGCCTCGCTTTCTCCGTGGTGGCCGGGAATGCCCGGCCGGTCAGTTCCGGTGGTGGCGGCCCTGGCCCGCACCGTCGTCGCGCGCTTCGGAGTCCAGGGCGGCGCTGATGGCGTTGTGCCTGCGGTCGCGGGACCGCGTGCGGTCGACGTAGGCGTCCGCACCGAAGCCGTAGGCGGACTCGGTCTGCGTCGTGAGCTCGTCGATCGCGGCGGGGGTGAGCGCGGGGTCGCCGAGCTCCTTCCAGCGTTCGGCCATGCCGACGCCGAGGTGGCGCATCATGTGCCGGATGCCGCCGGGGCCGCCGCCGAGGTGGAAGCTCTCGAACGGGCCGATCGTGGCGTAGCGGCCACCGAGGGACGCCTTCATCACGGTGTCCAGTTCGGGCACGCTGACCACGCCGTCGAGCACGAGGCTGATGGCCTCCCGCATGATCGCGCTCTGCAGGCGGTTCGCGACGAAGCCGTCCACTTCCTTGCGCAGCCGCACGGGCGTCTTGCCGATCTCCCGGTAGAAGTCGAACGCGCCGGTCACGACCGGCTCGGCGGTGCGCGCGCCGGGGACGACCTCGACCAGCGGCACCACGTGCGGCGGGTTGAACGGGTGCGCGATCAGCAACCGGGCCGCGGCCTCGTCGGGAAGGTCCTCGGCGATGTCGGAGGCCACGATGCCGGAGCTCGACGAGGCCAGCACCGCCTCCCGCGGGGCGTGCGCGGCGATCTCGGCGAACAGATCCTGCTTGAAGCTCAGCCGTTCCGGGCCGTTCTCCTGCACGAGGTCGACGTCGCGCACCGCCTCGGGCAGGGACGGGACGACCTCGATCCGGCTCAGCAGATCGGCGGGGGTGGTGCCGGGAATTCCGGCCGACAGCGCGGGGATCGCTTCGGTGAGCACCTGCGCCAGGTCCTCGCGCGGGTCGGTCAGCCGCACCCGCAAGCCGCGGGCCGCCAACAGCGCGGCCCAGGACAGGCCGATGGTGCCCGCGCCGACCACCGCCACCGTCGTCCACTGCGGATCTTGTCGTGTCATCGGGATGTCTCCTTCACTCGGCGAGGTAGTCGTGGACCGGGGTCGCCGCGCCCAGCGTGAGATCGGTGATGACGTGGCTGGCGGAGACGACCTCGCGCACCGGGAGGTCGGCCAGCGGCGCCAGCACGTGCTCGAACAGCTGGAGCCGCGCCGGGCCGGTGTGGGCTTCCTTCACCGCGATGTCGGTGATCTGCGACCGCACCAGCTCGCACACCCGGGGCTTCCCGCGGTAGCCCGGAACGATCTTGAGCATGAACGAGGGAACGGTGATCTCGGCGCGCGCGTCGGCCGGGTCCAGCGGGTGGTGCTTGTAGCCCATCGTCGCGGTCGCCACCCGCTGCGAGCCGTAGTCGAGGGTTCCCACCAGCGCACCGTGGTCGGCGAACAGCGCGGGGGAGCCCAGCACCTTCGGGTAGGCGCTCGCCTCCCGTCCGGCCGCGGTGGCGGGGAAGTTGTCCAGGTACATGGCGTGCAGGTACTCGCCGCGTTCCGCGCCGAGGCGCACCGGGATCGCCTGGCCCGCCTCCACGTACGGACCGAACGAGGTCACCTCGCCCATCTTCATGATCTCGAACCGCACCAGCGGTTCGTCGACCTCCAGCGGCTCCGGGACGACCGCCCGCAACGCCTCCTGATCGGTCCGGTACACGATGTTGAGGTACTCGCGGTCGGTGAACCGGGGCACCGCCGCGGCGAACGCGGGCGCGGTGAGCGGGGTGGTGGGGCTGCGCAGGACCTGTTCGCGATTCACGACACGTCTCCTCGATGTTCTGAATGCGGATTTCGCGGTGAGCGCGGGGAAAGCGCTCAGGCGACCCCGAGCTCGCGGAGCACCTCGTCGGTGTGCTGGCCGGGAAGCGGCGCGTGGCCGCGGATCGAGGCAGGGGTGGCGGAGAAGTTCACCGGCACCCCGACCATCCGGTAGGCGCCCTCGGTGGGGTGCTCGGTGAGGTCGAGCAGGTGGCCTTCGCGGACGTAGTCGTCGTCGGCGGCCTCGTCGAGCTTGAGCACCGGGCCGACGGGGATGCTGTGCTCGGTGCACACGTCGATCCACTCGGCCGTGGTCAGGTTCGGCGTCACCGACTCGATCATCTCGGCGATCGCCTCGCCGTCGCTGAGGGCGTCCAGGATCTCGCCGTTGACCCGCGGGTCCTCCGCCAGCTCGGGGCGACCGCCTGCGTGGAACAGGTCGCGGCAGTTCTGCGGGCTGTACGGGATGATCATCGCGAGGCCGTCCTTGGTCGGGCGAGCCCGATGCCCCTTCGTCAGCGACGGGGCGAATCCGGTCGGGCCCATCGGCGGCTCGAACGCGGCGCCCTGCAGGTGTTCGACCAGGTTGAACGCGAGCATGGTGTCGGCCATCGGCACCTCCACCAGCTGTCCCTGCCCGGTGGCGCGCTGGTGGTGCAGCGCGGCGAGCGCGGTGTAGGCGATGGTCAGCGCTGCGACCTTGTCCGCGAAGATGCTCGGCAGCACCACGGGTGCGCCGATGTCCCCGGCCCGATCGGCCAGGTCGAGCAGCCCCGAGGCGGCCTGCACCGTCTCGTCGTAGGCGGCGAGGTCCGCCCGGTCGGAATCCGGCCGGAACCCCTGCGCGTGCGCGTAGATCAGGTGCGGGAAGGACTCGGCGAGGCTCTGGTGGTCCATGCCGAGCCTGCGCAGCGCGCCGATGCGCATGTTCGTGATCAGGATGTCGGCGCCGCCGATGAGCCGGAGCGCCTTCGCGTGGTCGGCTTCGTCCTTGAGGTTCAGCGCCACGCTGCGCTTGTTGCGGTTGACGTTGAGGTTCAGCGGCGTCATGCCGGGAGTGCGGTGCAGCGTGCCGTTGCGGACGGTGTCCTTCGGCGACTCGATCTTGATCACGTCCGCGCCGAGGTCACCGAGGATCTGGGCCGCGTACGGCCCCATCACGACGGTGGCCATGTCGATGACGCGGACGCCCGCCAAGGGGCCTGTCCGGCCTGCGTCCGAGGTGCCGGCGGCAGGGCCTGCGGGAGCTGTCATGGCTGCGGAGTTCCTCCTCGCGCGAATCCTTTTGCTTCGCTAACGACGCTACGAGGAGGCTTTCGGCGGCGGCAATCGATCGGTGCGCCCGATCGGCGAACATTGGCGTGACCGCAGCGGTCACGCGGTCGTCAGTGCAGGTCAGGAGAGCGCGTGGCGGGCTTCGGAGATCAGGTCGGCGAGGTCCGCGCCCGGTTCCGCGCGATCGGTGCGCCAGATCAAGCCGGTCACCAGCACCGGGTCGAAATCGGCGAACGGCAGCAGCACGACCCGGTCGTGCTCCGACGGGCGGCCCATCTGGTTGCGCGGATCCAGCATCGAGATGCCGAACGCGCCGCCGTTGGCCACGAACTCGCCGATGCCCGAGTAGTCCCGCGTGCTCAGCGTCGTGCGCCGGTGCACGCCCGCGGCGGCCAGCCGGACCTCCAGCTGGTCGAAGTAGGTCGGTGACAAGCCCGAACCCGGGCGGGCGTAGACGTGCCCGGTCAGCTCCGAGAGCGACACCGACTCCCGGTCGGCGAACTCGGCGGCCGGCAGCACCGCCCCTAGCGGTTCGCGCAGCACCTCGCAGGACTCCACGCCCTCCGCGTGCGCGGGCAGGTGCACCAGCGCGAGTTCCAGCTCGCGGCGGCGCACCTGGTCGAGCAGGTCCTGGCTGCCGCCCGGCCAGCGCCGCACCTCGCAGCCCGCGGTGCGGTCGAACTCCCGCAGCCGCTCCCGCACCGTCGGGTGCAGTCCCGGCGGCACGCCCACGTGGACCACGCGCTGCCGGGTGTCGACCTGCTGGCGCAGCCTGCCGGGGAGGTCGTCGAAGCGGCTCAGCACATCGGTGGCCAGCGGCAGCAGCGCGGCGCCCGCCGGGGTGAGGTTCACGCTGTGCGAGTCGCGGTCGAACAACCGCACGCCCAGCTCGCGTTCCAGGTCGCGCACCCGCCTGCTCAGCGGGGACACCGCCATGTGCAGCTGACGCGCCGCCTTGGAGAAGCTCAGGTTCTCGGCGACGGCCGCGAAGTACCGCAGGTGGAACACCTCCATACGCCGCAGCCTATTACCCCGAAAGCCGCAGACGTCCAGAGCGGCTGTCTTTGAACTTGGTCCGCGCAGGTGTCCGGGTAGCGGAACCTCAGCGGCTTCCTCGCTGCGGGATCGATTCCTCATGCACCCGAGAGCCCGACGATGAGCTCCACCGTGACCCGAGCAGACTTCGAACCTCCACGTTCCAGCGGCGAAGCCGTGCCTTTGCGGCGAAGCCGTGCCTTTGCGGCGAAGCCGTGCAGTAGGGCGGCGAAGCCGTGCAGTAGGGCGGCGAAGCCTGCCTGCCTTGCGGCCGAAGGCCGTGCCTGTATGCGCGAAGCGCATAGCCCACGTAGAAAAGCCGCTCACCCGCGGGTTCTCAGCGTCCTTCTCGCGAGGACAGCTTTTTCCCTCGTGGCGGAGCCACTTGGGAAAAAGATCCCGCAGCGAGAAGGACGCTGAGGTTCCGCTGAACGACCACCCAAGCAGAACGAGCCCAGCCCCCCATCAACTAGTGATGTCCTTGCGGTGGAAGTGCCAGTGGGCCAAGGTCACGAACACCGTCGCGTAGATCAGCGCCGAGCACGTGCCGTTGGCCATCCCGGTCCAGTCGACGTCTTCGGCGAGCAGGTCCGACCAGGCGCTCGCGTAGTGCGTCGGGAGGAACGACCGCAGCGACCCCAGCGCGGAGATCTGGTCGAGGATCTGCGAGAGGATCGAGACCAGGACCGCGCCGCCCACCGCTCCCAGCGGCGCGTCCGTGCTGACGCCCAGCCAGAGGGCGAGCCCGGCGACCCAGCTCAGCTGCACCGCCAGGTACGCCACCGCCAGCGCCAGGTGCACCGCGCCCGCGGCGAACGAGAGCACGCTGCCGTTCGGCGTCGCCAGCTCACCCGGCCCGTACCAGAACAGCCCCACCGCGAGCGCGACGGCGGGCAGCAGCACCGTCCCGAGCAGCGACAGCAGCGCGGCCACGATCGCCTTCTGCCGCAGCAACCGGCCGCGTGGCACCGGCGCCGCGAGCAGGTAGCGCAGGCTGCACCAGGACGCCTCGCTGGCCACGGTGTCGCCGAAGAACAACGCGACGACCAGGACCAGCAGGAATCCCGCCGAGGACGACACGGCGAACGCGGCGAAGTTCAACCCGCTGGAGGTCGCCATCCCGGCGAGGTCCCCGGTCCGCGGGGTGGAACCGTCGTCGCCGATCTCGAACGCGGCGAGCAGCAGCAGCGGCAGCAGCATCAGGAACCCCAGCGCCAGCCGGGTGCGCCTGCGCCCCAGCTGGCGGGCCAGCTCCACCCGCACCGGCAGCGTCCGGCCCGCTCGGTAGCCCTGCACGCTGCCGTCGGCCTGGGTGGGGTCCTGCGCGCTCACCGGCAGGGCCGCCGCCGTCTCCGCCGCCGGGTCGGCGACCGAGACCTGGCCGGTCTCGACGATTCCGGAGCGTCCCGTGGAGTCGGTGAAGCGGGGGTGATCGGAGGCGATGCCGGTCGAGCGGCCCGCCGGGATCACGTCGTCGGCGGTCGCGGCCCGTTCGTCGGCGTGGTCGCCGGTCGCCACCTCCGAACCTCCGCGTTCGGCTTCCCACGTCGGCGAGGTCCAATCGGGCCGTTCCGGGTCCCGCACGTCCGCCCGGTCGGCGCCGAGCTCGTCGGCGCGCGGCTGCTCGTCCTCGGGTTCGGGGTCGTCGGCGAGCATCGCGTCGGCTCCCCACATCGGTGACGGCCGCCGCTGTGCCGGGTCCAGGTCGGGGAAACCGCCGGACTCCAGCGCGCGGGCGATCGCCGCCCGGTGCAGCTCGGACTCCGTCGACAGCGGCTGAGTCTCCCGCCCCGACTGCTCACCGTGCTCCGGAGCCGCCGCGCCGGTCGGCGCGGACCACGGGTCCGGTGCCGGGATTTCGGTGGATTCGCCGTTCGACCGCGCCGCCATCAGCGCTGCTCCTCTCCGACCAGGTTCAGGAAGGCGTCCTCGAGCCTGCGGCGCGGCCCGACTTGGCTGACCGCCACCCCGGAGGCGACCAGCGCGTTCACCGCGATCGACCGGCTGTGCCCGGCCAGGTCCGCGTGCACCAGGTCCCCGTCGACCTGCACCGCGCCCAGTCCCTCCAGCGAGCGCAACGCCGCGGCGGCCTGCTCCGGGTCGTCGACGCGGAACGTCGCCTGCCCGTCGACGGAGACGATCTCCTCCACGCTGCCCGTCGTGATCACCTTGCCGCGGTGCATCACGATCACGTGCGTGCAGGTCTGCTCCACTTCGGACAGCAGGTGGCTCGACAGCAGCACGCACCGCCCGGTCGCCGCGTAGCGGCGCAGGATCTCGCGCATCTGGTGGATCTGCGGCGGGTCCAGCCGGTTCGTCGGCTCGTCGAGCACCAGCAGGTCGGGCAGCCCCAGCATGGCCTGCGCGATCGCCAGCCGTTGCTGGGTTCCTTGGCTGAACGTGGCGGTACGGCGGTGCGCGTGGTCACCGAGTCCGGCGATGTGCACGACCTCGTCGAACCGCGCCTGCAACATCGGCCGGCCGGTGGCCGCCCAGTAGTGCTTGAGGCTGTCCAGCCCGGTCAGGTGCGGCGGAAAGCCGGGCGATTCGACGAGCGAACCGATTCGCGAGAGCACCGGTGCGCCCGGTTCGACGCGGTGCCCGAAGACCCGGATCTGCCCGGCGCTCGGGTGCAGCAACCCCAGCAGCAGGCGCAGCGTCGTCGTCTTGCCCGCGCCGTTCGGCCCGAGCAGGCCCACGATCTGCCCGCGCTCCACGCGCAGCGACACCCCGTCGACCGCGGTCACCTTGTGCGGGTACGTCTTGGTCAGGTCGGTGATCTCCAGCGGCGGCCCGTTCGCCTCCGGCTCCTCGGGCCGCGCGTAGCGGCGTCGCAGCCGGGAGAGCAGCCAGGTCGCCCCGAGCAGCGCGAGGACCCCGGCGATGGCCGCCACCGGCGCCGCCGGGAACGTGCCGCCGGTGATGCCGGTGGCCTTCACCGACGGCACCGACAACGCCCGGTCCCCGGTCACGTCCACCCGGTGCACCGCCGATTCGACCGGCACCGCGTAGGCCTGATCGGTGGTCGTCACCGCCAGCTCCAAGCGGTGCCCGGTCTCCACCGAATGCACCACGCCCGGCAGCGCCACGTTCACCTCCACGGGCCTGCCGTCGGGGCGGAGCCCCGTGACGTGCATCGGAGCGACCGCGTCTCCCACCAGTTCCTTGCGGCCCTCGCGGTCGACGTCGTAGAGCTTGGCGAACAGCACCGCGTCGCCGGTCGTGGGCTGGCCGGGGACCGCGGCCACCGACAACCGCGTCTGCGGCACGCCGGAGACCAGCAGCTGCGAGGACACCGGTTCGGTGCGGAAGTTCGCGACCTGCCCCGGCAGGTCCCGCGGTTCGGGCCGATCCCCCCGATCCGAGGAACCGGGCAGCGAGCTCAGCGCGGCGGGGGAGCCGCCCGGCGGGTTGACCACGGTGGTGGCCGGGCCGGTGAGGTCCAGCGAGAACCGCGGCGTGCGATCCGACCGCACCCCCGGGTAGTCGGGCGAGGCCATCGTGCGCACCGGCACGTCGCCGTCCCGGCGCGCGGTTCCGGCGATGTCGTACTCGAAGCGGTTGCCCGGTGCTCCCGCTCCGCGCAGGTGGGCGGAGAACCAGTCGGCGATGCGCGCTTGGACGCGGGCCTGCGGGCCGGAGCCGTCGTGGCCGCCCGCGAACCACAGCATGCTGACGTCGCCGCCCGCCGCGGCGATCTGGCGGGCGTTGGCATCGGCCTGGTCCAAGCCGAACAACGTGTCCTGCGTGCCCTGGACCAGCAGCGTCGGAATCCGGATGTTCCCGTTCTTCGAACTGGGCGAGACCGACGCCAGCAGCTTGCGGGTGTCCGCCGACGCGCGACCGGTGCGGGCGAGCTCGCTGTAGGCGGCGCACACCTCGGCGGTGAAGTTCCCGCAGGTCGCGGGTGGCGGCGTGCGGGTCCGGTCGTCGGCTCGCACCGGAGCTCCGGCGCCGCCCGTGGTGGGACCGCCGGTGGCGAACAGCAGCCCTGCCCACGCGCGCCGGAACACGCCGGCCGGCCCGAACGCGCCGTGCGCGGGGGTGTCGGCGGGCGGCGGCGCGGTGCCCGCCGCGTTCGGCAGCAGCGCTTGCCCGAGGTCGTTGTAGGTCATCACCGGCGCGATCGCGTCCACCCGCTCGTCGCTTCCCGCCAGCAGCAGGCTCAGCGCGCCCCCGTAGGAGCTGCCGGTCACGCCGACGCGCGGATCGCCGTCGCGGTCGCGCTGCACCTCCGGCTGCCGCGCGAGCCAGTCCACGAGCTGGCGGGCGTCGGAGACCTCGTAGTCCGGCGAGTTCAGCGCGATCCGGCCGGTGCTCCCGCCGAATCCGCGCGCCGAGTACGTCAGCACCGCGAACCCGCGCCGGGCCAGGTCCCGCGCCTGCCCGTCCGCGTCGGTCTTGTCGCCGCCCATGCCGTGCGCGATCACCACCGCCGGCGCCGGGGTGGTGGCGGGCGCGTAGAGGGTGGCGTCGATCTGGATGCGCTCCAGCCCGTCCGGGCCGTCCTGGACGTCGATGAGCGCTTCGCGCGGCGCCGGTGGCGCCGGTTGCTCGCGCTCACCGGACCAGAGCGCCGCCACGCCGCTGACCAGGAGTACGGCGATCACGATGAGCAGCAGGAAACGCCTGCCGTGGCGGAGGAGCTTGGGCACGGGGCCGACAGTAGGGGAAAGAGGCGGCAACGGATTCATCCTGAGGCGGGCCAGGGCGAAGACGCTATGAAGCAGCAACCGAACAGAAATCCGGTCGCTTCCTGCGGCGTCACCCTCGCGATTCGTCGAGTCGTTCGGTGCACGGCCGCATCCCCGAGTGCGGGCGCGGCGATCATAACCGGACGTCGAACCGGTGCGATCGCCCATTCGTTCGAGTGAAGTTGGTGCGATCGATGGGATTGGTCACACGGTGGCACCGGTACCCCGCAACGGGTGATGCTTTGACCAGGGCATTGTGGCTTCAGGTAGCTCGCCGTAGTCTTCCGTGCGCATTCGGGTCGATCAACCCGGGCTGGTGTTCGAAGCAGTGCATAAGTGACAATCTTGGCAACGTTGTGGAGGGGAGTATTCCTTCGCGGCGGCATCGTCATCACGGCCTCGTCGGCTGCCTCTAGGCTGCTGCCGGGACCCGGTGCCGTCGACCGGTACGCCGGTGGAAGAGACCTCCGGTCCCGGCGCATGCCCTGAACCGGAGGTGATCGATGGGTGCCAGGATGATGGCGGCCCAGCAGGCTCAAGCAGCGGTCGATTCGTTGCACGTTCCTTGGTGGATCTGGGCGGCGACGCTGGGCGGGCTCGCCCTGCTGCTGCTGATCGACCTCGTGATCGTGGACCGCAAGCCGCACGAGGTGACCACTGGCGAGGCCGCTCGCTGGGTCGTCTTCTACATCGCGTGCGCCGTCGCGTTCGGCATCGGAGTGTGGATCTTCGGTGATCAGCACTTCGCGATCGAGTACTTCACCGGTTACATCACCGAGTACTCCCTGAGCGTGGACAACCTGTTCATCTTCATGGTGATCATGTCCAGCTTCGCGGTCCCGGCGATCCACCAGCACCGCGTGCTGCTGATCGGCATCTTGCTGGCCCTGGTCATGCGCGGTGCGTTCATCGCGGTCGGCGCGGCGCTGATCGAGCGCTTCGTGTGGGTGTTCTTCGTGTTCGGCGCGTTCCTGATCTGGACCGCGATCGGCATGATCCGGAACAAGGACGAGGACGAGGAGTACAAGGAGAACGTCGTCGTCCGCTGGGTCCGCAAGGTGTTCCCGGTGACCGAGGAGTACCACGAGACCAAGTCGATCGTGAAGATCGACGGCAAGCGCTGGCTCACCCCGATGTTCGTGGTGATCGTCGCCATCGGCAGCGCGGACCTGCTGTTCGCCGTCGACTCCATCCCGGCGATCTTCGGCATCACCCAGGACCCGTTCCTGGTGTTCGCGGCGAACGCCTTCGCCCTGATGGGGCTGCGGCAGCTGTACTTCCTGCTCGGCGGGCTGGTCGACAAGCTGGTCTACCTGAACGTGGGGCTGTCGATCATCCTCGGGTTCATCGGCATCAAGCTGGTGATCCACGCGCTGCACGAGTACCACGCGGTGCCCGAGTGGCTGGAGATCAACAACTGGATGTCCCTCGGCGTGATCATCGGCGTGCTGGCGATCACGACGGTCGCGAGCCTGGCGAAGTCCCGCAAGGACGAGGCGGCTCAGCCGGAGCCCGAGAAGTCCTGACCTGAACGAGGAGAACCGCGCGGCACCCGACCGGGGTGCCGCGCGGTTCTCTTTTCGTTGGTCTGCCGAAGTCCGTCAGTCGAGCAGCGTGTAGTTGAGCTCCTTGCACACGCGGCCCAGTGGGACGTCCAGTCCGGGGTGGTCCAGCGGCAGTAGCACGTCGGGGGCGTCCGGCAGGGCCGTCGCCGACGGCGGGTCCCACAGGCACAGCGACGGGTTGCCCCCGTCCATCGCCGAGCGGTACCAGAGCCCGTCGAGTTCCGGGTAGGCCGCGCGGATGCTGCGCGCCCACGCCTGGGTGCGCTCCTTCGGGCCGTTGCTGATCGCCTGCGAGGCGCCCGCGCGGGTCGCCCACAGCCCGGCCAGGTCCAGCAGCCGCAGCGTCCGGCGCGGGCGGAACAGCACCAGGTGCGGTTTGCGGGTGCGGCGGTCCACGGTGGACGTCGCCTGGAAGACCTCGGCGACGCAGGTGCGCACGGACAGCGAGAAGTACAGCACCCCGTGCTCGCGGGTGACCGTCGGACCGCCTTGGGTGTTGGGCAGGTGCGGGTCGAAGCGCGCGTGCGGCAGCGGCCCGGCGTAGCGGAAGCTGTCCCACTGCTGCGGGTGGTTGCCGCCGGAGGTGAACACGCGGGCGAGCCGAGTTCCCGCGGGTACCGCGATCACGTCCTCGGTACGTCGCAGCATGGCTTGCAGTACCGCCGGCGCCGGCGGCTGGGGGAGTCTTGCCAACGGATGTCCTGGTGGGTTCGCGGTCCGGGTCGGATCAGGCCGGGGTGCCGATCGCGGACGCGAGGTCGGCGACGCGTCGCGCGCTGCCGCCCGCGAGCAGCCATTCCCGCGGGCTGACCGGCCGGTCGCCGAGTTCCAGGTCGTCCTGAGCCGTCGTCATGAACTTCGCGAGCACCAGCGCGGGCTGGTCCTGCGGCATGCCGGTGAGCACCGTTTCCAAGCCGGGCAGCACGTCGTTGTCGCTGAACTGCCAGGCGGGCAGCCGCCAGCCGCCGCGGTCCTTCCACCCGATGAGCCGTCCGTCGCCGATGCGGTGCCGGATGCGGCTGGAATCGACGCCGATGCGCTCCGCCGCCTGGTTGACCGACAGCGCGGTGTCGCGCAGCACCGCCTGCTCGGCTACCGTCCGGGCGCGCGGATCCGTCTCGTTCGCGGCGAGCGGCGCGAGGTCCAGCCCGGCTTCGCCGAGGGCTTCGCGTTCGGAGCCGGTGAAGTGCGCTGCTGGGTCGACCTGCGGCGTGATGAGCCTCTTCGCCGCGTCCTCGACGAGCGAGAGGAATTCGTTGGCGGTGACCCGCAATCCTGCTCGGGCCAGGATGGTCTCCAGCGCGACTGTCATGTCCCCAGCGTAGCGCGTTCTGGGCCAAACGTGTGCGCGATCGTGCGCTCCGCAATGGTGAATCACTGGATGTAGCAATCGTGTCGCACAGCGTGCCGCGTCCGTCCGACTGACGGAGGACCCGGCCTAATCTTTCGGGCGATGCGTCCGTTTGCGTTGAAAATCGCCACCCGCCCGAGTAAACGATCTTCGTTTTTGCTGGCGAGCCCAGTGGGGAGCAATTTTCGGCCGCCGCGGCCCCCGGAGGCGGGACAGCTGCACGACGTGAGGTCAAGGGCCTGATGGGTGGTCCGGTGGTGTGGATTGCCGGTCGGGTGGGCCGTGCCGGGTGAGTCCGCCGCGCCACCGGCGAGGTGGTCCCGAGGCTTGACGCGACCCTGGGGCAGCCCGTTGACTGGTCCGTACCGACTGGTCGGTCTTTCGAGTGGGAGCATCGCATGAGCAAGCGTTTCGACGGCCGGGTGGCGATCGTGACCGGTGCCAGCCGCGGCATCGGCCTCGGCATCGCCGAACGGCTGGTCTCCGAGGGCGCCAAGGTGATCATCACCGCCCGCAATCCGGAGCCCCTGGCGGAGGCGGTGGCGACGCTCGGCGAGGGCAACGCGCAGGGCGTCGCGGGCAAGGCCGACGACGTCGAGCACCAAGCCGAGGTCGTCGACCGCGCGCTGAGCGACCACGGCCGGATCGACATCCTGGTCAACAACACCGGCATCAACCCGGCCTACGGCCCGGTCATCGACGTGGACCACGCGGTCGCGCGCAAGACCTTCGAGGTCAACGTGCTCGCCGCGCTGTCGTGGACCCAGCAGGTGTACCGGGCGTGGATGAAGGAGCACGGCGGTTCGATCCTCAACGTCTCTTCCGTAGCCGGGCAGCGCCCCTCGCCGGGCATCGGCTACTACGGCGGGACCAAGGCGATGCTGTCGCTGCTGACCCAGCAGCTCGGCGTGGAGCTGGCGCCGAACGTGCGGGTCAACGCGGTGGCACCGGCCGTGGTGAAGACGAAGTTCGCCACCGCCCTCTACGCCGAGGACGAGGACGGCGTCTCGGCGGGCTACCCGCTCAAGCGCCTCGGCGTACCGGACGACATCGGCGGCGCGGCGGCGTACCTGCTCTCCGACGAGGCGTCCTGGGTGACCGGGCAGATCCTCACCCTCGACGGTGGACTGACGCTCACCGGAGGTGTGTGATGCGGCTGGCGGAATCGGTGGCGGTGGTCACCGGAGGCGGTAACGGCATCGGCGCCGCGCTGAGCCGCCGGTTCGCCGAGCAGGGCGCGTCGGTCGTGGTCAACGACCTCGACGCGGACGCGGCGCGGGCGGTGGCCGCCGAGGTCGGCGGGCTGGCCGTGCCGGGCGACGCCGCGAGCGAGCAGGGCGTGGCCGACCTGGTCGGTGCCGCGACCGAGCGCCACGGGCGGATCGACCTGTTCTGCGCCAACGCCGGAGTCGCCGACGGCGGCGGCCCGGAGGCGGACGAGTCCGCGTGGGCGCGGTCGCTGGAGGTCAACGTGATGGCCCACGTGCGCGCGGCTCGAGCGGTGCTGCCGCAGTGGCTGGAACGCGGCGAGGGCCGGTTCCTGGCGACCGTCTCGGCCGCCGGGCTGCTCACGATGCTGGGCTCGGCGCCGTACTCGGTGAGCAAGCACGCGGCGCTGGCGTTCGCGGAGTGGATGTCGATCACCTACGCCGACCGCGGCATCACCGTGCAGGCGCTGTGCCCGCAGGGCGTGCGCACCAACCTGCTCGACGGCACCGGTGAAACGGGCAAGAAGCTGCTGGCCGACGCCGCGATCGAACCGGACCAGGTCGCCGACGAGGTGCTGGCGGCGTTGCGGGACGACAGGTTCCTGATCCTCCCGCACCCCGAGGTGGCGCAGTACTACGCGCTGCGCGCGACCGATCCCGCCAAGTGGCACGGCGGCATGCGCAAGCTGCAACGCGGGCTGGCGTGATCTCCCGGTCGCTAGCCTGATGGGGGCAGGGGCCATGCGGAACGTTCTTGTTCTGTGTCGTGCCGGCGGCGGAGCCGCTGAGCAGTGACCAGCCAGCGGAAGATGACCACCGCTGAGGTTCCGCCACCCGACCCGTTACGCAGGTCATTCCGAAGACCCCGAGAGGGAGGCGCACATGGCGGAGGTTCGTACGGCGCCGGAGGCCGCCGGAACGGTGCCGCAGCGACTGCTGGCGGCGGCGACGCGGTTGTTCGCCGAGCACGGGTTCGAGACGACCTCGGTGCAGCAGATCGTGGACGCCGCCGGGGTCACCAAGGGCGCGATGTACCACTACTTCGGCTCCAAGGACGACCTGCTCTACGAGATCTACGCGCGGGTGCTGCGCGTCCAGACGGCTCGGATGGAACGGGACGCGGGCGGCGGTGCCCCGGTCGCGGAGCGGCTGCACGCGGTGGCCTCGGACGTGGTGGCCACGACGGCGGCGAACCTGGACGACACGGTGATCTTCTTCCGGTCGATGCACCTGCTGCACCCGGACAAGCGCACCGAGGTGCGGGCGCAGCGCCGCCGCTACCACGAGCGGGTGCGGGCGCTGATCGAGGAAGGCCAGGAGGCGGGCGTGTTCCGCACCGACAAGCCGGCGGAGCTCGTCGTGGACTTCTTCTTCGGCTCGGTGCACCACCTGGGCACCTGGTTCCGGCGCGACGGTGAGCTGACCGGCGAGCAGATCGGCGAGCACTTCGCGGATCTGCTGCTGACATCCCTGCGGCCATGACCGGTCGCGGGCGGTAACGAGGAGCGGCGGAGCTCCCTTTCGGAGGTGGCGTGTGAAGGCGTGGCAGCTCAGCGAGAACGGTGAACCGCAGGACGTGCTGCGGCTCGACGAGGTGGCTGATCCGCGACCGGGCGAGGGGCAGCTGGTGGTGCGGGTGCTGGCGACCCCGGTGAACTTCCCGGACGTGCTGTTGTGCCGCGGCCAGTACCAGATCAAGCCGCCGCTGCCGTTCACGCCGGGCGTGGAGCTGTGCGGTGAGGTCGTGGAGGTCGGCGAGGGTGTGACCGGGTTCGCGCCGGGCGACCGGGTGCTCGGCTCGGCGGCGCTGCCCACCGGTGGGTTCGCGGAACTGGCGCTGATGGACGCGCCGCGAACCTTCCCGGCACCGGAGTCGTTGTCGGACGCGGAGGCCGCCTCCCTGTTCATCGGTTACCAGACCGGCCACTTCGGACTCCACCGGCGCGCGGGCCTGCGCGAAGGCGAAACGCTGCTGGTGCACGCGGCGGCGGGCGGTGTCGGCAGCGCGGCGGTGCAGCTCGGCAAGGCGGCCGGGGCGAAGGTGATCGGCGTCGTCGGCGGGCCGAAGAAGGCCGAGGTGGCGAAGGAGCTCGGAGCCGACCTGGTGGTGGACCGGCAGAGCGAGGACTTCGTGCCGGTCGTCAAGGAGTTCACCGGCGGCAAGGGTGCCGACGTGGTGTACGACCCGGTGGGCGGCGACACCTACACGCGTTCCACGAAGTGCATCGCCTTCGAAGGTCGCATCCTGATCATCGGCTTCGCGGGCGGCACGATCCCCACACCCGGCCTGAACCACGCGCTGATCAAGAACTACTCGATCGTGGGCCTGCACTGGGGCCTGTACAACGAGCGCGACCCGCAGCTGGTGGTGGACGCGCACCGGGAGCTCGCCCGGCTGGCCGACGAAGGCCTGATCCGCCCGCTGATCAGCGAGCGGCTCCCGCTGGGCGCGGTCGCCGACGGCGTCCGCCGCGTCGGCGAGGGCAGCACCGTCGGCCGCGTCGTCTACGACCGCTCGGTGTGATCGGCGAGCCGGTCGGGGCGCTGCGGCGCGGCTGACCGGGCGCGCGGGAGGCGTTCGCGCCGCCCGCGCGCCCGTCCCGCCCTGCGGGAGGTCGGGCTCGCACCTTCACCGCCGCCGGTCGGAGGACTAGGTTCCTCCCAGCGCCCGCCGGCGGTGCCGGGGGCGTGGCCGACCGCCGCACCGCAGCAGGAGTTCGCATGGCCGACACCGCCGCACCCGCGAAGCAGAGCAGGCTTGATCGGGTGCTGAACCTGGTCGAGCGGGCGGGCAACAAGCTGCCCGATCCGTTCCTGCTGTTCGGTTTTTTGCTGCTGCTGGTGGCCGTGGTGTCCACTGCGGTCGCCGCGTTCGGGGTGTCGGTGCGGATTCCCGGCGCGGAGCAGGAGACCCCGGTGCGGGCGGCGTTGTCCGGTGCGGGGCTGGAGTTCCTGTTCACCGAGATGCCCGCGAACTTCATCGGCTTCCCACCGCTGGAGACCGTCATCACGATCATGCTCGGGGTGGGGCTGGCGGAGCGGACCGGGCTGCTCACGGCGTTGATCAGGGCCTCGTTCGGCGGTGCGCCGCGCTGGGTGCTGCCGTACGCGGTGGGGTTCGTCGGCATCACCTCCAGCGTGATGGCCGACTCCGCGATGATCATCCTGCCGCCGTTGGCGGCGATGGTGTTCAAGGCCGCGGGCAGGCATCCGGTCGCGGGCCTGCTCGGCGGGTTCGCGGCGGCGGGCGCCGGGTATTCGACGGCGCCGGTGGTGACGAGCCTCGACGCGTTGTTCTCCGGGATCAGCAACGAGGTCGCCTCGATCCTGCCGGATCCGGGGGCCGCGGTGACGCCGGTGTCGAACTACTACTTCAACGTGGCGTCCTCGGTGCTGCTGGCCCTGCTGGCGGGGTTCCTGATCGACCGGGTCATCGAGCCGCGGATGGTCCGCGGAGGTGTTCCTCGCGAAGAGGCGGTGCCCGAGTCCGATGTGGACGTGTCCGTGCAGCGGGAGGGCGGCCCGGAGGTGGGCGAGCGGCTCACCGTCGTGCTCAGCGCCGCGGAACGGCGCGGTCTGCGGTGGGCCGGGGTCGCGGCGGCCGTCCTGCTCGCGGCGGTGCTGGCCCTGGTGCTGTGGCCCGGTTCGCCGCTGCGCAACGACTCCGGCGGGTTCCTGCCGGAGTCGCCGCTGCTGGACTCCGTCACGACGCTGATCTTCCTCGCGTTCATCGTGCCCGGCATCGCGTTCGGCGTGCAGGTGGGTGCGGTCGCGCGCGCCGCGGACGTGCCGAAGCTGATGGCGGGCGCGTTGCGGGACCTGACGGGATTCCTGGTGCTGGCGTTCATGCTCGGCCAGTTCATCGCGCTGTTCAACTGGACGAACCTGGGCGCGGCGCTGGCCGTGGGCGGCGCGAACCTGCTGACCGCGCTGGGACTGGCGGGGTATCCGGCGTTCCTCGGGTTCATGGTGCTGGCCTCGGTGCTGAACCTGTTCATCATCTCCGGGTCGAGCCTGTGGACGTTGATGGCCTCGGTGTTCGTGCCGATGTTCGCGCTGCTCGGCTTCGAGCCGGGTTTCGCGCAGGCGGCGTTCCGGGTGGGCGACTCGGCGACGCAGATCATGACTCCGCTCAACCCGTACATGATCATCATCTTGGGGTACCTGCGCCGCTACGAGCCGAACGCCGGGCTGGGCACGCTGGTCGCGCGGATGACGCCGTTCGTCGTGCCGTTCTGGTTGCTGTGGGCCCTGATCCTCACCGCGTTCTACTTCGCGGACCTGCCGCTCGGGCCGGGCATGGGCATCAGGTTGTGAACGCGAGCCCAGCAGAGCCCTTCCGTGCGACCTGCGCAGGTGTCCGGGTGGTGGAACCTCAGCGGCTTCCCCGCTGCGGGACCGTTCGATCGCGGTCCTCACGAGGAAGCCGCTGAGAACCAGCGGGTGGTCGCCTTGCTCCGGTGCTCACTGCTCAGCGGCTCCGCCGCTGACGAGAGGGGGAGCGAACCCGCGCGGAACGGACTCCTCCGTCGGCGCGGGCACTAGCAGCGAGCCGACGGTGCAGATCGCCACGTTGAGCCCGAGCCCGACCAGCCCGCCGGGCACCCCGTAGAACGGGCCCAGGTCGAGCACGGTCAGCAGTCCCGCCAGCCCGGCGCCGGCGATCATGCCCCAGAACGCGGGCGCTGCCGCCATCCGCCGCCAGTACAGGCCGAGGATGAACACCGGCGCGAGCTGCACGATCAGCTCGAACTTGAGCACGAAGATGTTGTACAGCGTGCTCGGCGGGTTCCAGGCCAGCGCCAGCAGCAGCGCGACGGCGACGATCCCGGCGACCTTGCCGACCAGCACCTGCTTGTACTCGGAGGCGCGCGGGTTCAGGTAGCGGCCGTAGACGTCCCGCGAGATCACCGCGGAGAAGCTCAGCAGCGCCGAGTCCGCGGTGGACACGATCGCCGCGATCACGCCGCCGAACAGCAGGATCATGGTGATGTAGAAGAACAGGTTGATCCCGGCGACCTCGTTGGCGATCACGCCGACGAGCTGCTCGGAGCCGGTTTCGGACAGTCCGGGGAACAGCTGGATGCCGATGATGCCGACGAGGAAGACGACTCCGGTGGTCACCAGCGGCATCCACGCCATGATCGCCAGCGAGCGCTTGAGGGTGCGTTCGGAGCGCGCGGCGTAGATCCGCTGGATGGCGTGCGGGTACACCGCGGCGCCCAGCCCGATCATGATGATCATCGACAGCCAGTTCACCGAGTCCTCGCGGGCGGGCACGCCGGCCTTCTCCGGGGCGGTCTCCACCAGGTGCCGGGTGACCCCGGCGACGTCGCCGTCGACCAGGTACAGCGCGCCGCCGAGTAGCACCGCGGTCCCGATCAGCAGGGCGATCCCCTGCATGACGTCGGTGAACGCGACCGCGCGCATCCCGCCGGTCCACGAGTAGATCAGCATGACGAGCACGAACACGACCACGCCGAGCTGGTACGGCACCGTCTCCCCGGTGAGCCCGGCGATGCCCTGGCCCATCGCGACCAGCTGCTCCAGCAGGTAGTTCGCCAGGCCCCACAGCATCAGCAGCGCCACCAGCACCGAGAGCTTCGTCGAGCGGAAGCGGTGGCGCACCCAGTCGGTCGGCGTGACGAAGCCTTCGCGCTTGGCGATGACGTAGAGCCGGGGAGCGAACAGCAGGTACCCGCCGATGACGGCGATCATGAACGGAACCGACTGCCACCACAGGAATCCAGACCGGTAGGCCTCCGGCGCGTACCCCACGATGGAGTTGCCGCTGTACTGCGTCGCGTAGAGCGTGAAGAACAGCGCGGTGAAGCCGAGCCCGCCGCCACCGAGGTAGTAGCCGCGCACGCTCTTGCCCGCTTCGGCGCCCTTGCCCGCGAAGAACCCGATGACCAGCATGACCACCGCGTAGGTGATCAGCACGATGATGCCGCTGAGCCCGGCGAAGCTGAGTCCGGTCATGCCGCGCTCCGATCCTCGGCGCGGGCGGCTTCCTCCGCGGGTTCCGCGAGGTTCCACCAGCGCAGGCACATCCAGCTGGTCAGCGCGGCGAACACCAGCGTCGCGAGCACCGAGATCGCCAGCCACGCGGGTATGCCGAACACGAGCGGCCGAACCAGGCCGGGCGCGAGGTAGAGCGGGATGCCGGCCAGCACGCTGACCGCGAGCGCGACCCACAACCAGGGGTGGCGGATCGGTTCGCGCAGCGGGCGGTCGGCGGATCGTCGTTGATCCATCGTGGTCTCTCCTGTTCGCGGAGGAGTGGTCCGGTCGGCCGGGTCAGATCACCTTCGCCTCGCGCCAGCGCGCGAGCTGCGGGTCAGATCACCTTCGCCTCGCGCCAGCGCGCGAGCTGCCGGGCGTCGGCGCCGAGCAGCGCGCCGTACACCTCGTCGTTGTGCTCACCGAGTTCCGGTCCGAGGCCGCGCACCTCGCCGGGCGTGTCGGACAGCCGCGGCACCACGTTCTGCATCGGGAACTCGCCCAGCTCGGGGTGCATCAGCCGCACGATCGCCTTGCGCGCGGCGAAGTGCGGGTCCTCGGCCATGTCGGCGGCCGTGTAGACCCGGCCCGCGGGCACGCCCGCCTCGTGCAGCCGGTCCAGCAGCTCGTCCGTCGGCAGCGTGCGGGTCCACGCGGAGATCAGCTCGTCGAGTTCGCGCTGCCGCTCGCCGCGCGCGCTGTGGGTGCCGAGCTCGTCCTCGGCGGCCAGCTCCGGGCGGTCCATCGCCGCGCACAGGCGGGTGAACACGGTGTCCCGGTTCGCGCCGATGATCACTTCGGCGCCGTCGGCGGTGGGGTAGGCGTTGCTGGGGGCGATGCCCGGCAGGATCGCGCCGGTGCGTTCGCGGCGGTGCCCGGCGAGCTGCCACTCCGGCAGTAGCGACTCCATGAACGCCAGCACCGCCTCGTAGATCGCGGTGTCCACGACCTGCCCGCGGCCGGTGCGCTGGCGCGCGTGCAGCGCCATCATCGCGCCCAGCGCGGAGAA
This sequence comes from Saccharopolyspora sp. NFXS83, assembly GCF_026241095.1. Lineage (GTDB taxonomy): Bacteria > Actinomycetota > Actinomycetes > Mycobacteriales > Pseudonocardiaceae > Saccharopolyspora_C. The sequence continues at coordinate 111,570 of NZ_JAPFGB010000004.1, read as the reverse complement.
CGTGCCCGCCAACGAGTCGCCGAGCGAGATCCCGGTGCGGCTCGGCGGCCGGTCCGCCTCACCGGTGACGTGGCGCAGGCCGCCCATGGCCTCGCCGATGGAACCGAACCCGGCGCGTCCCGAGTACGGCCCGTCTTGGCCGTAGCCGGTGACGCGCACCAGCACCAACCCGGGGTTGATCTCGTGCAGCGCCTCCGGGGACAGGCCCCAGCGCTCCAGCGTGCCGGGGCGGAAGTTCTCCACCAGCACGTCGGCCTGCGCCACCAGCTCGCGCAGGATGCGCTGGCCCTCGGCGGAACGCAGGTCGCACGTCACGGACTTCTTGCCGCGCGCGATGACCGGCCAGGACAGCGACGTGCCTTCGCTGTGCACGCCCCATTCGCGCATCGGGTCGCCGCGGGCGGGATCTTCGACCTTGATGACCTCGGCGCCGAAGTCGGCGAGCAGCTGGCCGCAGAACGGCCCGGCGATCAGCGAACCGGTCTCGACGACGCGCAGGTCGGCCAACGGTCCGGGAGGAGAGGCGGTCACTGGCCCTGCCTTTCGTCGGGAGTGCGCTGTACGGGGGATTCCGCGTCGTGCTCGGGTGCGGAGGTGCCGCCGGGCGGGGTCCGGCCCAGCGAGGAGCGGGCCGCGCGCAGGTGCGACTGCATCACCGCGTTCGCCCAGTCCCCGTCGCCCGCCGCGATGGCGTCGACGAGTTCGCGGTGCTGTGCGAAGCTGCGGTCCAGCTCGGCGGCCGTGTACTGGTGGAAGGTCCGGCGCACTAGCGGCACGTCGATGACGCGGGACAGCAGGTCCGGCAGCAGGCGGCGCCCGCCCGCGCGGTGCACGGCGCGGTGGAACTCCATGTTCAGCCGGGTGATCTGCTCGTAGCCGGAGTCGTCGAGGTCGTGCAGCAGGTGTTCCATCTGCTCGCAGAGCTCGCGCAGCGCGGCGACGTCGGTGTCGCCGCGTTCGGCGGCGCGGCGGGCGGCGTGCGATTCGAGCAGGCAGCGCAGGTCGAACAGCTCGTCCACGTCCTCGTCCTCGAACCGCACGACCTCGGCGCCGCGGTGCGGGACGAGCCGCACCAGCCCGTCGGCCTCCAAGCGGCGCAGCGCTTCCCGCACGGGCGTGCGGCTGAGCCCGAAGGTCTCGGCGAGCTCTTCCTCCCGCAGCCGGGTGCCCGCCGGGCGCGCACCGGTGAGGATCGCCTGGCGCAGATCCGAGTACGCCCGCGTCGCGGCCTGTGACACGGTCCACCTCCTGGCTCGAATTGTGTACAAAGTAGCCACCGGGTCCAGGTGAATCAAGGGGCTGGACGCTTGAATGCAGGGAGGTGCACGATGCGAGGATCAGGATTGTGTACGAAAGTGGGGCGGTGAGCTGCCGCCGCAACCCGGTTGTGGGCGGAGCCGCCACCTGCGGGCTCCCGCGATTTCACGAGAGCTCGGACGATCGAAACGTCGCGACCAGGGGTTCCGCGGGTCGGGTCGTTCGATTTCTCGCGAAATCGCGGAGGGGTCAACGTTGGCGCGAAAGGGAGGCGTGGGGATGCGAGCAGGTTTTCCGGGGCAGGTCGAGGTCGTCGAAGTGGGGCCGCGCGACGGGCTGCAGAACGAGGCGACGTTGCTGCCCGCCGCGATGAAGGTCGAGCTGATCGAACGCGCCATCGCCGCCGGGGTGCGGCGCATCGAAGCGGTGTCCTTCGCGCATCCGCGCCGGGTGCCGCAGATGGCCGACGCCGAGCAGGTGATGGCCGCCGTGCCGCGCCGCGAGGACGTGAGCTACATCGGCCTGGTGCTCAACGGCCGCGGTTTCGACCGGGCGCTGGAGGCCGGCGTCGACGAGGTGAACGTGGTCGTCGTCGCCACCGACACCTTCAGCGAGCGCAACCAGGGGATGAGCACCGAGCAGGGCCTCGCGCTGTGGTCGGAGCTCGCGGCTCGGGCGCACCGGGAGGGGATCCGGCCGACGGTGACGATCGCCGCCTCCTTCGGATGTCCTTTCGAGGGAACGGTTTCCGCCGCGCACGTCGCCGAGCTGGCGCGCCGCATCGCGGACTCGGGTCCCGCCGAGATCGCGCTCGCCGACACCATCGGCGCCGGCGTCCCGACCCAGGTGGTGGACCTGCTGGCGCGCACCCGCGAGGTGGCGCCCGCCGTCCCGTTGCGCTGCCACTTCCACAACACCCGCAACACCGGCTACGCCAACGCCGTCGCCGCGTTCCAGGAAGGCGCCGCGACGCTGGACGCGAGCGTCGGCGGCATCGGCGGGTGTCCGTTCGCGCCGAACGCCACCGGCAACATCGCCACCGAGGACCTGGAGTACCTGCTCGCCGGAATGGGCGTGCGCACCGGCCTGGACGGGCCGGCGCTGGCCGAGACGGGCACGTGGATCGGCGAGCGGCTGGGCAAGGAAGTGCCCGCCCTGCTCGGCAGGGCGGGCACGTTCCCCGGCTGAACACCCGCCCCCCCCGGACCGCTGCGCGATGCGGCCGGGGGAGGGTGCTCAGAACAGCACGCGGGTGAGACCTTGGGCGACGCAGGCGGGTTTGTCCGCGCCCTCGATCTCCACCGTGGACTCGACGGTGAGCTGCAGGCCGCCGTCGATCTCGGTGATCTCGGCGAGCCTCGTGCGCGAGCGGACCCGCGCGCCGACCCGCACCGGGTTCGGGAACCGCACCTTGTTCAGCCCGTAGTTGATGCCCATCTTGACGTTCTCGAACCGGTAGGTCTGCGCGTTGAGCGCCGACAGCAGGCTCAGCGTGAGGAAGCCGTGCGCGATGGTCCCGCCGAACGGGCCCTGCGCCGCGCGGTCGGCGTCCACGTGAATCCACTGGTGGTCCAACGTGGCGTCGGCGAACCCGTCCACCTGCTCCTGGGTGATCGTCAGCCAGTCGCTCGTCCCGAGCTCTGCTCCGAGCGCCTCGTGGACTTCGGTCGGGCTGGTGAAGACTCGCATTCGTACTCCTGTTGCGACGAGGGTCGAGTTGTCCGGGAGGCCGTTCAGGCCGACGGCAGGCCGACGAGCTCGGCGATGCGGGCGCGGTGGTGTTCGGCGGTGCCGAAGGTGAGCTGGGCGCTCTTGGCCCGGCCCAGGTAGAGGTGGATGGGGTGTTCCCAGGTCATGCCGATGCCGCCGTGCAGCTGGAGGGATTCCTCCACGGCCAGCACCGCCAGGTCCGAGCAGTAGGCCTGGGCGAGAGCGACCGCGAGTTCCGCCTCCGCGTCGACATCGCCGCCGGTGAAGGCGTCGGCGGCGTTGCGGGAGGTGGCTCGGGCGGTGCTCACGCCGGACCACAGGTCCGCCAGCCGGTGCTTGACCGCCTGGAACGAGCCGATCTGACGGCCGAACTGGTAGCGGGTCCGCACGTATTCCACTGTGGAATCGAGGTTGTGCTGGGCGAGGCCGACCTGTTCGGCGGCCAGCACTCCGGCCGCGGTGAGCAACGCCCGCCGCAGCACCGGAGCCGCGTCCGCCGCGACCAGCCAGGCCTGGGCCCCGGTCAGCTCCAGCGTGCCGAACCGCCGCGTCAGGTCCAGCGGCGTCACCGGAGTCCGGGCGACTCCGGCGTCGGCGGTGTCCACCAGGTACAGGCCGGTGCCGTCCGCGCCGGTCGCGGGCACCAGCACCCGGTCGGCGACCTCCAGGTCCACAACGGCGGTCGCGGTTCCGGTCAGCGCCCCGCCTTCCACCCGCACGGTGGGCTCGATCCGCGCGGACGGCCGGGTGGCGAGCCCGACGGCGAGGGTCGTCACCAGCGTTCCCGCGCCGATCTCGGCGATCGGCTCGGTCGCATCGGCCGCGGTCAGCGCGGCGGTGGCGAGCACGGTGCCGAGGAACGGCACGGGCGCCACGGAGCGGCCGAGTTCCTCGGCCACCACGGCGAGTTCGCGGACTCCGGCTCCGCCGCCCCCGAGCTCCTCGGGCACCGCGAGCGTGGCCACGCCCAGCTCACCGGCCAGCGTTCGCCACAGCGCCAGGTCGTAGGGCTCGTCGGATTCGCAGCGGGCGAGCACGGTGCTCACCTCGCAGCGGTCCCGCAGCACGCGGCGCACCGCGGCGCGCAGGTCCTCCTCGACCTCGGTGTAGAGCAGGTCGGTGCTCATCGCGGCAGCTCCTTCCACGGCACGTCCTTGTCCGTGCGGATTTCCGGCGGCAGCCCCAGCACCCGCTCGGCGATGACGTTGCGCAGCACCTCGGAGGTGCCGCCCTCGATGGAGTTGCCCTTCGCCCGCAGGTACCGGTAGCCGGGGTCGCGGCCGGTGAAGTCGACGGTCTCCGGGCGGCGCTGCGTCCAGTCCCCGTAGGCGAGGCCCTGCTCGCCGAGCAGTTCCAGTTCGAAGCCGGAGATTTCCTGGTTGAGCCGGGAGAACGCCAGCTTCACCGCGGACCCTTCCGGCCCGGGGGTGCCGACGGCGAGCTGCTGGCGCAGCCGCTGCCCGGTGAGCCGGGTCGCCTCCGCCTCCACCCACAGCCGCAGCAGCCGGTCGTGCGCACCGGGAGTCCGCACCTCGGGGTCGTCGCGCCATTCCCGCGCGACCACGCCGATCATGCCGGACTCGCGCCCGGTGTTGCCGCCGCCGATGGCGACGCGCTCGTTCATCAAGGTGCCCATCGCGACCTGCCAGCCTTGGCCGATCTCGCCGAGCCGCTGGGAATCGGGGATGCGCACCCCGTTGAGGAACACCTCGTTGAACTCGGCCTCGCCGGTGATCTGGCGCAGCGGGCGCACTTCCACGTCGGGGTCGGTCATGTCGCACACGAAGTACGACAGGCCCTTGTGCTTCGGCGCGTCCGGGTCGCTGCGGGCCACCAGGATCGCCCACTTCGCCTTGTGCGCGAACGAGGTCCACACCTTCTGGCCGTCGACGATCCAGTCGTCGCCGTCGCGCACCGCGCGGGTCGCGAGCGCCGCCAGGTCCGAGCCGGCACCCGGTTCGCTGAACAGCTGGCACCAGATCTCCTCGCCCGTCCACAGCGGGCGGAGGTAGCGGGCGCGCTGCTCGTCGGTGCCGAAGCGCAGGATCGTGGGCGCGGCCATGCCGAGCCCGATCCCGTTGCGCGACGGGGCGTTGTCCGGCGCTCCCGCGGCGGCGAACTCCGCGTCGACGACGGTCTGCAACTCGCGCGGCGCGTCCCGGCCGCCGAGCCCGGCCGGGTAGTTCACCCACGCGAGCCCGGCGTCGAACCGGGCCCGCAGGAACTCCAGCCGGTCACCACCGGGATCGTGCTCGGCGAGGAAATCCCGCACTGCGGCGCGCAGTTCGGCTGCGTCGGTCATCTCAGCACTCCTTCGTGCTCGTGCCGGGGTTGCTCTTGCGCTGCTGGGGACGACTCCGAGCACGTCCGCGTTCCAGGCGAGCCGGGTTCCTCGTCCGTGTCTCGTCAGCGGCGGAGCCGCCCAGCAGCGACCGCCAGAGCAAGACGACCACCGGCGGGTACTCAGCGGTTTCCCCGCGAGGACGGCGATGTCCCCCGTGGCGGAGATCGGTCCCGCGGCGAGGAAACCGCTGGAGGTTCCGCCACCCGGACACCTACGCGGATCCTGCAAGAGGAGCAGTCAGTCGCGGGGGCCGCCCGCCACGTACAGGACCTGGCCGGAGACGAAGCCGGAGCGCTCGTCGAGGAAGAAGGAGGCGGCGTTGGCGATGTCGTCCGGCTCACCGGCGCGGGCCACCGGGATGGTCGAGACGGCGGCCTTCGAGAAGTCCTCGAAGGAGGCACCGACGCGCTCGGCGGTCGCCTTGGTCATGTCGGTGGCGATGAAGCCGGGCGCGATGGCGTTCGCGGTGACGCCGAACTTGCCGAGCTCGATCGCGAGCGTCTTGGTCAGGCCCTGCAACCCCGCCTTCGCCGTGGAGTAGTTGGCCTGGCCGCGGTTGCCCAGCGCCGAGGTGCTGGACAGGTTCACGATGCGGCCCCACTTGGCCTCGACCATGTACTTCTGGGTGGCCCGGCTCATCAGGAACGCCCCGCGCAGGTGCACCGACATCACGGTGTCCCAGTCGGAGTCGGACATCTTGAACAGCATGTTGTCCCGCAGCACGCCCGCGTTGTTCACCAGCGCCACGGGCGCGCCGAGCTCGGCGGCGACCCGCTCCACGGCGGCGGTGACCTGGTCGGAGTCGCTGACGTCGGCCCCCACGGCCAGCGCCTTGCCGCCCGCGGACTCGATCGCCGACACCGTCTCGGCGCACTGCTGCTCGTCGAGGTCGATCACCGCCACGGCGAACCCGTCCTGGGCGAGCCGTTTCGCGGTGGCCGCACCGATCCCACGGGCGGCACCGGTGACGATCGCGGTCTTCTGCGGCATGGTTCCCTCACTTCGTCGTCGGGTTTCCAGATGGTGACGAGTTTTGCAAAGTCTTCGTCGTCTTGTCAGCGGCGGAGCCGCTGAGCAGTGACCAGCTTGAGCAGGCCGACCACCGGCGGGTTCTCAGCGAGGAACCCGCTGAGGTTCCGCTGGACGACCCCCGCGCAGGTCACTCTGGCAGGATCTTCAGCGGTACTGCTTGAGTTCGCGGCGGGCGAGGGAGCGGCGGTGCACCTCGTCCGGGCCGTCCACGATGTGCAGGGTGCGGGCGTGCGCGTACAGCGAAGCCAGCGGCGTGTCCTGGCTGACACCGGCCGCGCCGTGCGCCTGGATGGCGCGATCCACGATGCGCGTCACCATCTCCGGCACCGACACCTTGATCGACTGGATCTCGGTGTGCGCGCCCTTGTTGCCGACGGTGTCCATCAGCCACGCAGTCTTCAGCGTGAGCAGCCGGTTCGTCTCGATGCTGATGCGCGCGTCGGCGATCCACTGCTGCACCACGCCCTGATCGGCGATGGGACCGCCGAACGCGGTGCGCCGCAGGGTGCGCCGGCACATGAGCTCCAGGGCGCGTTCGGCCATGCCGATGGCGCGCATGCAGTGGTGGATGCGCCCCGGACCGAGCCGGGCCTGCGCGATGGCGAAGCCCTCGCCTTCCCCGGAGATGATGTTCTCGGCCGGGACCCGCACGTTGTCGAACACGATCTCGGCGTGCCCGCCGTGGTCGCCGTCGTGGTAGCCGAACACGTGCATGCCGCGCTTGATCCGCACACCGGGCGTGTCGACGGGCACCAGGATCTGGCTCTGCTGGCGGTGCCGCTGCGCGTCCGGATCGGACTTGCCCATCACGATGAGGATCTTGCAACGCGGGCTCATCGCCCCGGACGACCACCACTTGCGGCCGTTGATGACGTAGGAGTCGCCGTCGCGCTCGATGCGGGTGCCGATGTTGGTGGCGTCCGAGGACGCCACCTCCGGTTCGGTCATGCAGAACGCGGACCGGATCTCCCCGGCCAGCAGGGGATCAAGCCACTGCTCGCGCTGCGCCTCGGTGCCGAACTCCGTCAGCACCTCCATGTTGCCGGTGTCCGGCGCGGAGCAGTTGAACACCTCGGGAGCCAGGTGCGGGCTGCGCCCCATGATCTCGGCCAGCGGCGCGTACTGGAGGTTCGTCAGCCCCGCGCCGTGCTCGCCGGGCAGGAACAGGTTCCACAGGCCCGCGTCCTTGGCCTTCGCCTTGAGGTCCTCGATGATCGGTGCGTGCGCCCACGGGTCCACGGAGGCGGCGAGCTGCTCGTGCAGCACCGGCTCCGCCGGGTAGATGTGCTCCTCCATGAATTCCGCGAGCCTGCCGCGGAACTCCTCGGTGCGGGCGTCGTAGCCGAAGTCCATGTCATGCCTCCTCGTCGAGTGCGGACAGGCCCTGGGAGACCAGGTGTGGGACCAGCGCCCCGATGTGCTCGAAGCCGTCGCCGACGGTCTGTCCGTGGGCGTAGCGGTAGTGGATGCCTTCGCTGATCACCGCGAGCTTGAAGAAGCCGAACGCCCGGTACCACTCCACATCGGACAGATCGATCCCGCTGCGCTCGGCGTAGCGCTGCCACAGCTCGCGCACCGGCGGGAAGTCGTACTCCGGCCCGATGCCCTTGGCGATGGGGTTGTTCTCGATGCCGTCGAGCCCTTCCCAGTACACGGCCAGCAACCCCACGTCGGTGAGCGGATCGCCGAGCGTCGCCATCTCCCAGTCCAGCACCGCGCTGATCTCCAGCGAGTCCCCGACCAGCACGTTGTCCAGCCGGTAGTCGCCGTGCACGATCCCGGTGCGCCGGGTGGCCGGGACCCGCGCGCCGAGCAGCTCGGCGAGCCGGTCGATGTCGGCGAGTTCACGGCTGCGGGACGCGGCGAGCTGTTTGCTCCAGCGGCGGACCTGGCGCTCCAGGAAGCCGTCCGGACGCCCGAAGTCGCCCAGCCCGACCTGCTCCGGGTCCAGCGTGTGCAGGTCGGCGAGCACGTCGATCAGCCGCAGCGACAAGTCCCGGCGCTGCTCGACGCTCAGGTTCGCGGTGAGCTCGGGGGAGCGGTACACGGTCCCCGGCACGTGCTCCATCACGTAGAACGGGGCGCCCAGCACGCCGTCGTCCTGGCACATCAGGTGCGTGCGCGGCACCGGCACCGAGGTGCCCGCCAGCGCCGACATCACCCGGTGCTCGCGGCTCATGTCGTGCGCGGTCGCCAGCACGTGCCCCAACGGAGGCCGGCGCACCACCCAGCTCTGCGCCCCGTCGCCGACGACGTAGGTGAGGTTCGAACGCCCGCCTTGCACGAGCTGCCCGGTCAGCGGCCCGGAAACGAGGCCCGGCAGTTCGCGGTCGAGGTGCTCGCGCAACCGGGTGAGGTCGAGTCCGGGCAGGTCGTCGCTCATTCGGTCTCCTCCGCGATGTCGGGTCCTAGCCGTGGCAGCAGTCCGCCGAGTTCGGCGCGCGTCTTGGCGGCGTCGGTGTGCAGCACGCCGCGCAGCCCGAGCTCCTCGGCGGCCTCGATGTTCGGTGCGCCGTCGTCGACGAACACGGCCTCCTGCGGGCGCAGGCCGAGCCGGTCCAAGGTGAGCTCGTAGATCCGCGGGTCCGGCTTGCGCAAGCCCACCTCGCTGGAGATGACGGCCAGCTCGAACAGCCCGTTCAAGGTGTCCCACGGGTAGTTGTTGCCCCAGCTGTTCGACAGCAGCGCCGTGCGCTGACCTGCTTCGCGCAAGTCGGCGACCAGCCGGTGCATCGCGTCGTCCGGCCGCATGTACGAGAACATCCGCGCCATCAGCCCGTCCGGCGCGACGGGTTCGTCGTCCACGGTGTGCAGCCGCGCCGCGAGCAGCCGGTCGAACTCGGCGCCGGAGATCTCGCCCGTCTCCAAGCGGTGGATCGGCGTGCCCGATGGGGCGCTGCGGGACAGCCATTCCTTGAGCGCGGCGGAGAACGTCTCCGGCTTGATCCGCTCGGCGCGGGTCCACGCGTTGATCGCGACCCGGCCCTGCGTGGTGAGCACCCCGCCGTAGTCGAAGATCACCGCTTTGATCGAGGGGTCGCTGGACACCATGACTCGGACCGTACCGACTAGCCGGTATGTCCGCTAGACCCTGGAGCGGGGTTCGGGCTCGTTTTGCTTGTGTCCGGGTGGCGGAACCTCAGCTGTCTTCTCGCTGCGGGACGTTTTCCCGAGTGGCTCCGCCACGAGGGAAAAAGCCGTCTCCGCGAGAGACCGGCTGAGAACCCGCGGGTGGCCGGCTTTTCAGCGTGCGCTGGCGCGCACACGGGCGCGGCCTTCGGCCGCAGGGCAGGCTGGCTTCGCCGCCCACTGCACGGCTTCGCCGCAGGGCAGCTCTTCGCCGCAGAGCATGGTTCTGCCGTGGGTGGACCGGGCGTCAGGGGGTGAAGGTGCTGTGGAAGCGGGCGGCGTTGTCGAGGAGTTCGGGGACCGTGGTGCAGGTGAACTGGAGGTCGATGAACGCTTCCTCGACGCCGAGTTCGGCGGCGGCGTGCAGGTAGTCCACGATCTGCTCCACGGGGCCTTGCACGGGGCGGGAACCGGGTGGGCCGAGTTCGGGGTTCACCCGCAGCACCGTCCGGACCGGGGCGAGCCCGGCGTCGCGGGGGTGTTCGCGCAGCGCGCGAAGCATGCGGCCGAGGGCGTCCAGCGGCAGTGCGATCGCCAGCCAGCCGTCCGCGCGGCGCGCGATGCGGCGCAGCGCCGCATCCGAGCCGCCGCCGAGGTAGACGGGGATCTTGCGCTGCGGTTTCGGCTGGAAGTCGCCCGCGCTGATCGTCCAGAACCGGCCGCGGTGCTCGATCGGATCCGGGCCCCACGCCGCGCCGAGCACGTCGAGGGTCTCGTCCAGCCGCGCGCCGCGTTCCGTCCACGGCACCCCGGCGGCGTTGTACTCGTCGCGGGACCAGCTCAGCCCCAGCCCGGCGATGAGCCGGCCGGAGCTGAGCAGGTCGAGCCCGGTGAGGCCGCGGGCCAGCTGGATCGGCGAGTGCAGCGGGGCGCTGAGCGTGCTTGTGCCCAGCCGGGGCAGCGTGGTGGCGGTGGCCGCGATGCTCAACGTCAGCAGCGGGTCGAGCCCGGCCCGCATCTGCGCGGGCATCGTCCCGTCCCCGCCGGGGTAGGGCGTCAGCAGCTCGTACGGGGCGTGCACCCGCTCCCCGGCCCAGAGGCTGGCGAAACCCATGGCCTCGGCCTCCGCGGCGACGGTGCGCACGTGGTCCGGGTGCGCGAACGTCCCGAACTGCGGAAGTCCCAACCCCAAGCGCATCCTCGCGCTCCTCTCAGCCGCAGGTGGCGAGCATCTCCTGCAACGCCGACTTCTCGGCGGTGGTGATGGACAGGCCGTACGAGTGCTTCACGGTGACCCAGTCCGTGGAGTACTCGCACCACGCGGACTCGATGGGCCGCCACTTCGACGGGTCCTTGTCGCCCTTCGACCGGTTGGAGCGCTTGTCGGCGGCGACGAGCTGCGGGATGTCCATGTCGTTGGCGAACTGCTCGCGGCGTTCGTCGGTCCACTCGTCGGCGCCGCTTCGCCACGCGTTGGCCAGCGGCACCATGTGGTCGATGTCGACGTCGGAGTCGTCGGCGACGGTCTCGCCGCTGTAGGTGCTGACCCAGCTGCCCGACGTCGACTCGCAGGAGTTGTTCACCTGCACGTTCTCCCCGTCGCGGCGCAGCACCGCTTCGCGGGTGTTGCAGTTCTTCCCCGCGTCCGGCGCGGGGATCCAGTGCTCGAAGCTGTCGCGGGAGTAGCCGTCCATGGAGCCTTCGGGTTCGACCTTGAGCTCCGCGAGCTGCCCGGTCGCCTCGCCCGCCGACGCGGTGCTGGTCGCGGAGTCGGTGGCGAGCACCCGGTCCAGCAGGCCGGATTCGAACACCAACCAGCCGCCCCCGATGATCACGGCGGCCACGACGGTGATCCACACCGGTGTGCGTTGCTTCTTCTGTTGCCCTGTCGACATGCTCGCTCCGGCTCCGGTGTGACTGTGCGCAGCCCATTCGATCACGGAGCCCTCGGCGAGCAGTACCGCCGTGCGCGGGAGATCACGCCGTGGCGGAGGAGAACCGGTGCAGATCGCGCAGCAGGCCGACCTCACCGCCGTGGTGGAACAGCTCCCGGTTCAGGTGCAGCACGAGCGTCAGGTAGCTCCGGTCGGCGTACGGCCCTTCGGCCGCTCCGACGGGCTGCGACCAGCGCTCCGCGGGCATGGACCCGATGCCCTCGCGCCACAGCTCGTGGTGCCGGTCCAGGTGGGCGAGGGCGTCGGCGGCGCTGCTCGGGTAGTGGTGGTGGTCGATCCGGTAGGAGCCGTCGCCGAAGTGGTTCGAGACCCGCATCGCGAAGACGTGGTCGGCGATGTGGCACAGCCGCCAGGCGATCGTCGTGAACGGCGCCGGGTCGGGAGCGGGGAACGCGAAGTCGAACTCCCAGCCGCGTTCGGTCTCCCGCACCGACCAGCACCCGTCGACGGGTTCCCAGAAGTACTCCGCGTCGCTGAGCCCGTCCAGCCGAGGCCGCCACTGTCCCCAGTAGAGGTCGAGCTGATCCAGCGCCTCATCCCGAAAGTCCATGCACCGCAGCGTAATCCGCACCCCTGACGGTCCGCGGCTCGTCGAACGGGTCGGCCCGCCGTGGCCGCTCGACGTTGGCCCCCTGCGGGTTCCCGAGAGCGTGCGGGTTTGAAGGGGGGATCAGGGTCGGAGGTCTTTGAGCAGGATGTCGACCAGGGGGGAGCCGGGCTGCGGGTTGTGCTTCTGCGCCATCTTGCGCCATCCCCAGCTGGCGTAGGCGTGCTGAGCCGCGGTGGCGGCGGGCCGCACGGTCAGGGTCGCGCGTTGCTCGTGTCGACCGTTGAGAAGCTGGTCGTGGAGCCGGGTGGCGGCTCGCTGGCCCCGCCACGGTCGTCGGACGAGGAGTTCGGTCAGAGCGAAGGTGCGCCCCTCTGGTTCATCCGTGATCGACGGGTCGAGCTCACCGGTCAGGTCGCTCCACCACGGTGCGCCGGTCGGCATGGTGAAGCCGAAGCCGAAGCCCGCCACCTCGCCCGCTTCGGCGCGGGCGACGACGAGTGCGGCGCCCGCGCGCAGGTGTTGAACGCCGAACCGCTTCGTGAACAGGCGCACGTGTTCGTCGCCGTAGTGGTAGGGCGCTTCGGAGAAGGCGTCGCGATAAGCCTCCCCGAGCTCATCCTGGAGTTCTCCCGCCTGCTCGACCGGCACGCGCTGGATCGTGATCGCGGGTTCAGGCATGGATGTCGCTCACTTTCTGGTCGCTCTGGTGCAGGTGTTCGCTCAAGCGAGCCGAGAACGCTCGCACTACGGCCAGATCACCGTAACCGGCAGTGAGGGTCCGGCTGTGAACTCGCAGGCGGTGAATAGCCTGCGGGGAGCTGATCGCCATGGCTCGGGTCAAGGCTCGATCGGCGAGTTCGGTGGATTCCTCGGGTTCGCGTTGGGCCAGGCGTACTTTGCTCAAGCGCACATCATCGAACAGGCGGCTGCGCACCCTGTTCGCTGGACGAACGAGGGTGGCGTTGACCGCGTGGTGCTCGGCATCGGTGGCAGAAGACGTGGAGCGTCCTTCCCGAAGCGCGAGCTGGATGTAGGCGGAAGCGGCGAGACTGTCGAGTTCGGCTCGATCCATGTATCGATTCCAAGCTCGGTGGTCGGCCGGTGCCATCTGGTCGAACGCGTCCATCGCAGCATCGACGGACCGTCGAGTGCTGGTCGCGTCCTCGGAACCGAATCTGGCGTAGGTGCACGCCTCGTGTCCGAGCAGTTCAGCCCGAACGAGGGGGTTGGCGGTCCGGGGGAGGGTCGCCAATGCGGTTCTCACCAAGCCGAGGCTGTCGTCGTAGTTGCCAAGGCTCTTGGAAAGTTGCGCCATGTCACCCACGATCTTCGCCCCGAGTTCCACGTCCGTGGCCTGCTCGCACGCGCGAAGTGCGAAGAGAAAGTAGCGCTGTGCGCTGGCGGGCAGACTCGCGTCGTAGGTCATCCAGCCGACGAGTTGAGAGAGCTCGGCGGCGATGGTGAAGAGACGTCGTCGCTCGGAAGCCGGACGCCGATGTTGAATCGCATCGATGACACCGTGCAGTTGTCCTACGACCGCTTTGCGGTGGAGGCCGCCGTGGCCGGACGCGTCCCAGTGGCGAAAGAGCTCGACGGCGCGTTCCAATCCATCGATCTCCTCGGCCCCGATCTTTCCCGGTACCAAGGAGGTGAGCGGGGTGGAAGCCGCCCATCGGCGAACCGGAATCACGAGTGCTGCTCCGGTCAAGAGCGTCAGGTTCAGAAATGCTCGGCGTGAAGCCATGTCCTCGCCGATGAAGTCGCCGAGTTGCGCAAGTTCGACATCGTGCGGGTGCACTTGCTCGGCGTCAGGTTCGGGTGCCCGATGTGCGCCCTCATGGTCGCGAAGTTCGCGAAACCGCTCGGCCGCGTCAGCGTCAGCGTGCCGCAGAGCGGTGTCGAGCGCCGATTGCATCTCCGGAAGTGGGGTGATCCGAGTGCAGCGTGCTTCCCACTTGTTGACCGTTCGCGGGTTTACCCCGAGCAGGGCGGCGAAGTCGGTGACGGTAAGCCGCAAGGACTGGCGGAGCAACTTCGCTTCGAGTCCGGTCCAACGAGTAATGGTCACGTTCTGATGTTCCACGACGACTCCCCGTGAAATCCAGTCATCGGCGATCGCGTACGCCATAAGTGCGTGCCGGGTACGTCCCTAGGCCGTTCCGGGGAGGGCGAGCGCGCTGAATGCTGTGGGCACGGCGAATTCTTCGTCATCGAGGGTCCCGGCATGACGAGTTGGAGCCGTGCGGACACGAGGAACCGATTTGTACGAACAGGAGGCCATGTGCCATGAGGATGTCGACCAGGGGAGATGACCGTTGGGCAGACGGTCTGCGGGTCGAGCCACGTAGTCGGTTCCTTCCGCGAGCGCGCATCGGTCACCGTGACCGAGCCGTGAGCGGGCCGGTGCGGGTTCGGTTTCGGGGTGGAGTCGTGGGGGAGGCGCGGCGGGTGGTGCACGTGGCGACCGGGCCGTTTCTGGAGGAGTACCGCGCGATGTGCGATGCGGTGCTCGGGGTCGATGAGGTCGAGGTCCTCGACGGCGTCGTGGGAATGCCGTGCATGGCCTGTTCGCGGATTTTGGCTCTGGGAGAGGAGAACGCCGCAGGTGCTGCCGTGATCGAGGTCGGTTCGGTGCTGCGCGTGGAGCCTGGTCCATGAGTTCGGACTCGGTTCGTCGCCGGGCCTGGGTGACCTCCGAATGGTGCGGGACTTGGCACGTGGTCGCGCGGGACACGGCCGGGCCGGTGATCGTCGGGGCGTGCGGGCATCCGATTAGCGGGCGGACGCGGCGGATTCTCGACGTGCCGTTGCCGAGTGACGGGCGGGAAGTGTGCGGTTCGTGCGTCGCCGCGGTCGTAGGCGGGGCGGATCCGGAGCCGGTGCGCATCGCCGTGTTCCGCACCGCCTTGGCCGTCCTCGCCGAACGTCGTTCATTTCGTGCATCGCCCGAGCAGTGGGGCCCCTCGAACGCCGCGTGACGGCGGGAGATCCCCTGAACCGCGGCTCGCCGCCGTGCCCCGACCAGCGGTGAGCCGCGCCTCGCCGGAGGCGCTCGTGACCCCGGACCGCGAGCGCCCCGGCGAGGCACCCAGGCCGGCGTCCGGAAGCCCCGGCCGACGTCGGTCCCGGCCGAGCGGTGCCCACCCTCCCCCGCGCCGCTCGGCCGGTCCCGCTCGTGCGTCCCGATGCGGGACGTGAGCCGTGGCCCGCGCCATGAACGGAAGAGGTGGCCCCGGAGCGTGAGCGGGGGAGGAGTGCCGACGCTCCCCCCTCAGCCGGGGCTGGAGCGGCCGTGGCGCCAGTAGCCGAAGAACGCGATGTCGGACTTCGGCACGCCGTGCTCCTGCACCAGGTGGCGGCGCAGGCCGGTGGGCAGCTTGGTCTCGCCCGCGGTCCAGGTGTAGGAGCGGCCCGGTCGCAGCGGAGCTCGTTTCGCCGCCGCCAGCGCGAGAGTTCCGGGGAGGTCGCCGGCGCCGTCGCGGGCGAGCCATCGCACGTGGGCCCCTTCCGGCGCGATGATGTCGCGGCGGATGTCCCCGCTTTCCGGGACCTCCAGGAACACGTCCGCGACCAGCGATTCCGGGGCGTGCTCCAGGATCGCCAGGATCGCGGGCACCGCGCTCTCGTCTCCGGCCAGCAGCTGCCAGGCGGCGTCGGCCGGAGGCAGGTAGGTGATGCCCAGGTCGAAGATCCCCGCCCGATCTCCGGGGCGGGCTCGCCGGGCCCAGTCGGAGGCGGGTGCGTCGCCGTGCAGCGCGAACTCGATGTCCAGCTCGCCGCGCTCCGGGCGGATCCGGCGGATGGTGTAGTTGCGCACCCGCGGACGGCGCGACTTGGGCAGCAGGAGCAGTTCCGCCATCCACGCGTTGCCGGAGGAGACCGGCATCCGGAGCCGCTCCTGCCCGGCGCGGGGGAAGAACAGCCGCACCGCCTGGTCGTGCCCCATGTTCTCCAGATGCGCCAGTTCGGGGCCGCCGAGGGTGATGGTGGCGAAGTTCGGTGTCGTGCGGGTGTTCGCGAGCACTTCCAGCGTGATCATCTTGCGGGTCTCGGGCGCGCGCATCTTGGGGAGCATCGTCGTCCGCCTTCGGGTCACAGGTCCACGGTGAGAGCGGGGGATGAGGCGCGGGAGACGCAGGAGTACAGGCGGCCCGCCGGGGCGCCGATGTCGTCGCGGTGCTCGGGTTCTCCGTCCAGGACGGTGATTTCACAGCTGCCGCAGACGCCTTCGCGGCAGCCGGAGGGGATCCGGCTCCCGGCGTGGTTGAGCGCGTCCAGCATGGACTCGTCCGGCGGGACCTGCACCGTTCGTCCTGATCGGGCGCAGTGCACGTCGAAGGGCGTGTTCGGCGCGAATTCCTTGGTGGCGGGCCGGAATCGTTCGACGTGCAGGCGTTCGGCGGGGAACGCGGCCTCGGCGGCGTCGAGCATCGGTGCCGGTCCGCAGCAGTAGACCTGCGCGTCCGGGCTCAGCTCTGCGGCGAGCGCCGCGAAGTCCGGCCTGCCCTGCGCTTCGGTGGCGACCAGCCGCACCCGGTCGCCGTGCTCCGAGCGGAGTTCGGCGGCGAACGGCATGCTCTCGGCGGACTTCCCGGCGTACACCAAGGTGAACGCCGCGCCCGCTTCGGCGGCGGCGCGCAGCATCGGCGGCATCGGGGTGATGCCGATCCCGCCCGCGACGAACAAGTGCTCAGGCGCGGGGACGAGCGGGAAGTTGTTGCGCGGCAACGACACTTCGAGCTTCCGGCCCTCGCGCAGGAACAGGTGCACGTACTCCGAACCGCCGCGGCTGAGCCGGTCGAGCCGCACCGCGACCCGGTAGTGCTCCCGATCGGCCGGGTCGCCGCACAACGAGTACTGCCGGGTCAGCCAGTTCGGCAGCGACAGGTCGACGTGCGCGCCCGGCGTCCAGGGGGCCAGCGGGCCGTCCGCCCCGCGGAGTACGAGGGCGGCGACGTCGTCGGCGACCCGGTCCACGCGGTCGAGGATCGTGTGCTGCATGGGCGATTTCACCTTGGTCGAGTGCGGATCCCGAACGGATTCGAGGCGGATATGACCTTTATCTGTGCAGGTCATGGCTCAATTATGAGCAATTGTTCGCCTCGTGCGCTACTCGCTTTCGGGCGTCCGCGCCGGAGTCGCGGAGGCGCTGTGGAACCTGCCGCGTCAGCGCCTCGCCCAGGCCGGGCCCGACATGCTCGGCACCGGGTTCCGGTGACGGCTGCTCGCATTTCCCCCGGCGCGCCCGGTGGCTCTCCGCGTGGACCGGCCCGAGACGGGAACAGCGGCGCTGTGGCATCCTGGATCGAACAGTTGTGCGGTTTCCTCGGGAGGTGCGGTGTTCGTTCAGCGGGCGCGGGTCCGGACGGCCCGCCACCCCGAGACGTGGCGGTCGTGGCCGTTCTCGGTGCCGTGCGTGCGGGAGGTGGCCGAGCGCGGGATCACCTTCACCAAGCCCGTGACGATGCTGGTCGGCGAGAACGGCTCGGGGAAGTCGACGCTGGTCGAGGCCATCGCCGAAGGCTTCGGGCTCGACTCCTACGGCGGCAAGGCGGGCCGCAAGTACGCGAGCAACCGGCCCAAGACGCCGCTCGGCGAGGTGCTCGAACTGGAGACGACCTCCGCGGGCGCCAAGATGCGCGCCGGGTCGCGAACCGGGAAGCGCGGTTTCTTCCTGCGCGCGGAGACCGCGTTCGAGATGATCCGCAACCTCGCGGGAGCGCCCGGCTATTGGGACGCGGACACCGTCCGCATGAGCCACGGCGAAGGGTTCCTCGCCGTCTTCCACCACATGTTGCGGGCACGGGGTTTCTACGTGCTCGACGAGCCGGAGGCGGGTCTGTCGTTCAGCGCGTGCCTGCGGCTCGTGGCGCTGCTGCACGAGATCGGGGAATCCGGCGCGCAGGTCATCTGCGCCACCCACTCGCCGATCCTGGCTGGCGTGCCCGGCGCGGACGTCCTCGAAGTCGGCGAACACGGGCTGCGGCGGACGACGTGGGCGGACCTGGACCAGGTCGACCACTGGGCCCGCTACCTCGCGAACCCGGACGCCTACCTGCGCCACCTCGTCGACCCGTGACCTCCGGGAGGAGTTCAGCCCCGCATCTTCTCGAGCAGCACCGGATCGTGCGCGCAGATGATGGCCAGCTCCGGTTCGCCGCGCTGGTGGAGTTCGGCGAGGCGGGCGTGGTTGTCGCGGACCTTCGCCCGGTCGTGGGCGATGGCGGCCTCCTGCACGCGCAGCGCGGTGGGTGCCGAGCCGCCGTCGAGCGTGCTCCGGTGGAAGAACGCATCACCGGCGTGCAGCACCCAGTGCTCACCCGCGTCCACCGCGACGGCGGCATGCCCTCGGGTGTGGCCGGGCAGCGCGATGAGCACGATGCCGGGGGAGATGCCGGTGAGTTCCTTCGCCGCCGCGAAACCTCGCCACGCTTCGCCGTCCGGGCGGTGCTCGACGAGGTTCGGGCGGTGCGCCCATTGGGCGGAACGGTATCGGGACCGTTCCTGCCCGGACGACGGGCGCAGTGCCCCGGCGGCCTCGTCGGCGGTGAGGTGCACCTGGGCGTCCGGGAAGTCGGACAGGCCGCCGATGTGGTCGGAGTCGAAGTGTGTGAGAACGATGTGGCGCACGTCGTTCCGGCTGAAGCCGAGCCGTTCGACCTGGTGGGCCGCGGTCTCCTCGGGCGCCAACGCCGGGCGGTTCAGGTGTCGGATCATTCCGAGGCGCTGAGCCGGGGCCGCGATGTCCTGCAAGCCGAAACCGGTGTCGACGAGCGTCAGGCCGCCCTCGATCTCGATCAGCAGCACGTGGCAGATCAGCGGTGCGATCAGCGAGTGCATGGTGCCGCAGTTGAGGTGGTGCACTTTCACGGAGTCCTCATTTCTCACTGGGCCGATGAACGGGAACCGTTGGCGGAGAACCGATGCGCTCCTGTGCGCTCGTTCCGGCGACGTCGCGGACGGCGGTCAGCGAACTGTAGTCAACGGGAGAGATCAGGTGTGCCCGATCGCTCCGGATCCGGCGAGTCGGATCCGGAGCGCCGTCCTGCCAGCCGGGTGGTGATCAGCTGTTCGGCCTCCGCGCGGCAGGCGTCGAGATCGACGGTGTCGTCGAGCATCGACTCCAGCGCGACACCGCGCAGCATTCCGATGATCACGGTGGCCAGCCCGCCGGGAGTGACGGAGTCGGGGATCTCGCCGATGGCCTTGCCGCGTTCCAGGACCCGCGTGATCTCCTCGCGGAACACCCGGTCCGCCGAGATCATCGCCGGGCGCGCGTCCGCGGACGCGGTGGCCGCCGCGTCCGCCCACAGCAGCAGCCGCGCCCGGTTCGGGGCGGGGAGGTCGGCGAGGACGGCGAAGTACGTGCGGATCAGGTCCAGCGCCGCATCCTCCGTCGAGGCCGCCGGGGCATCCGGGCGCAGCACCTCCCGGAACCGGTCCGTCACCGAGTCGACGAGCCGCTCCATCAGCGCCGGTTTCGAACCGAAGTGGTGCGTCGCCAGGCCCCGGCTGTACCCGGCGCGTTCCCCGATGGCCGCCAGCGTCACCTTCGACGGGCCGACTTCGCCGATCAGCTCCGCCGCGGCGTCGAGCAGGCGCCGTTCGGCCTCGTCGCGCCGTTCTTCCTGGGAGCGGCGGGATTCGTGACGGCTCATCGGGGTTCCTCCTCGGCGGTGGTCCCGGGGCGGCGGCGCCGCGATCACAGGTCTTGGCCCACCCCGGCGAGCAGCTCGCCGCGGCCGATCTGGTTGACCAGGCTCGCGCTGTCGAAGTAGACGCGTTCGTTGACGATGCGGTCCTCCTCGAAGAAGAACACGGCGATGACCGGGACTCGGAAGGACTTGCCGGTCGGGGGCATGCCGTAGAACTCGCCGAGGTTGGTGCCGAGCAGGTCGAACTCGACGACGATCGTCTCGTCGGAGACGTGGGTGCGGACGTTGTCGTGGCGCTGGTCGGGGAACGCCTGGCGGGTCGTGCGGTAGTAGCCCATGACCTCGTCGGCGCCGTCGAAGACCTGGCCCGTGGCCATGATCTCGTAGTGCGGGTGCCCGTGGAACGTCTCCAGGGTGAGGTCGAACTCGTGGGTGACCTCGGTGTTCATGTGCTCGTCGATGATGGCGAGGCGGCGTGTGCGCAGGTCGTCGGAGATCATGGCTTCCTTCGGGGGGAGTTCGTGGCGGGGGTCCGCCGCCGGGTGTCGCTGCACGAGGACGACGACCGGCCGCGGAGTTCCCCGGCTCCGAAACTTACTAGTTGATCAACAAGTTACTCGCGCAGGGGTGTGCCGTCAACGAAGGCCGACGCTGCTCGACGGCCCGCGCCCCGGACCGCCTCGGTGCCCGGAAATCCCCGCGACGCCTAGCGTTCCGCCGTGGCGACCCCATCGCTCACGCGCGCGGCGAGCAGGCGCAGGCCGTCGTGGCCGGGAGTGCCGGGCTCCGCGGTCAACGTGATGAGCTGCTGGCCGGGGTCGGCGGCGCAGGTGAGCGTCGACCAGTCGAGCGTGAGATCTCCGGCGATCGGATGGCGCAGCCGCTTGGCGCCCTCGCTGCGCACGGCGACCTCGTGGGCACCCCACCACCGCAGGAAATCGGGATCCCGCGCCGAGAGCTCGCCGACCAGCTCGGCCAGCTCCGGATCGTCCGGATCCAGGGCGGCCTCCATGCGGAGCTGCGCCGCGCAGGCCTGGGCGGTGTACGCCCAATCCGGGTACAGCGCGCGGAAGGCCGGATCGGTGAACACCAGCCGCACGAAATTGCGCTCCTGCGGCGGAACCCGGGCGAAGTCGATGAACAGCGCGGCGGCCATCGGATTCCACGCGAGGACGTCCGTGCGGCGGCCCAGGACCACGGCCGGTGTGCTCGTGAGGTCGTCCAGCAGCCGCCGCAGCTGCGGCTGGGCCTCCCGCACGGCCCGTCGGCGCGGCCGGGCGGCGTCCTTGCCGGACAGCCCGAACAGGTAGGCGCGTTCGTCGTCCCCGAGCCGCAGGACTCTCGCGAGGGCGTCCAGCACCGGTTCGGAAGCCTGCCTGCGCCCCTGTTCCAGGCGGGTGTAGTGGTCGGTGCTGATCGACGTCAGCGCCGCCACTTCCTCCCGGCGCAGGCCCGTGACCCGCCGCCTGCCGGCGGTGCCGGGCAGCCCCACCGCGGCGGGGTTCAGCTCCTCGCGCCGGGCTCGGAGGAAATCGCCCAGTTCGCTGCGGTGCGCGGCGTCGTTCATGCGGACCAGTCTTCCAGCGAGCGTCAGGTGATGGAGGGCGTGCGGGTCCTGGGACAGCGCTGTCCTAGGACACGAGCGGCTCTTCTTCCGGCGTCCGACGCGGGTGAACCTCGATGGGCGGACGGCGTTTCAGCCGCCGCCTTCGAACCCTCCGCCGAAAGAAGCGCATGAAGACGTCAGTCACCTTCCCCAGCAACGGTCTCGCCATCGCCGGGGCCCTGTTCACCCCGGACGACCACACCGGTGCCCGGCTACCGGCGGTCGTCGTCTCCCATCCGGGCGGCGGCGTGAAGGAGCAGAGCCCGACGATCTACGGTGAACGCCTGGCTCGCGCCGGGTTCGCCGTGCTGGTTTTCGACGCCGCCTACCAGGGCGAGAGCGAAGGCGAACCGCGCGGCACGGAGGACCCCTCCCAGCGCGCCGAGGACATCCGCTCGGCGGTGAGCCACCTCGCCGCTCGTGCGGAGATCGATCCTGAGCGGATCGGGGCGCTGGGCATCTGCGCCTCTGGCGGCTACGTCCCCTACGCCGCGCAGACCGACCGGCGGATCAAGGCCGTGGCCACCGTGAGCGCAGCTGACTTCGGCAAAGTGATCCGCGAGGGCATCGACGGCAAGCAGGACCCCGCGGTGCTCGACGCCGTGCTCGCCCAGGCCGGGGCGGTGCGCACCGCTGAGGCGCGGGGCGAGCCGCTGCACCGGGTGCCGTGGGTCCCGGACGAGATGCGGGATTCCGAATCCCGCCAGGACCGGGAGACCTGGGAGTTCTACCGCACCGCGCGCGGCGCTCACCCGCGCGCCGGCGGCACCCGGTTGGTGCGCGACCTCGGCAGGGTCGCGCTGCACGACTCCTTCGCGCTGATGCGGCTGCTCGCGCCCCGGCCGCTGCTGATGATCGCCGGGTCGGAGGCGGAAACCGCGCACCACAGCCGGGAGGCGGTCGCGGCGGCGACGTCCCCGGCGGAGCTGTGCATCATCGAGGGCGCCACGCACGTGGACCTCTACGACCGGGACGAGTACGTCATCCCGGCGGTGACCAAGCTGATCGACTTCTACGGCGAACACCTCGCGGCCTGACCGACTCGGCGGCGTTCGCCTTCAGCGGGAGGGAACTTGGTCGACGTCGTCGCCGAGGGCCGCGGTGATCCACGGGCGGACGGTCTTCTCGACCTGCTGCTCGGAGATCTCGGCGAGCGCGTCGAGTCCGAGGAAGTGTCGCGCGATCGTGAGTCCGAGGATGCTGCTGACGGTCAGCGCCGCCCGCAGCTCGGCGTCCTCGCCGCCGCCGCGCGCGAGGTTCGCGGTCCGTTCGTTGAGGAAGTCGCGCATGGACGCCCTCGCCTCCGGAGCCGTGAGCATCGACCGCACGAGGGCGCGGGTTTCGGGTGGGAGCTCGCCGAGGCGGACGTCGACGACGTCGAAGAGGTGCCCGGCGACGTCGTCGCCGGTGCTGTCGCCGGGCAGCCGGATCGCGATGGCGAAGAGGTCGTTCTTCGATCCGTAGTGCTGGATGACGAGGGACGGGTCCACCCCGGCTCGCCGCGCGATCGAGCGGACGGTAGTGCCTTCGAGCCCGTGTTCGCCGAACTCGAACTGGGCGGCCTCGAGGATCTGCTGTGCGGTGGCGGCGCGTTTGGCCGCGCGCGTCTTCGGTTCGTCCACACGCTTCACTCTACAGTTGTTGAGCGAATCTGCTAGCCTCGCTCACCAGAGCATGAGCGAAAAGGGGCGCGTTGAGAGTCATCGCGATCGAAGAGCACTGGACCACCGAGGACATCGACCGAGCGCTGCGATCCCGACCGGCGGGTGAGCGGGACGACAGCCTGGCGCTGAACGACCGGGGCGACATCTCCGCGCGCCTGCTCGACATCGGTGCGCAGCGGATCGAGGCCATGGACGCGGCGGGAGTCGACGTGCAGATCCTTTCGATCGCCCCGCCGGGGACGCACGGCCTCCCGGTTCGCGAGGCGATCGAGCTGAGCCGCGACGCGAACGACCGGGTCAGCGAGGCCGTCGAACGCCGTCCGACCCGCCTGCGGGCGATGACGACGCTGCCGATGCCCGACCCGGACGCGGCGGTGGCCGAGCTGGAGCGAACCGCCGACGACCCCGCTCATGTCGGGATCATGTCCTACGGCCGCAGCGGCGAACGCCCGCTGGACGACCCCGCCAACGACGACCTGCTCGCGACTGCCGCGAAAGCGGGGAAGCCGATCTTCCTGCATCCCCAGATCCCGCCGAAGGCGGTCAGGGAGGCGTCCTACAGCGGGGTCGACCCGATGACCGACCTCGCGCTGGCCACCTTCGGCTGGGGATGGCACATCGAGGCCGGACTGGCGGCGTTGCGCCTCGTCGTGCGCGGCACCTTCGACCGGCACCCGGACCTGCAGATCGTCCTGGGGCACTGGGGCGAGATGCTGCTGTTCGCGCTGGACCGCGTCGACGGCCTCTCGAACGTCGCGACCCACCTCGAACGGCGCGTCGCCGACTACTTCTCGACCAACATCCACATCGCGACGAGCGGGATGCTCGCACCGCGCCTGCTCCGCCACGCGCTGGAGTACACGACCGCCGACCGGATCCTGTTCTCCGGCGACTACCCCTTCCACCGGCTCGACGCCACGGCCCTCGGCGGTTTCCTGCACGAGCTCCCCGACCCCGAAGACCAGCGGAAGATCGCGCACGCCAACGCCGAGTCGCTCTTCGGCCTCGCGAGGCCCTGAACCGGACTTGCTCCGAACGCGAGGCGGCCCCTCCGGAACGGGGGCCGGAGGGGCCGTCTCACCTGCGCCGCGCGAATTACGCGGCGTTGTCCTCCTTGAGCAGGTCGGAGCACTTCTCTCCGATGGCCATGGTGGTGATGTTGGGGTTCACCGCCACCAGGAACGGCATCGCCGAAGCGTCCGCCACGCGCAAGCCCTCGACGCCCTTCACGCGCAGCCGCGCGTCCAGCGGCGCGTTCACGTCGTCGTCCGCGCCCATCGGCACCGAGGCCGCCGGGTGGTACACGGTGTTGTGCGTCTTGCGGATGTAGTCGGCGACCTCGTCGTCGGTCCGCACGTCCGGGCCGGGGTGCAGCTCGGCGCCCGCCCAGCCCTGCATCGCCTGCTGCGACACGATCTCGCGGGCCAGCTTGATGCCGTGGGTCATCACCCGGATGTCGTGTGGGTCGGTGAAGTACCGCGGGTCGACCCGCGGCTTGTCCCGGAAGTCGCGGGTGCGCAACCGGACCGTGCCGATCGAGCGGCTGCGGGTGACGTTCGGCGTCAGGCAGAAGCCGTTCTCCGTCGTCGGGTAACCCTGCCGCGCGGTGTGCATGTCGAACGGCACCGAACCGTAGTGGAACATCAGGTCCGGCCGGTTCAGGCCCGGTTCGGTGGTGGTGAAGATGCCGATCTCCCACCACTGCGTCGATTCGGTGGGCATCGGCTGCTTCGCGTCCCAGCCGATGACGCCCTCCGGGTGGTCCTGGAGGTTCGAGCCCACACCGGGGGAGTCGACGAGCACGTCCACGCCCACCTCGCGCAGGTGCTCGGCCGGGCCGATGCCGGAGAGCATCAGCAGCTTCGGCGTGTCGATGGCGCCGGTGGACAGCACCACCTCGCGCCGCGCCCGCACCGTGCGGGTGTGGATGAGGTCGGGGTCGAGGTAGTTGACGCCGGTGGCGCGCTTGCCGTCGAACACGACCTTCTTGGCGCGCACGTCGGTGCGCACCTCCAGGTTCGGGCGCTTGCCGATGATCGGGTGCAGGTAGGACACCGAGGACGACGAGCGGGTGCCGTCCTCGCGGGCGTTGATCTGGAACCAGTTCGCGCCGTGCGTGACGGTCTTGCCCGAGTTGAACTCGGTGATCGGGATGCCCGCCTGCTCGCAGGCCCGCAGCAGCGCCACCCCGGACGGGTCCTTCGGCGGTACGCTGCGCAGCGTCACGGGGCCGCTGCGACCGTGGTGATCACCGGGGCCGTCGTTGGTCTCCAGCCGCTTGTACAGCGGGAAGATGTCCTTCGCGCCCCAGCCGGTGGCGCCCATCGACTCCCACTCGTCGAGGTCCTCGGCGGGCGCCCAGAACGCGATGCACGAGTTGTGCGAGGAACAGCCGCCGAGCACGCGGGCGCGGGCGTGGCGCATGTGCGAGTTGCCCTGCTCCTGCGGCTCCACCAGGTAGTCCCAGTCGTAGCCGGATTCCAGCAGGGCCATCCAGCGGTCCAGCTCCAGGATCGCCTTGTCGCCCACATCGGACGGGCCGGCCTCCAGCAGGCACACCGTGGTGGACGGGTCCTCGGACAGTCGCGCGGCGACCGCGGCACCGGCACTGCCGCCGCCGACCACCACGTAGTCGAACTCTTCGGTCATGGTCACAACTCCGTTTCCGCTCAGGACAGGGCAGGTTTCGGGTCCTCGGTGCCTTCCGAAGCGCTCGCGGCGTGGTCGGCGAGCACGCCGATGCGGTGCCGCTGCACGAACCAGTAGTAGGCGAAGCCGCCGCCGGCGGCGACGCCGACGAACAGCACCGAGATCCACTGCAGGTACCAGTGGAACGGCGGTTCGGCGTTGTAGACCTCGTTGCGCGGCCAGGCCAGGTTCACCGTCATGCCGATGCCCCACAGCACGGCCGCGATGTTCACCGGCAAGCCCCAGCGGCCCAGCGAGAAGCGCCCCTCCTGCTTCTCCGACGACCACGTGCCGCGCAGCCGGGCCACCAGCATCGGGATCGTCACCAGCAGGTAGGAGATGTAGATCAGGATGATCGCCAGGCTGGTCACGGCCGAGAAGATCTGCGGCTGGCCGATGTTGAACACCAGCAGCGCCACCGCCAGCACGCCGATCACGATCGCCGGGATCACCGGTGTCTGGAACCGCGGGCTGACCCGCGCCAGCTTCGAACCGCCGGGCAGCGCGTTGTCGCGGGCCATCGCGAACGCGATGCGGATCGCCGCGGTGTGCACGGCCAGCACGCACACCGTGATCGCCACGAACACCACCAGCAGGAACAACCTGCCCACCAGCGGGCCGAGCGCGTCGGTGAGCACGAACTGCAACCCGTCCTCGGTCAGCTGCGGCGCGGTCAGGTCGCGGGCGGCCATCAGCGCCAGCAGGATGATCAGCCCGCCGAGCACGAACGACGCGATCAGCGACCGCAGGATCGCCTTCGGGGCGTTGCGGTGCGGGTCGATCGACTCCTCGCCCAGCGAGGACGCCGTGTCGAAGCCGTACATCACGTACGAGGAGGCGATCGCGGCGACGAGGAACGCGCCCAGGTAACCGCTGCCGCCGTAGGCCGAACCGGTGCCCTGCGTGTCCAGCACGACCTCGGGCCCGCGGTTCGCGAACACCGCCAGCACCAGGATCAGCAGCACCGCCGCGACCAGTTCGATCGCCACGCCCGCGCTGTTGATCCGGGCCATCAGCTTCACGCCGAACGCGTTGATCAGCGTGGTGAACACGATCAGCCCGGATGCCAGCAGCACCCCGTTGGCGGCTTCGGTCGTGCCCGTCCCGTCGCCGATGACCTGGAAGGCGCCCCAGATCTGCGGCAGCGTGTGCTGGTAGGCCAGCGCCGTCGCCGCGATCGACACGATCGAGGCCAGCAGCATCATCCAGCCCGCCAGCCAGGCGACGTGCTTGCCGCCGAGCCGCTTCGACCAGTTGTAGATGGACCCGGCGATCGGGTAGTGCGAGGCCAGCTCCGCGAAGCTCAACGCCACCATCAGCTGGCCGAGGAACACCATCGGCCAGGACCACCAGTAGGCGGGACCGCCGAAGGACAATCCGAAGTACGACAGCTGGAAGGTGCCGGTCAGCACCGAGATGTAGCTGATGCCCGCGGCGAACGTGTGGAACGACCCGAGGGTCCTCTTCAGCTTGTTGGTGTAGCCGAACTCGCCGAGTTCGGCGTCACCGGAGGGCGCGCTCATGCCCTAACTCCTTTCCCGCGCTCGCCGCCTCGCGGGCTGCGAGGGACGAACGACGGGTGGTTGTTGCGCAACGAAGTGGAACTGCTGGATGTCCTGCGACCCCGTGCCCGTGCAGTGGTTGGCGAAGCCCCGCCTGCCTAGCGGACGAAGGCGGTGCCTCGCGGCGAAGCCGTGCCTTGGGCGGCGAAGCAACGCCTGCCTTGCGGCGAAGCCGTGCCTGTATGCGCGTCAGCGCATAGCCCACGTCGAAAAGCCGGTCACCGGCGGGTTCTCAGTGAGCCTCTCGCGAGGACAGCTTTTTTCCTCGTGGCGGAGCCACTTGGAAAAAAGATCCCGCAGCGAGAGGCTCACTGAGGTTCCGCTACCTGGGCACCAGAGCACGACGAGCCGTGGTCTTTACCGCCCGTCGAACCACCGTGGGGGGACAGGGCGCAGGTTCTGGTGGATGTGCTTGGCCTCCTGGTACTCGCCGAGCCCGGTGGGTCCGAGCTCGCGTCCGATGCCGGACTGCTTGAATCCGCCCCATTCGGCCTGCGGCAGGTAGGGGTGGAAGTCGTTGATCCACACGGTGCCGTGGCGGAGCCGGTGCGCGACGCGCTGCGCCTTGCTCACGTCGGAGCTGAACACGGCGCCGGCCAGGCCGTAGTGGGTGTCGTTGGCGATGCGCACGGCGTCGTCCTCGTCGGTGAACCGCTCCACGGTCAGCACCGGGCCGAAGGATTCCTCGACGACCGCGTACGAGCCCTGCTCGACCTCGTCCAGCACGGTCGGCAGGTAGTAGTGCCCGGCGGCGTACTGCTCGCCCTCGGGGCGGCGGCCACCGGTGCGCAGCACGGCGCCTTCTTCGACGCACTTCTGGACGTAGGCGTCGACCTTCTCCAGGTGCGCGGCGGAGATCAGCGGTCCGGTCTCGGCGTCGGTGTCGTACGGGCCGCCGATGCGGATCTTCTCGGCGCGGCGCACGACCTCGTCGACGAACCGGTCGTGGATCTCGTCCTGCACGATCAGCCGGGCCCCGGCGGAGCAGACCTGCCCGGAGTGCAGGAACACCGCCATCAGGGCGTAGTCCACGGCGGTGTCGAAGTCGGAGTCGGCGAACACGACGTTGGGGTTCTTCCCGCCGAGCTCCAGCGCGACCTTCTTCACGGTGGCCGCCGCTGCCGCCGCCACGCGGCGCCCGGTGTGCAGGCCGCCGGTGAACGAGACCAGGTCGATGTCCGGGTGCTCGGACAGGACCGAGCCGACCTCGGGGCCGGTGCCCAGCACGAGGTTGCCGACCCCGGCGGGCAGCCCGGCCTCGGTGAGCGCGCGCATCAGCAGGATCGCGGTGCTCGGCGTGAGCTCGCTGGGCTTGAGCACGAAGGTGTCGCCCGCGGCGATGGCGGGCGCGACCTTCCACGCCACCTGCAGCAGCGGGAAGTTCCAGGGCGTGATCATCCCGCACACGCCGATGGGCTCGTAGCGCACGCGGCTGAACGAGTCGGGGGAGCCGGTGTCGATGACGCTGCCGCCGTCGGTTCCCGCGATCTTGCCGAAGTAGCGGAAGCAGCCGGCGATGTCGTCCATGTCGTATTCGCTCTCCACCAGGCGCTTGCCGGTGTCGCCGGATTCGGCGCGGGCGAATTCGTCCTTGTCCCGGACGATGATGTCGGCGACCCGCAGCAGCAGGTCACCGCGGTCCCAGGCGGAGGTGTTCGCCCAGGCGCCGTCGTCGAAGGCGCGGCGAGCGGCGAGCACCGCGCGCTCGGTGTCGGCGCGGTCACCTTCGGAGACGGTGGTGACGAGGGTGCCGTCGGCGGGGCTGTGGATTTCGCGGACGCCGCCCGCGGCGGCGGGCTGCCAGGCCCCGTCGATGAACAGCGTGCTCGGGCCTTCGGTGTTCGACATAGGTGTCCCTGCTGGTCCTTTGGTCCGTTCGGGTCTGAGTGCGGCGCGTGGTCGCGCGGGCGGCCGGTGCGGGCGCGGGCCGATCGAGTCGAATCGCTCTCGGTCAGGGCGCGGCGGGCCTGGCTGCGTTGCCGACGGACACTAACACCGGCTGTGTACATCTGTACATCAACAGCGCGTTCGAGGTGTCCGGTGGTTGTCGGCTCAGGTCCTTGACCAGTACCGACGCGACCAGGGTGACATGGCCCGCAACGCTGCGCGGAGCACGCATGGCAGGCTTGAGGGCATGTCGACGACGGAGTCCGCGACCCGCCGCAAGGATCCGGCGAGGAAGGAGCGCATCGCCCGCGCCGCGATCGCCGTCGTCGCCGAGCGCGGTATCGAGAAGCTCACGCACCGTGCCGTCGCCGCCGCGGCCGACGTGCCGCTGGGCTCCACGACCTACTACTTCCGCACCCTCGACGACCTGCTGGCCGAAGCGCTGCGGCAATCCGCGCAGGACGACGTCGCCGAACTGCGCGCCTGGGCCGCCGCGATCGACGCCGGCGCCGAGCTGGCGACCGCCCTCGGGGACCTGGTGCTGCGCTACCTCGGTCCGGAACGCACCCGGACGGTCGTGCAGCACGAGCTCTACATCGCGGCACTGCACCGCCCGGCCCTCGCGCACGTCAGCACCGAATGGGACGCGGCACTGGTCGAGCTGTTCACTTTCTATACCGATCCCGTTACCGGAAGGGCACTTTCGGCGGTTTTCTGCGGGCTGCTGCTGCAGGGCATCGTCCGCGAGTCGGTGCCGAGTCGAGACGAAATCGAAACCACTTTCCGGCGAGTGCTGCTTCCGGTCGGAAATCGCTGATGCAGCAACGTTTTTCGACTCCTGAGCAGAGGCGTCGCACGCGGATCTCCCATCGATTTCGGAAAACCGATCAGTTGATCTTATGAGCGCCGCGGGTGAACAATGGTCCGCAGCGATCCGTTTCACCGTCGCCCGCCGGGTGACCGGGCAGGCAATGTCGTCTCAGCAGTGTCGTCGCGCCAATGTCCGGGTGCTGCCAGGTTCCTACTGGCGGAGCACGTCGTCGGGTGATTCACCGGTGTACAACGGACATTGCCGCGTCGGGGCGTGGCTCGCTCCCAGCAGGACAACTGATGATCAACACATTCTCAGTGGGGTGAGACCGTGGGCTACCACAACGAAGATCGTGAACTGGTGCCGCTGAAGTCCGATTTCGACACCGTCTGGTACGGCTATCGCCGCTCCCAGGTGCGTTTTTACATCCAGCAGACCGATGCCGAAGTGCGGATGCTCACCGAAGATCGGGACGCCGCGCTCAGCCAGGTCAGCGACCTGTCCGCGCAGCTCGACCAGGCGCGGTCGGAGATCGAGGCAATGCGCGCCCAGTTCGACGAGGTGTGCCGCACGCCCGTCGAGGAGGCCGGCCTGTCCGACCGGCTGCGCCGGATGGTGCGGCTGGCCCACGACGAGGCCGAGGAGATCGTCTCCTCCGCGCAGGCCGCCGCCGAGCACGAGTGGGCCCGCGCGGAGCAGTCCGCCGCCGAGCTGCGCGCCCGCTACGAGAACCTCGTGGCCGAGGCCGACCAGTGGCGCAGGCAGTCCGAAACGCAGCGCAACGAGGCGCTCGCCGAGACCCGGCGCGACATCCAGCGCATGGCGCGGGAAGCCGAGGCGCACCGGCGCAAGCTCGACCACGACGCCGAAGCGCGGCGCACCCAGGTGGAGAACGACTTCGAGATCTCCATGGCGGCCCGCCGCGACGAGGCCAACCGGGTGCAGGCCGAGCGCGAGCAGCGCAGCCGGGACGAGGCGCGCCGCCGCGTCCTGGAGGCGACCGCCGAGGCCGAGCGCCGCATCCGGCGGGCCGACGAGCACTCCGACGCGATGCTGCGGATGCGCCAGGACCTGGCGAAGCGGGTGCGCACCGCGCAGCAGATCATGAGCGACGCGGAGCCGTTCCTCAGCGACGTCGAAGCCGGGACGATGACCGAATCCTCCGATTCGTACGCGGCGGGCGTCGTGCACGGCGGCCTGCTCGACAACGACCCGGACGTCGAGGTCCCCCGCCAGCGCACCAAGCCGGCCACCGCCGAGGCGGAGAGCGCGGTCGCGGAGGCCGTCACCGGCTGACCGGCGGCCCGAGCAAGGCCCGGAAACGCCATCCGGGGTGAGCGGACCCGACGAACGGTCCAGCTCACCCCGGGTGCAGCCGCCCCCGCTCCACCCGCGGGCTACCACGACGGTGCGATCGGCATTAGGTTGGTCGCTGCCGGTGATCAGCGGGAGGGGCGCGGATGCGGATTCGAGGTTGGCTGGCGGTTCTGGCTGCGGGATGCCTGCTGTTCACGGGTGTTCCGGTCGCCGGCGCGCAGACCCCGTCCGACGAGGTGCGTTCCCGGCTCGACGCCGTGCCCGGCCTGACGGTGCTCGGTGAGCGCCCGACGGAACCCGGCTTCCGGCTGTTCGACCTCACCTACGCCCAGCCCACCGATCACCGCGATCCGGCGGCGGGCGGGTTCCAGCAGCGCCTCACCCTGCTGCACCGGGACTTCGAGCGGCCCACGGTCCTCTACACCACCGGCTACAACCTGCCTGCGCAGGCGAGTCGCACTGAGCCGACCCGGCTGCTCGACGGCAACCAAGTGGCGATGGAGCACCGCTTCTTCACCCCGTCCCGCCCCGACCAGCCGGACTGGACGGACCTGAACATCTGGCAGGCCGCCACCGACGAGCACCGCGTCATCGAGGCGTTGCGCGCGGTCTACGCGGACCGCTGGGTCACCACCGGCGCCAGCAAGGGCGGCATGACCGCCGTCTACCACCGCCGGTTCTACCCGCGCGACGTCGACGCGACCGTGGCCTACGTCGCGCCGAACGACATCGTCAACGAGCGGGACCGCTACGACGAGTTCCTCGCGACCGTCGGCGACGAGTCCTGCCGCGCGGCGCTGACGGCCGTGCAGCGGGACGCGCTGACGCGGCGCACCGAGCTGCGGGACCGGTTCGCCGCCTACGCGGCGGCAGAAGGACTGACCTTCGACCGCATCATCGGCGACGTGGACCGGGCGCTGGAAGCCGTGGTCGTGGACGCGCCGTTCGCGTTCTGGCAGTACCGGGGGCCGCAGGACTGCGGGCGGATCCCGGCGCCCGGCGCGAGCCTCGACGACCTGTGGGCCTTCTTCGACGAGACCGTGCAGTTCTCCTCGTACGCGGACCAGGGCCTCGACCCGTACGTGCCGTACTACTACCAGGCGGGCACCCAGCTGGGCTGGCCCGGCGTGTCCGACGAGCCGCTGGCCGACCTGCTGCACCACCGCTCCATCGGCGAACCGCGCAACTTCGTCCCGCGCGAGATCGACATGAAGTTCCGGCCGGGCGCGATGGCCGACGTAGCCGCGTGGGTCGCCTCGCAGGGCTCGCAGCTGATGTTCGTCAACGGCTCGGCCGACCCGTGGAGCGCGGAACCGTTCCGCCTCGGTCCGGGCAGCCGGGACTCGTACGACTACCTGGTGCCGGGCGGCAACCACGGATCCAAGATCGAGGACCTGCCCGCCGCGGAACGCACCGAGGCCGAGACGACGCTGCGCCGCTGGGCAGGCGTGGAACAGGCCCCGGCCCGGCTCACGACGTCCCTGGACCGCGACGACCTGCTCCGCACCCCACCTCGCATCCCCTGAGTCGAGCAGCGGATCAAGTTCGGGCTCGTTTTGCTTGGGTGTCCGGGTGGCGGAACCTCAGCTGTCTTCTCGCTGCGGGATCTTTTTCCCTCGTGGCTCCGCCACGAGGGAAAAAGCTGTCCTCGCGAGAAGACAGCTGAGAACCCGCGGGTGAGCGGCTTTTCGACGTGGGCTATGCGCTTCGCGCATCCAGGCACGGCCTTCGGCCGCAAGGCAAGCATGGCATCGCCGCCCACTGCACGGCTTCGCCGCTAGGCAGGCGTGGGCTTCGCTGCCTACTGCACGGCTTCGCCGCTAGGCACGGCCTTCGGGCGCGAGCGGGCTTCGCTTCGCTCGTCCTTGCGCAGCCCTCAAGCAGCCCGCCGCGAGATGTAGCGGTCATAAGTGGTCATCAGCATCCGGTGCGCCGGGCGTTCCACGAGCTTCGTCAGCGCCCAGCCCAGCAGCACCCCGTTCACCAGGAACGCCGCGGTCTGCAACGTCGGCCCCACCCCGAGGTCCTGCAGCAGGCGCGAGACCACGTAGCCGAGGGTCTGGTGCATCAGGAACACGCCGTAGGAGATGCCCGCGAACCACTGGATCGGACGCCTGGCCCACTGCGGGATGACCCGGTTCCAGTCCGGGCCGCGCGCGGTCAGCGCGACGACGATCATCCCCACGCACACCGCGACCGTCGAGCCCCAGTCCGCGACCAGGCCCTCCGGGGTCTCCGCGTAGTTGTGCAGCGCCTGGCCGAGCATGCAGGCCGACAGCATCAACGCGAAGTGCGGCGTCCCGATGCGCTTGGTCGACCACAGCCAGATCGCCACGCCCACCACGAACAGGTGCCAGCGGTGCATGCCGATGCCGTCCACCACGGTCCGGTACCACTCCGGCGGCTGGGTGACGCGCAGCGGCCACTGCGCCGCCGGGACCAGCACCGCGACCCACAGCACCAGCAGGATGCGGCGGCCGTGGCCGTAGCGGCTCGCGTACAGCATCGCCGCCGCGCTGAAGCCCATCAGCTGCAGCGGCACCGTCCAGTGCGAGCCGTCGATGTAGAAGTACTCCGAGGGCCGCCAGTTCCACAGCATGAACAGGTTCGCGGCCAGGTCGGAGCCGGTCGGCGCGAACCAGCCTTCGATCGGCAGCAACCGGATGCCCAGGTAGATCACCACGACCGCGGCCAGGAACGGCGGCAGCAGCCGCGCTATGCGACCCCACCAGTACCGCAGCAGGGTCCCCCTGCCGATGGTCACGCACGCGAAGTACGCGGAGATCACCAGCAGCAGGCTCGCGCCGACTTGGTACGGGAAGACGAAGTTCCGCGGGATCAGCTCGGGATGGAGGTAGACGCTCAAGAACGTCGCGTGGTAGAGCATCACCAGCCCCACGCACCCCGCACGCACGACATCCCAGCTGATCTTGCGATTGCTCCCCGTGCCCGAGCGAGCTCGTGCGGGCGCAGCGGTTCTTTCAGGCACGGCGTTACGTTACCAATAGCCGTTTTCGCGGTTGTGACCCAACCGCAGGACTCACGCCATCCATTGGAGTGATCAAGGCCATGCATGGTGCGGTGTTGACCTCTACCGCACTCGAAGTCCGAGGCTGTTGGAGCCGCGAACCATTCCCCTGATCGGGTGAACCGTGGCTGACGGTGAACAGAGCATCCAGGCGTGTCCGAGAGCACGCCGGACGGGAGACCAATGGCTCAGTACGTGCTGCCCGAGTTGGATTACGACTACGCGGCGCTGGAGCCCGCGATCTCGGGTGAGATCAACGAGCTGCACCACAGCAAGCACCACGCGACTTACGTGAAGGGCGCCAACGACACGGTCGAGAAGATCGCGGAGGCGCGGGACAAGGGCGACTTCGGGTCGATCGTGGGGTTGGAGACGACTCTGGCGTTCAACCTGGCGGGGC
Organism: Saccharopolyspora sp. NFXS83; assembly: GCF_026241095.1. Classification (GTDB taxonomy): domain Bacteria; phylum Actinomycetota; class Actinomycetes; order Mycobacteriales; family Pseudonocardiaceae; genus Saccharopolyspora_C. Next base: position 77,035 of record NZ_JAPFGB010000004.1, on the reverse strand, counting down.
ACTCGCTGCACTTGGTGTGGTGGAAGATCCTCTCGCCGAACGGGGGCGACAAGCCGACCGGTGAGCTGGCGGCGGCGATCGATCAGGACTTCGGTTCGTTCGACAAGTTCCGCGCTCAGATGGAGGCGGTGTCGACCACGATCCAGGGCAACGGCTGGGGCGTGCTGGCGTGGGACCCGGTGGGGCAGCGGTTGATCACGCAGCAGCTGCGCGACCACCACTCGAACCTGTCGATCGCCACGACGCCGCTGCTGGTGTTCGACATCTGGGAGCACGCGTACTACCTGCAGTACAAGAACGTGAAGGCGGACTACGTCAAGCAGCTGTGGAACGTCGTGAACTGGGACGAGGTCGGCAAGCGCTTCGCCGACGCTCGCGCGGGGTACAACGGCCTGCGCCTGCCTTGAGGGGCTGGGCTCGTCTTTCTCGGGTGTCCGGGTAGCGGAACCTCAGCGTCCTTCTCGCTGCGGGATCTTTTTCCCGAGTGGCTCCGGCCACTAGGGAAAAAGCTGTCCTCGCGAGAAGGACGCTGAGAACCCGCCGGTGAGCGAGTTCTCGACGTGGGCTATGCGCTGGCGCGCATACAGGCACGGCTTCGCCGCAAGGCAGGCACGGCTTCGCCGCCCACTGCACGGCTTCGCCGCAAGGCAGGCACGGCTTCGCCGCCCACTGCACGGCTTCGCCGCAAAGGCACGGCCTTCGGCCGCACAGCAGGCGGGCTTCGCCGTGAGGCACGGCTTCGCTGCTGGGGATTGGGGTGGTCGGCTTCGGGGTTCAGGTGGTGGGGGTGGGACGGGTGTTGGACAGAGTTGTCGTGGTGCGGCGGAAGTTGCTGGGGTTCGTGCCTCTGACCCGTTTGAACGCGGCGCTGAAGCCGAAGGGGTCGGAGTAGCCGACCGTGCGGGCGACGTCCGCGATGGTCGTGGACTCCTGCTCGACCAGGAGGTCCGCGGCGAGCGTCATGCGCCAGCGGGTCAGGTAGGTCAGCGGCGGTTCGCCGACCTGGTCGGCGAACCGCTTGGCCAGCGTCGAACGCGACACCCCGGTGCGGTCGGCGAGCGCGCCCACCGTCCACGGCGCCGCCGGTTCGGCGTGCAGCAGGCGCAGCGCGTCGCCGACCACCGGGTCGCGCTGGGCCGCCCACCACGCCGGGGGTGCGCCGCCGGGGCGGTCGAACCACTCCCGCAACGTGCACACCAGCATCCAGTCGAGCAGCCGGTCGAGCACCACCTGCTGGCCCGGCGCGTCGACGGCGACCTCGGCGCCGAGGTGCTCCAGCACGGGATCGGCCGTGCCACCGGCGTCGACCCGCAGCACGACGGGCAGCGCGTCGAGCAGGCGGCGGCTGAGCTCGCCGCGCACGGGGTAGGCGCCGACGATCAAGGTCGTGGCGCCCTCGCCGGAACCCTCGCCGGGGTCGTTCCAGCCGAGCCGGTGCCGGGCCCCGCCCTGCTCGGGCGTCGCGCAGCCCTCGCTGCATTCGAGCGGTTCCGCGGCGGTGCCGACCTCGTCCACGAAGGTGAACGTGGCGGGCCCGCGCACGACGATCGTGTCGCCGGCGCGCAGCGGTTCCGGCTCCTGGCCTTCCGCCACGATCCAGCCCGCCCCGGTGAGCACGGTGCACAGGGTCAGCGGCGCACCGTCCACGAAGTGCAGCGACCACGGCGGGGTCAGGGTCGAGCTGCCGAACAGCGAGCCGTGGGCTCGTACTCCGCGGATCAGGTCACTGAAGGCGTCCACCTCGCCGAGGTTAGACGAACGCGCAGGCGATCCGGCTTCTCACCTATGGGATTGTCCGAGCCGGCGGAGTTGACTCGACGCCATGAACAACGACACCACTCTCGTCCTCGGCGCGACCGGCAAGACGGGCCGCCGGGTCCTCGCCCGGTGGCGGCTGCGCGGCACGCCGGTGCGGGCGGCCTCCCGGTCGAGCGAAACCCGGTTCGACTGGTCCGATCCCGGCACCTGGGACGCCGCCTTGGCGGGCGTCGGCGCCGTCTACGTGGTGGCGCCGACCGTGCCCGGCCCGGTGCACGAGTTCGCGGCCCGCGCCGAAGCCGCCGGGGTGCAGCGGCTGGTGCTGCTGTCCGGCCGCGGCGCCGATACCTGGGGCGATTCCCCGTTCGGGCTGGACATGCGTTCGGCCGAGGACGCGGTTCGCGGTTCGGCGCTGGAGTGGACCGTCCTGCGGGCGTCGAACTTCGCGCAGAACTTCGACGAGGAGGTCTTCCACGCCCCGCTGCTCGCCGGGGAGCTGGCGACCCCGGCGGACGCGGTCCCCGAGCCGTTCGTGGACGTCGACGACGTCGCCGACGCCGCGGTCGCGGTGCTGAGCGAGCCGGGCCGGCACGCCGGGCGGATCTACGAGCTCACCGGACCGCGCCCGATCACCTTCCGCGAGGCCGTCGAGCTGATCTCGCAGGTGTCCGGCCGATCGCTCACCTACCGGACGATCTCCCCGGACGCGTACGCCGCGACGCTGGTCGACGACGGGTTGGGGGAGGCCGACGCCCAGCACGTCGCCGAGATGTTCGTGATGATGGACCGCGGGCTGCTCGCCGCGACGACGCCGGACCTCGCAGCCCTGCTGGGCCGGGCGCCCCGGACCTTCGAGGACTACGTCGTGCGGGCCGCGGCGGCGGGAGCCTGGGGGAGGTGAGCGCCAAGAGCCCGACGACTCGACCGCAGGACACCCGTTTTCCCAACGACTAGCGGAAAGGCCGCGATGAGCACCTCGTTGACCGCAGCAGACCTCGAATTCCTCCGACGCCCCCTGCACGGATTCCTGACCGCAGCCGCCGGGCCGCTCCCGCCGCAACCCCGGCCCGTGTGGTTCGAGGTCACCGACGACGGCACGATCCAGCTGTTCACCGCGCCGGACGCGCTCAAAGTGCGGCGCCTGCGCGACGATCCCCGCGCCTCGATCGTCGTCGCCGCCCCGACGGGTGAACGCGAGCACTGGGTGTCGGTCGCGGGCCGCACCACGGTGGAAACCGACGGAGCGGGCGACCTGTGCGCCCGCCTCGGCGCTCGTTACTGGGACCTCGACGACCCGGCCCGCGCCCAGGAACTCGCGGGAATGCTGGACGAGGACTGGCTCCGCATCGTCCTCCACCCGGAGGCCGTGCGCCGCTTCGAGGGCTGAGGGAACAGCGGGCTCGTGCCGTGGGTTGGGTTGTGTGAGGGATGCACGACGAGGGAGCGGTATGGCGATCGAGATCGGGCGGTTCGGGTTGTGGACCGGGTCGCGCAGCTGGGACGGCGACGACGCCGAGCACCGGGAGGCGCTGGCCGAGATCGACGAACTCGGCTACGGGGCGTTGTGGCTCGGGATGGCGCCGGGTGATCTGCGGCAGGTGCAGGCCCTGCTGGGCGCGACGAAGAAGCTGGTCGTGGCCACCGGGATCGTCAACGTCTGGGAGCACGAAGCCGCTGATCTCGCCGCCGCCTACCAGCGGGTCGACCGGGTGCATCCGGGGCGTGCGCTGGTCGGCATCGGGCCCAGCCACGCGCCGATCGTGGAGAAGTCGGGGCAGGCCTACGACAAGCCGTTCAGCAAGCTGCGGTCCTACGTGGACGAACTCGACGCCGCCGACGATCCGCTGCCGCCGCAGGCGCGGGTGCTGGCCGCGCTCGGTCCGCGGGCGCTCGCGCTGGCGGGGGAGAAGGCGGCCGGTGCGCACCCGTACCTCACGACGCCTGAGCACACCGCGTTCGCGCGCGAAGTCCTCGGTGATGGGCCGCTGCTCGCGCCGGAGCAGAAGGTGGTGCTGGAGACCGATCCGGCGCGGGCGCGCGAGATCGCCCGCAGCAGGACCGCGCCGTACCTGGGGCTGCCGAACTACGTGAACAACCTGCGGCGCTTCGGCTTCACCGATGCGGACTTCGCCGACGGTGGCAGCGACCGGCTCATCGACGCCCTGGTCGTGCGCGGTGACGTGGACGCCGTCGCCGACCGGGTGCGGGCCCACCGCGAAGCGGGCGCCGACCACGTGTGCCTGCAGGTGCTCGACAGCGGGAGCGCACTGCCGCGCGAGCAGTGGCGCGAGCTGGCTCCGGCGTTGCGGGGCTGAACCTCCCCGGTCGAGGTGGGGTGGTCGGCGCTCACCCCACCTCGATCCGGCCGATGATCGCGGCGCGCTCGCCGAGCGGGTGCGCCCGCATCGCGGCCAGCGCGACGTCGGCCTGCGCGGCATCGACCACCGCGACCGCGCGGCCCTCGCAGGCCACGCGCAGCGGGTCGATGTCGAGCAGTTCCGCGGCGGCGCGCACCCGAGCGCGAACCGGCACCGCGTCCTCGTCCAGCGCCACCGCCACTCCGGAGGCGCGGGAGATCTCGTCGAGCACCGCGGCGATCCCGCCCCGCGTCGCGTTGCGCAGCACGCGGACGCCGGGGGCCGCCGCCAGCACCTCGTGCAGGAGACCGTGCAGCGCGGCGGTGTCGGAGACGTGGCCGGCCACCTGCGAGTCCTGGCGGAGCAGCACCGCGATCCCGTGGTCCCCGACCGGTCCGGTCACGAGCACCGCGTCCCCCGGCCTCGCGCGCGACGCGCCCAGCCTGCGCGCGCCGGTGAACGTGCCGACGCCGGTGGTGTCGATCCGGCAGCCGTCGACCTCGCCCCGCGCCACGACCGCACCGCCACCGCTGGTGATCCGCACTCCGGCGCCCGTCGCGGCGGCGCCCATCGACCGCGCCACCCGCCGCAGGCCGCCGATGGTGAAACCGTCTTCGACCACGAGCCGCGCCACCAGGTGCCGGGGGACGGCGCCGGAGGCGGCGAGGTCGTTCACGGTGCCGTTGACGGCGAGGTCGCCGAGGTCGCCGCCGGGGAAGAACAACGGCGACGCGGCGAACGAGTCGGTGGTCATCGCGATGCGGCCGTCCAGCGGCGCGAGGTCGACCCCGCCGGTGAGTTCGGCCGGGAACTCCTCCAAGACCACCGACTCGACGAACTCCCGCCCGTCTGGGACCGGTGCTCGTTCTTCCACGCCGCACGGCGGATTCTCGGTGTTCACGCCGACCGTCCTCCTTCGCTCGTCCCCGGCCGTGCCCGTCACGACCCGCGCGCATCCGGGGCCGAGCACCGGGCGAGCCCGTCCCGCGAGGACGGGGAGTCCACTGTGGTCACTCCGCGGGATCGAGATGATCTCACGGAACCTGCCGCCCGCGGAGCCGTGCACGCCCCGCCTCGGTGATCCGGAAGGTGCGCGCTGCCAGCCTCTGGCCACACCCCGGCACCCACAAATCGAGGCATCGACGGCCGCCTGAAAGAGGGACCGTCGCGCCGTCGCGCGGGGTTTCGACATCGGTGTTTCCGTTCCTGCGACGAGGAAAGGCGCAGAACGATCACGCGGACCAGCGGTAGCGGCGTTCCGGGCGGCCGGTGCCGCCGTAGCGCAGCCGGACCTCCGCGCGGCCGATGTCGACGAAGTGCTCCAGGTACTTGCGCGCCGAGACCCGCGACAGCTCCGCGAGCCCGGCGCACTCGGTGGCCGACAGGTCCTCGCCGCTCGCCGCGGCCTCGCGCAGCACCCGTTCCACCACGACCGCCGTCTCGCTCGCCACGCCCTTCGGCGTCGCCGCCGGACGCCCCGGGGTGCCGAAGAGCCGGTCGATGTCCTGTTGCGCGGCGGGGGAATCGCCGGGGAGTTCGCTGAGCCGGTCGTGCAACGCGCGGAAGTGCTCCAGCTGCTCGCGCAGCGCGTCGAAGCTGAACGGCTTGATCAGGTAGTGCACCGCGCCGCCGCGCACCGCGCCGCGCACCGTGTCCAGGTCGTGGGCGGCGCTGATGACCAGCACGTCCGGCTCCGCGGACGGCCGAGCTCCGGTGCGCATCGAGCGCAGCACGGTGAGCCCGTCCATGTCCGGCAGGTAGATGTCCAGCAGCACCAGCTCGGGGCGCAGTTCCTCCACCGCCCGCAGCGCGTCGGCACCGGAGTGCGCGACGCCGACGACCTCGAACCCCTCGACCCGGCCCACGTAACCGCTGTGGATCTTGGCGACCATGAAGTCGTCGTCCACCACCAGGACCTTGATCACGCGGGCACCTCCGCATCCACCGGCAGCCGCGCGGTGAACACGGCGCCGCGCTCGTTGCGCACCTGCACCGAACCGCCTCGGCGGTGGCAGATCTGCCTGGTCAGCGCCAGGCCAAGGCCGCGTTCCCCGTCGCGGGCCGCCTTGGTGCTGAACCCGTGCCGGAAGACCTCCTCCACGATCTCCGGCGCCACCCCGGGGCCGGAGTCGCGCACCACCAGCGTCACCACGTCGCCCGCGTGCCGGATGTCGACCTCGATCAGGTTGTCCGCGGACGCCCCCTCGACCGCGTCCAGCGCGTTGTCCACCAGGTTGCCCAGCACCGTCGTCACGTCGGCCGACGACTGCTCGTCGACCTCGCCGAGCGCGCTGCCGTCGCTGAGCCGCAGGCCCACGCCGCGTTCCGCGGCCAGGCTCGCCTTCGCGACCAGCAGCGCCGCCGTCGCCGGGTCGGCGATGCGCGCCGCGACCTCCGACTGCCACTGCCCCCGGGTGTGGCTGACGCGGTCGACGAACCGCGCCAGCTCGTCGAACTCGCCGAGTTCGATGAGCCCGGAAATGGTGTGCAGCCGATTGCTGAACTCGTGCGCCTGCGCCCGCAACGTGTCGGTGGTGGCGCGGTGCGCGGCCAATTCCTGCTGCAGGTCGACGAGTTCGGTGCGGTCCCGCATGGTGACGACCGCGCCGACCGTGGAGATCGGCATCCGGTTCAGCACCACCACCCGCCCCCGGCGCAGCACGATCTGGTCGACGCCGCCGGTGCGGCCAGTGAGCACGTCGCGCGCCCGATCGTTGAGGTCCAGCTCGTCGATGTCCCGGCCCACGCAGTCCGCGGGCAGCGAGAGCAGGTCCCTGGCCTGGTCGTTGACCACGGTGATGCGGTTCTGCTGGTCGACCCCGAGCACGCCTTCGCGGATGCCGTGCAGCATCGCCTCCCGGTGCTCCACCAGGCGCGTGATCTCCTGCGGTTCCAGCCCCAGCGTCTGGTGCTTGACCCGCCGAGCCAGCAGGATCGACCCGGCCACGGCGAGGAACGTCGCGAACGCCAGCAGCATCAGCGGATCACCGGGAGCCCGCCGCACACCGGCGAAGAAGTCCGGGGTCTCCCGTCCCGCCGCGACCACGCCGACGATGCGCACGCCCGAGCCGATCACCGGCACGTGCGCCACCAGGGACTCGGTGCCGTCGGCGTCGCGCACCTGACCCACCCAGGCCCGGCCGTCGAGCACGGTGCTCGCTCCCAGCGGCAGCAGCTGACCGCGCTGGCCGGGATCGGGCGAGGTCAGCACCACGCCCCGCGCATCGGTGATGAGCACCTCGTCGGCTCCGGAGAGGCTGCGGGCGCTCTCGGCGAAGATCGGCAACGCGTCCCGGTCGATGGGGTCCTGCAGGTTCGACCGGACTCCGTCGGTCGCGGCGAGGTCCTCGGCGACCGACAGCATCCGCCTGCCCTCGGTGGCGCGGAACGAGGCGTTGGACTGCGACACGGAGAACACCGCGATCGAGGCCAGCAACACCAGGATGATCGCCAGCTGCCAGCCCAGCAGCTGCCGTGAGAGCGGCCCCCGCATGTCCCACCTCCCTCGCGGCATCGCAGGTGCACAGACGCTAACCCGCTGACCTGCGCAACCGTAAGGAGTCCCCGCAGGACGCATTGCGTAGCCGACCGGACACCCGAGGTGAAACCAAAGTGATCTTCTGATCCGCGTTTTGTCAGCGGCGAAACCGCTGAGGGTCAGACCCGGACACCTAGGCCGGCCCTCGTCCGTCTGACACAAGGAACAAAAGCATCGTTACGTTCGCAAGGAGGACAACGCGGAGTCCGTTGTGCAGCATGATCCGGGTCACGTTCCCACCACAACGGAGAGGCGGGATCCCCGTGCGCCTACGCAGCGCGCTGTCCGTGGTCGCGTCCTTGCTGCTCGTGCTGCTGGTGCCGCCCTTGGTGAGCACCGGCTCCGGCGGCGAGACCGAACAGCAGATCCGCGGGCTGCGGATGCTCGTGCCGAATTCGCCCGGCGGCGGCTACGACATCACCGCCCGCACCGCCGTGAAGGCGATGGAAGACGCGAAGCTCAACGGCAACGTCGAGGTGTTCAACCTGCCCGGAGCGGGCGGCACCGTCGGTCTCGGCCGGGTCGTCAACGAGCGCGGCAACGGCAAGCTCGCCATGTCCATGGGGCTCGGCGTGGTCGGCAGCGTCTACACGAACCACTCGCCGGTGTCCTTGCAGGACACCACGCCGGTCGCGAAGCTCGTCGAAGAGCCCAACGTGGTCGTCGTCGCGAAGGACTCCCCGTACCAGAACTTCGACCAGCTGGTCGCGGACTGGAAGCGCGACCCCGGCCAGACCCCGGTCGGCGGCGGATCCTCGCCCGGCGGGCCGGACCACCTGGCGCCGATGCTCATGGCCAAGGCCATCGGACTGAGCCCCAAGCAGGTCAACTACGTCCCGTTCGACGGCGGTGGCGAACTGCTGGCCTCCGTGCTCGGCGGCAAGGTCGACTTCGGTGTCTCCGGCATCGGCGAGTACCGCGACCAGATTGAGGCGGGTGAGCTGCGGGTCCTCGCCGTCACCGGGCCGGAACGGCTGCCCGGAGTGGACGCGCCGACGCTCACCGAGGCCGGGGTGGACGTGCGGTTCACCAACTGGCGCGGCGTCGTCGCCCCGCCCGGCATGTCCGAGACCGACCGCGCCAAGCTCGTCGACCTGTTCACCCGCCTCAACTCCTCGCCGGAGTGGCAGGAGGCGATGCTGCGCAACGGCTGGACCCCGGCGTTCCAGCCCGGCCCTGCCTTCGGTGAATTCCTGCAACAGGAGAGCGACCGGGTCGTCTCGGTGCTCGGGGAGTTGGGACTGGCATGAACACCAACGGAGTTTCCCGGCGGCAGTGGCTGCGGGAGCATTCCGAACTCGGCATCTGCGTGCTGCTGGCCGCGCTCGGAGTGGTCGTCCTCGTCGACGCCGCCACCATCGCCACCGACTTCACGCAGCGCGGCCCGGTCGGCCCGAAGACGGTGCCGCTCATCGTCGGCGCGCTGCTGCTGGTCGTGTCCGCGCTGCTGGTCCGCGACGTGCTGCGCGGCGGTCGCGGCCAGGCCGAGGCGGGCGAGGACGTCGACCTGGACGCGCCCAGCGACTGGCGCACCGTGCTGCTGCTGACCGGGGCGTTCCTCGCGAACGCCGTCCTGATCAACATCATCGGTTTCCCGCTGTCCGGGATGATCCTGTTCTGGGGCTCGGCCTACGCGCTGGGCAGCCGCAATCCCGTGCGCGACCCGCTGATCTCCGCGGTCCTGTCCGTCGGCACGTATGTCGTGTTCAACCACTTGCTCGGTGTGCCCCTGCCCGGCGGACCGCTGATGGGGGTGTTGTGACGTGGAATCCTCGTTCGACCTGTTGATGCAGGGGTTCGCCACCGCGCTGACCCCGATGAACCTGGTGTGGGCCGCGTTAGGCGTGCTGCTGGGCACCGCCATCGGCGTGCTGCCCGGCATCGGGCCGGCGATGGCCGTGGCGCTGCTGCTGCCCGTCACCTACGCGCTGGAACCGACCGGGGCGTTCATCATGTTCGCCGGCATCTACTTCGGCGGGATGTTCGGCGGATCGACCACCTCGATCCTGCTCAACACGCCGGGGGAGAGCGCTGCCGTGGTCGCGGCCATGGAAGGCAACCCGATGGCCCGCAAGGGCCGCGGATCGCAGGCGCTGGCCGCCGCCGCGATCGGGCACTTCATCGGCGCCCTGATCGGCATCACGCTGCTCACGCTGCTGGCGCCGACGGTGGCGTCGGTCGCGGTGAACATCGGTGCGCCGGACTACCTGGCGGTGATGGTGCTCGCGTTCATCGCGGTCACCTCGGTGCTGGGCAGTTCGCGGATCCGCGGGTTCGCCTCGCTGCTGATCGGCCTGACCATCGGGCTGATCGGGCTGGACGAGATGACCGGGCAGCAGCGCCTCACCTTCGGGCTGCTGCCGCTGGCCGACGGGATCGACGTCGTCATCGTCGCCGTCGGGCTGTTCGCCATCGGCGAGTCGCTGTGGGTGGCCGCGCACCTGCGCCACACCTCTGGCAAACCCATCCCGGTGGGGCGGCCGTGGCTGGGCAAGGAAGATCTGCGCCGGTCCTGGAAGCCGTGGCTGCGCGGCCCGGTGATCGGGTTCCCGTTCGGCGCGATTCCCGCCGGTGGCGCGGAAATCCCCACGTTCCTGTCCTACGTCACCGAGAAGCGGTTGTCGCGCCACAAGGACGAGTTCGGCAAGGGCGCCATCGAAGGCGTCGCGGGGCCGGAGGCGACGGCCAGCGCCTCGGCCGCCGGGACGATGGTCTCGATGCTGACCCTCGGGCTGCCGACCACGGCGGTCGCCGCGGTCATGCTCGCGGCGTTCCAGCAGTACGGCATCCAGCCGGGACCGCTGCTGTTCCAGCGGGAATCGGACCTGGTGTGGGCGCTGATCGCGAGCATGTTCATCGGCTCGGTGCTGCTGCTGGTGCTGAACCTGCCGCTGGCGCCGGTGTGGGCGAAGCTGCTGCAGATCCCGCGGCCGTACCTGTACGCGGGCATCCTGTTCTTCGCCAGCATCGGTGCCTACGCGGTCGGCGGGTCCTCTTTGGACCTGCTGGTGCTGTTCATCGTGGGGCTCATCGGTTTCGCCATGCGCCGCTACGGTTTGCCGGTGCTGCCCGCGATCATCGCCGTGATCCTGGGCCCCACCGCGGAGCAGCAGATGCGCCGCGCGTTGCAGATCAGTGACGGTCAGGTCATCGGTTTGGTCAACACGCCGTTCTCGATCACCGTCTACGCCGTGGTGTTGCTGATCTTGGCGTGGCCGCTGCTGGCCAGGGTCCTGCCGCGGCGCGCGGCCGTTGATCAGGAGCGCGAGCGGGACGAGGACCGGACGGAGGTCTGATCCGCGCGATCGACCCCCGTTCCCGGCGGAGGTCCGCGTCGTACCCCCAGGCGACGCGGACCTCCGTCACCGGTCCCCACGTGATCAGCGGACGAACTAGACTCCGGCAGGTGGCCGAATACCGGATCGACGACCTAGCCCGCGCCGCGGGCACCACGGTGCGCAACGTGCGGGTTTACCAAGACCGGGAACTGCTGCCCGCGCCGCGCCGGGAGGGCAGGCTGGCGATCTACTCCGACGCCCACCTGGTCCGCCTCCGCATGATCATCAACATGCTCGAACGCGGCTACGCCTTCGCGCAGATCAAGGAGATGCTCTCGGCCTGGGAAGCCGGACGCAGCCTCGCCGAGGTGCTGGGCCTCGAAGAAGTCATGGGCGAGTCCTGGGCGGAGCAGTCGCCGCGGGTGTTCTCGCTCTCCCAGCTGCGCGAGATGTTCCGCGGCCAGCTCAACCAGCGCAACATCCGCCGCGCCCTCGAACTGAACCTGCTGGAGCGGTGGGGCGCGCGGTTCGTCGCCCCCAGCCCGCAACTGCTCGACGCCGGTAGCGAGCTCGTGCACCTCGGGGTCCCGCTGGAGGACGTGCTCGACCTCGCCGAGCAGTTGCAGAGCGACGTGGACCACGTGTCCGAGACGCTGGTGTCGCTGGTGCGCACCCACGTCCTCGGTGATCCGTCCACGGCGATCTGGGACGAATCCGAGGTGGAGCGCTACTCCGACGCGGTGCGGCGGCTGCGGCCCCTCGCGATGTCCGCGCTGAACGCTGCGGCGGCCCGCTCGGCGGAACGCGTCATCCCGGAGATCCTCGGCGACAAGCTCATCGGCCTCCTCCAGGAGAACCAGAACGGCTCCTGATCCGTAGCTCTCCGGGAGTTCGAGGGGAGAGCGTCCGCTCGGGTGAAACGCGACCGCGCGGCACTCCGAGTGCGAGTGCCGCGCGGTCGCGCAGAGATGCCCGGTTCGTCAGCGGTTGTTGAAACCGGCGCGGCGCAGCGCGTCCGCCATCGCGCCGCCCGCCGGTGCGGAGTCGCGGCCCTTGCGCTGGCCGCCGCCCTTCTGGCCGCCGCCCTTCCCGTTGCCGCCGCCGTTGCCGCCGGGCCGTCCGCCGCCGCGCCCGCGGTTGCCCTCGCGGCGCTCACCGCCGCCGCGCTCACCGCGTTCCGAGCCGGCCTCGTCGTCCAGCCGCAGGGTCAGCGAGATCCGCTTGCGCGGGACGTCCACGTCGAGGACCTTCACCTTCACCACGTCGCCCGACTTCACGACGTCGTGCGGGTCGTTGACGAAGTTCTTCGACATCGCCGAGACGTGCACCAGGCCGTCCTGGTGCACCCCGACGTCGACGAACGCGCCGAACGCCGCCACGTTGGTGACCACGCCTTCCAACCGCATGCCCGGCTTGAGGTCGCCGATCTTCTCGACGCCGTCGGCGAAGGTGGCCGTCTTGAACGTCGGACGCGGGTCCCGGCCGGGCTTCTCCAGCTCGGCGAGGATGTCGGTGACGGTGGGCAGGCCCACCGAGTCGTCGACGAAGTCCGCGGGCTTGATCTCGCGCAGCACGCGGGTGTTGCCGATCAGGGTGCTCAGCTCGGCCGCGGCGGACTCCAGGATCCGGCGCACCACCGGGTAGGACTCCGGGTGCACGCTGGAGGAGTCCAGCGGGTCGTCACCGCCGGGGATGCGCAGGAAGCCCGCGCACTGCTCGAACGCCTTCGGGCCCAGCCGCGCCACGTCCTTGAGCCCGGCGCGGGAGCGGAACGGACCGTTGCCGTCGCGGTGCGCGATGATGTTCTCCGCGAGGCCCTCCCCGATGCCCGAGACCCTGGTCAGCAGCGGCGCCGACGCGGTGTTGACGTCCACGCCGACCGCGTTCACGCAGTCCTCCACCACCGCGTCCAGCGAGCGGGACAGCTTCGTCTCGGTGATGTCGTGCTGGTACTGGCCGACGCCGATGGACTTCGGGTCGATCTTGACCAGCTCCGCCAGCGGGTCCTGCAGCCGCCGCGCGATCGACACCGCGCCGCGCAGCGACACGTCCAGGTCCGGCAGTTCCCGGGACGCGTAGGCGGAGGCCGAGTACACCGAAGCGCCCGCCTCGGACACCGAGATCTTCGTCAGCCCCAGGTCCGGGTGCCGCTGGATGAGGTCGGCGGCGAGCCGGTCGGTCTCGCGGGACGCGGTGCCGTTGCCGATCGCGACCAGGTCCACGCCGTGCTCGCGGACCAGCTTCTCCAACGAGACGATCGCCTGGTCCCAGCGCTGCTGCGGCTGGTGCGGGTAGATCGTGTCGGTGGCCACCACCTTGCCGGTGCCGTCGACCACGGCGACCTTGACGCCGGTGCGGAAACCCGGGTCCAGACCCATCGTGGCGCGCATCCCGGCGGGCGCGGCCAGCAGCAGGTCCCGCAGGTTCGCGGCGAACACCCGGGCCGCCTCGTCCTCGGCGGCCTGGCGCAGCCGCAGCCGCAGGTCGATGCCGAGGTGGGTCAGCACGCGGGTCCGCCACGCCCAGCGCACCACTTCGCCGAGCCAGCGGTCCGCGGGCCTGCCGAGGTCGGCGATCTCGAAGCGCCGCGCGATCTCGCGCTCGTAGGGGGTCGGGCCGTCCTGCTCGGCGCCGTCGTCCGGTTCCATCGAGAGGTCCAGGACCTCTTCCTTCTCCCCGCGGAACAACGCCAGGATGCGGTGCGAGGGGAGCGCGGTGAACGGTTCGTCGAACTCGAAGTAGTCCGCGAACTTCGCGCCCTCGTCCTGCTTGCCGTCGCGGACGCGGGACACCACCCGGCCGTTCGACCACATGCGCTCGCGCAGCTCGCCCACCAGGTCGGCGTCTTCGGAGAAGCGCTCGACCAGGATCGACCGGGCCCCTTCCAGTGCGGCGGACGCGTCGGCGACGCCCTTGTCCGCGTCGACGTACTCGGCCGCGCGGGTCTGCGGGTCCTGGCCGGGATCGGTCAGCAGCAGGTCGGCCAGCGGTTCGAGGCCGGCTTCGCGCGCGATCTGCCCCTTGGTGCGCCGCTTGGGCTTGTAGGGGAGGTAGATGTCCTCCAGGCGGGCCTTGGAGTCGGCCGCGTTGATCCGGCCCTCCAGCTCGTCGTCGAGCTTGCCCTGGGAGCGGATCGACTCCAGCACCGTGCTGCGCCGCTCCTCCAGCTCCCGCAGGTAGCGCAGGCGCTCCTCCAGGGTGCGCAGCTGCGCGTCGTCGAGCGCCCCGGTGACCTCCTTGCGGTACCGCGCGACGAACGGCACCGTGGCGCCGCCGTCGAGCAGGCCGACGGCAGCGTCGACCTGCCGCTCCCGCACGCCGAGCTCCTCGGCGATCCTCTGATGCACAGCCGTCGTCACGATGTTCCGACACCTCTCCTGATCTCCGCCCAGAACGTCCGTGCATTCTGCCCGACGCCCGGATCAGGCCGGTCCGGTACACGCGTCGGCGTGTCGGCACGACTGTGCGCTGGTACGGGGTACCGCCGAACGGGTACTGCTGTGAGCGGTGCCATACGCTCGGAGCAGGAGGTGGGCGGTGGGCGCGGCGAACACCATGCGGACAACGCGAGAACGGCTGCCTCCCGAGACGACGAGCTTCATCGGCAGGCGCCGCGAGCTCGCCGATGCCCGCAGGCAGATGTACTCGGGGCGGTTGCTCACGCTGACCGGGCCCGCCGGGGTCGGCAAGAGCAGGCTCGCGCTGCGGCTGGCGCGCAAGGTCCGGCGCGCCTTCGCCGACGGAGTCGTCCTGGTCAGCCTGTCCGACGTGCAGGACCCGTCGCTGCTGCCGCAGACGGTGAACGCGGCGCTCGGCGGTCGCCCCGGACCGGGAAACCCGGCGGAGGACCTGGTCAGCCGCATCCGGGATGAGCGGATGCTGATCATTTTCGACGACTGCGACCACGTCCTCAACGCCGTGTCCGGTCTCGCCCGCAGGCTGCTCACCGAGCACGTCGAGGTCCGCATCGTGGCCACCAGCAGGCAGGTGCTGGGCGTCGCGGGCGAGCTGGTGCTACCGGTCGCGCCGCTGTCGCTGCCTGCGGAGGCCGCCGCCTCCGAGCACGGCTACGGGGACGTGTTCGCCGACGCGCTCAGCCTGTTCACCGACCGCGCGGCCTCGGTGGTGCCCGGTTTCGTCCTCGACGAGACCAACCGGGACACGATCGGCCGGATCTGCCGCAGGCTCGACGGGATGCCGCTGGCCATCGAGCTCGCCGCCGCGCAGCTGCGGGACTGCCCGCTCGACGACGTGCTCCACCGGCTCGACGACCGGATCACGCTGCTCACCAAGGGGCAGCGCTCCTCCCGCGACGGGGTGCTGGAGGAGTCGATCGGCTGGAGCTTCGGGCTGTGCGCCGCCCGTGAACAGCTGCTGTGGGCGCGGGTGTCCTGCTTCGTCGGCGGATGGGACCTGGACGCGGTGCGAGCGGTGTGCGCCGACGACTCGCTGGCCGTCGACGAGATCGCCGAGTCGCTCGACGTGCTGGTCTCCAAGTCGATCGTGGTGCGGGAGTTCGACGAGAGCGCCGGTACCGACTACTTCCGCATGTTCGACAGCATCCGCGAGTACGGCCTGGCCCGGCTCTGCGCCGCCCACCAGGAAGCCGTGATGCGCGAGCGGCACGCCGCCTACTTCCACTCCCTCGCCGAGCGCTACAACCGGGAGGTGTTCGGGCCCGAGCAGCTGGAATGGGTCCACCACATGATCCACCTGCACGCGAACCTCCGGCACGTCCTGGAGCGGGACCTGGAGATGCCGGGCGGGGCGGTGACGGCGGCGGCGACCGCGGCGAAGCTGTGGTCGTTCTGGTTCTCCGGCAACGCGTTGCGGGAGGGCTACCAGTGGCTGCTGAGCTCGCTGGAGCAGATCCCCGAGCCGGTCGCGGAGCGGGCCGACGGGCTGGGAGTCGCGGCGTTCCTCGCGCTGCACCTGGAGGAGGCCGAGGTCGCGGGCCCCATGCTGCGCGAGGCGCGCGAGATCGCCGATCGCTACGGCGAGACCGCGTTGAGCGCCCGGGTGGACGGCACCATCGGCATGGAGGCGATGCTCGCCGGCCGGTTGGACGAGGCCGCCGAGGTGCTGGAGCGGGCCGCGACCGGGCACAAGGCGACCGGCGACCCGTTCGGCTACGTGAGCGCGACGATCCTGCTCGCCTGCCTGGGCTTCTACCGGGGCAACAGCGGTGGGGCCGAGGCGGCGGCGGACTCCCTCCGGCTGTGCGAGACCTACGGGGCGACGTGGACCAAGTGCTACGCGCTGTGGGTCGTGTCGCTGCACCGGTGGCGCGGCGGAGGCCACCGGGAGGCCACCTTGCTGATCCAGCAGGCGATCCGGTTGCAGCAGCTGGCGCGGGACATGGCGGGGCTCGGCGTCTACCTGGAGGTGCTGTCGTGGTGCGCGACGACGACGGACCAGCCGCAGCGCGCGGCACGGCTGATGGGGGCGTCGAACGCGCTGCGCAAGGCCAACGGCGGCGAGATGGGCGACTCGGTGTACTTCGACGACTACGACGCGGTGGCGATGGGATGGGCGCGGCAGGTGCTCGGTGAGGAGCGGTTCCGGTCCGCTCACGACGAGGGCGCGGGCTGGGAGCTGTCCGAGATGGTCTCCTACGCGCTGGAGGACCGGTCCGCGCGCCCGGAGAGCGGTCCGGAGGTCGCCTCCGGGGACGGCGGGCTCACCCCGCGCGAGGTGGAGACGGCGCTGCTGCTGTCGGCGGGGTCGAACGGCGCGGAGATCGCGCGGCGGCTGCACATCGCGCCGCAGGCGGCGGAGGTGGAGGCCGATCAGGTGCTGGTGCGGCTCGGCTTCCGCGACCGGGAGGAGATCGTCGGATGGGTGCGGCGGCGTACTTCGTAGCAGGCGGCGTGGGTTAGGGTGGCCGCGTTCCGGGCTGTTCCGAGGCGGCGCGGTTCCGGTGACTTTTCGTGAGCCAGCTCTCCGGTTGGGCCGGAACATTCACAGCCCGTGACGATTCGGCCGGGCAACGGTGGCCTGGGTCCACGTAACCAGGTACCTCCGTACGTAGAAACCGCGATGCACGTACACGCTCCGTTCCGGAGTGTGGGGCCTCGTGACACCCCCCGATCGAAACCAGAACCCCGAACGAGGCAACGAGCCTCAGACCCCGACTCCCGAGAACCAGAACCCCGACACCTCGCGGACCGCTTCGGCGAACAGCAACGCCTGGCGGGACACGGCCTTGGGAGCCGACCACGCGGTGCGTTCCGGAGTGGACCGGGTGCGGCCCTACGCCCACCAGGTCTGGCAGCGGATCCTCCCGCTGCTGCGCCGGTTGTGGCTCGCCGTGCTGCCGCTGCTGCAGCGGGCGCGGAACTCCACCGCCGGTCAGTGGATCGAGCAGCGCGTCGGCCCGGCGGCGAGCGGCGCCACCACCAAGGTCCAGGCCGCGACCGAACCGAACCGCGGCGGGCACCGCACCCGGCAGCACCCCCGGCTGCGCGCGATGCAGGCCGGCGCCGGTCTCGCCGTGCTCGGCGTGCTGGGCGTCGCCGTGCTCAGCGTGAGCACCGGTTCCGACAACGACGTCCGCGCCGCCGCGCAGGTCGACGACATCCCCGTCGCGGAACAGGACTCCGGCCCGGACGAGGGCGGCCTGTTCGGCTCCGACGAGGCGCCGAAGGACACGGGTCCCGTGCCGGGCCCGCCCGCCAAGGGCATCGACGTCTCCAACCACAACGGCTCCGTCGACTGGAAGAAGGTCGCGGACTCCGGTCAGAACTTCGCGTTCGTGCTGGCCACGGACGGCACCGACTTCACCAGCCCGAAGTACGTCGAGCAGTACCACGGTGCGAAGGACGCGGGCCTGATGGCGGCGCCATACCACTTCGCCCGCCCGGACGAGTCCGCTGAGGCGCAGGCCGACAAGCTGCTGTCCGTCGGCGACTACAAGAAGGACGGCAAGAGCCTGCCCCCGGTGCTGGACCTCGAGGTCGACCCGTCCGGCGGTGGCTGCTACGGCCTGTCCGTGTCGGAGATGCACAAGTGGACCGACACGTTCAACAAGAAGGTGAAGGACGCGACCGGGGCCGACCCGATCATCTACGCGAACCCGTCCTTCTGGAACGAGTGCATGGGCGGCAGTGACGCCTACGCGGACCACGCGCTGTGGCTGGCCGCCTACGAGGTGGACGAGCCGACCGTGCCGAAGGGCTTCAAGGACTGGAACTTCTGGCAGTACACCGAAGCGGGCTCCGTCCCCGGCGTCAGCGGTGATGTGGACCAGAACCACTTCCAGGGCAGCGTCGGCGACCTGGCGAAGCTGGGTCAGGACTGATCCCTCGGGGACGGGTCGCTTCCCCGAGCTCCCCGCCCCGTTCCGGGACGCAGCCGCCCCCGAGGCTGCGAACCGGACCCGGACGAAGTGAACAGCGCACGGGACGCCCGACTCCCGTGCTCCGCCGGACCCCGCCTGCCCCCGCTGGCGGGGTCCGAGCACGTCCGGCCCCGGCCTCCGAGGGGTACCGGGACCGCGTGAGCGTGCTCACCAGCGCGAACGATCGGCGCATCGCTCCCTGCGGGTAGCCTTCGTCGTGATTGAAGGAGGCACCATCCGCTACGACGGCCACGTGACCAAGGCAGCCCTGATCGTCAACGCGAATTCCCGATCGGGTGCCCGGGCCTGCTCGGACGCGGAAGATCTGCTGCGGGAGATGGACGTTCCGCTGCACGCCGTGCACCCGCTGCGGGACCCGTCCCGGCTGCTGGAGGTCGTGGAGGGCGCCGTCGACGCGGGGCACGACCTGATCGTGCTCGGCGGCGGCGACGGGACGGTCAGCTCCGTCGTCGACGTGCTGGCGCACCGCGAGGTGCCGATGGGCCTGCTGCCGCTGGGCACCGCGAACGACTTCGCCCGCACCATGCACATCCCGGCGGACCTGGACGGCGCCTGCCGGACCATCGCCCGCGGCCACGTCGTGGACGTGGATTTGGGGCTGTGCGGTCGCAATTACTACGTGAACCGCGCCTCGGCCGGATTGGGCGCCGCGGTCGCCGAGCACATGTCGCCCAGGTTGAAGCGGCGCATCGGCCCGCTGGCCTATCCGGTGGCGACGGCGCGGGCGTTGCGCAAGCACCGCCCGTTCACCGCGACCCTGGAATTCCCGGAAGGTGATCACGAGTCGTTGACGTTCACCGACCTGTTGCAGATCTCGGTGGCCAACGGTCGTTATTTCGGCGGCGGGCAGCTCGCCGCGCAGGACGCGGGCATCGACGACGCGATGCTCGACGTGTCGGTGCTGCGCAACGGGAGCCCGCTGCGGCTGCTGTCGATGGCTCGCGAGCTGCGCACCGGCAGCACCACGGACAGTTCGCTGGTCACGCACCTGCGCACCGGGAAGGTCGAGGTGCGCACCGACGCCGAGCTGCCGATCAACATCGATGGCGAGCTGGTGGCGAACACGCCGCAGCTGTTCTCGGTGGCCAGCAACGCGCTGCACGTCATCGCCCCGCCGACGTGGACCGACGGCGGCTGATCCAGGTCCGGTCGACATCGCCGGGCGAACAAATCGCCCGGCGATTCGCGCCATTCCCATTTGCCGATCCAGGTCCGGCGGATCATCTCCGGGATAACGGTTACGGGATTTCGGATGGTGAATCGCGCTGGAATTCCCCGGTTTTCCCGTTCTCATCGGTTCCGGGTGGGATTTCGAGTCATCGTTAGTCCATCGTGCGGACATGTGATTGCTCTGAACGATTCACTCGACAGTGGCTTTTCGCATGCAAGACTTTTGCCTTGACCGTGTTTTGTGACGCGGCGTCACTGTGAATCGCCGATGCGGCAGGTGGCGTCAGCCTTCCGGGAGAGGATCATGCCCGTGCTGAAGACCCGTTGGAAACGACTGGCCGTGGTGGGCGCATTGCCGCTGGCTCTGGCGGTGCCGATGCCCGCTTCCGCCGCTCCCGCCGACCTGGGTGTGGCCGATCGCGTGACGGCCTACGACGACACGTACTACGAGCCGGCGCTCGGCAAGACCGGTGAGGAGCTGAAGGTCGCCCTCAACGACATCATCAGCACCAACGACCAGCTCACCTACGACGACGTGTGGGAGGCGCTGAAGGTCACCGACCAGGACCCGGCGAACCCGGACAACGTCATCCTGCTCTACAGCGGCCGTTCGCAGGGCAAGGACACCAACGGCGGCGACGCGGACCAGTGGAACCGCGAGCACACCTGGGCCAAGTCGCACGGCGACTTCGGCACCGCGGTCGGACCCGGAACCGACGTTCACCACCTGCGCCCCACCGACGTGTCGGTGAACTCGGAGCGCGGCAACAAGGACTTCGACATGGGCGGCAGCCCGGTCGACGAGGCCGAGGGCAGCTTCACCGACGAGGACTCGTTCGAGCCCCGCGACGCGGTCAAGGGCGACGTCGCCCGCATGATCATGTACATGGCGGTGCGCTACGAGGGCGAGGACGGCGCCCCGGACTTGGAGCTCAACGACAACGTCGACAACGGCAGCGCCCCGCTGATGGGCCGCCAGTCGGTGTTGCTGGAGTGGAACGCCCAGGACCCGCCGGACGAGTTCGAGCAGAACCGCAACCAGGTCATCTACGACCAGTTCCAGCACAACCGCAACCCCTTCGTCGACCACCCCGAGTGGGCCGCCGAGATCTGGAACTGAGCAAGAACGCACCGGAGGCGGCCCGCGCGTCGGGCCGCCTCCGGTCGCGTCTCCGGCCGCGAAATTCACAGGAACGAACCAGCGCTTGAGACCGTCGCAGTACTATCGCGGCACTGATCGGCGGTGACGCAAATGGTTCGATCCTGGGGGGACGAGCGTGGCACTGAATGTCGCACCGGAGGCTTTGACCGCGCACGGCCAGGGCTCCGAGGGGGTGTCGCAGCACCTGGACCAGCTGTCCTCGGTGCTGGAGCAGGCGCGGGTCAGCGACGACTGCTTCGGCCCGATCGGTGAGCTGCTGGCCTTCGCCTACTTCGACTCCCTGGAGGAGTGCCGCGACCTGGCCAAGCAGGCCGGCGGCTTCATGAGCCACATGTCCTCGGCGGTGCAGGACTGCGCCAAGGACTACCAGGAGATGGACCAGACGCAGGCCGACGACCTGGGCAAGATCGACCTCAGCGGGATGCGCGTGTCCGGCGGCGGGCCCGCTTCGCTCGGCGCCGTCAACGGCGCGGGTGGCCCGGGCAAGAGCTACATGGAGCAGACCGCCGAATACGGTTCGTCCGCCGCCTCGACCAGCGGTGACCTGGCGAGGGCGGACAACCCGCCGGACGTCGCGATCGCCACCGTCAACGCCCGCATGGAACAGCTGCAGATGGTCACCAGCCCCGGGCAGTCCTTCATGGACAACGGGCTGGGATTCCTGGTGTCGCTGGTGATCAGTCCGCTGGTGGAGTTCGTCCTCGAACCCGCCATCGGCGACCCGGAGCAGATGCGCAGCACCGGCAAGGGCTGGGAGCAGGTCGCCGAGTGGCTGGAGAAGCTGGGCGAGCAGGAGAAGCAGCGCGCCGAAGCCACCAAGCCGCTCTGGGAGGGCCAGGCGGGCGACGCCTTCCGCAAGCAGCTCGACGAGTTCTCCGGCGGCGCGAGCGCCTTCGCCTCGGAGGTCCGCGGCCTCACCCAGATCCTGAACATGGCGGCCGACATCTTCGACATGTTCGTGGAGATGGCGATCGACATCATCCAGGAACTGGTGATCGGCCTCATCATCGAGTGGATCGCCGCCCTGGCCGCCTCCTGGATCACCGCCGGAGCCTCGGTCGGTGCCGCCTCCGGCTTGACCGCGTCGCAGGTCGCCATCACCGGCACTCGCCTCGGCACCAAGGTCGCCGAGCTCCTCCACAAGCTCAAGCCGCTCGTGACGAAGCTGGAAGAACTGCTCAAGCAACTCCGCAGCGGCCCGCTGCGCAAGGTCGTCGAGAAGATGAACGACCTGCGTGGGGGGAACATGGCCCAGCAGTGGGTGGCACGCCAGATCGACGCGAATCCCCTGGCGAAGATGGTCACGCGTGGCGATACCGATGGCGTCCGCAACGCCCAGCGTGGAGTCCGGGAAGCAGAAGAGGCGCTCGCGCAAGGTCGGCCTGGAGCGCAGGCGGACCTCAACAGGGCGACCCGCGACTTGGAGCGCGCCAACGCGCAGGACATGGCTTCGACGACCGGCAATCGCTATGCCAACCAGGCGAGGACCGATCACAACGGTGACGTCATCTACCGGCAGGATTCCAACGGGAACCCTGTTCGGTCGTGGGGCGGTGATCTTCAACCCGAGATGGAGCGGGCGACGGGCGAACAGGCATTGGCGACCAATGCGGTGCAAGCCGGCCTCGGTGCAGCCGGACTGAGCGGTGAGCACCGCTGGCAAGATGCTGTCGTGCACGAGGGAAGTGCGGCGGTGGCACAAGAAGGCATTGAGCAGGGTGTGAAGTACGGCTACGACAAGGCTCAGGATCCGTCGAGCTCGGAGGATCGGCAGGCGGCCACGGAGAGTGGATTCAGCGTCTGAGAAGGGGAACCGGATGTCGGTGTCCAGGGCGCTCCCGGCGTCGTTGGTGGCTCGCGAATGGTGGTGCGCTCGCGATGAGCCGCTGCTGTGGGCTCTGTGGCAAGAGGACATGGCTTACAAGGTCAAGGGGTTGGACGCGAGCGGCGCCCCTACCGAGAGCGTGGGCAAGCGCTTCGCAAGGGGCGGTGGCAAAGCCGCTGCCGCTGTCGGGAACTTCGCGGGGGACGCACTGCTGACGATGGCGTTCGGCAGCGGCGATAGCGGCGATCGTGGTGGCGCAGGGGGAAACAGCGGTCGTCGGACTGATCTGACCGTGTTCGGCGCTGATCCCGGTTGTGCCGCTGTGCGAGCGGTCCGCAGTACCGTCCCCGCAGAGGGGTCGCCGTACCGCATGCTGTGGGCTTTGACGCCTCGGCGGCTGGGCGTGGCGGTGGAACTGCTGGCGAGGCCGAGCTCGGCCGGTCCGTCCGGTGCGTCGAACAGATCGGAGAAGTTCGGGAAGAACATCTCCGGCGAACCGATTCGGCCGGAGCGCGTGTTGCCGTGGTTGGATTTCAGCGCCGCGGACATCGCGGATTGCCGTCCGATCGGATCGAAACATCCCCTGACGTGCGCGATCACGCTGCGCGATGGATCCGGATTCGGGTTGAACGCCCGTAGGCCGCAAGGTGTCCAGATCATGGTCGACGCCCTGCAAGCTTTCATGCGCGGACAGCAAGGGAGCGGACGTGGCTGATCTCAACGAACTGGATCGGGAGATCCTGGAGCGCAAGTGGTCGGTCAAGCTGGACGAGAAGTGGGTGGCCGACGGTGAACAGCTGCTGTGGCTCGTGCTCCCCGAGCAGGGCTACGTCGGCTCGACGGTGGCGGGCCGAACGCTCGTCCCGCATTCTCCGCTCTCCGAAGCGGTTTCCTCCAATGTGGACACCTCGGATTGGCCCTTGCCGAGTGAGCTCGTCACATCCGGCAGGTACCTGAACGACGAGTGGGCCGACGACCCTTCGATCATGTGGTGGGTGTTCGCCGACAGCGCCGAGCGTGACGCGATCCGGTTCGGGGACCATCTCTCGGCAGTGCCAGGTGAAGCTTTCCTCGCGTTGAGCTCGAGTCGACTGGCCGTGATCGTCGAGCAGGGCAAACTCGGTGCACGACAGGCAGAGCAGCGTGACGAGACGAGCACCGGCTGGTTCGGGAAGGTCCGTTCGGCTGCGGCGCAGGTGCAGCAGGCGGCGGAGGGCATCGCCGCGCTCAAAGACGCCAAGCAGCCGCACTCGTGCGTGGAAGTGCCGGTTTCGCGTGTCGCCGCCGTGAACTTCGCACCGCTGGGGCGCAGCATCCCGCGGGCGCCGTTCTTGCGGATCGATTTCGTCGACGGGTCCGTTCTGTTCGCGCGTCACTACCAAGCGGAAGCGCACGCCCCGAAGTCCTCCGGCGGTCGTTGACCGGCGCGACCCCTGAGATTCGTTCGCCCACCCGGGAAGTTGCCAAGCGTGCCCGGCCCCCGCGAGCATGGCGTCGCGAGCTTGCACCTCACGACGAAGGACGGCGTCATGCGTTCCAGCAGCGAAGGCATTCTCACCACTCAAGCGGGCAGCTTGCCGCGGCCCGAGGCGCTCATCGAGTGGAACGCGGCGGACGGCGGGGACGCCGCGGCCTACCGGGAGAAGCTGGACGCGGAGCTGGCCGCCCTCGTGGTCCGGCAGCGCGACCTCGGGATCGGGTTCGTCGGTGATGGGGAGTTCGGCAAGGCGACCAGTCAGAAGGTGGACTACGGCGCCTGGTGGTCGTACTCGTTCCAGCGCCTCGGCGGCCTGGAACTCGGCAGGACCGCGCTGTCGGACGTGACGGGGGAGCGCGCGAAGCCGACGGGCGAGGTGGAGCTGACGACGTTCGGCAACCGCCGGGACCGGATGCGGTTCGCCGACGCCTACGGCGATCCGACCTCGGGCGCGGCGGTGAGCAGCAGCGCGAAGGTGTTCCCGACGTGCACCGGGCCGCTGACCTACACCGGCCAGGAGGCGATCGCCTCGGACATCCGCGGTTTCAAGCGGGCGTTGGCCGCATCCGGGCTGGAGGAGGGGTTCATGACCTCCATCGGGCCGGGCAGCTGTTCGCGCATCGGCAACGAGCACTACGCCGACGAGGAGGAATTCCTCTACGCCTGCGCGGATGCGATGCGCGAGGAGTACCGGGCGATCATCGATGCCGGGCTGATCCTGCAGATCGACGACCCGGCGATCGCCGAGAACTGGGACCAGATCAACCCGGAGCCGAGCGTGCGGGCCTACCGTGACTTCACGATGCGGCGGGTGGAGGCGCTCAACCACGCGCTGCGGGGGCTGCCGCCGGAGCGGATCCGGTTCCACCTGTGCTGGGGGAGCTGGCACGGCCCGCACACCACTGACCTGCCGATGCGCGACCTGGTGGACGTGCTGCTGTCCATCAACGCGCAGGCCTACGCGTTCGAAGCGGGCAACGTGCGCCACGAGCACGAGTGGAAGGTGTGGCGGGACGTCCCGCTGCCCGAGGGCAAGCTGCTGCTGCCCGGCGTCGTCAGCCACGCCACGAACGTCGTGGAGCACCCGGAGCTCGTCGCCGACCGCATCATCCGGTTCGCGGAATGCGTCGGCCGGGAGAACGTGGTCGCCTCCACGGACTGCGGCCTCGGCGGGCGGGTGCACCCGCAGATCGCCTGGGCGAAGCTGGAATCCTTGGTGGCAGGCGCGGATTTGGCGACCGCGCGGCTGTGGCCGTGATTCGTCCGTTGTGGACCTGTGGTGGGCGGGATCCGGATGGTTTCCGCCCGGTCAGGACTCGTGGGCAGGGGCGGTGTCACCGTCCGGTCGCTTCCCGGAACCGGACGGTGCGCTCAGCGGGAACCGGGCCGTGAAGTGCGCCCCGCGGCCGGAGTCGTTGATGACGACCGATCCGCGGTGCATGTCCACGATCTCGCGGACCAGCGCCAGGCCGAGCCCGGAGCCGCCCTGTTCGCGGGCACGCGCGGTGTCCAGGCGGGCGAACCGCTCGAAGACCTGATCGCGGAACTCGGCGGGGATGCCGGGTCCGTCGTCGACGACGTCCAGCCGAGCGCACCCGTCCTCGGTGCGCAGCCGCAGCGCGACCTGGTGTTCGGCGTGGGCTTCGGCGTTGTCCAGCAGGTTCGTGATCAGCCGGGCGAGGTGGGTGCGGTGCCCCCGCACGACGATCCCCGGTTCGATCTCGACGACGCGTTCCGGTTCGGCCGGAGCCCGCCGGGCGACGGTGTCGGCGGTCAGCGAGCTCAGGTCGAGCTCGTCGCCCGGGACGGGAGTCGTGCCGTCGATCCTGGCCAGCGCCAGTAGGTCCGAGGTGAGCCGCTCCAGCCGGTCCAGGTCTTGCAGGGTGCCTTCGGCGATGCTCGGCCAGTGCGCGTGGTTCGGGTGCGCCTGCGCCACCTCCAGCGGGGTGCGCAGCGCGGCCAGCGGGCTGCGCAGCTCGTGCGAGGCGTCGGCGACGAACCGCCGCTGCCGCCGCACCGAATCGTCGAGCCGGTCCAAGGTGTCGTTGAGCGTCAAGGCGAGCCGCGCGATCTCGTCCCCGCTGGCGGGCACCGGCATCCGCCCGCGCAGGTCCTGCGCGGACAGGCGGGTGAACTCGTGCCGGATGGCCTCCACGGGGCGCAGCGCGCGTCCGGTGCTGAACCAGGTGAGCGTTGCGACGACGGCCAGCAGCACCGGCATCCCGAACAGCAGCCCGGTGGCCGCGGCCTCCGTCGCGCGCTGCACCGACCGGGTGGAGGCGCTCGCGATGAGCGTCTGGTTCCCGGTGGGCGTGGCCACGGTGGCGGTAGCGGTGCGCAGCGGCGCCATGGTTTCCGCGCCGGCCGGGATCGGTCGCGGGCCTGGCTGTTCACCCGGGGGCACCGGCGCGGGCGGGTCCGCCGGGGACAGCGGTTCGATCGTGTCCGCCAGCTGGCCCGTGGTCGGCGGGGACACCGGAGCCGGGTCCACGTCCGGTAGCGCGGGCCTGCTCCCGGCCGGATCACCGGAGGGGATGGCGCGGACCCACACGGTGCCCGATGGTTCTTCCGGGATGCCGCTGCCCGCCACGACGGAGGCGCTCGCCGCGCTGAGCTGCTCCTGCAACGCCGCGTCGAGCTCTTGGTTGAGCCTGCCGTTGAGGTACCCGACGAGCAGCGCGCCGATGGCGACGACGGCGAGCGCGACGATGGTGGTGGCGGTGATCGTGGTGCGGCCCCGGATCGACAGCCGCCGCCGCAGCAACCGGTCACGCATCGGAGGTCCCCTCCGCGTCGAGGCGGTAGCCGTGCCCGCGGACGGTGCGGATGCTGCGCAGGCCGAACGGGCTGTCGATCTTCCGCCGCAGCGCGCTGATGTGCACTTCGACGAGGTTCACGTCGGGCTCGGCGGCGAAGTCCCAGCCGTCCTCCAGCAACCGGCGCTTGGACACGACGCGGCCTCGGCTGCGGGCGAGGACTTCGAGCAGCGCGAACTCCTTGCCGGTCAACGGGATGTCCTGGCCCGCGCGGGCGCAGCTGCGCCGAGCCGGGTCGAGCACCAGGTCGCCGACGCGCAGCACCGCCGGGCGCTCCGCCGGCCTGCGGCGGATCGCGTTGCGCAGCCGCGCCAGCAGCACCACGTAGGAGAACGGTTTCGTCACGTAGTCGTCGGCGCCCGCGTCGAGCGCTTCCGCCTCGTCGTACTCGCCGTCCTTCGCGGTCAGCATGATGATCGGCGTCCAGTTCTCCGCCGCCCGCAGCCGCGCGCACACCCGGTAGCCGTTGAGGCCGGGGAGCATGATGTCCAGCAGGATCGCCGCGTACTCGTGCTCCTCGGTGAGCCGCAGCGCGTCGAGGCCGTCGCCGGTGACGTCCACCGCCCACCCCTCGGCCCCCAGTCCGGTGCGCAGCGCTTCCGCAACGCGACGTTCATCCTCGACGACGAGCACCCGCATGCGGATCAGCATGCCAGCCCAGCCTGAAGCGATCTTCAGGAAGCTTCAGCTCCGCTCCAGCGAAGATCGGCATCGTCGTCCTCGTCGCGGACACACCGCGGTCCACCAGACGCAGAGGAGTTCTCAACGATGCGGAACAAGCTCGTTTCCCGCGCCGTAGTCATC
This sequence comes from Saccharopolyspora sp. NFXS83, assembly GCF_026241095.1. GTDB lineage: Bacteria > Actinomycetota > Actinomycetes > Mycobacteriales > Pseudonocardiaceae > Saccharopolyspora_C. Next base: position 49,490 of record NZ_JAPFGB010000004.1, on the reverse strand, counting down.
GTGGCCGGAGCCGCCGTGCTCGGCCTCGGTGGAGCCGGTGCGGCTCTCGCGGAGGCCGCTCCGGCTCCCGCGCCGATCCCCAGCACGCCGCTCGTGCCGGGAACCCCGGTGGAGACGGCTCCGGCGGTGCCGCTGCCGCCGTGCGGCATCCCGTCCGGCGATCCGGAGGGTTCGGTGCCGCCGTTGCCGGGTGTGCCTTCGGGCGATCCGGAGGGTTCGGTGCCGCCGTTGCCGGGTGTGCCTTCGGGCGATCCGGAGGGTTCGGTGCCGCCGTTGCCGGGTGTGCCTTCGGGCGATCCGGAGGGTTCGGTGC
>NZ_JAPFGB010000004.1:0-49167 GCF_026241095.1 Saccharopolyspora sp. NFXS83 | reverse complement strand
GGCGATCCGGAGGGTTCGGTGCCGCCGTTGCCGGGTGTGCCTTCGGGCGATCCGGAGGGTTCGGTGCCGCCGTTGCCGGGTGTGCCGTCCGGCGACCCCGAGGGAACCGTCCCGTCGCAGCCCGGCGTGCCCGGGGCGGGCGAGACCATCCCGGCGCTGCCGACCCTGCCCTGCTGGGGCCCGGCGCCCGGCCATGGCGTGCCGACTCCGTCCCCGGCTCCGGGCGTCCCCGCCCCCGGCATTCCGGTGCCGTCCCCGGCTCCGGGCGTGCCCGCCCCCGGCATCCCGGCTCCCGCCCCGGGCGTGCCCGCGAACGGCTGACGGGAATCCGGGGAGGTAGGTGACGCTCCCCGGTGGCGCGGTGCCGGGAAAGGACGTGGGGGTCCTTCCCGGCACACGTGCGCGCCGAGATCACTCGAAGCGGCTCGTGTCTCCCGCGCCGCGGCGCACGATCTCGGCCTCACCGCTGGAGAAGTCGATGACCGTGGTCGGTTCGGTGCCGCAGTCGCCCGAGTCCAGCACCGCGTCCACCACGTGGTCGAGCCGCTCCTTGATGTCCCAGCCCTGCGTCAGCGGCTCCTCCTCGTCGGGCAGCAGCAGCGTGCTCGACAGCAGCGGCTCACCCAGCTCCGCCAGCAGCGCCTGCGCGGTGACGTGCTCGGGGATGCGGATGCCCACGGTCTTCTTCTTGGGGTGCATCAACCGGCGCGGCACTTCCTTGGTCGCCGGGAGGATGAACGTGTAGCTGCCCGGCGTGCTGGCCTTGATCGCGCGGAACACCGAGTTGTCGATGTGCACGAACTGGCCCAGCTGGGCGAAGTTCTCGCACACCAGGGTGAAGTGGTGCCGGTCGTCGAGCTTGCGGATGGTCTTGATCCGCTCCACGCCGTTCTTGTTGTCCAGCCCGGTGCCCAGGGCGAAGCAGGAGTCCGTCGGATAGACGATCACCCCGTCGGACCGGATGATGTCGACCGCCTGCCCGAGCGTGCGGCGCTGCGGATTGTCCGGGTGCACGTCGTAGTACCTGGCCATCCGCCGAGCCTAGGATCACCCGGCCCTTTCCGACAGAGCGCCCCCTCGGACAGCGGAGCGGCTGACGTCCCGGCAGGCCACCGCGACACGTCATGATCGGAAAGCTCACGGTCCATCTTTCCGGTTTTTGCCGGTGCGAAGGATTCGAGCAGGAATATCGTGCTCGTGGCAGAGGGCGAGGAGGTTCGGTCCGTCGTAGAGCTGGATCGGTTTCCCGTTGGCAAATTCGTAACTGGACGGCCCGAACCCGCTGGTGGTGATGAGAATTCCTTTGGTGGCGCCCTCGTGCTGGACGACGCCGTACAGGTCGCGAACCGCTGTAGGAGGAACGGTTTTGGTGTACAGTTTTACCTGAATAACGTACTTTCCGCCGCGAATGGGTGTGGGGTCATAGGCGACGCAGTCGACTCCGCCGTCGCCGTCAGCCTTGAAGATTTTCGTGTCAAATCCCATGCGGGCGAACAGGTTCTGGATGAAATGTTCGAAGTCTTTTGGTGAGAGATCGAGCAGATTGGGGCGCTGGTCGATGTCGCTCATCACATCGATGGGGTCTACGATCCTGGGGTCGGCCATGTTGAAGCTGAGCAGCGGTGCGACCGGGACGCTTTCTTCGGGGTGCGGGGAGACGTCCGCGGCGAAGTGCTTCTTCACGCATTGAACCGGGTCGACTTCACGCAGGTTGACTTGGTTGAAGTGCTCTCGTGTGGCGCGCAGCGTGATGAGGCACGGTTGGACCCGATGTCCGGTGGCGGGGTCGATCTCCTCGACGATGCCGTTGAGCACGACGGTCGTGACGAGCTCGCTGCTATCGGCTTCGAAGACTGCGCGCAGGGCGCGAAGGGCGATTTGGGAGACGAGGTTTCGGTAGATCGATCGGATCTCCGCTATGCCGCGAGTTTTTGAGATCTCGACGGTATCCTTGGATTTGACGTATCGATATTCCTTTGTCGTGGGTATTGCGGAGATAGGGGGGAGTCGCCATTCGATCGCCAGCAGTGTCGATTCTGGAACGTAGCCTGCGCGGCGCGCTGTGGGAAAATCTTTGAGATCTCCTATGGACTCGATGACTTGCTGGTAGTAGCTGCTCACCGAGTGCCTGTCGCCCTGCCTAAATTTCTTGCGCAGTTCGTCGATCTTCTTGTTGTGCTCGGTCGCGCGCGCTCCGGCCGCTTCCTGCTGTGCTCGGTGCCTGCGACGAGCATCGGTCACTCGTCGTTGCCGGGCGATCTCGTCCTCGCTGTGGCGTTCCTGGGCCGCGTCGAACCCTGTCTCGGCCACCTTCTTCTCCCGTTCATAACGGGATCGTCCTCCCAGCAGCCGACTGATCGCGCCGGGCGGTGCGGGAGCGAATTGTTCCCACCGCGGCGGAGGGAGCGGTTTCGAATCAACGCCCAAGTCCAGGGCGGGAATGGTGGTGCTGCGTTTCATGTCCTCGAAGCGAGGGCGGGGTACCGGACGCCGCAACGCATCGGCCAGCACGTTCTCGATCTCCCGGAGCTGGCGCTCCACCGTCGAGGTCTTGTCGGCGGCGAGGTCTTGTTGTCGCCGGATATGAGCTTCTTTCTGCTCCCGCTCGGCTTCTTTTCGGCGTTTTTCCTGTTCGCGCACTATACGAGCGGCCTCTCGCTGCTGCCATGCCTCGCTGCGCTGGTTGTTGGAGCGTTGCTGCGCCACCAAGCCCCCTCGGTGCCCGATCGTTGATCTTCAGCAAGGCAGGCTAGGGACTGCCCGCTGACAGCAGGGCGCTTACCGGGAAGCGTTCCCTGAATGGGCTAACTGAGTCCGATGTTCTAGTGGTGCACATCCGCGCTCGGTCAAGCGCACGGCCGGGGACGATGTCGGCCCTGTTCGTCCGGGTGGCCCTGATTCGATCGGCGTCCGGTCGAGCCACGAGGCCGAGCTCGGTGAGTCTTCGGGCGAGGGGCGCCATGTCGACGCGGTACGAGCTCGCGATGCGGACCGCCGCGGTGTGGGTGTCCCCGGCTGCGGACGTGTGCTGTTCCCACGCGGCGCGGAGGCACCGAGCGGGCAGCAGCCGCCCTCGACGACCCGTACCTCTGCACGCGAAAGCGGGCCGCCCGAAGGATCGGGCGGCCCGCTTCGACGTGTCTGGTCACCAGCCGCGTTCGCGCCACTCCGCGAGGTGGGGGCGCTGCTCGCCGAGGGTCGAGTCGTCGCCGTGGCCCGGGTAGAACCAGGTGTCGTCCGGGAGTTCGGCGAAGATCCGGTTCTCCACGTCGTCGACCAGCGAGGTGAAGTCCGCCGGCGAGTTCGTCTTGCCGACCCCGCCGGGGAACAGCGAGTCGCCGGTGAACAGGTGCGGGTGGCCCGCCGGGTCCCGGTAGACGAGCGCGATGGAGCCGGGGGTGTGGCCGCGCAGGTGGATCACCTGCAGCTCGACGTCGCCGACGGAGATGGTGTCGCCGTGGTTCACCAGGCGGTCCGGCGGCACCGGCAGCGCCTGCGCGTCCGCCGGGTGCGCCAGCGTGTAGCAGCCGGTCTGACCGGCGACCGCGCCCAGCGCCTGCCAGTGATCACCGTGCTGGTGCGTGGTGACGATGCTGCGCAGCCGGGGCCGGTCGTCGTCGTGGCCCAGCAGGTCGGCGAGCCGTTCCGAATCGTTCGCGGCGTCGATCAGCAGCGCGTCGCCGGTGCCGCGGCAGGTCAGCAGGTACGCGTTGTTGTCCATCGGGCCGACCGACACCTTCGTGATGGTCAGCGCGTCCAGCACCCGCTTGGCGGGGGCGCCGCCGGGTTCGACATGGCCGGTGTACTGCTCGTATGCCTCCACGCCGGGAACCCTATCGCTTCGGCGAGGCCTGGCTCACAGCCACACCGGCAGCTCCGGCGCGTCGCCCTCCAGCTCCTCGCTCCCGGTCCGCCCGAGCAGCCAGCCGAGCATCGCGCCCGGCGTCCCGCGCACCTGGGCGGGCGGGGCGGTGGTCCCGCGCAGCTCCCACGTGCGCAGGTGCCCGTCGGGGAAGTCCACGACGACGGTGATGGCGGGCACGTCGGGCCTGCCGCCGAACGCTTGGACGGTGTCCTCCAGCAGCTGCTCGACGTCCGGTTCGGGGATGTCGGCGAAGCCGAAACCGTGGTCGAGGTCGGCCAGGTGCACCCACACCTCCAGCAGCCGCTTGCGCAGCACGTCGCGCGCGGGCATCGGCTGGCGGCCGACGACCTCGGCGTCCCACGCGGATTCCGGCAGCGTGCGCACCGCGTGCGCGAAGCGGCCGTGCGAGGCCACGAGGTCCTCCAGCAGCAGCCGGTGCCCGCGCACCGAGCCCTCCTGGATGTCGGCGTCCCGGTCGGCGGGGCTGGCGTACATCGGGTGCTCGGCGCCGGTCCTCGCCCAGATCAGCAGGTTCAGCAGCCCGTCGGCGTTGCGCGCCAGGTGGGTGAGCACGTGCGCCCGCGACCAGCCCGGCAGCAGGCTGGGCCGTCGCACGCTCGCGTCGTCGAGCGCCTTGCCGACCTCGAGCAGGCGGTGCGTGCCTGCTTCGATCGCGGACAGGGCGGCGGTGACCTGTTCGGTGGAGTGCTGGGCTCCGGTGGGCACGGGGGTGCCGCCGGCGCCGAGGACGGTGTCAGCCATCGGATTCCTTGAAGTGTGCAGGAAAGTGCTCCGGACGTGGCAGGGGAGTACCCGAGAGTAGGGGCACAGGTGTGTCCCCCGACAGTGCCCAATCCGGGGGAATTTGCGTATGGTCGCGCAAGGGCGTGCTAATGGCTGCGGAATAACGCACCGGTGTGCGCGTTGCACCCTGATACGGCCTGTGACGAGGGACGACGCGGCACTGTCGGGGGTCCGGCATAGCATGGCCGCGCGACGTCCGAACACCGCCGAGCGCGGCAACGCCGACATCCTCGGCTCCGCGCCAGGTCGACCGACCAGGGGCTCCTGCCCCGCCAGGGCCGCCGTCACGGGGAGCCCGGCCGGGTCGTCCACGGGTTGCGGTGGGCGATGCCGCGGCCCGGTGCCGGCGGGCGCGTCCAGCGAACCGGCGAGAACTTCCGAAAGGATCACAGTGGCCGACCGCCTCGTCGTCCGCGGCGCCCGCGAGCACAACCTGCGCGGGATCGACATCGACCTGCCGCGCGACAGCCTGATCGTGTTCACCGGCCTGTCCGGCTCCGGCAAGTCCAGCTTGGCCTTCGACACCATCTTCGCCGAAGGACAACGGCGCTACGTGGAGTCGCTGTCGGCTTACGCGCGGCAGTTCCTCGGCCAGATGGACAAGCCCGACGTGGACTTCATCGAGGGCCTGTCCCCGGCGGTGTCCATCGATCAGAAGTCGACGAGCCGCAACCCGCGCTCCACGGTGGGCACCATCACCGAGGTCTACGACTACCTGCGGCTGCTCTACGCCCGCGCCGGCAAGCCGCACTGCCCGACCTGCGGTGAGGCGATCAGCAAGCAGACCCCGCAGCAGATCGTCGACCAGGTGCTGGCGATGCCGGAGCGCACCAAGTTCCAGGTGCTGGCACCGGTGATCCGCGGTCGCAAGGGCGAGTACGTCGACCTGTTCGAGCAGCTGCAGTCGCAGGGCTACGCGCGCGCTCGGGTGGACGGCGTGGTGCACCAGCTGGAGTCGCCGCCGACGCTGAAGAAGCAGGAGAAGCACGACATCGCCGTGGTCGTGGACCGGCTCACGGTGAAGGCGAACGCGAAGCAGCGGCTCACCGACTCGGTGGAGACCGCGCTGCGGCTCGCCGACGGGCTGGTGCTGCTGGAGTTCGTCGACGTCGACGAGGATTCCCCGGAGCGCGAGCGGAAGTTCTCCGAGCACCTGGCCTGCCCGAACGGGCACCCGCTGGGCGTGGACGAGCTGGAGCCGCGCTCCTTCTCCTTCAACTCGCCCTACGGCGCCTGCCCGGATTGCGCGGGCTTGGGCATCCGCAAGGAGGTCGACCCGGAACTCGTCGTGCCCGACGAGGAGCTCTCGCTGGGCGAGGGCGCCATCGCGCCGTGGGCGGGCGGGCACACCGCCGAGTACTTCATCCGGCTGCTGACCTCGTTGTCCGAATCGGTCGGATTCCGGATGGACACCCCGTGGGACAAGCTGCCGACGAAGGTCAAGAAGGCCGTGCTGCACGGCACCAGCGACCAGGTGCACGTGCGGTACAAGAACCGCTACGGGCGCCAGCGCTCCTACTACGCCTCCTACGAGGGCGTCATCCCGTTCTTGGAGCGGCGCCTCGACCAGACCGAGTCGGACTACGCCCGCGAGAAGTACGAGGGCTACATGCGCGACGTGCCGTGCCCGTCGTGCGACGGGACGCGGCTCAAGCCGGAGATCCTCGCGGTCACGATGGAGAACGCCGAGCACGGCGAGCTGTCCATCGCCGAGGTCAGCGCGCTGAGCGTGCGCGAGTGCGCGGCGTTCCTCAACGCCCTGGTGCTGGGGCACCGGGAGGAGATGATCGCGGGCCGGGTGCTCAAGGAAGTGCAGGCCCGGCTGGGATTCCTGCTCGACGTTGGCTTGGACTACCTGTCGCTGGACCGCGCGGCGGGCACCCTCTCCGGTGGTGAGGCGCAGCGCATCCGGCTGGCCACCCAGATCGGCTCCGGCCTGGTCGGCGTGCTGTACGTGCTCGACGAGCCGTCGATCGGCCTGCACCAGCGGGACAACCACCGGCTGCTGGAGACCCTGAGCAGGCTGCGCGACCTGGGCAACACGCTCATCGTCGTCGAGCACGACGAGGACACCGTGCGCAGCGCCGACTGGGTCGTCGACATCGGTCCGGGCGCGGGCGAGCACGGCGGCAAGGTCGTGCACAGCGGCCCGTACAAGGAGTTGCTGGACAACGAGGATTCGCTGACCGGTGATTACCTGGCCCGGCGCAAGCGGATCCCGATCCCGGAGACCCGGCGCAAGCGGGACCCGAAGCGGCAGCTGACCGTGGTGGGCGCCAAGGAGCACAACCTCGGCAAGATCGACGTGTCGTTCCCGCTGGGCTGCATGGTCTCGGTCACCGGTGTCTCCGGTTCGGGGAAGTCCACGCTGGTCAACGACATCTTGGCGTCGGTGCTGGCGAACAAGCTCAACGGCGCCCGCCAAGTCCCCGGCAGGCACACCCGGATCAAGGGCGTCGACCAGGTCGACAAGCTGGTGCAGGTGGACCAGTCGCCGATCGGCCGCACCCCGCGCTCGAACCCGGCGACGTACACCGGGGTGTTCGACCGCATCCGCAAGCTGTTCGCGGAGACGACGGAGGCGAAGGTCCGCGGTTACCTGCCGGGCCGGTTCTCCTTCAACGTCAAGGGCGGCCGGTGCGAGGCGTGCGCGGGCGACGGCACCCTCAAGATCGAGATGAACTTCCTGCCGGACGTGTACGTGCCGTGCGAGGTGTGCAAGGGCGCTCGCTACAACCGCGAGACGCTGGAAGTGCACTACAAGGGCAAGACGATCGCCGAGGTGCTGGACCTGCCGATCGAGGAGGCCGCGGAGTTCTTCGAGCCGATCAAGGCGATCCACCGCTACCTGAGCACCCTGGTGGACGTCGGCCTCGGGTACGTGCGGCTCGGCCAGCCGGCGCCGACGCTGTCCGGCGGTGAGGCGCAGCGGGTGAAGCTGGCCAGCGAACTGCAGAAGCGCTCCACCGGCCAGACCGTCTACATCCTCGACGAGCCGACGACGGGCCTGCACTTCGAGGACATCCGCAAGCTGCTCGGCGTGGTCAACGGCCTCGTCGACAAGGGCAACACTGTGATCGTGATCGAGCACAACCTGGACGTCATCAAGACCTCCGACTGGCTGCTCGACCTCGGTCCCGAAGGCGGGTCCGGTGGTGGTGAGCTGGTCGCCCAGGGCACGCCTGAGCAGGTCGCCGAGGTCGAGGAGAGCTACACGGGCCGCTACCTGGCCCCGATCCTCGCGGAAGACTGAGCCGCCCCGTGCCACCCGGTGCCGATCCGGGTGGCACGGGCTCGGGCATCAGCCGCCGAGCCAGGTGCAGCCCTCGGGGCGTTGATCCTTGTTGGCCTGGTGGTCGCCGCACACCAACAACGTGCGGCTTTCCTGCGCGCCGCCTTCGATGCGTTCGATGGTGATCGCCTTGTGCACCGGGACCTGGTCGTTCATCAGGTCCTGGTCGCTGCGGTCGTAGACGATCGCGCCGGTGCTGCCGGTCAACATGCTCTTGGTGTGCGACAGCTCGTTCCACACGGTGAGCCCGTTCAGCGGCAGCCCGTTGTACTTGAACTGGTCCACGGCCTGGCCGAGCAGTTTCATCGCGTCGCGGGCCAGCGCGGACCTTCCCTGGCTGGTGCTGCCGGAGTGCTGCAGCTTGTTGAACGACACGTAGTCCAGCCGGAGATCGGTGTGGTCCGGCATCTGGTCGTCGAGCACGAACTTCGTGATGTCGTCACCTGCGATCAACTGCGGTCGTTCGCCGGGGTCGCAGGTCTGGTTGCTCAGGAACTCGTTGAGCCGTTCGGAACGTCCCGCGAAGAACAGCACCGTGTCCCGGCCGCACGACCGCGCGACCGACGCGTTGTCGTCGGTCACGTTGATCTCGGCGATGCCGCGCCCGATTAGTTCGCGGCGCACGTCGTCGGCGAGGTTCTCGCTGTAGGCGTCGTCGTCCTCCTTGTAGATGGTCACTTTCCGGATGGGGACGTCGAGGTGGTCCTGGACATACCGGCCGACCACTGCCGCCTGGTCCTTGTTCGGCGGTGCCACTTGGAAGTACAGCTTGCTGGACCGCCACATCGAATCCGCCGAGGTGGTGATCCCGATGGTGGGCAGCCCGCCGTCGCCCAGGTCGGCGATGGCCTCCTTCGTGATCTCCCTGCTTCCGCCCATGCCCACCACGCCAACCACCGGTGAAGTCGCTTCGCGCGGTGCGCCGGACTGCCGGGCGTCCCCGCGGGCCGCGGCATTCGTGCTGTCGGCTTCCCGTGCGATCGAGTTGATCCGCTCGGCCACGTCGGGGGCGTGCCGCATTCCTTCGCCGCCGTTGGCGATGAGCACCCGCAGCGGCAGCCGGGCCATGCGCGATTCCTCCTGCGCGTCGGCGACACCGCGCAACTCCTCCAGGGCCGCGGTGAGCGCGGTCGAATCGGAGTTGGTGGTCGTCAGGACGCTGAAGTAGATGATCGTGACGTACGGCAGGTCCTTCTGATTCCGGTGCAGCTCGTCGGCTTTCTCGTTGAGCTCGTGGATCCGGGTCTGTGCTTGCGCGAGGGCTTCGCGCGTCTCGTCCCCCTCGCCATCCGGCTGCGAGAACACGTATCCGTCCGAAACGCCGACGCATTCACCGTTGTTGTCCCCGAATCCGTCCGGGTCCGCCCAGATCAGGTCGCCGCCGGCCCACGGCCGCAGTTGTCCGCAGTGCTGCGCCCATTCCTTGACGTACCAGCCGCCCGCCCCGGCCACGACGATCACCGCGAGCAGTGCGGGCATGACCCGCAGGACGCGCGCTCGCTTGGTGCGGATCGGTGCCTGCCCGCGGGGGAAGGCGGGGAGCGGTTCCACGTCCGTCGGCGGGTTCTCCACTCGGAGCGGCAGGTACCAGGCCGTGGGCGAGCGTTTCCGCCTGGCCTCCAGCAGCTGCTTCTGCCAGCCCTCCACCGTCATCGGATCGGCGGGCGCGGTGCCGTGCGGCAGTTCTTCCGGGCCGCTGGCCACGACGAGCAGCGGATCGCGCGCTCCGGTCTCGTTGCGCACGTCGTTGATGAGCCTGATCAGCAGCTCCCCGGTGGTGCCGGGTGTGACGCCTTGCAGGAGCAGCACCGGGTAGTTGTCCCGTCGCATCCAGCGCCACCGCCCTACCCTGCGCGCGTAGGCGTCGGCGAGGTCTTCCAACAGGGCGTGCACGAGGAACTTGCGCACCTGGTTGGCGTTCTCGTGCACCGACGGCCTGCTCAGCAGCCGCTGCGCGAAGCTCGCGAAGTCCGCGGATTCGCGCGGCGACAGGTAGTGCTGGCGCAGGAACCAGCGCGCGGGTCTGCGCAGCACCACGCCGCGTTGGATCGCGGGCGGCAGGGCCCAGGACAGCAGCATCGCGGGCAGCAGCAGGTACCAGGGCAGCCCGAGCGGTTCGACGCGGTGCACGGTCGCGTCGACACGTGCGCCCGCTCCGGCTCCTTCGGTTTCGGCTCGGCGGCTCTTGAGCCCGAAGAGCCGCCCGCGCACGTAGGTACCGAGCAGTTCGCGCGCCTGCCGGTTCGGCACCTCGTCAGGTTCGGGCGGTTCCTCGTTGTGCTGCAGCAGGTAGCTCGCCAAGGCGTAGCGGCGGAAGCGGATCCGCCCCTGCCAGCGCCGCGAATCGTGCCGCCCCAGGCCGAGCGCGACCTTGTCCAGCAGCTGTTCCCGCATCAGCACCGAGCGGTGGAGCTCGTTGTCCGGCAGGGCCTGGTCGGCGCTGAGCAGCACGTGCGGCACCCCGCCGCCGAGGTGCCCGCCGAGTTGCGCGGTCAGGTCATCCGGCCGGTCCTGCCGGACCAGGTGGAAGATCGGCTGCTCACCGGCCGCCGAGAACAGGCCGGTGCGTCGCCAACGCGACCCGATCACCGCGCGCAGTTGTCTGACCGGGATGGTGTTCTCCGGCATCCGGAACCCCCTCGATTCCCCCGAAACGAACCGCTCAGAGTAGCGATTTCACCTGTCCGGGGGGAGGGTGTCGCCGCGCCGGTGCGGGTTCTTCCCGTTGTCCTCGCGGGAATTCGTCCGTTCGGCAGAGCCGCTGATCCGATCCGGGGGCTGTCAGCTCCCGAAGGCGAGCACCACCGCACCGGCGAACGCACCGGATTCCTCGGCGGGCGCGAGCAGACCGGTGCCCGCGTCGCGGGCCAGCCGGGTGATCGTGCCGGAGCGCTGGTTCACCACGTGCAGCGCCGATTCGCCCGGCTCGAACGCGAAGTGCCGCGGCCACTGCCCGCCGGTCGGGGTGCTGCCGAGCCGTTCCAGGCCGTCGTCGCGCACGGCGAACACGGCGATCGTGTCGTCGCCCCGGTTCGAGGCGTACACGTGCGCGCCGTCGCCGGAGACCGCGATCTCAGCGGGGAAGTTCTCGCCGGTCGCGCCTTCGTCGCGGGTGCCGAGGACCTGCCCGGCGGTGAAGGCCGCGCCGTCCCAGTCGAGCACGGTGATCGTCGAGGCGTACTCGGCGAGCAGGTAGGCGCGCCCGCCGTCCGGGTGCCACGCGAGGTGGCGCGGCCCGGTCCCGGTGGGGACGGTGAGCTTCTGGCGCTGCACGAGCTTGCCGTTCTCCAGCGCGTACACGAACACCGCGTCCGCGCCGAGGTCCACGGCCACCGCCAGATCTCCGCCGGGAGCGATGAGCACTTGGTGGGCGTGCGGTTCGGCGGCGTCGTGGCGCACCAGGTCGCTCGCCTCGCCGATGCTGCCGTCGGGCGCGATGGGGTGCGCCGAGACGGTGCCGTCGGTGTAGTTCGCCGTCAGCAGGTAGCCGTCCGGGTGCACGGTGAGGTGCGTCGTGCCGGAACCGCCGGTCGCGGTGCTGCCGAGCACCGCGGGGGCGGCGGGGTCGGCGAGGCTCAGCGCGGTGACCTTGCCCTGCTCCTGCTCGTTGGTGGTGTAGAGGACCCGGCCGTCGGGGGAGAAGGCGAAGAACGACGCGTCCGGCACGCCTTCGACGACCGCCGTGGAGGTCAGCTTCCCGGTCGCGGCGTCGAAGCCGGCCACCTCCAGCCCGAGGCCCGCGGGTTCGGCGGAGGTCAAGCTGCCCACGTACGCCGTCGTCGTCGCGCGAGGCCCGGCCGCCGCGGTCAGCGGGGACAGCAGCGGCAGCGCGCTCGCTCCGGCTAGGACGCCGAGGAAGTGGCGGCGGCGCATCGGGTTCTGGGCGGGACCGGGCACGGTGGTTCTCCTTCGTCGGGTACGTCGGCCGCCAGTCTCGCCGCCGCGCTCGACAATGGACCAGACCAAAATGGCCCAATCTCGTCCGCCCGAGCTCGGCCGGGCGGGAAGCCCGCCCGGCCGAGGCGGTTTCACGGGGCGACGCGCAGCACCTGCTTGCCGCGGACCTCGCCGCTCTGACCGCGGCGGTGCGCTTCGGCCGCCTGCGCCAGCGGGAGCACCTCGTCGATCTCCACGGAGATCGTGCCGTCGTCGATGAGCTCGCCGATCCTGCGCAGCGCGGCCCCGTCCGGCTCGACCAGGTATCCGGTGGCGCGCACGCCGTGGAGCAGGGCCCGCTCCAGCAGTTCGGGGGCGACGCCCGAGGGCACCGCGATCAGCAGCCCGTCCGGCTTGAGCACGTCGAGCGAGTGGGTGCTGGTGTCGTCGACGCCGTCACCGACGAGGTCGAGGACCACGTCGATGTCGCCGGTGACCTCCTCGAAGCGGGTCTCCCGGTAGTCGATCACCTCGTCGGCGCCGAGCCCGCGCACCCAGTCGTGCTTGCCCGCGCTGGCGGTCCCGATCACGTGCGCGCCGAAGTGCTTGGCGATCTGCACCGCGAAGTGCCCCACCCCGCCGGAGGCCGCGTGCACCAGCACCCGCTGCCCTCGGGAGATCCCGGCGAGGTCCACCAGGCTCTGCCACGCGGTCAGCGCCGCCAGCGGCACCCCGGCCGCCTGGTCGTGGTTCAGCGCCTCGGGCTTGCGGGCGAACTGCCGGGCCGGCGCGGTCACGTACTCCGCGTAGGCGCCCGCTTGGCGCGGGAACCACGGCATGCCGTAGACCTCGTCCCCGGCGGTGTGCACGCCGAATCCGGTCTCCTCGACGAAGCCGGAGACGTCCCAGCCGAGGACGAACGGCGGCTCGCCGAGCACGCCTGCCATGCCGCCGCCTTCGCGGGTCTTCCAGTCCACCGGGTTGACCCCGGCGGACACGACGCGCACCAGCACCTCGGTGGGCAGCGGGGACGGTCGCGGCACGGTCGTCTCGTGCAGCACCTCCGGTCCGCCGAGCTCGTCCTGGCCGATGGCCCGCATGGTCGTGTTGGTCATGATCCTTTTTCCTGTCGTCGTGCGCCGAAAGCCGAGGGGCGCCCGCCCCTTCCCGCCGGGAAGCGTCCGGGGGAGCGGGCGCGCTCACGGGATACCCGCCCCCTCCGCGATCAACACGAAGTGCCGGGGCCGGCATTCCGGCCCCGGCGCTCGCGCTACACCAGCAGGCTCAGCAGGGCGGCCATGCCGAAGCCGGTCAGCGACAGGATCGTCTCCAGCACCGTCCAGGTCTTGATCATGTCCTTGACGGAGATCCCGAAGTACCGCGAGATGATCCAGAACCCGCCGTCGTTGACGTGCGAGGCGATGATCGAACCCGCGGCGATGGCCACCGCGATCAGCGCCAGCCGGGGCTGCGAGTAGTCGGCGCCTGCCAGCAGCGGCGCCACGATGCCGCCGGTGGTCACGATCGCCACCGTCGCCGAGCCCTGCGCGATCCGCAGCCCGGAGCTGATCACGTACGCCGACACGATCAGCGGCAGCCCGGAGGCCTGCAGCGACCCGGCGAGCGCGTCGCCCACGCCGGTCTCGGAGAGCACCTTGCCGAAGAACCCGCCCGCGCCGACGACCAGAAGGATCATGCCCAGCGGTCGCAGCGCCGCCGCCGTCAGCGTGGCCAGGTCCGGCCCGGTGAGACCGCGCCGGGTGCCCAGCAGCCAGAACGCGGTCAGCACCGCGATGGTCAGCGCCACCACCGGATTGCCCAGGAACGTCAGCACGTCCAGCGCCGCGCCGGCGGGCAGCGTGATGCTGGCGAAGGTGCCGCCGAGGATCAGCAGCATCGGCAGCCCGATGACGAGCGCGACGACGCCGAGCTTCGGCTCCTCGCCGGACTCCGAGGTGAGCTCGGCGGGCGGCGCGGTGTCCGGCACGTCCACGTGGATGCGCTTGCCGATCCAGGACGGGAACAGCACGCCCGCCACGACGAACGCGGGAATGCCGCAGGCCAGGCCCATCAGGATGATCCAGCCGAGATCCACTCCCAGCAGCCCGGCGGCCACCACGGGCCCGGGGTGCGGCGGCAGGAACGCGTGCGTCATCGACAGGCCCGCGACCAGCGGCAGGCAGTACAGCAGGATCGAGCGCCCGCCTTGCCGGGCGGCGGTGTAGACCAGCGGCGCGAGCACGAAGATGCCGATGTCGAAGAACACCGGGATGCCGAACAGTAGCCCGGACAACCCCATCGCCAGCGGCGCCCGGTTCTCTCCGAAGGCGGCGAGCAGCCTGCGGGTCAGCAGTTGCGCGCCGCCGGAGGCCTCCAGGATCGAGCCGAGGATGGCGCCGAGACCGACGATCGCGGTGATGTGGCCGAGGATGCTGCCGAATCCGCTCTCCAGCAGCGATTCGCTGCTCTTCTGCGCGGAGCCGACGAGGTCGGTGACGGGCACTCCGGCGGCGAGCGCCAGCAGCAACCCGGTGATGATCAGTGCGATGAACGGCTCCACCCGGAACCGGATGATCATCAGCAGCAATGCGGCGATGCCCACCGCGCACAACGTGAGCAGACCTGAGGTCTCCTGCTGCAACCAGTGCACTAAACCATCCACAATGGACTCCTTGGGGGGTCAGGAGGTGCGGCGTACCGCACGACCGGGCAGCGCGTCGGTGCGCCGCCCGGAGTCGAGGACGGGCACCCCGTTGACCAGCACCTGATGCATCCCCGCGGCCGTGCTGCGGGGCTCGTCGAAGGTGGCGGTGTCGGCGATGGCGTCCGGGTCGAACAGCACCAGATCCGCGACCGCGCCCTCCCGCACGCGACCGCGATCGGGCAGCCGCAACCGGTCCGCGGCCCGCGAGGTGAGGTGCCGGACGCATTCCTCCAGGCTCAGCACGCCCAGTTCCCGCACGTAGTGCCCCAGGTAGCGGGGGAAGGTCCCCCACGCGCGCGGGTGCGGCCGGGCACCGACCAGCAGCCCGTCGCTGCCGCCGGTGTGCGCGGGGTGGCGCATGATCGCGCGCACGTTCTCCTCGTGCCCGACGTGCATCAGGCAGGAGGTGCCTAGCCGCTCGGACACCAGCACGTCGAAGAACACCTCGGCGGGTTCCGCGCCGGAAGCCCGGGCGGATTCGGCGATGCTGCGCCCCACCAGGTGCCCGTTGCGCTCGGCGTCGCGCACCCCGTTGATCTCGATGGTCGCCCAGTCGATCGGCACCCCGTGGCAGCCGTCGGAGCCCGCCACCTCCATGGTGTGCCGGATCCGCAGCCGGTCGGCCGGATTCCGCAGCCGCGCCAGCGTCGCCTCGACACCGCCTTCGGCGGCCCAGCTCGGCAGCAGCGCGTGCAGCGAGGTCGCCCCCGGCAGGTACGGGTAGCTGTCCATCGTGATGTCCGCGCCCGCGGCGAGCGCATCGTCGACGAGGGACAGCAGCTCGGGCGCGCGGCCCCGGTTCACCTCGAAGTTCATCGTCGCGTGCGCCAGGTGCAGCGGGCAGCCGGAAGTGCGGCTCACCTCGATCATCTCCGCGTACGCCGTGAGCGCCCCCGCACCGTAGCTGCGGTGGTGCGGGCTGTAGAAGCCGCCGTGCGCGGCCACGACCCGGCACAGCTCGGTCAGCTCCGCGTCCGAGGCGTACATGCCCGGCGTGTAGGTCAGCCCCGACGACATGCCGACGGCGCCTTCGGCGAGCGAGTCCGCGAGCACCTGCCGCATCCGGTCCAGCTCGGCGGCCGTGGCGTCCCGGTCGTCGTGGCCGACGCACAGCATTCGCAGGGTGCCCTGCGGCACCAGGTACGCGGCGTTGACCGCGATCCCGGTGTCCAGCCGCGCGAGGTACTCGCCGACGCCGCGCCAGTTCCAGTCGAAACCGGGCGGGTCGTCGTTCCAGCCCGCGATCTGCGCCCGCACCGCCGCCAGCGTCGCGTCGTCGACCGGCGCGTACGACAGACCGTCCTGGCCCAGCACCTCCAGCGTCACGCCCTGCGAGACCTTCGCCAGGTGGTCCGGCTCGGCGAGGATCTGCAGGTCGGAGTGCGAGTGCATGTCGATGAAACCCGGTGCGAGCACCAGGCCCTCGGCGTCGAGCACCCGCCGCCCGTCGAGCGTGCCCGGCGGGCCGATCTCGGCGATCCGCTCACCGCGGACCGCGACGTCGCCGCGGTAGCGGTCCTGCCCGGAACCGTCGACGATCGTCGCCGCGCGGAACACCCCGTCCATGCCGACCTCCGGTTCTCGCCCGTGCCCTGCGGGTCAGAAGTAGGTGCGCACCAGGTCGACCACGTTCTCCCCGTCGACCACCGGGATCAGCGGCCACTTGTCGAAGACCGTGCACGGGTGCGACAGGCCGAACCCGACCCAGGAGCCGATGCGCGGTTCGTCGCCTTCGACGGCGAGGAACGCGTGCTGATCGGCGAGCGAGGTCACCCGGCACGAACCGGGCGGGAGCTCCCGCGTCACCCCGTCGGCGCCGCGGAACACCTGCGGCTCCGGGAGGTCCTGGTCGAAGGACACGTCGCGGCGCCCCATCGTCGCCAGCGCCAGACCGGGCTCGGGGCGGGAGGTGATCTGCGCCCAGATCCGCATCGCGGGCCGGAACGGCGATTCCTCGCCCGCCAGCCGGTGCGGGCGGCCGAAGGGGGAGTTGCGCCGGTACAGCCCGTCGTCGTGGGTGACGTACGCGCCGCTGCGCAGCACCGGCAGCACCCGCGCGCGCGTCGGCCACGGCGCGGCGAAGGACTCCGCGACCTGGTCGAAGTAGGCGCTGCCGCCGCCGGTGACGATGATCTCGTCGGTCTCGAACAGCTCCGCGCGCTCGATCTCGCCCACCAGCGAACGCATCCTGGCCATGTATTCATCCACAGTGGACAGCGCGGAGTCCGCGGTGCCGTGCGCCGCCGCGCCCTCGTAGCCGCCCACGCCCGCCAAGCGGAGGTTCGGGCTCGCCGCGACCGCCCGCGCCACTTCGAGCGCCTGCTCCACCGACCTCGCGCCGGTCCGGGCGCCGTCCCAGCCCAGCTCCACCAGCACGTCCAGCGGGCGTCGGCCGGTGTGGGCGCGCGTCATCAGCGCCACCCCGTCGACCGAGTCCGCCCAGCAGCTCACCGAGAACTCCGGGTCCGCGTCGAGCTCGGCGCCCAGCCAGCGCAGCCCGGCCGGGTCGAGCAGCTGGTTCGCCAGCAGCACCTGCCGCACGCCGAACGCCCGGTACACCCGCAGCTGCGGGAGGTTCGCCGCGGTGATGCCCCACGCCCCGTGCTCCAGCTGCCGCTCGAACAGCCGCGGCGCCATCGTCGTCTTCCCGTGCGGGGCGAGCAGCACCCCGTGCGCGTCGCACCACCGCGCCATCGTCGTCAGGTTGTGGGTGAGCGCGGCCTCGTCCAGCGTCAGCACCGGGCCGGTGAAACCGGAGCCGAACAGCGTCGGCCCGGAGCCGAGGAATTCCTCGACCGTGCGCCCGAACGCTTCGGCGGGCAGGCCCTTGAACCGCCAGTCGAGGACCTCTTGGCGCAGCAGTGCCACCGCGTGCTGGTCGATGCCGGGTGCTGAGCGGGGCAAGGGGCCTCCAGTGCGATGAGCGCGATCTGATCGGGAGATGATAAGCACTCGGACGGTGCAGTGGTCCAGACGAATCTTCCGGCGTCGCCCCGAGCTCCGCCCAGGCCCGGCCACCCGCACCGAGAAACCGCCGAAGCGCAGGAGGAACCATGCCCAGGACCATCATCACGAGCAGCGACGCCCCGACCCCGCCGCCGCACATCCCGCTCTCGCCCGGCGTGCGCAAGGGCAACGTCGTGCAGGTCTCCGGGCAGACCCCGGTCGACCCCGCCACCGGTGAGCTCGTCGCGGGCGGCGTCCCCGAGCAGACCGAGCGCGCGCTGCGCAACGTCATCGCCGTGCTCGAAGCCGCAGGCGCCGGGCTGGAGGACGTGCTGATGCTGCGCGTGTACCTCACCGACGTCTCGCAGTTCGCGGAGATGAACGAGACCTACGCCCGCGTGGTCGGCGAGCCCTACCCGGCCCGCACCACCGTCTACGTCGGCCTGCCCGCGGGCCTGCTCGTGGAGATCGACGCGCTCGCGGTCCTCGGCGACTGACGCCCGGCGGCCGGTGCCCGTCGTCGCAGGTTGCTCCGTTCCGGGGACCAGTCGCGCTGAAGTCCGGTGCGGTGCGCGGTGGGCCGGTCGCGGCCGGTCGACCGCTCACCGCACCCGACCTTGACAAGCGGGTGCGGTGCTCGGAAGGTGTCGATCAGTCACCCCGGTCCGCCCGGCCCGCCCGGCGCGGCAGCCAAGGAGGGCGTGCATGACCACGTTCGGCGACCTCGACGGCCGGCTCGCGCAAGGCTGGGGCGGACGCAAACCCAACGGATGCCGGGTGATCGTGGTGCTCGCCCGCCGTGGCGGCACCACCGCCGCCGGGCTGCTGACCACGCTCACGGTCCCGACCGAGCGGCTCGCGCCGATCCTGGTCTCGGTCGGCGAGGACCGCGATTCCTGCACGGCGGTGCAGCCGCCGACGTTGCTGGTCGGGCACGAGGTCGCGGCCTCGGGGCGGACCGCGGCGCTGGTCTTCGGGGCGAGCCAGGTCGGCGTCGCGCAAGGCGTGCTGGACTCGGTGGCCGACGGCCTGCTGGAAGCCGACCAGGAGACGATGGTCTTCGTGTCGTTGTGGCTGGACCACGACGCCGACGACGAGACCGCGGTCCGCTTCTCCGCGCGGGAAGCGGTCGGTGAGGCGGTCCGGGACGCCGTCACCGGTCACACCAAGGAACGCGTCCGCGGCCTCGTCGAGGAACGCGACCGGCTCACCCACCCGTACTACGGCGGCGACTGAGCGACCGCGAGCGGCGGGACCGGGTCAGTGCACCGGCCCGGTGTACTTCTCGCCGGGGCCTTGGCCCGGTGCGTCGGGCACGGCGCTCGCTTCGCGGAACGCGCGCTGCAGGCTCTGCAGCCCGTCCCGGATCGGCGCGGCGTGCAGCCCCAGGTACTCCACCGACGCCGTGACCAGGCCGGCGAGCGCGGTGATCAGGCGCCGCGCCTCGTCGAGGTCCCGGCTAGGCGCGTTGTCCGGGTCTTCGTCGCCCAGGCCGAGCTTCTCCGCGGCGGAGGACATCAGCATCACCGCGGCGCGGCTGATCACCTCGACGCTGGGAACATCCACCAGCTCGCGGACGTTGAGATCGGTGTCCGCCTCGGCGGCGAAGCTCGACTTGAACTCCTGCGATCCGTCCGGGATGCCGTCGGAGGGCGGGGTCGACTGCGGTTCGTTCACGGCTGGTACCCTGACATGAGCGACCAGCCCCTGCTTAGTCGGGGGCGGCAAAGTGGAGCCCCGCTCCCACCCGTGCAGCCGACTCTCAGGCCGCCGGGTCCCGGTCACATCGGCGCACCGCGCCGGTGGCATGAGCGGTATTGCGGTACCGGTTCGATCGGTAGGAGTAGGGTCTCGCGCTTCCGGGAATCCGGAATGCGTGGGACTACTGCACGTCCAGGGGCAGAGCTTCACGCGCCGAGGCTTGCAGAAAGACCGAAGCATCGAACCGAGGAGGCCCCATCAGCACGGAGACGCGCATCAACGACCGCATCCGCGTGCCCGAAGTCCGCTTGGTCGGACCGAACGGCGAACAGGTCGGCATCGTCCGCATCGAGGACGCGCTCCGCCTGGCGCAGGAAGCGGATCTGGACCTTGTCGAGGTCGCCCCGCAGGCGCGCCCGCCGGTCTGCAAGCTCATGGACTACGGCAAGTTCAAGTACGAGAGTGCGCAGAAGGCTCGCGAATCGCGCCGCAACCAGCAGCAGACCGTCATCAAGGAGCAGAAGCTCCGGCCGAAGATCGACCCGCACGACTACGAGACGAAGAAGGGTCACGTCACCCGCTTCCTCGGTCAGGGTCACAAGGTCAAGGTGACGATCATGTTCCGCGGTCGTGAGCAGTCGCGTCCCGAGCTGGGCTTTCGTCTGTTGCAGCGGCTGGCCGACGACGTCGCCGAACTGGGGTTCATCGAGGCCAACCCGAAGCAGGACGGCCGTAACATGATCATGGTCCTGGCGCCGCACAAGACGAACAAGACGAAGCCGAAGGCGACCGCGTAAGGCCACCGGAACGCATCGGTAGCCGCCCGGCCACTGCGCCGGGGGCGGCGCCACGATGCGATGGTCGGGCGCCGGCGCCGGTCGGGTGCAAGGCCGACCGGTCGGAGAGCCCGGTCGGGCAACGGGCCGATCAGGTCCGCCGTGGAGTTCCCAGCCGCGGCGGACCCCGTATGAGAAGGATTGAGAGATGCCGAAGAACAAGACCCACAGCGGGACCGCGAAGCGCTTCCGGGTCACCGGCAGTGGCAAGCTGCGTCGCGAGCAGGCGGGCCGTCGCCACATCCTGGAGAAGAAGTCCAGCCGGGTGACCCGTCGCCTGGAGGGCACCGAAGAGGTCGCCAAGAACGACGTCAAGCGCATCAAGAAGCTCCTGGGCCGCTGAGCCGCCGCACCTGCGCGACGCCCCCTCGCGGGCGGACCCGCCGGTGCACGTGCTCCCCAGCGCTCCCAGCCCCCCAGGGCGGTCCCGCCGCCCCCGATGAGATCGACAGGACGGACCCGTGGCACGCGTCAAGCGGGCAGTGAACGCCCAGAAGAAGCGCCGCAGCATTCTCGAGCAGGCCAGCGGTTACCGCGGTCAGCGCTCCCGGCTGTACCGCAAGGCCAAGGAGCAGACGCTCCACTCGAACGTCTACGCCTACCGCGACCGGCGTGCCCGCAAGGGTGACTTCCGGAAGCTGTGGATCACCCGCATCAACGCGGCGACCCGGCAGAACGGTCTGAGCTACAACCGCTTCGTGCAGGGCCTGAAGGCCGCTGAGGTCGAGGTGGACCGCAAGATCCTGGCGGACCTCGCGGTGCGCGACCCGCAGGCCTTCACCGCCCTGGTGGACGTCGCCAAGCAGCACCTGCCGGAAGGTGCGGCCTGATCACCGAGGGCACGCACGAGCCTCAGCGACCCGAGACGCCTCCGTTGACGGAGCGTTCGTCTCGGGTCGTTGTTGCGCGCAAGCTCACTCGCCGCGCCGGGCGGGACCGCGCGGGCGAGTTCCTCGCCGAGGGTTCGCAGGCGGTCGGTGAGGCGCTGGCCGCGCACACCGCGGGCCGGGTGCGGGTGCGGTCGCTGTTCGCCACCGAGGAGCAGGCCGCGAAGCTCGCCGAGGTGGGCGTTCCGGTGCACGTCGTGACGGATCGGGCTGCGGCCTCGCTGTCGGAGACGGTCACCCCGCAGGGCCTGGTGGCGCAGTGCGAACTGCCGGCCACCACGCCCGCCGAGGCGCTAGCATCCCGGCCGCCGCTGGTGGCGGTGCTGCTGGGCGTGGCGGATCCGGGCAACGCGGGCACCGTCGTGCGGGTCGCCGACGCCGCGGGCGCGGGTGCGGTGCTGTTCGCCGGTGACACCGTCGACCCGTACAACGGCAAGGCGGTGCGCGCGTCGACGGGCAGCCTGTTCCACCTGCCGGTGGCGCGGGACCGGGACGCGCTCGGAGTGCTCGCAGCCTGCCGGGAGGCGGGCCTGCGGCTGGTCGGCGCGGACGGCTACGCCTCCGACGACCTCGATTCGGCGTCGGTGCGCGGCGAACTGGCCGGTCCGACGGCGTGGGTGTTCGGCAGCGAAGCCCACGGCCTGCCGGAGGACGTGCTCGCCGAACTGGACGCGACGCTGCGGGTGCCGATCTACGGCGGGGCGGAGAGCCTGAACCTGGCCACCGCCGCCGCGGTCTGCCTGTACGCCTCCGCACGGGCCCAGCGCCATCACGGATAGTCATCGCAGCCGTCCTCGGACCGGTGAACACGCCCAGGAACGCGGCTGCGCGAAAACCGCTCGACCGGGTCGCTTAGACTCGTGTGGCTGCGGCACGCATCCGCAGGTCACCTAGCAGGTGAAGGCCCATCGGGAGCCCGGTGGGTGCGCTGGACGAGAAGGTCATGCCGGGCGGGTCACGCCGTACTTGTCATGCCTGACAAGTGTCGCCTGACGAATGACGGGAGTCATGCAGTAACGATGTCTGGAGCCAACGACTCGTACGACCCCAAAGAGGTCGCCGCACTCGCGCCGGAGACGCTCGACCGCGCCGTTGTCGAAGCCCGCAAGGGGTTCGAGGAGGCCGCCGATCTCGACGAGCTGGCCGCCGTGAAGCCCGCGCACCTGGGGGAACGTTCGCCGTTGCTGACCGCGCGCCGCGAGATCGGGGCGCTGCCGCCGAAGGCGCGGTCGGAGGCGGGCAAACGCGTCAACGAGGCGCGGCAGGCGATCCAAGGCGCGTTCGACGAGCGCCGCGCCGTGTTGCAGGCCGAGCGCGACGAGAAGGTGCTGCGCGAGGAATCCGTGGACGTGACCTTGCCCTCGGGCCGGGTTCCCGCGGGCGCCCGGCACCCGATCACGCAGCTCACCGAGCAGATCAGCGACGTGTTCGTGGGGATGGGCTGGGAGGTCGCCGACGGCCCGGAGCTGGAGGCCGAGTGGTTCAACTTCGACGCGTTGAACTTCGGCAAGGACCACCCGGCGCGCACCATGCAGGACACGTTCCACGTGGCGCCGGAGGACTCGGGCCTGGTGCTGCGCACCCACACCTCCCCGGTGCAGGTCCGCTCGCTGCTGAGCCGCGAGCTGCCGGTGTACCTGGTGTGCCCGGGGCGCACGTTCCGCACCGACGAGCTCGACGCCACGCACACACCGGTCTTCCACCAGGTGGAGGGCTTGGCGGTCGACGAGGGCCTGACGATGGCGCACCTGAAGGGCACGCTCGACGCGTTCGCCCGTGCCATGTTCGGCCCGGAGTCGGCGATCCGGCTGCGCCCGAGCTTCTTCCCGTTCACCGAGCCGTCGGCGGAGCTCGACGTGTGGTTCCCGCAGAAGAAGGGCGGCGCCGGCTGGGTCGAGTGGGGCGGCTGCGGCATGGTCGACCCGAACGTGCTGCGCGCCTGCGGAATCGACCCGGCGGTGCACACCGGGTTCGCGTTCGGCATGGGCTTGGAGCGCACCCTGCAGTTCCGCAACGGCATTCCTGACATGCGTGACATGACCGAGGGCGATGTGCGGTTCACCGAACCGTTCGGCATCGACTCGTGATCCCCGTCCCGCTGCGAGAGAGAAGGACCTGAGCAAGTGCGGATTCCGGTTTCCTGGCTGGCCGAGCATCTGGAGCTGCCCGCGGACACCACTGCCGACACGCTGGCGGAGGCCTTCGTCCGGATCGGGCTGGAGGTCGAGGAGGTCGCCCACCTGTCGCAGGTGAGCGGCCCGCTGGTGGTCGGTCGTGTGGCCGAGATCGAAGAGCTGACGGGGTTCAAGAAGCCCATCCGGTTCTGCCGGGTGGAGGTCGGCGACGCCGAGGACGGCGAGCGGCCCACGCAGGGCATCGTGTGCGGGGCGACGAACTTCTCCGAGGGCAACCTGGTCGTCGTGGCGCTGCCCGGCACGGTGCTGCCCGGTGGTTTCGAGATCGCCTCGCGCAAGACCTACGGCCGCGTCAGCGAGGGCATGATCTGCTCGGCCAAGGAGCTGGGCATCGGCGAGGACCACGACGGCATCCTGGTGCTGCCCGCGGGTGTGGCCGATCCGGGTTCGGACGCCACCGAGCTGGTCGGCCTGGACGATTCGGTCATCGAGCTGGCGATCACGCCGGACCGCGGTTACTGCTTCTCCGTGCGCGGCCTGGCCCGCGAGCTGTCCAACGCCCTGGAAGTGCCGTTCGGCGACCCGGCCGCGATGCACGTCCCGGAGGACGAGCGGGCGTCGCGCGCGGTGCGCATCGACGATGAGTCGGCGTGCTCGCGGTTCGTGTTCCGCCGCGTGACCGGGGTCGACCCGACGGCGCCGACGCCGTGGTGGATGCGGCGCAGGCTGGCGCTGGCGGGCATCCGGTCGATCTCGCTGTCGGTGGACGTCACGAACTACGTGATGCTGGAGCTGGGACAGCCGCTGCACGCGTGGGACGCCTCGAAGCTCACCGGTGACGTGGTGGTCCGCCGCGCAGCGGAGGGCGAGAAGCTCACCACCCTCGACGACGTGCAGCGCGAGCTGGACCCGGACGACGTCGTGATCTGCGACGAGTCCGGCCCGGTCAGCTTGGCGGGCGTGATGGGCGGCGCGAGCACCGAGATCGGCGCGGAGACCCACGACGTGCTGCTGGAGGCGGCGAACTGGGATCCGGCGAGCATCGCGCGCACCATCCGCAGGCACAAGCTGCCCAGCGAGGCAGGCAAGCGCTTCGAGCGCACGGTGGACCCGGCGGTCGCGCCGGTGGCGGCGGAGCTCGCGGCGAAGCTGCTGGTGCGCTACGGCGAGGGCCGCATCGCGCAGGGCCGCACGGACGTCGGTTCGCCGTTGGCTCCGGCTCCGGTGACGATGCCGCTGGCCCTGCCGGACAAGATCGCGGGCGTGTCCTACGAGCGCGGGATCACCGCGCGCCGGTTGTCGCAGATCGGTTGCCGCATCGAGGTCGGCACCTCGGACGAGGGCGTGGGCCTGGTCACCGCGCACCCGCCGACGTGGCGCCCGGACCTGAAGCAGGCCGCGGACCTCGTGGAGGAGGTGCTGCGCCTGGAGGGCTACCACACGATTCCGTCGGTGCTGCCCGCCGCGCCTCCCGGCCGGGGCCTCACGGCCGCGCAGCGCCGCCGCCGCGCCGTGTCGCGGGCGCTGGCCGCGGACGGCCACGTCGAGGTGCTGCCGTTCCCGTTCACCAGCGACGAGGTGCTGGCCAAGCTCGGCATCGGCGAGGAAGATCCGCGTCGCCGCGCGCTGTCGCTGTTCAACGCGCTGGAGTCGGACCGGTCGCAGCTGGCGACCACCCTGCTGCCCGGCCTGCTGGATTCGTTGCAGCGCAACGTGTCCCGCGGCCAGCGCGACCTGGCGCTGTTCCACATCGGACAGGTCGTGCTGCCCGCCGAGCAGCCGCCCGCGATGCCGGAGGTCGGGGTCGCGCAGCGGCCCACGGACGCGGAGATCGCCGCGCTGCAGGCCGCGCTGCCCGCGCAGCCGACGCACGCCGCGGTGGTGTTGGCCGGCAAGCGCGAGCGCCAAGGCTGGTGGGGGCCGGGCCGCGACGCGGGCTGGGCCGACGCCGTCGAGGCGGCTCGCACGGTGGCTCGGGCCGCCGGGGTGGAGCTGACGGTGACCGCGGGCGATCTGCTGCCGTGGCACCCGGGCCGTTGCGCCGAGCTGAAGGTCGGCGATGTCGTCGTCGGCCACGCGGGTGAGCTGCACCCGAAGGTCGTCGAGGAACTGGGCCTGCCGAAGCGCGCCTGCGCGATGGAGATCGACCTGGACGCGCTGCCGCTGGAGGAGTCCCGCCCGGCGCCGTCGATCTCGTCGTACCCGCCGGTGCTGCTGGACGTGGCGCTGGTCGTGGACAAGGCCGTGCCTGCGGCGGAGCTCGTCGAGGTGGTGCGTTCCGGTGGCGGCGAGCTGCTGGAGGACGTGCGGCTGTTCGACGTCTACTCCGGCGAGCAGCTCGCCGACGGCAAGAAGTCGCTGGCGCTGGCGCTCCGGTTCCGCGCCGCGGACCGCACCCTCAAGCAGGAGGAGGCGACCGAGGCCCGCGATTCCGCGCTGCAGGCCGCCGAATCCCGCTTCGGAGCGGCACTGCGCGCCTGACATCGCGACGACCGACCGGGGCGTTCTTCCTGAGTGGAAGAACGCCCCGGTTTTTTCTTTTGCACTCCCGAGGTGAGCGGTGGCCGCCGATCGTGCGAATGCGGGATCGAATGGGGCGTTCCGCGTCGAATTCCTTCGCTGATCGATGCTCGTTCGGCCGAACGCATCGCTTGTTCGGGCCATGCGGAGTAGTCGTCCGAGTGAATTCGCATTCCCCACCCCTGTGCCCGCGGGCGCCTCCGGACCTGGCAAAGTCGATCGTGACGTGATCGCAGTGGAATGTGTGGAGGAGTCGTGTCATGAGCGCTCAGGATCGACTGGTCGCCGGGCGGTACCGGGTGGAGTCGAGGCTGGGCAGTGGCGCGATGGGCGTGGTCTGGAAGGCCTCCGACGAGCGCCTCAACCGCACGGTCGCGGTGAAGGAACTGCACTTGCGCCAGTCGCTCAACGACGCGGACGTGCAAACGGCGAAGCGGCGCGCGATTCGTGAAGGCCGGATCACCGCGAGGTTGATGCACCGGCACGCGATCGCCGTTTACGACGTGGTCGAGGAGGACGGCCGCCCCTGCTTGATCATGGAGTTCCTGGAGTCGCGGAGCATGGAGGCGGTGCTCGCCGACCGCGGCACGATGCCGGTCGCCGAGGTCGCGAAGCTCGGCGCCGACGTGGCGTCCGCACTGGCCGCCGCGCACGACGCGGGGATCGTGCACCGGGACGTGAAGCCGGGCAACATCCTCGTCGCCGACGACATCACCAAGATCACCGATTTCGGGATCTCCCGCGCGCTCGGTGACGCGAGCACGACCGGTGTGCTCGCGGGAACTCCCGCTTACCTGGCCCCGGAGGTCGCGCAAGGCGGCAAGGCGGATTTCCACACCGACGTCTTCTCGCTGGGCTCCACGATCTACGCCGCGCTGGAGGGACGCCCGCCGTTCGGCCTGGGGGACAACTCGATCGCGCTGCTGCACCGGGTCGCCGCGGGTGACTTCGACGTTCCGGAGCACGCGGAGGCGCTCACACCGGTGCTGCTGCGGATGCTGGCGACCGAACCGGCGCAGCGCCCGACGATGCACGAGGCGCAGCGCGCGCTGGCCGCGGTCAGCGATGGGAAGGAACTGCCGGAGTCGTTCACCGCGGTGCCGGTGCCTGCTCCCGCGAAGCCCGCGCGACCGGAGGCCCCACCTCCGCCGGAACCGGTGCCGGAGCCGTCGGGCAACCGCGGCCGGTACGGGCTGATCCTCGTCGGCGCGCTGCTCGTCGTCGGTGCAGGCGTCATCGCGGCTGTGCTGACGGGCAACCTCACCGGTGATCCCACGGCGTCTGGACCCGCGGCCTCGCAGCCTCTGCAGCCCCGGCCCGAGCCGAGCCCGGTGGCGCCCGCACCGGAGGAACCATCGGCCTCGGAGGCACCGGCGCAGCCGCAGACCCCGGACGCTGTGGTGTCGGAGTACTACGCGGCGATGCCGGGGAACCTGTCCGTCGCCTGGCAGCAGCTCACGCCGGATTACCAGACGAACCACGCGGGCGGGTACGAGGCGTTCAGCGAGTTCTGGGAACCGGTGCGCGGCGTGCAGGCCTCCGGGGTGTCCACGGAGGGCCCGAACACGGCGCTGGCCACGATCACCTACGACTTCGACGACGGCCGCACCGTGGCGGAGAAGACCCGCTACACCCTGGTCCGCGACGGCGAGAGCTGGAAGATCGCCGCGACCACGGTGCTCAGTAGCGACACCCGCTGAACGGGCGCGCCCGCACCGACGAGATCGGGTTGTCGGTGCCCTCCGGCACGCTCGCGCCGGCTTGCCAGTTCCGTCACGCTTGACTTCGCGCCCACCTCGCGTACCACCGAGACGACCCGGAATCAGACGACCTCTCCCGAACGACCCGGGTGCCCTCCGGGGGCGACGGCGGTGCGGATGTCCGGTCCCACCGACGAATCGGGATGCGGCAAGAAAGCACCGCGTCACCCGAGGATGAGCGGTACCCGTCTGGCGAGGGCTCCCACGGCGGTTCGTTCGGCGTCGGTCGGTTCGCGTCGTCCGGTACCGATCAGCAGCGCGTCGCGGTGCGAGAACGACGTGGGGAACGTGGCTCCGGCGATGCGCGCCAGCAGCGCGCGGGAGGCGGCGAGGCTCGCGGTGGGCGGGTCCGCGGCACCGGGCAGGTGCGCGATCAGGTCTAGGTGGAGTCCACTCGAGGACGTACGCGGACAGGTAGTCGGCCGTGGTGAGCACCCCGCCGCGGGTGCTGACGCGGCGTGCGGGACGAGTGCGGCGGCGCGGTCCGCGGCGGAGCCGACGTCGTCCAGGTGGAACTGGAGCAGCCACGGCTCCTGGTAGGCGGCGGCTAGCCGGACGGTCAGCGCGTCCAGCGGGTCGTCTCCGGTCGGCGGCGAATCGGAGGCGTCCCAATAGGTCGCCGCATCCCGCGTCGCTGCCTCGTCCACGGGTGCCGCGAGGGTGATCAAGACGTCCTGCGCGTCGATGACCAGGTGGCACGCCAGGTCCCGCACGAGCCAGCCGGTGCAGCCTGAGGGCCGCGCGAAGTCCTCGTCGGCGAGTTCGGCGACGGCCGTGCGCAACGCCGTCCAGGTGAGTGAGAACAGCTCCACCCCGGCAACCTAGTGCGCCGCCGAAACGCCGGGCGAACGCTTCCGGCTCCGCCGTGATCGGGATTGTCGGTGCGCCGGTGCATACTCGCGCCATGTTGATCAACCGATCCGAGCAGGACGAGTTCGACGCGCTGGTCGTGCGCGTGGATTTCTCCGACGACACCGCGTGGACCGAGGTCGTGGGGCTGCTCGACATCCCTTGGGGCGACGGCGAATTCGATTCGAGCAACCAGTTCGTCGACGATCCCGCGTTCATCGGCGCGGGCCCGGACGACGTGCTGGCGGCGGTGCAGGGGGAGAACAAGCCCGCCGTCGTCTTCTTGGCCGACGCCGAGACGATGCGCGGTGAGCACCCGTTGCTGGCGGTGTCGACGTTGACCCGCGAGGACGCCGAGGACGAGGACGACTACGAGGAGGAGATGTCCTACGGCCGCGAGTTCCGCCTCGTGCCGGAGGCGGTCAGCGAGATGCACACGAACCTGGAGATCGCGAACATGGACTTCACCGACTTCGCCCGCTCCGCGTCCACCGACGCGCAGCGCGTCCACCGCGGTTTCTGCTGACGTCCGGTCACACCGCGGCTTCGGTGGGGGCGCGGCGGAGGATGTCCTCGACCGTCTCCTCCGGGGTCTGCTCGGAGGTGTCGAGCCAGAGGCCGAGTCGCGGGGTGTCTTCGCGCAGCACCGCGTCGAGGGCGTGCACGGTCCACTCGTCGTAGGCCGCCTTGTCCCGCTCCGCTTCGCGCTCGGCGATGGCGGCGGTCTGCGGCGCGAGCACGACGACGTAGAGCGGGCGGGTGCGGATCTCCCGCGCGATCTCGCTGAGGTGTTCGCCGAGCACCACGTCCTGGGCGATCACGGTGAATCCGGCGGCGGTGTACTGCTCGCAGCTCTGCGCGGTGAGCCGGTGGCGCAACCGGAGCTGGCCGGTCGCCGCGTCGGTCGGGTCCGGTGTCATGTCCTGCCGACCGTTCACGATCATGCGGCGGAACAGATCGCCGCGCAGGTGCACCGAGTTCGGCAGCCGTTCCGCGAGCAGCTGCGCCACGGTCGACTTGCCCGCGGCCTGGATGCCGGTGATGAGCACGACCCCGGCGGCGAACGCGTCCGGCGTCGGCGCGGGCGCGCTCGCCGGGTCGGTGCGAGGTGATGAGGCGGAGCCCATGGAGCACCTTTCCGAGGAGATCGAGCGCGGTGGTGTTCGACCACCCTAGCGCTTCCGGTATTCGTCCCGTTCGACCTTTTCGGTGCTGGCCGGCACCGCGAACCCGCGATCGTGAGAACCTGCCGGGGTGCCACGCCACCTCCGCTCCGCCTCCGGGATTCGCTGATGGTCAAACTCGATCGGCTGATCAACGTCCTCGGCGGCTACGGCGCGAGGTTGTGCATCGCGCCGCGCGGGCGGGACGTGGAGCTGCGCGGTGTCGCGCTGCACGATCCCGCGGGTGCCGAGGAGGTGCTGCTGGCCGTCGGCATCGAGTCCATCGGAGCGGTGCTCGCCGAGACCCCGGCCGCGGTCGTGCTGCTGCGCGAAGTGGACGAGCAGGAGCTGGCCGTGGCTCGCGAGCGCGGTGTCGCGGTGGTGCGGATCGACCCCGACGTGTCCTGGGGGCAGCTGGCGGCGGTGGTGTACGGGCTGGTGCTCGAAGGTCGCGAGACTGAGGCGGGGCGGGGGCCGACCGACCTGTTCGCGCTGGCCGACGCGTTGGCGGCGTCCGTCGGCGGCCCCGTCACGATCGAAGATCAGCATGCTGGCGTGCTGGCGTACTCGAGCAGGCAGGAGTCCGCCGACCGCGCCCGGCTCGCCACGATCCTGGGCAGGCGGGTGCCCGCGGACATCCGCGCCGAGCTCACCGCGCGCGGCGTGTACGCGCACCTGGCCTCCTCCGGTGAACCGTTCTTCGCCGAGCCGATGCCCGAGCAGGAGTTCCACGGCCGCGCGCTCATCGCGGTCCGCGCGGGGCGGGAACTACTCGGGTCGATCTGGGTCGAGGTGACGGAGCCGCTGGACGAGGAGCGCTCGGCGGCGTTGCGCGCGGGCGCTCGCACGGCGTCGCTGCACCTGCTGCGGGCGCGGGCCAGCGCCGACCTGGAGCGCCAGATCGAATCGGACCTGGTGATCGGCCTGCTGGAGGGGCAGGCCGACGCGCCCGCGGTGCTGAGCAGGCTCGGGTTGCGCGGGAGCGGTTTCCGGGTGGTCGCGATGCAGGCCGAGGAGGCGCAGGACGCGGCCGTGCTGATCGCGTTCGAGCGCGCCACCGCAGGTTTCGGCTGGGCGCGGCCGGGGCGCAGCGCGCTGTTCGCGAACACCGTCTACACCGTGCTGCCCGATGGCGAAACGGGTGAGCGGTGGTTCCGGGGTCTGCTGCGGAACATGCCCGCCGACGTGCGGCTGCGGGCCGGGGTGGGCGGTGTGGCCGAGCCGTTGGAGCTGCCGCTGAGCAGGCAGGAAGCCGATGAGTGCCTCGCCGTGGAGGGCGGTCGGGAGATCGTCGGCTACGAGCAGGCGTGGCACGAGATCCTGCTGCGCCGGGTCCGCAACGCGGCTTCCAGCGGTCGCGTCCCGTCCCGCGGCCCGGTGTGGGACCTGCGCCGCCACGACGCCGAGAACGGCACCCGCTACGCCGCCACGCTGCGGGAATGGTTGCGCTGCCAAGGAGATCCGGGGGCGGCGGCGAACCGGCTGGGCGTGCACGCGAACACCGTGCGGTACCGGATGCGCAAGATGGCCGAGGTGACCCGCCTCGACCTGGACGATCCGGACGAACGTCTCGCCCTCATCATCGCGCTGCTCATCGACTAGTGCGGATCCGCCAATCGTCGGTGGCGAGATTGTGCCGAACCGACAATCGTCGAGCGGTCACTGGCCGTCACACTCGGACCCAACCGATCTGAGGAGGGCGAAGATGGCCGGCAACGACCAGACCCCGCGGCACGTGGTGGTCGCCGGGGCGGGCGCCGTCGGGTTGTCCACGGCGTGGTTCCTGCAGGAGCACGGTGTGCAGGTCACCGTCGTCGACCGCGACGGCGTGGCCGCCGGTTCGTCCTGGGGCAACGCGGGCTACCTGGCCCCCGCGTTCTCCATCCCGCTGCCCGAGCCGAGCGTGCTGCGCTACGGCCTGCGCTCGCTGCTGGACCGCAACGCCCCGCTGTACGTGCCCGCCCGCGTGGACCCGCAGCTGTGGGCGTTCCTGGCGAAGTTCGCCGCGCACTGCAACATGCGGTCGTGGCGCCGGTCGATGCAGCCGTTCGTGCCGATGAACAACGAGTGCCTGGACGCGTTCGACGCGCTCACCGCCGGTGGGGTGGAGGCGCCGACCAAGGCCGCCCCGATCACCGCCGCGTTCGAGAAGGCCGAGCAGGTCGCCGACCTGCGCCGCGAGTTCGACCTGATCCGCGAGTCCGGTCAGGACGTGCGGGTCGTGGACTCCTCGGTCGCCGAGGCGGGCGTGCCGCAGCTGTCCTCCCACATCGAGGCGGTGCTGCGCATCGAAGGCCAGCGCTACGTCGATCCCGGCGAATTCGTCCGCTCCTTGGCGCGGTCCGTCGAGGCGCGCGGCGGCGTCATCCGCAGCGGCTTCACCGTCGACGAGGTGACGCGCGAGCAGGGCCGCACGGTCGTGCGCTCCGGCGACGAGCGCGTGACGGCCGATTCGGTCGTGCTCGCCACCGGCGCGTGGCTGAGCTCGCTCGCGAAGCCGCTGGGCGTGCGCACCGCCGTGCGCGCGGGCCGCGGATATTCGTTCACCGTCCCCACCGAGGAACCGGTGCCCGGCCCCATCTACCTGCCCGCCGTGCGCGTCGCCTGCACCCCGTACCAGGGCGGACTGCGCGTGGCCGGGACGATGGAGTTCCGCTCCCCGGACGCCAAGCTCTACCCGGAGCGCATCGCCGCGATCGAACGCTCCGCGAAGCCGCTGCTGCGCGGCGTGTCCTGGGAGGACCGCCGGGACGACTGGGTCGGCGGCCGTCCCGTCACCCCCGACGGCCTGCCCCTGATCGGCGCCACCGGCATGCCCGACGTGTTCGTCGCGGGTGGGCACGGAATGTGGGGCCTCACCCTCGGGCCGCTCACCGGGCAGCTGCTGTCGGAGCAGATCGTCACCGGCAAGCAGCCCGACCAGCTCCGCCCGTTCAACCCGCTCCGCTGACCACCCCCGAACCGCTCCGCTGACCAACCCGAAGGGCAGGCGTCGCCGCACCACCGCGGCGGCGCCTGCTCGTTTTACTGAGGCTGCTGGGCGAGCTTGTCCTTCTCGGCCTGGGGGAGGTGGCAGCCGGTGGAGCCGGAGAGGACGGTGCGCTTGGCGGTGCCGAAGCGGTAACCGGCGCCGTAGCGGTCGCTTCCGACGACTTGGTGGTCGGAAGGGCGGCTGACGACGGTTTCCGGTGGTGTGAAGCCGTATTCGGCACTGACCTGGGCGACGATCTGCTCGGCGCGGGGCCACTCGGGGTCGGGGATGTTGCCTTCGGCGCGCCAGACGCCGAGGGTTTTGCTCTCGCCGGTGTCGGTGAAGGCGTCGAAATCGGAGCATCCGGCGCGATGGAGCTCGCGGCTCTGTTCCCATTGGATCCAGGGGAAGGCCGCGCCGAGCTCATCGCGGATGCGGTCTTGCATCTCCAGGTAGCGAGCGCTGGCTTCCTCCATGCTGGGCCTGCTCATGAGTTCGGCGCGCTGCTCTTCCATGCTTCCTCCGTACTCCGGCCCCAACTCGCCGCCGCCGCATCCGGTGAGGCTCAGGGTGAGCGCCGCCAGGATTGCGAAGCGCTTCATGGTCGGTCCCCGCTCTCGGTCGGTCATCCCCAGCTGTTCACCGCGCGGTCCGGAATCCCGGCCGCGATGACGCTGGCGTTGTACTGGCTGGTGTTTCCTCTGGTGAGGTAGCCGGTCGGCCCACCTGTGCCGTGCCCGCTCGACTCCTTGAGACGTTGCCCGTCCGGCGCGACGGCGTCCTCGGTCGACAGGTCGTCGATCCCCGGTTTCCACGACGGATCACCGCCGAAGCGTCCGAAGTCGGCGACAGCGTCTCCGCCCGATTCGAGGTTGTAGAACCGGTCTTCGGGCACGTTGATCTGGTTGACCGACGGCGTTCCCACCCCGGGAGACCCCAGGGTGAGCGCAGCGTCGACTCCGGTTCCCTCCTCTTGCAGCGCGTATCCCGTGGTGGTGGATCCGTAAGAGTGGCCCATCGCTACCAGGTTCGGGTCGTCGGTCCGGGATTCGTTGATGCCCCGGTAGAAATCGGCTAGATCTTCGGCACCGCGCTTGGCGGGCGCGGAGCTCGCCACCGAATCATTCGGATCGAGGGTTTCGGACAACTGAGGCGCTTCGTAGCCGAGCCAGGTCACCGTCGCGACCTCACCACCGTCGCCGTACTGGTCGGACTGCGACTGCGCATCCTGGGCCAGCATGTCCATGGTCCGGTCGTAGTCGCCCAGGCTTCCGCCTTCGACGCTGCTGTCCATCCCCGGCGTGAACACGCTGACGTGATCGGCGGTGTCGACGTCTCCGATACCGACGGCCGCCTTGGTGCGCTCGCCGGAGGTGTCGAGCACCAGGAGTTGCCGATCTCCTCGCTCCAGGACCGTCTCCACCTTGTCCAACGAGGTCAGCTTGGCGTTGACCTGATCCAGTTCGCGCTGGTACTTGCTCTGGACCACGTCGCCACCGGGGCCGGGGTACCGCTTGTTCGCCTTGCCCTGCAACCGCGCAGCCTCCGCTTGCAGCGTGCTGCGTTCGTCGTCGATGCGGTTGACGTTGGCGGTGTTGCGGACGGTCGCGGGAATGCCGTCCATACCGCCGAGCCAGGCCGGGGGAGCGGCGGCGAGTGCGGATTTCGTCTCTGCGGGCAGGGACTTCCACCAGTCGGCGTTCTTCGCCGGGTCACCGGGAGGCGGCGGTTCGATCGTTTCGCCGAGACCGCGCGCGTCACCGAGAGCTGCGGCGTCGGCGAGGTTTTTGGCACCGCGCGTGTCCATCAGGTCCTTGTCGGCGTCGCCGAGGACCTTGGCCAGTTCGGCATCGGCGTCCGCCGCCCGCTTCAGGATCTGCTGGACGCGTTCGACCAGGTCGGGACGGATCCGGCGGTAGCGGTTCTCGTCAACGCTGCTGACCTCGTCGGCGGGGGTGTCCGGGGGAGTGCCGAGGTCTTCCACCTTCCCGTCGTCGCCGATGCGGAAGTTGTACGCCCGCGCCAGGCCGTCGAGTTCGGTGAGCTGGTCCTGCACCGCCCGGATCTCGTCGACGGTGGGGATGGCCGCGCTGCGCACCGTGGACACCTCGACGACGAGTTCCCGCATGCGTTCGCCGAGCTCGCTGTGCTCGGCGGTCGCGGAGTCGGCGGCCTTGCCGTGCCACTCCTTCGGCCTGCCGGAACTCGCCAGCTCGTCGTCCAAGCGGACCAGCCGATCCTGCTCCCGCTTCAAGTCGTCGATCGCGTCGTCGAGGAGGTCGGGGTTCCAGCGGCGGAGGTCGCCGATGCTCACCATCAGGAGCCACCGCCCTGGGAGGCGTTGAGCTCGGCGGCGGCGTCGCCTTCTTGCGCGGCGTAGTCCGAGGCGCTCTTGTCCAGCGAGTCCGCGTAGTGCTCGGTGTCGCGGTTCCACGTGTCGAGCGTGCCGCGCCAGCTGTTCCCGGTTCGTCCGGCGGCGGGCGCCGAGGTCGAGCCGGGCAGCGCTTGGGTGATCTTGTCGGTGGCGGCTTGGAGCCGCACCGACCTGGCTTGTTCGGCAGCGGCCCGCGCGGCTTTCGCCGACGTCTCCAGCTCCCTGGTCACGACCTCGTACCCCACTGTGCCCCCTCCTCGCGGGGAGGGACCCTAGCAGCGCGAAGTGACCGGCAGTCCTCGTTTCGGACGATCCTCGCGAAGGGTCACATGCGCCCGGATTTGACCGCCCGCAGGAACGACTCGAAGGTGCCGCGCCCGACGGCGAGCATCGGGCCGTCGCAGTCCTTCGAGTCGCGTAACCCGACGATGGAGGGCTGCACGGCGACCTCGATGCACTGGCCGCCACTAGAGCTGCTTTGGCTGGACTTCTGCCACACGGCATCAGACGGGGCGAACGCCACCTCGATGCATGCACCACCATTGGAGCCGCTGCGGCTGGACTTGCGCCAAAGTGCTGTGGAGAAGTCTGGGTAAGACATGCCGCCTCTTCTGACCGCTCAGATGTGTGCAGATCTCACCTTAGCGATCAGGTCCCGAGATTCTTCGATCGGAAGTGCAGCTGCCTGCAATCGGTCGAGCGTCATGCTGTAACGGGTGTACTCGTCCGGCTCCCAAAGGTAGGTCGCACCGAGTACGTCTTCTAGGTACACCGACGAGAGTTGTTGCGCGCCAAGGTGAAGCAGGATGAACGATGACAGCACAGTGATCCGGTTCGGTGCGGTGAACGGCAGCACCCGGATCGCCACGCTCGGGCGCTCCGACAGTTCGAGCAAGTGAGACAGCTGAGCTTGCATGATCTCGCTACTGCCTTGCACGCGGCGCAGTGCTGCCTCACTGAGAACGACGTCGAGCGAGCGCAACCGACTCTTGCTCTTGAGCACGACTTGGCGCTGCATGCGAGTCCGGACTTGCTGTTCGATCAGGCGCGGATCAGCGGCAGGTTCCCAAGCCTGGATCGTCGAGCGCGCGTAATCCGCCGTCTGGAGCAGGCCGGTGATGGTCTCCATCTCGTACAGCCGGATCTCCGTAGCCGCGCTCTCCAGCGCCAGGAACCGCTGGAACCAGTCGGGTACGGCGTCGCGGTGGTACTTCTTCGGCCGGTTGCGCTTGGCGGCTTGCTCGGCGACATCAGCGAGGTACCGTCGCTGCTTCGCGGGCGCGCCGTAGAAGTCCAGCAGCTGCACCACTTCCTCGGGTTTGATGCCCTGGCTGCCGCCTTCGATCTTGCTCATCTTCGGTTGCTTGCAGCCCAGCACATCGGCCGCTTCGAACGTGCTGCGGTCGGCTTCCTCTCGTAGGCGACGCAGTTCGATTCCGAGCTGGATGCGGAGCATGCGCGGGTCAGCGGTCGTCGGCATGCGGATCATCGTCACAGCTCGGGCGGCATTTGTGGATCACCTGGTCGTGTAAATGACGATCAGAATCATTCCTAATAGCTTCACCGGTACAGAACCCCGGGCGAACGGAGCGGTGATGCACGGCGATGGCGAGGCGGAGTTGTTGCGGGAGCTGGCCGAAGGCGTGTGCCCGCGCCCGTTCGCGCTCTACGAACTGATCCACGAGGACGGCGAGGTCGTGGACGCCGAGGTGTGCGTGTGGGGCCTGGACTTCACCGCCCAGCGCGTTCCCGGCAGCGACGATCCGGGTGCGGTGTTCGCTAGCCCGCACGGCATGCTCGGCAACGCGGACTCCGCCGAGTCGACTTTGGAGATGTTCGCGCTGATTCGCGACGTCCGGCTGGTGTGGCTCTGACCGGACTTGGTCCAGCTCTGCCAGCTCTCAGCCGATTTGGTCCAGCGGAACTCGCTGACCCGCGGCAGACGCCTTTTCCGGAGGAGCGGTCTCCCGCTCATTGCCGAGAGGGCCGGGTGACGGCCCAGGCCGCCTCGATCATCCGGAAGATCTCGTCCACCGCGGCCTCCGGATCGGCCGCCTCACGGGCCAGCGAATGGGCGTCGATCGCGAACTTCGCGATCGTCCGGCAGGCCGTCGTGGCCGGTGGCAGGTCGAGGTCGGCGGCGATGGCCGTTGCCAGCGACTCCGCGTGGCGCAGCCTCATCGACTCCTCGTACTCCCGCAGGGCAGCTGATTCGTCGACCATGCGCCAGATCGGGGCGGCGCCCTCCGCCGTGCAATGCCGCACCAGGGCCAGGATTTCGCGGCGCAGCGCGGGGATGAGCGGCTCGTGCGCCGCCCGGCCGGTGACCGCCTGCGTGAGCCGTTGCTCGAAGTCTTCGTCCTGCTCGAACACCAAGGCCTCTTTCGAGGCGAAGTGGGAGAAGAGCGTGGTGACGGCCACGTCGGCCTCGGCGGCCACGTCCCGGATGCCCACCGCGCCGTATCCGCGTTCCAGGAAGAGCCGCAGAGCGGCGTCGGCGATCTTCTGGCGGGTCGCGGCCTTCTTGCGCTCGCGGCGTCCGGGCGGGGCGGTCATCCGCTGATGCTATCAGGCACAAAACACTAACTGTTGTTTAATCCTAACCGTTAGGGTTATATTCGACTGGATGAAGGACGAAGGGAACGAACGATGCACACGGTGATCGTCGGAGCGGGTTTGGTCGGACTGACAACCGCGGCCTCGTTGCGGCTGATCGGGCACGAAGTCACCGTGCTGGAACACGCGCCGGAGGTGCGAGCCGCCGGGGCAGGCATCGGTCTGTGGCCCAACGCGCTGCGGGAGTTCGACACCCTCGGCATCGGGGACGCCGTGCGCGGCCCGGGCGCGCCCGTCGACGCCTGGTTCTACGACCCGACAGGACGCCCGATCCGCGCGGCCGGCTACGACGCGGCCGTCTACCAGTTCCTGATGGTGCCGCGGCCGGAACTGAACAACCTGCTCGCCGACACCGTCGGCCGGGATCGGATCTGCCTGGGGGCACACGTCACCGGCTTCACCGAACACGACACCCATGTGGCGGTGCACCTCGCTGACGCCGAGCCGTTGCGGGCGGACCTGCTGATCGGCGCGGACGGGGTGTACTCCGACGTGCGCGCCGCCTTGGTGCCAGGCAGCGCGGCGGTCGAGCACATCGGCAACTACGCCTGGCGGGCGGTGCTGCCCGCCGGCGACGAGCGACCGGAGGGCACGATGGTCACGATCGGCCCCGAGCGGACCCGAGGTGGGTACACCCGGGTCGCCCACGACCAGACCATGTGGTGGGTCGGCCAGTTCGACGCGGGCGAACTCGTTGGCGGCAAACGAGAACGGGCACTGCGGCGGGCCCGCAACGTGGCCGGGCCCGACTGGCACGACGAGCTGCTGGAGATGATCGCCGCCACTCCGGAGGAGTCGATCCTCGAGAACCAGATCATGCGCGCCCCCGAGCTGTCGCACTGGACCACGGCCCGGGTCGCTCTGATCGGCGACGCCGCACACGGCCTGTCCCCGCACATCGCGGCGGGCGGCACTCTCGGCATCGAGGACGCCGGAGTGCTGCGCGCTGAACTCGCCGACGAGTCCGACACCGCCAAGGCCCTCGCCCGCTACGAAAGCGCCCGTCGTGCCCGGTTCGAGAAGGTGTACGAGCACTCCGACGCGGTCGAAAACGCCAACGGCGCCGCCGAGTCCGCTGAACGCTACGCCGCCTTCAGCCACTGGATGCTCACCACCGCACCCGCCACCTGAACCAGTCGCGTGCCCTCAACCGCGGCAGTCAGCCAAGGGAAACAACAAGCACACGCTCACCCACAGCCGTGAGCATGGAGGACGACAGCATGAAGAAGGTCATCTTCGCCGAGTTCGGCGGCCCCGAAGTACTGCAGCTCCTGGACACCGAGGAACCTCATGCGGGACCAGGTGAGGTACGCATCGCCGTCCGAGCGGCAGGGGTGAACCCTGTCGACTGGCGAGTCCGGGAAGGCCAGATCCTCGGCGCGCACCCGATCGGGTTGCCCTCCGGTGTCGGGCTGGACGCCGCCGGGGTGGTGGACGAGGTCGGCGAGGGCGTCGGAGGGGTCGAGGTGGGCGACCACGTGTTCGGCGAAGGCGCGAACACCTACGCCGAATTCGCGGTGCTGTCGGCTTGGGCCCGCTTGCCCGAGGGGCTGACGTTCGAGGAGGCGGCCGGGTATCCCTCGGTGGTGGAGACCGCGCTGCGCATCATCCGCCAGGTCGGTGTGCGGTCCGGGCAGACGCTGCTGGTCAGTGGCGCGTCCGGGGGAGTCGGATCGGCGGTGCTGCAGATCGCCCGTGACCGCGGCATCGCGGTGATCGGCACGGCCGGGGTCGCCAACCAGGACTACCTGCGCAGTCTGGGTGCCGTCGCCGAGACGTACGGCGAGGGCTGGGTCGAGCGGGTGCGGCGGCTCGGCCGTGTCGACGCGGCTCTCGATCTGGCCGGCTCTGGGGTGATCCGCGAGCTCGTCGAGTTGACCGGGGACCCGCACAAGGTGATCTCCATCGCCGATCTCGGTGCGCCGGAGCACGGTGTCCGGTTCTCCGGCGTGGCCGGGAGCGTGCCGGAAGCGCTCGCCGAAGCGGTCGACCTCATCTCGCGGGGAAAGCTCCACATCCCGGTCGAGAAGTCGTACGCGCTCGCCGAGGCCGCGGCGGCGCACATCGACAGCCGTGCCGGTCACGCGCGCGGGCGCCGCGTCGTGGTCGTCTGATATCCGGCTGCGCGCAAAGCTTCTTCTCGGGCCGGCGCCGGCACCGGTCCTTGATTGATGTTGCACGAGAATGCATAATCATCCGCATGACGATTCGGGTGGCAGTGGCGGGTGCGAGCGGCTACGCGGGCGGAGAACTCCTCCGCCTGCTGCTGTCGCACCCCGAGGTCGAGATCGGAACGTTGACCGCCGGTGGCAACGCGGGCACCAAGCTGGGCGC
Source organism: Saccharopolyspora sp. NFXS83 (assembly GCF_026241095.1). Lineage (GTDB taxonomy): Bacteria > Actinomycetota > Actinomycetes > Mycobacteriales > Pseudonocardiaceae > Saccharopolyspora_C. The sequence continues at coordinate 9,534 of NZ_JAPFGB010000004.1, read as the reverse complement.
GCACCACCCGAACCTGCTGCCGCTGGCCGACCGCGAACTCACCGAGACCAACGCGGCCGAGCTCTCCGGCCACGACGTCGTCTTCCTCGCGCTGCCGCACGGGCACTCCGCCGCGCTCGCCGCCGAACTCGGCGACGACACCACGGTCATCGACTGCGGCGCCGACCACCGGCTCAACGACCCCGAGGCGTGGACCCGCTGGTACGGCGGCGACCACCCCGGCACCTGGCCCTACGGCATCCCGGAACTCCCCGGTGGGCGGGAGGAGCTGCTGTCCGCCAGCCGGATCGCCGTGCCGGGCTGCTTCCCGACGGTCTCCTCGCTGGCCTTGGCGCCCGCGTTCGCGGCGGGCCTGGTCGAACCGGACGCCGTCGTCGTCGCCGTGACCGGCACCTCCGGGGCGGGCCGCGCGCTCAAGCCGCACCTGCTCTCCGCCGAGGTCATGGGCTCGGCCAGCGCCTACGGAGTAGGCGGTGCGCACCGGCACACCCCGGAGATGGTGCAGAACCTCAGCGCCGTCGCGGGCGAACCCGTGACGGTGTCGTTCACGCCCGTGCTCGCGCCCATGTCGCGCGGCATCCTCGCCACCTGCAGCGCCCCGCTGCGCGGCGACCTCGACGTCCCCGCCGCTCGCAAGGTCTACCTGGACGCCTACGGCGACGAGCCGTTCGTGCACGTGCTGCCCGAAGGCTCCTGGCCGCAGACCTCCGCGACGCTCGGCGCGAACACGGTGCACCTCCAAGTCGCCATCGACTCCGACGCGAACCGCCTCGTGGTCGTCGGCGCCGAGGACAACCTCACCAAGGGCACCGCAGGCGGCGCCGTGCAGTGCATGAACCTGGCCAAGGGCCTGCCCGAGACCGCCGGACTGCCGCTCGCGGGCATCGCCCCGTGATCACATCGATCAACGCAGGCCACACCACGGAGGAACTCGCATGAGCGTCACAGCCCCCGCCGGATTCCGGGCGGCCGGTGTGCCCGCCGGGATCAAGGCGAGCGGTGCCCAGGACCTCGCCCTGATCGTCAACGACGGCCCGCGGCACACCGCGGCCGGAGTCTTCACCACCAACAAGGTCAAAGCGGCCCCGGTGCTGTGGTCCCAGCAGGTCCTGCAGGAACGCAGCCTGCGCGCCGTGGTGCTCAACTCCGGCGGCGCGAACGCCTGCACCGGGCCGGAAGGCTTCCAGGACACCCACGCCACCGCCGAGAAGGTCGCCGAAGTCCTCGGCGTCGGCGCGATCGACGTCGCTGTGTGCTCCACGGGGCTGATCGGCGAACGGCTCCCGATGCCCGCGGTCGTGTCCGGAGTGGACAGAGCGGCGGCGGCGCTGGCCGGCACCGAAGCCGCCGGAACCGACGCGGCGACGGCGGTGCTGACCACCGACAGCAAGGCCAAGCAGGCCCTCGCCACCGGCAGCGGTTGGAGCATCGGCGGATTCGCCAAGGGCGCGGGCATGCTGGCCCCGAACATGGCGACCATGCTCAGCGTCCTCACCACCGACGCCGTCGTCGCGCCCGAGACGCTCGACGCCGCGCTGCGCGCCGCCACCCGCATCACCTTCGACCGGCTCGACGTCGACGGCGGCACCTCCACCAACGACACCGTCCTGGTGCTGGCTTCGGGAGCCTCCGGCGTCGAACCGACCGCGGAAGAACTGACCGACGTCCTCACCGCCGTGAGCACCGACCTCGTCCGCCAGCTCCAAGGAGACGCCGAAGGCGCCACCAAGGCCGTCGACATCACCGTGCGCGGCGCGCGCACCGAGGACGACGCGGTCCACATCGGGCGGATCATCGCCGAGGACAACCTGGTCAAGACCGCGCTGTTCGGCTCCGACCCCAACTGGGGCCGGATCGCGATGGCGCTCGGCCGGGCCAAGGCAGAGATCGACGTGAACCGCGTCGAGATCATCACCAACGACGTCTCGCTGTTCGCGGGCGGACTGCCCAACCGCGACCGCGGCGAAGCCGACCTCACCGGCCGCGACATCCGGATCGTCGTGGACCTGCACCTCGGCGACCAGGAGGCCACCATCCTGTCCACCGACCTGTCGCACGACTACGTCGAAGAGAACAGCGCGTACTCCTCATGACACGGACCCCGGCCGACCGGCTCGCCACCGCCGCCGAGAAGGCCAGCGTGCTCGTCGAAGCACTGCCCTGGCTGGAGCGCTTCCACGGCGCCACCGTCGTCATCAAGTACGGCGGCAACGCCATGGTCGACGACGAGCTCAAAGCCGCGTTCGCGCAGGACATGGTGTTCCTGCGGCTCGCGGGCCTGCACCCCGTCATCGTGCACGGCGGCGGACCGCAGATCACCTCGATGCTCGACCGGCTCGGCATGACCGGCGAATTCCGAGGCGGTCTGCGCGTCACCACGCCCGAAACGCTCGACGTGGTGCGGATGGTGCTCGTCGGCCAGGTCGGGCGCGAACTCGTCGGCCTCATCAACAAGCACGGCCCGCACGCCGTGGGCATGTCCGGTGAGGACGCGCAGCTGTTCACCGCCGCGCGCCGCACCGCGACCGTCGACGGCGAACCCGTGGACGTCGGCCTCGTCGGCGACGTCGTCGCCGTCAACCCGGATGCGGTGCTCGACCTGATCAGCGCCGGGCGCATCCCCGTCGTGTCCACCGTCGCGCCCGACGCCGACGGCGTGGTGCACAACGTCAACGCCGACACCGCCGCCGGAGCGCTCGCCGTGGCGCTCGGCGCGGAGAAGCTCGTCGTGCTCACCGACGTCGAAGGCCTCTACACCGACTGGCCCGACCGCTCCTCGCTGGTGTCCCGGCTCGACGCCGACCAGCTCGAAGAGCTGCTGCCCGGACTGGCCTCCGGGATGGTGCCGAAGATGGAGGCGTGCCTGCGCGCCGTGCGCGGCGGCGTGCCGCGAGCGCACGTCATCGACGGCAGGCTCGCGCACTCGGTGCTGCTCGAAGTGTTCACCAGCGCCGGCGTCGGAACGATGGTGCTGCCGGGGAAGGAAGACGAGAACGCATGACCACCAACACCACCGGGGCGCAGCGCTGGCAGGCGTCCATGATGGGCAACTACGGCACCCCGAAGCTCACCTTGACCAGCGGCTCCGGCTGCGAGGTCACCGACGCCGACGGCAAGACCTACCTCGACTTCGTCGGCGGCATCGCCGTCAACGCCCTCGGCCACGCCCATCCGGCCGTGGTCGAGGCGGTGACCGAGCAGATCGGCACCCTCGGGCACGTCTCCAACTTCTACGCCCACGACCCGGGCCTGAAGCTGGCCGAGCGGCTGCTCGACCTCTCCGGGTTCACCGGGCGCGGACGCGTGCTGTTCTGCAACTCCGGTGCCGAGGCCAACGAGGCCGCGTTCAAGATCGCCCGGCGGACCGGGCGGCTCAAGATCGTCGCCACCGAAGGCGGCTTCCACGGCCGGACCATGGGTGCGCTGGCGCTCACCGGCCAGCCCGCGAAGCAGGAACCGTTCGCCCCGATGCCCGCCGGAGTCGAGCACGTCGCCTACGGCGACGTGGCCGCGCTCGAGTCCGTCGTGGACGACTCCACGGCGGCGCTCGTGCTCGAACCCGTGCAAGGCGAGAACGGCGTCATCGTCCCGCCCGAGGGCTACCTGAGGGCCGCCCGCGAGATCACCAGCAGGCACGGCGCGCTGCTGGTCATCGATGAGGTGCAGACCGGCATCGGCCGCACCGGGCACTGGTTCGCCTTCCAGCGCGACGGCATCGAACCCGACGTCATCACCCTCGCCAAGGGACTCGGCGGCGGTCTCTCCCTCGGTGCCTGCATCGGCATCGGCGATGCGGGCGAACTGCTGCAACCCGGCCAGCACGGCACCACCTTCGGCGGTAACCCCGTCGCGTGCGCAGCCTCGCTCGCCGTCCTCGACACCATCGCGGCCGACGGATTGCTCGACCACGTCGAGGCGGTCGGCGAACTGATCGCCGACGGCCTCCGCGACCTCGGGCACCCGCTGATCGCCGAAGTGCGCGGCCAAGGACTGCTGCTGGCGATCCGCCTCACCGAACCTGTCGCCGCCGCCACCGCCGCGGCGGCCCAGGACGCCGGATACCTCATCAACGCCGTGCAACCGGACGTGCTCCGGCTCAGCCCGGCGCTGGTGCTCACCACCGACCAGGCCCGCCGGTTGCTGACCGACCTGCCCGCCCTGCTCGGCTGACCCGAACCCGCCCCACCACCACGAAGCCACGGAGGTGACCCCGTGACACTCCGGCATTTTCTGCGCGACGACGACCTGAGCCCGCAGGAGCAGACCGAGATCCTGGACCTCGCAGCCCGGTTCAAGACCGACCGGCTCGCGGACCGCTCCCTCGAAGGCCGCTCCATCGCGGTGATCTTCGAGAAGAACTCCACCCGCACCCGGCTGTCCTTCGAAGTCGGCATCCACCAGCTCGGCGGTCAGCCGATCGTGGTCGACGGCCGCATGATGCAGCTCGGCCGCGAGGAGACCATCGAGGACACCTCGCGCGTGCTGTCCCGCTACGTCGACGCCGTCGTCTGGCGCACCTTCGCCCAAGCCCGCATCGAGGCGATGGCCGGCGTCTCCGCGGTGCCCGTCGTCAACGCGCTCACCGACGAGTTCCACCCCTGCCAGGTCCTCGCCGACCTGCAGACCGTCCGGGAACGCCACGGCGAACTGCCCGGCCGCACCCTCACCTACCTCGGCGACGGCGCGAACAACATGGCCCACTCGCTGCTCATCGGCGGCGTCACCGCCGGGATGCACGTCCGCGTCGGCGCCCCCGAAGGCTTCGCCCCGGCGCCGTGGGTGCTCGAAGCGGCGGGCAAGCGGGCAGCCGAGACCGGCGGCTCCGTCCGGGTGCACCACGACGCCCGCGCCGCCGTCGACGGAGCCGACGTGCTCGTCACCGACTCCTGGACCTCCATGGGCCAGGAGAACGACGGCAAGGACCGCGTCAGCCCGTTCCGCCCGTTCCAGATCAACACCGAGCTGCTCGCCGCGACCGGCGTCGACACCAGCGTGCTGCACTGCCTGCCCGCGCACCGCGGCTGGGAGGTCACCGACGAGGTGCTCGACGGTCCAGCCAGCGCCGTGTTCGACGAGGCCGAGAACCGGCTGCACGCGCAGAAGGCCCTGCTCGCCTGGCTGGTGCAGCGGTCATGACCACCAGGGCGGCCCGGCAGGCGCGCATCGTCGAGCTCGTCTCGACGATGGGCATCCGCAGCCAGACCGAGCTCGCGAAGCTGCTGGCGGGCGACGGCATCGACGTCACCCAGGCCACGCTGTCGCGCGACCTCGACGAACTGGGCGCGGTGAAGCTGCGCGGACCCGACGGGGGAGCGGCGGTCTACGTCATCCCCGAAGACGGCAGCCCCGTCCGCGGGGTGCAAGGTGGCACGACGAGACTGAGCCGGTTGCTGGCCGAACTGCTCGTCTCGGCCGACGGCTCGGGCAACCTCACCGTGCTGCGCACCCCGCCGGGCGCGGCGCAGTTCCTGGCCAGCGCGATCGACCGCGCCGCCCTCCTGGAAGCGGTCGGCTCCATCGCGGGCGACGACACCGTCATGGTCCTCGCCAGGGAACCGCTCACCGGCCTCGACCTGGCCGAGCGGTTCACCAACATGGCCTCCGGCGAGCGGATGCCACCGCCGGACGGCATCGAGAACCCCGACGACGGCGACGCCGCGAACCGGCGGGACCCGAACACCACCACCTGACGACGCAAGATGAGGAAGACATCGTGACCCAGCAAGGCAGCGAGCCCACCAAACTGTGGGGCGGCCGCTTCGCCTCCGGCCCGGCCGAGGCCATGGCCGCGCTCAGCCTGTCCACCCACTTCGACTGGCGGCTGGCGCCCTACGACATCGCCGGTTCCCGCGCCCACGCCCGCGTGCTGCACCAGGCGGGCCTGCTCACCGCCGACGAGCTCGACCGGATGCACCAGGGCCTCGACGTGCTGGCCGCCGACGTCGAATCCGGCGCGTTCCAGCCCGTCGTCGAAGACGAGGACGTGCACACCGCGCTCGAACGCGGCCTGCTGGAGCGGGTCGGCACCGACCTCGGCGGCAAGCTGCGCGCGGGCCGCTCCCGCAACGACCAGGTCGCGACCCTGTTCCGGATGTGGCTGCGCGACGCCACCCGCCGCGTCGCCGCCGGTGTGCTCGACGTCGTCGACGCGCTCGCCGGCCAGGCCCAGGCGCACCCGGACGCGGTGCTGCCCGGCCGCACCCACCTGCAGCACGCCCAGCCGGTGCTGCTCGGCCACCACCTGCTCGCGCACTGCCAGGCGCTGCTGCGCGACGTGAGCCGGTTGCGCGACTGGGACGCGCGCACCGCGTTCTCCCCGTACGGCTCGGGCGCGCTCGCCGGATCCTCGCTGGGCCTCGACCCGCAGGCGGTGGCCGCGGAGCTCGGCTTCGACGGCGGTGCGGTGGACAACTCCATCGACGGCACCGCCTCCCGCGACTTCGCCGCGGAATCCGCGTTCTGCCTGGCCATGCTCGCGGTGAACCTCTCCCGCGTCGCCGAAGAGGTCATCATCTGGAACACCGCCGAGTTCCGCTACGTCACGCTCGACGACGCCTGGGCCACCGGCAGCTCGATCATGCCGCAGAAGAAGAACCCGGACGTCGCCGAACTCGCCCGCGGCAAGTCGGGACGGCTGATCGGCAACCTCACCGGCCTGCTCGCGACCCTCAAGGCGCAGCCCCTGGCCTACAACCGGGACCTTCAGGAGGACAAGGAGCCGGTGTTCGACTCCGTCGAGCAGCTCGACCTCCTGCTCCCGGCGATGGCCGGAATGCTGGGCACGCTCACCTTCCACACCGAGCGGCTCGCCGAACTCGCCCCAGCAGGCTTCACCCTGGCCACCGACATCGCCGAGTGGCTGGTGCGCCAAGGCGTCCCGTTCCGCGTGGCGCACGAGGCGTCGGGGGAGTGCGTGCGCACCGCCGAGTCCCGCGACGTCGGCCTCGACGACCTCACCGACGAGGAACTCGCCGCCGCGCACCCGGCGCTCACCCCCGCGGTCCGCGAGGTGCTGACCGTGCCCGGCTCCATCGCCTCTCGGGACTCCCACGGCGGAACCGCACCCGATCGTGTGAACGAGCAGCGTGACCGGGTGTTCGAGGCGATCCGCGATCATCGTGCCTGGCTGACGGCGTGAGGACGTCTCGCGGTCGGTCGGTACTGTTCCGCCCGTGAGCCAGCTCAAGCGCGAGGACCTCGCACACGACCCCCTCTGGGTGGCCCGCCGCCTGCTCGGCTGCGAGCTGCGGTCGAGCCACCCGGAGGGCGACGTGCGGGTCAAGCTCGTCGAGGTCGAGGCCTACCGAGGCGGCGACGACCCCGCCTCGCACTGCTACCGCGGCATGACCCAGCGCAACGCCGTGATGTTCGGTCCGGCGGGCCACCTCTACGTCTACTTCGTCTACGGCATGCACTTCTGCATCAACGTGGTGTGCACCGAAGACGGCACCCCGGGCGCGGTGCTGCTGCGCGGGGGCGAAGTCCTCGAAGGGACCGAGCTGGCCAGGCGGCGCCGTCCCGCCGTGCGCAAGGACGCGCAGCTGGCCAGCGGTCCGGCGCGCTTAGCAGGCGTGCTGGGCATCACCGGTGAGGACAACGGCATCGACCTCACCGCCGCCGACTCGCCGGTCCGCTTGTTCGCCGGCACCGATGTCGACGAGGACGACGTCCGGACCGGCCCGCGGGTCGGCGTCGCCACGGCCGTCGATCTGCCGTGGCGATCCTGGATCGACGGTTCCCCCTCGGTCAGTCCGTACCGGAGAGGCGGTCGCCGCCGGAGCCGGGACCAGGCATAAAACCGGTTGCAGGGATGCGCCAGACTGTTCGCGTGAGCGAGCACATCCTTGACGAGCTGTCCTGGCGCGGCCTGATCGCGCAATCCACCGACCTAGACGCGCTGCGTTCAGACCTGGATTCCGGCCCGCTCACTCTCTACGCGGGCTTCGACCCGACCGCGCCGAGCCTGCACGCCGGGCACCTGATCCCGCTGCTGACGCTGCGGCGCTTCCAGCTCGCCGGCCACCGCCCGGTGGTGCTCTCCGGCGGCGCGACCGGTCTGATCGGCGACCCGCGCGACACCGGAGAGCGGAACCTGCACGACGTCGACACCGTGCGGGAGTGGACAGGGCGCATCGGGCACCAGCTCGCGAAGTTCGTGGACTTCGTCCCCGACGGCGCTCCGGAATCCTCGACGGGCGCGCTGGTGGCCGACAACGCGGACTGGACCGCGCAGCTCCCGGTCACCGAGTTCCTCCGCGAAGTCGGCAAGCACTTCTCCATCAACACGATGCTGTCCAGGGAGACGGTCAAGCGCCGCCTGGAGGGCGACGGCCTGTCGTACACCGAGTTCAGCTACATGCTGTTGCAGGCCAACGACTTCGTGCAGCTCTACCGCAGGCACGGCACCCGGTTGCAGCTCGGCGGCTCCGATCAGTGGGGCAACATCGTCGCCGGCGTGGACCTGCTGCGCCGCCAGGAGAACGCCACCGGCCACGCCCTCACCCTCCCCCTTGTCACCGACGCGGAGGGTCGCAAGTTCGGCAAGTCCACCGGCGGCGGCAACGTGTGGCTCGATCCCGAGCTGACCTCGCCCTACGCCTGGTACCAGTACTTCGTGAACTCCTCTGACGCCGACGTGGGCAAGTACCTGCGCCTGTTCACGTTCCTCGGCCACGAGGAGATCGAGGAGCTGGAACGCACCACCGCCGAGCGCCCGCAGCAGCGCGCCGGCCAGCGCAAGCTCGCCGAGGAGCTCACGACCCTGGTCCACGGGCAGGAGCAGACCGATCAGGTCATCGCCGCCAGCCAGGCCCTGTTCGGCCGCGGCGACTTCGCCGAGCTGGACCAGACGACGCTGGACGCCGTGATGGCCGAGGTCCCCACCGGCGAAGTGCGCCTGTCCGACGAGCCGACCATCGTCGACCTGCTCGTCGAAGCAGGTCTCGCGCAGGGCCGCGGGGCCGCTAGGCGCACCGTCAACGAGGGTGGCGCCTACGTCAACAACACCAAAATCGCAGATGAGACGTGGTCCGTGTCGAAGGAGGACCTGTTGCACGGCCGCTGGGCGGTCATTCGACGTGGCAAGCGTCACACTGCAGGGATCAAGGTGCTGTACTAGCCTGTTCGTAGGGCCGGAAACGGCGGGTGACCTGCTGGTTTACCTCCTTCCGGTCCTACTGGAGGCTGACTTGACTTTGAGTCGGTCGGCGCGTAACTTATTCCAAGTCAGCGCGGAACGGGCCGAAAACAAACGGACCGGGCGCGGCGGGGTCACGAACCAAGCTCCCAGTTAGTCCTGGTAGAGTGGGTGACTCGAATGCAAAACTCTAAATGTAGGTCGGTTTTTGACTGGTTGGGGTGTGGGTGACCGTGAGGTTGGCCCCCCTGGAGCGGTCGAAATTCGGTTCTGTTAGGGTTTGGATTGACAAACTCTAAAAGAGCCGGGGTGCTGGCTGTTCCGGGGTGCGGGTGACCGCGAGGTTGACCCCCCTGAAACGGCCGAAAATCGGGCCTGCTAGAGTTTGAAACATCGCA
>NZ_JAPFGB010000039.1 GCF_026241095.1 Saccharopolyspora sp. NFXS83 | reverse complement strand
TTGTCCCTCGTGGCGGAGCCACTCGGGAAAAAGAGCCCGCAGCGAGGAAGCCGCTGAGGTTCCGCCAAACGACCACCAAAGCCAAACGACCCCAGAGCTCAATCGTCGTAAGGATCGAAGTTCGCTGCGCTGTCGAACCAGTCCGTGGCCTGGGTGTCGTCGACGACGGCGAACCGAGCCCCGGTGGGGTCTCGCAGCACGGCGACCCGTCCGATGCTGGAGCCGTAGGGGTCGACGCGGACGCGGGCGCCGAGCCCGATGGCCCGGTGCACCAGCCCGTCGATGCCTTCGTCGGCGTCGGCTCCGAGGTACAGCAGCCAGTGCGGCCGGGTGCCGGGGGTGATGTAGTCGCGGATCATGCTGACCCTGGCCAGCACCGATTCGCCCGCGAGGTACCAGACGGCGTAGTTGGAGCGGTTCTCCGCGCCGAACTGCTCGGCGGTGTAGCCGAAGATGCCTTGGAAGAAGTTGTCGGCGGTCTGCGCTTTGATGGTGACGAGTTCGGCCCACATGAGGGTGCCGGGCAGCCCCACGTCGAACTGCCAGGATTCGGCGGGCGAGAGCAGTCCGAATTCGGCGTCGGAGGGGCCCACGAGCACGGCTTTGCGACCGAGGCCGGGTACGTCGGCGGACGGCACGGTGATCTGGGCGCCGTCTTCCACGGCTTGGCCGATGGCCGAGTCGACGTCCTGGGTGGCGAGGAACAGCCGCCACACGGAGTGGTCTCCGGCGGCGTGGCGGATGCTGGCGACGGGGAACCCGTCCCGTGAGGCGACGATGTGCTCGCCGGCCTCGTCGTCCTGGTGCGTCTGGTATTCCCACCCGAACAGTTCGGCGTAGAACTCGCAGGCCTGCTCCACATCGGTGGTCGCCAGCTCGATCCAGCACGGCATGCCGGCCAGCAGTTCCCACCGAGGAGCGGCCTCCCCAGGCTGCACGACGGCCATGTCCCTCACCCCCACCTCATCGCTTCAAGATCGCTCCCATTATGACCGAGTGATCGCCGGCCCCAATCCCTCCGAATACGGATTCACCCGTCGAACCACGTCGAAAGAAAAGGGCAAATCGCCCGCAACGCCCGCGTGTGCACGAATGCCGGAGGCGTTGCGGCGAGCCCGTGCGGCCGACGGCGAAGTGCCTCGCGGGCACCTGAGCGGCAAAAGCGCGGGAGCGATTCCCGGGACGACCGGAGCGTCAGAGGTAGCGGTACACGTCCTCGGGGTTCAAGCCGCGCGCGAGCATGATCACCTGGAGCCGGTACAGCAGTTGCGAGATCTCCTCGGCCAGCGCCTCGTCCGACTCGTGCTCAGCGGCGAGCCACACCTCACCGGCCTCTTCGATGACCTTCTTGCCCTGGGCGTGCACGCCGGCATCGAGCGCGGCCACGGTCGCGGACCCTTCGGGCCGGGTTCGGGCACGTTCCTGGAGCTCGCTGAACAGCTCGTCGAAGGTCTTCACGGGGTTCGATCCTTGCATCCAGCGGACCGGGCCCCGACGGGGGTCCCGCGGTGGTTCACGCGAGCGCTCCCGGCAACAACGCGCCGAGCGAGCGCACGTCGAGCGCTTCGAGGCTGTCCAGCAGCACTCGCCGCTCCCCCTGTTCCAGCGGGACCTCGCAGGGGACCGCGACCACGGTGCAGCCCGCGGCGACGGCGGCGGCCACTCCGGTCGGCGAGTCCTCCACGGCGACGCATCGACGCGGGTCCACGTCGAGGAGCCGGGCCGCCCGCAGGTACGGCTCGGGGTCGGGCTTGTTGCGGCCGTCCACTTCGTCGCCGCAGACGGTGACGTCGAAGGAATCCCGGCCGAGGGTGTCGAGCGCGATCTCGGCCAGCGACCGGATCGTCGAGGTGACCAGGGCCGCCGGGATGCCCAGCGAACGCACTCCGGCCAGCGCCTCGCGGGCGCCGGGCCGCCAGGGCAGGCCCTGCCGGAACAGTTCGGTGCTGCGCGCCTCCACCCAGTCGGCGGCTTCGGAGACGGCCGCCGCGTCCGCGGCGAGGTCCAGGTCGGCCAGCAGCATCCGCATGCTGGTGCTCATGTTCGACCCGACCATGGCTTCGCGGGTGGCGATGCTGAGCTCACCGCCGCGGTGCGTCGCGTAGTCGCTCAGCGAGATCGTCCACAGCTTTTCGGAGTCGACGAGCGTGCCGTCCATGTCGAACAGGACGGCGGCAGGGCGGGCGTCAGTCATCGCGCCCCGGTCTCGGCATGTTCATCTGTCCCACGCGTCCAGTACAGCAAAGGCGCACGGGCCGCTCACAGCGAACGTGGCCGATCCCTCCCCTGCGGGTTCGGATCCCTTCCGGGATGTCGGGCGCTCACGTCGCCCATAGGTCGTAGGCTGACGCGGTGAACGATCGCGAACCACGCTCCGCAGACCAGGTGGACCGGACCGAGGGGAATCCGACCGAACGGACATCGACCGAAGGGAAACCCGCCGGGCCGACCGATCCGATCGCCGTGATCGGTTTCGAAGGTTGGAACGATGCGGGTGACGCCGCAAGCTCCGCGATCGAGCACCTCGAACTCACCTGGGACGCTTCTCCGCTGGCTGAGATCGACCCGGATCCGTACTACGACTTCCAGGTCTCGCGTCCCACGGTGAAGTTGGTGGACGGCGTGACCCGCAAGGTGAGCTGGCCGACGACGCGCCTGTCGGTGTGCCGCCCGCCGGGTGCCGAGCACGACGTGGTGCTGGTGCACGGGATAGAGCCGAACATGCGGTGGAACGCGTTCTGCGCGGAACTGCTCGAACATCTGGACAAGGCCGGGGTGCGCACCGTGGTGTCGCTGGGCGCGCTGCTGGCGGACTCCCCGCACACCCGCCCGGTTCCGGTGACCGGAACGGCCTACGACGAGGACTCCGCCACCCGCTACGGGCTGGAGCGGTCCACCTACGAGGGGCCGACGGGCATCGTGGGCATCTTCCAGGACTCGTGCGTGCGGTCGGGCATCCCGGCGATCTCGTTCTGGGCCGCCGTGCCGCACTACGTGTCGCAGCCGCCGTCGCCGAAGGCGACGCTGGCGCTGCTGCACCGGGTGGAGGACGCGCTGGACCTCGAGGTACCGCTGGGCAACCTGCCGGACCAGGCGGAGGAGTGGGAGACCACGGTCAGCGAGATGGCCGAGGAGGACGAAGACGTCCGCAACTACGTCCGGGCGCTGGAGGAACGCGGCGACGCCGAGGTGACGCTCACCGAGACCAGCGGTGACGCGATCGCCGCGGAGTTCGAGCGCTACCTGCGCCGCCGCGGACCGGGCGGAAAGGGCCCGTTGGGTCCGGGTCCGGGCTGACGAGTCCTCCCTGACACGAGAACGCCCTCCGAGCCGAGCGCTCGGAGGGCGTTCCCACGTTCGGTCTCAGCCGGTCACAGCTGCACGCCCAGCAGCGCGTCGACCGCGGCCCGGATCTCGCCGGGGGCCGATTCGTCGGTGCCGCCCTGGCCGAGCGCCTCGTCCGCCCAGACGTCCACGGCGCGCAGCGCCCCCTGGCTGTCGAGGTCGTCGGCGAGCCGGTCGCGGAGCCCGGCGATCGCCGTCGCAGCCGCGGGACCCGCGGTCAGGGCGGCGGCTTCGCGCCAGCGCGCCAGCCGGGCCGTTCCGGCGGTGAGCGCCTCAGCCGTCCAGGAGCGGTCGGTGCGGTAGTGCGCGTCGAGCAGCGCGAGCCGCACCGCCATCGAATCCACCCGGTCACCGCGCAGCCGCGACACGAACACCAGGTTGCCCTTGGACTTGGACATCTTCTCGCCGTCGAGGCCGACCATGCCCGCGTGGCAGTAGTGCCGCGCGAACGGGGTCTCGCCGGTCAGCGCCTCGGCGTGCGCGGCGCTGTACTCGTGGTGCGGGAAGGCCAGGTCGGAGCCGCCGCCCTGCACGTCGAAGGTCATCCGCAGGCGGTTGAGCGCGATCACCGAACATTCCAGGTGCCAGCCGGGCCTGCCGGGCCCGAGCTCGGACTCCCAGGACGGTTCGCCGGGCCGGGCCACTCGCCACAGCAGCGCGTCCAGCGGGTGCTCCTTGCCCGCACGGCCGGGGTCGCCGCCGCGTTCGGCGAAGAAGTGCAGCATGTCGTCGGCGCCGTAGTTCGACTCGTAGCCGAACCGGCCGGTGGTGTCGTGCCGGTAGTAGATGTCGGGGTACTCGTCGTCGACCCGGTAGGCCGCGCCGGAGGCGAGCAGCTTGCCGACGGCCTCGACGATCTCGGGCATCGCTTCGACGGCGCCGATGAAGTCCTGCGGCGGCAGCACGCGCAGCGCGGTCATGTCCTCGCGGAACAGCGCGGTCTCGCGCATGCCCAGGACCATCCAGTCCTCGTTGTCCCGGTCGGCGCGTTCGAGCAGCGGGTCGTCGATGTCGGTGACGTTCTGCACGTAGTGCACCTCGTGACCGTTGTCGAGCCACAGGCGGTGCACGAGGTCGAACGCCAAGTAGGTGGCGGCGTGACCGAGGTGCGTGGCGTCGTACGGGGTGATGCCGCAGACGTACATCCGCGCCACCGGACCGGGGGTGGTGGGCCGGACCTCACCGGTGGCGGTGTCGAAGAGCCGGAGGGGACGGGGTGTGCCCGGCACCTGGGGCACGGGGACCGACGACCAGGTTTGCATGCACTCGACCTTAAACGTCCCGTCCGACGCGATGCCGCCCTGTTACACATCGTGAGAAGCAGCCGGGACCGGGCGGCCCGTGACGCCGGCCACCGAGCCCCCTCGCCACAGGGCGGCGGAAATCCGGATTCCGGCGATAGGCGGGGAATTCACGACCCTCGCCGCGCATGTCTTCCGGTGCTCGCCGCATCGCGCACCGGCTTTTCCGATCGAATCGTCATCGCACGTCACAGACCGTTCGGATCGTTCGATCAGGACCTTTGACAATGGCGGGAGCGGTCCACGCCGGACGTATGCTCGTGCGCACGGACAACATTCCGCCTCGGCGCACGCCCGAGGGCCGCGTGGCTTTCCACCGGCCCGTTCGGACGCGCCGGACCTGCGCACGGGGGGCGAGGCGTTGACATCGGTACGAGTGGACGGGCTCTGCAAGGTCTTCGGACCGCACCCGGCGGACGCGCTGCGCCGGTCGCGGGAGGGCGTCGGAGGGGACCGGCTGCGCGCCGAGGGAACCACGGTGGCCGTGCTGGACGCGTCGTTCGCCGTCGAGCCCGGCGAGATCTTCGTGGTGATGGGCCTGTCCGGTTCCGGCAAGTCGACGCTGATCCGGATGCTCAACGGCCTGCTCACCCCCTCCGAGGGCCGCGTGTACGTCGACGAGGAGGACGTCACCGCGCTCACCGGCAAGGCGCTGCGCGCACTGCGGCAGCGCACGATGAGCATGGTGTTCCAGCACTTCGCGCTGCTGCCGCACCGCAGCGTGCGGGACAACGTCGAATACGGCCCCCGCATCCAGGGCGCCGCACCGGCGCGGGCCCGGGAGCGGGCCGACGAGGCGTTGCGGATGGTGGGCCTGACCGGGTGGGAGCAGCGGTTCCCGCAGCAGCTCTCCGGCGGCATGCGCCAACGGGTGGGCCTGGCCAGGGCGCTCGCCGCGGGCACCGACGTGCTGCTGATGGACGAGGCGTTCAGCGCGCTGGACCCGCTGATCAAGCGGGACATGCAGGACCAGCTGGTGCAGCTGCAGGCCGAGCTGGGCAAGACGATCGTGTTCATCACCCACGACCTCAACGAAGCGATGCGGCTCGGCGACCGAATCGCGGTGATGCGCGCGGGGCGCATAGTGCAGCTCGGCACCGCATCGGAGATCCTGCGCCGCCCCGCGGACTCCTACGTGGCGCGGTTCGTGCGCGACGTGGACCGCGGCCGGGTGCTGACCGCGGGAGCCATCGCCGAGCGCACCGCAGATCCGGCCCGGCCGTCGACCACCGACCCCGTCCCCGCGCGGACCCCGCTGCACGAGTTGTTCGGCCGCGTCACCGAGACCGCCGCGCTGGAGGTGGTCGACGCCGAGGGACGGGTGATCGGCACGGTGGGCCCGTCGACGGTGCTGCGCGCGCTGGGCGACGGCGGACGGACGGAGGCCGATGATGGCTGAGTTCCCGCGCGTCCCGCTCGGCGACTGGTTCCAGGCGCTGGTGAACTGGCTCAACGACACCATCGGCCCGTTCTTCGACTTCGTCGACCTGGTGGTGCGCTCGGCCGTGGACGGGCTGACGGCGGTGCTGCTGTGGCCGCCGGCGTGGGCGCTGGTGCTGGTGCTGACCGCGTTCGCCTGGTGGCTCCGGGGTTGGCGCTTCGCCCTGTTCACGATCATCGGGTTCGGCCTGGTGGTGAGCATGCGGGAGTTCCCGCCCGCCATGCAGACCTTGTCGCTGGTGCTGGTGGCCAGCACCATCGCGATCGCGGCGGCGGTCCCGCTGGGAATCCTGGCCGCCCGGAACCGGACGGTGAGCCGGGTGGTGCGCCCGGTGCTGGACCTGATGCAGACGATGCCGGCGTTCGTGTACCTGATCCCGGTCATCTTCTTCTTCAACATCGGCGCGGTGCCGGGCGTGATCGCCACGGTGATCTTCGCGCTGCCGCCGGGGGTGCGGCTCACCGAGCTGGGCATCCGCCAGGTCGACGGCGAGGTGGTGGAGGCCGGTGCCGCGTTCGGGGCGCCGCCGCGGCGCATCCTCACCGGCATCCAGCTGCCACTGGCCATGCCGTCGATCATGGCCGGGATCAACCAGGTGATCATGCTGTCGCTGTCCATGGTGGTCATCGCGGGCATGGTCGGCGCCGAAGGGCTGGGCACCGAGGTCTACACCGCCGTCACCCGCGTGCAGCTGGGCGCGGGCTTCGAAGCCGGGGTGGCCGTGGTGATCCTCGCCGTCTACCTGGACCGCAGCACGGCCGTGCTGGCCGACCGGTCACCCGTCTCCCGCGCGGCGCGCACGACCGCGCCCGCCGGGTGACGTCCACGCAGGAAGGGGAAGTGCCATGCGGAGATCGCGGTGGGTCGCCTGCGTCGCACTGCTGGCGGCGCTGGTGCTGATCGCCGCCGGGTGCGGCGGCAGGCAACCGGAGACCGGGCAGCAGACCAAGAAGATCACCATCGGCTACATCGCGTGGGACGAGGCGATCGCGGTCAGCAACCTCTACAAGGTGCTGCTGCAACGCCAGGGATACCAGGTGCAGCTGACGGAGCTGGAGGCCGGACCGACCTACGCCGGGTTGGCGCAGGGCAACATCGACCTGTTCATGGACGCGTGGTTGCCGCAGACGCACGCCGACTACTGGGCGCAGTACCACGATCGCCTGGAGGACTTGGGGGTCTGGTACGACCAGGCCACGTTGAACATCGCGGTGCCGACCTACCTGACCGACGTGAACTCGATCGAGGATCTGCGCGGCCGGGCGGCCGAGTTCAACGGCACCATCACCGGCATCGATCCGGGAGCGGGCCTCAGCCGGGTCACCCGCGATCAGATGATCCCGCAGTACGGCCTGACCGGGCAGTACGCGTTGCAGACGTCCTCGACCACGGCGATGCTCGCCTCGTTGGAGCGGTCGATCAACGCGCGCTCACCGATCGTGGTGACGCTGTGGCATCCGCATTGGGCCTACGCGAAGTATCCGATCAAGGATTTGCAAGATCCGCGGGGCGCGATGGGGCAGGCCGAACAGATCCACGCGGTCGGGCGGAAAGGGTTCAGCGCGGACTTCCCCGATGTGACCGGAATGGTGCACGAGTTCCGGCTCGACGATCGGCAGTTGGCGTCGCTGGAGAACGACATCAACAGCGCGCCCAAGGGCCAGGAGGAGGCGGCGGCTTCGAGGTGGGCCGATGCGCATCCGGAGGTGATCGCGAGTTTCGCCCCCGGAAGGTGATCGACGCGTGCACGGACCGTCGCAATTGAACGGTCGAAATTGCACATTGCATCCATACCGGGCCGCTTCCTAGCACAGAAACACCGGCCGGTCATTCGTCCAGGTGATGGTCAAGTTACTATCCGGCACTGCCGAGCGTGCTGTCACGCGAACCTGGAGGAACCCCCGTGCATGACGCCGCCAAGAGCAGCGAGCGCCCGATCAGCAGCCCGGAAATGAGCGCGGACGGGTATCCCGGCGCGTCGAGCGACAGGGGCAGCCGTTCGCTGTCCATCGCCGCGCTGATCTTCGTAGCGATGGCCGCCGTGATGGGCTGGGGCGCCAGCTTCGTCGGCCTGCACGAGTACGGCATGCAATCGATGGCCGGGTTCACCTACTGGTCGGCGTGGTTGGTGCCCGCCACCTTCGACGGCGCCGCGTTCGCGTGCACCCTGATGACCTACCGCTCGTCGATCAACGGCCGGTCCGCGGTGCGCGGGCGGATCCTGATGTGGGCGTTCACCGGCGTCAGCTCCTGGATCAACTGGATCCACCAGCCCAGCCACGAGGCGCAGATCGTCGCGGCCGGGCTGCCCATCGCGGCCGTCGCGGTGTTCGACGTGGTGCTGCTGGAGCTGCGCGCGGACTACGAGGCCAAGCACGGCATGCGCGGCTTCCGGCTGCGTCCCGGCCTGCTGGTCCTGCGCTGGATGGTGGACCGCCGCAGCACCAGCGAGGCGTTCCGCAAGCAGGTCATCGACATTCCCGTCGAGGAGATCGCCGGCCTCGGCACGCTCGCCCCGCCCGGCACCCGCCGCGCCGCCGCGCTCAAGGCCGCGGCTCGCGCCGAGGAGGAGCAGTACGCCAACGAGCGCGCCAACGCGGACCTCGTCACCGCCGCCCCTGCTCGGCAGGAGGCATCGGAGGACACCGGCGCCGCGAACAGTCCGCACGGAGTCGACGCGGAGCAGCCGACGGCCGCGTCCCGGCCCGCCGACCGCCCGGAGGTGACCGCTTCCACCGCCGCCGCTGAGGCACCTCGCACCTCCACCACTAGCGACACCGCCCCCGCAGCTCCCCCTGTTGCGGAACCGGAGACCGAGTCCGTTACTCGTCCCGTGCGCGAGATGGCCGGGGCGAGCGCCGCAGCCACCGCGACCAGCACGGTGTCCGCCCGGACCGGCGCGTCCACGAAGGACGCTGCCGACGCGGAGACCGCGCGGACCGAGACCGAGACCGCCGCGACGGCGGGCAAGCCGGAGGAGCCCGCGACCGCACCGGTCACGTCGAAGAGCACCGCGAAGGGTTCGGGGGCGAAGGCCGCCAAGAGCGGATCCGGCAAGAACGCCGAGACCACCGTTCACGGCGCGGAGGCGGCCACCGTGACGATCGAACTGCCCAAGGTCTCCACCGAAGCGAAGTCCGCTCCCGCCAAGGACGAGACCGCGGCGAAGGCGGAGAGCTCGCCCGAGCCCGAGGCTCCCGCGAAGGACGAGACCGCCAAGGGCGGCACGGCCACCACGAGCACCGGAGCCGCGAAGTCCACCGCCACGGCGACGGCCGCGAACTCCAAGTCGAGCGGCGACGCGGACAAGAGCTCCGCCAAGGCCAAGGACGCGGACACCGTCAGCGACTCCGAGCAGACGCTGACCCTCCCGCCGGTCCCCGACGGCCCGTTGAGCGACCGGGACAGGCGTTCCGCGGCCCGCGCCGACTACCGAAAGTCGGTGGAAGCGGACCAGCCGGTCAAGCCCGCCGAGCTCGGCAAGCGCTACGGCCTGTCCGAGAGCTGGGGCCGCCGCCAGATCAACGCGGTCCGCAAGTCCATGGCCCAGGAACAGGCCCAAGACCCGGCCGACCTGGTCGGCGCCGCGAAGAGTTGAGTCGTTCCTGCAAGAACGGTTGAGCCGTTCTTGCAGGATGGTCAGGAACCTCAGTGGTTTCCTCGCTGCGGGATCGATGTCCCGAGTGGCTCCGTCACGAGGGACATCTCCGTCCTCGCGAGGAAACCGCTGAGACCCCCGGTGGCCCGGTCATCGAGGTGGTCACCGCTCAGCGGCTTCGCCGCTGACAGGACGGTGGCCGACCCCGGCGGGTCGTTGGGCGCCGCCTGAATCCCGTTCGCGTGAAACGGATTCCTGTCGCTCGGACCGTCGTCCGCGCGATGCGCACTCGCTGTGGTGGGTGGTGCTCTGCTCGGGTGATCTTCGGATGGCAGCCGGATGATGCGGCTTCGCCCGAGTTCATGACGAGCTCTCGGCGGGCAAGGTCCGTGCTGGGTCCGAGCCGTCCCGCGGCCAGGCGGGCGGCGGCGCTGCTCCCGGGACGGCGGCTCGGAACCGGTACGACGGTTCGAGGGGAGCGCCGGTGGCTGAGTTCGACGGGCACATCGTGTGGGACTGGAACGGCACGCTGCTAGACGACGGGCAAGTCATGATCGACTCCGTCGCGGCGGCCTTCGCCGATGCCGGGTACCGGGTGACTCTCGAGGAACACCAGCGGCACTTCACCCGGCCCATCTCGGCGTTCTGCGACCGGCTCGCGGGCCGCTCCCTCTCCCCCGGCGAACTGGAGGCGGTGCTGCGGAGGTTCGACGAGTGCTACGACCTCGCGCTGCCGCAGGTATCGCTCGCTGAGGACGCCCGCTTCGCCCTCGCGGCCTGGACGGGCGCGGGCGGCACGCAGTCGCTGCTGTCGATGTGCCCGCACGACGTGCTGCTGCCCGCGGTGCGCGGAGCCGGGATCGAGAGCTCCTTCCGCCACGTCCAGGGACGAACCGAGCCGGCCCCCGACACCAAGGCCGCGCACATCGAACGCCACCTGGCGGCGCTGGGCTCCCCCGACCCCCGCGACGTCGTGCTCATCGGCGACACCGTGGACGACGCCGAGACCGCCGCGGCCGTCGGCGCGCACTGCGTCGTCTACCACTCGGGCCCGACGGCCCTGCACGCCCTGGACCACTTCACCGACCGCGGCATCCCCACCGCCACCAGCCTCTCCGGCGCGTTGGAACGAGCGAACGAACTCCTGTCCGGATGAACCGACGTTGCGAATACGAGCGGCTCGGCGCCACGGCGCACGAAGTCCAATTGCATCGAACCGCCGCCGGAAACCGCTCGCACGCCCAAGAGAGCACGACCGCTGCAAACCCGGCAAGACCAGAATTCGATCGAACTCGTCACCGAGGCGCGAAGTCGTCGGTCGCCCGCTACGGAATTCAGCTCATCGTCATCGACAACGACATCTCGTCATCGGTTCGCGACGGCTTCGACATCATCGTTCGGTTCGAAGGCGAACGAGGATTCGTCCCAGATCTCGACTTCCCGCACGACGAACCTGACCGCCCTCGACGGATCGAATTCGACGTGACCACGAAACCTCGCGAAGCCACGGACCGTGGACGGCGGTCACGAAACACGCCCGCCCGGGGCCGCTCTCAGCTGTCGGCCTGCTCAGCCCAGAACGAGGTGAGCACCCGAGCGCTGCGGACCGGGTCCTGCACCATCCACCAGTGCCCCGCTCCGTCGAGGGGCGCGACCTGGGCTCCCGCCCTGGTTGCGGATCGGCGGTGCATGTCCTGCGGACCGCCGAGGTGATCATCGGTGGCGACGAGGGCAAGGCCGGGGCGTGCCGCTGCGGCGCTGAGGCCCTGCCCCAGATCTGCCATGAACGGCTGGACCGCGGAGCGGTAGAAGGTGAGGATCGCCCGGCTGGTCTCCGGCCCCTGGGCCGCGGCCAGCCGTGCGGCGACCGGCCGGTCGGTGACCCGGGCTGCCATGGCTTCGGTGCGCTCTTCGAGCGTGCCGCCCAGCAGCTCCGCCACCGAATCCTCGCCGACGCCGGGTGTCTGCCACTGCTGCGCGAGGTGGTGCCAGACGTAATCCGGATCGAACACGCCCAAGGCGTCGCTGGCCCAGGTTCGCAGCAGATCGGGTCGAGCCATGGCAACGACGGCCGTGAAAGCTCCCCCCAGGTCGTGGCCGACGAGATCGACCGGTTCCCCGAGCTCCGCCAGCTCCGCGATCAGCCAGTCCCGGTAGTCCGGCATGGTGCAGCCGAACCCGTCCGGAATGGGAGCGCCGAATCCGGGAGGGGACAGGCTCACGACGTCCTCCCGGGCCAGTTCGGCGCGCAGCAAGTCCCAGATCGCGCCGCTCTCAGGATTCCCGTTCAGGAACACCGCTGGCATGAGGCTCCTCGAGCTCGGACGGATCAGCCTTCTTGTGATCTGTCGAACATGTTCGATCTTCACCGTATCCCCGCCACCACGAGCTCGCCGTCAGCCGGGGATTTCTGTTGCTGCGGAACGAAGCCGCGCCCCCGGCCTCCAAGCGCCCGGGTCGGGAGCACCTCACCGCTGGCGCTTGGTGCGGAGGTAGTCGCCGACGACCGCGGCGCCCAGGCCGTCCGCGCTGGGGGCGACGACCCGGCCGCCACCGCGGCGGGCGACGATGTCGACGAACGCCTCCAGGCGCGGGTCCTCACCGAGCATGAACACGCTCAGCGTGGCACCCAGGCGGCGCAACGAGTCCACTTCGGACAGCGTCACACCGAGCGTGCGCGGGGTGGGCGGGTACTGGAACACGGCTTCGCCGTCGGCCTCCAGGTGCGCCGTCGGCTCGCCGTCGGTGACGACCAGCACCACCGGCTGCGCGTCCGGGTTCCGCCGCACGTGCCGACCCGCCAGCAGCAGCGCGTGGTGCAGGTTGGTGCCCTGCTCCCAGGTCCCCTCCAGCGCCGCCAGCTCACCCACGTCCACAGTGGACGCGTGGCGTCCGAAGGTGATCAGCTGCAACGCGTCCGAGCGGTACCGGGTGGCGACCAGGTGGTGCAGCGCCAGCGCGGTGCGCTTCATCGGCACCCAGCGGCCGTCCTGCACCATCGACCACGAGGTGTCCACGCACAGCGCGACGGCCGCGCGGGAGCGCTGCTCGGTCTCGGCGACCTCCAGGTCCTCGATGTCCAGCCGGGGTGCCGACGGGCCGCTCGCCGCTCGCCGCAGCACCGCATTGCGCACCGTGCGGCCCGTGTCCCACGGTTCGGTGTCGCCGTACGCCCAGGGGCGGGTCGTGCCGGTGAGCTCCCCGGCCGCACCCGCGCGGTCGGTGTCGCGCTCGCCCTGGCGGGAACGCAGCTGCGAGATGACCGAGCGCAGCGCCGTCTCGCCGAGCCTGCGCATCGCCCGCGGGCTCAGCCGCAGGTTCCCGTCCGGCGCTCGTTGCAGCAGGCCCTGCCTGCGCAGCTGCTCGTCGATGTCGGCCAGCCGCTGCGCGTCCACCACGGCCCGCTCGCCGAGTTGGCGCTCCAACGCCTCCAGGTCGATGTCCTGCAGGCTCGCCCCCGGATAGGACTGGCCCAGCTGCTCAGCGAGCTGCTCCAGCTCACCGAGCTCGGCCATCGCCTCGGTCGCCTCCGCCAGGCCCATCGGCTGATCGCCGCGGAACCTCCCACGCCCCGACCAGTCCTCACCGGGACGCAGCGAGCGCAGCTGCTGGTCCATCCGGTTGAGCGCCTCGCCGATGCGGGGGTCGCCGAACGCCTGCTGCGAGAGCTCCGCCAGCTCGGCGCGCTGCTGCTCGCTCATCGAGTTCACCATCCGCTGCGCGGCGGCCGAACGAGCCGCCAGCGCGTCGATCAACTCGTCCACGTCGCGCGGGCTCTCCGGGAAGAACTCGCCGTGCTCGGCCATGAACTCGTCGAACCGCCGCGGCACGTCCGAGTCGCCGCGGGCGTGCGCGGCCAGCAGCTCGGAGAGGTCGTCGAGCATCGCGCGCACCCGCTCGACGTCCTCCGGAGTGGTCCCCCGCAACGCGTCCTTCATGCCTGCGAAGCGCTGTTCCAGGAGTTCGCCGCCCAGCATCCGCCGAATCTCCTCGAACGCCTCGCGCGCCTCCGCCGAGCGCCAGTCGTACTCGGCGAGCTCCCGCACCGAGCCGCCCGCGTCCGGCGGCAGCGCGCTCAGCTGGAGCTCGCGGAACCGGGCGTCCTCGCCGTCCTCCGCCGCCAGCGCCCGCCGCTCCTGGTCGAGGGCGCGGTCCAGCAGCCTGCGCACCTCCTGCACCGTGCCGTCCAGGTTGTGCCTGCGCTGCAACTCGCTGCGGCGCTGCCACAAGCGGCGGGTGAGCTCGTCGAGGCCGCTGGTGCCGCGCGTGCCGGTGCGCAGCAGCTCTTCCAGGGCCGAGCGCGGTGAGGCGCCCTCCATCACGTCCCGGCCGATCTGGTCCAGCGCGGAACGCAGGTCCACCGGCGGCTCCAGCGGATCGGAACCGCCGTGCCATGCGCCGTAGTGGTAGCGGCGAGCGCGGCCGGTCATCGGGGTCCTCTCAGAATCATCTGCGCAGTGAGTCGGGCGGCCGAACCCGGCAAGGGGATCGATGCCGCGAGCAGAGCCACCTCAGCCGTACACCGATCGCTGTTCGTCGGTGTCCTTGGCGAGCTTCTTCGCCAGGTACAGGGATTCCAGCGCCAGCTCCACCGCGCTCGCGATGCGCCCCGGCGGGTCACCGGCGCGCACGTCGAGCCGCTCGGCGACCTGGTGCAGCACCGGCAGTTCCGGCAGCGCGGTGAGCACGTCGGAACCCGCGATGCGCTCGCCCGTCGCGACCTGGTGGCCGCCGGTGACCGCGTCGACGAGCGAATGCAGGTCCAGCCCTGCGAACAGGCCGCGTGCCGTGTCGGCAACCGAGCGGCGCAGCAGGTAGCCGAGGACCTCGTCCTCGCGGCCCTCCTCACCGGCCTCGAACTCCAACTTGCCGCGCAGCACCGCGGGCACCGCGTCCAGGTCCACCGGCCGCGCCACCGCCGGGTCCTCCCCCGTCAGCGCCGCCCGGTGCAGGGCCGCCGCCGACACGGTCTCCGCCGCCGCGATGGCGAACCGCGCCGAGACGCCGGAGCGCTGGTCCACCGCCGAGGACTCCCGCAGGTGCCCCACGAACCTGGCGAGCACCTCCAGCAGGTGATCGCCGACCTCGGCCTCCAGCAGGGCTTCCTGCCGGATCAAGGAGATCTCGTCGTCGAGGTCGAACGGGTAGTGCGTGCGGATCTCCGCGCCGAACCGGTCCTTGAGCGGCGTGATGATCCGCCCGCGGTTGGTGTAGTCCTCCGGGTTGGCGGTGGCGACCAGCAGCACGTCCAGCGGCAGCCGCAGGCTGTAGCCGCGCACCTGGACGTCCCGCTCCTCCATCACGTTCAGCAGCGCCACCTGGATCCGCTCGGCCAGGTCGGGCAGCTCGTTGATGGTCACGATGCCGCGGTGCGCCCGCGGCACCAGTCCGAAGTGGATGGTCTCCGGGTCGCCGAGCGACCGCCCTTCGGCCACCTTCACCGGATCCACGTCCCCGATGAGGTCGCCGACCGCGGTGTCCGGCGTCGCCAGCTTCTCCACGTAGCGGTCGTCGCGGTGCCGCCACGCGACGGGCAGCGCGTCGCCCTCCTCCGCGGCGCGGCGCAGCGAGCTCGGCGTGATCGGTTCCAGCGGGTGTTCGTCGAGTTCGGAGCCGGGGATCACCGGAGTCCACTCGTCGAGCAGCGCGGTCAGCCCGCGCAGCAGGCGCGTTTTGCCCTGCCCGCGCTCGCCGAGCAGCACCACGTCGTGGCCGGCGATCAAGGCGCGCTCCAGCTGCGGCAGCACGGTGCGCTCGAAGCCGACGATGCCCGACCACAAGGGATTCCCGGAGCGCAGCGCGGTCAGCAGGTTGCGGCGCACCTCGACCTTCACGCCGTACGGCAGGTATCCGCTGACACGCAGCTCGCCCGCCGTACTGGGCAATCCGGGAGGTGGGGTCCGAGAGTTCGTCACCCGTTCGACGCTACTCGCTCCCCACGACGGTCGCGAACACGTCACGGAACGGAAACACCGCCGTGCCAACGGGTTTCCGCACGCCGGTACCGAATCCCGGTGATCAGCGGCTCGGCGCCCGCCGGCGGACCCGGCGAAGATCCCGGCTCACCCCGCGCGTGGCGAGCACCGAGCGCGTCCGCACGGCGGAGAACGGCGTTCACCGAACGTGTCGGGCGACACTGGCACATCGTCGGTACCGACGAGTAGAAAGGTGAACGGCCCCGGCAGAGGAGAGATTCAGTGAGCCCGTCGCAGATCGAGACCGACCCCGTCCGCGCGGGCTTCGACCCGGAACGCCTCCAGCGCCTCGACCGGCACTTCGCGACCTACGTCACCGACGGGAAGCTCCCCGGCTGGCAGGTGCTCATCGCCCGCCGCGGCCACATCGCGCACCTCAGCAGCCACGGCCACCGCGACGTGGCCACCGCCGCGCCCATCGAGGACGACACGATCTTCCGCATCTACTCGATGACGAAGCCGATCACCTCGGTCGCGGCGATGATGCTCTACGAGGAGGGCGCGTTCGAGCTCACCGACCCGGTCAGCACGCTCATCCCGTCCTTCGCCGACCAGCGCGTCTACACCGGCGGCCCCGCCCGCGCCGCGCAGACGCGGCCCGCGACCGAGCCGGTGCGGATCTGGCACCTGCTGACCCACACCGCCGGGCTCACCTACGGCTTCAACCGGCTCCACCCGGTCGACGAGCTCTACCGGCGCACCGGCTACGACTACGGCACCCCGGACCAGGACCTCGCCGCGGTGTGCGACGACTACGCGGCGATGCCGCTGCTGTTCGAACCGGGCAGCTCGTGGAACTACGGGGTGTCCACCGACGTGCTCGGCCGCGTCGTCGAGGTCGCCTCCGGCATGGGGCTCGACGAGTTCTTCCGCACCCGCATCTTCGAACCGCTCGGCATGACCGACACCGCCTTCACCGTGGCACCGCAGGACAAGGACCGGCTGGCCTCGCTGTACCTCGCCGACGCCGCGGGCAAGGCCACCGTGCCGCGCAACTCCCCGCCGGACGCCGCGCCGCGGGCGCTGTCCGGCGGCGGCGGGCTCGTGTCCACCGCCTACGACTACCACCGCTTCACCGGCATGCTGCTCGGCGGCGGGGCGCTCGACGGGGTGCGGCTGCTCAGCGACCGCACGCTGCGCTACATGAGCCGCAACCACCTGCCCGGCGGCGCGCACCTCGACGAGATCGCCAACGGCTCCTTCTCCGAAGTCGCCAACGCGGGCAAGGGCTTCGGGCTCGGCTTCGCCGTCGTCGAGGACCCGGTGGCCTCGCACGTCGTGGCCACTCCCGGCGAGCTGTCCTGGGGCGGGATGGCCAGCACCGCGTTCTGGGTGGACCCGGCCGAGGACCTGTCGGTGCAGTTCTTCACCCAGCTCATCCCGTCCGGCACGCACCCGATCCGCTCCCAGCTCCACCAGCTCGTCTACCAGGCACTGGTGGACTGAGGGCTCACCGCTGGCGGTAGCGGGCGAAACCGCCCTCGGATTCGAGCACCTGACCGGTGATCCAGCGCGCCTCGTCGGTGCACAGCCAGGTGATCAGCCGGGCCGGGTCGTCCGGCTCGCCCCAGCGGCCGAACGGGAACATGTGGCCGATCGCCGCCCAATCGGCCTCGGTGAGGTAACCGGTCTGCACCGGGCCGGGGTTCACCGTGTTCACCGTGATGCCCGCACCGGCGAGCTGTTCGGCGATGGTCAGGGTGATCTCGGCGAGCGCGCCCTTCGCCGCCGCGTAGGCGATCTCGCCGGGCATCGGGCCGGCGCGCTGCCCCGAGGTCAGGAAGACCACACGCCCACCGGGCGAGCCGCTGTGACGGGCGGCGAACTCCTGCGCCAGCAGGAGCGACGAGCGGGTGTTCACCGCCCAATGCCCGTCCAGCATCGTCGCGTCCAGTTCACCCAGCGCCCCATCGGAGCCGTTGCGGGCGTGGTTGCACACCAGCACGTCGAGTCGCCCGAACTCGGCCACCGCCCGCCGCACCAGCCGGGCCGGCTCGTCCGGGTCGGCCAGGTCCCCGGCGGCGTCGGCGACCCTCGCCGAGCCGGACAGGTGCCCGGCCACGCCCGCGCGGACCTCGTCGAGGTCGTCGGCGCCCCACGGTTGCTCGGCGTCGTGCGGCCGGTGGTGGTGCAGGAACACGCTCGCGCCCCAGGCCGCCATCCGGGACGCGATCGCGAACCCGATGCCCTGCCTGCGGCTCACGCCCGTCACCAACGCGGTCCGGTCGCGCAGCGGGAACGGATCGCGGGCCAAGGAATGCTCACCGTCTGCGGTCATACCCGGATGATCACCCAGCGATATGCCCGATGCATCCGATTTTCCTCGGGCCACCGGAGCGGTCAGAACGCGGGCCAGGGGATCGCGGGCCACTCACCCGACGGCGCCGGTAACTCCGCCGCGGCCAGCAGCGCGTCGACCCGTTCGGCGACGGCCTGCACTTCCTTCGGCGTGACGTGCTCGGCGAGCCGGGCCGCGAGCTCGCCCTCCAGCAGCGCGCGGAACCGGCTCAGCGCGTCGACCGCGTCGTCGGGCAGCCGCTCCCCGATCCAGCCCCACAGGACCGTGCGCAGCTTGTTCTCCGCGTTCAGACTCACCCCGTGGTCCACGCCGAACACCTCGCCGCGCGGCGAGTGCAGCACGTGGCCGCCCTTGCGGTCCGCGTTGTTGATCACGATGTCGAGCACCGCCAGCCGCCGCAGCGCCTCGTGATCGGAGTGCGCCAGCACCACCGGGTCGCCGTGGTGGTCCTGCGCGCGCAGCACCGCCCGCCAGCCATCCGGGACCTCCGCAGGCGGGACCAGGTCGACCAGCTCCGAGTCCTCCTCGGTGTCCACCCACAACTGCACCATGCCCGGCCCGAACGGCCCGTCCCGCAGCAGCGTCGGCGGGATCAGGTCCCAGCCCAGCGCCTCGGTGATCAGGAACGACCCGACCTCGCGCCCGGCGAGCGTGCCGTCCGGGAAGTCCCACAGCGGCCGTTCCCCGCGAACCGGCTTGTACACGCACTCGGCGGCGGCGCCGTTGAGCTCGACGGAGCAGAACAACGTGGCGTTCGAGGCTTCCACGAGCCGTCCCTCGACCTCGATGCGGCCGTGTGCCAGGACCTCGCGAACGGCCGGATCATCGGGGTGCACGGGCGGCTAGTCCTCCTCGGAGCGGCGGTAACCGTTCTGCCGGGGGCAGATGTGCCCTTCCGGGTCCAGCGGCTCCCCGCACAGCGGGCAAGGCTTGCGACCGGCGTTGAGGACCCGCTCGGCGCGCTCCGCGAAGGCGCGGGCGTCGGCCGGGCTGAGGAAGACGCGGACCGCGTCCGGCCCTTCCTCGGTGTCGTCGAGCACCACCGACTCGTCGATCTCCTCCTCGGTGACCGCGAGCAGTTCGACGACGACGGCCTCGGTCTCGGCGTCCCAGCCCAGGCCCATCGTGCCGACGCGGAACTCCTCCTCCACCGGCACCGCGAGCGGGTCGGCGTCGACGAGGTCCTCCGGCGGGGCGGCGGGCAGTTCCGCGTCGAAGCGCCGCTGCACCTCCTCCAGGAGGGCACCGATCCGTTCAGCGAGGACCGAGACCTGCTGCTTCTCCAGCTGCACGCTGACCGTGCGGACATCCTCGGATGCCTGCAGGTAGAACGTGCGCTCACCGGGTTCCCCGACGGTCCCTGCTACGAACCGGTCGGGCTGGCGGAAGACGTGGATGACACGAGCCATGGCACCTTCGACAGTAAGCCACTCGGGCCGCGGACCGCGCAGCCGTCCCCCGTTCCGCCCCGCACACCCTCTCAGCAGCACCATCGGTACCGAACAGGTGCGCGGAAAGCAGTCGAAACGGGTGTTGATCCGTTCGTGGGACCTGTTCGCCGAACGCGAACACGCCGCGGCGCGGGCTGCGGTCCCGATCAACGGCGGACCGCTACGCTCGGTTCCTGCCGCTTCGCGGCACCCCACGATCCGGACCTCCGGACGGAGCCCTGCATGAGCACCCGTGAACGACGTCGGCCGCGACGGCTGCGGGCCGGCGACACGGTCGCCGTGGTCGCCCCCGCCGGTCCCGTTCCCGCCGATCAGCTCGACGCCGGCTTGGACCTGCTGCGCGACTGGGACCTGCGGGTCGTCCCCGGCAAGCACGTGCGCGAACGCCACCCGAGGCTGCGCTACCTCGCAGGCGGCGACGCCGACCGCGCCGCCGACCTGCAGCAGGCCTGGTGCGATCCGGAGGTCGATGGCGTCCTCTGCGCCCGCGGCGGCTACGGCAGCATGCGGGTGCTCGACCACCTCGACTGGGCGGCGATGGGCGCCGCCGAGAGCAAGGTGTTCGCGGGCTCCAGCGACGTCACGGCCCTGCACGACGCCTTCGGTTCCCGGCTCGGCGTGGCCACCGTGTTCGGCCCGATGATCGCGACCGGCGCCTTCTCCGAGGACGCGCCCGCCCGGGAGCACCTGCGCCGCACCCTGTTCGCCCCGGAATCGGTGACGATCCTGACCAGGCGCGGAGCCGAGGCGCTGGTGCCGGGGCGCGCGACCGGCGTCACCTACGGCGGCAACCTGAGCCTGCTCGCCGCCTCCCTCGGCGCGCCCGACGCGGCGGCTCCGCCCGCACGGGGCATCGCGCTGCTGGAAGACGTCGGCGAGGATCCGTACCGCCTCGACCGGGCGCTGACCCAGCTGCTGCGCGCCGGGTGGTTCGACCGCGCCAGCGGCATCGCGCTCGGCTCGTGGAGCGAGTGCGGGCCGCTGGAGGAGGTGCGGGCCGTGCTGCGCAACCTGCTCGGCGACCTCGGCATCCCGGTGCTGTGGGAACTCGGCTTCGGCCACTGCGCCGCCCAGCGCACCGTTCCGCTCGGCGTCGCCGCCGAACTCGACACCTCCGCCCAACGCCTGAGCATCCTGCAACCAGCCCTGCGCTGAAAGCGGTCCGACGCAGTGCACCGCGTCTTACGCTTGTATGCGGTCGCCCTGACTTCGACGAGTGCGGCCTGCGGTGTACCGCCCTGGAATCGAACTCGACGGCACGGTCCCCCGCGTTCTCAAGGATGAGACCTGCTCGGTCGCGCAATCCCGGCTCGGAACGTTCGGGGGATCTGTCGACGGCAGCGGAGTGCACGGCCTCGATCGCTCGCTGATGCCGAAGTTCGGCTTGATCTGAGCCCCCAGGCCGTGGCGCGGCGGTGTGCGGACATCCGGTAGAACGGCGGCATGCGGGTTCGGGCCATCACTCCGGAGAAGTTGACGGACGAGCTCGCCGACGTCATCGACGGGGAGCGGCGGCGGTGGGTCCGGGTCGCCGTGGACGGAGCCGAGGCCGCCGGCACGGCGGGCTTCGCCGACGAGCTGGTGCAGCCGCTGCGAGTGCGCGGCCACGAAGTGGTCCGGGTCCGCATGGACGGGTACGTGCGCCCGGCTTCGCTGCGGTTCGAGCACGGCCGCGACGATCCGGATTCGTTCTACGAGAGCTGGTTCGACCTCGCCGGACTGCGCCGCGAGGTGCTGGATCCGCTGGCCGACGGTGGTACGGGCGAGGTGCTGCCCGCGCTGTGGGACGCCGCGACCGACCGCTCCCCCAGGCTCGACCGGGTCCGGCTGCCGCAGCGCGGCGTGGTGCTGGTGGACGGCCCGCTGCTGCTGGGGGCGGGCCTGCCGTTCGACCGCACCGTGCACCTGTGGCTGCCGGGAGGTTCGCTCGCGCGGCGCACCGCCGAGGCGGACCGGTGGACGCTGCCCGCCTTCGACCGCTACAGCACCGAAGTCGCCCCGGAACGCCTCGCCGACCACGTCATCCGCGTCGACCGCCCCGGTCACCCGGCCGTCGTGGACGAGGTGGCCTGAGCACTCAGCTCGCCGGACGGCGGTCCAAGGACGGGACGGCGGCGAGCAGGGTCTTCGTGTACTCGTGCTGCGGATCGAGCAGGACCTGCTCCACGGTGCCGAGCTCCACGATCTCGCCCTGGTACATCACCGCCACCCGGTCGGCGATGTTCCACGCCAGCCCCAGATCGTGGGTGATGACCAAAGTGGACAGTCCGCGTTCGACGCGCAACCGCAGCAGCAGCGCCAAGATCTCGCCGCGCACCGTCGCGTCCAGCGACGCCACCGGCTCGTCCGCGACGAGGACCTGCGGCGCCAGCACCAATGCCCCTGCGATCACCACGCGCTGCCGCTGACCACCGGAGAGCTCGTGCGGGAACCGCGACAGGAACTTCGACGCGGGCCGCAGCTCGGCGGCCTCCAGCGCCTCGGTCACCTTCGCCGCCTCGTCGGCGACGTCGCCGTGGATGCGCAGCCCCTCCGCCACCGCCTCGTAGACGGTGTTGCGCGGGTTGAGCGCGCCGGTCGGGTCCTGCAGCACCAGCTGCACCTGCCGCCGGTACTCGCGCAGGCCCGCGCTGGTGGCGGGCAGCACCTTCCCGTCGAACCGGACCGAGCCCGACGTGGGCTGCTGCAGGCCGAGCAGCGTGCGCGCCAGGGTCGTCTTGCCGGAACCGGACTGCCCGACCAGGGCGACGATCTCGTCCGCACCGACCTCCAGGGCCACGCCGCGCACCGCCCGCACCGGCGGCCCGGAGCGGGCCGGGAAGCTCACCGACACGTCCTCGGCCGCCAGCAGCGCCTTCCCGGCGCGCTGCGACGGATCGACCAGGCGGAACTTCGGATCGCCGACGGTGGGGAACGCATCCGCCAGCGCGCGGCTGTGCTCGTGCTCCGGCGAGCCCATCACCTGCCGCGACGGCCCCTGCTCGACGATGCGACCGTCCTGCATCACCGCGATCCGGGAGCAGCTCGCCGCCAGCACCGACAGGTCGTGGCTGATCATCAGCAGCGCGATGCCCCGCTCGGCGACCAGCCTGCCCAGCAGCGCCAGCACTTGGGCCTGCACCACCACGTCCAGCGCGGTCGTCGGCTCGTCGGCGATGATCAACCGCGGTTCGCAGGCCAGCGCCATCGCGATCATCACGCGCTGCTTCTGCCCACCGGAGAGCTCGTGCGGGTACGCGTCGGCGCGGCTCGCGGGCAGTTCCACCGATTCGAGCAGCTCCGCGACCCGGCCGGTCAGGTCGCCGGAGGCCGTGCCGTGCAACCGCATCGGCTCCGCGATCTGCGCGCCGACCGTGCGCACCGGGTTCAGCGCGTGCATCGCGCCCTGGAACACCACCGACGCCGTCGCCCACCGGGCCGCGCGCAGCTGCCCGAACGACAGGCTCCGCACGTCCTTCCCGTCGAGCAGCACCTCGCCGTCGAGCACCGCCGAGCGCGGCAGCAGGCGCAGCACCGACATCGCCAGCGTCGTCTTGCCGCAGCCGGACTCCCCGGCGAGGCCGAGGGTGTCCCCGGCATCCAGGTCGAGGTCGACGTCGTGCACCGCGGGCACCAGGCCGTCGGCGCCGCGGTAGGAGATCGACGTCCCCCGCAAGGTCAGGATCGGGCTCATCGCTTCCCCCGCAGCCTCGGGTTGAACACCGCTTCCATCGCCCTTCCGCACAGCGTGAAGCTCAGCACCACCAGCACGACCCCGATGCCCGGCGGCAGCAGGTACCACCAGGCGCCACCGGTGACCGCGCCCGTGTCCATCGCCGACTTCAACATCGACCCCCACGACACCCGGCTCGGATCGCCGAGTCCGAGGAACGACAGGGTGGACTCCATGATGATCGCGCTGGCCACCGACAACGTGGTGTTCGCGAACACCAGCGGCAGCACCGCGGGCAGCACGTGCTTGCCGATGACGTGGCGATGGCCGCCGCCGAGCACCTTCGCCCGCTCGATGTAGGGCCGCGCCTCCACGGTCAAGGTCTGCGCCCGCACCAGCCGAGCCGTCGTCGGCCACGAGGTCACGCCGATCGCGAGCACGATCGTCGGCAACCCGCGCGCCAGCACCGTCGACAACGCGATGGCCAGCACCAGCGCGGGCAGCACCAGGAAGAAATCGGTGAACCGCATCAGCACCGTCGAGGTCCAGCCACCGAAGTGCGCGGCGAGCACGCCCACGACCGTGCCGATCACCACCGACAGCACCGCCGCGGCCAGCCCGACCAGCAGCGACACCCGCGCGCCCCACCAGGTAAGCAGCAGCACGGAACGCCCCGACTCGTCGGTGCCCAGCCAGTTCTCCGCGCTCGGCGGTTGCAGCCCCTCGCCGGTCACCTTCGTGACGTCCAGCCCGGTCTGATCGGTCAGCAGCGGCGCCAGCAGCGCCAGCGCGGCGATCAGCACCAGCAGCACCAGGCCGATCGCGCCGCCGCGGTCGGCGCGGAACACCCGCCAGGACTCGGCGGCGGCGGCCCGGCGCCGCGCCCGCACGAGCTGCGCCGCCGTCGGCGCGGCCGTTTCCTCCGGGGTCACGGGCTCGGTGGCCGTCATGCCGCACGCACCCTCGGGTCCAGGACCCGGTAGAGCAGGTCCGCCACCACGTTCATCACGATCACACTCCCCGCCAGCACGATGAACGTGCCCTGCAGCAGCGGCAGGTCCGGCACGCGCAACGCCTCGAAGGTCAGCAGCCCCAGGCCGGGCCACGAGTACACCGTCTCCACCGTGATCGCGCCGCCGACCACCAGCCCCAGGTGCAGGAAGATCAGCGTCACGGTCGGCAGCAGCGCGTTCGGCACCGCGTGCCTGCGCCGCACCAGGTCCTCCCGCAGGCCCTTCGCGCGGGCCGTGGTGAGGTAGTCGGCGCCCATCTCCTCCAGCAGCGAGGACCGCATCACCATCAGGTACTGCGCGTAGATCACCGCGACCATCGTCAGCGACGGCAGCACCAGGTGCCGCGCCACGTCCAGCACCTGCGGGATCAGCTCCGCCGGCGTGTCCGGTGAGGACATGCCGCCGACCGGGAACAGGCCGGGGATCGGCCCGACACCGACGCCGAACACCATGAGCACGATCAGCCCGAGCCAGAACGTCGGCACCGACCACAAGGTGAGCGCGATCGACGTCGAGGCCTTGTCGAACCCGCTGCCGTGCCGCCACGCCGCGCGCGTGCCGATCCACAACCCGAGCACCACCGCCAGCACCGTCGCCGTGCCCACCAGCAGCACCGTGGGCCAGAACCGCTCGGCGATCAGCTCCGCCACCGGCCTGCTGTAGGTGTACGAGGTGCCGAGATCACCGCGCAGCAGCGCACCGAGGAAGTCCAGGAACTGCTTCCACAGCGGCTGGTCCAGCCCGAACCGCTGCCGCAGCTGCTCGATCTGCTCCGCCGAGACCGGAGCGCCGCGCGTCATGGTGCGCACCGGGTCGCCGGGCAGCACCCGGAACAGGAAGAACCCGAGCACCGCCACGAGGAACACGCTCACCAACCCGCCACCGAGCTTGCGCGCGATGTAGCCGGGCCAGCCGCCGCCGGAGCGGACGTGCTCCGCGCGCGCCTCGGCCTCGACCGTCACGTCGGCCATGCGTCACTCCCGTTCGTCGACGGTGGCTCGCCTGCGCCGCACCACCAGCACGATCACCGCACCGGCGACCACGACCACTCCGACCAGCACCAGCGCGACCGTTCCGTAGTCGGTGCCCTGCGAGTTCATCGCGGCCGGGGTGGGCTGCGCGCCGTAGTAGCCCCAGTAGCCCTGCTGCCCGGTGATGACCCCTTCGGTCGCGGGTTGCGTGGTGAACCCGCTGTAGCGATCGCTGCGGTGGGCCTCCAGCGAGTTCTGGTAGTACAGCACCGATGCGGTCGCCTGGTCGTAGAACCGCTGCTGGGCCTGCTTGACCAGGTCGATCCGCTTCGCCGGGTCGAACTCGCCGAGCTGGCGCGCGTAGAAGCCGTCGTAGACCTGGTCGCACAGGAACGAGTCGGGCGTGCCACCGCCTTCCGGGCTCGGCCGGGAGCCGCAGGTCTGCAGCCGCAGCACGTAGTCCGGGTCCGGGTTCGCCGACCAGCCGGAGATCGCCAGGTCGAAATCGCCCGCGGTGGTGCGATCGTTGACCTGGTTGTCCGAGACCGGTTCCAGCTCCACGGCGATGCCGACGTCGGCCAGCCATCGCTTCACGAATTCGCCGACCTGCGCGTCGGCGGAGGTGCTCGCGTGCAGCATGAACCCGAGGTTCAACGGCTCGCCCTGCGGTGTGCGGCGGATCCCGTCGGGTCCGCGGCGATATCCGGCCTCGTCGAGCTGCGCGTTGGCCGCGGCCGGGTCGAACCGGCGCGGCTGCGGTGGCGCCCAGTGGTAGTCGTCGAAGATCGGCGGCAGGTAGCCGCCGCCGACCTGCCCGTAGCCGGTGAGCACCCGGTCCACCAGGGCCTGCTTGTCGACGGCCTGGTCGATCGCGCGGCGCACCCGCACGTCCCGTAGCGCCGGGTGGCCGGTGCCGATGGGGGATCCCGCGCTGTTGGCCGCGCCCGGGTTGATCAGCATCTCGAAGAACCGGCGCCCCTGGCCCTGGACCTGTTCGACGTCCGGCTCGTCGGCCAGCGCGTCGAACTGCGCGGGGGTGAGCTTCTGTGCGACGTCGACTTCGCCCTTGCGCAGCGCCTGCACCGAGGCGTCGGTGTTCTTGAACTGCACGAACTGCAGCTCGGAGATCTTCGCCGGTCCTCGCCAGAACCGCGGGTCGGCGCGCAGCGTGGCGTACTGCTCCGGTTCGTACTCGGTGAGCTCGAACGGCCCGGAACCCACCACCGGCATCCGGTCGTTGGCGAATCCGGCCACGTCGTCGACCTGCGACCACACGTGCTCGGGCACGATCGGCGCGTCGATCGCCAGCATCGTCGCCTGCGGCGTCTTGGTGCGGATCACCAAGGTGCTCTCATCGGGCGCGGCGACCGACTCGAAGTTCTCCACGAAGTTGCCGTTCGCGGTGGCCGCGGCGGGGTCGTGCATCATCCGGTCGTAGGTGTAGGCCGCGTCCCGCGCCGTCACCGGCCGGCCGTCGGTCCACTGCACGCCGGGACGGATGTGGAAGGTCCAGGTCAGCTTGTCCGGCGAGGTCTCCCAGCGCTCCGCCAGCTCCGGGGTGACCGAGAAGTCCTGCGGGCTGTAGGTCGTCAGCGTCGGGTAGATCAGCCGGAACAGGTCGGTGGCCGCCAGCGAGTACCCGAGGAACGGGTTGAGCGAGTCGATCTGCTGCGGCACCGCGACCCGCAACTTCGCCGCACCACCCGCCGCGGGTTGCGCGATGGCGGCGTTCGGAACGAGCAACCCGGCCAGGACGACCAGCGCAACGAGGATTCTTCGTCCCACGAAGCACCCACCCTTCTCCAGAAGTGAGGAGAAAGAACCATCCCCGAGTGCGTTTCGTCAATGCTCCACCGGCCGCGCCGCTGAACTGCTCACGGAGTGTGTACCCAACCGTTACGCAAACCCGCCTCCGACGACGCCCACCTGCACGATCAAAGCCTGTCTTCGATCTTGCCCGCCGGGGTTCGAGTGCCGTTGTCCCGTCGGCGGCGAAGCCGCTCGACTTACCTGTCGTTCAACTCGGCGGCTGCGAGAAATCGATTCCGCAACGAGGAAGCCGCCGAGGTTCCGCTGCCCGACCCCATCGCAACAGGAGCCGACGGTGAGGTTGCGCTACCCGCGCACCGGAGCAGGACGAGAGCGGCGACAGGTGGTCAGTGTTCGCCCCAGCGGGCCTGCTGCCACTGCAACGCATCCGGGCGGGCGCCGTCGACGACGTGCTCCAGCAGCCCGGCGCGCAGGGCGCGGAACGGCAGCACGGAGTCCTTCGGGAACAGCAGCGCGCTGCCCGTGTCGAAGCGCAGCTTCGGCGCGTCCGGCAGCGGCTCGGCGTTGCGGGTGTGCCAGGAGGTGAGGTCGCCCTCCTCGGACTCTTCGGTGTAGTTGAGCACTCCGACCTCGGCCTCCGGATCGGTCACGACCCGCAGCTGCTGGTAAGGCCCGGCGATCTCGTCGCTCTCGTAGGGCCGGTCCCACACGTAGAGGTGCGCGGCGGCGCCCGCTGTCGGCGGTCGCAGCACCTTCTCCACCAGGGAGGCCTTGTCGTCGGAGGTCGTCGCGTAGTGGCGTTCGCCGTCGACGACGGCGGTGGCGACGGTGACGCCGAGCTCGGTGTTGCGCGCCCCCACGGCCTCCGAGCGCAGCGCGTCCAGGCACTCCCGCGCTTCCCGCAAGGCCTTGATCGCAGCGCCCTGGTGCAGCACCAGCTCGCCCCAGTACGGGTGGCCGTGGATCTTGTTGAGCTCGCCGTAGACGGCGTTGGTGGACTCGATCAGCTTGTCCACCTGGTCCAGCGGAACGTCGGTGAGGCGGGCGAACACGACCGCCAGAGGTTCGACCGGGCCGTCTTGCAGAGGCGGATTCGACATGCCTTCGTTGCACCCCACGGGAGTCGATTCTGCTGTTCTCGCATGGACACGCCGCCGGTCATGATGCCAACCCGCTCGGCGCGCGCGGACAGCGGTACCGGGAGAACGAAGACTACCTGTCGTGATCTTGCGATCTCACAGCGCGGCCACTTCCCAGACGGCACCGGCGAAACCGCAGGTCAGCGCACCCCCTGGGAAGAACGGCACAAGCACGAACGGACCGCTCGTCCCGCCGGGACGAGCGGTCCGTTCACCTGCTCGGCGGAAGGTCAGCTGGCCTGCCCGCGCAACAACCCGTCGGCGGGTTCCGCTTCGGCGGCCATGCCCAGCAACGACCGGCCCAGCGACTCCGGGTCGCCGAACCCGATCCGGCCCACCACGTCGTCGGGCAGGCTCAGCATCGACATCGCGACGCCCATCATCCCCGCCTCCAGCAGCCCGCCACCGCGAGCCGAGATCGGCTCGCCCACCGCGGCGTGCAAGGTCACCGCCGAGTCCACCCCGGCCAAGGTCATCTCGCCGAGCGCGGCGCGGACCTGCGCGTTGCGCACCCCTTCCAGCTGCAGCTCGAACAGCGCCAGGAACTGCGACCGGGCCGAGGTCGACATCCGGTGCAGCATCGCCACGTACAGCGTGCGCACGTCCGCGGCGGACACCCCGTCCGGCATCCCCTCGCGCAACCGGCGCATCGCGGCCGTGTGCTGATCGGCCATCCGCCGTGCGACCGCGACGTACAGGGAGTCGCGGCTGGCGTGGTAGTTCTTGGTGGTCCCTTCGGGGAAACCGGCTTCGCGGTCCACCGCCCGATGGGTCAGGCCACGGCCCCCTTCCCGCGCCAGCACCTCGATCGCGGCGTCGGCGAGCTGGACCCGACGATTCCTACGCTGCGGCATGCAACCCCTGTGATCCTGCGTCGACACGTCTCTCCCCTGGTGCCGTCCCGAGCGGCAACCGCCCTCCAGACTGACATCGCAGAGTAATCATTGTAGCGCGAGAGTGATCACCGCCTCGCGATCAACACGACGGCGCGCCCCGCGGAAATCGTTGGTTGCCGTCACACCCGTGACTGGTATAGACCGGCAGAGTTCCGCAGTTCGCACCCAGGAGTCCACGCATGCCCGACAATCCCGACACCGGCCGAACCGACACCGCAGCACCCGCTCCACCGGCCCCGGCTCCGACACCGGCCGTGACCGGACCGCACCACGCCGAACCCACCCTCGCCCACCTGCGCAAGATCGGCGAGCACAACGTGGCGGCGCTGCACGACGCCGCCCGAGCGCTGATCGGCTGCGTGCGCGAGGACGGCCTGGTGTTCACCGCCGGCGCCGGGCACTCGCTCGCCGGAGTCATGGAGTCCTTCTACCGGGCCGGCGGCCTCGCCGCGGTGCGCCCGCTCTACCACCCGGACCTGCTGCCGCTGCACGGAGCGGTGGCCTCCACCGCCACCGAACGCACCAGCGGTCTCGCCGCGCGGGTGCTCGACGAGGCCGCGTTCCGCGGTGGCAGGGACGCGCTGGTCGTGTTCTCCAACTCCGGGGTGAACCCGTACCCGGTCGAACTCGCCGCCACCGCCTCCGCCGCCGGCTCCACGGTCATCGCCGTCACCTCGCCGCTGGCCAGCGCGGACGCCCCGCTGCGGGCGGGCACCACGCTCGCGGCGCAGGCCGGGATCGTGCTGGACACGCTGGTCCCCGGCGGCGACGCCAGCTATCCGCCCGCCGCACCCGTCACCGCGCCGCTGTCCTCGCTGGCCAACGCCTACCTGTGGAACATGCTGCTGGTGGAGCTGCACGACGCCGCGCAGCGGGAGGGCGTGGAGCTCCCGGTGTGGCGCAGCGCCAACACCATCGGCGGCGACGAAGCGAACAAGGCCAACCTCGCGCACTACGGAGCGCGGGTTCCGGGCTTGACCTGAGCCGAAACCACCGAAGCCGGTCCCGCGAACAGCGGGACCGGCTTCGGGAGAAGTACGAGCGCGTCGGCGGATCAACCGCCGAGCAGGCCTGCGAGCTCCGCGATCCGCCGGATCTGCGCGGCACGTTCCGCGGCGAGCTGCTGCTCCGGATCCACGACCTCATCGGCCTGGGCCAGCAGCGCCAGCGTTTCGCGCACCGCGCCCTCCGGCGGCGCGTTCACCGCTTCCACCAGGCGATCCACCGCCGAGTCCAGTTCGTCGGCGGCGACCACCGAGTTCGCCAGACCGATCCGCTGCGCTTCCTCTGCCGTCACGTCCCGGCCGGTCACGCAGATCTCCACCGCACGCGCGTAGCCGACAGCGCGCACCAGCGGCAACGTGCCGCCGAGGTCCGGAACCAGGCCCAGCCCGGTCTCGGCCATCCGCAGCTTCGCGTCCTCGGTGAGCACGCGCAGGTCGCAGGCCAGCGCGAGCTGGAACCCCGCACCGATGGCGTGCCCCTGCACGGCAGCGATGGTGACCCGGTCCGGCTCGCGCAACCAGCTGAACCCCTGCTGGAAGGTGGCGATGTCGGCGTCGGCCTCTTCGGTCGGACGCTGCACCAGCGACATCAGGCCGGGTGCACCGTCGACGTCATCGACCCCGAACAACCTCTTGTCCAGTCCGGCGGAGAACGCGCGCCCCCGGCCGCGCACCACCACGACCCGCACTTCCGGGTCCAGGGACTGGCCGATCTCGCGCAGCGCCGCCCACGTCACCGGCGTCTGCGCGTTGAGCTTGTCCGGGCGATCGAGTGTGATGGTGGCGCGCCGACCCTGGACCGTGAGCCCCACACCGCCACGGTCCAGAAGGTCGGCGTCCATCCTCGACTGCTCCAAGCGGGCCTCCATCAGTTCTGCGTTGACCGGACGGGAATCGCGCAAGACGTTACCCGCCGGTCGAAAACGGAGCGCATCGAACCGATCATGCCCGCCGAGTCACTTCTTCTTGGTACGCGTCGCACCCCCACGGCCGCGCAGCTGCACGCCCGACTCGCTCAGCACCCGGTGCACGAACCCGTAGGAACGCCCGGTCGCCTCGGCAAGGGCGCGAATGCTCGCTCCCTTCTCGTATTTCTTCTTCAGGTCACTGGCAAGCTTGTCCCGGGCGCTCCCTGTAATTCGCGCACCCTTCTTCAGGTCAGCCACAGTGTCCCCGCCTTCCCTCCGAACAGGTCGGGCCGCTCGCGACCCCTGTCGTCGCAATGATCGAACAGGACGGCCGTAAACGCCAGGCGATCATGCAAAAAGATCGCCCAACGGTTGAGATCGAGAGGCTGCGATCACCGGAATGCGCTCGACCGATCGGTCTAGCCGACTCGCGACATCCGGCGGTGAAGACCGCCATCCCACAGCATTTTCGCTGTTCAGAGCGTTGTTACGGAGAGAGATCAGCCGCCGCTCGCCGACGGTGACGACCGGTCGTCGCAGCAGGTCGTGATCCGTTACAAGAGCCGCGGGGTGGGAAAAACCACTCGTCAGGCGAGTTGCACTAGCTCCAAGTAATCAGCCGACCAGTGGTCCTCGGTCCCGTCAGGCAACAGGATCACCCGTTCCGGCTCCAACGCCTCCACGGCACCGGGATCGTGCGTGACCAGGACGACCGCTCCGCTGAAACTGCGCAGCGCATCGAGGACTTGTTCGCGGCTGGCGGGGTCGAGGTTGTTCGTCGGTTCGTCGAGCAGCAGCACGTTCGCCGCACTGGAGACCAGGCCCGCGAGCGCCAGCCGGGTCTTCTCACCGCCGGAGAGCGTGCCTGCGGGCTGGTCGAGCTGCTCCCCTCGGAACAAGAAGGTGCCGAGCAGGGTGCGCAGCTGCTGCTCCGGGGTGTCGGGGGCGGCGCTGCGGATGTTCGACCACACGCTGGCGTCGTGGTCGAGGGTCTCGTGCTCCTGCGCGTAGTAGCCCACGCGCAGGCCGTGACCGGGGACCATGCCGCCCGCGTCGGGCTCCTCCATGCCACCGAGCAGGCGCAGCAGCGTGGTCTTGCCCGCACCGTTGAGACCGAGCACCACGACCTTGGCGCCCCGGTCCACCGCCAGGTCCACGCCGCTGAAGATCTCCAGCGAGCCGTAAGACTTCGACAGCCCGCTCGCGGTCAGCGGGGTCCGCCCGCAGGGCGCGGGATCGGGGAAGCGGATCTTGGCGACCTTGTCGTCGACCTGCTCGTCTTCCAGGTCGTTGACGAGCTTCTCCGCGCGGCGGGCCATGTTCTGCGCGGCAACGGCCTTGGTGGCCTTGGCGCGCATCTTGTCGGCCTGCGCCATGAGCACGGAGGCCTTCTTCTCGGCGTTGGCGCGTTCCCGGCGGCGGCGCTTCTCGTCGGAGGCCCGCGCCTCCTGGTAACGCTTCCAGTCCATGTTGTAGACGTCGGCCTCGCCGCGGACCGCGTCCAGGAACCAGACCTTGTTCACCACGTCGGCCAGCAGTTCCACGTCGTGGCTGATGACCACGAGGCCGCCGTCGTGGGAGCGCAGGAATTCGCGCAGCCAGTTGATGGAGTCGGCGTCGAGGTGGTTCGTCGGCTCGTCGAGCAGCAGCGTCGTCGCCGACCTGCCGCCGGGGCCCGATTCGGAGGCGGCGAACAGGATGCGGGCGAGCTCGACGCGCCTGCGCTGACCACCGGAGAGCGTCTGCAGCGGCTGTTCGAGGATGCGATCGGCCAACCCGAGGTTGGAGCAGATCCGGCCCGCTTCGCTCTCGGCCGCGTAGCCGCCGCGAGCGGAGAACCGCTCCTCCAGCTTGCCGTAGCGGTTGATGGCCTTGTCGCGCTGGCGGTCGTCGGCCAGCTCGGCCATCTCGGTCTGCGCCTTCTCCATGTCGCGCAGCAGCTTGTCGAGACCGCGGGCGGACAGCACCCGCTCCTTCGCGGAGACCGACAGGTCCCCTTCGCGCGGGTCCTGCGGCAGGTAGCCGAGTTCGCCGCGGCGGATGAGCTCACCGGCGTAGGGCTCGCCTTCACCGGCGAGCACGCGCAGCGTGGTCGTCTTGCCCGCACCGTTGCGGCCGACGAGGCCGACGCGGTCACCGGGCTGCACGCGCAGCGTGGCGCCGGAGAGCAGGATGCGCGAACCCGCGCGCAGTTCAAGGCCCGTGGCAGAGATCAAGGAAGGCTCCGAAGACGTAGTGGTCGAGCGAGTTCACGAAAAAGCCCACCGCAGGCCGGTGACGGCCGGAATCGGATGGGCCGAGAACGTCGCCGCTAATCAGCGGAGACGGTTGTGCGCGGCCCTCGCAGGCGGAGTTTCGCCGCGCACTTCTTCGTTGCGCGCTTGCTCACCACGACCCCAGTGTAGCGGGCGGTTCCCCGTCACCGGCGTGCACTCCGCCACGAGCGACCGGTGGTCACGTCTCGTGGATCCGGACCTCGACGGCGATCGCACGTTCGGCGGCGTCGTCGAGGATCGTGCGGCGGGGCTCGGGGACGTCGAGCACGCGAGGTTCGGCGCCGGCCAGCAGGTCGCGCAGCCTCGGCTCGGCGCGCAACGCCTCCAGCGCCCGGCGGTCGCCGCCGAGCACCACGGCGTCGAGCCGGTCGCGTTCGGGCAGCAGCACGCGCGCGACGTCGGCAGCGGCGGATTCCAGCGAGCGCCGCGCCTGGCCTTCGCGGCGCCGGGCGAACCGCTGCTGGGACTGCCCGCCCGCCTTGTTCCGGCCGTGCACGAGGTGCCGGCCGGTGGAGGAGACCTCGACGGTGCCCGCTCGGGCGATCCCGACGCTGTGCGCGCCGAGGCGCACCAGCACGAGCCCGATCCGCCGCGGCGCGCGCACGTGCTCGACGAGCGGGTCGACCGCGAGCCCGGGGCGCTCGCCGTGCGGGCCGGGCAGTTCCTCGAACGGCACCTCCACGACCGCGGTGGCGCCGTCGGTGGCGGTGACCACCACGCGCCGCGCGGCGAGTTCGGTGCGCGCGATGCCGCCGTGGCGGGTGCCGAACCGCTCGAACCAGCCCGCCAGCCGCTCCGGCGGCACCGGGACCGCGCGTCCACCTCCGGCCAGTTCCCTGCCTCGCATGTCCCCATCCCAGCACGCGCGGGCGCTCGCGGCGGCGGGCATTCGGCGCAGTGCCGGATTTTTTCCTCCCACGCTCTTGCCCCGGTGGTCGCCGCCTCATTAACGTGCTCGAACTTACAGCGTTAGTTATCTGGAACGCACACTCCGCGAAGGGCGCGTCGCGATGGCTCCTCCCCCCTCCAGCGCTCGCCGGGTCGCGGCGGCCGGGCTGATCGGCACGACCATCGAGTGGTTCGACTTCTTCATCTACGGCACCGCCGCCGCGCTGGTGTTCAACCGGTTGTTCTTCCCCGAGTTCGAACCGGTCGCGGGCACCGTCGCCGCCTTCGCGACCTTCGCCGTCGGGTTCATCGCCCGGCCGCTGGGCGGCGTCCTGTTCGCGCACCTCGGTGATCGCCACGGCCGCAAACCCGTGCTGGTCGCCTCCCTGCTGCTGATGGGGCTCGCGACCGTCCTGATGGGCGTGCTGCCGACCTACGGCACGATCGGCGTGGCCGCTCCGCTGCTGCTCACGGTGTTGCGGTTCGCCCAGGGGATCGGCGTCGGCGGTGAATGGGGCGGCGCGGCGCTGATGGCCGTGGAACACGCCCCGGCGCACCGGCGCGGCTTCTACGGCAGCTGGCCGCAGATCGGGGTGCCCGCCGGGTTGCTGCTGGGCAACCTCACGTTCTCGGCGCTGTCGGCGGGTCTGACCGAAGCCGAGTTCCTCGCCTGGGGCTGGCGGGTGCCGTTCCTGTGCAGCGCGCTGCTCATCGTCGTCGGGTTCGTCATCCGGCTGCGGATCAGCGAGAGCCCCGTGTTCGAGCGGGCCGCGCGGCAGCAGCGCCACACCCGCACCCCGGTGCTCGACGTGCTGCGCGAACACCCGCGCGTGGTGGCGCTGGCCGCCGGGTCCTTCCTCGCCACCAACGCGACCTTCTACGTGGGCACCACCTGGATCGTCGCCTACACGACGAACTCCCTCGGCTACGAGCGGACCTCGATCCTGAACGCGAACGCGCTGCTGAGCTTCGTCGACATCCCGTTGATGCTGGCGTTCGGCCTGCTGTCGGACCGCATCGGACGGCGCGGTATGTCGATGGCGGGCATGGCCGGGCTGGCGGTGTTCGCGGTGCCGTACTTCCTGCTGGTCGACAGCGGCTCGATCATGTTGTTCCTGCTCGGCGGCATCGTCGTGCAGGTGTGCCGGACCGCGGTGTACGGGCCGCAGTCGGCGTACTTCTCCGAACTGTTCAGCACCCGCTTCCGCTACAGCGGCGCCTCGCTCGCCTACCAGCTAGCGGCGATCCTCGGCGGCGGGCTGGCACCGATGATCTGCACCGCCCTCTACGGCTGGACCGGGTCGTCGATGGCCATCGCCGGATACGTGGTGGTGCTGTGCCTGATCTCGTTCGGCTCCAGCTACCTGCTGGCCGAGACGTTCCGCAAGGGCCTCACCGACGATCCCGCCCCCGCGTCGGCCTGACCGGTCCTCAGATCGAG
The DNA here is from genome assembly GCF_026241095.1 of Saccharopolyspora sp. NFXS83. GTDB lineage: Bacteria > Actinomycetota > Actinomycetes > Mycobacteriales > Pseudonocardiaceae > Saccharopolyspora_C. The sequence goes on along the minus strand of NZ_JAPFGB010000039.1, from coordinate 20,539 downwards.
ATCTCCGAGAACAGGCGGGTGGTCCGGCCGGAGAGGGCTTCCAGCAAGGAGGCGGCCTGGTCGTCGGTGAGGGAGGCGACGAAGTCGATCACCGCCCGGCCGCGGGCGCGGCGCTCCAGGTCTTCGCCGCTGATCTGGTCGCCGTCGGGCGAGAGCGCGGCGGGGTCCGCCGCGCGCAGGTGGCCGAACTCCTCGCGCGCCCGGTCGAACAGGTCGCGGAGGCGGTGCGGCAGCCGCGCCGCCTCGCTGCGGTCGATCAACCACGAGTCCAGCGCCGTGACCAGCTTCGTCAGCAGGCGGTCCTGGCCTCGCTGGTGCAGCGCCAGGTCCGGGCGCTGCAGCACGAAGCGGCGGTGCACGAACTTCAGCACCTGCACCTCGTGCCACTGCTCTGGGCCCAGCGACACGTGACCCGAGCGCACCGTCGGCCGCCGCTCGACGCGCACCCCCTCGACCAGCCTGCGGGTCCACTCGCCGGAGAACACCGCCACCGCCTGCTCGGCCTGCTTCGAGCGGTCGAACGGCGCTTGCAGGAGCTTCTTCACCAGCTCCTCCACGACCTTCTTCACCGCCTGGGTAAAGGCCTCGTCGGAGGCGATCCAGGAGTCCTTCGCGTGGAGCCTGCGCCGCAGCCGCTCCAGCGACCGGCCCGGCAGGTGCTCGGTGCGGGCGAGCTCGGCGTCGCCCAGCGCGGCCAGCTGCACCTGGTGGCCGAGCCACTCGGTGAACTCGTGGGAGACGGTGGTGTGCTGCAGGATGCCGACCCGGTGGAAGTCCTCCAGGTCGTGGATGGCGTAGGCGATGTCGTCGGCCGTGTCCATCACGGACGCCTCGACGGTCTGCTGCCAGTTCTCGACCAGACCGCGGAACGCCGAGCGGCAGTCCCGCATGTCGTCGAGCTCGGTGACGTAGCAGGAGAACTTCGCCGAACCCGTTCCCGGCGCTTCGTCCGGCTCGGACGCTCCGCGCGGCGGCACCCGCAGGTCGCGCGGATGCGGGGACGGGCGGTGCAGCCGCGTCCACGGGTACTTCAGCAGCGCCGCGCGCACCGCCGCGGTGAGGTCGAGCCCGTCCCCGGAACCATCCGGGTCGCCGCGCACGTCGATCGAGCTGACGATGCGGAACGACTGCGCGTTGCCCTCGAAGCCGTCGCGCAAGCCGTAGTCGACGCGCGCGATCCGGTCCAGCACGGTCTCGCCGAGGTGCCCGAACGGCGGATGCCCGAGGTCGTGGCCCAGCCCGGCGGCCTCCACGACGTCCAAGTCGCAACCGCCGAGCTCGTCCATCGCCGCCGTCGCGTCGGGATCCGCGTGCAGCCGCTCGCCGATGGCCCGCGCCACCTGCGCCACCTTCAGGCTGTGGGTGAGCCGGTTGTGCAGCAGCATGCCGGAGCCGCTGGGGCTCACGACCTGCGTCACGCCGCCGAGGCGCGCGAAGAACGCCGAGCTCGACACCCGGTCCCGATCCGCCCGGAACGGGCTCGTCGCCAGGTCCGACGCCGGCCGACCGGCGCGGAGGGGGTCGCTGCGGCGGGAGTTTCGCTCGACCGGCGGATCGGTTCGCATGTCCAGCACGTTAGCGGCGCCCGGTCGTGCGGCGGCACCCGCACCCGGCGTGATCTGATGCTCGTGTGGTGGACGTGCTCATCGTGGGGGCGGGGCCCGCTGGCCGGGCGGTGGCGGCGGCGTGCGCCGACACCGGATTGGCCACGACCGTGGTGGATCCGGCGCCGCGCCGGGGCTGGCCGCACACCTACGGCTCGTGGCTGGACGAGCTGCCCGCGGCGGTGCCGCACTCAGCGCTGGGGTCCGTGACGGCCACCATGCGCACTTTCGGGACCTCCCCGCACGACTTGGCCAGGCCGTACGCGGTGCTGGACAACTCCGCGCTGTGGAAGCACCTGTGGCGCCCCGACGTGCAGGACGTCACCGGGCGCGTCGTGGGCGCCGAGCACGGCCCTACCGGTTCGACGGTGCACCTCAAGGACGGCAGGAGGCTCGCGGCGGCCACCGTCGTCGACGCCACCGGCGCCGCGCGGGTGCTCTCCGGAGGACGCCCGTCCCGGACCGCGGCGCAGCAGTCCGCGGTGGGGGTGGTGCTGGATCCGGCTGCGGCCGAACCGCTGTGCCCGGAGGGGTCCGGGGTGTTCATGGACTGGCGTTCCGCGCCGGACACCCGCGGCGGCTGGCCGACGTTCCTGTACTGCGTCCGGTTCGGTTCCGGGCAGGTGCTGATGGAGGAGACCTCGCTGGCCCGGCGGCCCTCGATGCCGCTGACGCTGCTGCGCAGGCGGTTGCACGGGCGGCTCGCCGCGGCCGGGATCACCGTGCCCGACGATGCCGCCGAGGAACGGGTGCGGTTCCCCGTGGACGACCCGATCCCGCTGCCCGGCCGGGTGGTGCCGTTCGGCGCTTCCGGCGGGCTGGTGCACCCGGCCAGCGGTTTCAGCGTGGCGTCCGCGCTGCGGCAGGCGCCGTGGGTGGCGGGAGCACTGAGCGCGGGGCTGACCTCGGGTCCGGCCAAGGCCGCGAAGGCCGCCTGGTCGATCTTGTGGCCACCGCGCGCGATGGCGACGCACGGCCTGCGCAGGCGCGCGCTGCGTGCGCTGCTCACGTTCCCGCCCGCGCTGGTGCCGGAGTTCTTCGAGGTGTTCTTCTCCCTCCCGGAGGCCGACCAAGCCGCGTTCCTCGCGGCCGATCACGACCCCGCCCGGACGGCGGCGGCGATGACGACGCTGTTCAGCCGAGCCCCTTGGCCCGTCCGGCGCAGGCTGGTCGCGGGCGGTTTCGGCCCCGGTGGCGGCGAGGCGCAGCACGGCTTCGGCGGCCTCTGACCCGCCGGACACGGTGTGAGCAGCACGTCCGACGTTGTGTGAGTTCCCACAACGGGTGGGCGAGTTGTGTGCTCCGGCCCCGGTTGGCGCGCTAGGTTGGCGGTCGGCAATGCCCGCCGTCCCCAGGCGAGGAGCAGCTGAGATGTCGGTGAACAGGTCGTGAACCCGCTCGATGGAGAGCCATGAGTGCAGGCAGCATCGACCCCGTGCTCGCGCTGGTCAACGAAGTGCGCTTCGCGTTCCAGCCCCTGATCAACGTGAAGACCGGTGCCATCGTGGCGGTGGAAGCCCTCGCCCGGCCCACCGGTGGGGACGTCCACGACCTGTTCCGGGAGGCCGCACGGCATCGCAAGCTCACCGAGCTCGACATCGAGCTGGCTCGGGCGGCGATCACCGCCGCCGCCGACCACGAGACGCTGTTACCCCTGCACCTGAACATCTTCGGCGGCACCGTCACCCACGACCTGCCCAGGCTCGAACTGGTGCTGGACCGGTTGCGCGAGGTGGGCCGCCGCGAGCAGGAAGTGACCTTGGAGATCGGACCGCCGTTCGCGCGGCTGGACCCGGCCCAGCTGGTCGAAGGCGTGCAGGCCCTCAAGTCGGACGGGTTCCAGATCGCTGTGGACGGCGTCGGTGACGGCGACGTGCCGCTGACGCTGATCGCGGACATGGAACCCGGCATGGTCAAGCTGGACCGCGGCGTGGTCAGCGGCCTGCCGGACTCGGCGCCGCGGCGCGCGGTGCTCGAATCGGTGCGGCACCTGTGCGAGGCCGCCGACGCGGACCTCGTCGCCGAAGGCGTGGAGAACGACCGGCAGCTCTCGGCGCTGCGGCGCACCGGGGTGCGGCTGGTGCAGGGCAACCTGCTGGCTCCCGCCGCGCGCCGGCCACCGACGACGATCACCGTTCCGGGGGTGGCCGCCGAGGTCACCGATCCGTCCGGGCAGCCGGTGAACACGCTCGCGGCCGGACCGCGGGTCACCGAGTTCCTCTCCCCCGCCACCTTGCTGTCGGTCGACGCGACCGCCGACAAGGTGCGCGGCGTCCTCGCCGACCACCCCGAGATCAGCGGCGTCGTGCTGGTCGACGAGCACAACCGCCCGCAGTTCACCATCGACCGCAACCGGTTCCTGCTCGCCGTCACCGGCCCGTACGGGCACGCGCTGCACGCGAAGCGACCCGCCTCGCGGCTCGCCGACGAACCTCGGGTGGTCACCACGGCCACGACCGCCATGGAGGCGTTGAGCCTGGTCACCCGCTCGGACCAGTACCGGATGTACGACGACGCGATCGTCGTCGACGAGGCCGGTCGCTGCTTGGGCGCGGTGCGCGCCGGGCACCTCATCCGCGGCATGGCGGACCTGAAGGTGGAGGAGGCCGCGGCGCTGAACCCGCTGACGCGGCTGCCCGGCAGCGACGCCATCGCCAGGGACGTCGGCAGGCGCATCGCCGCCGGTGACGTGTTCGCGGTGAGCTGGCTGGACATCGACGGCTTCAAATCCGTCAACGACAGCGTCGGGTTCTCCGCGGGCGACGACCTCATCCGGTCCATCGGGCGGGTGCTGACGGATGCGGCGACGTCGCTGACCTCGGTGCGCGTCGGGCACGTCGGCGGGGACGACTTCCTGCTGGTGGCCGACCTGGACGACCTGGTGCCGCTCTCGGAGCTGCTGCTGGACCCCGAGCGCGACGCGGGCGGGATGCGGGTGACGCTGTCGCTGGCGACTCTGGTGTGCACGCAGAGCACCGTAAGCTCCTACGACGAGGTGTCGCGGATGCTGGCGCCGCTCAAGCAGGACGCGAAGGCGTTGACCGGATCCAGCTGGGTGATGTCCCGACCCGGTTCGGAGCACGTCGACGTGCTCCGCGGCAAGCCGCAGGCGCAGCAGCAGCCGCCGTTCCCCGGCCCGGCGACGATGCCGCCGCCCGGCCTCGCCCCCGGCTCCGGCCCGCCGCCCTCAGCGGGGCCGCCACCGGCCGGACCACCTCCGGGCGGCTCGGCCGATCCGTCCGCGATGCGCTTCCCCACCGAGGACCCGGACCCGGGCACGCCCCAAGCCCGCACCCGGGCCCCGGGGCGCTGACCGGGGGTCTCCGGACCCGAAAACACCGATCGCCCCTGGCTGGTGCCAGGGGCGATCGGCGACTACGCGGGAAGAGCCGGCTCAGACCGTGAAGCCGAGGGCCCGCAATTGCTCGCGGCCTTCCTCGGTGATCTTCTCCGGACCCCACGGCGGCATCCACACCCAGTTGATGCGGAAATCGCTGACCAGGCCGCCGCCGGGACCGCCGGTGAGCGCGGAGCGGGCCTGCTCCTCGATCACGTCGGTCAGCGGGCAGGCCGCGGAGGTCAGCGTCATGTCCACCGTGGCGCTGTTGTCCTGCTCGACGCGGACGTCGTAGACGAGACCGAGGTCGACGACGTTGATCCCGAGCTCGGGGTCGACGACGTCGCGCAGCGCCTCCTCCACGTCTTCGAGCGCGGCGAGCTCCGCCGCCGGGGCCGGGGGCTCCGGCAGGTTCTCGGCGCCGCGCGCCACGTCGGTGGCCTCGCCCGCGGCTGCGTTCTCGTCCTGCACCTGGGTCTGGTCTGTCATGACGCTCCCACCTCGTCGACGACGCGCGAAACGGCGTCCTTGAAAGCCATCCATCCCAGCAGCGCGCACTTCACGCGTGCCGGGTACTTCGCCACACCGGCGAACGCGATGCCGTCCTCCAGGACGTCCTCGTCGGGCTCCACCTTGCCGCGGCCCTGCATGAGCTCGCTGAAGGCGGCCTGCCGCTGCATGGCCTCCTTCACCGGCCTGCCGACCACGAGGTCGGTGAGCACCGAGATCGAGGCCTGGCTGATCGAGCAGCCCTGCCCCTCGTAGGAGACGTCCTCGACGGTCGCGTCGAGGCCGCTGCCCGCCAACCGGACGCGCAGCGTCACCTCGTCCCCGCACACCGGGTTGACCTGGGAGGACTCCGCGTCGAACGGGTCCCGCAGGCCGTGCCCGTGCGGGTTGCGGTAGTGGTCCAGGATGATCTCCTGGTACATCTGTTCGAGCTGCATCACACGTCCTTCAGCCGTTCACCCGACACCGAAGAAACGCTGGGCCTCCCGCACAGCTTCCCCGAGCGCCCGGACCTCGTCCAGATCGTTGTAGAGGTAGAAACTCGCGCGCACCGTCGCGGGCACCCCGCACGCCCGGTGCAGCGGCCACGCGCAGTGGTGGCCGACGCGCACCTCGACGCCCAGGCTGTCCAGCACCTGGCCGGCGTCGTGCGGGTGCACGCCGTCGACCACGAAGGACACCGTGGCACCGCGGCTGTCGGTGTTCGCCGGGCCGATGATGCGGACCCCGTCGATCGCCGACAGCTCCTCCAGGGCGGCGGCGGCGAGCTTCTTCTCGTGCGCCGCGATGCGTTCCATGCCGACCACCGACAGGTAGTCCACGGCCGCACCGAGCCCGACGACCTGGGAGGTCATCGGCACGCCCGCCTCGAACCGCTGCGGCGGCTCGGCGAACGTCGAGTGGTCGATGTGCACCATCTCGATCATCGACCCGCCGGTGATGAACGGCGGCATCGCGCGCAGCAGCTCGTTGCGCCCGTAGAGCACGCCGACCCCGGAGGGGCCGAGCATCTTGTGCCCCGAGAACACCGCGAAGTCCACGTCGAGCTCGGCGAAGTCCACCGGCGAGTGCGGCACGGACTGGCACGCGTCGAGCACGAACAGCGCGCCGACCTGGTGCGCCCGCGCCACGATCTCGTCGAGCGGGTTGACCGTGCCGAGCACGTTGGACTGGTGCGCGACGGCGACGACCTTGGCGCGCTCGCTGATCACGCCGGACACGTCGGACAGGTCGAGCCGACCGTCCTCGGTGACGCCGAACCAGCGCAGCGTCGCCCCGGTGCGCCTGCACAACTCCTGCCACGGCACGAGGTTCGCGTGGTGCTCCATCTCGGTCACCACGACCTCGTCGCCCGGCCCGATGCGGAAGCGCTCCGCTTCCGGGCCGGACGTCGCGGCGTTGCTCATCGCGTACGCGACGAGGTTGACGCCCTCGGTGGCGTTCTTGGTGAACACCACCTCGTCCACGCTCGCCCCGACGAAGCGGGCGATCTTGGCGCGGGCGTCCTCGTACGCGTCCGTGGCCTCCTCCGCGAGCTGGTGCGCACCGCGGTGCACCGCCGCGTTGGAGGTCTCCAAGAACGACCGCTCCGCGTCGAGCACCTGGCGCGGACGTTGCGAGGTCGCCCCCGAGTCCAGATACACCAGGCGTCGATCATCGCGGATCGTGCGACCCAGGATCCGGAAGTCGGAGCGGATCGCCGCGACGTCCAGCGGCCCTGCGGCCGCACCTGCACTGGTGAGAGGCTGAGCGGTCATGACTGGGCGACGGCCTCCTTCTTGCTGGTGAACCGCACGTAGCCGTTCTTCTCGAGCTCGTCGGCCAGCTCCGGCCCACCGGACTCGACGACCTTGCCGCCGGAGAACACGTGCACGTGGTCCGGCGTGATGTGGTTCAGGATGCGGGTGTAGTGCGTGATCAGCAGCACGCCCTTGTCGCCCTTGGACTTGTAGCGGTTCACGCCCTCGGACACGACGCGCAGCGCGTCGACGTCCAGACCGGAGTCGGTCTCGTCGAGGATCGCGAACTTCGGGTCCAGCAGGTCGAGCTGCAGGATCTCGTGGCGCTTCTTCTCGCCGCCGGAGAAGCCCTCGTTGACGCTGCGCTCGGCGAAGGAGGGGTCGATGTCGAGGTCGGTCATCGACTTCTTGACCTCCTTGACCCAGTGCCGGATCTGCGGGGCCTCACCGCGGACCGCACCGGCGGCGCTGCGCAGGAAGTTCGACATCGACACGCCCGGCACCTCGACCGGGTACTGCATGGCGAGGAACAGGCCCGCGCGGGCGCGCTCGTCCACGCTCATCTCCAGCACGTCCTCGCCGTCGAGCAGGACCGAGCCGGAGTCGATCTGGTACTTGGGGTGCCCGGCGATGGCGTAGGCCAAGGTGGACTTGCCGGAGCCGTTCGGGCCCATGATCGCGTGGATCTCACCGGAGTCGATCTTGAGATTCACGCCGTTGAGGATCGGCTTGGCGCCCTCTTCGGTGAGGACGGAACCGTGCAGGTCCTTGATCTCCAGGGTGGCCATTGTGCTGTGTTCTCCTGGTACTTGGGGAAAGAAGGCGAGTGAGGGGCGGCGTCAGGCGCCGACGACGGCCAGTTCGGCCTCGATCGCGGCCTCCAGCCGCTCCCGGACCGACGGCACGGTGATCTTCTGCAGGATCTCGCCGAAGAAACCGCGCACCACCAGTCGGCGGGCCTGCTCCTTCGGAATGCCGCGAGCCTGCAGGTAGAACAGCTGCTCGTCGTCGAACCGGCCGGTGGCGCTGGCGTGGCCGGCGCCTTCGATCTCACCGGTCTCGATCTCCAGGTTCGGCACCGAGTCGGCGCGAGCGCCCTCGGTGAGCACCAGGTTCCGGTTGAGCTCGAAGGTCTCGGTGCCCTCGGCCGCGGCCCGGATCAGCACGTCGCCGATCCACACCGAGTGCGCCCCGTCGCCCTGCAGCGCGCCCTTGTAGAGCACGTTGCTGCGGCAGTTCGGCTGCGCGTGGTCGACCAGCATCCGGTGTTCCAGGTGCTGACCGGCGTCGGCGAAGTACAGCCCGAGCAGCTCGGCGTCGCCGCCCTTGTCGCCGTAGGTGATCGTCGTGTTGACCCGGACCAGGTCGCCCCCGAGGGTCACGGCCAGGTGCCGGAACACCGCGTCCCGGCCCAGGTAGGCGTGCTCGGAGCTGACCTGGGTGGCGTCGTCGGCCCAGTCGTGCACGGACACGACCGACAGCCGGGCCGAGTCGTCGGTGACGAACTCGACGTTCTCGCCCAGCACGCCGGAGCCGCGGTAGTCGAGCACGACGACCGCTTCGGCGAACCGCTCGGCGCGGATCTGGATGTGCCCGTACGCCGTCTCGCCCGCGCCGGGGCCGTGCACGACGACGCTGACCGGCTCGGCCGGCTGCACGTCCTTCGGGATGGTGATGACGGTGGCCTGCTCGAAGGAGCTCCAGGCCTGCGCCGCGACCCGGTCGGCGGGCACGCCGCCCTTGCCGAGGCGCTCGTCGTCACGGCCGACGGTCTCGACGGTCACGTCGGAACCGGCCTCGACCTCGACGTTCAGCGAGGCCGTGGCCTTCGCGGTGCCGTCGTGCAGGCCCTTGAGCCGCTTCGTCGGCGTGAAGCGCCAGTCCTCCTCGCGACCGCCGGGCACCTCGAAGGCGTCGACGTCGTAGGAGGTGAAGCGCTGCCCGCGGGACGACTGCGGCACGACCGCGCCCCCGTGGGAGTGCTCGCTCAGGCCGTGCTGGGCGTCGGCGGTGTCAGTGGTGCTCGTCATGTCAGCCGACGGCCCCTTCCATCTGCAGCTCGATCAGGCGGTTCAGTTCCAGCGCGTACTCCATGGGCAGCTCGCGCGCGATCGGCTCCACGAAGCCGCGCACGATCATCGCCATGGCCTCGTCCTCGGTCAGACCCCGCTGCATCAGGTAGAACAGCTGGTCGTCGCTGACCTTGGAGACGGTGGCCTCGTGGCCCATGGACACGTCGTCGACGCGCACGTCGACGTAGGGGTACGTGTCCGAGCGGCTGATGGTGTCCACCAGCAGCGCGTCGCACTTGACCGTGGAGGCCGAGTGGTTGGCGCGCTTGGCGACCTTCACCAGACCCCGGTAGGAGGTGCGGCCACCACCGCGGGCGATCGACTTGGAGACGATCGTCGAGGAGGTGTGCGGAGCCATGTGCTCCATCTTCGCGCCCGCGTCCTGGTGCTGGCCCTCACCGGCGAACGCCACCGAGAGCACCTCGCCCTTGGCGTGCTCGCCCATCAGGAACACCGACGGGTACTTCATGGTGACCTTGGAGCCGAGGTTGCCGTCGACCCACTCCATGGTCGCGCCTTCTTCGGCCTTGGCCCGCTTGGTGACCAGGTTGTAGACGTTGTTCGACCAGTTCTGGATGGTCGTGTAGCGGCAGCGGGCGCCCTTCTTGACCACGATCTCCACGACCGCCGAGTGCAGCGAGTCGCTGGAGTAGATCGGGGCGGTGCAGCCCTCGACGTAGTGGACGTAGGCGTCCTCGTCCACGATGATCAGCGTCCGCTCGAACTGGCCCATGTTCTCGGTGTTGATCCGGAAGTAGGCCTGCAGCGGGATGTCGACGTGCACGCCCTTCGGCACGTAGATGAACGAGCCGCCGGACCACACCGCGGTGTTCAGCGCGGAGAACTTGTTGTCCCCGGCCGGGATCACCGAACCGAAGTACTCCTTGAAGGTCTCCGGGTGCTCGCGCAGCGCGGTGTCGGTGTCCAGGAACTGGACGCCCTTCTCCTCAAGGTCCTCGCGGATCTTGTGGTAGACCACCTCGGACTCGTACTGGGCGGCCACACCGGCGACGAGCCGCTGCTTCTCCGCTTCCGGGATGCCCAGGCGGTCGTAGGTGTTCTTGATGTCCTCGGGCAGGTCCTCCCAGCTCTGGGCCTGCTCCTCGGTCGAGCGCACGAAGTACTTGATGTTGTCGAAGTCGATGCCCGAGAGGTCGGCGCCCCAGTTCGGCATCGGCTTGCGCTCGAACAGCCGCAGCGCCTTCAGCCGCGCTTCGAGCATCCACTCCGGCTCGTTCTTCTTGGCCGAGATCTCCCGGACCACGTCCTCGTTGAGCCCACGGCGCGCGCCTTCGCCCGCGTCGTTCTTGTCGGCCCACCCGTATTCGTAGTTGCCCAGGGTCGCCAGGGTCTCCTCTTGGCTGAGCTGGCCAGAGGTGTTCGGCACCGTGGTGGGTGTGCGCTGCTCGGCAGCGGCAGTCATACGGACTCCCCTCCGTCATGAATCGGGGCGGTCTGCTGCCCGCCGGTCTGGGACCGGTCGGGGGCAGCCGGATCGGTTGCGGCCGGAGCCGACGCCGGAAGGACCTGCTGGGCCTCCGGGCCGTTCGCGGCGGGTCGCCCGGACCGCGTCAGCGGTACGTGCGTAGTGCAGGCCGCATCGCCGTTGGCGATGGTGGCCAATCGCTGCACGTGGGTGCCGAGGACTTCGGCGAAAGCCTCCGTCTCGGCTTCGCACAGCTGCGGGAAGTCCGCAGCGACGTGCGCCACCGGGCAGTGGTGCTGGCAGAGCTGCTCACCGGAGGCCACGCTGCGCGTCGAGGCAGCGTAGCCCTCGCGAGTCAGCGCACCGGCGAGGACCTCGGCCCGTTCGGGCGTGGTCCGCGCGGCGGCCAGCGCCTCCCGGTGGTGAGCGACCAGCGCGGAGATCCGCTTGCGCGCGAACTCCCGCACCGCCTGCTCACCGTCGGTTTCGGCGATGAACCGCAACGCCGCCACGGCCAGGTCGTCGTAGGCGTGCCCGAACCTGGCCCTGCCGACCTCGGTCAGCAGGAACAGCTTCGCGGGCCTGCCCCGCCCCCTGCGCTGTCGCGCCGAGGACTCCCGGGTGTAGGCCTCGCCCTCGGTGACCAGCGCGTCGAGGTGCCTGCGCACCGCGACGGAGCTGAGCCCGAGTTCCTCGGCCACCGCCGCGGCGGTGATCGGCCCGCGCTCCAGCAGGAGGCGGGCGACCGAATGCCGGGTGCGCCCGTCCCCGGACGGGACGCCCGCACCCGGTGCCGCGGCACCTGAGTCGGCGACCGCGGCCGGTGAGGAGGTTCCGGCGTTTTTCACAACACTGATGTTACCTATTTAGCTCGAGCACGCCAGGGTGCAGGTCCACCAACGTGACTCGGCTCACCCCGGACGGCGGTTGTGCGACGGCGACGCGCCACGATCACCGCCTGGCCTAAGCTTCGGCGTCGTGGGTGCAGGCGAAACGAACAAGCGGCACGGAGCCGGACGTGACGAACCCGCGCGATCCGGTGCGCGGCCCGAGGACGCCGAACCCGACGGCGCCGCCTCCGACGACCGCGAACGAGGCGAGACCGCGACGGCGCGCGACGGCGTTCCGGTCCGGACCGCGGAGGCCGCGGGCCCGAGCACCGACACCGCTTACGCGGGCGCCGCGCCGACCGACCGGCAACCCGCGCCGCTGGACGCGCCGGAACGCCGCCAGCTCGACCTCGTCCGCCGCTTCGGCACCACCGGTTCGCTCGTGCTGGCCTTCGGCGCGATCGGCGCCGGCGCCGCTCCCGTCGACAACCCGCTGATCGGGGTGCGGCTGCTCGGGCTGCCCGCGCGCATCCCCACCGTCGCGATGGCGTGCGCCTGGCTCGGCATGCTCATGGTCGTCACCGCGTGGCTGTGGCTGGGCAAGCTGTCCTGGCCCGGCCGGGACCGCATGGTCAGCCGCACCCAGATGGACCGCACCGTCGTGATGTGGGGCCTGCCGCTGGCCATCGCCCCGCCGCTGTTCAGCACCGACATGTACACCTACCTGGCGCAGAACGCGGTGGCCGCGCTCGGCATCAACCCGTACTCGCTGGGGCCCGGCACCGCGCTCGGCGTGGACAACCCGCTGGTCGCGAACGTGCCCAACATCTGGCGCGACACGCCCTCCCCGTACGGCCCGCTGTTCCTGATGTTCGGCCAGCACATCGCCCGCGTCATCGGCGACGACGTGGTGTTCGGCGTGCTGCTGTGGCGGGTCGTGATGATCATCGGGCTGGTGCTGGCGATCTGGGCCATCCCGCGGCTCGCCGCGCGCTGCGGCGTGCACCCGGTGGCGGCGCTGTGGCTCTCGGCGGCCAACCCGATCACGCTGTTCCACGTGGTCAGCGGCGCGCACAACGAGGCGCTGCTGGTCGGCATCATGCTCGCCGCCATCGAACTCGGACTGCGCTGGCGCACCCCGCTGGGCGTGATCGCCGCCGGAGTGCTGCTGAGCATCGGCGGCGCGATCAAACCTCCCGGTTTCGTCGCGCTCGGGTTCTTCGGCATCTACGTCGCGCGCAGGCGCGGCGGCCGGATGCGCGACCTGGTAGGCGTCGCCGCGCTGCTCGGCGCGGTGCTGCTCGTCACGATGACGATCATCACGGTGGCCAGCGGGTGGGGACTCGGCTGGATCGAGACCTACGACGTGCCGAACCGGATCAAGACCTGGCTGGCACCGATGACCGCGTTCGGCATGACCGGCGGCGGCCTCGGGATGCTGCTCGGGCTCGGCAACCACACCAACTCGATGCTGGTCATCACCAAGATCTTCGGCTACGCCATCACCGGCGGGGTCTGCCTGCGGCTGCTGTGGCTGTCGTTCAAGGGGCGCATCGAGCCGCTGGCCGCGCTCGGCATCACCCTCGGCACGCTCGCCGTGTTCGGGCCGGTGCTGCACCCCTGGTACCTGCTGTGGATGGTGGTGCCGCTGTCGCTGTCCACCAACGACCACCGGTTCCGGCTGGGGGCGGCGGCGATCTGCTCCATCGTCGCGCTGGTCGTGCCGCCGACGGGCGCCGCGTTCCTCCTGCGCGCCTACCAGATCCCGTTCGCCGTGATCGCCTCGCTGATCGCGTTCGCCGTCCTGCTGTGGCTCATGCGCGGCAAGGTTCCGCCGCTGCTGCCCACCCGCAAGGGCGAGCGGCCCGTCACGTCATAGGCTTGGACGTCGTGAACGAAGCCGCGAGCACACCCCCGGCCGGCCAGTCGGTCGACGCCTCGGCCACGGACGGCACCGCACTCGACGTGCGCGGGCTGACCAAGCGCTTCGGCGACACCATGGCCGTCGCCGGACTGGACCTGCGCATGCCCCGCGGCAGCGTGCTCGCCCTGCTCGGCCCCAACGGCGCTGGCAAGACGACCACCGTCGAGATCTGCGAGGGCTTCCAGCGGCCCGACGGCGGTTCCGTGCGGGTGCTCGGGCTCGACCCCGCCACCCAAGGCGAGCGGCTGCGCCCCCGCATCGGCGTCATGCCCCAGGGCGGCGGCGCGTACCCGGGAGTGCGCGCGGCCGAGATGCTGGACCTCATCGCGGCCTGCTCCGCCGACCCGATCGACCCGCGCTGGCTGCTGGACACGCTCGGGCTCGGCTCGGCCGGGCGCACCCCGTACAAGCGGCTCTCCGGCGGGCAGCAGCAGCGGTTGTCGCTGGCCTGCGCGCTGGTCGGCCGCCCGGAGCTGGTGTTCCTCGACGAGCCGACCGCCGGGCTCGACCCGCAGGCCCGGCACCTGGTGTGGGACCTGGTCGCCGCGCTGCGCCGGGACGGCGTCGGCGTGCTGCTGACCACCCACCTGATGGACGAGGCGGAGGCGCTCGCCGACCGGGTCGTCGTCGTCGACCACGGGAGGGCCGTCGCCGACGGCACCACCGCCGAGCTCACCGCCGACCCGCAGGGCAAGCAGGAGCTGAAGTTCCACTCCGAGCCCGCGCTCGACCTCGACCTGCTGCTGGCCGTGCTGCCGGAGGGCTACGAGGCCGCCGAGCAGCGCCGCGGGCAGTACGTGGTGCGCGGCACCATCGACCCGCAGGTGGTCTCCGCCGTCACCGCGTGGTGCGCGCGGCACGGCGTGCTGGCCAACGAGCTCCGGGTGAGCAGGCGCAGCCTGGAGGACGTGTTCCTCGACCTGACCGGACGGGAGTTGCGCTCGTGAACCGTGGCGCGGAGACAGGTGAGACCGGGACCGCCGGACCGGGCCACGCACGCCAGGACCGACCGAACGCGGGCGCCGGGCGGTTCCCGGCGGGCACGTTCGCGCCCGCGCCCGGCCGAGGCCGCGCGCTGCGGATGCTGGCCGCGCACACCCGGATCGAGGCGCTGCTCATCATCCGCCACGGCGAGCAGGCGCTGCTCACGCTGATCATCCCGCTGGCGCTGCTGATCGGGCTGAGCACGCTGCACATCGGCACCGTGCCGGAGCCGCGGGTCGACTCGGTCGCGCCGCGGATCTTCGCGCTCGCGGTGATGTCCACGGCGTTCACCGGGCAGGCCATCGCGCTCGGCTTCGACCGGCGCTACGGCGTGCTCAAGCGGCTCTCGGCGACGGCGCTGCCGCGGTGGACGCTGATCAGCGGCAGGGTGCTGGCGACGCTGCTCGTGGTGGCGTTGCAGGCCGTGCTGCTGGGGATCACGGCGCTGCTGCTGGGCTGGACGCCGGACCCGCTCGGGGTGCTGGCGGCGCTGCCGGTGCTGGTGCTGGGCACCCTCGCGTTCGGCGCGGCGGGCGTGCTGGTCGGCGGGGCGTTCCGGGCGGAGATCGTGCTGGCGGTGGCGAACGCGATCTGGTTCGTGCTGCTGCTGGCGGGCGGGCTCGCACTCCCGGCCGGTGATCTGCCGGGTCCGGTCGGCGTGGCCGCCGGGCTGCTGCCCTCGGGGGCGCTGGCGACCGCGCTGGAGACGACCCTGGAGCACGCCGCGCTGCCCGGCTGGCAGCCGGTGCTGGTGCTGCTGGTCTGGGCGGGCGCGGCCGGTGCGCTCGCCGTGCGCACGACCCGCCTCACCTGACCGCCGTCCGCGGAATTATCGAGTCCGCTGGTTACCGGAAGTAGGGTGGCTGCATGACTGAGCCGCACACCGACGTGACGCCCGGTGCCGAACTGGCCCGCCCCTGCCACAAATCCCTCGAAGCGCTGCACGCGCTGATCTACTTCAGCCCGGACGCGGACGAGGCGTTCACCGGCCTGGGGCTCGACACGCGCACCATGCGCTACTTCGCCGGTCGCGCCGCCCCGATGGGCGCCGTCGGCGCCGGAGTCGTGGCCGCCACCTTCTACAACTTCAACCCGCGGATCATCGCCGAGGTGATCCCGCACGCGTGGTCCATCGCGTCCCCTGCCACGGTCGTCGAAACCCGCTTCCGCGCCGCCGACACCGCGCTGCGCAAGCTGCTCGGCGAGGAGGTCATCGCCTCCGACGAACTCGCCGAGGCCGCCGCGCTCGCCCGCCGCGCCACCGAGGCCTGCCGACCCGAGGCGCGCCCGCTCTACGCCGGGCACGCCGACCTGGAGTGGCCGAGCGAGCCGCACCTGGTGCTCTGGCACGCGATCTCGCTGCTGCGCGAGCACCGCGGCGACGGCCACCTGATGGCGCTGCAGCAGGCGGGCCTGTCCGGCCTGCACGCGCTGGTGCTGCAGATCACCAGCGGCGAAGGCCTGTCCCGCAAGTTCGCCCAGCTCAGCCGCGGCTGGTCCGACGAGGAATGGGCGCAGGCCCAGGACGAGCTGCGCGAACGCGGCCTGCTCGATGCCGACGGCGCGATCACCGAGGAGGGCGCCGCGCTGCGGGAACGCGTCGAGCAGCAGACCGATTCCCTGGCCGCCGCCCCGTGGGCGCACCTGGGCGCCGAGAACGCGCAGCGCCTCGCCGCGCACGGCAAGCAGCTGAGCAAGAGGGTCGCGAAGGCGGGCGCCTTCCCCGGCCAGGCCTTCGCCGGCGGCGAGCGCCAGTAACCGCCGCACCCCACCTGGCGGCCGGCCGATCCGGGGCGGCACCTACCATCGAGACGTGCCGATGTCCTCGTTGTCGTCCCGGATTCCGGCGTCCAGCCATCGCTTGGTGCGCTGGCTCGCGCTCGCCGTTCTCATCACCCAGGCCCTGATCTCGGTGACCGGCTCCGTCGTCCGGGTGACCGGCTCGGGACTCGGCTGCCCCACCTGGCCGCAGTGCTTCCCCGGCAGCATGGTGCCCATCGAGCACCCCGAGGTCGCGCAGCTGCACCAGGTGATCGAGTTCGGCAACCGCACGCTGACCGGGCTGGTCGGCTTCGTCGCGCTGGCCTGCCTGATCGCCGCGTGGCAGGTGCGCCCGCGCCGCCCGCGCCTGGTGCGGCTGGCGCTGATCATGCCGGTCGGCGTGGTCGTGCAGGCGATCATCGGCGGCATCACGGTGCTGGTGGACCTGAGCTGGTGGAGCGTGTCGATCCACTTCATGGCCTCGGCGGTGCTGATCTGGCTGGCCGCCTGCCTGTTCAAGGCGGCGGGCGAAGGCGATGAGGAGCCGACGCCGGTGGTCCCCGCGAACATGCGGCGGCTGCTGGTGGCGCTGACCGCGGTGACGGCCGCGATGCTGATCGCGGGCACGCTGGTCACGGCGGCGGGCCCGCACGCGGGCGACGCCGACACCCCCCGCCTCGTGGTGGCGGTACCGACGTTGGTGCAGGCGCACGGTCTGCTGGTGATGGCCTACGTGTGCCTGCTGGCCGTGTTCGGGGTGTGGCTGCGCAGCGCACGCCCCACCAAGGCGCTGCTGCGGGCGTACACCGCGGCGTGCGTGCTGGTGCTGGCGCAGGGCGCGCTGGGTTCGGCGCAGTACCTGCTCGGCGTGCCCGAGGCGATGGTCGTGCTGCACGTGCTCGGCTCCACGCTGGTGATCAGCGTGACGGCCCTGCTGTGGGGCGAATCCCGCTACCGCGGCAAGATCCCCGAGGCTCCGGCCCCCGCCGAGGCGGCTCCCGCGCGCACAGCGGCCTAGGACTCCCCCCACGCAATGCGCTAGAGAGTCACGCTCTTCGTCTTGTCAGCGGCGAAGCCGCCGAGCGGCGACCGCCGAAGCAGCCGGACCACCCGCGGGTTCTCAGCGTCCTTGTCGCGGGGACGGCTCTGTCCCTCGTAGCGGAGCCACGCGGGAAGAAGATCCCGCAGCGAGAAGGACGCTGAGGTTCCGCCACCCCACCACCAAAGCGGAACGAGCCGCAGCGCGGTCAGAACCGATGGCTGCGGCGGCCTTCTCGTTCCCAGCGCTGCCACAGCTCGGGCATCTCGCCCGCCAGCCACTTGTAGAACTCGTGGACGGTGCGCAGCCTGCGGGCGCGTTCGCCTTGGCCGCTGAACATGCGCAGTCCTTCTTCGGTGAGCTGTTCGAGGCCGGTGACCTGCTGCATCCGGTGTCGCACCAGTTCCGGCCAGCGCTGCTCCTCGACGCGGTACAGCGCGGCCTCACGACCTTGCCGAGTCGTCTTGGAGATCACTCCGAGCCGCAGCAGCAACCGGACGTTGGTGCTGATGGAGCCGCTGCTCGCGTTGAGCCCGTGCGAGAGCTCCGCGGCGGTGCGCTCCGGCGGGTCGCAGATCAGCAGGAACGCGAGGATCCGCCCGGCGATCAGCGGCATGCCTTCGGTGGCCTCGAAGTGCGCTGCCATCTGTTCGATCCACTCGGACATCGCCGGACGATCGGTGCGCTGCGCGTACTCGGTCACCTCAGTGCCTCCGACTGATCGACTTCAACCGTTGCTGAAAACATAAACGGCGGAGAAGCGGAAATCCACCCCGACATGCTCCCGGATCCGGGCGGAAGGCGCGCTCAGCGCAGGGCCGCGCGCACGGCGGAGGCGAAGCGCGGCTTGGCGCCGGGATCGGCCTGCGCGAAGCCGAGCGACGGCTCGGTGAGCTCCAGTTCGAGCAGCAGCGGCGACCCGTCCTCGCCGCGCACGACGTCGACCCGCCCGTACAGCAGGTCCGCGCGGCGCAGGCCGTGCAGCGCGGCGGCGGCATCCATCGCGTCCTCCGCGGCGCGGCGCAGCACCGGGTCCGGCCGCACGCCGAACCGCTCCCCCGGCCCCGTCTCCGGCCCTGCCGGATCCGGGAGCATCGCGCCCTTCACGAACGCGTGCGAATAGGTGCCGCCGAGGAAGACCAGCGCCGTCTCACCTTCCCGGTCGACGGTGCGCTGGTAGGGCTGCACGAGCACGATCTGGTCGTCGGAGTGCAGCCCGGCAAGGTGCGCGACGGCGGAGTCGAGCTCACCTGGCGCGAACCGCGCGGCGCCCCGCGAACTCGCCCCCACCGAGGGCTTGAGCACGAAGTCGACGTCCGGCCACGGCGACCGCAACGGCTCACCGGGGCGGATCAGCTCGGTCGGCACCACCGGGACACCGCGCTCGGCCAGATCTGCGAGGTAGGACTTGTCGGTGTTCCAGCGCGCGACCCCCGCCGGATTCGCCAGCGCGGGCACCGAGTCGCACCAGCCGAGGAACTCCTTGCGCCGCAGCGGGTAGTCCCAGGTGCTGCGCAGCACCACGAGGTCGGCTTCGCCGAACGGGGCCGCCGGGTCGTCCCAGGGAACCCACGCCGCGGTCACGCCGATCTCGGCGAGCACGTCCGGCAGATCGTCCTCGTCGGTGCCGGAGCGCGGCAGTTGCGCGCAGCTCGCGAGCAGGACTCGGGCGCCGTTCCTCACCGGGCGCGCGAACCGGCCATCTTGCGGCGGTGCGCCGGGCCGATCTGCAGCGCGGCGGTCGTCTCGCCACCCCACTCGCTGGCGGTGAGTTGCTCCACGGCCTCGACCACGGCCTCGCCTGCGGTGACGTCGGCGACGAGCACGTCGCCGAGCGCGCCGTCCTCGCCGATCAGCACGAGTCGAGCGCCCGCCTGACCCAAGTTCTCCACGACGGCGAGGGCGGAGCCGCCGTGCGCCAGCGCGAACGCCTTGGCGGTGGCGACCGCCTTCGGCGAGGGGGCGGTGGTCTGCTCGGTGTCGTTGTCGGCTGCCATGCGGGTGATCCTAGACAACGACCCCGGCGCTGGGGGCGGAACAGTTACCCAGGCCACCGCCTCGCGGGCGCACTCCTGCGAGAGTGGGGACCGGCCCGGTGGCGGTTCCGCCGCCGGCGCGAACGACGAACGCAGGGAGGCACGCATGCGCGCGATCCGGATACCGGCCCATGGCGGACCGGAAGTGCTGGAGTCCGCCGAGCTCGACCAGCCGGCTCCGCAATCCGGTGAGCTGCTGGTGGAGGTCGCCGCGGCCGGGGTGAACTTCATCGACACCTACCAGCGCAGCGGGCTGTACTCGGTGCCGTTGCCGTTCACCCCCGGCGTGGAGGGTGCGGGCACGGTTCGCGAGGTCGGTCCGGACGTCACCGAGTTCTCCCCCGGCGACCGGGTCGCGTGGGTGATGTCGCCCGGCGGCTACGCGGAACGCGCCGCGGTGCCCGCGCGCAACGCGGTGCGCATCCCGGATGGCGTCGAGGAGCGGACCGCCGCCGCGGCGATGCTGCAGGGCATGACCGCGCACTTCCTGGTCGCCTCCACCCACCCCGTGCGCGCGGGCGAGACGGCGCTGGTGCACGCGGCGGCGGGCGGGGTCGGGCTGCTGCTGACCCAGCTGATCAAGGCTCGGGGCGGCAACGTGATCGGCACCGTGTCCACCGCGGAGAAGGCGGAGCTGGCCCGCGCCGCCGGTGCGGACGAGATCATCCGCTACACCGAGGCGGACGTGGCCGAGGAGATCCGGGACCTCACCGACGGGCGCGGCGTGGACGTGGCCTACGACGGCGTCGGCAAGGACACCTTCGACGGCAGCCTCGCGGTCCTGCGCCCCCGCGGGACGCTCGCCCTGTTCGGCGCCTCCAGCGGCCCGGTCCCCCCGGTGGACCCGCAGCGCCTGAACTCGGCGGGCTCGGTGTTCCTCACCCGTCCGTCCCTGGCGCATCACATCCTGAGCAGGGAGGAGCTCGACTGGCGAGCGGGCGAGATCTTCGCCGCGATCAAGTCCTCCGAGCTCGACGTCCGCATCGGCGGCACCTACCCGCTGGACCAGGCCCGCCAAGCCCACGAGGACCTGGAAGGCCGCCGCAGCACCGGAAAGCTCCTGCTGCTCCTCTGACCGCCCGCAACCTCCGCCGCCCATCAACGACGAAGCCGTGCAGTAGGCGGGCGAAACCACGCCTGCCTTGCGGCGTAGCCGTGCCGTGGGCGGCGAAGCCCGCCTGCCTGCGGCCGAAGGCCGTTCCTGGATGCGCGAAGCGCATAGCCCACGTCGAAAACCTGGTCACCCGCGGGTTCTCAGCGGCTTCCTCGCGAGGACA